>JHUT02000024.1 GCA_000690595.2 Natrinema mahii | reverse complement strand
CTCAAGAGCCGCCCTACTTCGGCAGGCCGGCCGATCCACGTCTCGCGGGGGGGTGCCGATGAGCGCCGAGGGCCAGCTCGAGGATCAGTCGCGGCTCGGACGGGACTGGGGAGCTGCTCCCGATCGCGATCGTCCGGACTGCCGCCGCGATCTCGCGCACCTTCGCTACCGATCGGAGTCCGGCGAGACGGCGTCGTACCGCTGCGGTTCGTGGGACTGCGAATGCTGCGGCCATCGGCTCCGGATGGGACTGATCGAGGAGATAGAGCGTATCACGCAGGAGCGGCCGGAGATGCGGCGGTTTCTGACGCTCACAGTGGACGCGAGAGCGCCCGCGAGCAAGGAGCGGAAGCACGAGTACATCACGGACCGCTGGAACGCGCTACGGACCGAACTGCGGGATCGGTACCCGAACCTGTCCTACCTCTGGGTGCGGCACGAGGGCGACGAGCGCGACCGGCCGCACCTGCACCTGCTCGTCGATCGGTACCTGCCGCAGCAGGAACTGTCCCGGCTGTCGGAGCGGGTCGGCCTCGGCTCGATCGTCGACATCCGCCGCGTCGATGCTCGGAACGCAGCGCACTACATCAGCGCCTATCTTGGAAGGGGCGCGCTGAGCTTCCTACCGGACGGATCCCGCCGGTACGGATCCAGCGCAGACGTCGATCTAGATCCGCGGGATCCGGGCGGGGACGACGGCGGTGCGCTCGAGGAGGAGTGGAGCCTGGTGGCGTGGGATCCGATCGTGGAGGGGTGGGTGTCCTCCACGAGCGGGGACTTCCGCCGGAACCCGGATCGGCCGGATCCACCACCGGACTGATACGTTCAGTTCGCTACTCTCAGTAGCGAGTCGAACCACGCGATATTACGGCTCTCGGCCGATCGTGGTACGGCGTGATATCAGGAGGGAGAGAGCGCGAGCCGTGCGCTGGCGAGAGGCTCGCGCGGGCGGGCGCGGCCGCGACTCGAGCGAGCGGGCGCGCGAAACGCGAGCGGCCGGGCGAGCGCATAATGCGCGCGTTCGAGCGCGAGCGGGGGATGCGCGGGCGCGCGAGGCTCGCTCCACGCATATCACGCGGGGTGGGCGAGAGCGTGGAACGCGTGATACGGCGATGCCGTGCGCGTCGAGTCTTCTACCGCGCGGTGCGCTCGCCCGCGCTCGCTCGCGCCCCCTCTGAATTGCTCTTACCGAAGGGTGGGGGTGGCGTCGTGGTAGTACGAGATCGATCCGGCTATCGATAGTAGCTGCTTCTGAGAGATGTATCAGATAGTCCGAGAGGTAGGGGAACCGGTGTGTAACTTTGTAACTTTGAAACGCTGTATACGCTGCATACACCGAAACAGTCTGTCCGGTGGACTTATCAGGAGTCGGGCGGAACGGGTAGGCAAAGCTAAGCAGTCGTGAAAGTTCGCCCGGATGAAGGCCGGGCGACGGACGATCCTACCGGACGCGATTTGTGGCAGAATCGCCCGGTAGGAACCTCTTGGCCGGAGGGTTCGTCCTCGCCCCACCCTTCTCTCTCCGACCGCGTAAGCGTTT
>JHUT02000023.1 GCA_000690595.2 Natrinema mahii | reverse complement strand
CGCAGGGGTGGGGTCCTCATCTTCTTCGTACTACTTTGTAGTCGGGGACACCTATTTAAGACCTACGAAGCCTACCTTCAGAGGTAGGTAATACCATACTCATATGGAGGTAGCAACATATCTATGAGTTTCTCCGGAGACGATATAGTTCAGGAGATGTAGCGGCTCAGTTCTGGAAGAAAGGCAGTGCAAGTGCACACAGCCAGAAGGTCCAAGAGATCCGTGAAGATTGAGATAATGAGAGCCACCTATATCGAATTACAAAGGAAGAAGATGTCTGGCACACTGGATATCGTTCCTGTTTCTATCTGACTATCGATGGAGAAACAACTGGAAAGAAAAATCTCGACCTGCTAAAATTTCTGAACGGTGTCTCGTAGATCCACTTTCGGTCTGGTTGCCAAATCACCAAGTAGTGACCATGAGATACCCCAGTGATGACTGTAGTCGATCCCGAAGCGCCGTGGTTGCCAGCCAACACCGACCAAGACTTTGACCCACTCGAGCATGCGGGAGTGGGCCCATCGCCCGATACACCCATGGTCGTCACCCCGCGGGGCGGCGATCGCGAAGTCGGTCGGAGTTGCTATCAGGTCGATACCGAACACGGTACCTACCTCGTCGACTGTGGCCTCAACCAGGGCGAGGGCGACGACTACCCCGACTTCCGCGGGCTCGGTCCGGAATCGGTCGACGCCGTCTTTCTGACTCACGCGCATATCGATCACTGCGGCGGTCTTCCCGTCCTCGAGGCGCGGGGCTATCTCGATGACGATGCGCCGATTATCGCGACCCGACCGACGATCGACCTCGCGAAGACGCTGCTCGAGGACTCGCTGAAGATCCACCGCCGGGAGACGAACCGCGGCGGCGGCCAACAGCAGTTCACCCAGCAGGACGTGACGGCGGTGTTCGATCGGTTCGAGCCGGTCGACTACGGCGGCGGCCGCGTCGGGGCCGTCGTCGAGGAGATCGACCGGGATCCGCTGGTCTACCAGCTCGGGAACGCGGCTCATCTGCTGGGCTCGGCGTGGCTCATGCTCCAGACGGAAGGCTATCGCGTCGTGTTCTCGGGCGACCTCGGTGGCCGGGCGAGCCACCTGCCAGATATCACGCCCCCGCCGCAGGCCGACGTCCTCTTTCTCGAGAGTACCTACGGCGGCACGCACAGCCACACGTCGTTCAGCGACGCCCAGACGACGATCTACAACGCCGTCGAGCGGGCCCTGAATAACCGGGAACCGGTCTTGATCCCGACCTTCGCCGTCGGCCGGGCACAGACCCTGCAGTTGCTGTTCGCCAACCGTCTCCATACGCTGCCGGGCGATCTCAACGAACGGGTCCGCCTCGTCGTCGACGGGATGGCCCAGGAGGCGACCGACCGCTATCACGAGTACGTCACGGACACGGACTACCTGGCCGAGTCGGTCGTCAACCGCGCGCAGGAAAGCGGCGACGAAACACCGTTCTCACCGCCACAGGTCGAGTTCCCCGAGAGCGACGCAGACCGCCGGGCGATCCTCGAGGACGTCGACCCCGCTGCGGGCGGCAAGGTCCCGGTGATCGTCGCCCCGTCGGGAATGCTCACCGGTGGCAACTCCCCGCGCTACCTCGTCGAACTCGCGGCTCGGTTTCACTCCGCAACGGTCATGCTCACCGGGTATCAGGCCCTGCAGACCACCGGACGGACGATCCAGAACCAAGTCGATGCCGAGGCCGAGGCGATCCAGTTCACGACCGACGCCGAACCCTTCGGGACCGACTGGCCGGCCGCCGACAACGTGACCTGGATCTCCCCTGACGGCGCGACCGAACCGACGACTCGCGTGACGATGCCGAGCGACTGGGTGTCGATGGTCGGTGGTCTCAGCGGCCACGCCGCCCAGCCCGGTTTGCTGGACTTTGCACGGACTGTCGATCCGGAGACGATCGCCCTGATACACGGCCCCGACTACGCGCAGGAACACCTCGGGAATCACCTCGCAAAAAACGTCGAGAGCGTCGCCAACGTCACTCGGAGTCGGCGGCTGACACCGATCCCGATCGAGCGAGAAGTCGAACCCGAGACGGCTGCCCTCTCCCCAGAGATGTTCGAGGGCGAGCATGAGTCGGCACACGACCAACTCGAGAACGTCTTCGAGTTGCTGGCCGCACTGAACGAGGAGGTAGCCGACGCACGGACCACGCGCAGCGAGGCCGAGATTCGGGCGATCGTCCGCGACGAACTCGAGAACGCCGGTGTTCTCGAGTCGCGATCGGAAGATCGGTACTGGAACACCTGAATCGGTACCTACAGATGCGCATTGAACGCTGGACGGTCTATGGGGACTGATGGATAAGCGGATCAGAAGTTAACACATATATCCGAAACCGTGTATTCTTCAATTATATGCAATTCTGTGACGAGTGTGGTTCAATGATGCACACGGAGGGCGACACGTGGGTGTGTCGCTCCTGTGAGAACGAGGAGCCGCGGGACTCGCAAGCAGAAGCGGCGATGGCGACCCAGGATGGACAGCGGGACGATGGGGCACCAGCCGTGGCCGACGCGACCCAGGGCTCCACCGAGACGATGCAGGAGCCCTGTCCGGCGGACGACTGCGACAGCGACCGGGCCGACTCCGAGATAATGCCGAAGCCGGGCGGCTCCTACGAGGTTCGGCTGTTCACCTGCGTCGAGTGCGGCCGCAAGTGGCGCGAGTCCTGACCGCGCATCTCGCAAACCCGCATGCATAGACCACCACATTAGGCCCTCAACACCCGAGATTACGGAAATACAAGGAGAAAGCCGCGTGCTTTACCGGGGATGAATTCCGACTGGAGGGCCAAGAGTCGGATCAGCGTCTTAACCAACAAAACGATGAATTGACGCCGTGTGTTGGTTAATACGAACCAACAACCGATATCCCACGGCGACCGACTCCACCAGACGCTCTTCGGGTAGATTTGGTCAACACCCGTAACGAGTCAACGATCTATTGGACGGCGTCCACGCGAAGGCGACAATCACACTCAAGCAAATCAAAATCGTTTCAGCGGCTACTATACTACTGGCAGTGGCGAGAAAGCGACACGGTGACCTCGAAATACGGGGGACCAGTCAATTCAGTGGATACCCCGTGTGCGAGATGATTTGCTGGTCCAGCAGCGAGGAGACCCCGTGTGAGAGATGAATTGAGTGGCGGGTTGAATAGGGACCCCGTGTGCGAAGTGAATTAGCGGAGAACATTACCGAACACCCGCCGTGTACGAGATGATTCTCTGATCTGGCAGCGAGGGGATCCCGTGTGAGAGATGGATTGGATGGGGCCACCCCGTGTGCGAGATGATTTTGTGGGCGACGACGCTTCGCGTTAGTTCCCTTCGAAGAACTCCTCTATTTGAGCGTTGACAACTGATTTGATAAGTTCCATCTCGTGTTCCGCCTCTTCAAGACGGATATCGGACTGAAGCGTCTCGGCGACCACTTCTGGATCGTCAACGAACGTATACTCTTTGTGCACGCCGTTACCGTAGCCCCGTCCACGTTTCTCAGACGTAACGAAATTGTAGGTCTCGGCTTCACTCATGTATCGTAAATAAGAGTCTCGTGACTTTTCGTCGGCATCGAGCAGGTCTGTAAGGTACTGATAGACACGATACGCGACGGTACTCGGGACAGCATTTAGATTTTGCCTGGAGTACACGGGGACAACCGCAGTTGCATAGAGCGAGATTTTCTTCTGTGTCGACAGTCCCTGCATCTGTGTCAACGTTCGATCGCGTTCGGCCTCTTTCTGAGCGTCCCGAACGTGCTCTTCACGAATCGTATCTTCGCCCGCACGGTCCGCGATCTCCCCGGCTTTCCGGAACAGGTCAATCGCTTTCCGGGCGTCGCCATGGTCCTGTGCGGCGAACGCCGAACTGAGCGGGATGATACCGTCCTCGAGGACATCGTCTTGATACGCGTCGCGACGGCGCTCGAGAATCGACTGGAGTTGATTCGCGTCGTAATCCGGAAACACGACGTCTTGCGGGTTGAACGAACTCTCGGCTCGCCCGTCGAGGTCCTCCATAAATCGCGGATCATTCGTGAGGGCGGCGACAGAGACGTGCCCCTCGATCCGACCGAGTTGTGAGGCGCGAGACAGTTGGTAGAGCAGTTTCGAATACGCCGGTTCGTCGTTTGGATCTCGTTGTCGGCCGACCAGGAGATCGACCTCGTCCAGAATGATGATCACCGAGTCGAAGTTGTTGCTCAGAACCTCGTAGAAGCGGTTGAGTTTCTGGTCTGTCGAGATTCCGCTCTGAGGAATACCGACATCGACGCCAGCCTCGTCAGCTGCATTCTTAGCCAGACGATAGACCGCACGGTCGTGAGACTTGATTGTCTGACAGTTGATTTCGATGACCCCGAAACGGTCGCTTTGTGAGTTCGCAAGTTCGAGAACCTGCTGGCAGACCGCGTTGATGATGAGCGACTTTCCAGTGCCAGATGGGCCATAGAGGAGCATATTAGGAGGGCGGTTTCCCTGCAGCGCCGGTCGGAGATACGTTATGATATCGTCCAATTGGTTGTCGCGACCGACGATGCGATCCTCGTCGATGACCGCGTCAGGATCAAGTAGCCCCTTGTCTCGGAACACAGAATTTTGCACGCCTTCTTGAAGACGGCCTTTGATAGACTGTGAGAGAGACTGTTGATCGTCGCCATCAGCCATACTCGCGGAATGTCGTCCGTGCTATAAATAAATATGGGGACCGCGTGCGAGATTAAATACGCTATATTTACGGGTTAGAGGGCTATTCAGGAGGAGAGAGTGAAAACACGGATAACCGCGGGCGAAGTCAATTGGTCGACTAGACCCCGTGTGCGAAATGAAATCCGACTCGAGTTGATCCCCCGACTCGAGTTGGAAAAGTGGTTCAACTTAGGACGACTGAAAGACACACCGTGTGCGAAATGAAAGTGTGTTGGGGGGCTGGTGATCCGATCAACTACCATCAGGAGGGCTATGAATCGACAGTAGTTCCGTGGAATCGATAATGGATACCCCCTCACCCCGTGTGCGAGATGAATTTGCTGAATCGGTCGGAGCGATCAACTCAGAGAAGAGACGGAAATCAACTGAAAATAGACGGGAGAGGCGATACAGAGAAAGTACACGGAAGAACGGAGCAAGAAATCTACGGTCTAACTACCGAATCAATCAATGTTATGACAGGCCAACTATGGCACCAGTGCGGTTCCTGTTTATAGAGAACCCACATAAAACTTTCCTTACTAGATGCCTTTCGTCGTTTCGGTCTCCTTAGGCCGTCTTTTCCACGAAATCGTGTATTCGGCGGTTTCTTGGTCTAACTCGTTGCTTCCCCCTCCCTCCCTTATTCTCGATTTCATCTCGCACACGGGGTGTGGGTGTTCCCATCTCTTTCATGGAGTGAGTCACCAACATTCCTGAGTGTCTAACGTGCAAGACGGTCAACTGGTGAGACTAATCGGCGGGTCGCTGCCGGTCGGTCGCCGATCCCCTTGAGGACGCGATTAAGGACTGACTGCCAAGACAGTTGATGCATACCGTCTCGATGGCGGGTAACTCGTCGGTCACACACGTCACCGCACACGTCTTGCCTGCACCTGGGGGCCCGTGCGTCGTTGGGAGCGATATCGTGAGTCCGTGGCTCGAGGACTTTCGGGAGGTGTGGTTTAGCATCACAGCTATCTCTATCGGTTATGGTTTATAGCTATCAAGTGGTTTAAATCGCTCCCAAACTCATATCAGAATGACATGCGAGAGCTAAGTGCGGAGTGCAGACAACACTTGGAGGCTGCGTTGCAGACGGATGATCCATCAGAAAAGGATTTCCACGTTCGCCAAGTGTTGCAGGTATGTGGTGTAGATGAACTTCCGAAAGAACTGAAATAGCGGCTTCTCATCTGCTCATTGGACCCAATACGTACCGCTGGGTCACAGGCACCTACCCGATTTTGTTTTCCTTCTCAGACCACTGGTCGCGGCAACTATGCCTTCGAATTGATCACTTGTCCCGCTTTCTCGACTGTATGCCAGAACAGTAATCATCTCTGAATTGAGTATGGTGTCTTATCCATAAATGAAATCAAATCCAGTCACTCTTCGATTCGTTAGCCAATAGTTTAATATACGACTGCTGCCAAGTTGTTGCTGGCGAGAGCAGATACGGGTTCCACCGCTACTGTTGAATCCGACCCGAGACATCCAAGCACTCTCGCCGAGACTGAGATCGGTCAAACCAATAGCCATGTTGTCCACCGATTTCAAGTCCCCTTGCACCCACCCCGAACCCACCTGTGACCATCCCTAGGGGACTGAGGGGCTCCGACGTCGGCTTCTGGCCGGCGTTTCTGTACTAGAGAATATAAAACAGGTCGTGGTGAATCGCCATTAGGGCGGGCACCGTCTATAGTAGCCGTTGAAACGATTTACACACTGATCGCAACGCTGTCGTGCGATCAGGTATGCAATGACTGTCAGCGGCTACTATAGTTTAGTACCCTGCTGTTTGTCAACTGCGAACTACCATTGTTTCATGTGCTTCAACTGGAGATCTGCTGTGCGGAGATAGGGACGGGTACTGTAATTTTTGAGCTGTCGCCTTGGCGACACTCTACATCGACGCCACGCCACACATTCCGACACCTACTTTTTCCAACCACAGCCATCCACATACCAGATGCCTCGAGCCGGCCCACTCAAACAACTTCTTCGCGGACTCACAGTCGCCGAACTCCGTTCCCTACGCCGCACCCACTGCCCACAAGTTACTGAATACGGCGGCGATAAAGACGCGTTCGTCGATCGCCTCCGCAACTCGCTGAAGCGCTCGATTGATGATGGCAATCTCACGTACGAGGATCTCGTTGCCTTCCTTCGGAGCGAGTTTGAATCGAACGGGCCAGAACGAGCAACGACCTGCATCCGACATACCCTCCAGAACCTCTCAGTCTCTCCCTGTGCTGGCTACAAAGACAGCCGGGCCGTCAGAGAACGCTGGATCTGCTCGGAACTCTATCAGGCGCTGCACTACGAACTCGCGGACCTACCGTACGAGGTCCAGCAAGAGGTGTCCTTCAGCCGCAGTAGTGTCGATCTTCTCGTTTCTCACAATCACGAGGACCGCAACTACCTCATTGAGGCCAAACTCGCGGGCAACTACAATAGCCGCGAACGATTGCTCTCCCAGCTCCGTAAGTACCGGAAGAAGGTTCCCTACCTCCGACGCTCGTTCGTACTGATGGTAGCCGAACGAGAGCGTGATCTCCCATCGAACAAAGCGTCCGTCGATCACGCGATTCAGGAAGCCGAAACTGAGCCGAAAACCGAGGTCGTTGTGAAGCCGCCGACTGCACTCGAGTATACTGCTGATTGAGTTTTAGATCGATCCGCTTGAGGCTCTCCATCTGGTCTTTCTTGATGGCGCTGCCGTAACGATGTCCTCATGGTGAGATTAGGCGTGACGCCGAGGTGATAGTGCGGCGCTATCAGCACTTTCTGTTCAACTCATTCAGGATTGAACTCGAGGGTATATCGTTCAGAACTACTCGCAGTTGTCTCGACACGAGCGTGACGAATATCACAGACGTAGCTCTGCTACCTCACAAGGGTTCGTCTGAAACACCGCCACCGCCGTCCTCCTCGGCTTTCAGTTGCTGCTTCAATCCCACAAGGGTTCGTCTGAAACCAGTGCCGGCCTCGAGGTCGACGTTCGATCCTGCGCTTCAATCCCACGAGGGTTCGTCTGAAACAATAGCATCTATCTCGAGGGCGCGAAACGAGACGGCTTCAATCCCACAAGGGT
>JHUT02000021.1 GCA_000690595.2 Natrinema mahii | reverse complement strand
GGCGGTTGTCTCGCCGAGATCTGCGGTCATGACGCGAGTTGCATCCTGATCACGGGCAACAAGTCTGGCTTCGAATCGGCTGTAATCGTCTGCAGTGTCGTCAATCGGATTTGGATCAGTCATTGTCAATTACATGGCGGCTCACTGTTGAACGCGCCTCATGCCTCACGGCGCCGATAAACTCGCTGCTGGAAGTACAGTCAAGTCGAAGATACTAGGTGATGCGTACTGGAGTCAGTGACCTACGTCCAACAACAGGCTGGAGTACCGACGGCTGGTGACTACCTCTTGCTGGTCCATCGACCTGTTCGCAGTTGCCACGTCGGCTTCACCCGGAACGTATCTGGTTCCTCAACAGGATAGGGATGACTCTGATTCGTTGCCAGTGACGTGGGCCGTGCGAGGCGGTTGATCAGTTCATCACGGACATCCTGCCGAGACATCGTCTGTTCGTGCCAGCCGAGCCGTTCGTCGTAATGGCGCTTCCTGAAGAGCTGGCCGGTCGTCTCGGCAGCGATGTACTGCGTCAGTTTAGCTCCCCAGACGTTCGACGATCGATACTCGGCACCGACGTCTGCATGTGTGAGTTCGACGAGAACACACTCGACGAACGAAATGAGTGACTCTCGACTCCGGTCGTTCGGAACGCGCAACTCGAGTCTGGACCAGGGTGGTTCAGTGGGCTGTCGGTGGGTTGGTACTCGATCGATACCACGGTCTCGTGGGTGCTGTCGATCAGAAGTCATACGCTATCTCGGGGCAGTTCGACCGCCCCGCACCCTTCCCAGGGATGACAAACACGACATCACAGTCGAGACGGTATCGGTAGATCGTTGCTCCGTTTCTTTATTCTGAACGGCTCACGAAACTCGCGGTAAGTTCAGAGGAACCAGAAAACATACCCCATCAGTTCTATTTTTGATAGTTATGGTTACACGACGAGAGCTTCTATTCTCTGTTGGAGGCGGTCTCATCGGTGGTGCTGGGGTGTATACGGGCACCTCCCTGCTGTCGACTGGATACGGCTCCATTGAGTGGGCGAACGAGCGAGATCAAGAAGTGTGGGTGGAAACAGCTATCATCTCATCTGATGGTTTCTTTTCATCCCAGGAGGTCGCTTACGAGAGTCGCTATCGGGTATTCCCGACGCGACATTCTCGGGGCGGTGATACGAATGTTGTTGAAACAGGAACGTACGATGTTGAGGTGAAAACCGAATCTGATGACAAATCGGAGAGTGCTGGTCCATTCACAACAACGTGGACAGCAGCTGATTGTTACCATCAACGGTTAATTATTCGAGTATTGGAGGACATGTCTGTCGAGTTTCTCCAAAAGGAGTGCTAACTTCGCAGACTTACCGAGTCAAGTGCCTTGCTCTGAATTGAAGAAACGATCCTCCCCACGATTGTTACTTGGAGCTATCGCCGAATAATCGTCCCCATAGAGAAGCTGTCTCTGAAGCGGTATCACAGTCGGATGTCGTCTCGGCTAGTTCTTCTCGAGTCTGCTCGATCTCTCGGTCACGGTCTGCAAGTTCGGTTTTGAGATCCTCGATCGTTGTCTCGAGTTGCTCGATACGCTCAGTTTTCTGTTCGAGCGTGGCCTCAAGTTCGTCGACACGGCCAGTCAGTAGACGATTCTTCTCGACCAGATACGCACGATTCCGATTCGGAGCCCGATCCGATTTGTCACGGGTGGCAGCAGTCGACGACTCGCTCGTTCCGGGAACAGATTCAGTTGCCGTCTCTCGAGTGTCTGGGTCGTAGAACTCAGAGGTACTCGCAACCGCTCGCTCAACAGTCTTCTCGCCGTACGTAGAGCCGTCAGCGTAATGGACTTCATCCCATTTGTCTCGGAGCAGTCCCGATTGGCGGAAGAGCCGGTCTATCTGCTGGTGGTCACCGCCAGTCCAGAACGCCAGCAAACAACATAGCGCCATGTCTGCTTCCGACTGACTCTCATAGCCGGCAGTCGAGCCACGCCACAACCGCTCGAACTTCTCGCCGTTCGATGCGTTCTGCGCTCGCTCGAGTAGCTCCTCGTCCTTGAGGTCAACATCGGTATGGGCTGCACTGCCCGTCGTTTCCGTCTGGTCCCTACTGCGATGGCCCCCAGATTCGTGCTCTGGATTAGAATCAGTGTCTTGGACGTACTCATGATGGATCGCGACCAGCGCGTCCTGCCGACGTGCAACGCGAGGTGGTGTGTCCTCAAGGCGATCGCCAGTCACGGTGAAAAAGCGCGCAGTGTCGTACAGTTCGATGCTACCACGCCGGTTCCGCCCGTCTGGGAGTTCCCCCTCAATGAGCACATGAAAACCAGTACCCGACGGAGAGATCTCCGTATAGGAATCGAGTCGCTCAATGATGTCCAGTGCTGTCTCGTCGACGTCGCCGCTTTCGGGATCTCGACAGTCATCTAGATCCACACCGACGATGGGATCGTCATCGGTGAAGACGAAGCCAATGCCATCGGCGTTCCCCGTATCAGCGTACTCGAGCGCTGTCTCGAACGACGCCCATGTGTCCGGGTCCGTCGATGACGCGAACGCACCACTGCCTGGCGTCACTGGTATCTTCGTCGGCTTCCCATCCCGAAGTTCTTCTTTCCAGCACACCCACTGGTCACGATCTCACAAGTCTGCTGGGAATACTGTTCTATCGAATGATGGTGTAGAACTCATTGGCAATACCCCCGAGGGGCACTTACTGAGTCCCTCGAACAAACTATATTAGAATATGGATAGAAGTGCCGATTCTGTGTATGGTGTGTAAGCTCCCTGTCCCCGCATCGTTCTGCGGATGGAACCCAGTGTATACTGGTTGGTTTTGGGTGGTGTTTTTGCGTGGACAGCGTTCCCGTCATGCGATTCTGCGTGGACAGAGGTGTCCATGCAGTTTCCGTGGATAGCCGATATGCGTGGACAGGTGATGGAAATGCTCTATTTTGTCGGTATAAGCAGCTATAGCGACCAATATCGCAAATTGAATTCCATCCGCTAACGAACTCTCCTGAGACGTGATTACAGTTCCCCATAATTCTGATAGTAGTCATTGATCAAGGAGTGAATAGCCGTCTTGAGTCAGAGTCAGACCGGTGTAGAACTGGACACGTTCCCCGTCCACTCTGGAGCGATCAACGTCGAAGTTAACGATATCCTGTAACTTCCGAGTGAACCAGCCCTTGGTTGTCCCATTAACATCCTGCTGCTCAGTCCAGATATCGTACGCCCGGAACAGGTCTTCCTGTGAGACTCTAGCACCCTCGACTTGTCTGATATACATTGCTGCAAACGCCTCCACACCATCTCCGGTTGGATCGATCTCGATCGACTCGTCCATCGCTGACGAATCAGAACTCGATAATGCTGACGGCCCGTTCTGATCAGTATCAGAGACCGGGTTGTCAAATTGGGCTGACTCACCAGTCGATTCAGTGGGCCACAATTCCTCGCGACCCGGGTTTGTTGAGAGCCGATATGTCTCACCAGACTGGAAAAACAGTGGGTCGCCACCGGGTGGTAGAATCAACACGACATAACTGTCACGTGAATAGTCTGCGTCTGGCAGGTCGACAGCAGGAATGAACGGCCGTTTGATCAGCGTCCAGTCCTGCTCAAAGTCGTCTTTGGAGTCGTATACTTGGGTCTCTCCAGCCTGATAGACGGTATACTGGCCAGTTCCACGGTCATGGCTGTAATAGGCCGGAACACTGTCCTTCGAGAGTACTCCGTCATCAGGGACGCGATCGAACTCTATGTTCCCATCGGAAAGGACGCGCTCGCCGTTGTCACGCGTCCAGACGGTCTGATTTGTCTCGGACGTCTTTGGACGAACCGCAGTGACACCGCCGTGAGCCGTCGCACCACCGCCGAAGGACACAACCTCATCGCAGTTATAGAACTGTTCAGTGCCGTCCGTTCGCTCTCGGAACGGCGGTGAGAGAATACTCTCGACTCGTGACGCCACTTGTGTCTCAGACTCACCAAGACGGACAACGAAGATCGGAATGCGGTCTTCCTCGTGAGTTTCTGTTATCGATCCATATGATTATCCCGCTTCAAGCAGATGAATCACAGTCAGTTTCTCTTACTCTCGAAAGGAGTGGTGAACCACAGAAATAAACTACTACGATTTGCCTGACTTTCCAGCATGCTTTTTACTCACAGAAAGCAGGGATGTGTTGAGAAGTTTTATTTATAGCAATCCCATAGGCATTCACAGCCACCATGTCCCTACAAGAAGCTGTTCGCGATGTCAGTGAACAGTACGATGTCCCGGACAACGAGCGTCTCCGGGAACTGGCGCGATCAAACGCGCACCTCCGCGACTAATTCTTATTCCGGCTCAGAACTGCTGTTTTCGTACGCAGGAAGTCGACAAATAACACAATCCATATTATTTTTATAAAGGAGCTTTTTTGTGGATAAACATATGGAATATCACATATGCTCTCCCGACGTGATGTTCTCGCAGGTGCAGCGGCCGGTACTACTGGATTATCAGGTTGTCTGGCATCCGCCTTAGAGAGCGCCGGGTCCGTAAGTGGATATGTCCAACTAAAAAGTGTGAAAGGCTGGCCACTAAACGGTACCAACGAGACCGTACTGGATGTTGCCTTTGATGACCGTGAAGAGAGAGTGAAGGGCTATGTTTCCGAACAGTGGAGTGATTACGTTGATGACTCCGACCAACCGATAATATCGAAGGAATTTCACGAGGAACTACATCAGACATACGATCAGGTTTGGTACGAGATCGGCGTGTGCAGTGAGCAATGGGAAACTGGAGATTCCACGGGTTGTCACAACGATTTCACAGACCGCGAAAATTTCAATCAAGCACAAGTCTACGATCGTGTAGAAACAACCTATTTAGAAGAAGAGGAACATATCGAAATCCATGATGTCATTGGTAGGAAAACAGAATCGTCTACGGAATAATAGATCCTAATCTGGTTGAATTGCTTAGCCGTACGACCGAGCCGTACAGAGACAGTACTTCAACAAAATGGCTATGATTGTTCGATGAATAGTGATCGTCATGCGCCGTCGTGCCCTCCTCTCAGCCACTGTTGGAGTGACCGTAGGTAGCACAGGTTGTCTCGCATCGATACGCGGTTCCAACCGCCAGATGGCCCAACTCGGCTGGTTCGGCGTCCACAATGCCGATCCAGAATCCAGCCATACCTTCACGCTCGTTGTTGAGAGAGATGGAAACGTCGTTCACGAATCATCACACGACGTCGATGCAGCAGAAGACCATGACCCCGGCGTGGAAAGTGACGGTGCCGTCGCTGAGTGCACGTGGGGAGAAACTGCCGGTGATTACTCTGTTCGTGTCCGTATGGACGGAGAGGAAGAGGCCGAGGAATCAATTAGTGCGTTCGCAGCAGAGAGAGGAGCTAAGTGTGTGGTTGCGGAAGCCGAATACCAAAACTACGATGCCACCAACGGTTTCCTCGACGGGAAGCGGCTTACCATCACCCTTTTAGAAACCTGTGATAACGACGGCTACCTCAGACGGTGTTCCTTTACTCAAGAGTGACGCACTCCAAGTCTCGGACTACCGATCAGCGGATTATGCTCCGAATCTATAGTAGCTCTTGAAAGTCACTGCACACCCGATCGCAGGACAGCGTTGTGATCGGTGTGTAAATCGTTTCAAGAGCTACTACAGTCTCGGTCGAGAGACACGTCTTCTGCTCCCTAGGCTTTACCAACAGTCTCAGTAGTTGCTAGTACGAGCAGCAGTCGGTTTGCAGGATTCAGCGAACAACTATTTCAGTCGAGGATATATGAAAATAGGGCTTCAACAGAGCCGTGGATTGTATGCAGCCACGATCTGGTGTGAGTCCGTGCAGTATGTCGTGCCCGCGAAGGAGAGTCGGACGGAATTACCCTACCCTCCCCCTCGAGGACGACTGGTCTAACCCGCTTGAATCGATGGCGACCTCGAGGGGAATCGACCGAATTCTCCGGCGGTGCTGACGGACGATACGGCTACAGAACAACTCGCGAACTCGCTCGAGGACCGCATTGGCTGTCTACACCGACTACGGAGACGCCTCGATTCCGATCGGTCCACCGGAGGCCCCGAACGTCACACACTCGTGATCGATCGCCTCCCTCGTCTTTGGCCCCGGCCGGCACTTTCGTGAACAAAGATATAGTCTCTGCTTCAGGAGTTGCGCCATAATAAAATATATACTTATATTATGGGTGTATTCCTCTTGCCGTTTTTGACTATATTTCCGACATATTTGAAAATCCAGTGTGTTGAATATAACAATATTTATTAACAGCTCTGCTGTTCACCGTGGCTGTAACAAACACACTCAGACGATCGGCGGAACGTTTGAGCGTCGGTGTGGAAAAGTACATGCCCCACTCGTTTGTCTTTGCAATAACACTCACAATAATTGCATACATTGTCGGGGTCCTAGCGACATCCACTGGGCCCTTTGATGTTGTTATGGAGTGGAACAGCGAGTTTTGGGGTTTCCTCGGGTTTGCAATGCAGCTCACGATAATAATTGTCACAGGATACGGAATTGCTACCGCGCCTGTCGTAAGAAATGGTATAAACAGGCTAGTCCGAATTCCGAACACGCCGTTTCAAGCATATGTCTCCATTGCCATTTTTGCATTTCTTGTTAACCTCGTTCATTGGGGGCTTGGGTTAGTCGCCGGGGCACTCTACGCGATCTTCCTCGGAAAGGAACGAGACGACGTTGATTTCGGGTATATCGTTGCAATCGCTTATTCCGCAGGTGTCGTCGGCGCTGGGGGTTCGATATCTCAGACGGCACCGTTGTTGGTGAATACTCCTGGCCATTTCATGGAGGACCAGATCGGACTAATACCGCTCAGCGAGACGATATTCAGTCCGTTCCACTTAGCAATGATCTGGAGTACATTTCTCGTTCTCCTCGTCATTGTCTACTTCACATATCCAACCCAAGAAAACACAGAGCCACTTCCGGATGAGAAAGTGGACGATCTGGTTCCAGAATATCAGAGTGTTCTTGGCTCTTCAACACTGGCATCACGCCTCAATAACTCGAGGATATTTAACATCAGCATTGTATTGCTGGGAGGAACGGTGTCTGCATCGCTAATAATCTCTGAAGGCCCGTTCCAGATGTTGGAACTCAATACCATGAATATGATCTTTCTCACGATGGGGATCGCCCTTCATGGTAACGTAGTCACCTACGCCAGTGCAATAACAGATGGTGCAGAACGATGTGGACAGGTGATCCTCCAATTTCCGTTCTACGGGGGGATTCAGGGAATTCTGATTGGAACTGGGCTTGCAGGAATTCTCATCGATTCCGTCGCATCAATATCATCAGCAGAAACTTTTCCCTTCCTCGTATGGTTAATGACGGGAATTATCAACGTGTTTGTGCCGTCAGGAGGGGGACAATATATCGTCACCGCCGAAATCATACACCCCGCTGCGGAGAGTTTAGGTGTCCCACATCCGGCTATTGTGACAGCCTATACCGTCGGTGACGTATGGACGAACTTGCTTAACCCGTTCTGGGCGTTGCCTGTGCTCGGTATTGCCGGCTTGAAAGTTCGAGACGTGTGGGGATATGTCATCATGGTACTGATCGCCTATGGTGTAATTGTCGGTGGTCTTGCCCTACTATTCCCTGTACTCGGTCTCATCTAAGAGACAAGACTGTTACTTCACGTTTGCAGTATGCCTAACAAACTCTGCCGAAATTGCTAAACGACTATGTGAGAATATGATACTACAGCATCTATACCACGTCAGCCCTTCGAAACCCGGCTCGAGCGTCCAGTCACGGCCCGCCGGCCCGCGGAGGAACGCCGCCCCGACGGCATCGAGACGGTCGTCCCGGACGGGCTCGCACCCGCCGTTGCCCTCCTCGTGATCTGGGCCGAACCACAGCGTTCGGTCGTGGATTCGGGCAGCCACGGGTCGCTCCTGCGTATCGGTCCAGCGGTACAGTGCCCACGAACAGGTGTCCTTGTGATCCGGAATGCGAATTCTGGGGCTGACATGGGTTATGTGCGTGCTCTCAGGTGTCCGCCGGTCGCTCTCGATCGATTCGACGTGCTTGAAGTCCTGATTCGGGGCCCCCGTCGGGCACTCGAGTGCAGTCGGCGACGTCACAACGACCTCGGTTTTCGGCTCAGCTTCGGCTTCCTGAATCGCGTGATCGACGGACGCTTTGTTCGACGGGAGATCACGCTCTCGTCCAGCCACCATCACACGATATGTACAGTGACCCCCAGCGAGAGAGTGTCGACGAACGGGAACTCCTCCGAAAGAGTCACGATCCGGAGACGATCCGCTACCGCGATAACGAGATCGATACGCTCACAACGCTGCTATCGACGACGCTTGACGGTGGCATCATCGAAACCGTGTTGATCCACGGGCCGCCGGAATCGGAGAAGACCTGTACGATGACGGCCCTCCTCGAGGAGATCGAAACCGAATACAACATTGTGACACGTATGGTAGAAGAGTACGACTGACTTTCCAAAGGGAGTCCGGACACAAGACCCATACTGCAGACACCGAGAACATATTCAGGACACTCACGTCCAAACTGACGCTGCCTACCTCACCTCAATCATGACGAAAGTCTTCAATCGACGGCAGGGGTGTGGTCCGTCCACGCCAGAGAGATGAATTCGAGTAAAAACCTTGTCTATAGCGAGTGGCCATCCGTCGATCTGGGGGATGTGGTCCCAGGTAACGAGACCACCTCGGTCGCCGTCGACGTGATCGTGAAGGAGACCGGTCGGGTTGAGCTGGATGCAACGCCAACCACGTAGAGAATCGATTGACAGTCCTCGATGGGAAGATTCCCCATCCGCGGTGTTTCATGTTTCTGAGTACATTGAGAGAAAATACAATATCTAAGATGCCGTGTTTCTCGTCGATTCAACTCCGTGGTGTAAAGCCGCACTCCATCATCTTGGGCACCGATTTCGGTATGAAAAACATGGAAATCGGAATGCCGGCAAACGTCTATTCAAAGAAATAAAACGACATACCACTCAGTTCGGAAATTGCGTTAGAAACGCTGATCCAGCTACCGCTGAAACATGGTTGCAGAGCTACGCAGACGACTGGAGCCAGCTAATCTGAACAATTCCCATTCCACGACACATAATATATAGATTTTCAACAGGACCGTTAGCCTCAATCCTCGGGTGTGACTTGCCCCGGTGCTTCTTGGGCCGGAACTGGAGGCTCGTGGGTTCCGAAGTCGGGATGGGTCTCTTCCATCCACAGGAACACGACTGCCCCGGAGATGAACATCAAGATCGCAGTCATGTAGAACGCAGCTTCGGTGTTCACAAACTGCATCGTGAGGCCGATCAGGATCGCGCCGACGCCATAGCCCGAGTCGCGCCACATCCGGTAGACGCCCATTCCTGCCGACCGCCAGGTCGGGTGGGCGGCGTCGCTGGGTACCGTCATCAGGTTCGGGTAGAGCAGCGCCATCCCCAGACCAGAGACGCCAGCCAAAACGGCCCACGGGAGGTAACTGTCGACGAACACCATTCCGAGGACGCCCGCGCCGGCGACGAACATTCCCACGACGACGGGGGGCCGACGACCGATGCGGTCGGCGAGGCCGCCGGTCCCGATCTGGAGGAAGTACATCGCGCTGTGAACGCCGACGACGACGCCGACGGCCTCGATCGCGAGGCCCTGACTCGTGAGATACAGCGGGACGGCGATCCAGAACAGCGTGTCAACGAAGTTCTCGATGTGGCCGGCCTGGGCCGCCGCGAACAGCGTCTTGTCGCCGTAGGTCGCGCGCTTCAGGACGTCGACGAACGGAAGATTCGCGTCGTGGTGGTCGTCGTCGCCCTCCAGTTGCGCGAGGTGAACCGTCTCCTTGATCAGGAAGATCGAGATCAGGAACGCCAGTACCACGACGGCCGCGAGGAAGTAGAACGGTTCGGGCCTGAGACTGGTCTGGCCGGCGATGACACCGGTGATCCACGCGCCGGCGGCGACGCCGGTGTAGCCGAAGGCCTCGTCGATGCCGACGGCGAGCCCGCGCTGGTCGGGACTCGCGAGGTCGATCTTGGCGTTGATCGCCATACTCCAGGTCAGCGCCTGGTTGATCCCAAGCAGGACGTTCCCGACGGTGATCCAGCTCCAGCTCGGCGCGTAGATGAGGATCACCGGGATCGGCAGGGCGGTCAGCCAGCCGAGAACGAGCACCGGCTTACGGCCGTACTCCTCGCCCCACTTACCGGCGTAGAGGTTGAGCAGCGCCTTGACGAAGCCGAACGAGACGACGAACGAGCCGATGACGAAGAACGACTCGACACCGAGCACGTCCTCGCCCAGCACGGGGACGACCGTGCGCTCAGAGCCGATCGTCAGCCCCGTCGCGAACACCAGCAGGACGTGCAGCGAGAACTGTCCGAGGTGTTCGCGAATGCCCTGTTTCAAGTCGGTTTGTCCGCTCATCGATTATTCGGCCGCACAGCGGTTAGGGCCCAGTTCGAGCTCGGACAGTTCGTCGTCGGGGACGTCCTCCTTCCCGACGTTCGTGCGCTTGACGCGCTCGAAGTTCGGCGGATGGTCCGGGATGTCCGAGGCGAGCGTCTCGATGAACTCCTCGCGATCACGGCCAAGGTCCGCGTTTTGCGCTTTGACCTCACCGAGTGTCGCAGTCACCGGTGGCTCGGGTGAGCCGGGGTCGTGTGCCGGCAGGACGACGGCGTCGTCCGGCCGATCCAGCAGGCACTGGAGGCTCTCGTAGAGCGTGGCCGCGTTCCCTTCGACATCGGAGTCTTCGATCCCGGCTTCGACGCCGAGTTCGACGCGGCCGACGCTCTCGTGAAACAGCGTATCGCCCGTGAGCAGGGTCTCGCCCTCGAGATCGAACGAGACGCTGCCCTCGCTGTGTCCCGGCGTGTGGATCACGTCGACGTCAACGGCCCCGATCTCGATCGACTCGCCGTCTTCGATCGGGGTCGCGTCGATCGCGAGCGCGTCTTTCGGGTGAAGGTAGTACGGAACGTCGTGCCGCTCGGCGAGTTCCGCGCCGCCGGAGACGTGGTCGGCGTGCGCGTGCGTATCGAAGACGCCGACGAGGTCGGCGTCGTGCTCCTCGAGGATCGCATCGTACTCGTCGAGGTAGTGGGAAGGATCGAACGCGGCGGCCTCACCGTCCGAAACCAGGACGTGCGAGAGACAGCCCTTCCCGGGTCGGGCGACCTGCACGAGCGTGCCGTCAAGGTCGGTCTGGACGGGCGCGCTTCGGTGGATGCGACTCCACCCGTTCATCCCGTCGGTCAGCGTCGCGGCGTCGTACCCCATCTCTCGCAGGACGTCCGTCGCCGTCTGCGCGACGACTCCCGCGGCGCAGACAGTGACGATCTCTTTCTCTTCAGGCAGGTCTTCGAGGGTATCCCCTGCCGTCTCCGGATCGTCCTGTAGTTCGGCGTAGACGTCGACGTTGACGCTGTCCGGAATATGCCATTCGTCGTAGTCCGCTTGGTGCCGAACGTCGAGGACGAGAACGTCGTCCCCGTCGGCCTGCAATCGTCCACTGAGTTCGTCCGGAGTCACTTCTGTCATCGGTGATCATCGATAAGAGGTAGATCTGCATATGGGTGGTGCCGGTCATGACCGGCACAGCTATTGGGATAGAGGTCGAATAGTGCGTATGAGCCTGTACGAGGCCTCGTTCCGGGTGAAACACGAGTGTCCCTATCGGGAGATCTCGGAACGGCACCCGGACCTCACGATACGCGAGTGGTATCTGAGCGACTGCCAGGTTCTCGAGATTACGTCCTCGGAAACTCCGACGGACGAACTGCTCGCGGAAATCGACAGTCTGGGGACGATCCTGCACCGATCGGTCGACGACGCCGGGTTGCACGTCGTCACGCAGGCGTGTCTCTGCTCGCTGGAGGGGTCGATCATCGACCGATTCGAGGAGTACAACTGCCTGTACCAGCCGCCGACGATCCACCGACAGGGCTGGGAGCACTACTCGGTGATCGCGTTCGACGAGGCCGACGTCCGAGCGCTGATTCGGGACCTCGAGTCCGACCGGGACATCGACGTCCTCTCGAAGACCGCCATCGAGGAACAGCAGATCCCACACAGCATGTTAGCGCCCGTCGATCAGCTCTTCGAGAACCTCACCGACCGACAGCTGGCGGCGCTCCGGCTGGCCCTCGAGAGCGGGTACTACGAACAGCCCCGGAAGACATCGCTTCGGGAGTTGGCCGAGCGGACATCCGTTGCTCGCTCGACGTACGAGGAACACCTTCGGAAAGCCGAGAACAAACTCCTCACGAACGCGGGTGAGTTCTTGCGGTTGGTGACGGCGACGTCCACGGAAGACCCGCTGCACGTCGAGCGACCGCGGACCCCCGAACAGCGCGCCGACTGATCACGCGACGAGTCAACGCCGTCGTAGCGTCAGCCGATGGTCAGTACTTCGTCGGCGTCTTCGACGATGCGAAGGCAGTCACCCATCGTCGAACGAGGCCTGAGGTCGTCGGGGGCGATGTCACGAGAGTCGAGGCAGGTACCACAGGCGAAGAGGTCCCCGCCGTCTTGCGTGTACTTCCGCATGACTCCGTGCGGGTTGAACTTCTCGTGCTCGAGGTCGGGCGCTTCGACGCCATCGCCCAGCAGGAACACCTCGACCGCGTGTTCCGCATCGAGGGCGGTGTTCGCCAGTCGAAACCCGTTCCAGACGCGCTCGGGGTCGTTCGTCTCGAGGATGATTCCGAGGTGCATACGGAAACTATGGTCGGTGGTGACTTGAGCCACAGTGGTGATTCCTCCCGAGAGGGAATCCCGCCACCCGATTATGGTAGCAGGTTGCTTTGGGTCGAGACGGAAGGGCTCCAGAGTCGACGTTACGTCTTAGCGACTACTAATGATCTACCTGGACCATGGCCGCGACGACGGAACCGCACGAGGAGGTCATCGCCGCGATGCAGCCGCCTCTCGAAGATCATGACTGCAATCCATCGGCGGTCTATGCGACCGCTGAGGTTGATGCGGTTCAGACGCACGGACAGCAGTCGCCGATATTCTCGACACGAGTGCTCGAAACATCGTGTTCACGGGCGGCGGAAGCGAAGCGGACAACCTCGTACTCAAAGGGACCATCGATGCGACCGACGGGCAACACGTCGTCACCACGACTATCGAACACTCAGCGGTGGTCAAGACGGCCAACTGGCTGGAAGACCACGGTATCGACGTAACGCGGGTAACTTCCAGGCGGGACGGCCGTGTCGATCCAGTCGATGTCGCAGATGCGATTCAACCGGACACGGCCATCGTCTCCGTTATGCACGCCAACAACGAAACCGGGGTCATCCAGCCGCTGAAAGCTATTGGCGAACTCACTGACGAACGCGACGTGTTGTTCCACTCGGATACGGTCCAGTCAGCGGGGATGATTCCAATCGACGCTTAGGGGGAGACGATTGTATAGTACGCAGAGTATGCGCCACGCTAAAAGAAGGTTGACACAGCGGTAACCTTGCCGTGCCCCCAGAAGAAAGAACGTGGATTTCCATCAACCCCCTAGGGGTAGAGGGGATATTGAGGGTCGATGGAAATGACTTTGTGAAACCACCCGCATTGTTCGCTTATCCGCCGGAATGTCGGCGGGTTTCAGTCGAACCCTTGTGGGGTTGAAGCCGGGGAACGCGTGTAGTACCGCTCGTAGATGTATCGGTTTCAGTCGAACCCTTGTGGGGTTGAAGCAGATGGGAAATTGAGGGGGGACATATCCAGCACGGCGTTTCAGTCGAACCCTTGTGGGGTTGAAGCATGGTCGACTCCTGCAGGTCGATCACTTCCTCTCGGGTTTCAGTCGAACCCTTGTGGGGTTGAAGCGAACTCGCCCAGGATGCGATCGAGGACGTCGGCGCGTTTCAGTCGAACCCTTGTGGGGTTGAAGCGTCCGTCGAGTCGACCAGCGACGACCCGATGCTTGAGTTTCAGTCGAACCCTTGTGGGGTTGAAGCAGGAAAAACTCAGCGTCGAAGCCGACGAGTCGCTCGGTTTCAGTCGAACCCTTGTGGGGTTGAAGCCCGAGCGGGAGAACCGGGAGATAGCCGACCACGGCGTTTCAGTCGAACCCTTGTGGGGTTGAAGCGTGGTCGCCGGAACGGCATCGGTCGGCTGTGTCGTTTCAGTCGAACCCTTGTGGGGTTGAAGCGCATTAACCGTCTCGCCTGACGGCTCGACGCTGTACTGTTTCAGTCGAACCCTTGTGGGGTTGAAGCAGCGACGTTAGTGAGCGTTTGCACGTCGACCTCGGGGTTTCAGTCGAACCCTTGTGGGGTTGAAGCACGACCCAAATATCACGAATAAGAGTTTTTGGGGCGTTTCAGTCGAACCCTTGTGGGGTTGAAGCGCTCGTCGAGGACTGTGCCGCGCGGCTCCATCCCGAGTTTCAGTCGAACCCTTGTGGGGTTGAAGCATTCCCGTCCGAATCGACAATCGACTCAACGGTCGTTTCAGTCGAACCCTTGTGGGGTTGAAGCTCATTAAGTGACCCCTGACAGGTTTGTTGCAGCGTGTTTCAGTCGAACCCTTGTGGGGTTGAAGCGTCGGATGATCGACGGATCTATCTCGATCAGATCGATGGTTTCAGTCGAACCCTTGTGGGGTTGAAGCCTCGAGCGCAGCGAGTTCGACGAAATCCAAGCCGCGTTTCAGTCGAACCCTTGTGGGGTTGAAGCTTCCTGAAGCAGATTCGGGATGAGAGCGACATCGGGTTTCAGTCGAACCCTTGTGGGGTTGAAGCATGTCCCGAGCGGCAGCAGTACCAGCGAGAGTGGTTTCAGTCGAACCCTTGTGGGGTTGAAGCGGCCCACTCGGCGAGGACGTCGAAATCTCGAGCGACGGTTTCAGTCGAACCCTTGTGGGGTTGAAGCACGATCGACGAGGACGCGAACGCTCTCTCGGAGCGTTTCAGTCGAACCCTTGTGGGGTTGAAGCGGCAAACTCAAAGACTCGCTCACGGAGGACCCGGTTTCAGTCGAACCCTTGTGGGGTTGAAGCGACGACGTGTGTCGGCGTCTGCTTGACGAGACCGAGGTTTCAGTCGAACCCTTGTGGGGTTGAAGCGAATAGCATCGTCCGGTTGTGACAGTTTGCTGAGGTTTCAGTCGAACCCTTGTGGGGTTGAAGCACGCAAAACGACGGAAGTTCGTCTGACAGTGGCGGGTTTCAGTCGAACCCTTGTGGGGTTGAAGCGATCCGTATCCAGTCAGCCGACAAGAGGCCGATCAGTTTCAGTCGAACCCTTGTGGGGTTGAAGCTGAACGACAAGTTCGGGGACGACGCCCCGAGCTGGTTTCAGTCGAACCCTTGTGGGGCTGAAGCGCGACGCCAGCCGACTCGAGGGCGTCAATGACGTGGTTTCAGTCGAACCCTTGTGGGGTTGAAGCCAGGAGGGCACGACCACGACCGGCGTCGAGTTCAACGGTTTCAGTCGAACCCTTGTGGAATTGAAGCACGCGACTCGAGCGATTCTGATCGCGACCCAATAACTTCATATATCAGTAACTTAGTGAATTCAGCGTGGCATCAAATAGCAGGAATGCTCCGGTGATCTAACGGATGCGGATTGAACTGGCACTGGATTCGATTGCGGATGCAGCCTACGATACCGCTGCCCATCACAAAATCCGTGGTCGGATTTGGCGGGCACTCGAGAACACTGACGAGTACGCCGAAACTCATGACACACGTCATGGAGTCGGCTTTTCGTTCTCGAATATCTTCCCGTGGGGCCCGATCGAAGAAGGCGATCGCCGGTATATCCGAATCGCTTCCCCCCGCCGCGGCCTTCTGGACAAGCTAATCCGACATTTTAGCCAGAACCGGGAGTTCAACGTCGGGCAGATGCGGTTTGAAGTAGCGGATATTACCGGCCATGCACCGCAAGTTGGGGAAGCAGGCTCAACTGGCCGTATGGATACTGGAACGGGCGTTTTCTGTGCTCTCACCCGCCAGCTAGCCGAAGAACATGGGTTAGATACCACGGAAATGAATGCCGGCGAGTCAGAGACCAAGCTCTTCTGGCGACCAAAGCATGGAATGGAGCCCCTCCAAGCGTCGGTCCGCCGATCACTCCAGCGAACACACGAGCAGTTCGGTGATGAATACTACGATGGACCCACGGAGGTAGACGAGCCCTTGTTCAACCAGATTGAGCCGATCAAAGATAATGTCACCTACTCAATTCACTTTCAGCCAGCTACGGCTGTTGATCGGACGGTCATCCTCTCGAAGTGGCAGCTTGGTTACCGAGTCCGAAATGAAACACATCGGTACCACCTGAATTTAGCGCTGGATGCAGGGATCGGCCAACGCCGTGAACACGGGTTTGGGTTCCTCAACCTCCGTGAACAGAACCCGCCTCGAGCAGATACGGCATGAGTAACAACCCGACTCCCGAGGATTTCCAGGTAGCTTTGGACGAATACTGGCATGCTCGTCCGCCAGCGAGCCTCGAGGACATCATGGCACTATACGGGATCCTCGCGGTGGCCGAAAGTGGCGGTGGACTCTATACGACGCCCAGCAAGCTCGAGCCGTTCGTAGACGATGGTCGCCTCGTGACGATCTCAATAGATCTGACTGGTGACTCACCGGCGGTGGTCGGGCTAGAGCAAGACGTACTCCGCGACGAAGACGTTCCTAAGCTTGGCTACTCACACAAATCCTCAGGTCGTGGCGCCAAGTACAGTCTGACGCAGATCGGTTCAAAGAACGGTAACGACGCAGCGGGCGTGAGTAGTACAATCCTGAGGCGAATCTGCTCGTGGACGGGACAGGACAGCGTCCAAAGTCTAACTGGCGAGAACGGGCATCCTGATGGGTGGCTCATCGAAACGCTTGCAGAAATCTTCGAAAAAGATTCGAAAGTACTCGAGTCTATAAAGGAGGATATTATCGAACTCCTGCCGGCCGATGAGTCCATTCCCTATGTGATAACAGTTCGACTGAAGATCGATCCAGAGGACAGCAAATCGATTACTGCCACCGATCAAGAGTGGTTCTATCCAGCCGAGGTTGGCGTTCTCGAGGAGGCCATGAAGCGATATGCGACCGCCAATGCCGCCGACAAAAATATTGACAAGGGAGCCTCTGAAGGACAGGCCGTAGGCGTTGTCACTGGCGAAGAAGGCCGTGTTGTTGGTACACCGGAGAGTCCACTGGGTGTCTTCTCCGTGAAACACCCTGACGCTCAGCCGGGTCTTCGACAGACCGAATCTTGGCGGCACTATCCAGTTAGCGATGACGTGGCCATGTTGTTCGCCAAGGGGCAGGATCTGATCGAACGCTGTGTCTATCGAAACGGCGGGATGGAAACGTATGCCCTCCCGTACTTCGCCGGAGAAATGACTGGAGAAAAGGCACAGGCACTCTACTTGGCTATCGCCTCTGTTGATGGTGATCGCGAAATTGACGAGTCCGCTGATCCGCCGATGTCACAGGTTACGTTCTATCTTACCGAGAACGAGGACGAGGCGGTTCGTGACCTAGCAAAGCAAGAGCTCCGGTTCTATACCGTTTCGATGCCGATTAGCGACGATAAGAACATCGTCGCCGAAGAACCAACTGCATCGATCTACTGGCCGAACGTTCTTTCAGAGGCGTTCCGAGAAACGGTCGAAGGGCCGACATTAGATCCGTCAAAGGGTGGCTTCCAAGCGTTCGATAATTGGCCGCTGCTGAACCTCGACGGCACAGATACGATGCATGCACGGCGGTTGGCGTTCATGCGGATTACGAATCACGAATTTACCGACTCTGTGTTTGCCTATCGAGGTGATGAAGAAGGTGATGACTTCCGGCGCATCGTCGATCATCGACTTCTCTCGGGGAAACCTATCAACGTGATGGTACTGTTCGAAGAATATCTGCAGCGGTATGACGACGCCTCAGAGGATGGTGAGGTTCCACCACACCAAATCGTCGTCCAGCAACTTGTTCATCTCGAGACGCTCTCACGAGCGGGGTTGCTGGAAGGAATCGACACGCCAATCGAACCAACAGATACCATGACTTCAGAACCCATCGATACGAGTGATATCGGAGCGATACGCGAACAGCGGCTCGAGGCCTTCCTCGATCGACCGCTGTTCGACGAGACAACGCGAAAGGCCGCAGCCCTTGCAGGTGCTCTTGTTGGACAGATTAGCTGGCACCAGGATTCAGTACGTGGTGTCGGCCGCCCGCTTGATGCTGGGACGAAGGGCGATCAGCTCACGAAAAACGGGCTAGAGAAGGCACTCACGGCCGCCTTGGAGAAGGCAAAGGTCTACGCCCAAGACTCAGACCGGTCATTTGATCGCGACTTGCTTTTCCCGGAAACCGTCGACCGACTGCTGGACGAAACCGAGATGCTCCCCACCGAGTGGGACATCGATAAGCGTGAACTCCAGTTCTGCTATGTACTGGGCCATGCACATGGCCGGCGGTCGATGCCAGTTGCATTCGAGATGTACGACGGAGATCAAACGGAGAGTCCTGAGGCTGCGACTACAGAATCAACTACCAACTAAACTTATCCACCGAGACACCAATGACGACACCAAACCGCTCCGAACTGCTGTTCGTTTACGACGCACAGGACTGCAACCCCAATGGTAATCCGATCGGCGACAATCGCCCTCGACGTGATCCGGATACTGGTCAGGGGATCATCACTGACGTTCGACTCAAGCGCTACCTCCGAGACCAACTGCTTGACGACGGATACGATATCTACGTCAAGAAGGTCGATGGAGAATCAAAGACACGGACGACCCTGATCAAGGACGTCCTGGATATGGTCGGTGAGGCTGAAGAGATCGAAGAGGTCGAAGATCTTGGAACCGACTTCCTACAGGCCGCAACTGACGTTCGGTACTTTGGGGCGACGCTCAGTTTCGAGGCCAGTGATGATAGAGAAGACGAGGCGTTCCGAGAGGGGCTGAATGATGCGCTGCCGAACCACTATCAGGGTCCAGTTCAGTTCCTCCCATCGAAATCGCTGAACGAAGTCGAGGTCAATGAAGCGTACGACTCACTCACCAGTGTCATCTCAACTGGAGAGGAGAATCGGCAAGGTGGCTTTGACTTAGACGACAAGCGTATTAAGTATGGTATCTTTCCATTCTGGGGACTTGTCGACAACAATGGCGCCGAAGCGACACAACTGAACCAAGAAGACGTCGAACGGCTGGACACACTTTGTTGGCGTGCCCTGAAGAACCAGACTACATCTCGTTCGAAACTCGGGCAAGAACCGCGACTCTATCTCCGTGTCGAGTACGAAGAGGGGAACTATCACATCGGCGGCCTTCATGAGATGCTCGAGCTCGGTGAAGAGAGTGACACGTCGCTCCGCTCAGTCCGTGATGTTACCGTAGATGTATCGGACCTGGTGGCTGCACTCGAGTCCTCAAGCGACCGTATCAAGACAATTCACACGGTCAGCGACGACCGTCTGACCATCGAGATTGATGGTGAGACGATGCAGGGTGATGCTTTCGCTGACTTCCTTGAGTCGGACGGGCACGACGTCCACCGAATCAACGTGATCGAAGAGCGAGATCTCGCGGCCTGAATACGGACGTGAGTCAGCAGATGTCACCACAGATCGACGACGATGGAGTCCCCGATCAATGCCTGTCGTTTACCGTCAGGTCCGCCTGGGGCCATTTCAAGCGGGTCGGCCGAAGCGTTACCAAGCAGACGTACCGGATCCCACCACGGACGACCATCGCAGGTATGCTAGCAGCCATTGTTGGCTCTGAACGGGATTCGTACTACGATGTCTTTGGCGCTGATAATGCTGCCATTGCAATTACTCCGCTGTCCGACATTCGAACCGTTAACATTCCAACCGTCGGCGTCGGTACTGACCCTAAACAAGATGTAACAACAGCTGTTGGAAACCACTACAGTGAGTATAACCTCACGTATCAGAACACAACGGAAGACCGTCAACTCCACGCATACGAGGTTCTGGCCGATCCGGCGTATCGAATCGATGTTGCGCTGGAGGACGAGGTATTCTATGACGGCCTTCAAGACCACCTCGAGAGGGGGACTGCTGTCTACCCACCTAGTCTGGGGAAATCAGAATATATTGCAGTGATTGAAGATGTCGAGGTAGGCCGATCCCCAAGTAGAATTGATACCGATGATCTCGTCGATGTTGATTCGGTCGTTCCTGGATCGCTGTCGGATGCCATCCCCCAGGGCGGTGTAACCTACGGTACCGAACGGTCGCCAGCGGTAATGGAACGGGCTGATGGCGGTCGGCGAACAACCAGATTCGACGACTACGTCTACACGAACCAAGCCGACGATGTGGTTCGAATCCGAGCTGATGCAGATTCAGTTCCTGTTTCGCTTGGATCACGGACCGTCGTATTCCGCTGATCTCGTTTCCCATTTATGTGGCTTCCACTAATTTCACATCCGACACGAGACGACGAGACGGACACCTACACTGACACCCAACTGACCGACCAAGGAAATCTTCGGCTCACTGCCCACAATCAGGTCGTTGCGGATCGAGCAGTCCGGTTATTTGGCGGAGTTGATGACACCACCGAGTACCTCCGTGCAGCTGCTGTACTCCATGACTTCGGTAAAGCAACTCCGCAGTTTCAGGCCTACGTGCGTCCTGAAGAAACAGCCGACTGCCCCGACGAGGAGACGGCACATGCCCGCCTAGGAGCATTAGCAACATGGTATGTGCTTGGTGAACTCGACGCACCTGATTGTAACCGTCTTGCAGCTACTCTCGCGGTTGCTCGGCACCACCAAGCGCTTCCTAACGCTGCACAGTATACTGCTGAGCCGTTGGCCAGGGCGTTCGAAGAACAAGATGGTGCAATCGAGGCCCAACTAAACGCTATCGACGAGGAATGGCCGGAAGCAGCGGTTGAACTACTCTCAGAAACACCGCTTTCGAATGTGGAGTGGGAACCTTTCTATTCGTGGGCAGTCAGTGGCGACATCGCATCGGAACTTCGAGAAGTGAGTACACAGAAAACACTCGGCGGCTATACACCGGACTCAGGAATCCTTCCTAGAAATCTCTATGAACGTACCCTTCGCTACTGGTCGGCTATCACGTTAGCAGATAAGAGCCATGCGATGGACATTCCTGAAGACAGGATATTCGATTTGGATACTCTGGACCGAGAGACCATTGAGAGATACATTCGGAATCTCCGGGAAGAAAATCCAGACAACGACCTTGAGGCACGGCTGAATGATGAACGTGAGCGTGCTCGGCGACAAACCATTCGGGGCGTTCACAAATGGATAAACAACGGTGACTCACAGATCGCGACGCTTACTCTTCCGACAGGTCTGGGAAAGACATTTACTGGATTGTCAGCAGCTTTTGAGGCACGAGACCTCCTCACAACTGATGAGGAGTCCACAGCGAGGCCGATTATCTATGCACTCCCCTATACGAGTATCATCGAACAGACACGAGAACTCTTCGAGGATCCAGACCTCTGGGGCGCTGATCCAAAACAATCAGCCCTGACAGTTCATCACTATCTCAGTGAAACCGTTGTCCATCACAACGAATACGCGGATGAAGACACGAAAGCGACCGATGACAACGAGACTGCCGAACTGCTCGGAGAGGCCTGGCGCGATGGTACTATCCTGACGACATTCGTTCAACTCTTTGAGAGCCTTACTGGGCCGACAAACAGGCAAGGGCTAAAACTTTCAGCACTCAAATCGAGCCTCATCATCTTGGACGAACCCCAAGCCCTGCCAAAGGATTGGTGGGGTGGAGTCGAGCGGTTGCTGGGGGTTCTAACTGATGAATTCGATGCTCGAATCATCGCGATGACCGCAACTCAGCCCAGTTTGGTTCGGAATCTTCAGACTGAGTCTCTGTTGGCAATGGGACAGAGCCACGATGTTACCACATGTCGGGCATGCCAAGAGGGGCCAGCCTACGAAGAGACTCTTTCGCCGGCTTCCCGTGACAGGTACTTTGCAGAGGCTGAGCGCGTTCGATACTCGATTGACTCGACAGCATTGAGTCGCCAACTAGGGGTTGCTGAAACCCATATTGGATACGATACGGCTGCTGATCGGATTCTCGAAGCCACCGACACAAGTGGATCGACTCTGGCGGTTTGCAACACGATCAACAGCTCAAGAGAACTCACGGACACGCTTCGAAATCGACCTGGCGTCATCCATCTGGGCGGCGAAATCGAGTCAATTCTTGAAGAGAGAAATATGAATGCAATCAATTCAGATCTAACACCGACACAGATCGCAGATGAAGTGGTAGGACGTCTCGATTTCAATAGTGACGCCACCTCCAGAAACGATCTGGCAAAACCAAGTCGAACACGAGGATCAACAGCCGACTCCCAGACGTATCTCCTCACATTGAATTCTCGGTATCGGCCGTTCGACAGGCGCATTCTGATCGAACTCGCCGACCGATTTTCGACCAGTGAGACGCCGTTCGTCCTCGTGTCAACCCAAGCTATCGAAGCAGGTGTCGATCTCAGTTTCGAGACCGTATTCCGAGATATAGCCCCACTGGATAGTATCGTACAGGCTGCAGGCCGGTGTAACCGTTCCTACGAATGGGGCGAGAACGGTGGGCGAGTGATCGTCTGGATGTTGGCTTCTCCGGACGAAGAAACGCCACAAACCCCTTCGAAGAAACCACCTGCCTACTACGTCTACGAAAGAGGTGCAACCGACGCCGGGATCCCAGATCACCTCCGAATTATCTCGAAGGTTCTTAATGAAATTCCGAATCCCGATGATGCAACTGATGTGACGCTATCTCGGGATGCCGTGACCTCTTATTTTGATGCGCTTGATAGTAAATCGCTCTGGAGCGGTGACCTCCGAGATGCGATTGATCAAGCCAAAGCTCGTTGGCTCGGGTGCCAGTCCCTAATCAGTGGGGCCCAAACGTTGGACATCTTAGTCGCTCTCACGGCTGCTGAAAGAGATGAAATTCAGCAGATCTCTGACCTCCTCATGAACGAGGATCCAGCTGGTTATGCTCGGCTTCAAGGCGCTTCTGCTCTTCGTGTCTCCCTTCCAAAATCCATTATCGAAGACTCACCGCGACTCTCGAGAATCGACAATCAAGAGCGCGATAGTGATGGAGTCCAGGTCTTCCGATACGCCGGAGACGGCGATCTCGAATATGCCTTTGCCACAGGGGGGCTTAAGCCAGCAACGGAATCCGTATCAAATCGGTTTACGCTGTAATATTACTAACTCACTTTTGTGGGATAAGTAATAAGTATCTACCAGTGAAATTCAGAGTAGATAGGAAGTAATGGGTTTACACACTGTAATCAGTTTGGATCCTCATGTCCAATAAAATAGTTGAAGAGTACATTAGAGATGAACGACAACCCGAGAGAGAACCAGAAGTCAGAATTACAGGCTTGATGGTTCAATACTACCATGTTTGTAAGCGGGAACTATGGTTCATGTCTCGAGGGATTGATATCGATCGTGAAACCACCAATATCCAACGTGGGACACATGTGGATGAAACTAGTTACCAAAATAAGCGTCAGTCATTCATGATTGGGAACCGAATCCAATTAGATGTCCTTGATTCAGGGGATATAATGGAAGTTAAAGTGTCTTCCAAATTGGAGAAGCCAGCACGCATGCAATTGCTGTTCTACCTATGGTTTTTGCAAGAAATCTACGGTATCGAAAAAGACGGCATATTGGCATACCCAACAGAACGAAAACGGGAGACAGTCACATTGGACAGGTCAGCTATAGAGATGGTAGAATCGACTATCACTGGTATTCTAAATGTAGTAGGTCAGGATAGCCCTCCAGAGTTAGAGAAGAAATCCTACTGCTCCTCTTGTCTATACCAAGATATTTGTTGGATGTAATTATGACAAAACCCAATCATCATATCTTCGCTGATGGAGAATTATCGCGAAACGAAGGAACACTACGGATCGATACATTAGAAGGAGAGACAGAATATCTCCCCATTGAATCCATTGATACGTTGTATTTACACGGACAGATTGATTTCAATACGCGCGCACTTGGACTGTTGAACGAACACAACGTACCTCTACACGTATTCGGGTGGAAAGATTACTATCGAGGGTCCTATCTCCCGAAACGCGGCCAGGTGTCCGGGAATACAGTTGTTGAACAAGTTCGAGCATATGATAATATAGATCGACGACTTCAGATCGGTCATACCATTATCGAAGCTAGTATCCATAATATGCGAGCCAATCTCCGGTATTACAATGATCGACAAGGCGACTTCTCAGCAGAACTGGATGATCTTAAAGAGTTGAAGCAGTCTGTCACTGAGACAACTGACATTAACGACCTCCGTTCAGTCGAAGGAAATGCTCGGAAGATATATTACGGATGCTTTGATCAAATCCTCCGTAGCCCATTTACGCTAACCCAGCGGAAATATAATCCTCCTACAAATGAAGCAAATGCAGCAATATCGTTCCTGAATGGAATGGTATATACTACTTGTGTTTCTGCAATTCGGAAGACAGCGCTGGATCCGACAGTTGGTTTCGTTCATGAACCTGGAGAGCGGCGATTCACGCTCTCTCTGGACATCGCAGACATCTTCAAACCAATTTTAGCTGATCGGCTACTTTTCCGGCTAGTCAACCGGAACCAGTTGTCTCTCGATGACTTCGAAGAAGAACTCGAGGGTTGTCTTTTGAATGAGGAGGGTCGGATGGCTGTCCTTGAGGAGTTTGAAGAGACTCTTGACGAAACTATTGACCACCCTCGCTTAAATAGGAAGGTGAGTTTCAAAACGCTAGTGCAGACCGATGTTTACAGTCTTAAAAAGCATGTATTAACCAACGAACCATACCACGCAACTGAACGATGGTGGTAAAATGCACGTGATAGTTGTCTATGATGTTCCCAGCGACCGAACCCACATCTTTCGAAAATTATTGCGGCGACGGTTAGAACACATACAGTATTCGGTATTCTTTGGAGAACTTACAGAAGGACAAGTGACCTCGATGAAAAATGAAATTAAAGAGAAACTAGAGCCAGAAGATTCAGTAGTTGTCTTTGAATCGACGAACCCCGCTGCTTTTGACTTTACTACGTTTGGTGCAAGTCAAGAACCAGGCAGTCGGTTCACTTGAGGAGGATTAGTTTGTCGCACCTGTGAATTCCATCAACCCCCCTGGGGTAGAAGGGATATTGAGGGTCGATGGAAATGACTTTGTGAAACCACCCGCATTGTTCGCTTATCCGCCGGAATGTGGGCGGGTTTCAGACGAACTCTTGTGGGATTGAAGCGACGACTGCGGGAAGCCCATGCCTATGGGTTGCTCGTTTCAGACGAACTCTTGTGGGATTGAAGCGACCCCGATCGGAACGTCGCGGTCGGCGGCTGGGTGTTTCAGACGAACCCTTGTGGGATTGAAGCAGTACGGTGACGCCGGACCTCCCGTTCGACACTCCCGTTTCAGACGAACCCTTGTGGGATTGAAGCGCCGAGCAGGGCACGAACCACGTCGAGCAGGCCGAGTTTCAGACGAACCCTTGTGGGATTGAAGCAAGAGCTAACGGAGGTGATTAGATGAATTCCAATGGTTTCAGACGAACCCTTGTGGGATTGAAGCGACGTGGCGCTGTGGACCGTGCGCGAGTGCAAAGAGTTTCAGACGAACCCTTGTGGGATTGAAGCTCGGAAACGCTCAACGGGACCGAGTTCGCGCTTGAAGTTTCAGACGAACCCTTGTGGGATTGAAGCATAGAGGGACGTTTATCGTTCGGTGACGGAGAGAATGGTTTCAGACGAACCCTTGTGGGATTGAAGCATGGCTATGCTATTCCGATGCTATTATTATCCTTTGTTTCAGACGAACCCTTGTGGGATTGAAGCGTCGAAACGGTCCGGTCGTGGTCAGACGGGCGACTGGTTTCAGACGAACCCTTGTGGGATTGAAGCTGGACGTGATAAACGGTCTTCGCCCCGCCACCGAATCGTTTCAGACGAACCCTTGTGGGATTGAAGCACTCTCGAGCGCCTCGACTACCTCCTGATACCGGAGGTTTCAGACGAACCCTTGTGGGATTGAAGCGTAGATGAGCATTCCGTTGAACTTGCGGATTTTGAACAGTTTCAGACGAACCCTTGTGGGATTGAAGCGACGACGACCCGAGTACCGCGACCGAGGTCGCGACCGTTTCAGACGAACCCTTGTGGGATTGAAGCGATGATGCCGCCGAATTGGTGCCGTGGTCGTCAGACGTTTCAGACGAACCCTTGTGGGATTGAAGCGACAACGGAACCCATGACGGGAAAGCGACAGTGTCTCGTTTCAGACGAACCCTTGTGGGATTGAAGCACCGGCACGTTTGTCCTGGACGACGCCGACACTACGTTTCAGACGAACCCTTGTGGGATTGAAGCACGAAAACGTGGGTCGCTGTTGCCGGATTCATCGCCGTTTCAGACGAACCCTTGTGGGATTGAAGCAGAGGTTGCAAGTATCGGACCCTCAGGAGACAAACGTGTTTCAGACGAACCCTTGTGGGATTGAAGCGGACGGACGAGATAATGAGAGTGGAGCCGGGACAGTTTCAGACGAACCCTTGTGGGATTGAAGCACGATCGAATACAACCAGACCGCCAACGAGTTCGTTTCAGACGAACCCTTGTGGGATTGAAGCTGGATCATGGGTTCGCTTTCGTTCGCACCGATCGCGTTTCAGACGAACCCTTGTGGGATTGAAGCGACTCAAGGGGCCGAAATCGACGTGGCCGCGCCCGGCGTTTCAGACGAACCCTTGTGGGATTGAAGCAGGCACTGCAGAAATCAATAACGTCGTTGGCAGAGCGTTTCAGACGAACCCTTGTGGGATTGAAGCGCTTGACTACACTGTTCCTGCGGACTCTCTCTCATGTTTCAGACGAACCCTTGTGGGATTGAAGCGGTCTCGGGGAGCGCGTCGTCGTAGTCGAGCATGAGGGTTTCAGACGAACCCTTGTGGGATTGAAGCGCGCACTTGAAGTTCCGTTCGCCGGACGGTGACGAGATCCGTTTCAGACGAACCCTTGTGGGATTGAAGCATCAAGACCGAGAAGCGGAAGATCGACGCCGACGTGTTTCAGACGAACCCTTGTGGGATTGAAGCTGAATCACTGTCGCTGTCAGACCCTGATTCATCAGAGTTTCAGACGAACCCTTGTGGGATTGAAGCCTGACCGAAGTCTCGCGGCTCGTGAGTCGCGCCGAGTTTCAGACGAACCCTTG
>JHUT02000013.1 GCA_000690595.2 Natrinema mahii | reverse complement strand
GGCGGTTGTCTCGCCGAGATTTGCGGTCACGACGCGAGTTGCATCCTGATCACGGGCAACGAGTCTGGCTTCGAATCGGCTGTAATCGTCTGCAGTGTCGTCAATCGGATTTGGATCAGTCATTGGAAACCACATGAGGCACACTGTTGAACGCGCCTCATGCCTCACGGCGCCGATAAACTCGCTGCTGGAAGCACAGTCAAGTCGAAGACATTGCGTGATGCGTACTGGAATCAGTGATCGAGATTCAACAGCGGGCTAGAGTACTGACGGCTGGTGATTACCTCTTGCTGGTCCGGCGACCTGTTCGCAGTTGCCACGTCGGCTTCACCCTGAACGTATCTGGTTCTTCAACAGGATGGGAATGACTCTGATTCGTCGCCAGTGACGCGGGTCGTGCGAGGCGGTTGATCAGTTCATCACGCACGTCCTGCCGAGACATCATCTGCTTGTGCCAGCCGAGCCGTTCGTCATAATGGCGCTTCTTGAATCTCTCGCCAACCGTATCGGCAGCGATGTACTGCGTCAGTTTAACTCCCCAAACGTTCGACGATCGATACTCGGCACCGACGTCTGCATGTGTGAGTTCGACGAGAACACACTCGACGAATGAGATGAGTGACTCTCGATTTCGGTCGTTCGGAACACGTAATTCGAGGTCAGACCAGGGTTGCTTGGAGGGCTGCCGGTGAGTTGGTGTCCGATCAATTCCACGGTCTCGTGGGTGCTGTCGCTCGGTGGTCATTCGCTATCTCGGGGCAGTTCAATCGCCCCGCACCCATCTCGGGGCGAAAAAACACTTCGGTGGGATCGTTTTAGAATACGTAGCTCTGTCGAAACCCCATTCTTTAGTTATTTATTCCCGTGGAACCACTGCGCACTACAGGTGCAAACTGAGCAGTCGGTTCCCGAAAACACTTGTAGAGCGTGTAAGTTGCACCCAATATGAAAAGAAGGATGTTCCTTACTACTGCGATCGTCACTACCGCTACAATTGCAGGATGTAGTACAAGTAACGAAGGAACATCAGAGCCGCCTCAAAACGACTCAGCAGAAGACAAAGATTCGAAGCAAGACACGGAACCAGAGGAGGGCGAGAGAACGATACCGAACGAGATGATGAAAACCTTCTCAGTGGAGAACGAGTTAGATGAAAAAATAAAGGTAACAATCGTGATTACAGACATTCATGGTAATATCAATGAGGACATCACATTTAGTATAGGCGCGAATGAACGGTATGACAATCACGTCTATATCGCCGATGTGAAAGGCAGCTATACAGCGGAAGTCACGATTGAGGGTCGCGGAACTGTAACAAGTCGTTTCGATTATGGTAGTCCAGTTGGTGAACCCCTTCTGAGAATTGCTCCTGCACACCTTGGCCCTAACGAGGATGATCCATTTTCCGTAGCAATAGATATGGCACCCAATGTCTGATTCGCTACTGAACGGAGTAGTATGTGAGCCACCTGTACTTACCGCAGAGGGTTCTGAACCTATTACTACCTGCAGGTTTCAGCAGAGCCGAATACGTTCAACGAGAGTAGTCTGATCGAGTTAGCCGGGCGCTGCGGACATTCCATCGAACCGCACCAGTACTAGTAGTCAGCGTTCCGACTCAGCCGCTCAACATGGCTAATTCGGTCGTCTATCGGAGGATGTGTGGACACTATGCGTGTCCAGTAGTGGCAGATTTGGCGTATGCTCTCTCGTATAGCCTTGCAGGGGATTGTGCATCAACTGTCTCTGCCATCCGGACGTCTCTGAGTGCACGTAACCCATTGGCAACTTGGTGTGGGTCCTCGAGAAGGTTGGCTGCGTATCTGTCTGCTCGATACTCGAGCTGTCGACGGGTCCACGCGAAGACGATTCGTCCAACGAGCACTGCGCTACCGGCAACCAGAAACAGCATCCAGTGATGCTGCACAAAATACCGAACAGAGAGAAGGGACGGTGCTGTCAGCACTACCGCCTCAACCAGAGAGACGACTGCATGGTTTTCGTCGACGTGCCCCAGTTCATGAGCTGTGATCATCGCGATGTATTTGTCGTCGAGTGCTTCAAACGAGTGCTCGTTGATCAGAATGATTTTGTAAGCCGGAAAGACACCGGCAGCAAGTCCGTTGATTGTCTGTCCGAACTCGCCAGTAGCCACTCGAAATGTAACGTCTTGGTCGGCACCGATCTCACATGCAGCGCGTTCTCGCTCGTTCAAGGGTCGTGTTGAGACATGATTCCGAATGAATGTACCCGACATCGCCACTATCCCTGCAAGAAGGAACACCGCAACAACAAGCTCGAGTAGTGATTCTCCAAAGATGAGCAGTGCACCAGCGACGGATAATACGAGAACGCTGAATCCGATGACTGCAATCCGTGTAAGCGCATCCGTACGTGAACTCTCTTCATCGAGATCCGCTGCATTTCCGATAGCACATACTGTGCTGGGGAAACGACAGAGTGTACGAAAGCAGATGCCATGACACTCATGACTGCCAAGGGGATGGCGACCATAGAGAGGTCGACGGTCGGAACAGCCCATCTGACATAGAGAGCACAACCGAGAAATACAGCTACCGAGAGCAGTATCCACGGTAGTAGCTCGGCTACAGATCTGCGTAGTCGATGTGTAACCATCAGAGCTACTCCTTTCTTCTGCCAACGAACTGCTTTGTACGAGTCCAGAGTGAATCGTGATCGGGAGACGAATCCATGTCTGTCTCGCGTTCTGAACGCTGATCGTGCATCTCAAGTCGTTCCTCACAAGTTGTCAGTTGATCGCGAAGCGTTCGATTGGTTGCCTCGAGTTGCTCGATACGCTCAGTTTTCTGTTCGAGCGTGGCCTTGAGTTCGTCGACACGGTCAGTCAACAGTCGATTCTTCTCGACCAGATACGCACGATTCGGAGTCCGCTCCGATTTGTCACGGGTGGCAGTGGTCGACGGCTCGCTCGTTCTGTGTTCAGATTCGGTTGCTGTCTCTCGAGTGTCCGGATCGTAGAACTCAGAGGAACTCGCAACCGCTCGTTCGATAGTCTTTTCGCCGTACGTAGAGCCGTCAGCATAGTGGATTTCGTCCCACTTGTCTCGGAGCAGTCCCGATTGGCGGAAGAGCCGGTCTATCTGCTGGTGGTCACCACCAGTCCAGAACGCCAGCAAACAACACAGCGCCATGTCCGCCTCTGACTGACTCTCGTAACCAGCAGTCGAGCCACGCCACAACCGCTCGAACTTCTCACCGTTCGATGCATTCTGCGCTCGCTCGAGCAGCTCCTGATCCTCAAGGTCAACATCGATATGGGCTGCACTGCCCGTCGTTTCCGTCTGGTCCCTACTGCGATGGCCCCCAGATTCGTGCTCTGGATTAGAATCAGTGTCTTGGACGTACTCACGATGGATCGCGACCAGCGCGTCCTGCCGGCGTGCAACGCGAGGTGGTGTGTCCTCAAGGCGATCGCCAGTCACGGTGAAAAAGCGCGCAGTGTCGTACAGTTCGATGCTACCACGCCGGTTCCGCCCGTCTGGGAGTTCCCCCTCAATGAGCACATGAAAACCAGTACCCGACGGAGAGATCTCCGTATAGGAATCGAGTCGCTCGATGATGTCCAGCGCTGTATCGTCGACATCGCCGCTTTCGGGATTCCGACAGTCATCCAGATCCACGCCGACGATGGGATCGTCATCGGTGAAGACGAAGCCAATGCCATCGGCGTTCCTCGTGTCAGCGTACTCGAGCGCTGTCTCGAACGACGCCCATGTCTCCGGGTCCGTCGATGACGCGAACGCACCACTCCCTGGCGTCACCGGTATCTTCGTCGGCTTCCCATCTCGAGGTTCTTCTTTCCAGCAGACCCACTGGTCACGATCTCGCAAGTCTGCTGGGAGTACTGTTCTATCGAGTGATGGTGTAGAACTCATTGGTAACACCCCCGAGGGGCACTTACTGAGTCCCTCGAACAAACTATATCAGAATATAGATATAAGTGACGATTCTGTGTATGGTGTCTAAGCTCCCTGTCCCCGCATCGTTCTGCGGATGGAACCCAGTGTATACTAGTTGGTTTTGAGTGGTGTTTTTGCGTGGACAGCGTTCCCGTCATGCGATTCTGCGTGGACAGAGGTGTCCATGCAGTTTTCGTGGATGGCAGATCTGCGTGGACAAACGGTGGAAATGCTCTATTTTGGCGGTGTGAGCAGCTATAGCTGCCAATATCGCAAATTGGGTTCCATCGGCCAACGATCTCTCCTGAGACGTAATTGTAGTATCCCATATTTCTGATAGTAGTCATTGGTCAAGGAGTGAATTCCCCTCCTGAGTCAGAGTCAGGCCGGTGTAGAACTGGACACGTTCCCCATCCACTCTGGAGCGATCAACGTCGAAGTCAACAACATCCTGTAACTTCCGAGTGAACCAGCCTTTGGTCGTCCCATTAACATCCTGCTGCTCAGTCCAGATATCGTACGCCCGGAACAGATCATCCTGTGTGACTCTAGCACCCTCGATCTGCCTGACATACATTGCTGCAAACGCCTCCACACCATCTCCAGTTGGATCGATCTCGATCGGCTCGTCCGTCGCTGACGAACCAGAACTCGGTAATGCTGACGGCCCGTTCTGATCAGTATCAGAGACCGGGTTGTCAAACTGAGCTAACTCACCAGTCGATTCAACGGGCCATAACTCCTCGCGACCTGGGTTTGTGGGGAGCCGATATGTCTCACCAGACTGGAAAACCAGTGGATCGCCACCGGGTGGTAGAATCAACACGACATAACTGTCACGCGAATAGTCTGCGTCTGGCAGGTCGACAGCAGGAATGAACGGTCGTTTGATCAGCGTCCACCCCTGCTCAAAGTCGTCTTTGGAGTCGTATACATGGGCCTCTCCAGCCTGATAGACGGTATATTGGCCAGTTTCACGGTCATGGCTGTAATAGGCCGGAACACTGTCCTTCGAGAGTACTCCGTCATCAGGGACGCGAGCAAACTCTGTGTTCCCATCAGAAAGGACGTGCTCGCCGTCGTCGTGCGTCCAGACGGTCTGATTTGTCTCGGATGTCCGTGGTCGAACCGCAGTGACACCGCCGTGAGCCGTCGCACCACCGCCGAAGGTCACAACCTCGTCGCAATTATAGAACTGTTCAGTGCCGTCCGTTCGCTCTCGGAATGGCGGCGAGAGGATATTCTCGACTCGTGACGCCACCTGCGTCTCAGACTCCCCCGGTCGGACAACGAAGATCGGAATGCGGTCTTCCTCGTGAGCGCGTTTGAGATTCTGCAGAACCTTCGCTGGTCGGTCTGGCGTCGTTGTCTCAGCCTCGATATTAAACACAACATCGTGGTCTGGGTGCGTCGCAACGGCGTCAGGTTGCTCGCTCCCATCCTGCTCGAGGATCTCGACACTAAACCCGCGTTCGGTGAGTGACACCTCAGCATCCAAAAGCACTGCATCATGGCTAGTTCCACCAGCCGAGCCAACAGTGCCCGTCTTGGGCTGGACAAACTCTTCACCCTTGTCTGTGAGGCGCACGACAATCTCGCCGTTCTGTAGGTCGACCTCGATCAACCGCGAGGCATCACGCACGTCCGGCAGATCTTCATCTGCATAGTCAATCTCGAGTTCGGTCTTCTCGAGGCGAGCCACGAGTTCCTCGTCAACAGCTGTTACATCAACCCAGCCGTTTGCCTCTCGCACACCCTCTCGAATTTGGACAGTGCGAAGGGCTTCTGCCATGGTTTCATCCAGTATCTTCGTCGGGTTGGCTGCCTCATTGGCGTCGCTGTAGAGGAGATTCTGGAGGATCTCCGCGTCCGTTAGCGGCTCAGTTCCGTAGCGCTCGAGGCTCTGTTCGATGATATCATCGACAGTCTCAGTCGACCGAAGCGGTGGATACGGCGGGAACGAGTTGATGAGGACCGGCTCAGAGTAGCGTCCACCGTCGAGCGGGAGTTTCGTCCAGGCCTTGTACTGATCAGTCGAGATCAAATCCTCTGCCGTGTAGCCCTGGAACCGCTTCATCAGCAGTTGGGCATCGTCGACATCATTGACCGAGAAGGCAAGGAGGTTATCACAGTTGTTCTGCATCGCTTTCAGCGTATCCTCATCAAACTGCGAGGGGTACTGCGAGGCAAGCGTCACGGAAAGACGCATCGACCGAGCACGGGCTAGCATCGACTCGATATCGAGATTGTCGCTAGCGATGTCGTCGAACTCGTCACACACGACAAAATAGGGATCTGGATCAGTATCGCGTTCATACGACCGGTGCTGAACAGCACTCCAGAGATTACGCATCACGCCGAGCGTGACCATCTTCTTGATATCCGTATTCTCGACGGGCGTTCGGACGATGACGATTCGGTCGTCTTCAATAATGTCTCGGAAGTCGATCGTACTCTCACGATGGGCGATGATCCGGCGGATCACTGAATTCTCGACCCACGACTTGATCCGTTTCAGCAGTGGCCGAACCGTCTCCTCTTCCATATTCGCGATCTCGAGGCAGAACTCTCTGATGTAAGGGTCCTCGACATCGAGCGCGAAGTCTTCGCGCCGCTCGGCATTGAGCAACGTGAAGTACATATCGATGATCGAGAACGGCTTTTCCGATTTCATCATCGCCCGTGCCATCGACTCAGTGATCGCCTCCATGTTGATGCCCCAGTAATCGGAAGTGTCGAAGACCGCTTTCAGGTTCTCGACCCGATTTTCGATCTCGTTCTCGAGTTCTTCGGTCGTCTCACACTCGGGCACCTCGAGGAAGTTCATCCCGATCGTCTTCTCATGAATGGTCGAACCAGGCTCGATCCAGACCACGTCCTTGAGTCGGTTTTCGGGGAGTTTCCGCAGGAGCTCACGAGAGTCGCGGCCTTTCGGATCGAAGTAGGTGAAGCCGTGGCCAGCATACGCCCACTGGACCATCATATTCAGCAGTTCCGTGGTTTTCCCGTAGCCAGTGGTGCCCGTAATCCAGATATGGCGGAAAAGGGAGTCAAATCGGAGCGGAACTTCACGGAAGCCGCGCTGTGGGTCCTTATCGTAGCCGACCCAGAGTGGTGCAGACGGTGTATCAACACCTGCCTCGAACATCTCGCGAACAAACGGTCCTGCGACAGTGCCCTCCTGGACCGTTTCAGTGATGGCTTGCTTTCCACCGACAGAGTTCGTCTTCTGTTCATCAATATCGTACGTCTCGCCGAGCCGTGACTGGGGAACAGGTGGTGAATCAGGCGGCGAGTCACCGTCATCAGTAGCTTGTGTTGCTGGCTCTGTCTCCGTGTCGTCCGTTGCTGCTTCGGATTTGCTGTGGCTGCGGCTAAAGAATCGATCAAACACCATTGTGTCCTCCAGAAGAACCGTTGTGTTCGGTGGAAGCGCTGCTATCGGTGGACTGTTCATATTTCCCGAGATCGGCAGGGGCTCGGTCACCACGTCGAGTATATCGCCAGTCGATATTCGGCGTCTCAATCTCTGCATTGGGGATGTGTGCGACGCCGGCGAGTTCGTCGACGGTCATAATCATGTGTCGATCGATCCACTCGCGGTCACGCATTCGCTCGACAAACTGCCGAAGCCGTGTAGCACGTTTCCGCTCCCGGCGATTCCAAACAGGCTTGTCGTCGAGGCCCTGCTCAGTGATCGCATTGTAGTACTTCCTGAACATCCCCGCAACACCACGGGCACGGGCCTCAGCCTCGTCCTGTTCGCTCGAGGCAGCAAGCACGCGAATGTTCACGTGGAAGGCCTGTTGGCCACGCTGCTGTTCGATGGTTTTCGCAGCCTGTTTGTCCTTCTCGCTCGGCGGTCGCGTACGAGGATTCAGCCAGCCGACGGACGTCCCTTGCCGAAGTGCATGAGCGAGTTCGTCGACGCTATTGTGCTTGAACTGGTCACCGTCGGTCCACGACTGTTTCGCAGGTCGGAAGACAACCTGCGTAACGACTGTACTCTCGTCAAGCGACAGCATCTCGCTCGTAATCTCGCCGTAGGGATCTGTCTCGAAGCCCTCGCTGTTGTGATGGCGAATCGGATAGTAGGGGATCTTCTCCATCTCGAGCCACGCACCAGCGACATATTGGTCGGCGTCAATGACGGGGAACGCATAGCCCTCTTCGACTGGGAAGACCTCGCTGTTGGCGTAGTTGTTTCCGACACGACGACGGAACTTGTCAGCAGCTGCCTCAGTGGCAGCGTGCATGTAGAACTTGATCTTCCCTTCGTCGAACCAGACCTCGAACGAGTGGTGGTCACTCGTGTTCTTCCCACGGAAATTCGTCGTCACATCGTGGACTGACTGGAGGACTCCAGCCCCATCCGCGATACCGTTGTTCTCTTTGTAGGGGCGGATCCGTAGCAGCGTCCCTGGTGTGTCCGCTTGCCGTTGGACAAGCGAGTCGTGCTCTTCAAAGTCGAGTTGCGTCGCCTCATACTGTGGCGACGAACTCAGGATTGTCTTGATTGGGTTGGCTCTAGTCATGATCTTGCGTGTCAGACACCGTTTCAGTCGTATCTTGTTCAGTAGCTGATTCTCCACCATCTGGCCGGACAAGCGATTTCTCACCATCCGTCTCGATCTCGAGGGTATGCTCGACGACCGCATCGAGGACCTCCTCTTTCGAGAGATCATCCTCGAGAAGTCGACTGGCGGCGTCTGCAGTGAGATCGAGACGCGTTGCAAGCGCGTTGCGCTGAGCTTCGGTCTCGACGAACTCTTCGAAAGCGAGCAACTCTGCTGGCTCGTCGCGAATCGCCTGCTCAATGAAGGCCTGGTCCTCGGGCTCGTAGTCGATGACCCGTTTCTCGAAGTCGTCAGCGACGATATGCAACGGATACGTCCCGTGTTCTTCGACGCGGACAAGTGCCTGACTGTAGCCAAGGTCTTTGTTCCCTGCGTCAGCACCTCTGACGTACCGGCGCTGCTCTTCCGTGAGGCCGATCTTGTCGGCTGTCCGATCATCCAGTTCGGGGAGCTTGTGGAGGACCTTGATCGGGCACATACCGATGATCTTCTCCGCCTGCTCGGTCTCGTAGAACTCTTGAGCGGTTTGGGAGAGCAGCACCATCCGAAGCCCTGCATGGCGTTGGTGCCGGAACGCCGTCTCGAGGAAGTCGAGATTCGCTTGATCCTCGAAGAGGTAGTGAGCTTCGTCAATGGCGAGTTCGACGTTCCGGTGGGTGTTTTTCGCCTGCTGGTAGATTGTCGAGAGTAGCAGCTGCATCAGGAACGTCTGGCGATCGATTCCCGATGCACTGCCCTCGATCTGACCGAGGTCGATATAGACGACTTTGCTGTCGCCCTCGAGGATATCAATCTCGGAGTGATGTGAGAGATTCTCGTAAGAGCCGCCCTCGCGGAATGGCTGGAACGCAATCGCGAGTTCGTCCGCATACTGTGCAGCACGCTCGCGCGCCGAATCTGATTCTGCGATATTGTGCTCGTCCGGGTTTTCGGCGATATCACAGAGAATTCGGTGAACGTCCTGCATCGTCGGTGAGTTCGCCGACGTGTGCGTCGAGACATCATCCTCGACGATCCCTGCTTGCCGATAAGCCTCGTCGATGACATACGAGAGGACGCCCGTTTCGGTTCCGAGTTCGATATCGCGAGCGTCGAGGAAGTTCTCGAGGACAGCGTAGACCTCGTCTTTCTTCGCCGATAACGGCGAGATCCCGTCACCGGAATCAAGGACATGCTGGGGCGTCTCTCGGATCTCGAGTGGGTTAAGCTTCGTATCGCCACCGACGGTGATCGTCTTCGCGTTCAGCGCGTCTGCGATCCCACGGAAGCCACCAACTGGATCGACGAGAACCAGCATCGTGTCGTTGCGGCGTTTCATCACCCGAAGGTGGCGCATGATGTCACCGAACGTCTTCCCAGCACCCGGCATCCCGACGACGAGTTCGCTGTGGCCTGTCTCGAGCTCCCACGGGTTGAGCCGAATTGGGGAGCCGTTGTGCCCGTGATAGCCGTACTCGATACCTTCGTCCATCATCAAGTAGTTCGATGAGAACGGGAACATCGCGCCGATGGCTTGGTTCGTCAGCGTCGACATACGGTCACGGCCAAGTTCGTTCGCGCCAAGCGGCGACACTGTCGCGAGTCCACGTTCCTGCCAGCGATTCGCAACCTTGAGCGTACAGTTCGCCGGCGCATCCTTGATGATCGAGCGGAGACGCGTCGTCTGATTATCGAGTTCCTGTTGACTATCAGCGGCGAGGCGAATGAACACGCCACCGCGATAGAACGACGCTTTGTTCGCACGGACGAGCGACCGCATGTACTTCGCCTGATCGATGTCTTCCTGGAGGTCCTCGGATTTGAGACTGTTCGAGTCGTGTTGGTTGATCTTCAAATCCGAGATCCAGTCTGCCATCATATCCTGGGCCGACTGGCTGTCGAACGGATCGAGATGGATGCTGATGTCGGTCTGCAACTCCGTGTCGAGTAACAGTCGCTCGAGGAGGCCATCTGGCGGTTCCTCAGGGAATTGTTCAATCCAGAACGTGCGGACGTACGTCTCGTCGTTGATCACGGCATAGGTCGTCTCCCAATCGACTGTCGACGGCGCGACCACCGACTGGTGCATCGTCGACGTGTCTGGTAACCGATCGTCAGTTCCGGTTGACGAGTCGTCGACAGCGTCTTCCGCAACAGTCTCTTCACCACGGTCGCTCGAGGCCGTGTCTGACGAACTGTCGTGCTCGGTCATCGCATCGAGGACGTCATCGGGATCAGGCGTTGATGGGACACCATCGCTTATGCCGTGCGAGACGACCGGGAACGTGCCGAGTGCGTTCGTGATATTGCCGTACTCTTCGGGGTGGCACGTCCAGTACTCCTTCGTGATCCGAGCGAGATCGTAGGCATCGACAGGGCTGACCGAACACCGATACAGCGACGACCCACCACGGCGGAGTTGTGTGAGTCGTGACTCGAGGTGTTCTTCTTTGAATTGCTCTCGCTCGGCGTCGGTCAGATCGTCAGTCTGGAATCGACCGAAGAACCGTCCAATACCGGGAAGATCAGCAAGATAGGCGAGGACACTGTCATCAGTTGCGTCGAAGTGCTCAACATCCTTGTCGTTCACTGCAGTGATGAGATAGTACTCGCGAATCGTGGTCGTCTCAGAGTCGATTTCGCCGTTGTCAGTCGTATTCGCCCCAACGTACTCCTCGAGCAGCCGTTTCAACACAGGACGTGAGCGAACGTCGGCGTCAGCGAGTCGATTCTGGTGTGCACGGATGGTCTCGTCGTCATCGACCTCGTGGCTAGTGACGTAGATTTTCACTGGAAAGTCGATAGTCGAGTTGGCGAACTCCGAGAGCGACTGGACAGCCTTCGCCCACGCATCGTCGTCCTCGAGGGCCATGTTCGCGGGCTCGACTTTCATCGCCCCAACGAGTGCGCCATCCGTTCGTTCGATCGCGTGTGGGTACACTCGCTGGAGGCGAGTCAGATACCGGACCTCGCTATTGTCTTCGCCGCCGTGCGTGTACTCCTTGTTCTTGATCGCCCAGCTAAGACGGGCAGCAAGCCACTCAGTCAACCACAGATATCGGGGCTTGACCTTGTGGAGCACGAACAGCAACGTTACGAGCATGAGCCCGAGTCCCAGTATCGGAATTGTCAGTGCTGCCGGGACGAACGTCGCTAAAACGACCGTGACGAACGCCACTGCGAGAAACAGCATGAGTTCGCCGATCGTGTAGCCCCGGAAGAAGGCCGTTGTGCCACCCAAGGACTGGTGAATCTTTCGCGCGTTGTATTCGTAGTCTTCAGTGTTGGTACTCATCGAACTCACCACCTCGAGACCTTCTCTTTCGTGTTTTTGAGCCCACGCTTCGCTCGAGTCGACACCTTCTGTGTAGCTTTTCGAGTATCATCAGCTGCCTTATCGCGCATCCGTCCTGTCTTCGACTTCCGCAAGTTGTTGTAGCGGCCGGCGTGATCCTTCGTTGAGCGAGCTGAGGAGCCAACCTTGTACGCTTTCGAATCGCCGCTCTCGAGTGTCGTCTGACCGCTTTTCGTGACAGCACCAATCTGGTTCTCTGCGTATCCCCGGTGGACGTTTCGGGCACCACGAACCGCCTTTCCAGAGGTCTGCTTTGCCTTTGCAGCGCCAGCTTTGGCCGCTGCAGGATTCGTCGTAGCTGCTCCTTTCTGGGCGATCGTCCGTATTGCAGGGCTACTCCAGTAGACCGTCATGGACATCGCAATAATCGCTGCAGGGATCAGAGTCAATCCGATAAACAGCGAGAAGAGCTCATTCTGGCCGAGCGTCTCAATACCACCAACTTCCCAGCCAATTCGGAAGAGTAGAGCTGCCGGAATTCCGGCAAGCACTAACCCAGGATAGATCCCAGCGACTCGACGAGCCATATTTGCTGCTGGAGTGAAGGGCCAGATCTCAAGTGCCCAGATCACGCCCAAAAGAGGCATGGTGACTGTCAACACAAACACTCCAACCCACCGAAGAGCAACGATGAACCCAGCAACAACTAAAAGCAGGTTCGAGATAGCAACCATCGCAAGAATCGCAAATGTGCCTCCAAGAGTCGACTGAATAAGTCCTCCGAGCCCTGATGACATTTCTTCGATTGGAGCAATCGTCATTCCGATTGCATCGATAAACTGCAAAGGAAGCGACACCAATGGGAACCAAACGAATGTCCCCATAAACACAAGACCTAGCCGCCTCAGAAGGCGCTTGCGTCTATACTCACTCATTGAGCCAGAACGGATACCAATGAATGCAGCAGCAATGACGACCATCATAATCGCCAGTGGCATAATATACGCCAAGTAAACATCCTGATACAAACTCGTCCAAGGTTCATCACTTGGCGTGCCAACGACGATATAACTCGAATCCGACATGGGCGCTGGAACACCCACAACCGGCCTCAGCAATGCCTCATAGATCTCGTTTATCAGACCGAGAAGTGCGTCGGCAAGTCTCTCGAGGGTACTTTCGATCGCATTCTCGACTTCCTCTTGTAGCCAGCCCATCTAACTCTCACCCCCATCAGAGAGCGATTTATTGGGGCCCTCCTCAACAATTGAAAGATCACACGACTGGTCCCCACCGTACTCGATTTGCTGTGCATACGATGGATTCTGCCCTACTTGAACAACAGCTGTCACCGTCATCGGTTCCGTTCCTAATTCGGTGCAATCAAGCGACCCACCTGCCCCACTCGTTTGGTAAATCTGATTAAACGAATAGACAGTTGTCTTACCAGGTGGCAGGCGTGTCTCATGGTAGTACGATACTGTGTCATCCAACCCGAGCTTAGCAGCTGGGGCTCCTTTCCACCGAAGTTCAGTAAGTAACGAAGGGATCGTGCCTGTATTCTCAATAACGACCGCTGCATACTCATCCCAGACAGGCGAATTCTTGTCCCACTCCATGTCAGGGTTCTCTGCTGCCCACAGCACATCCGTAATCGTACACTCCGCCTCGAGCGTGATTGTCGTCGTGTCGATCTGCTCGTCTCCATCGAGGGCAATCAGTTCATAGTCCCCAGTGGGGACACTGTCCTCATAGCGACCGAGAATTTCGAATGATGTCGTGGTCTCACCGGTCGCGAGACGCTGTTGATCGAACAACTCGCCGTTCGGATCGACGAGATTGATAAACTCAACTGACTCATCATCAGCAACCTCGATCTCGAGATTTGCGTCACCCATCTCGACAGAAGTGAAGACATCACTCCCTTCTGCACTAATCCCGTTGCCATCCGCACTGTTACTGGTGTTCGATGGGTCTGTCGATGTACCCGACGTACAGCCAGCAAGAGCGGCTGTACTCACACCAAGGGTAGCAAGGACCGCTCGGCGATCGATACTGTTGTTGTCTGTGTTGGTGTTCTCTTTCATTGATAGTCTCGTAGTCCAAGGACCGCACCGCCAGTCAGGTAGTCAAAGCCATAGACAGCTAGAGCAGCCGGGAGGAACCAGAGCAGCGTCACGAGGAATAACTGGACAAGCTTCTGGAACTCGGGATAGTTCGGAGGTACTGTTGTCCGATCCTCCGCTGCTGAGTACAGCTGATCGGCATGCCACCAGTCTGCTGGAACGTACTGGCCAGTGATGAGCGACGACGGTCGCTTCTCGAGTTCGAAGACGGCCATTCCGCTCGCGTTCAGCGCAGCCGATTGATTGCCGATTTCGACTTGGCCACTCGTCACTGGATCGCCGGTCGTCGTCTCCGTGACTGTGGCCTGCACAAGCGTTCCCGACGAGTTCGTCTCGAGAACCGTCAACTCGAGAGTTGTGTCACGAACGGTTCCGTTGTCCGTAACCGAAATCGTCTCTGACTGGCCTCGAACGATCCCGTGAACGGTTACGTCGTCGAAGGTCGCTGCTGGAAGCGTCTCTGATCGGACGGCGATCGATGTCGCATTCGTATAATTGCCAACCGTCGGAATGGCGATCTCACTGGGAAGAGACGGACCAGCGTGTTCGCTCCCCCACGCCTCTTCGATCACTAACGGCGGCACAGCATCTTCCGTTGCCTTGCTCGGCATATCCGGGCGTTTCTGCGTGGGGATCGCGTGGAGCTGTGCCGGACGAACAGACGAGTTCGTCCGAGTCGTCTCTGTTTCCGTCTGGGACACCATCGTCTGCCAGCCGTCGACTCCCGCGGAATAGAACCACCAGTTTCCACGGAGACGCGCGTCACTGCCAACATCGATTGCTGACCACCGAGTTCCTGGATGAATAACAGCGCCGGTGTGAGTTGTCTCATTCTCGAACGTAACGCGCTTCCCGCCTCTGTCGTTGATCTGTGTGACAACTGCGTGGCGTGAATCTGTCGCTGTTACTCGGTCAGTTGGATAGTCGACTTCTGTCTCCCATGACCCTTCGCAGGATCCGATCGAGCTATTGTAGTCAGTACACGTCCGGATTTCATGGCGAAGACGAGCAGTAATTGTGGCCTCGACAGTCAGATTCTGCGCTCCTGACAATCCCCGATACTCGAGCGTGGAGCGATGGCCACGATCGGCGTCGAGTACCCAGCTCTCTGTCTGTAAGACAACCGTGTCGATAGCACTCTCAGCAATCGACCAGTGATGGCGAACCGAGCCGCTCGTGTCATCGTCTGGGACACGGACTCGGTAATCGGCTATCGTGAGGACCTCGCCGTCTGGCGTGATGTATCGCGTCGACGTGTTCCCCGAGTGCAGCACCGTCGACGGCTGGACTGCCACGATACTCGCGTATGCATCCCGAATGTAGAGCCCATCCTCAAGGTGTGCCCCTTCAGGATGGACAGAGGTTTTCTCGCCACCAGGGTCAAAGTCCTGTATATCACCACTGTTCCACCTCTCGACATCTTCGATCGGTTTCTCGAACGGGACATCCGTCGACCCTGCAAGCCGGGCCGAAAACTCCAGTTCAGAGGGAATTGTGTCCTCGAATTCGTCGCTCGAGCGGTTTTGCTGATCAAGGTCTTCTGACCACAATAGCGGGAACCGTGTCTCGTTCACGCCGTAATCTGGCCCATCAGCAGGAATCGCTGTGTTCGAACTCGAGTTCGACTCGGCAACAGCGACACCGGCAGCTGGGAACACAGCGCCTCCGCTTGCAACGAGAAGCATGAGGGCGGCGGCGATCGCACGTGACGCGGTCATTAGGGTTCAATCAACCGAAATCTCTGATGATCAAAAAGGTTTGACACAGTCTGAGAAGCCGAATCCCATCTGACTGCCAACCTTGTCAATCAGTTCGGGCGAGATCAGCGCGAGGACGATGATCCCGAATCCGACACCCGACATTACGAGCTGCTCTTTGGCCTGGTTCTTCTTTTCTGGGTTCCCACCAGCGCGCATGTACGAGAGGCCAGCTCGACCGACGTAGAATCCCGTTGCAGGAAGACCGAGACCGGCAACAGCGCCGAAGACGATGCCAATACCAGTCTCAACACCGGTTCCACAGTAGACATCACCCACACTCGATTGGGCAGCTACCGATCCGGAAGCAAGGGCAATGAAGATCAGCCACACAGCAAGTGAGGTTGCTGCTGGCACGACTCGTCTACACGCTTGTCGGAACTTGGTCGGCAAATTGGAGTGTTCAGATGACGGTTCTGATGAATTACGTGAGGAGTTGATACTCATTAGTGGAGTAGTCTGCAGGAATGTTCGAACAGCACTTCGAGAGTCACACGATCAAGATCTGCTTCAGATTGCTCACTCAGCTTATCGCGAGGGCTACGAGAACGAGTCTCGTCGAACGGCGACTTCTCGGTCAGTACGCCTTGGAAACTGATAGGCACATGTGGCCCGGGTTGTGAGAGGGCTGATACTTCGTCAGTCAATTTGACTGAGCCACTCATAATGTTGGAATTATACATCAGTTATCACATTTGGACTGTAAGTTCATAGAATACCCATTGTATATGCTGTATAAAAGTTTTTTCTAGATATTATTAACAGGAATTAGTATCCCCAGTGAGATTCATAGATATTTATAGATCCAACTCAGCGAACTTACTGAAATTGATGAACACCATAATATGATTTCTCGTATCTCATTTTCTCACGTGATAGAGACAGTTCCTCAGATTCTATCCAGCGACGATAAAACTTAGTCTCGCTGTTAGATCTCGACTTTCCGGAGGAATCGTATCCTGATCCTCTTGAAGAATCAGATACAGATTTGGATAGATTTAAAAACTATAGTTGAATCTGAGGATTTATATAAATCTAAGAAAAGTAATGAATCCGACTGAGAGACCTAATTGAAAAGCTCCATCACGATTTCAGTCATCACTATTTATCCGGCGATAGATAGCCGCGAACACGATTATCAGGCCGAAAAGCCAGCTTCCGGCAATCATCCAGATATTCACCCAGCCAAGTTCTGAGATCGTGAACTCAGTCACGGTATCAAGGTACGCAGCCATCGGGACGACAACCGAGAGAAGGATTGTTGCTATATTTGCGTGAAGAGTTGAATTAAGATCCTCGGGATGCAACCGGTTTTTCTCCCGTTGAAGCCGCTCTTTCCTCTTTTCGAGGATTTGGATCTCGTTCTTAACTTCATGGAGTTTTTCCTGTACTTTTTCGAGCTTCTGTTTCTCTCGAATACTGAGCCCCCAGTTTTTATTCATCGTAGAATAGTCAATTTCTCTGAGAGGATTTTCGTATGATTCTTGTGCTGCAGCCATTGCTGCAGGTGAAATACCTGAGAGAAGGGAATTGACTGTGTTTTGACCGAGAGAGCTGTTTATGGATGAGTAATTAGACTCAGGTGGTTTGTTGACGGTCTTCTCATATTCATCTTTGAGAGCAGTTACTGTTTTGTCCTCGAGATCATCAAGGCTATATTCTTCTCTGTATTTATCTATGAACTCGTCAAGCTCTAACGGACTTCTTCTCAGGTTTTCAGCCTTCACTTTGATATCTGGCTCATCATCTTCTTCGGTCTGATTCTCGTCTTCGTTCTCACTCTCTTGATCTTCCTCATCTTGTATCTCTTCTATTGCCTCAGCTAGACTGGTACGGTTAGGTTCAGACTTTAGATCCCAGCCCTTTCCTTCGTATTCGGAGGCAAATGAGGGAATTAGGTCGGTTAGGATCTGATTCTCAATCCCATCTAACCGTTCTTCCAGTATGTCTCTGTGGTGATGATTGGTTGGACTATCCTCTAAATCGTCAGGTGACTCGCAGTCGTGAAAGTCGATTAATTCTTGGTAGAGTTCGTCAACAGTCAGGTGCTCAATTGGCTTGAAGAATTCAGAGGGTACTTCGCTCTCAATGAACTCGTCAACCTGATCTTCGGCTTTCTCTTTATAATCTGCCTCTCGCTTCTCAACCAGATTGTTTACAGCTTCTTGATGATCTTCTCGTCTTTCCTCGAGTCCATCTAAGTCCTCTTCGATCCGGTTAAGTTCGTTCTTGGTCTGCCGGCGGTCAGACTTGATTCGAACGTAGTTGTTGACAAGTAGGGCAGTGAGGATAGCTACGAAAACGCTAGCAGATGCAGCCAAGGAACCATAGAACGCACCACTCATTTGATGTCCGCCACATTGAAACTGAGTTGCTAATACATTTTCCTTATCTGGACCGCGACCATTTCTATAAAACAGATACACTCAAATAGCTATATGATTCCAAAATCTCTTTCAACATTTCTCTGTACCAAAACCGGTGATAGAGACTGTATTGGAAACTGATAAGGCCACATCTCAAAGAACTATAGTGTTTCAAGACATCGACTTAGAGCATGGGAGCAGGGAATTCGGAAATAGTCGATGCTTTTGAGAAGTTCTTCGAACACTACTACGACGAGGAGATTAAGGAACTTGCAGAGAAATATCCTGATGAACAACGCTCTCTCTACGTTGACTGGCAGTACCTCCACAGGTTTAATGCGGATCTAGCAGATGACTTTCTAAGACAACCCGGTCAGGTGAGGCGTTTTGCAGAAGAGGGTCTTCGATTCTATGGCCACTCAATGAATGTCTCTCTTGGCCAAGCTCACATCCGTCTCTACAATCTCGATGAGCGCACTGACATCGGTGAGATACGGAGCCGTCACATCAATCAGCTTGTGGAGATAACCGGTACAGTAGACTCAATCTCTCAATCACAGAGTTCTCTCGCAGAAGCAGCGTTTGAATGCCAGCTCTGTGGAACCCTGACTCGTGTACCGCAAGGAAGAGGCGACGAACAGGAACCACATGAATGTCAAGGATGCGAACAAGAAGGACCGTTCAGAGTCAACGAAGATCAAAGCGAATTCGTGGACACGCAGACGCTCTATTTAGAGCAGCGACCTGCCGGCGTGGGTACTGACGATGACCGTGAAATCATCGTTGTCGAACTAAGAGACGATTTAGTGGACGAGGTCGTGCCCGGTAACACGATCAATGTATCCGGTATAGTCCGTCGGGATGAAGAGTTGAAGGATTCGAAAGCCTCAGTCCCTGATAAGTACATTGACGCAATAGGGATTAGCGAGGCTCAAGAATATCAGCTGAATATTCGAGACGAGGACAAAGAACAGATTGTCAGGCTCGCATCTGACGACGATATCTATGAGAAGATGGTGGAATCGATTGCCCCAACCATCTATGGATGCGATCAGGAGAAGTTAGCAATGCTTCTCCAGCTTTTCTCAGGTGTAACTAAACAGCTTCCTGATGAAACACGGATTCGAGGTGACATTCATATCGGGCTTCTCGGTGACCCTGGTGTGGGAAAAAGCCAGTTAGCACGGTATGCTGCCCGGGTAGCCCCTCGAGCAGTCCATGTTTCCGCCACTAATACGACCGAAGTAGGGTTGACGGCTGCTGCAAAACGAACGAGCAGTTCTAACAGTACTTGGACTTTTGAAGCTGGTGCTCTTCCGAAGGCAGATCAGGGCATTGCCTGTGTAGATAATATCACTGATTTCCGGGAGGAAGAGCTTCGAACTCTCCATGACGTTCTCGAAGAGCAGGTGGTTGAAGCAAGTAAGGGTTCGAGCACGGTTTCTATCCCTGCACGGGCATCATTACTTGCAGTTGGCAACCCGAAGTATGGGCGGTTCGATCAGTATGAGCCTCTTGGCGGTCAGCTTGCTCTTGAACCCGGTCTGCTTTCCCAGTTTGATCTCCTGTTTTTGATTACGGACCAGCCTGATGAGCGGGAGGATAAGAAACTCGCTGATCATGTTCTCCAGGCGAATTATGCTGGGGAGCTGAGCAGGCAAGAGTCTGAGTATATCTCACCAGAAGTGGAGTCTGAGGAAGTGGAGAAAGAAATTGAGCAGGTTTCTCCAGTAGTTGATCCCGATCTTCTGCAGAAATATGCTGCGTATGCTCGATCCAATTGTTATCCTCGAATGACGGATGAGGCTCGTGAGGCAATCAAGGAGTTCTATGTCGATATTCGGTCTTCTATTGATGAAGATCAGTCAGTCCCGGTTTCTGCTCGGAAGCTGGAGGCTTTGGTTCGGTTGTCAGAGGCGAGTGCTCGTATCCGGCTCTCAGACACCATCGAGGAAAGTGATGCAGAGCGCGTGATCGAACTTGTCCGTTCGTGTCTCCGAGATATTGGTATTGATCCGGAGACGGGAGAGTTTGACGCAGATATTGTTGAAGCAGGCACGTCGAAATCGAACCGTGATCGGATCAAGAACCTCAAACACCTTATCGAGGATATTGAAGAGGAATATGACGATGGTGCGCCAACTGAACTTGTATTGGACCGGGCAAGCGAAGTTGGAATGGATCAGTCTAAGGCTGAACACGAGATTGATAAGTTGAAACAGAAGGGGAAGGTGTATGAGCCAAGCACTGATCGTTTGAGAGCTGTCCCTGAGAAAGACTGATACTAAAACATTCTGCTCTGTTGAACAGCGATCTAATCAGCCGATATCACTGGTTTAGAAGGATGAAGACGAGGAATTCGATTCTGTCCTATGGAAATCGATCTCCTCGACTTCATTGAGCAGTGTCGTGACCTAGCCAAACAAGCGTTGGGGAAGCACGCGGGCGAGCCCGCCAGGTGCGCGGGCGCCAGAAGTTCGTCAGTTGGAACGTAGCTTTCAGGAATTGATCCTAACCGAACCATCCGAGCGAGTTGTTTCACGTCAACGCGGTCAGTTTTCTTGTCCGAGTCGGAGATCAACTTCAATTCGCCGGGGTTAGCGACGGTCACATCCAGATACTCTGAAAGAGTGTCATGAATGTGGTAGTAGTTGCTGGTCGCTTCAAGCGCGGCTTTTGACCCAGCGTACTGCTGGGCGAAGTCGTCGAGGTTCGCGTTTTCGACGCGAACCTCTTCGACGATCTCACCGTTTTGGTCCAATACTGCGATTTGTGAGTACCGCTTGTGTACGTCGATTCCGATGAACATTGGGTTCACCTCGGGACGGTGGTGCGTGAAACAGAGATTCTCCTATACGGGCTTTCCCGACTGCCGCCTGGAGCGGCAGTCGGGCTGTAATGCCCAGGACTCGGCTTCCTACGCACTTGGGCCAGTCAACAGCACGTGCTTCGGAGCACGGAATAGCTCTCGACCTCTTGCGTCCCATACTTGTTTCACGCTCTCATGGGATAGCAGGATTTCCATCGAGTCAACAGAGCAGTTTGATCCTGTTCTAAAGGTACGTTCTCAGCCACGAACGTCGTCAATCGAATCGGAGACGTCCTTCATCTTGACATCGGCGTAGGCCTCGTGAGTAGTCTCGATCGAGTTGTGTCGTAACGCTTCCTGTGCCTTTTCAGACATCCCGCTGGTATAGAGGTCGCGTCCGAGTGCCCGCCGAGCGCCGTGCAGCGTCAGATAGTCGTACTCGCCGTCCGGATCGATCCCGGCTTCGTCGGTGAGCCGTTTCAACAACCGGCGAACGCCCTCTTTCGAGATCGACGGCGGCGGAACCTCGTGCTCGCGATGTAGACGGTCAAGCACCTCGGTTTTCCCGGCGTCACCCCTATCCTCGAGCGCCCGAGAGACTGACTCCTCACCGAGTGCATCCTCAAGTATGCGCTTTTTCGAGCCGTAGTGACCGGTCGGAAATACGGGCCACGCTTCGGTCGCCGGCTCTTGCACCCGGTGCCATCGCTTGAGGACGTCGTGGACGCTTGCGGGGAACGGGGCCTGTTCGTACTCACGGGACTTGCCGTAGACTTCGATCAGCCGCTCGTCGAAATCGACGTCCTTCCACCGGAGGCCGTTACGCTTGTCGTCTTTCGGATCGGCAAACAACTCAGCACCACGCGCCCCCGTGCCATCGAGCATGACGACGATTGCCCGGTCACGGAAGGCTGTCTCGGCGTCGGTCCGGATGGTTCCCTCAAGAGCCATGTCTACGCGCTTGGTGGCGTACTCGAGCAACGTCTCGCGGTCTTCTTGAGACCAATACTGGCGTTTGCGTTTCCCGTCGTCCTCTGGCAGAGGATCCATCGCAGTGTTCGTATTTGCCGGGTTCGACTCGAGATGTTGTTCTCGCACCGACCAGGAGAGAAAAGCTCGGACGTACGCGAAGTAGTTGTGGGCGGTTGAAGCCGCCAGATCCTCGTCGATCACGACGCGGTCGTAGAGGTGCTCGCTATAACTGCGGACATCGTGGGGTGTGAGGTCGTCGACGAGCTCAAGATCACGCTCGTCTCGACAGTGGTCGGCGAACTCACGCAGTGGTGAGCGCATGGTCGTCTTCGAACCGTCGGCGTTGATCTTGTACCGAAGGTAGCTCTCGATGGCCTCGTGGACGGTTGTGCCCCCGGAGGAAGCCCCTTGTTCCGTTGATCCAGACATTCGTATGTGGGGTACAGTGTCGACCCTCGTAAAGTCCCTTGGTTAAACTCCCCTTTAACCAAGTACAATGCGGAACCGCTGAGGAGTGGGTTCGCGGGCGACTCAAGTCCTCTACCCCGAAAGTCGCATCTTCTAAACCAAATAACGCAATATCGAATCGTCGGCTCTACCGCTAGAAACGATTCTGCCGAAAACAAATGTCTGACGTTCTAATTCACTTGATAGCCAAACAGGTGGTGCAGTAGAATCCATTGATCGACTCTCCTTGGACATAGTGTCGTGCTTCACAACCGCATTCTCCACAACTCCGATCCGCGTTTGAATCTGATAGAGTGATGATATTATCGAACGAATTGTCGGCGAAAATATACCAGATATTTCGAAGCACTTCCTTCGTCGATGGATCGATCTGTCGAGGGAATCGAACTCGGATTTCAGGATCTACGCGTTCGATGTCGAGATCGAGTGTCCCGTTCCATGCTGACGGCTCGGGTAACTGTTCTTTCGTTTCACTCAGTTGATCAAGGCCGTTCTTCCAAGCAGAATAGATCCATCCTATCTCAATTGGGATCCTCACCTCGAGTACAGGTGACGATAGTTGGTCACGCAATTCTTCCAAATACACTTCCGATTGATATTCGAGCGATAAACCATCCAGACGTTCGGATGTTACTTGCGGGAACAATTCATCCCATTCTTCAGATCGCCACAATTCCATCGCTAGCTCGTCGCACTGTTCAGGTGGTAGCCTCACCGTAGATTCAGGCCCGTCTGTAAGGGTTTCACGAACCTCAAAGATATGCTTTTCAGCCTTGTATTCGTACGTAAATCCACGTTGCGAAGCAGGGAATAGGTGGTACCAATATTGTGACTCCCATATCTCTCGAGCTTTTGTATCGTAGTAGTCTGGAGGGAGTCGTGCCGGTACAGTCGTTTCAGTGAGGCCAGTATCGTAAGCATTGGCCCACTTCGGCTCGTGAGCTTTGGAATTGTACTGCGGTTCGAGCCAAGTGGATTCCTCTGGGGCATAATCCGGCCATACTGCATCCTGCGCACGCTTTCGAAGATCGATCTCAGTTAGCTTACAACGGTCAATTGCATAATCGTCTTCGTACGTCCACACGATCGATAAATCCTGCCCAACATAATCGGCCGTGGTCGCTTCGATATCCTTTGTGTGATTCTTATGCTGTACTTCAACGACAATCCCACGCCCAAGTTGCTCGTCCCGCTCCTCGAATAATAACACCGCATCCCCAACGCGTCGATCTTTATCTGAGATTGGCGCTTTTAGTCCCATCTCTACGCGGCATTTTCCGACATTATCCGAAAACTCATCCAGTAGCCGTTGAGCAGCCAGATTTTTCCACTTAATGTGTTTATCGGATTCGGCCACCGTTTCACAAGCAGCACTACTGCTACCGCCTCCACTACCCATTCCATCGATATGTTTGAAGTGGCGTGCTTTCCCGTCAGACGATTCTCTCCATACGCGCATTCGGCCCTTGCACGTCGGGCATTCAACGTCGGTTTTTCTCGGTACCTGGAACGGGCCACGTTTCTCGCCCCCATATATCGCTATCCATGGCATTGAGTATCCCCGAACAATCTCAATTCAGTCATCGAAGTGTAATTCCGCCTCAGGTATTATTTAAACTGCCGCCAGCGGGATGAAAGTAGAAACAACCGTTACGTATGAGATTATGCCTCAGCTTCTGGCAACGCGTCGTCTAAGCGGAACTGGTAGTGGCCGAGCATCTTTCGCATGACCTCCTCGACCTCCATATCAGTCACGACCCCCTCAGTGCCACGATCGCTACGCCCGAGAATCACAGTCAAGTAGGACGACATCCCAAAACAGCAGTAAGTGTGGACCGCCTCGAAGTCACGCCTTGAGGCACTCGCCTTGCTTATGATTCGTCAGTGAGGAGTGGTCCAGATTCTCGGTCTTCTCGAGTCGCAACAAAGACTTCAGCAATATCCTCGGGAGTCAACTGTTGTGCTGCAGATTTAAGCAATGCATTGTGCAGTTCACGTTTCTGCACAGCTCCATAGCCATCGCGACGGAGCATAATCTCGGCTTCGAAGAGAAGGCCAGACGCACCATCAATCGTGTCCCACGTCTCAGGAAGGCAGTAGATCGAATGCTGTGTCTGTGTCTTCGCAGTCGGGAATGCTGGCTCTGTCTGAGAATTATATGCTGAGACGGTATCACGATCCTCAGACGTAGTGTCATTTCCTGACGGTTCTTCCCCTTCTGTGGAGTCCTCTGCAAGGGTACCAGCAAGTTCAGCCAGCGCCTCGTCACCAGGATCAGATTCCTCCGACTCGTCAGCAAGGTCGTCGAACGGCATTACCGCATCACCCCTCCGTTTTCGACGATTTGGGCAAGTTCCTCATAACACTTCAGCTGGTCACACTCTGGATCATAATCGCGTAGCGGTTTGCGAGCACGATGTGCTTTATCGATACTAGCACGGTGGCGGATACCCGGGAGATCACCATTATAGTTGCCAGCGTCAATTGCTTCCCAATCAGCCGCAGAGAGATGTGCGAAATTTGGGACGCACGATGCAAGCTCATCACGGCTGTTAATCGCGTACAGCAGGTTTCGGTCTCGAGTGTCCTGATCGAGGCGTTCGCTAAGATCAGTTGGAACAAGTGCAAGCAATTGGAGGTCGAAGTACTGGCGCGCTTCTTGGATCAAGCGTTTGTTCGTCTGCGTGATTCCAGATTCCCATCCACTCTCCGGACGGAGTGGGACAATGAGATTCTTTGTTGCAAACAAGGCATTGTCGTTGAGCTTTCCTCGATTGGCCGGCGTATCGACAACGATGTAGGAGTATGTATCTCCAAGTAGAGGATCAACGACGTTTCGGTTAAGTCGTTGACTCGAGGCCATTGCTGATTTCAGATTCGTCTCCACCTCCTCGAGGGCTTCATGGGACGGCAGAAGATCAAGGTCATCGGTAACTGGAACGACATGATCTAACGGATCAGCGCCGTCAAGTAGGACCTCTTGAACGTGGTTGTCAGATTCGTATTGGTCACGGTAGCCAAGATTGAATGTGGTGTGGCCGTTATCGTCGAGGTCAACAAGGAGAACACGGCCATTTCGCTCTGCAAGTTCTCGTGCAAGATTGATCGCGGTAGTTGATTTCCCAAAACCACCTTTGAGGACGTTAACTGCAACAGCTCGAGGTTTTTTCGTGAGCTCGGAATCGCTAGCCATAGAGGATAGTTCACGTAGCCACAGTATAAAGTGTGATGGAAAGAGATCATGTAGAGACATGAGTGAACTTCACCACGTTATCGGAATTCAGACCCGTGGGTGAATTCTGTACAATATAGAAATGACTTACAGGATAAAGTGTGGCCCATGTAGCCACATTCTCGAATGTAGGGATAGAAAGATTAGCATGGACAGTCGGCGAATTAGCTGAAAGAGAGGGTGCTAAACTCCCGTCCTCAAGGAGGAATCAGCCGTGAGCGAGTAGAGCAGAGTAGTTCATGTGTGGAGCTCGTTAAGAGAATTGGACCTCAAAGATCTTCAGAAGAACAATTGAGAATTAAGAGAATTTCGAGACAGAAGGGGCACCCCCGGGGGCGTCCAGAAAAGACGGAAGAAAGAGCGATTCACCTCACGATCGCAGAGGCCCTTTTAAAATATCTTTCTAGTAAGATTGCATCTTTCTCTAGTGAAATATATCCTAGTTCGAAATCTATAAGAGGTGTACTACTGTACAGAACCGCAAAGCAGCTAGTAGAAAGCAAGGAAGGATAAGTATCCGACCGCGCTTTCGACTGGTTCCCCCTAATCTCTTTTATTGAGGAAGTAACTGTGAAATCTTGTGGTTCCAGGCTCTGATAACTTGGTTTCACTGCGGGCCTCTTTTTCTCGCTAATTCCGGACGCCCCCGGGTGGGGGTGGGTCTCAGCCACCCGTATTTCTGGACATTATGGAGGGTTCTGGACACTACGGTTATTTGTATAATGAGTACGTTGTCTCCTATCATGACCGAGTACTTTCAGGACCGATCAGAGATCTTCGAAAGCGAACGTATCCTGAAAGAGAGTTACACACCAAATGATCTTCCAGAACGAGAAGAGCAACTCAAACGACTTGGGTTGGAGGTTCTTTCTCCAGTTCTCAACGATGCACCCCCTCACAACGCGTTTCTGTACGGTAAGCCCGGGCAGGGGAAAACAGCAGCTGCACGTTTTCTCCTTGAGAAACTGCAAGAGGAAGTCGATGAGCGGAGCGGAATCAATTTGACTACTATTTTTCAAACGTGTAAGGGCCATCACTCTTCGTATCAGGTTGCGTGTGATCTTGTAGAACAATTAACTGGTGACAACCCGAACGGCCATCCGAAGAGGAAAGTATTCGCCCGGCTTTACGATGCTCTTCAAGAAATTGGTGGGATTGTCGTTATTGTCCTTGATGAAGTCGACAACATCGGAAACAAAGATATGATTCTCTATGAGCTGCCACGCGCGCGTGACAACAGTCATATTGAGGATATGGACGTTTCCGTGATCGGAATCAGCAACGATATGACGTTCTACGAGGAACTCGACCCTCGAGCTAAGGATTCGCTATGCGAGGTCGAAATTCACTTTCCACCGTATGATGCTGATCAACTGCGGAGCATTCTCAACCGTCGGTCAGAGAAAGCGTTTGTCGATAGTGCTGTCACGCAGGAAGCTATCGCACTAGCAGCGGCGCTTGCTGCCCAAGATCTAGGATCGGCACGGCAGGCAATTCGGTATCTGTACAAGGCCGGTGAGTTCGCCGCTCTTAACGACGAACCGCAGGTCGGTGAGGAGCATGTCCGCAAGGCCGAGGACCATGTTGAGCAGATGAATATCGCGCAGAGCATTCGTGATCTGACAATACAGGATCAGTTGGCATTGCTAGCACTCACTTCGTTGGCAACAGGGAATGAAACGCCAGCGCCAACACCAGAGGTGTACTCGCGGTACACAGATATCACATCTCATGTCGACACGAACTCGATCGCAATGCGTCGGGTTCGCAGTCATCTCCATGATCTAGATATGATTGGTGTCGTCTCAGGGGCGAAACGCAGTGGTGGATCGCGTGGCGGTCCAAAGTACTACTGGGAGTTGAACACGGATTTGGATACTACGGTCAATGTCTTGACTGAGGAAAATCGGTTTAATGATGTTCTTAGCCTGATTGATAGACCATAACAGCTTTTCTGGACATTCAGGGGTCAACCGGACGTAATGGGTTCTTTAGTTAGGATCCTATCTTATTCCCAATCCTACATGGCATAATGTATCTACTATTTCCAGAATATTAGACAATATTCGCGTGTCGGTACGTCTGTTAACGCCACTGCAGGCTGTACTGATTTCCTTGATTTGATTTATAGATTGTAGCAACATGATTGCATCTAACAGATGTTTCTACATCTTCGAATGTAACAATAGAGCTGTTCTCATGGATATGTAGGGGAATTGATAACAAGAACGTTGAACAAATCACTCACGCACGGATCGGGCGACATTGCCCGATTCCAATCATCGTCCATCTCACAGTCGCGTCCGGTGTTGATCGTTGTCCCCGATCCGCCAGACGTACCGCTTTTCGAGACTCGAGACGCACTGTGTGCAGAGTGTACTCTGTGTGCCCGGGGTATCAACTATCTGTGAAGGTGCGTTTCATCACTGCTTATAGCAGATCTCTGCTTGAGCAGTTATCTCCGGAAATACGGTGTGTCTTTCGTTCCCTATGTTTCATGTCGCTGGTCGAGCATTCCAATATCAGAATTTTCACTGTCTGGTCCAGCGACTGCTTTCGCACGCTCGAGTTCACGGATCTCTCGCTGAGCCTGTCGTTCGAGCAGTTCGTCCCGCCGACACCGTTCACGAGCGACATCGTCGACACCGTCCTTGTCATCAATCGTGAAACGCTTACCACGGTGATCGATCTGCTTGAGCATCAGTACAGATCCTCGGCTTCATCCACTGCAGCATCTCGAGCGTCCGCTTGGAGATGCTCGTAGCGGACCTCGCAGCTGTCCGAACAGAACCGACCAGAATACCCTGTCCGATCGCGGGCAGGTTCCGAACACGTCGGCATCCGGCACTCGTCGCGGTCAGTCATCTGGAGATTCCTCGGTTCCGGAGCTGAGTCGTTTCAGTGGCTGTCGACGCGACTGCTGTCTCTCTTTGTCTCATGGGTTGCTGCGGTGGGCTCCCTTCGAGCCCCCGCACCCCTTTCGGGGGTCACAAACCGTCTTGAGTGATCTCGTCACTCGACAGTCAGTGGCTGAACGTCCCATCTGGCGCAGGGACAAGTCCCGTCCGGATCTCGAGGTCAACACGGCGAAGATGCTTGCAGCCGTTGTCTGGCTGGCGCTGCTCGAAATCAGGGCAGGTACACGTCGCTGCCTCGATGTCGACCGTGTAGGTGTTCCCGCTCTCACTATGGACCTCGTAGATCGGGCCCGCTGTCGCAAAGCGGACGTCCAGTCTTTCGTTCAGTGCACGGCGCGTTCGTGGGTCGTCGATCGAGTAGCCACCTGCCTCGAGGGCAGTCGACGGCTGGGGGTTGTCGCAGGGGACGGTGAACTCGTCGCGATGGTTGCGTTCTTGGCTGCACTTTCTGCAGCGCCAGTAGCGTGTCCGATACTCGTAGCCATCAGTGAGATTGAGTTCGTACGGTGTTGGCTCCGTGCCTGGTAGCCACTCGTCGATCGCGACGAGCTCATGTCCGTTCAGTCGGGCAACGTCTCCTGGATAGCTGCGATCGCGGTCGCTTGTGTACTCGTTTGTTGGTTGATCTCGATGCGAGTCGCTCTGGAGTGGTCGATTTGTACTCATTCGTGGCCTCGAGGCACACGAGTATGCGCCTCATCCTCTCAGGCGCAGAAAAACCGAATTCGATCCGCTATTGGGTTCCGTCGGTAGCCTTGAGAAACCGCTCTACTTCTTTTTTGCTGAGCCAGATTTCATGTCGTCACGGTTCTCGTGCTGTTTGAGAGTGATGGTCTCTGTGATGCCCCAATTCTCGGACAATCACTATTGCTCTCGATGCGACACAACAACATCATCACCATCATCGTCACCGTCCCGCTGACCTTTTTGCTCTTCATCAGAATGCCCATCATCTAAACCAACTTGGTTCAACCCGTTATCGAAAATTTCAATTGCTGCTGAATACTTCGGTATATCCTGCTCATCAGCATACTTAGAGATGGTTTTGGCAGCTTCTACAAGATACAAAATTCGATCACAGTGTCGGAGAATCCACTCGGAAGCCAGTGTAGGCAACTCTCTAATCTCCCCGAGAAGCAGTAACCCAGTGAATCCGTTCGAAAGTATGCGACACCCGCCATTCACAGTGACTGCGGCACAAAACATGGCAGCACTAAAGGCACCAACAAGGAGGAAAATTTCCGCCAGCACGTAAAGGCCGTCGCTAGCAGACGTTGAAAGGTTCTGTAGCTGTTCAAGTACGCTCAATACGAGGGCCAGTCCGACTACGAATATTGGGAAGCCGATAATAAAATCCACAACTGGGTGATGGTCATGTGGATCAAAAAACGACATCCACTTTAGCAATTCAATTTTTTGGACAATGATGGTTAACATACTGAAAAAGAAGATTTTGACTGGTGACTCGAAGAAGGTGTTAATCGCAATGGTCAGAAGGTCTGTGGTAGGAAGAGAAAGGGAGGCCGCTCCAAGAATAATCGTAACGATGATTGCGACTGAATAGGCGAATACGGAAAAACTGGAGATTGCGGCTGTTTTTGAATGTATGAAGAGTTGTTCAATGTGCTTGCGGGCGAAACGAAGAGACCCGCCTGAAATTATCATGGGCCGATATTATCGTTTTTCCTAAAGTAATTGTCGCTGAAGGATCAAGAAACATATTCAAAGTGCCGGAGACAACAGGAGAGTACGACACCGCTTAGGTCGATCGCGTCGCGACGAACAGTCAAGCGCTCAGTGCAGCGCTCGAGTGGCTGGCTGTAGACGAGCCGTAGCTGACCCACCGATCATGGGTCCGTATCGCCGCATTCAGGACAGTACTCGAACCACTTCTCCGGATTGTGGCTCCGGTGTTTGCATCTCCCGGGGTGTTTCTCGAGCGTAACCAGGTTCAGGTCCGAGTCTGGGGGTCCGCCAAAGAAGATATCCGTTCGATCGCGCCGACGTCCCCGAAAATTCGTAAGGAGGTGCACTGGACAGTATCGACACTCCCGAAGTTCGATCTGTGGTTGATCGCTAAAGTCTGACCAGATAGTCTCTGGTGACTTCCATTCGTGGAACCCTTTCGGGCCTCGGCAGTACTCGATCTCGGGACGGGCAGCAAGTGCCTTCTCTGCCGTTGCGACCCGATGTCTCTGCCTGAGCGTCTGCTTCATTTCGTTGAAACCACCAAAATTGCTTTTTCTGACGATGGCTTTTCGAAGCATCTTCAACCAGAAATACGACGGTAAACCAGACTCTATGCCATACTCGTAGCTGTCTGTCTCTTCATCATACCGTCGTCGGATATCACACTCTTGCCCAATACACAGCTCGTACTCATCGACGTCGTCTAAGACGGACGATGGAACTGATCTCCAAATGTGCTCACCCTCATACAGATAGTGCTGACAGTCGATTTGATAGCGTGGATTGTTCTCACGCGGGGTATATCCCCTCCCGTCATCGGACTGGAACGCCTCTTCGACGATAGCGTACTCTAAGGACTCTGTTCCGAAGTCACTCGTCGATAGCCACGCGATCGAGTAGCCTTCTTTGAGATAGTCGTACGTTGCCGCTTCAATATTCTTCTCGTTATTCTTGTGCTGGACCTCGATCACGATCCCGTGCCCAAAGTACGCGTTCTCGGATTCGAACCCGAGGAGTACGTCCGCCCGTCGATGGTCGTGGCCAAGGTAGCTCTTTTCGAGATCGATCTGCTTTTCGATGTCACATTGGGTTGGTTGTGAATCAAACCGATCGGAGAGGGCTTCAGCCGCCAGCGCAACGCAACGAGCGTGGGTGTCCGACTCACCTGTCCCGGCGGTCGGACAGTTACTTCCCCCGCCGGAATGGGAGTGAACGAAGTGGCGAGCCTCCCCTGTTCGTTTCCGAGTATGCATCGAGTCGCCGCAGTCGGGACACGTTACGGACTCGTTGCCTGCAACTGCGGTCGGTGCGACGATCTCGCCGTTTCGGATCGCCCGGAAGGGCATTGGATACCCCAGAAATGAGGTTTCAGATATATTAAAATAGCGCTGTGGAACAGACTCTCTACAGTGTGAACGGTAGGTCCTGAGGTGTCCCCCACGTTATTTGAACCAGCGGCTGGACATTTGACCGAACTGCCATCTGATTCCAGAGGTCTGGTGAAACAGCCCAATTGAACCCCGTTGGAAACACTTCGATAGCACTCACGAAGTGGGCGTTTAGCGTTTCAGCGACCTTCCAGATATTCTCAACATTTATCGGGCCCTCTGGATACCACAGCCCGATCGAATATCCTGACCCTGGATGTCGGCAGAAGGCAGCTTTGACTGGACCGGGTTGTTCCTCATGTACTGGTACTGATCGTCCGGCACCGACATGCGTCAGGTCGGGGAGTACTTTCCGTAGATTAGTCGGTTCGCGATTACCTTTTGGTCCGAGTGTTCCCTCAATAGCCTCAGATAGTTCCCTAGTTGAGCTCCAATTCACACAGTATGGACGCTCTTTCTCTTCATTTGCTGCCATCTGATAGACTAGATCCTCTTCAATCATCTGCCCAGAGAAATCAATTTCTGGCGGCTGATCGCCATCTTCTGTAGAATTCAGAAGGAAGTGACCTCAGAGAAGCACTGGAACGGTAACCCGGCCACCACACAACCTTCCGATGTCTATCGAGAGCTGAGGTCACAGGACGGACGCAGCGGGTGCTTATATATCACTTTTACACAATAGATTCGCAGAGTACGATGGATATTGAGTATAAACAGGACAATGATGGATATGATATACGCTACGTAGAAGGTATCCGACACGGTCGCGTCCCCCATTCAGATATCTGTGATGATGAGACAGAGTACGTCATACGGTATGTGACAAGCGAGGAGGGCACGAATCGGTGGGAATACAGACACCTTGGCTCTGGGTATCGGAATGTCGACGAAGTAATCCCTACCCTCACCAAGCTGCCGACCCTCGATGACGGACAGAAAGTTCAAATATTGCTTAATTTCGGACGGATAGAAGAACAATTCGGAATGGAGAAAGTGGGGTCGCTATACGGATCAGATGAATATCTCCCTGTGTATCGGTTGTCACCGGGGATGGAGCGGACTCTGAATGTTACCTATCAGGACGAAATGGGTCTCCCCATCCTCGATTCTGAGCCATCTGCTCGAGGAGTCGGGGACAGCCCAGCAGATATTGCACCAAGGTTGTTTGCAGCGATTTTGAATCTCCTCGCGGAGAGCGGTGAAATCGAAGAGTGGCATGAGTCCTGGAATGACGATTCAGATACGTTTCAACAGGGCGAGTTCTACGAAACGGTGTACGCACCGCTGTTTGTGGCGTACTCAATTGTCGACGAAGAAATCGTCGAGCTAGTAAACCGATACCACCTGGAGCAAGGCAACGATAAAGAAATCAAGAAGTCGTATATGCACTGCGGATTCTCGAATAAAATCGACAATATCACGCCACTGCTCACCCAGAAAGAAGAAGAGGTAATTCGTGAAGCGTGGAAGTACAGAAACGACCTCATCCACGGGATTCACTCTCGATTCGGGGTGCAAATTATGGATATCGACTTTGAAGCCCTGAGCAAGAACCTATTATTCTCCATTATGAAGGCTCGGACACTCAATTCGTACGTAAACAGTGCGAAGTATCGAATTGGTGTGGCGACTCCTGAAGAGGCGGTCTCACATTTGAAGGGGGACAGTAATCTACAGGATGCCGTTGCAGCAGCGCAAAAAGCCATCAGAGGAGAAACGCACGCAAAATCACAGCTCTTCGGTTTTGACGAAGAACAGCCAGAATAGAGCCGTTTTCTCTTCTGCTGAATTTGTACGGATGCGCGGTTCAACAGGCCCGTTTATGATTCATATGGCTCCCACTCAAAAGAACCATCCTCATTTTGCGAATAGTGTATCGAACCGTTTCGCCAGCCAATACGGTTCCAGAGCTGATAGAGGGGTTCGCGAAGGGCCACCGCGATATTAGAGTCCCAATCTTCAATCTCCACTCGTTTCAATTGGAAGATATTCTCGCTGATCGGACGGGTGGTGTCTGGGCCGACAACTCGTTGTGGTTTTTCAATCGGATAGTTCGCTGCATCGATTATCGTGATATATACGTACAACGGCGGATAAATGCCCGAAGTCTGATACATTTCTCGGAGCCGATCCATTAGAGAGACGATCTCTTTATCGATGAACCACGCTATCCCGTGCCTCCCGTTCCGCTCCATAGCCAGCTTGGTTGTTACAGCTTCTACCCACCCATTACCGTCTAAACAGACGTATTCGGAAAATTTCCCTTCAGACAGCTCCGTATACGGAGCTGTAATTGCGAAATCACCGAAACCTTCGGTACCAGCCGACCGTGAGCGGAATTTTGGTGGGCCAGGGAGATCGGTTGCGATCATTCCAGGAGGATCCGAAACCGACTCAACGGGAATGACATGAACCGCCACAATCGGTCCTTCATCTACTAATTCACCGTGGCGTGGCTGTCGATTCCGTAATCGGTCGAGTTGAGCCTCATATAATTCGTCGATATCCTGTTCTGGATCGTCGAGAGCATTCAGAGGGTCAACATGGAGATGTTCTTGGGCGACATCGTGGTTGTCGACAACCATCAGGTCTTTTCTCAATCGGGCAAAATCCTTGATGTGAACGCGCCAGCCGTACGTATCCGCCAATTCGTTCTCTAGTCGGTCCCGTTTGACCCCGGCAATTTCCGTGGTGGTAGCAAATATGAAGAAATCGAACTCCTCCGGATAGTCAGCAGCTGAATTTGCATCTGAACGGATCTTCTCTTCGATATTACTCGAGGTCACGCTACAGTGGAGCACGCCAGATTTTCCCGAACGCTCAAGAAGTGCATCCCTCCCGCCATCCGGACCCCTCACGCCGGTTGGATCGACGTCGTATCCGTCTCGACCAAGCAAGTCAACAGCTAACTGTTCCAGTCTCGCACCGTCTCCGATAGCGCGGAGATTTGCTTCGAGAGCAGTGTTTGGCATCTATTGGTTTATCTGGGAAGTCCATACTTACAAAACTACCCAGCTACTGTGGCTGCTTTGTTGACTTCTCTCGGTTATCGAGGAATTGATCACACCACGTCGGAAGGGAATCCATCGGTCCATTTTCAGCTACTGTCCCATCGCGTGTAACCCGGGTAAACACGCCGTCCCGCCCCCACGCACACACTACTGGCTCCTGGTCTTGATCAGGTCGGGTCACGATTCGCTGTTGGAATCGCGACGGATCCTCACTCACATCCTGCAGTACTGTGAGGAGCTGCCCGAGAAGGGGATGACCTGGCGCAAGATGCTGAACCGATGGGAACTCGTCAGCACACTCAGCCGAGAACGTTACTGCCACTTCATCTGCAGCAGTCGCAATAGCCTGTGCAATCGTCTGTTCCCCATCCCCGGCTGGGACCTCAATCGGTGCATCACCTACTGAGAGACGATACGTACTGTCCGCAAAGTCGAAGTCCCCGTCATCGTACTCGAAATCAATCTCGTGAACCGGGGTGAATTCGACACCGGCCTCGGCAAGCGCGTCGTTATCGACCAACACTGACTGGAGACTCGGTGTCTCGAAGGGCGGTTGATACTCGTATTCCTCCTCGCCGACATCGACGAGATCCGGGTGGTTGTAGGATTGCCACGCATCAAGTTTTGCTTCGTCAACGACGTCCTGAGCGACGAGGTCGTCGACGTCCTCGAGTGACTCACTGACATCAACGCGGTCGCCCTGATCGCGTTCTTCGAGTTCTTCAGAGAACTCACGGTCAGCTGATTCGACCGCAGACTGGTCGTCAGCGCTGTCCGCATTCAAGGTCGCATCCCGAATCTGTTGGCTGACGCCGGAGAGTATGGGTTGCATCTCACCGACGACGTTTTCGAAGAGGCCAATCCGGTCGTCAAGGCGATCATAGATATCTGTCTCAACCGTATCCTCGTAGCTGTAGTTGAGAATACGGATCTCGTCGAACCGTTGGCCGATACGGTCAATCCGACCGATACGCTGTTCCACCCGCATCGGGTTCCACGGCAGGTCGTAGTTGATGAGCGCCCCACACTCCTGAAGGTTTAGCCCCTCACTCGCGGAGTCGGTACAGACGAGGATGTCGACCTGTCCATCGTCACGTGAGAATTCACGCTTCACACGCTCTTTCCCGACGTGCTCCCAAGTTTCAGAATCAGGATCGTACAGCTCGCCGCCACGACCGGAATACGTCGCGATAGTCGCTCCGAGAAGGTCCGCGAGACTGTTCCGGATGAAGTCCATTGTGTCCGCGTACTGCGTGAAGACAATCACCCGATTGTGGCCAGCCCGGTCCAGCTCGTCGAGGTCGTCGTACAACTGCTGGATCTTCGGGTCTGTATCAACCAAGTCTAAGTCGTTGACGAATGCCTCCAAGGCCTCGATTTCTTCCTCGATCAGCTGTTTCCCCTCTTCAGTCACGCTTGGGATGAGTTCAGAGAGGTCCAAGTCGTCGCTACTAGCGTCGAGTTCATCCAGAACGTCCCCGTCTTCGAGGTCCGCATTTTGTAGCGTTTCGAGGACGACCTGCTCTGCATCACCGTAGTCACGGTCGCGAGCGCGTTCTCGACCGGCCAGCACGGTTCGTTGCGCCCGAAGCGTTTCGAGTCGGTGTTTCAGACTCTGACTGATTGCATAGACACTCGACGTGAGTCGCTGCCGGTACGTGGTCATCACGAACCCGATGGCGCGTGTTTGGGCTTCGTCAGTCTGTTGGGCTCGCTTGTAGAACTCACGTGTGTACTCGTCGATCTGGTCGTAGACCGCCCGTGTCTCCTCGGTGAGTTCGATTTTCCGTTGTTCGGGGTTGCGGTCTGGAACGGTCGTGTCGAGGAGACCGACCGCCTCGTACTTCCGGAGGGTGTCCCGTGTATTCCGGTGGATGAGCGCGTCGACGGGCGTAGACTCTGCGAGAACATCGCGGATAACTCGCCAACCGCCCGGGGAGAGTTCATCAAGTGCGTCCTGCCGGTCGCTGCGGGACGCCATCAACCATTCGTCGGCGTCGTCGGGGTAGAGGAGCCGTTTGAGTTTCGTATCTTCGCTTGCCTCGAAGCGGTCGATATCATAGTCTGCCATCGCGTCGTCGACGCGGTCGAGATAGCCGTCGTAGGCGTCCCCGTAGGCTCGTGCGAGCCGACACGCGGTCAGTACGCGCTCTTTGGCGATGGCACGGTCTTGTCCGTCCACATTGAGTTCGAGTTCATCTGCGAGGTGCTGGAAGACTTTTGAGGAGAATGGTCGATCCATCGGAAGCCGGTCTTGGTATTCCAGTCCATCGAGCGTGGCTTGCGTGTTCCAGGAAGCGTCCGCTTCGTCAGACTCCGAACTGGAGTCATCGAAAACCTCGTCGAGGGCCTGCGACAGCCCGTCTCGGGTTTCGAAGAACTCAACGAAGGTATCCCGGTTATCCCAACCACCCGGAAGGTCCAGCAGCTGCATCAGATCGTAGAGTTCGCCAGCATGCAATTGCATCGGCGTGGCAGTCAGGAGATAGTAGGCGTGCGTATAGTCGCGAAGCTGCTCGAGAAGAGCGTAGAAATTACTGCCGCGTCGGGCGTTGTGTGCCTCGTCGACGATGACGGCGTCCCAAACACCCATGCGATCTTCCAGATCGTGGTCACGGCCGCGACAACTCGCCGGGATGACATTCCGTGACCTGTCGGACACCTGGTCTAAGGGAGCGACCTGATCCCACCGGTCGTCGAGACGAGCAGTGTGCCAGGACATAATGACGATCACCGGCCCATCCAGCGGCGACGATGCATCGGTGTCGTTCGACTGCTGTTCGTAGAGGAACCGCCAAATGGGGCTTTCCACCCACTCGGCCTCGCCGGCGAGATCGAGGTCCGCCACCAATGGTGGATAGTGGTCGTGACCACGGACGTCTCGGAATACATGATCTCCCGCTGTGTCCCGGTCGAAGCGAACGGCGTTGATGTTGAATTTCTCCCAGAGCTCTTCCTGCCACTGTTGCTGGAGGCTTGCCGGGACCAGCAACAGCCCGGTTTCGAGCTCGCCAGTGAGCCCAAGCCGAGAAAGGGTCAGACCCGCCTCAATCGTCTTCCCGAGCCCCACCTCGTCACACAGAAGGAAGCTCTGCGGGTAGGTGTTGACCAGTGTATCCGAGACGACTCGTTGATGTGGCCACGGCGTAATCGTGCTCGCTTCCTCGGCGAGTGCGAGCCCGCCGGGGGAGAGGGGTCCATCTTGGATGATATTCGCCTTGTCCAGCTCCGTCGGCGGGGCTGTCCCGTTCGCAATCTGAATCGCTTCCTGGAGGTCGCTCTCGGTGTCGGGAGCTTTCCAGTCGATGATGTCCTCTTCGATCGCCTTGGGGAGGTCATACACTTCGACGAAGGGGTGTTCACCACTCCATAGCCGCTCGAAGGTCTCCTCGTCGCCGGCAACGTAGTCTGCCTGCTCAGGAACCCACGAACGGTGGACTTTGAACCGCTCGTAGTTGCGAGCCCAGCCGCCGACAGTCTCGTTGACGCTGCCCTCGAACGAAATCGTGTTGCCATCGCTATCGTGGAAGAGTCCGACTTTTGGGTGGAAAATCTCCCAATCGTGAGAGGAGGAGCGTGGATAGGCGACCTTAATATGGATACGGCCTCTGCGGAGGAGACGTGCGAGAATTCGGAGATTCGCATCTAGGCGTTCGTCATCGAGATCCTCGAGGTTCTCCTCGAGACGGTCGGTGAGCGCCTCAAGGACCGGTCGATCTGTCTCGTAGAGTTCGGTGCCGACGATGAGCCGCATTTCACCGTTGTTCTCTACGAGGGCGTGAACGCCGTTGGCAGCAGCCGCGAGTGCTGTACTGGAGAAGTAGCCTGCGATCCGATCGTATTGCTGACTGCGTTCTAGTGCGGGCTCGTAGAAGTCTTTGACTAAGTGTGCTCGACCCTGTTCGGGTTTGCTCTCGTAGATGGACTGCCACTCGCGTTCACGTAAATTAGTCATAACTGGAAGCTTTCCGAGTTAGATATGGTCTCCGAGTTCGCTCTGCTCGAGCGTTTCTTCTGAGCTGTCAGTGAAATCTGTGGGGGTGAATTCGAGACCCAGCGCGTCGTGGGTCCGGCCTAAGGCGAGGTCGCGAGCAGCCTCCCATTCCGAACTGTTCTGGGGGAGGACTTGTAGGAGAGCTTTCAGCGTTGCCTTGAACCCAGCGTCTGTGTCGAAGTTACGTTCTTTGAGCCAATCAATCGCGATGTCCTCGCCCTGTTTCTTGTAGATGTGCATCGCGGCATGAACCGCATCGAGGGCGATCGTGTAGGACAGCGCTTCGGGGTCGACAGGCGTCCGGTTGGATCTTTCTTCGGGTGGGAGTGTGATATCTTGGACGCGATCCTCGTGGGTTTTCAGTTGAATGTCACCGCGTTTTTTCCCCCAGATTTTCGTAGAGCGTTTGATATTGTCGATGTCGACACCAATACCAAGCCCCAGCTGGTGGCCATCATCGTAGTGGAAGGTGTCTGATTCGTGGACTAACCAGGAAAGAATATACCACTCTGTAATGTCATCTAAGTCACCGAGCCGCTCTCCCACAAGATATTCCTCGACGAGGACTCGCGTTACGGCTTCACGTGCTTCTTCTAATGCCTTTCGGGGAGGAATCTCGTTGTCTTGGTCATCGACAACAGGATAGGCCTCTGCGTAGACTTGCAATGTCGGTCCGAAAGCCGAAATGATGACGTCTGTTTTCGTCAGAGAGAGGCCAGCATCAAGCAGGTCTCTGGCTGCCTCCTTCGCTACTTCACGGGTTTCAGTACGAACATCACTCCACAGGGTTGGTAATGTCTCAGAGTCCGTCTTGCTGTCGTGCGGTTTTCTCCCTGTAAGCAACAAGGTACTGTCAGCTGAACCTCCTCCTCGGGTATCTGTCCGCTGAGGCATTTCACTAGTAATCGGATGGGTAGAGGTGATGGTAAATCCAGATCGAATCAGCGACTTCGTGAGCGTGTCCCATGCACTGGATTCCTTATGAGTGAACATGACGGTCATTACGCCACCGGGCTCAAGAACACGGTAGAGTTCCTGAAAAATCTCCGCCATCTTGTTCTCATAGTCCTCGGCAGCTAATTCGGACTTGGACTTTGAGTCAGTAGCAACCTCCTCATATTCAGCCACATTGGCGACCGCTTCTTGGCTTTTGTCCGTAAGGTCGTCAGAAAAAACGTCTGGGTAGATATCTTGGAGATATTCTTTGAGCCAGACGTAGCTCATATCAGACATCTCCGAATAGATGATGCTATCGTAGTAAGGAGGATCAATTACAATTGCCTGAATGGAATCCGCATCAAACGACAGATCAGCAGCATCTCTTTGTGAGACATGGACATCCTCTGCATCCTCATCACGAAGATAATTAGCTATCTCTTCGTAAGAGTCTCTAACTCGATCTAGAGTATCCAGATAGCTCTGATTTCCTGCCGAAGGATTGTTTTCAACAAACGACCACTGGAGAGTGAAGTGCTTTCCACCTAGGGCGTTCCCGAGGAGACCGTTACTAATGTCCAGTGGGGAAAATCGAACATTTCGATCTACAGTTTTCCCAGCAACCAACGCCAATACTGCTAGTATCGCCTCTGCTTTTTGGTTATTGTACTGATCAAAGATCTCGGTTTGGCACTGCTTGTAAGCTTGGAGATACGCGTATTGAGTAACTAGCTGTCTTGGGGTAAAAGCATCCTTCCACTTGGTGACACCGTACGGCCCCGCACGATCCTCGTCTCCAATATAGCGCGGTACATCCAAAAGGGAGCTAAGTTCGAAGTCAGATTCGATTCGATCAGCGGCTTTAGATTGTGCTTCGTAGTCTTCTGGGATGGGCGCTCGCCAAGCGGTTCCTCCGGCCGATTTCTCATATTTCACGCCGTAGATTTCATACTCGAATTCATAATCACGAATCCGGTCTCGAATAGTATCAGATTCCATTACAATACCACAATTGAGGCATTCAGCCCCACTCCGAGTATGAGGTCCGTCTTGAGGGTTGTATTCTGACTTTTCAACGTCATCCGGCAATCTAACAACCTCATACTTGATCTCGGTCCCGTCCTCAGACACAGAAGGACGTGCTGCAACTCCTTTCGAAGAGGATTGTTTCTGAAGCCACCACTTCTTCGTTATCGGGATATCACAGCCACATTCCGGACAGCCTACCGCATAGGTACACGCATAGTGTGAAGGGGTCTGTCTGTCACCGTCACTGGGAAAGTATGGTTCAAGCTCCTCCCCGGCGATCTCATTGATTCGGTCGGCCCACTGATTGAGTTCGCTCTGAAGAGAACCAACATTGGGGGCACACTCAAGGAGGACCTTGAGCATTACAGTTGGGACGGGATTGAGTTCGTTCGCTGCTGTCGGCAGGCCATAGCGTAGAGATTCAAACGGAATAACGCCTCCACCAGCAGTCGGGTCTAAGACGGTGGGTAGCTCTCCTTCCCAATGTTCCCGGAGCAACTCGTGCATCTCCGCCTTCTCATCTGAAGTCGGCGTCCGAGTGTACGGACGAGGATATCCGTAGTGGTCCTCTAGGTTCCCATCCCGGTCATCTTCAGTTCGTTTCTTTTCAGCTACGTACTCCTCAATATCGACATCAATATTGTCACGAGGCTTGATCTGCATCCAATCAAGCAGCGTGTTTGCATCCACCTCTGGGGGGAGTACAGACGAAAGAATAGCGAGTCTAGAAGCGGGGGTTGGGCGGCGAGCAAACCAAGGATGGAGGTAACGATGAGGAGGCATAAAGTAGGGGTTAGCCTCCTTCAGATTCTCGACACCAACTGCCTTCAGAGGAAGCGTCCCCTCAATTGCGACACGCTTCAGTTCTGAATCGCTATCCTGACTTTCGGGGTTTTGACTCATAGTTAGATCACTCAATGTGGTCCGTCAGCAACACTCGAAGGGCCTTTTCACCGTTCGGACTCGACGGGGATCGACACTTTGCATACCAGTAGTAACACTCCTCATCACTCATCCGTGCAACGCCTCGAGCCAGCGACCGCATTCGGTCGATTCGCTGGAGCGGCTTCACGCCACGGAAGGCAACAGCAAGCCGAACGCCCGCCGTCTCAGGTAGGAACACGAATCCAGCACCGCCACGGAGGACTTCTGATGTCTCCCCTGGCGTGTCCTCGATCGCCCCCCGGACGACATCCTGGAGCGCACGAACGCGGGTCGGGTCAAGGCGTGCGACCTTTGCCCCAACCCATTCATCCCATGTCCAGCCGTCGAGCTTGGAAAGGAGGTCATCGCCGGCGACGTCCGAAATGAGGTCTTCGACTGGAGTGATACTCAGCGAGCGACCATCCCGCTCCAAGCGATTACGACGGGCTTCAGCCTGCTCATGGGGGAGGAGTTCGTGGAGCGTCCATTCGCCGCCACTGTCCGTCTCTCGCCGAACGAGCGTGAACGTTGGTCGGCCACCGAACATACTTGTTCCATAGCGGACCAACCGATCTTCCTCTGTTCCCTCGGCGGGTGATGACTCAAATTCCGATCCGCGACTTGCCATCAGACCGTCACCTCCAAACTCGCCCGAATCGGGCCACTCCCCTCGACACGGACGTCAATATTGTCTGCATCGAGGTCGTTATTGAGAGCAGCAAGGAGGTCCTTGCCCTCGTCAGTGATTGGCTCAGGCTCGTCGAATTGGAACCGGAACTGGATGGTCTCTCGATCATCGCCAAACGAGCCCGGTTGGTCGATCACGTCCCGGAATCGGCTTGGTGAGCCGGTGAATTCCGCGCTGTACGTCCCGTCGTCAGTTCGGGTCTCGTACTGCATTCGGACCGTCACCGCGTCTTCACGGGCTTTGAATCCGGGCCGCTGACTTACGAACTTAGCCGCCTGGAAGGGATCGTCCCCGCCGACCTGGATGGTCACTTCTTCGAGCAGCGGCGTCCGGTCAGTTCCGGCCTTCGATTCCGCATCCCGACGGACTTCCGAGAACGCCCGTGAGGCAGACATCATTTTCTTGCTCGCCTCCCAGGACTCGTCGGGCTGGCACTCTTTGCATCGCCCTCGTTCGTCCAGTAGCTGCTTGCTGGCGACCTCTTTGCCGCAGGAACTACACGTCGTGTCGGACTGGTGTTCCTCACAGTAGTAGGGTTCGCTGCCTTCTGGGTTTTCAACCTCCGAACCACACTCGGCGCAGATGGCAACCGTCTGTTCTGGCCGGTCGATTTCATCAAGATGGTCGTCGACGAGCGCGTCGATGTCCCGGTAGACAACGAACTCACTCCCGATCTGGACGTCGCTGTCCCGAATCAATGTCTCAACATCAGGGGATTCCGCGAACGGTTCAGGGTGTGGCCACGTCTCGGGCTCCGTCGTCCCGGTCCAGTACGCTGTCCCGGATTCGCCATCCCAATAGGCGTACCCGTGGTCACTAACGAGAGAGGAGACAGTCTCTCGAATCGGTTTGGTGCTGAAGAGGTAGTCCAATCCCGGCTTCTTCGCGTACTGGTTGACCAGCGCTTCGGTAGACATAGCGTCTTGCGTCTGCTGCCAGAGCTTCTGTTGGACGTGAGCGGACCCACGTGCGCCAGCGTCTCGTTTTACGATCTTATCCTCGAGCGTTGTCTGGACAGCATCGACCAGCGTTGTCCCGCCGTTGGATTCAGTCGCACCGATGGTAATGTGCGTCAGTCCGTTCCGTTCCGGGTAGTAGAGGTGGCGATAGACGTTGCGGACGAGTTCCCCCAGCATCAATTGGGCCTCGTCACTTCGCTCCCGGAGCTCTTCGATTTGCTCAGAGGAGAGATCGGCTTTCTGCTCGGGGCTATCAAGCAGGGCTTCAATTGCTTCGAGACGCCGCGCCTCATCGATCGCTGCATCCATTCGATCGTCGTCAGGCGCGAGGAATAGAACGTAGTTCTTGTAGATGCGTGTCTCTGTTTCCCCTTCGTGTTTTGCGGCCTGCTGCTCGTAGAGTTGGGTCACTCGGCTCGGCAGCGTATCGCCGCCGTCCTCAACGGCAGCTGTGTCTGGATGCATAACCGCAAGCTTCGGCGTGTCGGATGTATCCGGTAAGTCCGCCGGCGATTCGGGGAATACGACTGGCTTGAAGCCGCCATCCCCGATCTCCTTCGAGGTGAGACGGTTCTCGAAACGCGAATGAGCGGTCCCTTCTGGAGTAGACTCGATCCGCTGATCGATGATTCGGATGAGGTTTGGTTCTTGCTTGAACCGAATCCGCTCTTCCTCGTAGAGGAAGTAACACGCGGCGTCCATATCGTCGCCCCGGAGGGCCGAGAGCGCGGCATCGTAGTCGTCGAAGTTCAGGTCGGGGTGGCCGATGGCGAGGTTCAAATCGGCGTGGGTGAGGCCAGCTGCCTGTTCACCGTACGCGAGACTGTGCCAGAGGACCGCCATTGTCAGATGGGTTCCGATGGGTGGCAGGCCGTTCTCAGTCCATTTCCGATCCTCGAGTTGGGCGTGAGCTGTGCCATCATCGTCGTAGATGTCGGCGGTAACTGCAGGACCGAGGTCGACGAAGTCGAACAGCCGCTCGCGAAGTATTGTCTGAATCCCGCCGCCAGGATCGTCGTCGGCGACTGTGAGGTCGTAAATGCGGATCCAATGGCGGTCGTAGCTGTCGGGTTGGTGATTCCAGAGGTAGTAGACGGCTCGTGCGAGCAATCGGAGGGCGTCACGAGTTCGCTGGAACCGTGGGATTGTATCGATCTTGTCTGTGAGGGCGTCGATTAGTGAGGGATGGAAGGGGTATTCGCGAGCGAGGACATCCACGTAGCCGGCGTCAGTAGCTTCCTGTGGATACTGGCGGCCTTCTTGGTCATAAAATCGGAAGTATGCGTCAGCGGCCTCGCGTGCGGCCTCGTCAGGAACCTCCGTAAAGAGACGGTGCTGGAGGACCTGTCCGATTTCGTTTTCGTCGGTCGGTGTGACCGTCTTATGCTGCCGACGGCCAATTTCGTTGACTTCCTCAATGTGATCACGGACACCGTCACGAACTCGGTCAGCCTGTTCGCCGAAGGCGGTATCTGCGATGGAGTAGACGACCGTCACATGCTCTGATTCGGCAGCCGCCTCGAGGAGCGCCATCATGAACGAAAGCGTCTGGTCGGCGAGCGTCTTATCGCCGACGGGTGTGCCCGCGGCCTTATTCATATAGTCGGCGATCTCGTCGATCAGGATGAGAGCCGGCTGGTCGTATTGAGCGAAGAGCTTTGAAAGCGTTCCCTCACCGGGTGCGTCTCGGTCTTGATCGTAGTCCTTGAGATACTCGTAACCATCAAGCCCGTAGAGCTGGTACGCAAGTTCGCCCCACATCGTCTGAGTATTCGGGGCATTCGGATCATCGTCGGCGTGCCGGGCATCCTTGCTGTCGGCCTTTGTCCCGATGAATATACCCGTCGCGATGTCAATACCTTCTGCTACCGCATCTTGATAGTTAGCTGCAAGTTCCTCATCACCGTCCAGCAGGTAATGGGAGAGGTTGTCAATGTTGGCAGGGTTCTCAGCAAGATGGTAGGCTGCGATGAGATCGTGCGTTTTCCCACCACCGAATCGCGTGTCGAGACAGAGGATACTCGAAGTATATGACCCAGGGTCGTACTCTGTCGTCGCCACGAAACGTCCTGTGAGATTGGAAAGTAATGTTCTGAGCCCCTCGGTGGGATACGTCATATCGTAGAACGAATCGGGATCTCGGTAGACCGGTGCTGCCTTATCAGGGTTATGGACGACGGTCGAGAGCTTTGCAGCGAACTGTTCCTCCTGAAGCGAGCCGTCTAAGACGTCATCCCGCGGCTGACAGCTCTTGAAAAGAGAGGGGTATTCGCTACTCATCGATTCCCTCTGTCGTTGATGAATTACTTCCGGGTTTAGACACAATTACGAATTCACTCTTCGAACTGTTATCAATAATTGCCTTGGCGATCTTTTTCGACTCAGCAATATCGACTTTGATTGCGTCCCCGACCTCCGCATCGAACTTCTCGAGTTCAGGCCCGGACAAGTTTACTCGGCCCGAATGGCCGGTGTTCTGTCCAATTATTTTCTGAGTCATCTAGATACTCATATCAATTGATGGGTGTGTTATAACCTTTACTTAGTCTAAGTCGGTTGCTTTCGTAGAACAACTCCCAAATTAATGTAGGAGATGCTGAAATGATATACTCAGTTCCCTGTGAGATGGTCTTTCGGTGGAGGCGTTACTCAATGTCTTGGAGGCGCTGGCGTTGTTTGAGTATCTCTCCTTTGAGTTTCTCGAAGAGCTCAACGTGTTCGCCTCGCCGGAGACGGGACGGATACGAGATCACATATGAGTTTCTGAATTACTATTACAAGACATCTACGACATATACCCTGTCGAACAAGAACTTCAGAACATGTCTGTCTATGCTTGGCTGTGGCTTCGATCGAACACGTCGTTGGTGGTGTCTTCGGTTTAACCTACTGAATCGACTCAGCCGACGTAAAGATAATGACCGCCGATCCAGATGCGTCGAAATATTATAAATCAACCGCTAAAGAGTACTATTACAGCTACGTGGCGAACCCACAGATGATCGGCTCAGTTTCTGCAGGTACTTCAGTGGGATCGGCGTTACCTGATTAGGTGTTCTCGATATCGACTGGAATCCCGTCAATCGAGACATGATCGGGTGTTCATTGACTTTTTACTTTATAATACAAGAGATGAATAGGTTGCGTGCCGATCGACCGATTAGTCGTCGGCGGGCGTCGGCGTCTCGCGCTCGATGTCGATGTTCCCCGCGTCGAGGTCTGCCTCAACGTTGCGGGCCGCCTGCACCATGTTCTCCATCTTGCCGTAGGCGACCTCACGGGGCAGCAGCTTCAGGCCACAGTCCGGCGAGACGACCAGCTGTTCCGGCGGGACGATCTCGAGGCCTTTCTTGATGTTTGCTTCCATCTGCTCGACCGATTCGACCTCGGCGACGTGGACGTCACAGACGCCGAGTGCGAGATCGGCGGTGAACTCGGGATCTTTGAAGACGTCGAGTTGCTCGTAGTCGCCGTTGGCGAGTTCGAGGTCGAACTCGTCGACGGGGAACTCGAGGATTTCGGGGTAGATCCGGGAGTAGTCACCGTAACAGACGTGGAGGCCGATACGGACTTCCTCGGGGATGTCGGCGACGATGCGCTCGAGGGCTTCGCCGACGATAGCGTGGTCGTCGGGCGTGGTCGCGAGCGCGGGCTCGTCGATCTGGATGTAGCGGGCACCGGCGTCGACGAGTTTTTCGATCTCCTCGTTGACGAGGTCGGCGAGGGCGTAGGCGAGGTCCGCATCGTCCTCGTAGGCTTCGTTGAACGCCCAGCTTGCGAGCGTGTATGGGCCAGTGATCGGGACCTTCACGGGGCGGCTCGTAGCGCTTGCAGTGTACTTGTACTCGTCGACGAGCCAGCTTTCGTCGTACTCGACTTCGCTGACGACGGAGGGCTTGTCGAAGTAGTTGTGTCCCCACACCTTGACGGGGCCGTTGAACTCGTAGCCGTCGATCCGGTGGGCGAAGAACTCGACCATCTCGTTGCGTCGCATCTCGCCGTCGACGACGGTATCGAGGCCGGCGCGTTCGTGTTCGTTCGTGATGACGCGGGCGGCGTCGTCTTTCGCTTCCTGCCAGTTGTCCTCGTCGAAGTCGGCCTCGTCGTCCTCGTAGAGCTCTTTCGCGCGGTTGAGCCACTTGGGTTTGGGGTAGGAGCCGACGACGCTCGTCAGCAGGAAGTGGTCGTTCTCGTGGTCCTCGGGTCGGAATTGATCTTTGTTCTCGCTCATGCTGGGGTCACCTCCGCGAGGTCTGCGGCTTCCGCAAGGACCTCGAGTTTCTCGACGTACTTTGCGTATGGCAGGTAGAACGTCTCCGTGTTCGTTGTCAGGTAGACTGTCTCGAAGTCAGCCGTCGGCAGCTGTCCCTCGACCCACTCGACGCGGTCGCGGATCGCTTCGGGGTCTTCGACGAGGGTGTTCTGGCCGTCAGCGAGCCCGAGTGCGATATCGTCGGTTGCGCCGTACTCCTGGATGTTGTAGAGGTTGTCGTCCTGATTCGAGACGAAGTCGAAGCCGACGGCGTCGATGTCGGCGTCGAGCAGATGGGCGTAGACCTTCTCCTCGAGTGCGCCCCAGTAGGGGTGGACGACGACGTCGGCGTCGACCGCGCCGGCGACCTGATCGATCGCTTCGCTCGCGCGTTCGTCGTGGCCGTCTGCGGGTGCGTTCTCGACCAGCGAGGGCTCGAGCAAGAATAGCGTCTCGACATCGTGGAAGGCGTCGGCCTCGTCGGCGAGGAAGTCAGCGATCGCAGCGAGGAAGTCGGCTTCGTCACCGTAGTGTTCGTCGGTCGCGAGGTCGGCAAGCGAGTACGGGCCGGGGAGGACGGCCTGAAGGGTGCCGTCGGTCAGGTCGGCCGCCGCCTCGAGTTCCGAGGCGATGTCACCGGTGGCCGCGAGGTCGTCGGTGACGACGGGCTCGCGATAGAAGTTGTTGTTGTCGTAGTAGCGGACGATCCCGCGCGTTTCGACGGCGTCAGCGACTGCGAGCGGGTGGGCGAGCATGTCGTCCCAGCGCAGTTGGCCTTCGACGATGCGGTCGAGGCCGGCGTCTTCCTGGACGCCGATCACTTCGTCGCGGGCCTCCTCGTAGACCGCGGTGATCTCCTCGCCCTCGTCGCCGCTGATGAGGTCGTGTTTCTGGTGGCCTTTGAGATGCGAAAGGTCGTCTTTCGCCCAGTCCGGAAGCGGATACAGCCCCGGCGTGGTCGAAACGTACTCAGTCATCGTACACTCAGCTAGGCTATATCGACGCTTAATATTTTCCATCCACTCTAATACGCTACAGTAATTTTGTGGGTTTTGGAGCGATAGAGAGTTACCAACAGAACCTGGTACGACATCACTATGGACCAGTTCGAAGATCTGTACGGCAATGACGGGCTTGGCCGGTACCGGCACATGGCGTTTGTCCTCGACCTGTTCGACCAGTATCAGGGCACTCTGAAAACGGTCGTGGAGTATCGGAACAACCTGGCGCACGACTACGGCTACCTCGACACGCTGCAGACCAATCCCGATGAACGCGAAGCGGTCGAATCGGTTCTCGAAGACACTGTCGAGTTCATCGATCAGGTCGAACTGTAGCGGTAGTAGGTCCGTTAGTTGAAACGCGGCGAGAGGTCTTCTTCGAGTCGATGCCTGTTTCTGCCAGCTTCTTCTATACATGGAATTCAGCTGAAGATCAGGCGTTCGAACGCGACGCAGTACGCGGGCCAGGAGACGAATGGCTATGTGTGGAAGATCAACAAGAGTTCTTCAAAAAACGGCACGGCTGACGCGGGAGTATTTCTACATTCTCTACCAGAACTGTAGTCACTCCAAATTTTCTTCTACTTCACTATCTGGTACCCCTACACCGTACTCGTTGAGTTGCTTTTGTTTGCCAAGCTCAGCAGTCACCCGCTCCTCACACTCATCACGCAAGTCTTCCTTCATATCCTCAATCCGCCAATCAATCCACTTGTCCTCAAGAATCGTCTCCAAATCATCTTTTGCTGTATAGTTTGAGACTACCTTCAGATCAGCACGCTCATCGTCCCACTCAGATAGGAAATTGATTCGTTTACCAGCCCCAATCAAGTCATCAACAATACCCGTCACACGTTCCTCAGTGTAGTTCAGTGAGCTATTCGAGACGTATTCCTCAATGTCTGCACGATCGACGCATGGATGTCGCCCCTCGACACGACGAGCCTGTACCACTACCCGCAGCTGATCCACGATAATCGCAGTCGGTAAGACATCTGCCTGCCCAAAACTTGTCGTCACCCGGTCTAACTCACCATTTAGCGCCGCCATATCGTGTGTATGCCGTCGCTCCAACTCCTGAAGCATCGCATCTGGCTCTTCAGCCTCCAAGTTGTCTGGGAAAGATGTCGGCCGTGCCTGTCGAACCCATAACGTGTCGTAATAGGCATCTACGACCCATGTAATGAACTTCGCGCCCTCCTCGATAATGGCCTTCGCAATCTTATCGCCATGGTTGGCGTACGTTGATAGCACGAACTCCATATGGTCAATTTCGTTCCCCAGGTATTCCTCCTCAATGTACTCCTTGTGCTCTTCAGCGATCTGCTTACGCTCTTTGAGCTGATTCACGACCGACTCAGCGCTGTTTGGAATCGACGATTTTGCCTCTCCGAAAATTACACTCCCATCCAAGTTCCACAGGAGGAAATCAAAGTTCGGCACACCAAGCTCCTCTAGCGGTTCCGCGGTGAAGAATTTATACCCAGCTGGACGATCCTGTACGAACGGGAAAATGGAGTAACTGATCAGTTTTCGGTGCTGGCGCTGAACATCTATTTCCTTCCGAAGGTCTTCACGCTTAGACTGTTCCGGAAATACGTCGAGTTTGTGCTCGATGCACTTGCCGTACAACCCGCGATACTTCGTTTCTTGACCCTCCGGCACCGATTTAGGAGGGTCAACATTCGTCATGTGTTATGCTGCCGTCTGAGACTCATAGAGACGCATTTCAGCGCCACCATCCAACAACTGAATCACGGCCAGATAGAACTCGACGAGTGATGGGAACGAACAGTTCTGTTTTGGGACAATCCGCATTGACTCTTCGGTCGCGCTGACATTGAACAACGATCCTCGATTCTCGTCGGTTACCTGCGCAGAGAAGTCCAACGACCCAGCCTGTTTCGTAACGTCCGTGAAGCTGAAATTCAGATCATTGCTATTCTTCGTTCCTTTGATAAAATTCTCGGCCTGCATCAACGACACTTGTTGGTCAAAATCTATTTCACCAGAACTCACTTCCGGCACCTGCACTTTCAAGTTTCCCGGCACCACCTCCCGTTTCTTGAACTTGATCTGATTCGCCACGTCCAATAGCTCAAGAACATTCACGACAACCTCACTCAGCAGCTCAAATAGGATGTTGAAGCTCTCTTGGTTGACGGTCTCTAAGGTGAACTTTCCGGATGTGTCGATCCTGATGGAGACGTTCTCGTGTTCATACTGGATACGGGTGGGAACCACACCGTATTCCTCACGGAACTCGTCAAGCCGGTCTCTGCCATCAATTCCTTTGTATTCGATTTCACGATCGACATCCGGTCGAGTTCGGGCATCTGCCAAGCTTGGAACGCGCTTCGAATTAAATTCAGAAATCCGCATGTCCTCGTAGGTATTGAGGACAATTTCGTTCATCGTCTGGAAGTCCTCGGTCATAATCGGCATCGGCGACAGACAGTCGCTATGTTCCGAGACTGGACGGAGAGCTTGTCGAATGGCTTCTTCAGTTTCGGCGGTGACGACCATCTGGAGATCGTCTTTATACTCTCCAACGTAGAATCTGGCAGGCTGCTCTGTACCCTTTCGGTTTCGGTACTCGCCGACGAACTTCGTGATGTCACCGAGTTCTTTGGTTTCGTAGTGTTCGTCGAGGTAGTCTTTCCAGCCGTCGTCGGAGAGATAGAGAAACGATTTGATGCGTTGGCCGTGGTACCCTTCTAGGACACGCTCTGGCGAGTCAAAGATGACTCGGCAGAATTCTTTGAGATTGTATTGTCCTTCGGGTATGTGCATTTGGGGTACCTCCGACAGCGTTGTTTGTTGAATGTGCTACATCGGGGCGTATATTAGTTCCCCATTCGGAGCGAAAGTAGAAACTCGCCGTGTCTGGAGTTCTCTCGTCATAAATCGGGAGATTAGTTAAACTGGCTTCCGGAGGGAAACTCTCTTTGTCATCCTGAGTGTGTTACAGGCTCAAAAATAGTGTGCTACACAGATTTACATTACCACCGACATATACTCAGAAGTACAATGTTTGGATTGCTTTGGGCCGTGATCGACCTAATCAAGCGAAGAGTCTCATCGTTCCTTGGCTGGTGTCGAGACCCTTGGAGTGGCAGTCGCATGACCCGCCCTTTCACCCGAGACTACACTCGTACCGGAGAATCACTCATATACATCTTCATCCATCGAACGGGATCAGCGATCTACAGCGTCCTCTACGTGCTAATCTTCGATGGGTTAGCAACAGTAGCCCAATTCGTAGTTGGGGTGTTTAGTGACCTCTGGCACTCCGACTATCGATACGGACGATACGCCGTAGCACTGTTGGCTGCCGGGATCAAGACTGCTATCCTCGGAATCATTTCGGGGGTCGTGTTCGTCGCAACGCTGGTGAAAAGTATGCTCTTCGAAAAGTAGCCGGTTATCTAAGCCCTGCCTCATCCATCATCTCGACTGCGAGATGATCAGGTTCTTCCCCCAAGTAATTCTCACGAAAACTGTCACCGTCCCTTTGTGCGTGATGTCAAACTCGAAGGAGGCTGTCGACGAACTTGAGACCGGCCTGCAGTGACGCTTTGCTGCGTTCAGGAATACCTACGGTATCTGTCTCTCTGCGCCGCTCAGAGTCAGTGATCACGATGTACGTCCTGCCGTCGGTCCAGGCATCGGCACTTGCCTCGCCATAGTACACATCTCGCTCAATTCCAAGCTCTCGTGCGAAGCAAAGATACCGCTGCTGATCAGCGTTCAACTGCGATTCGTCCTCGTTGCGATGATAGCCTGTCCAGACTCCCTCTGACTCTGCTTGCTCGCCAACATCGAACGTCTCTGGCACCGCTATTGATGTATCTTCGTCGGTGGCGAGATTGCGAAGCCGCTGCGTCGCTGAATCACTTATATTGAGGACGACGTAGCCGCGTTTGACGAACTGGTCTGTTCCTTTTTGGGATCCGCCAACCCACCTAACTTCCGAGGCTGCTCGGATCTCTTTGAGGTTGATGAGGGACTCGGTTGTCAACTTGAACAGTTTGCGATCGGCCCACTGCTTATCCGATGACTCAGATGCCATCGCCTCGACCATTACCTTCCGACTCTCAGCAGTCAGCCGGGCGTCCGAAACATCGGCATACGATCATCACGTGCTTGCTTGAGGGCGTTGTCGATCCGCTGCCAGCGATCACAGCCGGACTGGATATCGTTGCGGGCAAAGTTCAGTTACTCATCGTGATTACGCTCCGGCACTTGGTCTTCGTTGATCTCATAGATGCCATGCCCCAGTGGCTTGACGATATCATCCTGTTTCAGACGCCCAAGTCGCTCTCGGACGTACTGCGAAGAGTAGCCCGTTTCTTCGGCGATAAGCGGTGCATTTGCACGCCCTTCGCGAAGCACGTTGAGGATTTCCCAATCAGCGTCGCGCATATCGTTTGCGTCCATGGATTTGGTTGCTATACTCATCGGTGTATGATAAGTTGATGGCGATTGCCAAAAACCTACTGGTGATAACCTACAACCAATAGGTTTAATAGATTGGCTGATAGAGTAGTAGCTGTGAGGCGCAGGGGGCTGGGAAAACCGATTCTCGGCCGGCTGTTGGAGCAGCCGACCTGCGTCCTCCAGGCAAGAAGGACAATGAGTGTTCAACCGCGGACCCACGAAACGGTTTCGGAAGCACAGACTACCGACCCACGCGACGACTACATCCCTGTCGGCGTCGACAACGAGGGCGCACACCACGTCTACCGGACGATCGACGAGTCCGTTCATGTTGTCGAGAACGGCGAGCGCACCGTCCGATACGACCTCGAGGACGTTGAGAAGACGATCGACGACTGGATCGACTACATCGCTGACCGTCGCGGCGGCTTCGAAGTGCAGTACCTGTTCAAGACGATGGCTGACGCGATCGTCGGCGCTGTCGAGGTGGGCGACCAATGACGATGGTCACCGACCACGAAGCTGTCCTAAAGCGTGCCGAACAACTCGAGCGCAAAGGCGCTCGCGAGATGCGCCTGCGAGCGGAGGCCCGCGCCGTCGCCGGCTACGAACCGGGCGACATCGAAGCGACTGACGGCTCAGAGATCATTATCGCCGACGACGATACCCAAGCCAACACTCTCGAGACCGAGGACGGAATTCTATTCGTCGATGCCGATGACGACCCACGTCTTGCAACCGACGGCGGCTGTGACCTGCCCACCGAGACGACCGTCGAATTCGTGTTCGAGTACACGACGATCAACGGCCGTCGCCGACGGGTGATGGTTGTCCCCGATACCGGTGGCGAAGCCTGGCGGATCGAACACGAACGCCGCAATAGCGATTGGAGAGAAACTGGTCGCGAACCGATTACCGAAGTCGACCTTGACGTACAGGAATGGCCCAGCGAGCACGGTTCCAGTGAAAGCGATCAAAAACAGTCTGCCGTGCCCGATGGCGGCCACATGAACCGTGAGACGTTCCTCACGGAGCAGAGCCATTACTGCGATATCTGCGAGTGTCCGTTCGACTCGCTCACCACGCTGGCAAGCCATGACTGTCGACTCCAACCCGAGGGTGGCTAGCTGATCCAGCACACCACCTCGGGATCGCGTTGACTTATCCAGTGCAGTAGACCACCGGCCTCGCCAGTCGAGACGGAGCCACTAACCCTGATAGGCCGACACCGGACTTTCGAACACGAAGACGTCTTTCAGGGAGACGGCCACTGCACTCCCTCGACGGCTCTCGAGTTGGTAGTCTACTGCTCGACCAGCGTTCCCGATATCGACCAGCAGCGCGAGTCGAATCGCCCGATAACGACACCGAATCCAGAACCAAATGAGCGCGAACACAGACTGTCCCGACCCTGATGCACAGACACTCCAAACACTCGTCGACGAACTCGAGCGGCTTCACGAGCGTGTCACAACCCTCGAAGACGAACTCTCCCAAAAGGACGACCGCATCGGTCACCTCGAAGCCGAACTCAAGGAGGCCCACACGGAAAACAAGGTTCTCGAAGCACGGCTCGAGGACCTGGAAGAATCACAGACATCCATCGAGGCCCGATTAGACGCCCACGAGAAGAAACTCAACGCCAACAAAGACCGCGTCGGTGAACTCCAAGCCCGCGAACTCGAGAAGGGTGCACACCTCTTGGAGGATCACGTCGACGAAGGCGAGATCGACGTTGTGGATGGTCGCCTCGAGCGCATCCAGAAAGACAACGGTGAGAGCTACTTCCGATTGCCCGAGAGTGACGACCCACTCGAGCGTGGTGGCGATGTCTCCCTCTCGTATGGAGATCTGCTTCCACTCCAGCAGCTCGCGAAGATGGACGAGGATATGCTCCGGGCGACGACATCGTCGCTCCCGTCACGGCTCGCTGCAAAGCTCTGGAAGGCACGTACCGATCCAGCGGTTGGAGACAACCCCTGGCGGAAGGGGAGCACAAGCGTTCGAGAGTACGTCACCGCCGGAGATATGAAACACTGGATCCGACGGCAGGAGAAGGGCATCAGCGACGACTACGCGAAGAAATTGGTCTCCCGAACGATCGATGCGTTGCTCGATCTCTCGAAGAGCAGGCTGGCAGTCAAAAAGCGGACGCAGCGCAAGAACGGCCTCGAGTATACTGAACGACGTGTCTTGTTGATGGACGATGTCGACATCCCCGGTGAGATGGCCGGTTCCGGAGACACCTGACGTCGACAGATGAGGGTGTCTCCCGACTACCCACAACCCCTGAGAAGGGTATCACTCTATCCGTCCACCTAATATCCAGCACAGGAGCGGTTGTATGCAGTGTACTGTTACTCCGTAGTCCGTCATTTGATCGGTCGTTGTCGGTCTTATTCCAATGACTTCCCTATGGGTGTGTCTGAAGACGTCAGCTGTCACCGGAATCCCGTTTGGCAAACTTATCGTATTCTACTGGCCTACAATTCCAGAGACCATAGGAAAAAAGAGAGTGAGAAATCTTTTAGGGCGATTCCAGCTGTGGTAGATTATTAACGGTGCGATCGGACAGACAATTTTCACAAGGGTTATAATTTTCCCGGTGATTGTACCATAGTAGGATGGTCACTGTCTCTTTTGAAGAGGATGTTGTCCGTGACCTCTATAATGGTTTATCTCTTGCTGTAAAAGATTGCGGGCTGAGCGATCCTGGGAGATATCTAAATGAGACAAAAATACATAAACTATTGTATTATGCTGTTGATGAGTTTGACTTACCAGTCACATATAGCTGGTACCTTGCAGGTGCGCATATTGCCCCAGAAAGAGTCTCACTTGAAGACTTTGAGCAGTCTTATGAATCAGTCAACAGGAATTTTTCTAGTGGAAAATTCGTTGATAACAGGACAAGCACGAACCTATCACAGAACGTTAACGAGTACCGGGCTTTTTATAAAAAAGTCATAGAGCGGATCTGGTTCACTGAACTTAACGAGTTTCTGAGGGAGTTCTACCGAGAAGAAGCTCCTGAGGAGTACAAATCACTCTATTTGAAGAGTTTAGATTTGAGAGTGATGTTTAAACAGGCAATTGAGGATTTTAAAGAGACAAGCGATACACAGAAACAGGCATCACTATCTCAGTTTTCCGGCGGAACAAATAATATTGTTCCCGATTACCATGATGAATACACCAGCTTAGTCGAAGATATTCAACTAGAGCTAGCTAATAATTCGACTTTGAACCACACAACAAGATCCTTTAACAAATTTAGGATACATACGGAACCAGTAATTCAGCAACTTTGTAATCTCGATAGTAACGAGATCAATCGACACCATATAACGATACTAGAAGAAACAAACAGACTTTATTTCATGCATGCATGGCAGTACCCTTGTTTATTCATATCTCAAGAGACTGCAGTGGGTCCCCATAAAAAAGATCTTATTCAAGAGATGAATCAAAGGATAGAAAAATTCGAATCTAATTATGAACGTCAGATTGAATATTACACTGAGAAATGTATACAGTCTGGCATCGAAATTGAGAATATTGATCGTGACTAAATTAAGTCGGAAGAATATGTCTCGGGCGACTTTTGAACGAATTCATCGAGAGTAGTTTGCCTCACTAATCCGTTTGAAAATAGCTCTTTGGATTTGATTGTTTTTATTTCTATTCCATCATTCTCAAAACGTTCTATTATCTCATCTGTCACATTTGGAGTCACAAGAAGTGTCCTGAAAGGATGTGGTCCATAAACTGCTGGATAGTGATGTATTGCTTGATTGTACACTTCACTTCTGACTTTATCAATATTCTCAAAGTCCTCTACTTCTATGGATTGAACAAGTTTAATAAAAATCATGTGGCCATCAGAATTCCTCATAAGTAGACTATCTTTACCGATCAAACGACGTTCTGAGTATGCTTGATCATATAGCCGGTATTGGCCACGGATTCGTGCAGAAGACAAATAGTTCTGAGAGGCCTTCAAGCCAACAAGTCCAGGATGATTTTGAATGACCTTCCTTATGCTCTTAACATCGTTATTATCCCATACCAGAATCTCATGACAATTATCCGCCTCTGACTGAAGGTTAGTCATTAGATTTTCTAACTTGTTATAACTAGTGTCGACTTCAATATCGATCAATTCTAATTCACCACTTTCTTCGGACACACTTTGATAACTCCCAGATGTACGTTGGGACTCTAGGTGTGTGTGGGCTTCCTTAAAAGCTGCACTGACAATATCGTAATTCCCATAGAATTGGATCTCACCAATTACCTCTCCCCATTCAGAGATCGATAATCCAGATCGTCTGTTATCCAAATCAACTAGTGCTATTTCTACTAAGAGCTGAGAGAGGTACTGGGCATGATCTTTACTTGAGAGTCTGAATGCTATTATGCACATTTCTTTCCAACATTCTAACAGAGAATCAAAGCCAGATAACCTCCGGATGCCTTGCGATCGAGAATGTTCAGATAGAGTTAACTTTAATAATAATCTTTCTAATTCAATCGCTGCATCAGCCGGTGGATCTCTATCTTTACGCCCAGAGTATCTCTCTGTTGTTGGTTTATTATTAAATACGATGATTTCCTTCATAGAATTAGATAACGAGCGTTGGTATATCGCAGGTGCATATCTTATAGTGGAATCAATTATCCTATCTGGTGCTATTTCTTTGGACCCCTCTTCTGAAACAATCGATGTTATTTCTCTAATGAATATCTCGGATCCAGTGAATTGTTCATTCTCAGAGAGAATCAATATTAGCCCAAAGTATTGGTCAAAAACTAAATTAGAGTTATCAGCTTCTGATACTAATTCTGAGAACCCCTCTGAAGCGATATCTAGAATTTCAATTTCACTGTGGAACAGCTGCGTTAGCTGTCTATAACATGCTGCAGTTTCTCTCTGGACGTATTTGTTAGACTTTGATTCAGATATTAAATATATATTGGCAAGTTGTTGTTTGAATATCGGGCTGAATCCCGTTCTTATTTCGGAATTTGTTAATTCTTGTTCTTCTTCATTACCTAAAAACTCTCTGAAAAGGCCCTCTACCAATTCAATGTACTGCTCAAAGGCAATCTTGCTTGTTACCCTCTCATTTTCAGAGAGAGATGCTGTTGTAAAAGAGAATAACCCTCTGGTTGGCGGTCCCGAGAGACCTTTCCCTTTACAAAAATCGATAAAGTCAGAATAATTGATTAGATTCTTTGAGGTATGTATCACTCCCTCTGGGGTACTACTTTCAATCATTCTACGAATGGATAAGTATAGCGAATAGAAGGCCACAAGACTCAGACCTACTGAAAAGTATAGATAGCCCACAAACATTTGACCTATTGTTTCTGGTAGTATATATAAAAGATATAGATCCACTGCAATGGTTAAAGAAAGTATGAATATTGTGAATTGTATTAAGTGATCTCTGAAAAAAAGCCTCCCCATACGTGTAGTATATCGCGACGAGATTACCTGTACACCGAGGAAAATGACCGAGAATACAATCGCAATTACACTGGACTCAGCTTGAACAAGTGTCCGTAGAAACACCCTTGTATTCTCTTGGCTAGCTGGATATGTGAAAAAATAGCCAAATATGGATAAAATAAATGGTATAATTATTAAAGATATTTTTAATTCTAAAGGTATATTGGATGAGAATTGTTCCTTATCAGAGTCCTGATTATTATGGACCGCTGAGCTCACAGTTAAAAGCAAGAGTATCAGTAGTAAATATCTTAGGTATGTCTTGTAATCAAGCGATATGGTAAATTCACAATAAAATATGAATATATCGTTGATTCTGGTACTATTTCAGTAGACTCTTCTTTTGGCTGTTTCGCGTGGAACAGAAAATTCGACTGGAAAGAGCAAATGTGGGTGTGAGTCGTTGTGATTTTATCTCTGTCCGCTTGGGATACCCGCCAAGAGGGCTTTTGAGCAGAGCGCGAAACAACCCCGCAAGGTTGCGGTGTGATCACGGTGTCGATTCTATCCTAAAACCCGTGGAATCAAATGACAAGGAATGCAACTGCTTGGAATGGCTACTTTCCGCGAACGAAATGACCACGAGAGTTGGCCAGCGATTTACTCAAACAAGCTGGGAAATGGCTGATGACGGGAGAATGTTCGATTAGTACTATCACGGGATAGGGCTCAAAGTCAGCGTTTTCTGTGAGATTTTATATAAAATGCCGCGGCCAACGCCCGTGATGCCACTGACCGATCGTCGCGAAGATCTCCTGATCGCCGTTGCACTGACCGAGTTCTCGGTTCACTACGAGGATGCTGATCCTGAACTCTCGCGAAGAGTGTGGCAGCTGGCCGCTGATCGCCTCCTCAAGCACGATGTCGAACCACACGAAGCCATGGGGGCACTCGAGTTCGAGTAGCTGCCGCTCACTGTCCTTGATCAGACCTCAAAAGCCACCCGGATGGGCGTAGAGTGGTGGCCGCCGGGCGGACTGAGACAAATAGGGTCGTGGATGATTTGACTGGCCTGTCGCGCGCGGTAACGCGACAGATGAGATGTTTGTGAGAGTTACTATCAACCTCGCTTCGATTCCCAGCTGGTCAGAACCGTCTCCACCGACTCTGTGATCACCCCCACTGTTCCGTTGAGGTGCTTGGAACTGTCCTGTATGGCTTTGTGATCGACCACCTTTGTGCGTGATGTCAAATTCGATGGAAGCTGTCGACGAACTCGTCACCAACCTCCCGTTCGACCCAGAGGCTGGCGATACGGCAGCCGCCGCACCATAAAAACTCACTCGAGTACGAGCAAAATCCGTATTCAACGGGTACTGTTAAGCGGATGACTGTCGAAACCACCATACAGAACTGCAATGGCTCGCGTCACAGATCCACGGCCACCACTTCCGGAGTGAATTCTCGAGTGCTACGACCGGCTGTGTACGCAGGCATGTCGACCAGATGCTGGCGAAGACAGTGTTCCGCTGATCAATTATGACGATGCTACTGACATTCTGGCCGCCGATACAGAGTTAGCACTCGAGCAACGGGACGTCGAGTACGCACTGACGCGTCTCCTCGAGCGGGGCTACTTCTACGAAGTTGAAAACGAACTTCGGGTAACGTCCCCAGATAAGCATTGTTAACGGCTCTTCGAAGGGTTGTCCTGCATACCGATCTCGCGCCACTGCACTCAACTCGAGTCAGTTCGACATCTCACCGCCCCATTCACTCCATTACCGGAATTGTCCAGAAGTGATGGCCGCGTTCTGCTAGAGCCCCACCTCATACTCGTCGAATACGGACTCGAATCCCTCGTCAACGACTTGCTGGACAAGCTTCGCGAACGAACTTCGATTATCTGGATCCTCCACGAGTGACCGATACGTGCTCTCGAAGTGATGTCCGTGCGAGGGTCGATCCCGACTCGAGGTTTCGTGAGCGGCTTCGTGTAACATCACGAGATACAGGTCGTGCATCCAGACTGCACGCTGGCGGCTCGTCACGGCTGAGTCGGTGATCACGATGTACGTCCTGCCGTCGGTCCAGGCATCGGCACTCGCCTCGCCGTAGTACACATCTCGCTCAGTCCCAAGCTCTTGTGCGAGCACTCGAGCGAAGCGGAGATACCGCCGCTGATCAGCGTTCAACTGCGATTTGTCCTCGATGCGATGATAGCCCGTCCAGACACCTTCTGACTCTGCTTGCTCGCCAACATCGAATGTCTCTGGCATTGTTATCGATGTGTCCTGATCAGTGGCGAGGTCGCGAAGCCGCTGCGTCGCCGAATCACTCGTATCGAGGACGACGTAACCACGTTCGACGAGTTTGTCCGCACCTTTCTGGGCTCCGTCGACCCACCCTATTTTCGGGGCCGCCTGGATCTCCTCGAGACTGATTCGGGACTCAGTCGCTAGCTGGAACAGTTTGCGATCGGTCCACTCCACGTCCAATGCATCACTGCTGTCGGATGCCATCGCCTCGATCATCACCTCTCGACTCTCGGCAGTCAGCCGATCGTCCGAGACCTCAGCATATAGATCGTCACGTGCTTGCTCAAGTGCGTTGTCGATCCGCTGCCAGCGATCACAGCCCGACTGGATATCGTTGCGGGCAAAGTTCAGCGTCAAGTTCCCCTTCGAGACGACAACTCCACCGAGTCCGTACTCCCGTTTCGTCGTCACGTACAACCCGTTACTGTAGATGTCGAGTCCCTCGTGGGGTGTGTATTCGAGTGCGAGGATCGCATCGTCGGTTTCCCGTGTGAGCGACGGATGTGGGGAGTCAGCCACTGCTTCGAATGGATCGCCGTTGTCGACCGATTCGCCGTTGATCACGACCGAGACGCCTGTCCGGGACTGCACGTACGCGAAGCGCTTGCGAAGATCGCGAACGTAGCGCCGCCACCGGTAGCTGTCCGGGTCCGGCACTTCGTCTTCGTAGTGATCGATCTCGACAAGCATCCCCTCGAGATGATGCTCAGTGTCCACGACCTGGCCATCGCGACCGCTGACGTCTGCCCACGGTCCCGAATCGCGTCGATCCCGATAATCGAAACACAGTGCGGTATTATGACTCCAGATGCGAACGGCTCCCTTTGCGATGATCGCACCCTTACCGATGCCCCACTCGCCGATTGTCTCGTCGTCTGCTCGTTGCTTGCTTCCTGCACCCAGCACTGAGAGGTTGCGTCGCCCTTCGGTCGACTCGAGGTCAACGCCAGCACCGTCGTCGAGGATGATTGATCGCTCAGGCAAGACGCTGACTAGTACACGGGATGAACCCGGACTGTCGATGCCGTTTTGGACAGCTTCGCGGATCGCGTCTGTGAGATCTGCCATCTGATCTTCGATGAGGTACGTTGCAACCCGCTCGTCAGCCGTCATCGTCACGGTCTCGTCAGTCGATGGCTGACTGGCCGGCCTCGAGTCAGTCGCTTCGTTCGTCGCGAACTCCGATAACGTCGGATGATCTGTCATGGTGCGCACCCATCTGGCACCACATAAACCGAACTGGGCGGTCACTTGGGAACAGGAATGAACTCTGGTTCGACTTGACGTAGTCTCCCGGTGCTCTCGAGGAATGAGTAGAGGTCGTCGTACAGGCCAGTGTCTTCGTCAGTGCCGTCTGCGGATGAGCGTAACGTATACCAGTCACCGATGATCGCACAGAACCGCTGGGCGCGAGTCATCGCGACGTTCAATCGCCGAGGACCGTCAATGGGTCGCCCGAGGAAGCCTGTCTCGCCCGCTGCATTACTTCGAACTAACGAAATTACGATTACGACCTTTTCGCTTCCTTGGAAGGAGTCGATCGTGTCGACCGAGATGTCCCTTCCAGAATCAATATGTCTCGCTAACTTCTTTCGAATAGCGTTAGCCTGGGCCGTGTATGGCGTAATGACGCCGACTTCGGATGGGCTGAGATCTGCATCGGCGAGCAGTTCGCCGACGATATGTGCAACGAGTCGCACCTCTGCGTCGTTGCGCTTGGAGTGGTCGATCGTCTCCTCGCTCCCACCGATATCATAGCTGACGAACGCCGGACGCTCCTCAAGTGCGGTAACGTCACGCCCTTGCCGCAGGGCCCGGTCGTAGAAGCGGCTGTTGGGAAACCAGGAGATGTCGCGATGCATCCGGTACTGCGTTCGGAGCTGGATACCGACACCCTCGTAAATACCGCCGTCAGCGTAGAGGTGTTCGAACAGGGAGAGGCCGGCTGCAGACTCCGGTGGTTCTTCGGTTGCACTGAATGGCGGCAATTGCTTGTGATCGCCTGCGAGAATTACTTTGTCCGCTCGCGCAAGCGGAATACACGAGGCGGTGCATGTCGCCTGTGTCGCCTCGTCGAGGACGAGCACATCGAACTCTCGCTCGAGGGTCGCTGCACTGCTGTTCGTCGCTGCGACGACATCGGCTAGTCCGTCACAGGTGGCATACTGGGTGCTGACGACTTCGTTCGATGATCTGCTGGCGTTCACGCGTCGGAGTACGAACTCGCCGGCGCCGTGTTGCGCATGGGCGTGCAGTGATCGGTCGTCGGTCTCAGTCGTTGTGCTCGAGCCAGCAACGAGATTGTCGACTGCTTGGTTTGAATCGGCACAGACGAGGACGTTATCTCCAGCTTCGACTGAGCGCCTGACGACTTCGACGAGCGTTCGCGTCTTGCCTGTGCCTGGTGGACCATGGATGCAGAAGAGGTGATCAGCAAGGAGAGCACAGGACACTGCAAGCTCCTGTTCTTGATTCAGTTCGACGTCTTGCTGACTACTCTTGACACCAGCCGTGTCCCCGAAGGTGACTGCTGTGTCGCCTGTCAAGAGCGCACGTTGATCATCACGCTCGCGAACGCGCGCAATCGCAGCAAGTTCGCGCTCGTACGGAACGGGATTCAACAGTTGGGTGAGTGCAAAATCCCGTCGCTTCTGGCGGAGGAACGCACCGACAGCCGACCGGTTCTCGATCGTATACCAGTCGATAGCGAGACTGACGGTTAGTCCCTCGATCGCATCGACTGTCGCTGGAATCGGGAACGCGTCTGGTGAGTGCTCTTTGTTTGGTGGGTGGAGGAGTACTTCGTTTCCTTCGAAGATCCGGAATTCACTCTGGACGACTCGATACGTATCATGCTGCCGATCAACTTGGCCGTCATCGATTCTGAATCGGTAGACACCATCTTCTGGGTGGCCAAGGGATGCAAGCGATGGAATCGCACCGAACCCCTCGGCACGGAGTGATTCGGGCGTCGACGCGGCTGCTTTCGCTCGGTTTTCATCACGTTGGGCGTCCATCTCTGCTTGGACAAACGACTTGAGTTCGTCAAAGAAAGAGTCCGTGTTGTCGGAAAGCGGATTTCGCGGTGGTTCCCGCTCTGCAATGGGTGAGTCGAAGTACGACGGCGGATCGTCAGGTGCGTAATCGGAGTGCCAGAAGCGTACCCGGTCGGCTAGCGACGAGACGGCAAACGTGTCTTGATCGACCGAAGCATAGTCGTCGCCATCATCGTAGATGAAAACATCGCCATGGAGTGCGTGTTCTGTGAAGGCGAGATATTCGCCCGAGAGTGCTGCGCTATTGCGCGCATGGAGTGGAACCACAATCCAGTCGTCTTTCTCGGGATGTGCGAGTTGGTCGTGGTAGCTCGCATATTCAACGATCCCATCGATTGGAATGGGGTCATCTCGCACTGGTTCGAACGTCTCGTCTGCCAGTGAATGGAGGGCAGCACTCGAGAGGTCGAACTTGCCGATCGCACTCTCGAAGAGGAGAGACATGTCGATCAGAACGAAGCACTGAATCCTAAATCTTCCCGTTCAGTGAAGTCATCACATGGCTAGTAGTTTTGATAGAGTGTGTCACAGACCACTTCTCATGAGTTAATTACTTCCACTTCTCGATGAATAGATTGGCAAATGGATCTGCAAACTCAACAGCTCACCCGAAAGCATTTACCGGGAGTTTAGAATAAATTGCTATGAAGCGTCGTTCTCTCCTCACAGTAGCCGCTACAGCAGGTCTCGCCGGCTGTACGGCACCTTCGAATACTCGAGGTCCTGTGCCTGATTCCAATACGGATCACAAGAGCGCATTCGACGACTACAAATGGCGACACCGGATCTCGGGCGGCTATTTGAACGTCTCAGACGGAATGTTATATGGTGACAAAATTGGCCCGGAAGACGAAAACGACCAATTCACCGGAGAGACTGGGAGTGGTGATCTCTTTTCTCTGGATCTACAAAATAGCAATCTTCGGTGGACACAGGGGTTCAGTGGATCACTTTCGAATATAGTTGTAAAAGATGCGATATATTACGAGACAGCTGATGATGCTGCTAATAGTTGGGTCTCAGCGATTGAGTTCGATGGAACGAGGCGATGGAGAGGACCTGGACACGTCACGCCGGAAGGGAGGCTTGAGCACGTCACTGAGAATGCCGTTTACGTGTCTGATGAGACCCTCAAAGCGCTTGATCCTAACACCGGTGATCTCCTCTGGGAATTCGCAGGAATAGGATCGATCTTTGATACTGACGCTGGTACTACTGCTGAAACGGCCTCTGTCTACGGGGTGACTGACAGTGATATCACTGCACTCAATGTGGGCGAGGGGGAGGGGAAGGTACAGTGGCGATACGAGTCCAATAACGACTATACGTCTTTTGACGTTTCTGACGGTGTAGTCTATGCAGCGAACAACGAGGCTGTTGTCGCGATCGCTGACGGGGAAGAGCGTTGGCGAGTGGAATTGTCTCCTTCCTCGAGTTCATTACGGATTCACGGAGTTGCCTCCGATCTCGTGCTCGCGAAGGACGACTCCTACCTGTATGCTGTCGCCGACGGGCAGAAACAATGGGAACGAGAGATGACACGTCATCGTCGAAGCCCAAATCGCCTGTACGAAGGGGATCTGCGCATTTACGAGAATCGAATATACAGTGGCAAACGCGGCGAACAAAAAATATCTGCATTTAAGTTGGATGATGGAACCGAACTTTGGAGTACAGATGTCGGTAGTGAAATCGAGTCGTGGGAAATTGTTAGCGAAGAACAATTCGGCTCTGAAGAATCAGTGTTTGTTCAAACTAGTCAAGAACTTCAGAGAGTAAACCCCGACGGTGAAATCACTCGAAAGTGGACTCCGCGAGAGAACCCGAGTCAGAACGAACAGATCTATGATTTCGTCGTCGATGAGAATGTTATCGTATCTACGTATTCCGGAACCTACGCGTTAGAATCGTAAGAAGAGTCTCTACCGTACTGATCGATACATGCGTTCCCTGTACTTATCATTTATTGCGATTACCAGCTCAACAGATCAGATAATCTATGACGGCCTTGTTTTGGCATCCCGTTCTACGAAACCTTGACCGTGACCTCATCAGATGATGTAACCACCACACAGAACTCACCAACCGAGTATCGAATCTCGAGATCAGTACCTGTCTGTGGGCCCGTCGAGTCTACAAGCCGCCCAAGTGCTTCGGCGTCGATCATCCTCTGTAGTTGGTACTCGCCTCAATCGAAGCCCTGCTCCTCGAGCGCACTGATGATCTCGAGCAGAAGCGGTCGATCACTCATCGTCGACCTCTTCACTGACGATGTCGATGACCTCCTGGGCGGTCGAACTGATTCGCTCAAGCCGGTCGAGGATCGTTTCGGGCTCGTCACCGTGCCACGCGGCAAGGTAGAACGCTGACCCACTGGTATCCAACTCGAAGTGCCGTCCAACGATGTAACCGACCGCTTCGGCCTCGAGCTCACGCTTCGATCGCTCAGCCTCGTCGTCGACGCCACTGTGTAACAGCGCATGTGCGTACTCGTGAACGAGCGTGACGGCGAGGTCAGCCTCGTTCTCGCGATCACGGACGGCGACGCGTGGCTGCTCTTGAGGGCGGTACTCACAGACGCCCTTGGCGTTCCCATGCGACCAGTCCTTGGGGGACACGACCTCTACGTCCACCTCGAGTGGGTCTGCTGCCTCGAGGAGTGCGGGAACCAACTCGTCAGCCTGTCCCTTTGCTTCGGTCTCGAGGTCGGGCAGTGGCTCGCCGTCAGTCTGTGAGATATCGAAGACGGGCGCTGGTCGAAAGCCAACGAGTCCTTTCTCCCAGCTGTCCGGCGGGGTTTCATCGTATTCACAGTCACTGCGCTCGTGGTACGAGGGGGAGTTCCCACAGTCAGGGCACTGCTTTGCAATGATGGGTGCCCAGATCCAGATCGCTGTCTCCCCTTCTTTGACGTGTCGATCAAACTCATTTTGCCATGTTCGGTAGCCGGCAACGCGTGTTGCCTGCGGACACTGGAGTTTGATCAACAGCGTGTTTCGGTGCGAGTAGTCGTGGAAGCGACTCTGGACGTCCAACCATTCTTTGAACTGCTCGCTCGAGACGGCGTCATCGACTTCGTCGACGAGGTCTTGGATCCATGCCTCGATCGTACTGTGCATCTCATCGTGTCGGGTGTCCGAATCGTCGAACGTTTCCCGGGAGCTGTTGCTCGTAGCCATGTTTGATCACTGCTTCTCGAGTCGAATCGAACTGAATCGAATTGAACTCGAGAAGACCTCTGCCCCTCTGGGGTCTGAAAAATACGCCGGACTCGAGCAGTTGGAGAGCCGCTAATCGGCGGCCGCCGGGGTCTCGAGTAGCAGTAACTACAAATGCAAACCGATCAGTTCTGTTCCTGTTGATCAGCAATCCGTTGGAGAGCGTCAGCGATCGCCTCCACAGCAGCGACGAACCGCCACGAGAGATAAAGTACCCCGAGCAATATGCCAAGCCAGATTATAGATGTTATATGTTGAGTGAGAAATAAGTAGACTACCAAAAGCCCGTAGAGGACACCGATTCCGATAAACCATTTCTGGGGAATTGTTGGTGGTGACCAACCAGACATATCTCTATTTTCTAAGAAGGTGTACATAAAATCACCTGTCTCTAAATCGATATGTACGCCACTATACTTCCTAATCGGGTGTCCGAGAACTCCCACACGGTCGGACGGACGATCTTGAGTTAGCAATAAGTACAGAAAAATCAGTTACCGGGAGGCATCAACTATCATAGTTTATAATTGCCTACTTTAATCCACGATTCAATTATAAACGGGGCCGTCAAATTGAGTCCATGATGGGGAATCTAACGACGAGTACACGAGCCAGTCCAGCCATTGAAATTGTAGATAGAGTGGCTGAAATGGAGGAACAGGATCCGCTGGACTTGCCACCTCTATATGATAGCATTGACCCTGATGCATTAGACCGTCTTGCTGAATCAAGTAAGATTCAGTTTGAGTATATTGGATACAATATAACTGTAGATAGCGGCACTATCACGGTCGATCAGTAAGCAAACCTACTTACTAGCCAATTCATCGCAGCAGTCGGTGTATCAAACCACTTAGGAGCTGCCGGCGGACGCGACACTGATCACACCACTGTCGCACTCTCGCATCCACATCACAGATGCCCAAGAACACCGCGTTATCGTCCAGTTTGATGAGTCCAACGAGAAGCGCCCGCTCCAACGCGATCAGTTCAAGTCGCTGTATCATCAGATACAGACCGCGCACGATGGGTTTGATCTCGACCGGCTGCCACCAGATGCTGACTCGTATCCAGCGGTGTTGAGTGTCCATCCCCGATTCGAGATCGATGAAGACGCGGGTGTGATCGCCGAGACAGACGGACCGACGACGACCCAACTGGCCGACACAGCATACGAACCAGATACCGATGACGACCGAACCGAACCCGACGGTCTGGATATCTACTCGGATGCGCTGCTACTGATCGATGCACTCGAGCGCCACGACGTAACCGACCTGCCTGAGTTGGAGACAGCCACACTGGTGAATCTCTATACGCTGCTGTCGGATGTCCAGCGTGATGCCAACGACTTTCGCCAGGAGGTTGCTGACGTACTTCTCTCACGGCTTCATCACGACCGTCCTGTTGCCGGTCAGTACGGCTCGGTCCAGCGCACGAGTCGCCGTAACCGCTCGCTCAAAGACGATGAGGACGTCCTCTCGATGCTCGAGGCGGAAGGGATCGACCGCGAGCGCGTCATGAGCGTTGATCGCCAGAAGGTCGACGAGGCACTCGAGGTGACGACACTCACCGAGTCGGATGTCTACGAAATCGATGAGAGCGAGTACGTTCGCAAGGCGGAGGTCGACGACGACGTCAAGGAGTCACGCCTCCAGGGCTTGAAGGACCAACTTGCTGCCAGCGAGGAGACCGAAGCCGAGGAGCTGCAACAGGAAATCGAAGCACTCGAAGAGCGGATCGATGACCTCACGAGTTTCCGAGCAGGGACGGAGGTACAGGGATGACTACTGACGGCTTGTGTATCCCAGTGTCTTCCGCGAAACGGTGGAATGATGCCCGAGACGGGTCACTCCACGCAAAATAGTGTTCTGTTAGTTCTGCCGTGCTCGCTTGAAGAAGGCGATGGCAGCACCGAGGAGCACGAGGTTCTGGAGGAACGAGGTGAGTTCTTCGTCACGCGAGTCTTCGTCGACTGCCCAGAAATCGTGCATCACCGGAGTCACGCCGATGAAGAACGCGGCAACACTGGCTGCAGACAGCTTGGGCAGTTTCCAGAGGCCAATGCCAAGGCCGCCGCCGAGAAGGAGACCACTCGAGGCAGGGACGAGTTTGTCTGCAAGGGGGACGCCTTTGGCATCTGCATAGGCGATCCGGCCGTCAAGATTCGTCAGGTTGCGGAGTGCGAGTGCTGCAAGCCCGCTCCCAAAGAGGAGTCGACCGAGCAACGACGGTGGGCTCTCGTGAACAGAGTCGGAATCAGACATCAACTAGCACAGAGGACGCTGGCGGGTTAACTGCCACTATCTCTGACGCTCCTGCCGCTATCTCGAGAAGAGTACATAGACAGTGGCACACAGCGAATTGTGGCATCTTTCCGAAGATGTTCAACAGAACCCTATCGGTGAAATACTATGTCAGATGACGTGTCGAGTTAGTCGTCATCCTTGTCGTTCGAACGGAGTTCGTTGGCCCGCTTCTCGAGCAGGCGGAGGATCGGAACACGTTGTTGGTGCTGGTTTTCGTAGGCAATGCAGGCTCGCAGAGTCTCCATATCGTTGATCGTTGCGATGCTGGCGTCAATCAGTCGTGTGTTCGGTGCCTCGAGTCGCTGTGCTGGTGAGAGTTCGCTCGAGTCTTGAGAGTTTACTGATGTATCGCTCATTGAGTACCGCTTCCGCTCCTGGTGGGGCACGAAAAACTGTACTGCTCTCTGGCTCTTTCCGCAAGTGAGGGATGACCACTTGCTACGGTACGTACAGAACAACGACCTAACGGCTGGTTCAGTAGTGGAAATGCTGGACTCATAGGATTTCAATAGAAGTTGTCGGCCAAGTCTGACGATCAGTTATTGAGTTCGGAGTACGTTAACTGGAGTTCTCCGCTGAGCGTGTAGTCACGTTCGAGGACGCCACTACTTGTGAGTTCGATTGTCGCGTGAATAGTGAGCTTGGTGGCGGTTTCTGCTACTGGTTTGATGAGCAGGTTGAGGATACTGATAGTCTCGTCTGCAAGGTCATTCAAATCAGAGACTTCGATGACTGTTCCGAGAGCGCGGTCAGGCGTGTAGAGTGTCACTGAGGGCGGTGGCGAACTATCACCTTCTACTGGCGAGACGATAGCGACCTTTGGGGGTGATTCCGTCGCTACTTCAGGCATCCACACTCTGAGTTTGATGGACTTCACAGCCGTCCCTTCGCGGTGCCAGATCTCGAGTGGTGCATCGATTACCCCAGAGTCAACACGGCCATTTATCCCAAATTTCCCGATTTCCCCATTGTTGGTTGCGAAGACGAGCGTCTTTCGTCCGCTCGAGTCCGCACGAACGGTCGGGTCGGAGAGTGTCTGTGCACTTCTTATTTCGCTACACCCAGCCGTTGCGACGACTCCAGTACTACAGACTGCTGCGAGATACTCACGTCTATTCACATTCCTGACAATCCTACGGTTGGTGAACTATTTTCTGGTATTCAATGACTTCTCTCGATCATGCATAATGGATGTGTCTGCACACGTAGTTGCTGATCAGTACAGGTAAAGAATTGTTTGATTTTCAGTTAAACAGGAGGGTGTGATTATTGTGCAGTAGGTGGTTTATTTCTAGATGTAGCAGCACGGTACATTATAATGACCACTGCTTCGACAAGGAGAACAGGTAGAATACTACCCACGATAAACACAGCAACGATACTCAGGATAAAGATGCTACCGGCTAAAACAAGCGGCGAGCGGCGGTTGTGAGTTGAGGCCTCACGATACACGAAGCGTGCAATGAACGCTTGGATGGCAAGGTAGATGGGGGTACCAATTCCGAATGCAGGCATACAGCGAATACCTTATCGAGAAGACATATATTTTCGGGTCATCGCTCAGTTTGCAGACCTCAATAAACAAAAAGACCGATATAGTGAGAACTCCGATATCATGTATGAATGATGAACAGTATTCGATATTTATAGCACATCTTCGTGCGATTCGTACTGCCATCGTCGGCTTAGCACTCGCAGTTATTACAGTGGGGCTTATTATCGAAGGTGACCCACTGGATTTCCCATTCTTCACAATAACGATACTCGTTTGCTTGTACGCATTTGTACCCCCTCTCATCCGTATGTGGCAAAACCCATAGCGGACAGTTCACATGTGTAGTGACCATCTGTTCCCCATTGATTAGGTTCAACAGCGAACATCCTCGTAAGATCTTTTCCAGTCGTGAAAACGGCGGTCTTGGATACTGTCGGCGAATGGCCATTATTATTATAAAATCACTATAATGATCATACAATGGATGGGGAATGGCGATAATGAGACTCCGACGCCCAACAGACTTCTTGATCCTCGAGGCACTGAATGAGACGGGACGAAACGTTGCATCGAATCTTGCGGCACACACGGGGAAGAGTCGGCAAAATCTCAATACTCGGCTACCGGTGCTTGCAGATTATGGTCTCGTACGCAAAATCGGACCCAAAGAACGATCTGGGCTGTATGAAATCACACCAAAGGGGCAAGCAGCACTCGCTCACAGAGACGAGTACAGGAGAGTAGGAGATTTCGAACAGCTGATCGAAGACAAAGTAACGACGACTAGTTGAACTGCGACTGCTCCTCGAGACACATGATTGCTCTGAGCAATTAGCTTGCGCTCTCGCTCTCACCAGCTGTTAGCGTTCTGCGCCATAGACGATTTTCGAGGGGGCTTCGTAGCCACAGTCAAGACAGTCGAACCATCGTTTGACTTTTGCACCAGCAGCAGATTTCTGGCCGACAATAACGTCGTTGTTCGGACACTCCGGACAAGCGAGTTCGGGAGCTGGTCGATCCCGAAGTGTATCCCGAACGCTGGTCGCTTCTTTTGTCTCGAAGCCGCGCGACCACACTGGATAGCCATCGACGAGGATCGCTGCTCGCCACTTGTACGCGTAGGAATCCGGGGCACGATGCAGGACCGCTCGCGCTCCAGTCTCCGTGTTTCGATATGCCAGCGTAGGTGTTCGGCTCTCTCGTGTCCAGTTCGTGATTCGGGGCATGATTACTCAGAAATGGACATCTACCGGTACGATCCAGCATGTCTTGCGCTCATCAATCTCCTCGAGGAGGCGATCGAGGTGCCCGCGATGACGGATGCCTGTCGCGTGCTGATCATACAAGCAGATCGACGGGCCACGGGAAACACCGACGCGCTGGAAGGCATGCCGAGCGAGGCCCTCATCGCGCATGATCTCGTCGTCGCTGTGTTCCTCGAGTGCCTTCTTCACCCGATTCAGATTGCGCTGGAACGTTTCCGTTGTGATTTCCCAAGCCCGCTCGAGGAGTTCTTCACCTTCGTCGGACGTAACGGGTGCAGCTGTCGGCAAGTCACCCCACCGTGCTTTTCCAGCCACTGTCGTCTCCTTCTCGTCAAAGGTGACGTAGTAGTCGAACACTGAACAAGAATCCGGCTCCGCGCCAACCAGTCGGTCGAACACCGTCTGTCCAGTTGAAAGCGCTTCTTCTGCTGTCGATGCCTCTACCAATGCGTAAATGATCATATGCATCTTGGATACCTCACTGCGCCGCCGCTCTGGTCAGTATTCGCTTGATCCTGCTCAGAACGCCGGCACCCATCACCGGCTCACAAAATCACTGCTGGAACGCGTCTGTCTCATGGAGTAAAGAGATTCTGATCGGTAGTGGTATCGACAGTGATCGTCAAGGCGCCCGACTCGTCGATAGGTGTGAGTCTCGACGCTCGAGGAGGCGTTGACCGAGATGCCGACTGAACCGGATTTCGTCGTCTTACCGGACGTTCCCGGCGACGCCGCGGCCATGATCGACAAGCACTGCGAGGTATCGAAGCGCGAACCGACTCGACCGCTCTGGCGACTCGCCATTCAGTCTACAAAGAGCATGTTCCCCGTATATAGACCGTGAACTCGTCGCTCGCATGTCTATTTGACCTGTACACACGCACGTCCTGATGAGGACTTAGGGAGTACCCCTATTCGTACGCAGGCTGACTAGATCAGCAGAATTAAAGTATAACTCATATTGGCAATAGCTATGACATCTGATTCGTTCACCTTCGCTGCAACGGGAGACGCGATTATCGCACCGTCGGTCTCCAAACCGGAAAACGTGGAGCGGTTTGACGACCTTCTCAACGTGCTCCGTACTGCCGACGCTGCAGTCACTCAAGTTGAGCCCGTCCTATTGAACGAGGAGACCCCTCACGCAGCCTTGCGGCAGGTGACCGATCAGTACCAGTACCTTGCGCCATTCCCAGGCGCTCTCATAGGAACCAGCCCTGACATCCTCGACGAACTAACCGAAATGGGCCTCAACCTGTTCACAGCTGCCTCGAATCACTCCCTTGATTTCGGGGAACGAGGACTTCGAACGACCATCTCTGCGATGCGCACGCGGGACCTAACGTTCGCGGGGATCGGACGGGACTTAACAGAGGCGAGTTCTCCCAGCTATCTGGACACTGACGCTGGCCGCGTCGCCCTCCTTAATGCGACAACGAGTATCCCTCCCAGTGGGGTGGCACGAGTCTCAACGCCCGGATTCGACGGTACGTGCGGCGTCAATCCGCTTCACGTGGAGTGGACGTATCGAATGTCACCCAAACATCTCGAACAACTACGGACAATCGCTTCCCACACTGGGATCGATCAGGTCAAAGGAGAATGGCTCCGGCGCGAAAACTCCGACTGGCAGACCGATGATGCGTACTACTTCATGCAGATGCGGTGTGCCCCAATGACGGAGGCACAGCCACCAGGAATCTATCACTCTCTCCACGAACGCGATCGCAAGACACTCCTCGCGGGGATCGAGGAGGCAGCTGCCACTGCTGACTGGGTTGTTGTAGCCCTTCACTCTCATCAGGCCAGAGCTGGGAACCGAAATACAAAGGAGATACCTCAGTTCCTCCAGCAGTTCGCCCACGAGTGTGTCAAGACAGGCGCCGACACAGTCGTCGTGACCGGACCACACGCGCTCCGTGGGGTGGAAATCCATCGGGAAAGACCGATCTTCTATTCCTTGGGAAACTTCTTCTTCCACGAGGACGTCATTCATCGGGTACCCGACTCCCTTGACCAGACAGTCGACTCCACTGTGCCGGACGTGCGCGGGGAAGATGCCTCTTCGGAGTCGGACTCGACAGTCACACACGATGCGGAGAACTGGATGTCTATCATCCCACGATGCGAATTTGCACCGTCAGGGACGCTTGTAGACGTAACACTACATCCATGTACCCTCCACCCCCAGTCACCGCATTCGCGGCGAGGGACACCAACTCTCGCAACCGGTGACGAGGCCCGTGACATCCTCAAGACTGTCGCTGAACGCTCCGCGGCGTTTGGGACTACTATCCATATTGAGGAGGAGACAGGCGTGATAAATATCCCATAGTCGAGTCTACCATTCGCATTCCTCAAGGGGCGCGGGCTCCTTGCTGTACGGATAGAAGCGCCCCTACCTGGCTTTCGTCCAGTATGTTGACCGCATAGAAGCTGCAGGTTTCATCGAGCAGTCTCACTGCGCTCTATCCGAGTGAGAAGACTCACCTCCTCCAAGAGCGCCGTTGCTGTCTCGATTCGTTCTCTGTCTGCGTCAGTCAGTTGATTGACCTCGAGATCATTGAGTTGGCTGAGTGCACGATGCAGTCTGTATCCTGGTGTGTTGCGTGGGTCCATTGCATGCGCCTCAGCCGATCGCGGCGCAGACAAACATGACACGATAGCACGGGCGACCGTTCTGTTAACCAACAGCCACGCTGCACCATTGCCTGTCTGTTGGTTAAGCCCTGACGCGAGCAAGTCATTCTGGGTTCGGCCCATAGCGCGGCATCCCACAGACCTGGCACTCCCAGATTGCGTGGCCGGTCCAGGTTTCGTCGGGAACCGATTCGTGATCGCTGAATCGATGATCGGTTGTGCGTCCGCACTGGTGACACTCGAGGCGTTCTTTGGTCGGAATGTCACTGTCCCGATGCTCAGGTTCACGTTCTTGAGGTGCCTGCTGGAGGGCAATTGCAGGAACTAGCCACGCATCATCACCAGTGTTGTCGAGCAGCGTCGCAAGTCTCTGCTCGTTGCGAATACCAGTTCCACCTTCGTCGTAGAGATACGTTGTTGGCTTGTGGTCACTATCTGCGGCTGGGTGGAGTTGGTCACTCCATGTTGTTCGATCACAGGCGGCCGCGAGAAGTTGCTCACCGTTGGCAGATTCAATCTGTGCTGCAGCAGGAAGCACGGGCCACCGATCAGCCAGTTGGGCTGCAGGCTCGTCCTCGAGATCATAGATGGTTGTGCAGTCGTCGACAGCCTGTTCGGTCGCATTCGACGCAAGAAGCGTCGCAGCGGCCCCGCCTTTCGCGACGGCGCCGTAGAACGTCGATGACTCGACAAGCATGTGGACGACGCCAAGCAGTGTCCACTCCGTTGCTGGTGCGTCTGTCTCAGAAGAGGAGTCCTTGAGATGGTTGGTGAGACAGAACAGGCATTTGGTCCGGTCAGCTGGGATCGGTGCACCACAGGACCGACACTCGGTATCCGTTTCCGTTGGAGTATCCGGATATCCAGTCGTCGCCGTCGCACTCCGCTGTCGATCAGGTTCGCCGTCATCATCCTCGCTGAGTGTTTCATCTGGGATATGCGACGCTTCGCCGGTCGGACGAAGCTCCTCAAAGTCAGAATCTCGATCGGTCATTGAGTGGGTAGTGGGTTGTATTGTCTCATGTCTCGATGCAGGTTCCAGTTCGGGAGAGATGATCTGGAAATGAGATCACTGAGACGCTATTGCTCGCGGAGTCCTGCTTCTCGAGCTTCACGGTTGCTGGCACAATGGATACATGCTGGCAGATCACCATCAACAGCAAAAACCCGGAAATAGTTCTCGGTGACATGAGAGCCACAGCCATCACATTCTGGCATTATCCAAACCGATGTTGTTACTCCAGTAAATATCTTGTTTCAATACTTGTGTAGTTTTGCTAAATAGCATTCTATCTAAGTGGGATTAACTCTTTTCTGGGTCTGGTATTGTTGCGGTTCAATAAGGTGTCCACAGTCCTCACAACGAGTTTCGACTGCGTTGGTGATGACTCGGCCATTGCACTTGGGACATGGACTGGTGCTCAAGTTGGTCTGGACGTCTTCGTCGAATGTTGTCTCGTAGATCTCTTTGAAAGTCATGGTGCTCACGAAGGGCAATGAGCAACTCCGACTGCCCCTCACCCACTCGTGGGGCACAGAAACCTCTCTCAGGAGACGGTAGCAGAGTTCTTTGTGAAACTCGCGTTCAGTACAGGTGAACCAGTTGCCGAAGGTGGAATCTAAGACGCGCTCCGAGAGCGGTGACCGAACCAAACCGGTTCAGGGCGACTCATATGTGACGGTGCCATTCGAGTAATGGGTTGGTCGTTCCTCATATAACGCGACACAGCCCGCCTCCGGACCGCTGCTTGAGTAACCACAGGTGTGGAACTCACCGTCAACGTACCGTTCCGTCCGCATCGCGTCCGCAGCGTCAGGGTAGGGTGCGTCGTACTCGACACGATAGACGATCTTGCCTGGGCACTCATCAGACTCAATCGTCGTATTGTGCGTTTCCAGATCCACCCGATACGCGGCGACCGTCGCATCCGGAGGAGACGTTCGACGAATCTGTGCGGACACCTCGGTATCTTTCGAGGTGTTATTGATCGTACTGACCCAGATCCCATCAGAACTCGACATTGCCCGGGATCGCACATCGTCGTGACAACCCGTGTCGAGAACTTCGACTGATTCGATCTCGGGATCGGGCGGTGACTCCTCCAAAGCCGGTACTCCACCGGCGAAAAGTGCGCCGATGGCGATGCCCGCGGCGAGCGCGCCCACCAAGAGCAAGCGAGTATCGATAGTCTCGAACCAGCGAAAGCGCCCCGTTCTTGGGGGTTTACTCCCGTCGCCAGCAGGCGCGTCTTCGTTTGGGCCGGGTTCGTTCATCTTGTATCCATTCAACAAATAAAACAGAAGAACTAGCCATATGTTTTGTGGAATAACGACGTGGTCGAATTCCAGCACCTGTTGGGACTTCACGGCCAATATCCGTCACGAGAGCGCTCAACGAACAAGGAGTGTGTGTGCCGCCGCCCCCTGGAGAAAATCAACATCATTAACAAATAATGTCTGGTGAGATTACACACGTAGCTACTGGTCAGTACAGGTAAAGGCGCTGCCGGTAACTTATCGATTTTCTCGATAGCCGCCAACAATCACCCATAGATTTTTAAAATTCAGTGACATATTTATCATATGGGTCTCTTAGAGATACTGATGTACCTATGGGCACTTGCCATCATAATCGGTAGTGTCTATATCTTCGTTCAAATGATATTAGGAAAGAGTTCTGTAGGTAACTTTTTTTGAGAGTGTCAGAAGGTATCATAGAGCATTTCTTATACCCATTCTGTGATTACCCGACAAGCGGTAAGTACAGATCAAGTAGGTAACAGACTCTCAACCAAGCCTACCATATTATATCAAAGGTTTGAATATATGCACTTACCGACCAGAATTCAAATATATTCAATTTATTCTTAGTTAATATTACTTACGAGAAGGGGCCACTGCAATATTTAATATACTCTGTTGTCATTATGGGAGTGAGGAATGATGACTGACCATATTCAGATCATTTCTATCATAGTGGCTGTTATCGGATCAGTCGCTATCATAATAAATTCTAGATTACTAGCTAAAAAGCGAGATGTATACGCACCCGCATATAATAAAGTAAACGAAAATATAAATTATGATCGGGATGGTGGTAAGTTTTCTAAAATGTGGGAGTCATTTGACAGCTATACTCAGGACAAAATTAGAGAGGACGACCTTCATGGTTGGCTTGTGATGTTTGATGGAAGAGTAGAGGAACTTAACCGATTTCTATACAACTATCAATTAAGATTAGAATCCATGTCAGATTCGTCAGATCTTGTTGTGAAATCTAGTAATGAATATCTATTTGATATGGGAGGGGAACAAGGGCAGATCTTACTTGACGACTTCATAAACCATCATGGGTGTGAAATCGTAACGACATCAGACAAAGGTGATCTGTGGGAGAGATTACGAAGAAATTCAGAAGAGGGGTATCACCATACTGAAATCAAAAACTGGGACCCCTTTGGCAAGAGAATTAATCTATTATGGGAATGTAGGGAAGAAACCTACAGAGATGACCCGAACTTCATAGGGACCCCTACTGAAGTCTATAGAAAAGCAGTTCAATATGCTGGTGACGCTAATGACCATTTAGCCAAGAAAGTCTAGTTCTTAGAATCTAATCCTCACTGCTTAGTCTGTACTACTTGGTCATCACTTCACAGATGACGCTGAAATACAGCCAACTCCATCAGTATCTCCGGTAATTGGCAGAGATACAGCGTTAAGTTTGCATCTGTAGTTACCGAATTGCTCGACTCAGTTTCAGGCATACTTCTGAATGAAGAAGTCGTGGGACGGATTCATGCGGTGGCGAAAGCCCGGCAGCGAACGGCAATCAGCCGTGAGCAGCCCGGACCGTGGAGGTGGTGGGAGGTGGCGGTGACTGCGTACACCAGCAAAAAAGGGGATTCGCCCCGGCTATTCCCACCAGCGGCCGCGCTCCGGGAAGTGGATCATCGACCACCCGGTCACGGCCAGTGAGACACGGCCTTCGTGCCAGTTCCGGGCAGCCTTGTGAATCCGCACTTGTTCACCTTCCTCGATCCACGGTGCGTCTGATGACTTCCAGATGGTCACGCGTGTCTGTCCACTGTCGTCCGCGATGAGCCCGACCTGTGCGATACTCGGATGCGAGGGATCCCACAGGGTTTCGACACGCCCTTCGATGCTCACCTCTTTTCGAGAGACCTCCTCGAGTTTTCCAATGGGGATGACGTGTCCAGGCGCCGTCTGCAGCTCCTCGAACACGTTGACGACCGCACTCGTCAGGTCTTGGCCACCGACGACGGCTTCACTCAACCGACGGCTGATCGCTGCTCGAGACCAGCCATCCAACTGCTTTGTGAGTCGCATCGACTGCTTGTTCACGGCCGCCAGCTGCTCTCGAGAGAGTTCTGTACGGGGATCTGCCTGCTCCGGGTCCGCCATTGGGTCCACGCTCGCCGCCCGTTTCTGGAATTCCACACGGCTCGCTTTGTTCTGGTCCGCAGCGATCGCTCGTGTCCGCTTTGCACGACCCTCCTGCGTTCCTATCTCGGTCTGGGCACTGATCCGCTCGAGTTCATCCTCTCGTGCTCGAATCCGCTCTTCCTGCTCGAGGGTCGCGCCATAGATCCGCTCATCATTTGTATCGACGATTCCGTCTGGGTGGTTCGCATCCACCTTTGCTTGGACCTCTTGCTCGACTGTTGCCTCGAACTCCGGCGTCTCGCCGACGACCGGGAAGCCGTCTTCATCGACTGCCTGCTCGTCCGCCTGTTTGAGTGCCTGTTCATCGACCGTAACCACCTTGCTACTCGAGTTGTTACTAGACATTGGAGTTCTAATCTCCGAAGGCGTTCACGCGCCTGCCACCGCGATGCTGTGACATCGCGGTTTTCCGACGACACCGACCGACTAGATCTATCTGCGCGCTCGCGCTCGCGCCTTCGTGAGCGCCCATTGGGCGCGAGCGAGAGCGCGCCTGAATGAAGTGTCCCAACCAGCACCGCGCGGCGTCCTGCCGAGCGAAGCGAGGCAGGGCTCGAGGCGCGAACGGTATGAGCGCCTCGGCGATCCGCCCGAAGCGAGCGGCCAGCTTTAAGCCGTTTCTCGTGTCCGGCCCGGACTGCGGGTCCGTGTCCAGCGCGACTGTCGTCGAGAACGCGCGCCGCGATGTGGCGCGCGACAGCGCAGGCGGCACCAAGCGCTGGAACGCGAAAGCCCGCGAGGGGCGCAACCGAAAACGCGCTTAATGCTGGCGTCGAGACCAGATTCATTTTAGCCCGGAACGGTGAGCGACATCAGGAGCGAACCGCAGCCCGGAATGGTCGGTCGCGAGCGACGCGGAGGGCGGCACGCGGCGAGCGGGGCGGGCCGAACTACCAAGAGCGGGCAACCAACGCAACAGCAGCCCGATTAGTCCACGTGGGTGGGGCTGAAAGGGGCTGGCGCACTCGAGGAACCCCGCCGACGCAAGCACCGCAACCTGTGAGGAGCGCAGCGAGACGCGGGACTCGAGCGTGCCAGGGGCTTTCTCCCTGTTATCAAAAGCGATGGTTGCAAGCCACTTACCGAGACCTACTCCTTCACAACTGTTTCAGTGACCCATCCGCACACTACAGATGCGTATTGATCGCCGAGGTTTCTACCAGTACAAAGAGATGTTCTGACAGTCGTGCGAGATACAGCGCGCGTATCGGTCACGGCAGTTCAGCTTGTTCTGACGTTAGATACAGCAATTACTCTGGTCGTACAGGCCGACCGAAGATTCATCAGAAATAAATTGGTACTATATGTCACCATGGCCATCAAGGAACGTCCGCTGCTCTCAGCTTCTGTCCGGGAACGAGATGTTGATCTGGTTCTCGTCCAGCTTGTACAGACATCTCAACCCTTCCGGGAGTGGTTCCGTGAACAACTCGCACCAAACACAGACCAGTCACGGTTCCTCGGCGTCAGTCATTCTGTCGTGACCCCCAACGGCGAGTCGGACATCGAACTTGGGTTCAAAACAGACCGTGGCGACCGCCAGCTCATCCTCATTGAAAACAAAATCACCGCGACATTCCAGGACCAGCAGATAGAACGCTACTACGAACGGGGAGAGCAGTACGTGTCGAACGGCGACTGCGAGTCTTTTACCGTCGGATTGGTCGCTCCTAGCCAATATGTGAACAACACAGAACGAGAGGCGTTTGATAGTGTCGTGACGTACGAAGAGCTGCTTTCGTATCTTGATTCGATTGACCACGATGGGGTCCCGTACTTCCAGATTGTCCTTGAATCGGCAATCGAGAAACGTCACGAACAGCAGCAGAACTCGTATCCGCTGTATGCAGATCTCAATGGGCGTATCATGGAGCGCGCGCTGTCCAAGATACGCCATCTCGTCTCTGATAAAACGTCTGCTACGCCGAACTATGAAATTGATACTCGGAGCCCGTGGCTGCAATCACAGACTGAGGGTCATCCAGATGCGATCAGGTACCAATTCAAAATCCAGTTGGAACAGAATCAAAGGACGATCACCCCGGGTGATGTCGAGGTACGATTGGATATCGAGAGCGATGCAGACCTTTCGAATGAGATAGAGGCAAAGGCGGCTCGGTTCGAGCAAGAAGGGTTCGAATATACCGGCAACTCAACGTTTGGCGTTGTCCATGACTACTGGGAGAGTGTGGATGCCAGCGATCTGAACGATGAGCGCTTTCTCGATGAGGTGGCAGAGCGATATGCAGAATTGGTTACGCTAGGCCATGAAGTGTTTACAGAGCCTGCATAAGGCTGCTGCCCGCCTTCAGTTCGAGGAAGTGAGTGAACGCGACTTCACCGAATACGATGCTCTCTCAAGAATCTAGATCTCGTGACTGAACTGGAGTACCACCCCTAGTATATGTCACTGATGTATATCCTCTGTATCTCGCACGGTGTTCTTGACAGGTATTGCGCAATTCAACGATCTGACCAGTACGTGAGACCCCTGTACTGAGCGTTTGACAATCCACGATTCTCCTCTCATCAGACGGAACTTCGAACAGAACCAAGTGTCCACTACAGACTTTTCCTCGAGAGTCACTCTTCATCACCGCCAGCGTCGACTCACTCTTCGCGATCAGACAACTTCTCCGACAACCGATCCAGTTTCTCCTGCGCAGACTCTCGGCGGTCGCGAGTGGCGTCCGGTCGGTACTCCATCGACGTGATTTCACCATCCTCAAGCGTCACCAAAAGCACGCCACCGTCTGTTTGAGCGGGCTCAGGCAATCGAGCCACAGGGACATCGACTTGCTCGATCACCTGCTCATTCTCCTCGAGCAAGATGACGGCAATCTCACCGTCCTCAATTCGATCGACAACGCCAGTGTAAGTCCCATCCATCTTTCTCACCCCATAGCAGGAGCGACAGCTCCATCAATTCCACTGGCGACCAGCGGAGGAGATATCAGGGAATTCGTCTCGTCGTCGGAATCAGGTGTCTCCGCAAGGATATCCTCGGCGTTCGTCGAGAACGACTCTCTCGTCTCTACGTCGACCGACGTGCCGTCAGTGCGAACCACAATATCGCCGTGGACTCCCGTCCAGTACGTTTCGATCTCTCGCTCGGCAAACCGTTCGAGGACCTCATCGCTTGGGTGCCCGTACTGTGAGTCGTAGGCACTCGAAATGATAGACATCTCCGGATCTACGGCATCCACGAAGGCGTCACTCGAGGAGGTCGATGACCCGTGATGGCCAGCCTTGTAGACATCGCTCTCGAGGTCGCTTCCCCACTCATCGACTATCCGCTGCTCGACGCCAGTATCGACATCGCCGGGCGCTAAATACTGGAAGTCGCCAAACTCGAACGCCAGTACCACACTGTTATCGTTGACATCACTCCCAGAATCCTCAGCAGGCGGGTTCATCACCTGAGCAGAGACATCGCCCTCAAGCGGTAGCTCATCGCCGCTTTCGACAATGAGCAGCTCGACGCCGTACTCGTCGACGGTATCGAGGTAGTTCCCATAGGTCGCAGAATCCGATGGGACACCCGAATCGTATGCGGTTCCAATACCCTCACCAGTCGTCTCGAAGTGCTCGATCACAGCGGCGTGGCCACCGATATGGTCGGCATCAGCGTGCGTTGCGACAAGGTGATCAATCCGATCAATCCCCTGGGCCTCGAGATAGGCGATGACCTCACTGCCGTCTTGGCGCCAGTCGCCGGTATCGATCAGGATCGTCTCATTGGCTGGCGTGATGATGAGAGTCGAATCACCTTGTCCAACGTCGATGTGGTGAATCTCGAGTTCTCCCTCGACAGTGCTCCCGTCGAGTCCATCGCTCTCGTCACCGTTATCGTCCTCTACATCGCCGTCCGACTCAGACCCATCGAGATCGATATCACCGTAGGCGTGCTCGAGCACGACCTGGCCATTGGCGTCGACGAGCCGAACCACGTCGCCGGCATCCCGCCAGATATTCACGTTGTACCCCCAGTACAGTTCGGTCTCCGTTGGGTCGCCTTCACCGGTGGTTATCTTCACCGTCTCCCCAGACTCCAGGACGAACTCATTTGGAAACGAAAACGGAGAGAGGCCGCCATCGACCTGTCCTCCCTCTCGGTCTCGGAGTTCAAACCCAGACAAATCAACGGGTTCATCGGCGGTATTCTCGAGGACGATGTACTCCTCGCCGGGCGACACGTCTTCGACGTTCATGTCAACAACCTCGATGGCATTCCCAACAGTCTGAGAGTCATCGATCGCATTCTCGGGACCCCCGGTGTCGCTCGCACATCCCGCAAGAACGACGAGGAGCGCCACGGAAACCACGAGGATCGCTCGGTTCATACACGGATCATCTCACGAGACGCGTTTGAGTGTTCCGTCCAGTGAAAGAACCCCGCCGACATCCTCGCAAATACTATATACGAGAGGCTAGCGGGAGTCACACATTTTCACTGAGACCAAAGAGTCTCAAGACGCTGTTCGATCGCAGTAAGTACCGTCGAGTACACTTCGAGTGGGTGGAGCGACGGGAGTTCAAGATCAGTAATGTCGTTCGCAGTCGGTGGCTGGTGAAAGTGCAACCGGGCATTGTGCGTGTTTGGATGCCGATCCCAACGGCATTCCCACCGGCTGCTATCGTCGTGATCTTCGACATAGTGGAATGTGAAATCCCCAGTCGTGAACCACCGAATGTCAATCCGGGCTGTTGAGACTGGTTCTGGATATCGCTCCAGATCAAGGAACGCCTTGAGGAGTCGCGGCTCGTAGGAATCTGGATCGAATGCTGTCTCGGCGACGAGTGAATCCGATGTGAGATGTCGCTCGAGCAATCGCAGTGTCTGCCGATCCGGTGGCCCTGTCGAGTCAGGGTGTGAATCCGATGGTGGCCGACTCATTCAGGCAGGGATCAGGTGCCCATCGTTCTGGGAGAGCTGTCGAGCAAGCTCATACAGCCGAATCTCTCGAATAATGCCTTGCCACTCACTGATCGCAGTCATCCGTTCATGAACCATCTCATGGTCGTCATGCTCGACGACCGAGACCGCCGTCGGGTCAGTGGTTCCGAACTGCTCCTCATACTCTGAGAACTGTTCTTCGAGTGCTGCCACGCGGTCGATTATCTCGTCGATGGAGAGCTCATCTGCAATTTGGCTGGCCTCCTGCCACTCGAGATACCCATCGTTCCGTTCGTACTGCGCGGGGCGACTATCACGGTCTGATCGAACGATACCCATCTCGGTCAGACGCTCGAGATGCTTTTTCGCGGCGTTCGGAGAGCAATCGGCAAGCTCCGCAATCTCAGTGTACGCGGTGGGCGATGTCACTCCAAGGGCAACATCGTAGACACGACCAAACGTGTCCGTGCCCTCTTGCCACCGTCGCTGAGCAGCGTCAGATTCTGGGGCCGGATCGAACTCAGTCATATCCAACTGTACGCGGTCATGCTCAATATATCTTTGTATCACTCAGATATGTGCAATCTGATGTCTGATCTGCAGAGGGTCCACACCGAGAGAACAAGCTGCTGACTGTAAGACAGAACCGCCCAATGCGTGGAAAACCTCAGCGTTGTCGAGTTTCGCCCGCCTGGTCAAGAGATCTTCACTCCCTTGCTATTCACATCAGAGGGATGTTATTGGGCTGTACCACCAAACCGTTCGGGAACAACTGTTCGCTCGACGAGAAACGTGACTGCAAGGCCGATAACACTGCCAAGTACACCGACATTGATGAAGAATAGTAAGCCATCAACAACGAGTCCAAGTCCAATGACGAATGGTACGCAGAGTAAAACGAAACCAGTCACAACGTAACTGAGACGTTCACGCTGTGCTTTGGAAACACGATCGCGAATAATCCACGTGGCTGGGCCAAAAATGAGAGCTGTCACGATAGCAAATACTGCGACCCACCCCCATGGACTTGATTCGTACTCAATGACACGTGTTCCTGTGAAGAGAGCAATGATACCCAGTAAGCTAATTCGTGCAAGTTGGCGTGACCGGTATGATATTAGTATAGACATGTCGTAGTATTGTCGTAGGCCGCTAGCTAACTTCAGTATATCTGAAAATTTGAAGACTATCACTGAATATCGAGGAAAATACCGCTGTGCTAATCATACATACTGGATTTTCGTAGAACTAGACGACATCTTGGTGATAGGTTTCGTATCCTAACCGGTGTACTGGGATTTCCACTCACGCCGATCCTCAATTGCTTGCTCTCCCTCGTCTGTAATCGCGTAATAGTTTGTGCGCCTGTCGAGTTGTCCTTTCTCGACAAGGCCCTTATTCACGACCGTATCGAGATTTGGATACAGCCGACCATGATTGATCTCTGAGCTGTAGTACTGCTCGATCTCGTCTTTGACATCCTGTCCAGATGGCTGGTCAGCGCCCGCGATCACGTACAGGAGGTCTCGTTGGAATCCTGTAAGGTCGTCCATGGCCCAGCCATTCAGGCGAGATGATATTTGTTATTCTACACGTACGTAGATGTAAGGTAATCAAACTAGTCGGTTCTTTATACCACTAGCTGACTCTCGTTTCATTCACGCCATCCTGACACTGTGATCGTAATGGAACAACACTCGAGGGATTCGACTCAGTATGCACGATCAGCCGTCGTAACCGTCTCACTCCGAATTCGAGAGTAGCTCACCGACGTACTGATCTTCCCACTCCCGGCGGGCCTCGAGTTCGCGTCGGCCACGCGCTGTGATCGTGTAGGAGTTCGTCCGACGATCGATCTTGCCCTTCTCAACAAGCCCTTTGTCGACGACATCGTCGAGATTCGGATACAGTCGCCCGTGGTGGATCTCGTTCTCGTAGTACTCCTCGAGTTCATCTTGGATCGCGAGGCCATGTGGTTCGTTCTGGCCGGCGATCACGTACAAGATATCACGCTGAAATGCGGTGAGATCGTACATGTTTGAATGTATGTATATGTATTGAGTGATGAAGCTTCCGAGATTAGGAGGTAGTACAGAACACACGAGATGACTGGATCAACTCAGATTAGTCGCATCGAGTCGCCTGGGTCATCGCCAATGATCTCCGCTAATCCGTAGACAGAGATTGCATCGGTATACCCCTGCGCAGTGACGGCATTTTTAATACCCTCCCTGGCAGGCTGATCATCAGTGAGGACGATCACACCGCGTGTTGAGCGGTCTCTGACGTATTGGACGACGAGCCCTGCAAGGATCGCATCTGTTTTTTCGACCTCATACTCAGGCTGGTCGGTTTCAGCAGCAATAGTTCGCATGGCGATATCGCTGGCTGCGACAGCGTCGCCATCTGTTGGTGCTGGTGCATCGATGATTTCGGCCCATCCCTCGTCGATGGCTGTCCGTACGCGCTCTGTATCTGAGCCGCCGAGTTCCCCGATAACTCGTTGGGGAAGTTTCACCACAACGCCCGCGTTACGGACAGCACTCCGGAATCGTGCGTATTGTGGGTTAGTAGGGTGACCGATCGCGAAGAAGATGTTCGCATCGACAAGGACATCCTTCTCAGCCGATAGTGGATTTGCATGACCCATCGAACGGACTCACTCGTGCGACTCTGACTTCGCTGGGGCACCATCTGCACCGTCGAGATCAGGAACCTCCATCTGGTCGGCGACATCGGGAAATAGATACTCGAAGAACGGATCGTGCTCTCTCCCAACAGCGAGTGCAGGCTGGAGCGCATAGATGATCATCATCGCCTCAGTCTCCCGAACATCGATATCGGTGGCGACCATCCGCTGGGTTGTCTTCCCCGCGAAATGGAGCCCTGCACCCCTTAGTGCAGCGATGAGTTTTCCAGTTCCGTAACGGTCCAAAAAGTAGTCGATATCGTCGTCAACCTCCTGTAGTGCAAGCGCATGCAGGACTGTTGGTGTGATCACGATCGGCGCGTACTGCTCGACAATGATGAGGGGCTCAGCAGTCAGCTGCTGCGGACGCGTCGATTCATCTCGATCAACGAGCCCAAAGTCAACCAGCCGGTCGACGTATTCATAGGCCGTCGATTTTGAGAGCTCGAGAGCGTCCATGATCTCCGGCGGTGAAACCGGCCCCCAGTAGCAGACATACACGTACACACGAGCGAGTGCTGGCTGGTTGAGCAGTTGCGTCAGTATCTCGAGCTTCGGCGCATTCTGGGCCAGCGCCTTTGGCTCGAGCGTTTCCTTATCCATGATGTCTGTTGGTGGCGGATCCAACGCATCGGTCCCGCCGTCAGGACGAATTCGATCGTCAGCAGTCATAGTCACTTGTTCGAAGTCCATGGACTTCAGACTTCGGACGACTATTTGGCAGCACCACAGGCTCTTTCAACGAACAGTCATTCCACTTTGTCAGTCACGATCAAAAGGCGGCGTTGGGTCACCCGGTGCTTCCAAACAGTGGTTCGAATCCAACGCCGCTGATAAAAAATATAGATTGTCTCACAAAAATGTGCTGATATGAGTGAGATTGCGGTCAGATTTACTCCCAAAACGCTTCGATTCGATCGTCTAAGTCGCCGAGTACGTCTGAGAGTATATCTCGCCAGTCTTCCTCATACTCCACATCATCCCCTGGTGTCGCTGCATCTGGCGGTGGATGAAAATGTGAGCGAGTATTGTGATCGTTTGGATGGCGGTCCCACCGACACTCCCAGTGGTTTCCAGTGGCGTATTGTTCAGAGTAGTGGATATTGAAATCGTCTGTCTCGTACCAGCGAACCTGAAGATACGCACGCTCGATAGCAGTTGGAAAGTACCCCATGTCGTATTCTGCGACGACTGAACTTGGTGCGTACTCCGGCTGAAAGACGGTCTCTGCAAAGCGATTACTTCGTTCAAGATGCTGCCCAATTTGTTCGAGAATGTCGGTATCGATGCCACCGACCTCTGGGACAGTATCGTCGTCAGCTGGCCGGCGTTCAGGCATCGACTTTGGCACCGCCACTCGAGGAATGGCCGTTCTGACGCGCTGTATCTAAGAGCTCTGCACGTTGTTTGAGCGTTTTCCACTCACTCAGTGCTTCCCACACTTCTTCAACTGACGCTTCCTCGGTGCGATCCATGAGAGACACGTCTTCCGGACTGTCAGCATCGAACTGAGCACGATACTCCTCGATTCGTTTCATCGTCTCTTTGAGCTCTTTGACGATCTCTGCCTCAGAATATTCGTCTCGGATTTGCTCAACTCTGCGCCACTGGAGATACGATTCGTTGCGTTCGTATCTCACAGGTCGTCCCGAGATCTCACGCGTCATTCCCATCGAGGTGAACCATTCAAGATAGTCCCGTGCAGTCTCAGTATCACAGTCTGCTTGCTCTGCAATTCTGGACACTTTTGTTGGAGTCCGTAACTGTAAAATAACACTGAGCAATCGTTCTCGCGTTGGGCCTCCTTTCAAGACCTCTTCAGGAGAGTCCCATTCGGTAAAATCAGGTGGACTCTCAGTTGAATCACGAATGTCGTCGGGAGTATCAGTTAAGTCCATCAGTGTTCACCTACATCCAGCTAACGATGTGATCGGTCATATATCTACCGCACGCTGAATTATTTCTGCTTCATTCAGCGAGTTACGTCGCTCTCTGTTCAGAACTATCGACGTATTTTCTCGCTCAACAGGAATCTCCAGCATGTTCTCACATTCGCATCCAGTACTTACGCAGTCTTCACGATGTGCTCCTCGAGATCACGCG
>JHUT02000016.1 GCA_000690595.2 Natrinema mahii | reverse complement strand
GTGGCTGTCGGGGTTTTCTGTATTTATGGGCCGTGGTGAATCGCCTTACGGCATTGAATTTGCCTAGCTCACTACACGCTTGATGTTGTCACTCGATCGGTTCCATCTCGCGGAAGCCTATCACCAGACGTTCAACCTCAGTGGGAAGCGATGGATCACTGATGTATCTACCGAGGCGGGGTATGATGATACGGCGATCAGAGAGTCGCCAGCAGCGGCGAAGTTGAACGCTCACGTTGCTGGCAACGCTGTCATGTTCCGTTTGTCGAGCAGGCGTTCGACCCATGGTCACGGCACTATAAAACGATTCACACACTGATCGCAGCGCTGTTGTACGATTAGGTGTGCAATGGCTTTCAGTGGCTACTATACCACCTCCTCGTTCGAGGCCCGGACTCGACAACCTGTTGCAGTAGGATCGTCACCACGCAGACAGTTACTCCGACGCGATCCTCGCTACGACTCCATGTCGCTTCCCACTGTCGAAACAGGGGTGGGTCGAATCGATTCCGAGTGGTGTGATTTTGCCGAGGTTCGAGAGAGTCACCGTCCCAGCCAATAGAGCAATAGGTAGGTTAGGTGCAATAGATACCTTTTCCTGCTTGTTGTGAGAACTGTTGCAAAATCGGTCCAACAGCTAGCTACAGTTAGCCTTTCCAGGGGCGAGAAGTAGGATAGCTTCCCTCGTCAGGCACACAATCTACAATAGGTACCTTTCCACAACTACCTACTTAACCTATTTAACCTATTGTATCTACTCCACCTATCTCACTTACTGTAGCTACTTGACCGATTTGAGTTGCAATAGGTAGAACTATGCTTCAGGAATGTAATACAGTCTCAACAGGCTGAGACGGAACCTTCCAAGACAATAGGTTCCTATTGTGGATCAATAGAACCGAACCAATATGACAATGACTGAGACAACAGCCGAACCACGTGCCGTCAGCGTGGTCATTCTGAAAGGCGGTGTCGGGAAATCAACGACGTCGATGAATCTCGCGCGCCAACTCTCCGAGCACGGGACGACCCTTTTCGCGGACCTCGATCCGAACGGTCACGCGACGAACGGGCTCGGGTTCGAAGCGGCATATCAAGGCGAGACTAATCTCGGGGACGTCATCCTCGAGGGGTCGGCGACGCCACACGACTTGATCCGCTCGACCGACCACGGATTCGATCTGTTGCCGTCCTCGAACACGCTCGAGGATGTCGAGAAGGATCTCGCCGGCGCGATGCAGGGCTCGGCACGAATCAAGTCGAAGATCGTCGATCCACTGCTCGGCGATGAATACGAGTACGTGGTCTTCGACTGTCCGGCATACCCGGGAATGCTCAACAACAACGCCCTCGTCGCGACGGGGAACGTGATGATCCCGATCGAACCGGGCTCGAGCGCGATCGGCGGCTACAAGCGAACGATGGAGCGACTCATCGAACCGGCCCGGGAGTACATCGACGTCGACGTGCTGGCGGTCGTCCCGAACAAGCTCTCGGACCGGATCGATCAACAGACCGAGGATCGGGAACTCCTCGAGAACCTCAACACGGCGACCTACGAAGTCAACCCCGGACAGCCGCTCCAAGAGGCAGTACCTGACTTCGCCCGGATTACCGCCGAGGAGTTCGACGCGATCGATGCCGGCGAGACGAGTCCGCCGAAGCCCGGAATCCGCCATCGATCGGCGCTGTCGCGGTCGCTCCAGCACAACCAACCGCTCCAAGACTACGATCCCGAGAACGACCAGATCCCGTACTACGAGGAACTGGCCGAAATCGTCGCAACTGGAGGGATCCAGCGATGAGCAATCCGTTCGACGATCTCAAAGAAGACGACGAAGAGACCGAGACGGCCGACTCGACCACCGAGACCGAAACCGAGGTTGACGCAAAATCGCCATCGGGAGGAACCGACGAGGGCGCTTCGGAGCCGACAGCGTCCGACTCGAGTCCGAACAGGGAGCTGGATCCAGAACCGCTGACCGACACCGAACTCGCCACTGAAAACGCGACGGGCATGGCCGACGAACCAGAATCACCCGCGGAAGCGGGACCGGCGTTCGAATACAGCGAGGTCCAACAGAAGCCGTTCTACGCTCGCTCCGAGACGGTCGACGAGTTCGAGAACGCGATCCGAACGACGATCGTCCCGACACTCGCCGAAGCAGACGTTATCGACGAAGAAACCCGAGAGATTCACGACGCCGTCCTTCGACTCGCGAACGAAGAACCCGAACGGATCGCCGAACTCGTCCTCGAGGAACGACGACAGTCAGGGAGTCATTGAGAGCGAAGATCGATAACTGCGAATCGGTGATCTTCGCTTCGGCGACACACGGCTGGGACGCCGTGTGAATCGGTCCGTTCACTCGTCGAAAGGCGTGTTCGAAGGGAATCAGATCCTGTTTAGTTTCGCCTCGAACCGAAGCGGTCGTCAGATCTGGCCGCCACCGGAGCCACCGAGACCCCCTCCAAGGCCGCGCGTGGAGGACGACCGGTCACCACCGAGTTCGCTGAAGTCCATATCGTCGAAGAATTCCGGCGCGGTACTCTCGGTCGCGTAGACGTAGAGCGCGGTCTTGGCGACGCCACTGAGGGCTTTTCCGACCAGTAGTCCGAAGAGGAACGCGGAACCGCCGATCAGTACCGTTGCCAGCAGTTGAACCGTACCCGTGCCCGCAGTCACGACGAACGTAAGGGCACCAAGTCCGAGGCCGACGACCGCCAGCAGGAACGAGAAGATATCGATCGCTCCCATCGCACCGATGGATTCGCCCCACGTGTCTTTGAACGTGCGCGCACTCTCCGAGAACATCTCCGTGACCGAGGGGTCACGGAAGACGATCACGGGGACGACGAAATACGTCATCACACTCCACGCGACTGCGAAGAGCCCGGCGACGATCTGAGCGGCGAGGTTCTCTTCGGACTCGATGGCCCGGATGATCACGCCGACGATTGCGGCGATAACTGACCAGATCAACAGCGGAAGTTTCCGCTCCCAGGCTGTCGCCAGCGCCGCACGGATCGACGGCTCCTCACCGTGGAAGGCAGTGTGCGTCGCGGCGACGAGAGCCGCCGTGAAGAACGATGCGATGAACGTTTCGACGAGGTACGCAACGAACAGGGCGGCGTACACGGCCGGCCCAGGATCTTCGAAAAGCGGTCCCGTGAGGTACAGACTCCCGAACAACGTTGCGATGAACGCGATGCCGGAGAGTCCACCGACGAGCGGGAACACGAACAGTTTCGGGTGGGCTCTGAGCACGCGGCCGCTCCGCCGCGCCATACCGAACCCAGTCTTGAGGCGGCTGAACATTCCCATAGCGAGTTGGCGTTGATTGTCAGCGTTGATAAGATATATGCAATAACTCCAGATACTTATCACGACCACGGTCGAAACGCCACCCGATGGGGTGGCTCGGAAACCTCGAACTGCACTTCGTGTTGGTCGTCCTCGGAGTGGCAATGATCGGGCTTGGCGGATACGCGTACTATCATGGCCGGGTCTCACGATCAGAACTGGCTTTCGTGTTGCTGGGTGCCGTCGTGTGGATCGCGTACGCATCGAGGGAGCGGCGACGTTTTTCTCCCTCACAGAATCCGTCTCGAGTCTCCTTGCTGGAGTCGCCGGGTTTTCGTTTGTCGGGCTGTTTCTGTACTGGGCATACAGCCGAGAGGGAGAAGCCAGCGATTGACTTCTTGGTCAGTTTGAGCTGTTGAATCGTGGGTTCGGCTCGTTTCGTATGGTGTCCCGAGGCGCCACTGTGGTCAGATTCTGACGCATTAACTCCAGCGGCCCTGCCTGTCGGAATCAAAAAGGGCATCAATCTCAGAGAGATCGAAAAGCGACCAGTCGTCCTCGAGTTCGTCGGCGAGTCCGTCGACGAACCCGCTCCTCGAGAAGAGCGCGAACTCCTCGGTACGCGTGTCCGGCCCCCATCGAACGCGGGTCGCTTTGTCGCGCAACGAGTCGACGAGCGCGTGGCCGACCGGGTCCGACGTCCATTTGCATTCCGCGAGCAGTACCTGGTCAGCCTCCGGCGCGAGACCGACGATGTCGATTTCGTCTTCGCCGTACCACCACCGACCGACCTCCGAGTAGGGCCCGAGTTCGTCGCGTCGGATCGCCTCCCACACGGCCTCCAGACAGACGTCCTCGAACGTCGACGCGACGTGATCTGGAAGATTCGGCGCGATAGTCCCGTCGTAGACGACGCCAGGGGCCTCTTCGATACCGGATCGATTCGGTTCGACGAATCGGAACCAGAACCGCAGGAACTCGTCTGCGACCCGATACCGCGACCGCTTTGATTGCTTGGCGGAGGCAGTCACCGGGACATCGCGATCGATGAGTCGCAGTCGGCGTAACGTCTGCAGGTACTTCGATAGCGGCCCCGATCCGATACCCGTCGCGCCGGCGATCTCGTTCGGCGTCGTATGGCCCGTTGCGACGGCCTCGAGAATGCTCATGTACCGGGCGGGGTTTCGCAACTCCGTCCGGAGCAGGAATTCGGGTTCGTTGTACAGGACGGCCGTCGGCGTCAAAATATGCGACCGGACGTTTTCGGCGAGCGACCGCGTATAATCGAACAACGTGAGGTACATCGGCGTCCCGCCCGTGATCGCATACGACCGAATCCCGTCGTCGATGTCGTATGCGATGACATCTCGAGCCTGCCGAAAGGAAAACGGCTGGAGGTCGATTTGTCCCGTACGACGACCGTAGAGCGGACTCTCGTGACCGAGGACCTCCGATTCCATGGTGCTGACACTCGAGCCGCAGAGAACGAGCATCGACTCCGTCGTCTGCAGGTGTTCGTCGACGAACGACTGGATGTACGACGGGAGCGAGTCGTTCTCCGCGACCAGATAGGGGAACTCGTCGATGACGACGACGAGTCGTTGCGTTGCGAGTTTCTCGGCGAGGTAGTCGAAGGCCTCGTCCCAGCCCTCGATGCGCGGAACGCGATCGTCGAAATGACCGGCGATTTGCTCGACGAATTTCTCCCGCTGGCGGTGTTCCGCCTCCTGGGACGCGAGGAAATAGATGTGCGGCCGGTCGGAACAGAACTCCTTGAGGAGTTCGGTCTTCCCGACGCGACGGCGCCCGTAAACGACGTAGAGTTCGTGGCCTTGCGACTCGAGCGCTGTTTCGAGGGCGTCGAGCTCGTCGACCCGGTCGTAGAAGGTCATACTCTGGATAATAGTTATCGTGATAATGACTTATGCGTTTCGTCGATCGCACCCCGCAATGGTGGGCTGGCACCGATCGAATCGGCTGGCGACGCCGATCCGACTTCCGCAGCAAGGAACAGAGCGTCAAAGCAGGTAAAGGAACTCGAACAGTAATCGGACCGAGAGACGGTACCGGTAGCTTGATTCTAGATTCAGGGCAATTACCGCCAATCACAGAGAAATAGGTAGAATAGGTACAATGGGTATAATAGGTACAATAGATGAAATAGGTGTAAAAGATAAGACAGTTGCGATAGGTGTGCGGTGATTCCGACTCGTTTCTCTCCGTCGGCGTGTTCGAGTAGGAGGACACCGAGACGGCACCAATATGGCACGGCCCAACAGTACCGACATTCGAAACGCAGGTCTTGTTGAATCTCTCGCTGAGAGCCGTAACAAATATGTCCCGCAGTTTGATTTGGAGAACATATTTAAATGGCAGTTCTACAACAGATAGTATGCATCGTCGTCGGGTCCTCGGTACGCTCAGTGCCGCCGTATTCGGGACTGTAGCGGGCTGTACTGAATCAGTGCCGTTTGGGAATGATCCCCCTGATGCCGAATCAGTTATCAGGAGTTACCACTACGAGGAAACCGAGTTGGTCGTCCAACTCAGCGAAGAGTTCGACATTGAGCAGGCCAGCATCTACGATTCCTCGAGCGAGACACGGTATGCGACTGTAGAACAGCCACCGTCGAACTGCCGGTTTCAGGTGGTGTTCCCCGACCGCCTAGAGACGTACGCCACGAAATCACTCCATCTCGAGGTGAAAACGGCTAGGGGGACGGTCACCGAGTGGATCTGGAAGGGGCCCGCACACGGTTCCACGTCCACTGTCGACGTCGGACCAGAAGGGCAAGCCCAGTTCGAGATCACGAATCAGGGTGAAACGCCGCTACTCGTGCGGTTCGTCGCTATCTCCGGGGACGTTCCTAATCCGACAGTTGATCCACAGCACGAATCGTTCGACCTCTCGGCGCTTGGGTTTGGGCCGGGAGTACTGGGAACCGGGCCGAGCCGCCCACAGTCCCCGAACCGTTCGGATTTAGTCGTTTCACCGGGGGAGACAGCACCGTTCGAGACAACGTATGCACCCTTTGCGGTTCCTGAGGACAGCAACGCCGAGTGGGGCGGAACGGATCGGACCGGAGAAATCACAATTGTACAGGGGTCTGGTGGGAGTACGAAGTACGACTTTACCTACCGCCTTGACGAGCAAGAATAAGAAATATTTACTTATATCTACCGCTGATAAAATAGACCTGCGCGATCTATTCAGCTGCTTTTCTGAAACCGATCACCGTCTGAGGGGTTCAACAAAGGAGAAACACACCAATACCGACTGCGACTCCGTATCGAACCGCGTTGAACACATCGATAACGGGGTGTCCTGCAAGGAGTGCAGACGGAACCCGGTGCCGAACACTTCGATAGAGGTGTGTGGTCAGGTGGAAACGAAAGTCGCAGTTTCTGAGGGAGAGACTAGCATTCATACGAGATGAAAAGTAAACAGGGTAGTCAATAATTATAGTATATGTGAGAGTCAGTCAGTCGATCCTCAGGCAGTGAGAACGCGAATCACACATCGATAGGGGTGTGTCGACGGACCGGCTGGCGAACCAGCAGGTCAGTTCTCGTTTCGGACCTGCGCTTTGACGACGCTCGAGACTTCGTCAGCCGAAACCGTGTCAATACGGGAGTCTTCCCGAAGCGTTTCGAGGATCGTCTCGGGGCGCTCGCCGAACTGGAACTCGAGAAACATGCCCGAGCTGGGGCCGTGGCTCCGGCGTTCGAAGTCGACGAGCGAGTACGTCGTCATCTCTTTCATCTTGTTGACGTAGGTCTCCTGGTGGTACTGCTCGGCGTCGATCACGTCGGTGAGAAACTGGTACACGCGGTAGCCGGTCGTACTCCGGGCGGACTCGTCGTCCGTTTCAGCGGCGACGGCGGCCGTCGCGTAGAGGCAGAGCTTCTTCTGAGTGCTGATACCGCGAACGACCTCGAGGACGCGGTTCTTCTCGACCTTGTCCTGGGCTTCGCGAACGTGGCCCTCGCGAACGCGCTCGTCGCCCTCCCGTTCCGCGAGTTCGCCGGCGACGCGTATCAGGTCGATGGCCTTGCGAGCGTCGCCATGGGTCTGGGCGGCGAAGGCCGCTGCCAGCGGGATGACGTCCTCGTCGAGAACGTCGTCGTAGAAGGCGTCCCGGCGCCGGCGGAGGATCGACTGGAGCTGGTTCGCGTCGTAGTCGTCGAAGTGGACGTCTTCGGGCGTAAAGGAACTCAGGGCTCGGCTCCCCACGGACTCCATCATCTTCGTGTCGTTTGAGATCGCAACGACGGAGACGTGAGCAGTGAGGTCGTTGTTCGCACCGGCTCGAGAGAGTTGATAGAGAAGACGGGAAAACGCCGGCTCTTGCTTGTCGCGTCGGCCGACGAGCATGTCGAGTTCGTCGAGGACGAACACCGCCGAGTCGAAGTTCTCGTTGACGATGCGATACAGTTCGTCCCATTTTTCCTTCGTCGCGACGCCGTGTTTCGGGACGTCTACCTCGACGCCGGCTTCCTCCGCGGCGCGACTCGCCAGTTCGTAGACCGCCACGCCGAGCGTGTCGAGATCCTGGCAGTTGACTTCGATCATGCCGAACCGAATATCTCGTGTCTCGCAGATGGAGCCAATGTTTTTGCAGACGGCTTTCGTGATGAGTGACTTGCCGGTGCCGGAGGGCCCGTAAAGAAAGAGGTTCGGCGGCCGGTTGTCGCCGAGCGCGACGCGAGCGAGCGACGAAGTGTTCCGGCGGAACGCACCGAGACAGACACCCCTCTATCGATGTGTTCGAAGTGTCGAAGGGGGTGGGGGTGGTCAGCGACTGCGACCGGGACCAGAGACTCCGGAGAACGCTGAAAGAGCATGAAATCACTGGATAAGTCGGAAGACTTCTTTAGCAGCCGTCTTTTTTCTTCTATACTACTACAATACTAGTCTAGAACTAGACTAGGAACCCCTACACCCCTTAATCGATGTGTAGGCTTCTCATCGATGTGTTCTGCTGCTGTTCGACGCCGCTTCCGCTACCACAAAACGTTCTTCACACACGAAATCGGCATCAATCACCACTCAGACCGCTTCTTCGTCCGAATTCTTGATAACATACGTCTTTTCTTCTCGTCCGCTCGTGCGTTTTCACCGTCCCACGAACACTTCGAACACATCGATAAAGGGGTGTCTCTGTCCGCCCACCCCGGTCGCTCCTTTCTCGGGCAACACCCCTCCGAGCGAAACAAATCGAGAGAGGCGTATCCCGTTTCGCTCGAGTTTTGTCGATTCTTTCCACGGCGGTTCGTTCCTCATCGATTATCCGTTCGGGCTCGAGATATCTGTGAGCGTCTCCCAGAGACACTTCGATAGAGGCGTGTCCGATAGCGTCGAAGGAAGTTCGGTTCCAGTTGCTTAACCAACAGTAGGCTTTGCTCCCTCTCTGTTGGTTACAACCAGACGTTCGGTAGCTGTCGGTTCGTATACTCTCGTTAGGTTGAAGACGGGATAACAGATACTCGAGCGTGTGATCTCCCTTGCCCGTCCGCGATACGACGGTGATCGAGTCCCTCGAGTCGGTGGGCATGCCGTGGTCATCGGAGCGAGCATGGCGGGCCTGTTAGCCGGTCGTGTTCTCGCGGACGGTTTTCGACGGGTAACGATCATCGATCGCGATCCGTTACCGGACGCGGCCGTCGCGAGACCGAGCGTGCCCCAGGCCGACCACGTCCACGTGATGCTCGAGCCGGGACGTGTGATCCTGGAAGACCTGTTCCCCGGATACGGCGAGGAACTCCTCTCCTCGGGCGGGCTGGGGATCGACAACGCGACCGATCTCGAATACTATCAGCGGGGTAAGTTCCTCGCCGAGGGACCGACCCGGCTCCCGATGTACTGTGCCAGTCGCCCGCTGTTCGAACGGGTCGTTCGCCGACGCCTCGCCGAACACGACGATGTCACGTTGCGGGCCGAGTGCCAGTTCACCGAGTACGATTTCGACGGGCCCGCGTCTCGGATCGAGGGCGTCCGGATCACCGATAGTGACGGACACGACGACACGCTCGCGGCCGACGTGGTCGTCGACGCGACGGGCCGGACCTCCCGAACCCCGGCGTGGCTCGAGCGACATCACTACGCTCCACCGGTCGAAGAGGAAGTCACGGTCGATCTCGCCTACAGTACGCTCGCCCTCGAGCGTCCCTCCGCGGACCGACACGGGGTGATGATCGTTCCCTCACCGCCGGACACTCGCGGCGGAACGGCGATCCCCGTCGAAGACGATCGCTGGATCGTGACGCTGTTCGGTCTCCACGGGGACCACCCGCCGACGGACGCCGCCGGTATCGAGCAGTTCGCACGCCGGTTGCCGACGCCGGAAATCCACCGCCTCCTCGAGACGCACGAGTGGGTATCCGACGATGTTCGCCAGTACCCCTTCCCGTCTAGCCGCAGACGGCGGTACGAGGATCTCCATCGATTTCCGGCCGGACTGCTCGTTACCGGCGACGCGATCGCGAGTTTCAATCCGATCTACGGCCAAGGGATGTCCGTCGCAGCGCTCGAGGCGATCCAACTTCATCATGCGCTCGCGGATGGCGGGCTGACGAATCTCGCGTCGCGGTTTTTCGATCGCGTCGGGGACGTCGTCGATATCGTCTGGCGAATGGCCGTCGGTGCCGACTTCGAATTCGCCGACACGGCGGGACCGAAGCCGTTCGGAACGGACCTGCTGAACCGCTATCTCGCACGCGTTATCGAAACCGCCCAGACGGACGCTCACGTATCGGACCGGTTTGCCAGAGTCCTGCGCCTCGAAGAATCGCCGACGACGCTCTTCGCTCCCTCCATCCTCTGGCGGGTACTGGCCCCGACGGAGGTGGTCCGTCATGTTCGATGACCTCCCGGATTCGACCAGCCACGAGATGGTCGATACCAACGGGATTCGACTGCACACGGTCACGGCGGGACCGGACGACGGTGAGCCGGTCGTGCTCCTCCACGGGTTTCCCGAGTTCTGGTACGGCTGGCGATCACAGATCTCGGCGCTCGCAGCGGCCGGCTATCGAGTCATCGTCCCGGACCAGCGGGGATACAATCGGAGCGAGAAACCGGCGGGTATCGATTCCTATACGGTCGATACGCTGGCCGCCGACGTGATCGGCCTCCTCGATGCGTTCGGGTACGAACGGGCACAGTTCGTCGGACACGACTGGGGTGCCGGCGTTACGTGGCAGGCGTTGCTTGCCCATCCCGAACGGATCCGGCGTGCCGTCACGATGAACGTTCCCCACCCGGTCGCACTCGAGGCGTTTCTTCGGCGGAAGCCGAGCCAACTGCTGAAGAGCTGGTACATGTTCTTCTTCCAGCTGCCGACGGTCCCCGAACGGACGTGGCGCGCGGCCGACTGGCGTCTCCTTCGGTGGTTCATCGATACGTCGAACCGAGACGAGACGTTCACCGAGGATACCCTCGACCGATACCGGGACGCGTGGTCCCGCCCCGGTGCGTTCACCGGGATGCTCAACTGGTATCGGGCGCTCTTTCGCGGCGACGTGGCGGACCCGCCCACGATGACAGTCGAACCGCCGACGATGCTGCTCTGGGGCACCGATGATCCGTATCTCCACCGCGGAATGGCGAAACCGAGCATCGAGCAGTGTACCGACGGCCGACTCGAGTTCCTCGACGACGCGACCCACTGGCTCCACCACGAGGTTCCGGACCGCGTGAACAGTCTCCTCCTCGAGTTTTTGGAACCGTAACCGTCTGCCTGTTGAGCCTATTGTTCCTATTAAAGCTGTTCCACCAGTGGTCGTTGTCGAACTAAACCGAGGCCCATGACAGCTCTGACTGTCGGTTCCCGCCGCAATCCGGTGCTGCTCTTCAGCGGATATCTGGGCGATCAGCGGGAAGGCGGTGTCATTCATCCCGACCGGAAAGACCTGACCTTACCCAACAATCCTCCGCGAAGTGCCAGTCGTGTTGGTTAAGAGCTGTCGGGATGGCTTCGCTACGAATCGTGTTCGGAAAATGCGTGACCGGCGTCTTCGGCCATCTCTTTCGCCTCGATATGCGAGTACGATTGCCGAACCACCTCCTCACTGTTATCCAAGAGCCGAGCGGCAGCGGTGAAGCCCCGTTGGCGGACCATGACTTCGCCGGCACCGCGTCGACCACCGTGGGGTGCCAGATACCCGTGTTTATCGTCGAGTCGAATCCCGGCGTCCTCACACAGTCGCCGCATGATCCGTCGAGCGCCGTCCGTGTTGATCGAAGGCGGCGTCAGTTCGTACTCGCGGAGCGCGTCGAAAACGGCTACCTGACCGGTTAGACCGTCGACGAACTCCTCGATCTCGGCCGACGACCAGCCGTGCTTTTCCTGTAACCCCGTCCGAAGCGTCTCGTAGAGGGTCGGGAGGTGAAACGTGGGGAACACCGGCCAGTCATCGCCGGCAGGATCGAGGATCCTTCGATATCGCGATATGGGATTTATCGTCTGCTTCGTCAGCGATCGATCGGACCAGTCCTGCTTCTTCGCGAGGACGGTCATCTTCCGATCCTCGAGCGAGACGTCCGCCCACGTGAGGCCGTTCCGCCGATCGTCCTTCGGATCCGCGAAGATCTCACCGCCCCGGACGCCGGAGTAACAGAGGACGTAGACGAGCGCTCTATCGCGGAACGCGTGGATGGCGTCGAGCCCCTGTTCGTCAGCCGCATCGTGAGCGCGTTCGTCGACGTAGCGTGTCATCCGCAATCTGTGCTTGTCGGTCCAGGCTTGTTGATCGCCCGACCGCCGACCGTCGTTGTCGGGGAGCGGCTCCGTGGCGACGCTTTGCTGGGCGTAGTTCGTCTCGAGGAGCCCTTCGCGAACGCACCAGCCAATGTAGGCGCTCACGTGCGCATAGTAGGTCCGAACCGTCCCTGGAGCGAGGTCTCTGTTCGTCAGTTCGCGAGCGTACCGCCGAAATATGCGTTCGTCCAACTCGCTGAATGTCACAGTAGAATCGACGTCGTCTGCAAGCCACTCCAGGAAGTCCTCGACACAGCGCTCGAGGTTTCGCCGGTAGTTCCCGCTCTCCGAGCCCCCCTTCGATTTCGATCGCAGGAATGCTTCGAGCGGCTCTTCGACTGCTGTCGAGTCGACGTCGGTAGTCACGCTCGATCACCCTCGAGACGCGGCGTCCTGCCGAGATTCATCGTCCGTGATTCCCAGAGGGAGTGGACTATCATAAAACCACACTTGATTATTCGACTAATCAAGTGTGTCTTGTCAATTTCTTTTTTCGGTGATTTCAGGGGTAGTAGAGTATGAGAGCTTCACTTCTACCGCTTATAAATCATATATCGCGATACAAAATGTGGGGCTTTGGAAGTTGAGACTACAGCGGGTTTAGCGGGCCTATGATGCGTGGGTTCGGCCGAATTAGTGATCGGGATCAGCTCCAGATTGATCCTCAACTGTCCGTTCCTGTTGCACTACGAACTATATCGTCGAATTTCGAAGACGTTTGGTAGTGTAGCCACTCAGACACCGCGCTAGCCCGGACTAAGTGCCTCTCTACCCGATTCCAGTCACCTTCTTCAGCAGGGTCAGCGTATTGTCGGCCGTCACAATCGGTGAATGGTCGTATTCACCCGTCAATTCGACCTGCACGAGCAGATCGACCCCGCGCCAGATCGAGTAGAGCAGACACGCAAACGCGAAATAGAAGAACCGGAGCCCGAAGTTCGTCGAGGTGGTGGCAGCCATGAACCGTTTGATCGACTTGTAGCCACTCTCGATTTCCCAGCGATAGCCGTACTCGGTCAGGAAACTGCCGCCTCGGTTCGACATGAACACCGAGTACTGCCTGTAATCATCGTATTCAGAATCTTCTTTGCGGCGGTAGATCAGCGCCGTCTCGTGCCACTCATTCTTGCCGAGATGGAGCTTCCGGTCGGTCTCGTACCGGTCTTGCTCTCGTTGGAGCAACCGTTTGGCTTGGGCTTTCTCGCTAGTCTGCATCCGCTTCGGCACGACGTAGGAGAGCCCCCGCTGGCTGATCATCTCCAGGATGTGCTGGCTGTCGAACTCCCGATCCATCAGCACGTTATCGACGTGAACGAGCTCTTCAGCCGAATTCAGCAAGTCCTCAACGATTTCCTTGCGTGACTCGCCTTTCCGTACCGGACGGGCATCAAGGACGAGCGGGACGGCGTTGCCGACTAGCTGGACTGTTGCCCACTGGTAGGCGTACTCGTCGTTCTTCTCCTTTGTCCCGATTATCTCGTCCTCGTGGCCGGTGCGGTCGCCCGTGAAAGGATCATCCTCGGTGATGTCGATCGCGACGATACCCGCTCGGAAGAACTCCTCCGTCTCCGCGAGCTCGTTGATGAGTTGCCGGATTGCCTGTCGGTACATCTCGCGAATCTGCTTGATCGATAGATCACGAATCTGGTCGCGATGACCATGCCCGAGTGGTGTTCGATCACGCGTCGACTCGTGGATGAAGCTGCGAGCGCCTTCGTTGGCGGCCAAGTTCTCACGGAGCCCTAAGTAGGTCTGTAAGCCCCAGTAGGCGTTCTCGGTGATCTCACAGCCCTCGCCACGATTGAGCGAGAATGCGGGGAACACGACTCGACTGACGTGCTTGGTAATCGTCCCTGCCTTGTTGAGGATGGTCTGGTCGTCAGGGGCCGATTCAGCGGCGTCGTGGCCTCGGTCCGGGAGGTTTCGCTCTGGTTCGCATGGGACGGCGACGTCCGCGTTTTGCGCTTTGATGAGGATCGTTCGAGCCGCTTTCTGGACCGTCTCGCGGAAATCTCGGGTGAAGCGCTCGTTCCAGCTGCGCCACAGTGTCGATTGATCGGGCACCGTCTCCAACTCAAGGCGTCCGCAGAGATTGGGGTGGCTATCGAGGTACTTGATGAGAGATGTTTCGTGCGTCCATCCGTGGAGTTCTTTCAGCACGAACACGCGAAAGAGGGTATCCATCTCGTAGCGTGTCGAACTGCCGTAGCAGTCGTGGGCCTCAAAGCGGAAGTAGGCCAGAGGAATCGAGTAGACCAACGGTTCGAGTGAGTTATGCTCAGGGTGCGTAAACCAGGCACTTGAGACGACTCGAACGTCCGATTCTAACCCGGCGAGCGAGGTTTGATCGTACAGCGGCGCCGAGTCATATGCGGGCCACTTGACGTGCTGGTGGTGTGCGATTCGTCGAAAGACACTGCATCGAGACTCGCGAGTCGCGACCACTACGGATAGATAGCCCGGGCATACCCAAGAGTCCGTCTAACTATCCTGTATCGTGGTTTCAGTAGCTCTATTGGCTTCCTCAGTCGCGAACAAGACTGGTGTAGCTAATCGTTAGATGTAGAGTGAGGATGTAACAGAGTGGGTTCTAGATATAGCTTCCAGAATGTCTATATGATTCGGGTGGGTGGATTTCTGTATGCCCTCCCGCCGTTCGTTCCTCGCCACTAGTGGTACGCTCTTGGCAGGTGTTCTCGCTGGCTGCTCGGGGACAATTCTTTCACAATCGCCAGATGGGACGCAATGGACCGCATCAGTTCCTGAACCAACATCACTGTCCCCACCCTGTGTAACGAACGAATGGCTTGCAGTTGGTGGGTATCATAGCAGTCAATCTGGGAATAGCCAGCTCGCGGTTTTTGATGCAACAGACGGGACACGACAGTGGGATATTGATCTAGAACGAATAACTGGCCTCACTGCTTCAGATGGCCGCATCTACGCCGGCGAGAGAGGCGGCCCCCGTGGTGCACAAGCACAGATCTACGCGTTCGATGCATCGAGTGGTGAGCAATTGTGGACACAGGCCGTGAATAACCTCGCTTCAGCGCTCACTGTTTCGGATGAGACCCTCTACGCGGCGAACGGCTCCCTCGCAGCCCTTGAGACGAGTGATGGAACACTTCGCTGGGAGCAGTCGTCGATCGATGGAATCGACTTCACCGTGATTGCCGCACCAGACGACCAGCTTGCAGCTGATGATACGGCGGTCTACTTCGGTAACCAAGGGGGCGTCGTCGCACTCTCACCCAGTAACGGAACACTTCTGTGGGCGTGGCAGCCGGAGGACTGGCCGTCAACAACTGTCGGCCCTCTTCCTGTCGATACCCATGTATATGTTGGAGCAGACGGTAACGTCGCCGCACTTGATCGGACAACTGGCCAGCTCCAGTGGCGATCGTCATTTGGAATGGATGCTCGAGTCCAAGGGGTCCACAAAACCGAATCATCCCTTTTAGTTGCAGAGTCGACAGCGCAAGCACCTTCTGGAACTTTTGGTACATTATATGAGCTCTCACTTCAGAACGGTACGGAACGCTATGAGAGACGTTTTGAGACGCCCGTAACACAAACGACTTCGACCTTGGACAGGTTCATTGTCGGAACAGATGCCGGACAGGTCACGTGGGTCGATAGACTCTCTTCATTTGAGCAAGCTCAGACGACGATTTCCAGTGAGACATTTCTCCTAGGTGCCGGTGACGAGCAAGTGTTTGCACAAACAACTAACGGAACTCTATACGCTCTCACTCAGCCATCATAACGCGAGATCTACGGTAACAGCCAACAGCGTAGCAAGCAGAACATCTCGACTGAACTCAAATAGATTTAGCAACGCTTGATGATCCTTAGATAGCTCACACCATATGCATTAAGAGAACCAGTCTCAACTACTCTGGGGCTTTGGGAGTTGAGACTACAGTGGGTTTAGCGGGACTGTAATGCGTGGCTTCAGCCGGATCGGCTAGCGGGAACTTTCCCAGATTGGCGTTCAAACAAGCATTCTTGTTGAGATACCTACCGTATGGCCAACTCTCAGAGACTTCAGGTAGCATTGCTACTCAGATATCGCGCTCACCCGATAGAGTATGTCTCTTCACCCGATTCCAGTTTCCTTCTTTAGCAGCGTCAGGTATTGTCGGCCGTCACGATCGGCGAATGCTCGTATTGGCCGGTCAATTCGACCTGCACGAGCAGGTCCACTGCTCGCCAAATCGAGTACAGCAGGCAGGCGAACGCGAAATAGAAGAATCGCAACCCGAAATCCGTTGACGTGGTGGCGGCCATAAACCGCTTGATCGACCTGTAGCCACTCTCAATCTCCCAGCGGTAGCCGTACTCGGTGAGGTGTCCGCTCCCCCGATTCGTCATGAACACTGAATACTGTCGGTGGTCGTCGTGTTCTGAATCCTCTTTCCGACGGTAGATTAGCGTTGTCTCGTGCCACTCGTTCTTGCCGGGGTGGAGTTTGCGGTCGGTCTCGTAGCGATCTTCCCCGTGTTTGAGGAGGCGCTTGGCCTGCGCTTTCTCGCTGGTTTGCATTCGTTTCGGGACGACGTATGAGATCCCACGCTGGCTGAGCATCTCCAGAACGTGCTGGCTATCGAACTCCCGATCCATCAGCACATTGTCGACGTGAACCAGATCCTCAGCCGAATCCAAGAACTCCTCGACGATTTCTAAATGAAAAACAGCGCGAGTTCCTCGCCCCACCGGGGCGGGGGTAAAGCGCGTCTGCTTCACTGCAGAATCCGTCCGTTCAAGTAGAGTCTGATGCTTCACTAATTCCTGGTGAGTTTAAAACGGCTCTGTCCATATACATTGAGACTGTGGTCTGGAAAAGCTGTAACGCGTAGAAGTGTGAGTGCCCGAAAGTTGCTACCGAAGTTCGTTGACGAGAGCAGTAGTCGCGTTATCGACAATACCATCCGCCAGACGGCCCTGCCAGAAGTCGATATCCTCGTGGTCAATTGATTGGACGCCCCACGGGACGATCCGACTCTCATCCGGCGTTCCACTATGAAGCCAACTCTCCCCAGGGATGTCGATAAGGCCGTCCATCCAGGATTTTGATGTCAACGTTAGCGCGATATACTGGTCGCCGTGAAACGGCCGTCTCTCGTGATTCGAGAGGATAAGCCAGGGCCGAGCGTCCTTGTCGCCTTTGAACGGGTCGTCACCGTAGACGACGTCGCCCCGCTCACAAATCGGGGTTGCGTTCTCGTCAGTCACTGCTCGTTCTCCACGCTCGGATGTGGCTCGCTGGGTGCGCGTTCGCGCTACGACTCTTTGTCTTCGTCACCGAGTTGCTCGTTGAACAGGGCGGTCGCCCGTTCGTAGCCACCATACCCGTCGAGTCGCTCGGTGTCGTCAGTTACGGCCCAGTACGTTGCCTTGTGTTCGACCAAGTCACGGTCCTTCAGGCGCGAGAGCGCAGTGCTGACTGCACCCTTGTCGAGGCCGGTACCTCGGTCGATGTCACGATCGTCACCCATCACGTCGAACCGACACAGTTGTTGAGCCCCCTCAACAGGCTGCCCTCGGACGGTAGGCGATCGAACTGTGGTCCCGACGTGTATCGTCGTCGCTGCCCAACAGCGTTCAAAACCGCATGCAGGCGGCGGTGATTACATATCAACCTTCCGTTTGAACCGGTTACCGTTCGTCTCTCTAGTCGCATGAGCAGGACAGCCGACACTCACGATAGTATCGATCCACCCGAGATCACCGCCGAATCGATCCAGCATCTCGACGATCCACGGTTTACCAGCGAAAACGTGGCAATCGTGACCGGCGCAGCCTCGGGGATCGGCCGTGCGACGGCACTCGTCTTGGCGGCAAACGGCCTGACGACCATCGCGGCCGATGTCGATGAAGACGGACTCCACGAGACGGCAGCGAAAGCGGACGACCTTGCGGTCGAGGGCGTCCTCGAGACGGTCCCCTGTGACCTGACTGACGACGCCGAGATCGAGGCGCTCGTCGAGACGGCCGCGGATGCGGGACAGCTTCGGTACGTCGCGAACATCGCCGGCATCCAGCATATCGCGTCGATCGAGTCGTTCCCCATGGAGACGTTCGATCTCCTCTACCGGGTGATGCTCCGTGCGCCGATGTATCTCACGAAACTGGCGCTGCCCCACATTCGAGCGGCCGACGATGGCGTCGGAGCGATCGCCAACATGGCGTCCGTCCACGGCCACTACGCGACCCGCGATAAAGTCGCCTACAACACGATGAAGTTCGGCCTGCGAGGGCTGACCAAATCGACTGCGGCCGAGGGCAACGGGAATATTCGTGCGTTCTCGGTCAGTACGGGCTATGTCAAGACACCGCTTGTCTTGGACCAGATCGCTGATACGGCCGACGAGCGCGGTATTACCGAACGAGAGGTCGTCGAGGACGTGATGCTTGGGCAGGCCCGGACGTCCGAGATGATGGAGCCGGTTGAGGCCGGTAACCTGTTCGCGTTCGGGCTGTCACGTCACGGCAAACATCTTAACGGCGACGACCTGCTGTGGGACGGCGGCTTCGTGAATACGTACGAGTAATGGACACATGGCATACACAATTCGGATGCGACAACACGAACTGGAACGGGAGAATCGGGGCCACGGATCAATCGCCAGGAGGGCAGAGACGTGTTAGACGGCGAGATCGATGTCGAGGGCCGAACCTCGGAGCTGATGCTCGCAAGCGGTGTCCTGTGGACGGCTGTGCTCGGACTCGGGCTGGCCGGCTACTGGTTCGTCGCCTTGCTCGTCTCGGTGTTTCTCTTCCCGCCGTGGTTCGTCATCGGCGCGAGTTCCAACGGCACAATCTCGACAAAGTTGCTCGTCTACCCTCTCGGCATCTGGACCGGACTCCAGCTATCGGCGTTCGTCCTGACCGAGCACTACTCGAGCGCGTTCGCGGGCACGTCACCGGAGTTTCTGATCACCGGCATGCACCCGTCTTTCGCCGCCGCCTACTGGCTCTACTGGGTCGGCGGGTTCATGACAGTCACGCTTGCCTACGGGGTGTACTTCCGGACACACTTCCTACCCGACGAGGAGTGGGACCGGTTCCTCGAGGAAGTCGAGGAGACAAACGCGGAAAACGAGACACAGGATGTCGACGAGCCTGTGGAGGTGTCTAGTCGATGAGTAACGTGCTCGTTCCCGGGTTCGTCGCAGTGTTTATCTTCTCGGTGTTCGCTGTGGGCCTGTATAGCCAGCGCCTGATCGACTCCTCCGACGAGTTCTATGGCGCGACGAAAATGTTCGGTGCGGCGGTCATCACCCTCGCGAGTATGTCCGGGATCATGAGCGCCTTCGGGTTCATCGGCGGTCCGGGGCTCGTCTACCAGATGGGCACGTCCTCGCTGTGGATGACCTTCGCTAGCGGTCTCGGGTTCGCGATGGCCTACTGGATCGTTGGCAAGCGGGTCCGCGGGATGGCCGACGTCGCTAACATTGGCACGCTCGGGGACATCGCCGACGAGCGGTTTAACAGCGGTGCGATCCGGGGGATACTTGCGGTGATCCTCTTTATCGCGTGTTGGGCCTACCTCGCCTCGCAGGTCGCCGGTGGCGGCTACGTCCTCTCGGTGATCCTCGGAATCTCGATGGAGACCGCCGTCTGGCTCGTGTTCGGGCTGATCATCGTCTACGTTGCCGTCGGTGGGATGGCCTCGGCCCAACTCGCGGGGGCGTACACGGGCGCGGTGATGCTCATCGGTGTGGTCGGTGTCGTGGTTGGATTCTTCCAGATCGCCGGTGGGATGGGGAACACGACCATGACCGTCGTCGAGGCCGGTGAACTCACCGGCGCAGACGTGACGAAGGCCTTTACACCCCAGATGCTCGATGGTTGGGGGCTCGCTGAAGGCTCCGCACCCGGTCTGCTGTTGATCTGGCCGATCGTCTTCAGTATCGGCGTCATGGGCCAGCCTCAGGTCCTCCAGCGGATGTTCTCGATCGACGACCCGAAGGGACTGCGAACCGTCGGGCTCGTCAGCGGTGTCACCTACGCCGTCGGGAGTATCCTCTGGTTGCTCATCGGCTTGGTTGCGCTCTATCTGGTCGCCTCCGGGACGATCGAACCGCTTGCAGATCCCGACATGGCCGCCTTCGAGTTCGTCGAACGGTTACACGTCGCCCTGCAGATGATCATCTACGCGGGGCTGGTCGCTGCGATCATGTCCACCGCCGCGTTCTTCCTGTCGGTCGCCTCCGGCGCGATCGCTCGTGACCTCGTGCGAGCGATGGGCTGGGAGTTCTCCGAGCGGCGGGAAACGTGGCTGGGCCGGGTCGCAGTCCTCGTCGTCGGCGTTGGCGCAGTGATCTTTGGCCTGTACGGCGGCCACCTCGTCGCGATCCTTGGCACCTTCGGCTGGGGGACGTTCGTCAGTGGAACGATTCCCGCCGTGGTCGTCGGCCTCCTCTGGAAAGATGCAAGCCGAGAGGGCGTCACCGCCGGCCTCGCCGCCGCGCTCCTGCTCAACGTCACGCTGCTGGCTGCGACACAGCTCGGGTACTCGTTCCCGATCGGGATGGACTTTTATTTCATCGCGATCGCCGTTTCGATCTCCGTGACGATCTTCGTCTCGTATCTGACTGACGGAGCCAGCGGCGAGAACGTTCCGGAGCACGTCAAACCCATCTTCAAACTCTAACGGAGGTGAGAGACATGGAACTCTGGCTCGTCGGCTTCGTTGCGATGATGATAAGCAACCTGATCGTTCTCTTCTGGAAAATATAGGCGGCTCCCCGCTGACCGCCCTCTTCGCCGTCTCACGGCGGCGGTTGTGACCGCTTTTCGAAGCCCCCACAACGACTGTCGTCCATTAGTCCCACCTGACAGTCCGAGACGTGCCGACCATCTCGTCTTCTATAGTAGCCACTGAAAGTCCTTCCACACCTGATCGTACGACAGCGGTGCGATCAGTGTGTGAACCGTTTCAGTGGCTACTATAGTCCGTCGTGTGGCAGCGCCCGCGATCGCGGGTTGGTATACATATCAACCCACCGGTTTTCGCCGCTAGAGTCCTTTTTTTCGGTAATGGCAGCAATACTGATAGCTGGTGTCGGTGCGACCGAGTTCGGCGACCATACCGGTCGAACCGGTCGGGAACTGTTCGCCGAAGCACGCTCGAGCGCACTCGAGCAAAGCGCCGTCCCGCGTTCTGACGTCGATGCCCTCTACTACGGCAACTACATGGGCGAAACCGCAGAGAGACAGAGCCATCAGGCCCCGCTGATGGCTGCCGGGATCGGCGAGACGGCGGGTCTCGAGGCGACGCGCGTCGAGAACGCGTGTGCCTCGGGTGGCTACGCCGTCGCCGACGGCGTCCGAGCGATCGAGAGCGGCGCAGCCGATGTCGTCCTTGTCGGCGGCCTCGAGCGGATGACGAACCTCGAGACGGCGGCGACGACGGCAGCACTCGCACGGACCGCGGACGAACTCTACGAGGGCCGTCCGGGCCTGACGTTCCCCGGAGCGTACGCGTTGCTCGCGGATGCTTATATGGAGCGGTTCGGCGGCACGCACGAAGACCTCGCACATGTCGCGGTGAAAAACCACGAGAACGCGGCGACCAATCCGAAGGCACAGTTCCACGACGAAATCGACGTCGCGGACGTCCTCGAGGCACCAGCGGTTGCCGATCCGCTCGGCTTGCTCGATGCCTGTCCGATCTCCGATGGCGCGGCGGCGGCCGTCCTCGTCTCGGGCGAGTACGCGGCCGAACACGACCTCGAGCCGGCAGTTGCGATTACCGGCTCCGGACGCGGGACGGACTCGCTGTCCCTGCAAGACCGAGAGGACCTGACGCGGACGAAAGCGGCCGAATCGGCTTCTCAGGCCGCCTACGGCCAGGCCGACGTGACCGCCGACGATGTCGATGTCGCCGAGGTCCACGATTGCGTTACGATCGCCGAAGTGCTCGCACTCGAGGCACTGGGCTTTTACGAGCCCAGTGACGCGATCACGGCAGCCCGCGACGGGGAAACGGCCCACGACGGACAGCTGCCGGTCAACCTCTCCGGCGGGCTGAAAGCGACGGGCCATCCCGTCGGTGCAACGGGTGTCGGCCAACTCGTCGAGTTGACCAAACTGCTCGCGGGCACTCACCCGAACGCCGACGCGGTCCCCGATGCGGAGGTCGGCGTGACCCACAATGCGGGTGGGACGGTCGCAACTGCTGCCGTCCACGTTCTGGAGGTGGCGAGATGAGCGTCGAAATAGCCCGCGAAACCGGCTACGACGCCTGGCTCGACGCACTCGAGGCTGGCGAGGGCTACTACCTCCGTTGTGACGGGCGGACGCTCGTCCCACCGGCCATGACGGGAGCAGCGACCGCCCTCGAGCGCGAGCCGCTGCCGGAAACCGGGACGGTCGAATCGAAAACCATCATCCGGGTTCCGCATCCTGATTTCGGCGCGGACACTCCCGACGCGATCGCGATCGCCGAGTTCGGTCCCGTGACGCTGACGGGACAGATCACTGGAATCGATCCCGACGCCGTCGAGACCGGTCTCGAGGTCGCAGTGACGGCACTCGAGACGGAGACGAGCGGCAAGCGGTTCGTCGCGTTCCGTCCTGCAGGCGAGGTGAGCGATCGATGAACGTCATCGAGGAGGGAGACGGCGAACTCGTCGGCTGGGAACACCCAGACGACGTTAGAGCGTGGAACCGGGAAAAGCGCTCGCGGGCGTTCGAGGACAAACGGATGTCCGCGAGCGAGGCGGTCGAGCGGTTCGTCGACGACGGTGACCTCCTCGCCAGCGGCGGCTTCGGTCACGTCCGGATTTCGACGCCGATCCTCCACGAGATTGTCAGACAGGACATCGAGAACCTGACACTCTCGGGGAAGACGACCGTCTTCGACGCCGATCTGCTGATCGCAGCAGGGGCAGTCTCGAAAGTCGAAGCTGCCTACTGTTTCGCTCACGAAACCCGTGGACTCGCTCCTGCAGGCCGCCGGCGAGTCGAAGAGGGCGATGTCGAGGTCGTTGCCGAAGCGAGCAACGCGACCCTGCAGTGGCGGTTCCTCGCCGCGAAGATGGGTGTCCCGTTCGTCCCCGCTCGCATCCTCGCAGGGACGGAGACCTTCGAGAAGAGTGCAGCGAAGATCGTCGAAGCACCCTGGACCGGCGACCCGATCACGCTCGTGCCCGCCTGTTATCCCGACGCCGTCTGCATCCACGTCTCGAAAGCCGACAAGTACGGCAACGCGGTCATCGACGGAATCAGCGTCGAGGACCCGGAACTCGCAGGAGCAGCGAAGCGTCTGATCATCACCGCCGAAGAAATCGTCGACAGCGACGAACTTCGGGCGCGGCCCAAAGACGTCGAGATCCCCTACTTCCTCGTCGATGCGGTCGTCGAAGCGCCCTACGGGAGCCATCCCGGAGAGATGCCTTACCAGTACTACTTCGATGAGGACCACCTCGAGGAGTGGATGGACCTCACGACGACCGAGGACGGCCTCGAGGAGTACCTCGAGCGCTACGTCACCGGGACCGAGGACTTTGCGGAGTATCTCGAGGTTATCGGTGGTGAGGAGCGACTCGCCGACCTCGAAGCGATCGAGAACTACGAGCGCCCGGACGCGGGCGGCCCCGAAGGAGGTGAGCGGGCATGAGCGAGGAGTATACGTCGACGGAACTGCTGACGACCGTCGCGGCGAGTCTCATCGAGGACGAGAGTACGATCATCGTCGGGACGGGAATGCCGATGCTTGCGGCGATGCTCGCTCAGCGAACGCACGCACCCGATGCGACCATGATCTACGAGGCCGGCGGTATCGGGCCAGAAGCACCCGAACTGCCGATCTCGGTCGGCGACGAGCGAACCTTCCACAGGGGCGTCAAAGCCGCCGGGATGCACGACGTCATGTCCTACATGAGCGCCGGCTTCGTCGACTACGGTTTTCTCGGCGCTGCACAGATCGACCGCCGTGGTAACCTCAACTCGACAGTTATCGGCGACTGGGAGCGTCCGACCGTCCGGTTCCCGGGCAGCGGCGGTGCAAACGACATCGGATCGCTCGCCAACGAAACGATCGTCACGATGCGTCAAGACGAGGCGAGTTTCGTCGAGGAACTTGACTTTCGCACCACGCCGGGCTACCTTGAGGGGCCGGGCGCACGCGAAGAAGCTGGACTGCCCGCCGAGACCGGGCCGAGCCACGTCATCACCCAGTATGGCGTCTACGGCTTCGACGACGACCGGGAACTGACACTCGAGTTCTTACACCCGGGTATCGAAGAGGCGACGATCAACGAGGAAAGCAGCTTCCGGATTCATATCGGCGAGTACGAGCGGAGTCCGGAGCCGACTGCGGAACAGTTACGGCTGCTGCGCGCGGAGATCGACCCACGAGGCGTTATTCGCTGATCACTCTTCGACCCGATCGGCAGTTTCCGGCTCCCGCTGGGTCGTCGACGTCTCCTCTTGTAACTGCATCTGGGCTTCGACGTCGTTCATGACACGAACGACCTGACGGAGGACCTTTCGCTGGCTTCGGCGGAGGTTCTTGGAGGCACCCATCTTCGAGATGTCGAACGCGTCGGCAACGTCGTCGAGGGTTGCCCCCCGTGGCGTCGAAAAGTACCCCTTCTCGACTGCGGCCTCGAGCGTCTCGCGTTCCCTGTCCGTGAGGCTTTGCAGGGCTCGAAGCATCGCACCGAGGGATTCGACGTTCTGGAGGATGTCGAAAAAGTCGTCGATATGGACCGAGTCGTCGCTTCTGACCGTAAACTCGTTCGAACCCTCGAGTTCTGCAAGGGCGTCGTCTGCCGACTGCTCTCGGTCGAAGCCGACGTTCCAAATCTCGCTGCCGTTTCGAACCACGAACGGGCCGGTCACGTAACCGTCGTTCTCTCGAATCGTTCGCATGGCGTCGGTTTCGTCGATCCGTGAGCGAACGAGTGCCGTGTTCTGTTTCCGAGAGAGGAGATCGTATCCCCGAAGCATTTCGTACCCATCGAGCGTCTCGAATGCACCGTGTAACTCTTCGGCGTTCGCTCCGATCGCGAGCAGCCGCGTCTCGAGAGTGCGATCGGCTTGATTGAACTCCCAGTGTTGGGTATGGAAGGCGACGTCATGTTCCCGGCTGGTCCTGATGTACGGGCAATCGTACTGGACCATGTCAAGCTTTAGCGCATTCATTTTGAGATACTCTCGTATCCCAGTCGTATAGCGCTTTCTAAACCCAGACGCGTGACCGACGGTTTCAGCTGTCGGTTCGGTTGAGTCGTTCACCTCGAGTATACGCCCCGTGGAATCCGAACATGTCGATTCCCAGTGATACCAGCGAGCGGGAACCGTCCCCGGCCACGACAGCGAAGACGAGTTCGTCATCGCTGCCCACAACTCCGAGTGGGAGCGCCAATCCAAGCAGGACGTTGCCGAGACCGCTCCATTGATATCACGCCCAGCGATCGGTCAGCCGGGTGTTGGCCGCCGCGACGATATCACAGCAGCCAGCCAGTCCTAGCACCGTTACCTGAGCGAGCAACACCGGCGCTTCGAACAGCCCCTCCCACAAGAACGCCGTCCCACCCGCGATGAGGAGCAGAACCGCTCCAACGATAGCACTCAGGCGGCGATTGCGGCGAGCGTTCATGTGGAGACGCGAAACGAAGTGGGAGACATCTGTGATCGTATTGCCATCTCCGTCTCGTTTCGTTGCCCGGCACTTACCTCCCGGATACGTGTTTCTCGGATAGACGACCACTCCGTTCGGCGACGACAAGCGCAGTCGTGGTCCGACCGTTCACACCGGCCGTCAGTTGTTGCTCACGATCTTGATCACGTCGCTCTCTCGAGTTCGTAGTCCTCTCTCATGTCCCGATTCGACTTGGCGTTGACGGCGTGTAAATAGCCGTCGCCGATGTCGGAGTTGATCGCGTAGGCGAGGTCGTCGCGGTCAACGATGACCTGTTCGCCGCCCCCGAACTCGTCAATGAGGACTCCTTTCGGTGAGGGTTGGATGCTCGAGGCCGATCCTGACGATTCCAATGAACTCGAGGTGTAACGGCCGAGGAGTACGAAGATCAGACTGCACAACCCCACGGAGAGATCGTCATACAACGGCACTCACAGACTCTGTGAGCACCGTAATTCGATACGGACGGGCCAAAGAGGCACCGGAGGAGGTAGACAGTTACTTCGTGACAGCAGTAAAGACGAATCGAAGATAGTCGAAACGTACTTGTGCCAAACCGAGAAAACTCGATATGAATGGCAGCGCCAAACTCCGGTGGAACCATGACCACCACAGGCCGAACGAGATCAGTTGCCTGCGGCTCTGGTTTCAGTGGTACTTCCGGTAGGAGAGCTGCCAGAGGGATACAATGAAGATCACAATCTACGGACCGGACGGCTGTAGCAACTGTTCGAACCTGAAAGCCAAGACGCAGAATGTCGTCGACGAGCACGGATTCGACGCCGACGTCGAGAAAGAAGGTGATACCGTGAAGCTCGCCGAGAAAGGCATCATGTCGACGCCCGGGTTCGAAATCGATGACGAGATGGTGTTCACTGGGTCGAATCCACCTGCAGCCGAACTGAAAGAGTACATCGAGGAGCGCCTGTAACAGGATGGTCGTCGAGCAGTTCGCGACCTGGGTCGTCGAGACGCTCGGCCTGACTGGCGCACCCAGAGCAGCAGTCCACTTCTGGGTCTACGACACGCTGAAGATCATCACGCTGCTGGTGGCGGTCATCTTCGGCGTGGGCTACCTGCGGACGTACTTCCCGCCGGAGAAGATTCGAGACTACCTCTCGGGCAAGCGAGCGATCACCGGCTATCTCCTCGCTGCACTGCTCGGCATCGTCTCGCCGTTCTGCTCGTGTTCGACGATTCCGATATTCCTCGGGATGGTGGGCGCGGGCATCCCCTTCGGCGTCACGATGACGTTCCTCGCCGTCTCTCCGATGATCAACGAGGCTGCGCTCGTGGTTCTCCCCGGCGTCGTCGGGATCGAACTGACGGCACTGTACGCCGTGAGCGGTATCACCATCGGCATGACAAGCGGGTTCGTCCTGAACAAGGCTGGCCTCGAGAAGTATATCGAAGAGTTCGATTTCGGCGATTCGGACGTCGACATCGACGAGCCAACGCACAGAGAACGTGCACGACAGGCGTACGTCGAGGCGAAAGACATTATCAAAGAGATAATTCCGTACGTCGTGATCGGCGTGGGACTCGGCGCAGTCATCCACGGATTCGTTCCACAGGCGATCGTGACCGAGTACCTGTCCGGCCCGCTCGGTGTCTTCGGCGCGGTCGCCGTCGGTGTCCCGATCTACACGAATATCCTCGGCGTTATCCCGGTCGTCGAATCGCTCATCGGGAAGGGACTGCCCGTGGGGACGGGGCTCGCGTTTATGATGTCCGTCGCAGCGCTCTCGCTCCCGCAGTTCATGATCCTCAAGAAGGTAATGAAGAAAGAGCTTATCGCGGCGTTCGCGGCGACGGTCGCGACGGGGATCCTGAGTATCGGGCTCCTGTTCAATCTGCTGTTGTAACACAGCAGATCGAACTATTCCCTTGCACGAGGACGTGGACAGCTGAGTGCCATACAGATTTGCGTCAAACCGAACATTACCGATTTATGTTTTGCGGACATCTACTAGCACGTCACCACGATCGACGGGGCGACTCGACCCGAAATACGAGCAGATATTCCTCTGGAGACGCGACCAGGGAGACAAACAGACGAGAGAATGACTGACTCAGTACCCGAATCGACACGACAAACGCTGGATCGACTGTACGAGAACCCGGAAAACCGACTGACGTCGCTGTTCGAACTCGCTCCGGACGACGAACAGGTGGAAAGCCAGCTCACGATGTTCAAAGCACTGGCGAACCAACATCGGATTCGCATCCTCGCAGCCCTCAGGGATGGCGAACTCTGTGCGTGTGAGCTACAGGTCGTCCTTGATGCCCCACAATCGACGGTCGCGAGCCACCTCCGAGAACTCAAAGACGCTGGCCTCGTCAAAACACGCCGGCAGGGGAAGTGGACATACTACCGCATTGGTGATACAGCTGTCCTGCAATTACTCGATATCGCGGACGCACTGGCAGAAGAGCCGGTATAGTCCGGTCGAGTATTGAAACGGTGCTAATCGATTCATAGCATCACGTCCGCTATTTGCTGCCAGTTCGTTTTCCAGCGTCCGTCCGGCTAGTGTTTCCCGTGGTTCTCGCTGAGGAGTGCCTGCCGCCAAAAAAGTACGTTGGTCATATCGGGTTCAACAGTGATCAATAGCCGTTACGCATCCGGTTGTGAGGGCCTCGTCGCGACACTCCTGTGAGGTGGGCGAACAGCCATCGGTTTCGGGGTCGTCTTCATAATTGTGTAACTCGACGAGCGGTTCCAGTTCTCGAAGCTGAGTAGCGATTTCAGTTCCCTGCTCGGTCAGTGAGTACGTCGTCGTCGGCGGGGTCGTATCTGCGACCATCCGCTCGACGAGGCCGTGACACCGAAGCTCTTTGAGCCGCTGAGAGAGCACCGGTGCGGTCAAGTCATCAAGCTCGCGCTGAATAGCGTTGAACCCCTGGGGCCCTTCTGACAGGAGACGAAGGATGTGCAGCGTCCACTTCGGCCCGAGAATGTCCTGTAACCCGTGCCATTTTGCTTGCCACTGCTCGCGCTCGCTCATTACTGTAGTATCAGCCGCTATAGCGAAATATACGTTCGGTATCTCCCCTACTCCAGACGGTTTCAATACGCTAAGCACGTTTATGTTTGATTACTGAACAGTATAAGAGCCAGCAAGCCATCTGGTGAAATGCGATGGACGATCCCACAGACAGCAAGACGGTATCGATTATTCAGCCCGCAGCCGAAGAGTATACACGACGGACGGTTACTGTCGATTTCCTCTATCTGGACAACGAATCCTGCGACCGATGTATGGGGACTGAAGATGCACTCGAGGCGGCGATTGAGCGGATCGAACCGGTTCTCGATGCGCTGGATGTCGGCATAACCGTCAGAAACATCCACGTCTCGACGCTAGAGGCTGCTGAAGCGACGCAACTCGCCGTGTCTCCGACGATCCGTGTCAATGGTCGGGATATCCAGCCCGACTATATTGAAAACACCTGCGAATCGTGTGGAGACCTCTGTGAGTGTGAGGGGGACGTTGATTGTCGTCTCTGGCAGTACCGCGGTGAGGAATACTCGACAGCGCCTGTCGGACTCCTTGTCGAGTCGCTAGTGCAAGCTATTGCACCGAATGGGATGCAGTCTAGTAAATCACGCGAGAGCCAAGCCTATCAGCTTTCGTCGAACGTCCGGGACTTTTTCGAAGGGGCAGACAGTGACGAATCGGACTGTGGGTGTGGTTGCTAAGCTACGACTCGTATCAGACGTGTTTTGACCGTCTCTGGCTGCCGTGTCGTGGTCGATAATCTATCTAGAGTTTTTAACTTCGTCAACGAGGTCGTTCACGCGTCGTTCGATCTCGTCGCGGATGCGACCGACCTCAGCAGCCGACTTCCCGTCCGGGTCGTCGAGATTCCAATCGCGGTTTTCTCCAGCCCATCCTGCGGGACAGACGTCGTCGGCTGAACAACCCATTGTGATGACGTTGATCGCGAGTTCGAAGTTGTTCGAGGCGGCGGTGAACCCGATGGCCGTCGTCGTCGAGTAATCCGCGCCGATGCCTTTGCCCATCCCGAAGCTCACAAGGAACATCACGACGAAGTAGATCGTCAGCGGGACAGCGATCAGGAGTACGTCACCGGGGGAGGCAACGATGTTCTCACCCTGCGTGGCGAACATCACGATCACGGTGAAGAGGGGCGCGACGAGTGTGACTGGGTCGATTTTCGGGACCAACGTCTCGTCGTACCACTCCTCGCTCTTGGCTCGCGTGCCGACGTACCGGGTAAGGAACCCGCCGACGACAGGGAGTCCGAGGAAGATAACGATCGCCTGGAACTCCTGCATCGGCGTCACGCTTCGACGGCATTTCAGGACCTCCCTTTGGGAGCCGACGGAACGCTCTCCGAACCGGGCCCCTGTCGTGACGCGAGGAGTCGCTCTGCGACTCGACGAGCGCCGACGATGTTCCGGGCGAAGGGACCGACGCTGGGTTCTGCGAGCGCTCCCGAAACGGACACCGCAGAACGGGTGCCGTCGGTCCTTCGCCACGCGAGCGTCCGGTCGTCGAGGACCGGAAAGCCGTCGGCCCCACGCTCGAGTGACAACGATTCGGCGACGGAACCGACCAAGGGGTGTTCCGGGATCGGATCGAGTCCGGTCGCGAGGACAATCTGTGCAATCGTTGCGGTCGTGCCGTCGTCGAACCGCACGAGTAATCCGTCGTCCGTCGCGTATGCAGCCGTGATCTCGCCCCGCCGGCTGTCGAGGCCGGTACAGTCACGGGCCTCGTCCAGCCGACGTTTGACGTACGGGGGGATCGTCGCATCGTTGCGAGCGGCTCGGATCCGGTCGAGACGGGCCTTCGACCCCGGTGGGTACGTGTGAATCTCCCGTTCGATGTGTCGCCAGTTGATCCAGTACGGGTCGGCTTCGGTCAGTTCGACCTCGAGGTCGTGACGCGAGAGGAGTGTCACGTCTGTGTGTTCCGAGAGGTGGCAGGCAAGTTGCCCAGCGGTGATGCCGCCCCCAACGACGAACGTGGGTCCCGCAAATTCCGCTGCTTTCACCGGGTCGAACTCGTCGTCCCAGGCGTGTACGAGCGGGGCGTCATCGGGGAGTGACGTCGCCCACGTCGGAACCGTCGGCGAGCCACCGAGTCCGATAGCCAGCACGGCGTGGCGAGTTTCGAGCGTTCCCATGTCCGTCCGTACTTCGAGTCGGTCTCCCGTCCCAGTCTTCGTAACTCCCGTCACCGTCGACTGGAGGTGACAATCGTCTATGTCACGCCGGTTAATGACGTACCGAGCGTGGTCGAGGAAGAGCTCGAGCGTCGGTCGACTCGGATAGTTTTCCGTCGAGACGAGTTCGTCCACCCGACCCGCCCCCTCTGCGAACGATTCGAGCGAGAACGGCTCCGTGTCGATGTGCTGGACGAACGTCGACCGGAGCGTCCGCATTCCACACTGACGGGCCTTCGTCGCGAACGACTCGAGTAACTGCTCGCGAGGGTCGACGAGACGGAGATCCTGGTGACTGTACTCCCCCTCGCTGAGGAGATAGTTCGCCAGGCAAGTGCCGTGAATACCGCCACCGATGATCACGTACTCGTAGGGTTGTCGACCGCTCGAGGTGGGATCGGCGTCCGGTCCGTCGACGGTCACTCTCGCTCGCCTCCGTCGGCCTCGAGTTCGTCTCGGGTCTCTCCGGGCCATTGGCTGCGGAGCCGTCGCACGGTCGGGAGACGATGCGATAGTCCCTGGAAACCGAGGGCGACGGCGTACACGGCAATCGCTGCGACGACAATCGAACCACCAGCCGCGATCCCGTAGACGTACGATAGTGTCACACCGGCTATCGCTGCGAATCCGGCAGCGAGGATCGCCAGCAAGATGGACTGCTTGAAACTCCGAGCGACCTGCGCCGCGGCGGCGACCGGAACGACGAGCATCGCAGCGACCAAGATAACGCCCATAATCTGCATCGCGCTGACGACGACCAGCGCCGTGAGTACGACCATGAGGCGTTTATACAAGTTCACGTTCAGCCGCGCCGCGTGGGCGGCCGTCGCATCGAATGTGACGTACAGGAGTGGTCGATACGCCAGCGTGACGAGGCTGCCGACGAGGAAGCTCATCAACACGAGGATTGCAACGTTCTCAGTCGAGACAGTCGCCAGACTGCCGAAGAGGTAAGCGTCGATGCCGACCGCGATACCGCCGTCGGTTGCAGTGATGAGGATACTACCGACGGCGAATCCCCCTGTCAGGACGATGGCCAGCGAGGTGTCGCTATATGCCCCGGCGTGTTCGACGAGCAACTCCACGAGTAGTGCCGTGACGACTGCGACCACGAACGCGGTGAGCAGCGGGGATACCGTGAGCGAGAGGGCCGAATTGAGGAACAATCCGACGGCGACGCCGGCGAAGGCTGTGTGTGCGAGCGTGTCGCCGATCATCGCCATCTCTCGGTGGACAAGGAACGTACCGACAAGCGGTCCGATGATGGCGATACAGACCGCAGCGAGGTAGGCCCGTTGCATATAGGGATATCCGAGCATCGGCATACCGAGCAGGTCGGCCAGCACGTCCATTCCGGCGCCGAAGACGTGGTCGAGAAACCACTCGACGCCGTCGAGGAGGATGCTACCGGTCCATCGGACGGTCGTTGCTTCGTCGAACGGCACGCTTGCGTCAAGAGAGGCGGATCCCATCATGGTCAGTGATCGTGGTGGAGGACGTGCTGGTCAGTTCCGTACGCTTGCTCGAGAGCGTCAGTTTCGACGAACGCGCTCGGGTCACCGTCGAAGTACAACTGTCGGTTGAGACACGCGATATCAGTGGCATAGGTAGTGACGACGCCGATGTCGTGTTCGATGAGGATAACGGTCAGCCCGGTCGCGTTCAGGTCAGCCAGGAGGCTGTAGAACTCCTCTCTGGATTCGGCATCGACGCCGACCGTCGGTTCGTCGAGCGCGAGCAGATCGGCCTCGGATGCGAGCGCTCGGGCGATGAAGACTCGCTGCCGTTGGCCGCCGGACAGTCGGCCGACGCGACGCGACGCGAGGTCGGTGATGCCGACTCGTTCCATCGCCTCCTCGATTGCTCGCCGATCCTTACTCGAGAATCGACCGACGAGTCGCCGCGGGTAGCGCCCCATCTCGACCACTTCTCGGACCGTAATCGGCATATCGCGCGCCGCTTTCGTCGCGTCCTGTGCGACGTATCCGATTCGCTCGCCGGCGGCGAATTCGTCTGCCGGCTCGCCAAACAGGGTAACAGTCCCGTCGTCGGGCCGGCGGAGGCCGAGCATCAGACCGAGGAGCGTACTCTTGCCGCTCCCGTTCGGCCCGACCAATCCGAGGAAGGACCCGGGTTCGACCTCGATCGACACCGACTCGAGAACCGGGAGGTCACCGTAGCCGAACGTGACGTCGTCGACGCTAACGATTGGATCCACCGACCGTTCGCTCTTCGCAGTTGCGGTCGTCATCGGCAGTCCTCGAGGTCGACGAACGAGTCCCCGTACGCCGTTATCCACGTCGTTGGTCGATACGGCACAGCCATGTCCGGCGGATAGATCGTACAGATGGGTCTGTGGGATGGGCCGGCGATCAGTCCCGTCAATCCCGAGCGCGGACGATCGGACGGTCCGGGTTCGGCGTTCCCGTCCCACTCCGGTTCGGGGTCGCCAGACGTGGACTCGGTCATTCTGCGTTGAGGGCCGTCGCGAGCGTTTCGAGGTTGACGTTCTCCATGATTTCGACGTAGCCCCAGTCCTCGTCGGCCCACTCCTGAGTCTGGCCCGGAATCGGCGTCAGCGGCAGGATCTCGGTGGCGTCGGTTTCCTCGACGAGCTGATTCGCCGCCGTCTGAGATTCGAGCGGATCCGCACAGACGTACTCGAGGTCGTGCTCGGCGATGATCTCCTGAGCGCGTTCGATGTCTTTCGGGGTCGGCTGGTCGTCCGGCGACAGTCCCGTCAGGGTCTGGATCTCGAAGCCGTAGCGCTGGCCGAGATACTGGAAGGCGTTGTGGCCGGCGACGAACACGACGTCCTTCGAGGCGCTTTCCAGCGTCGACTGGAACGAATCGTCGAGTTCATCGAGTCGACCGCGGTATGTCTCGGCGTTCTCCGCGTAGGTCTCGGAGTTGTCGCCGTCGACATCGACGAATCCGCTCTGGATGTTGTCTACCGCCTGCTTCGCGCGCTCGGGATCCAACCAGAAGTGCGGGTCGGTCCCACCGGAATGGTTGTGCCCGTGTCCATCCTCTCCCTCGTGGTCACCATCACTCTCGTGTTCGTGATTGTGCTCTCCCTCGTGTTCGTTTTCATGCCCTCCCCCGTGGTCATGTTCGCCGGCGCTTTCGGTCACCTCGGGTTCGATAACCGACCCACTGTCGTCAGTGAGCATCGCGTCGAACTCCGCGGGAACGTGCTGGCCGAACAGCACGTACTGGCCCTCTGTTTCGATGTCGAGGGTGAACGTCGTATCGTCGGAGTCCGCGAACCGGAGGTGATATAGCGCTTCGCTGGACGGCGTGAGTGTCCCTCCGTCTTCTACAGGCGTGTGCGTGTCGTGATTGCCGTAGAGCTGCGTTGCCGCCTCCTCGACGTGGTGAATGCCGTGGTCGCCGCCCTCCTCGGTTTCGAGGACGGCCAACTGCATCTTGGGGTCTGGTCCGTCGTGGAACGTGTATGTGTAGGAGCCAGCCTCGAGGTGGTAGAGACCAGCCCACTCCCAGGGAGTCTCTCCGTCGCCGTCGTGGCCGTCCTCGTGTTCTCCCGCGTGGTGTTCTTCGTGACCGTGGTCGTGACCACTTTCGATGAGGTCGATACCAGCACCGGCAGCAACGATGTTGACTTCTGCTTCGTCGTCACGGAGACTCGTCACGAGATCGTCAGCCCACGGTTGGAACCCTTCCATCCCGTAGAGAAAGAGGTCCGAGTTGAGGACGGTTCCCTGAATCTTGGGTCCCGGTTCCCAACCGTGGCCGTGTTGGCCGATCGGGACAAGTGTCTCCGCCGTCGTGACGTCGCCGGCGATCTCACTCGCGAAGTCGCCGAACACAAAAAATGACGCCTGTGCTGTCGCTCCCTGATTCGAGTTGCTATTGCCCAGGCAACCCGCGGAAGCACTGATCGTGGCGGCACCGAGTCCAGTCGCGATGAGTCGTCGTCGAGTGTACTGCGGCATGCGTTGTTAACGCTAATCCACTAGATAATAAGAGCTATGATCTCAAACAATAGAGTTAATAACTAACCCACAGATTGGGAGTGGTTCTTACTAGCTTATAGCTGGATGACTAATCTGGGTCCTGAAATCACCACTTGTTACTGCCTCAAATCCTGCATTACATGCACTGAGGGGGGCGTTAACAGGCATTTAGCAGTTGTGGCACTCAGATCCGGTTGCAATGTATCACTGCTTCAGCGACTTGACCGGGATGAGTGACGAAGAGCGAGCGGAGGTTCTCGAAGACCACTCGACGGAAGAACTCCGCGCGGAATACACCACCGAAGAAATATAGTAGCCACTGAAACGATTCACACACTGATCACGACGCTGTCGTGCGATCAGGTGTGCAATGACTTTCAGTGGCTACTATAGAACCCGTCGGTGTCATCGCCTGAGGCTACGTCACGTTGGTCCTACCCGGACGACTGACAGCGTCCGCCCATCACGCAGACCCGGTCGCCTCCCGTTTCTCTGCGTACGCGAGCGTGTAGTCGTCTCGAGCAGTTACCTCACCGGGATCGTTCGTACCGAGGACCTCCTCCGTATCCATGAAGCGTCACCGTCCGAACGTCACCTCGCACCCTGCTTCAGTCATCTTTTCGTAGGTCGTCGGTGCGTCAGTCACGTTGAACAGGATCAACCGATTCGGACCGATCGGTGCTTCTCCGTCGGTCGCCTCGCGTAGCGTCAGTTCAGCGCCAGCGTCGATGTCGACCTCGAGGACCGAAGCGAACGCCGTCACACTGCTGACACCGGGGACGACTTCGATGTCGACGCTGGGATGTTGCTCGCGAAGCGTCCGACGCAAGTGCCCGAACGTCGAGTAGATACAGGGATCGCCGAGCGTCACGAACGCCGCGTCGGCCTCTCGCGCTTTCGGCGCGACTTCCGCGGCCGCCGTCTCCCACGCTGCTTGGAGTTCTTCGGGACCGGTCGTCATCGGGAACTCGAGGTCACTCAGTTTCGATTCGGAAACATACTCGGCTGCGACGGGCCGTGACAGTCGTCCTAGTGAGTAGACGACATCGACCGATTCGAGTCGTCGCTTGCTGCGAACCGTGAGCAGGTCGGTCGCACCCGGTCCCAGCCCGATTCCGTAGAGTGTCATCGTTTACGTTCTCCCTCCGAGTCTAGAACTTCGGTTCCGCATTCACTCATCAGTCTCACTGACCGTCTGCCGGGTTGCAAGCGCGGTGAGATGTGGGGCTTCCTCGGCGATAATCTCCGCCGTAGCGAACTCGACGGCGTTCACACTTCCCGGTAGCACGAACACTGGTACGTCGCGGGTGATGTCCGCTGTCGCACGGGTTGAAACGATACGCGTTCGTACCTTCTCCCACGAGAGCCATCTGCACGCCTCGCCGACGCCCGGCAGTTCGCGGGCGACACCTCGAAGACGTGCCACTCGTGCCACCGCATCGGTCGGCGGGGACTCTCAAGCCGAGTTTCGGTGTCCGAACGATGACTGCCACGTTTCGACGTTTCAGGCCGACATCAACGCTTCCGCGAATATCGCACGACGGATTGACCCGTGGGGAGAGAGCGTCCCGCTTGACAAGGTGGAACGCGATGACTCACCTCGGGATGGGAGCGGTTGTGACACCGCCACGACTCACCGTGAGAAGAGCGCACCAGCGCAGATGACGCTCACGGCCGACGAAGAGTCGGAACCCTCTACCAGCGACGACTGACTGGTATTCCCCATGCGTGGGAAGCCTCGCCGTTTACGGCGAGGAGGATGTCACCTGTTCCGTTTTGAGGGGTTCTGCTACGGGATTGTCGGGTGTGGAGAACGAAAACGGCTGACGGGGATTGCGAATTCAGCCAAAACAGTCATTCGATGGAAGTGTGAGGATACCATATGGCCAACGATGAGAATGGGTCAAGGTCGCAACCGTCTCATCGGTCCCAACAGCGACTCCTCGAGCTGACGACCGATGACGACGTCGTCGACGGCAACTTCGAGCGTGCTGCTCGGACGATCACCGAAACCGCGACCGCCATTCTCGAGGTCCAGCGGGTCAGTGTCTGGCTGTTCGAGGATGATCGTCAGCGACTCCGCTGTGTCGATCAGTACGAGCGATCGACCGATACTCACCGTGCCGGTACTGAACTCGAGGCTACCGAATTCCCAACTTACGTCGATGTGCTTCGATCCCACCGCTCCTTCGCAGTGGACGAGGCGCGAGACGACCCACGTACCGAGGAACTCACCGATCAGTATCTCATCCCCAACGACATTTACAGCCTCTTGGACGCGACGCTCCACGATGAAGGTGAGGTCATCGGCGTCGTCTGTCACGAACAAACCGACTCCACCCGGGAATGGACTGAGACCGAACGGCAGCTGGCGACCGAGATCGCCGACGTCGTCCACCGAGCGTTACGCAATCATCGTAGCCGTCGCCAGCGGCAGCAGTTGGAGTTCCGGCGGTCGCTACTGAAGGCTCAACAAGAAGCGATGCCGGACGGCGTGGCGGTCATCGATTCCGACGGCGAGTTCGTCTCGTACAATGACCGTTTCTGTGACCTGTTCGATCTCTCTCCGAACGTTCTCGAGTCGGCTACTACCGATGCCGCCTTCGAATCCATCCGTTCCCAACTGGCGGACGAGACCAGTATCGAGGACGTGACCGACCAACTCGAAGCGGCGTCCGGAACGACGGAGACGGCGGAGCTACGGCTCCGCGACGGCCGGGTCTTCGAGTGGTATACGACAGCCGTCGCAGGCGACGACGGGCCGGTATTCGGCCGGCTCTGGCTCGTCCGAGACATCACCGATCGTCGGGACCGCCAACGGGAACTTGAGTTGCGCCATCGAGCCATCGAGGAAGCACCCATCGGGATTACGATCAGCGATCCGTCTCAAGCGGACAATCCGCTCATCGCCGTCAACGAACAGTTCGAGCGGCTCACCGGCTACGACGAGGCGGAAATCGTCGGTCGGAACTGTCGATTCCTTCAGGGCGAGGCCACCGATTCGGAGCCGGTCCAGGAGATTCGAACGGCGATCGACGAAGCGCAACCGGTCACCGTCGAGTTGCGGAATTACCGACGGGACGGCAGTCGGTTCTGGAACCGCGTCTCGATCGCGCCCGTTCAGGACGAGACGGGCGCTGTCACGAACTACGTCGGGTTCCAACAGGACGTCACCGAACGGAAGGAGGCGACCCGACAACTTCGCGTTCTCCATCGGATCCTTCGACACAACCTCGCGAATCAACTGAGTCTCATTCGAGGATATGCTGAAGAAGCGGCGTCTCGAGCGGACGGCGAGATCCGGGAAATGGCCGAAGCCGGTATCGAAGAGATCGACCGCCTGTTGGCGACAACGGACACGCACCGCGACATCGTGCAGTTGTTGAGCGAGCGGCCGACACCGCGTCGCTGCAAAATCGATGTCGTTGTCGAGCAGGCGGTCGAGACCGTCCACCGAGCGTATCCCGAGGCAGAGATCACGGTCGACATAGATGCTGCCGGTCAGGTCCGGGCGGTTCCGATGCTCGAGGAGGGAATCGAGCAGGTGCTACGGAACGCTGTCGCCCACAGTGGAACGTCGACAACACAGGTCGAAGTAACGGTGACGGGCGACGCCGAGACGGTGGCGGTGCAGGTCGCTGACGAGGGCCCGGGATTGCCGCCGGAGGAGGCGAAAATCTTGACCGGTGAGCAGGACGTCGAACCGCTCAATCACGGGACCGGGATGGGGCTGTGGCTCGTCTACTGGATCCTCACGCTCTCGGAGGGCTCGATCGAAACCGACGAAAACGACCCGACCGGCACAATCGTTCGACTTCGACTGCCTCGTTCGGAGGCTACGCCGTGAGCCGACTTCGGAGTCGGGTGCTCGAGTCGGTACTCGGTAGCAATCGACCGATAGTAGCCGCGTGATTTCGCCCCCCGGAGAAACGCCGACCAGCGGCCAGCGTCCGAACACCCCAATCCTGGTGGCAGGCGGTGGCTGCCCGAGCGTGGGACGATACTGTGATCGTCTACGGTCCGGTAGTCCCAGGAGTCACTCTCAGTCCACTTAGCAAACTCTCAGTAAGGGCGAACGAGAGCGCGAACGCAAGGCACCGAACCAGCGACTGGCAGCACTCATCGAGACCACGCCACTCACCGATCCTCCCGTTCTGGTGGGCTACTGCCGGATCCTCCGCCCGTATTCGAGATCGGTTCGCCGTCGAGGTCGTCGTGGTCGTCGCCCCCCTCGAGATCGAAGAGGTCGTTTGCGAGGGCCTCGTAACCCGTTCTCCGGAGTCCGCGGTCGACGCGGATCACGTAATCGCCGGGGGGTTCGACGTCAGCCGACGACAGCGTGTCGGCGGCTCGCGAAACCGTTCGTTCCAGAGCGCCGTCGGAGCGGAGCAGATCCGCGTCGCTCGCGGCCTGGAGCGACTCGCTGACGGCGTCGATGCACGCTTCGATCCGTCTTCCGGAGCCGTGTCTCGTTGCCCCCTCTACGATCACGTCGGCGTAGATGCCTTCGAGGAACGTCGCCGGATCGTCGACGGACGCTCCGGTCGCGTACTCTCGGAGCGTCGACTCGAGTCGTCGCCGCCACTCGTCGCCACCGTTCTGGGCTGCGTCGAAGAGGGCTCGAACGTACACGGCGGCGACGAAATCGGCTGGACGCTCCGACGCTTCTCTCGCCGCGGTCGCTTCGATTCTCGCGGTGACGATCTCGAGCCACTCCGTCGTCTCCGAGACGTCGGTGTCGGTTCGACCGACCCTCGTGAGCGCCTCGGCGTATAGTCGCTCGAAGACGTCTGCTCGCTCGCGTTCGATCCAGTCGAGCGAGAGCGCTTCGTCGAGGACTGCCAGGACTTCGGTCACCCCGAATCGGTGTTCCGCGGGCTCGGTGTCGGCGATGAGTGCGAGTGCACCACCGAACACCGAGGCCACGTACGTGACCGGGTGCGGTGGAGTGTCCGGCGCTGTCGCAGCCGCCTGAATTTGGGATAGCACCGCCTCGACCAACCGTTCGTGTGTCCGTTCACCGACGTCCGTCCGCGTCACCACTGCCGCCAGGATCTCGGCGTCGGTCGACGCGAACGCGTCGAACCAGTCTACCGTGTCAGACCCGTCGATGGACTCGCGACTGGTCCGTAGTGACTGGACGAGCACCGTGATCCACTCCTGAGTGCGACTCGAGTTCCCGTCAGTTGCCCACCTGATCGCTGCACCGCCGTACACGTCTGCGAGGAACTGCATCGGATCGTCGACGGAATCAGTCGTAGTCGCCCGTGCCTGGATCCGCTCCGTGAGGCCGGCGTACCAGGTGTGTTCCTCGCGTGGCGTCACTCCATCGTCCGAATCGGCGTCGAAGCCCTGGACATGTGTCGAGAGCGCATCACGGTAGATATCAGTCAAATATTGTGTTCGCTCCTCGGTGGATGCGTCCACCACACTCCCTCGCATCACTGCGGCGTCGTATCGCTCCATCCAGTCCTCGAAGCCGAGGGAGTCACCGAACGGGATCGTGTCCATCCCGTACGGGTACCTGCTGACCGCGTCGGGATCGTCCTGCTCGACGTCGCCAAAGGAGGCCAGCGCTTTCGCGTGCAGGGCAGCCCGGAGTTGCCGTTCCGACTCGAACTGTCCGGACTCCGCGATCGTATCGACGAGCCGGTGACTCGTCGAAAACAACAGTTCCGCTCGGTCGAGATCGCCCGTTTGGACGATCGTCCGAACGGCGTGACCGTACCCCTCGAGGACGAACGTCTCGGGATCGTCGTCGAGATCGGACGCTGTCGCCGTGTGGCACATGCTTCGGCCGACGGCGTCGAGGAAGGGGCCGACCTCCTCGTCCGGACAGCCGTGCTCGAACAGCCACAGACCGATCCCTGCGACGTAGAACTCCGTGAGCATCATCCGTTGAACTTCCGGATCGATGATGATCTGGACTGCCTCCCTGGCACGGGACTCGATATCGGCTACCCAGGCCGACAGTTCCTCGGGTGCACACTCGATGCCTGCGACTGCCCCGAGCATAGACGCGAAACTGCTCCCGAGGACGCCCATCGTGTAGTGATCGTTGGGGCTCATTGCATGCTGTCGAACACGGGAGACGATGGTGGTGATGCCGCCGTTCGCCGCCGTCGGATCGTCAGCCCGTCGAACGATTCGGCCGACTGCACCCCCGTAAACGAAGTGGAGCGGAAACTGCCACCCGTCATCCGCGACCATATCGTGGAGTGCCTGGTCGACACACTCGATCGCACCGTGGTTCATCCTCGAGCCGTCCGGGGGCTGTGCGAGCCGCGCCAGTGCGCCCGTGAAGGCGGTGGCAAACGGTTCGAGGTCGCCACCGACCGACTCCCGTCCGTGCGGGGCGGCGGTTTCGTTCGTGACCTCGAGCACGCCACGCGCGACCGCGTGGACCCACTCGTCGGTTCTCGGGTTCGCTCGTGCGACGGCTGCGATCGCTGTCTCGTAGACCGCACCACGGTACAGGAGGGACTCGTCGGAGTCGGCGGTTCGATTTCGCCCGACGTCCGCCACGAGGTCGTCGATGAACGAGAGCCACTGCTCGGCCGCGGCTGGCCCGTGCGTCGTCGAGATGACGTCGACGGCCTCGGCAACGACCGTCCCGACGAACTCGCCGTCGAGGGCGTGATCCGGAACACCTGCAATCGCCGCCAGTGTGCTCTGACCCGTGACGGACTCGACGTCGACTGACCGACGAGACGGCGACTGGCTCTCGTTCCAGCCGATCGCATCGAGCAGGTCGCGAGCGACGGTCGCCGGCTCTCGGTCGATATTGGCGGTCGGGTCGTCGAGCGAGAACTCGACGCGGTCGGTCCAGGCGTCCAGTTCGTCACAGCCAGCCCGTTCGGCGACGTCGTCGAGTCGCTCGCGGTTGCTGTCGTCACAGATGAGCAGTGCACCCGCACAGCGCCCGTCGTCGACCCACTCGGGGACCGCTCGAACGCCGTCGTCGCTGTCGACACTCGCCGGCTCGGCACCGTACGTTGCGACGACGATCGCGTTCGGCGTTGCCTCGATTCCCGTCCGAACGTGGTCAGGGTGTGTGAGAGCGGGTAGTCGAACGGTCGTTCCCCAGTCGGTGAGTTCCGATGTGAGGGATGCGGCCACCCGTCGCTTCCCGCTCGCTTTAGGACCGGAAAGAACCACGAGGCCCCCGTCGAGCGCGTCGAGAAACGCCGCTTCGTCGACGAACGCCCGCCAGTCCGACCCCGCCTCGTCGTCGGTTCCGTCCGGCTTCTGGATCAGTTCCGGGAGCTCGCGCTCGGCTGCGGAATCGTGTAACGCTTGTGGTCCGTCCCAGTGCCAGGCACCGACGAGTGGCGACGAGCCGTACGTCTCAGGCCCCATCGACATCGTTTCCAGCGCTGGGGCCACCGATTGGAGCGCGTCCACCGCTTCTCCGATCACGCCACGTGCCACGTCGACGACTGCGTCCTCGTCGGCGTCGGAGAGCCGATCGCGGATCACTGCTCGAGCGGGATCGGTGGCGAACACGTGGAGAGACTCGATCGTTCCGGGCGGGAGATCCAGGGCGATTTCCAGTGCCTCGGCGGTTGTGGGGAGTGGGCGAGCCCGAACGAGGGGTCGAGACCAGTCTGCATCCTCGGCGAGTTCGACGGCGACCAACGCTCCCGCAGCGAGGGCCGCTGGCGAACGTTCGGTCGGAGTTCGACTGGGGAGACCACCGGTCGGGACGAGTCGCGAGACAACGTCCGCGACCTCCTCGCTGAACGGTCCGACCGAGACGTCACGGTCTCCGAACGCTTGCCTGACGTCGCCAGGCAGGAGTAGCTCCGTCGCGTCGTATTTCGAGCGGGAAAGAAACGCTGCGGGCGTGACCGTCGCATCGTACCATCCCAGCCTCTCCTGCAGCTCCGGGGTGTCGAAGTAGTATGGCGGATACCTGGCCCACTCCAGCACTGCCTCTCGCTTGTCGTCTCGCAGTCCGCCCGGACTCCGTTTGTTGAGACGCTGCCGAACATCGTCGATCGCGGCTGTGGCCCCAGTCGGCGGTGTTCGGACCAGCAGGACGGTGTCGACAGTCTCGATGAACCGTCCGGAGACGCCATGAGCGCTCTGGCAAAGCCAGTCGAAGCTCCGTGGACGGGTGACAAGCGCTGCACCGCCCGATCTGGAAAACAGCGACTTCTCGCCGTACTCGGCACTGTAGGTCCCCACAACATCGTCCTCGAGGTCGAACACCGCGGACACGAAGTCCTCGACGATCACGAGTTCCTGGTCGTCGACGGCGGTTGTTTGGGACAGTTGGGTGACCACCTCGCCGAGTGACCGCAGGTGCTGTGACTGTCCGACGCCGGGAGCACCGAGAACGAGGGTCACGTCACCCGGCTCGAGGACATCTATCAGTTCGTCAGGTCTGACTTCCTGTATCGAAGATACCATGCGTTCACTACAACCGACCCGGGTGACGACCCATCTGGGAGAACGACAACGCCAGGCGGATATATTTATATCGTAGTATGATCAATATAATTCCTTCTATTGCGTGCTATTAACGGGTTCTATCTCGAATCTTGCTGATCACGGACAGCCACACGTGACATCCCTGCCGTACCTGGAATACGGAAGCCAGGCGGGGCGGTGGCCCTAACACCGGGTCCGCATTTTCACTGAGGACCCGACCGAGCAGCGGCGGGTCTATCTGACTTCCGGGACTCCCCTCCCAACACCCTGATAACTCAAATTTAGTCACGAAATTATGCTTCTGAAACACGGTATCGTGACTCATTGATGGGAATGATATCTCTCACGAGAGTACTAACAGGTGACCGTGTCTATTCGAGACCGACCAAATTGCAGATGGTCGATATCAGATCACGAATAGGGGCTAGACCTATCTCGCGGCTGAACTGGAAAAAGACGACCTTGAGTAGTGTTAGACGGGGAAATTCAGAAGCTCGAGCAAGTACAGTCTAGAATGAAGAGGCTACGATAATTGGTTAAAAGCCGTACCGTTTGTGTGCGTCGTCAATGTCCAAAACCTCAATCACACGGACTTCTTCCTCGTGATCAAGAATGGTGTAGAATGCGGTATGAGTCCGGCCGATGTGGAGCCGATAAACCGCTTCTCCATCAACCACGATCTTCTCCTTGTCACCAGAGCCAGATCTGGGTCGGGGATACGGATCGGCTTCCAACTTCCGCAGGTTTTCTTTTACAATCCGCGTACTCTTCTGGTCAAGGGCATCAACGTACTCGCGAGCTTCGTCCGCGAGCAAAACGTCATAACTCATCAAGCGACGTCAACTCCTCGCTGTCGGCATCGCGAACCTCGCGTGTTCGTTCGGCGAGTTCGTACCGTTGATGGTCCTGTATCAACTCCGCAAGTAGGTCGTCGTACGTTTCGCCTGCTTCTTTCAGTTCGTTCAATTCCTTCCATCGTTCCTCCGTGACAGGAATTCGCTTGTTTGCGTTCGACATGGTGTTACGTGATTTTTGACAGTGAATTCGTCCCCGTTTTAGCAGGCGTGAACCCATTATCCGGTGAACCTGTTATCCGGGGAGAGGGACGAACACCGTTTTTGACGTCCGACGCCACCCGTACGTCATTATTCAGAGCTCGTGTGCAATCCTTACAACGCTTACAACCTAAATGCTTCGCCTACGAAAACCTCGCAGGTACAATTAGCGGTCCTTGCTATCGATTGCGGTCCGATATCTCACTCCGACCACTGAGGTATTTGCTACCGTCGTGATCGTCTCTGGATTGATCTCGCCACGGGCAGTGTCGATGTTCTGCCTCGCCTCTACTATAGTAGCCGCTGACAGTCATTGCATACCTGCTCGCACGATAGCGTTGCGATCAGTGTGTGAATCGTTTCAGTGGCTACTATAGCGAACACCCCGAGGGTCGGATTCAAATACCCTGTTCCGGCGGCTTCGATTGATCGTCGATCTCCTCGACGAGCTTGATCGACCACTCCCCGTCGTCGATGTGGCGGATATGGACGTGATGTTCTCCCTCGAGGTCGCTCTTTTCGTCGAGAAGGCCCTCGAGTCGGAGATTTCCTTTTGGGAGCGTCACGCCGGCCGAATTCTTGTCCAGTTTCCGGAGTTTGTTCAGCGCCATGCAGCGGGTGGCAACCCGCCTTGGCATAACATCTACTGAATCTTGTCTTTCCAATTGAAACAGTGAGAGTCCGTTGGTGTGATCTCTTGAACACTACCGAACCGATAATCGCACGACAGCGTCGCGATATCCAAGTGTAAATGTTTAGCCACCCCCCTATAATATAGTGAACGCTGGCCCACCATTCACTGCTCGCTCCCAATCGAGAGCGTCGCGACCGATGGGCGAACGATATGAACCAGCGGAGGTCTATATAAATGTGTGACGCGCGCTATCTAACTGGCATACCGCCACAATTGTGAATCCCAATTATAGAACAGTAATAAGATTGATTGTGGGTCACTATCGTCTAATCGTATGGAGAAAAAGCCACTTACAACTCAAAACGTACTTTCTGAGATGGATCTTTTTGCTGAGATCCCAACTGATGAAATGCCGGATAGTGCTACGCTGGAAAATAGGATCGAAAACATTCCACAACTACCGGATCTCAATGCATCCGTGTACTACAAGTTGGGAATGACATTGGCAACTTTACTACAAGAAGTGGACTATGCTTTATCTAAGGACTATTCTTCCGCCGCAGAACTCCGTCGTTTTCATCCTAGTGAATTCGATAAAGACGTAGGCCACATAGCAAAGAGGTTGATGAATTTAAATATACGACTACATCAGACTAATATTGAAGGTATCGTTGATGAAGTGGCAGAGGTTCGGGCCAATCTTATACAGAGATATGAATATACTGATGAATATTTGGATCAGGTGGACGGAGTCAAGCTCATAAGCTGTATTTCAGATTGGATGGGGGATGTACAGGACGAACTACGCAATAGAGAAATTATTGAAATATCGTATGACGGTATACTTGATTTAGAACATATAGTGGAGAACCCCAGTGAGTTTTTCGAAGAGGAGGTGTGGGGATGGTTAAATAGCCGGACAAAGAATGACTTTAGGGAATCATGTATGTGCATAATACATGGAATATCAACTGCAAGCGTGATGTTATCTCTGAGAGCAGTTGAAGATTGTCTGAGAGTATGGTATGAACATACAACTGGGCGAGAGATCGAAGCGCGGACTTGGGGTCAAGTTATCGGTGAACTCGAGGACAAATACGATAAAGAGGAACGGCCGGCAGTACTGTCTAATTTAGATTACTTAAAGGAGAAACGTGATTCAGTCATGCATCCGGTTAATTCACCAGATAACCGGAGTGCTGAACGAATGCTTATTCGAATAGAGGCTCAGTACCTCACAAAGCAT
>JHUT02000022.1 GCA_000690595.2 Natrinema mahii | reverse complement strand
CGCGGCCAGCCGCGGCGCGAGGCCGGCGTGATCCGCGTGCCAGTGGGTCACGAGGACGTACGCCAGCGCCGTCGGCGCGACGCCGGCTCGCTCGAGGCCCGCCCGGAGATCGCGCCACGCGCGGTCGGTCGGCGGCCCGGGGTCGACGACGGCCCGATCGCCGACGAGGTACGCGCTGTTGGTTCCTTCCGGCGCGTCCCCGCCAACGTCGATGCGCGTGATCTCGTCGGCAGTCATTCCCGCGACTCTCGGGCGGCGGGCGTCTTAGTTCCCCGTCGTTCGCCGGCCGATGCCGTCTCCGTGTCGGGCCGTGAGAGTCGTCTCTTCAGGGTCGCGGTCGACGAACGCCGCGGCCCCTCGGGGAACTAAAACAGCGCGTCGAGTTCGCCGCCGGTGTCCAGCAGGGACGCGAACGCCTCGTCGGCCTGCGTCCGCACGTCCTCGGTCGTCTCCTGGGCCTCGATGGCGATCTGCTGGAGCCGGTCGATCCGCGGCACGTCGGTCACCCCCGACAGCAGGACGATCGTCCCGACCTCGTTCCGGTCGGGCAGGGGGTAGTCGCCGCCGCGGATCTCCATGCTGCCGGTCTCGTCCTCGAGCCACTGGCGGCCGCGCTCGACGCCCTTGCGGTTGAGCCGGCTCGGCGGGCCGGTAGCGACGACCAGCCCGCGGTCGGCGCTGGCGACGTCACAGGGCAGGGTCAGCCGGCCGAGCGTGGCCTTGCGAACGAGGCTCGTCAGTCGGTTGGTCGCGGTACCCTCGTCGAACCCGTCGTCGCCGGTCAGCGACGAGAGCAGGCCGTCGTCGGTCTCGACCGTCTCGCTGGCGTAGCCGATCGTGGAGACGCCCCCGCCCGAGAGCGTGTTGCTGATCTCCGAGGAGTCGACGACGCTCTCGGCGACGTGGTCGCCCCGATCGATCTCGCCGGCGGCAAAGAGGAGGCCGAACCGCTCGACGATCTCGCGGTTGATGCGGTCGTACCCGCCCGCGACGGACTCGCCGGCGCTGCGCCACGCGTCGTTGTCGAACACCAGCAGGTTGTCGACCTCGTCGACGAACGTGCGGAACGAGCGGGCCGCGTTGAGCGTGTAGATCCCACCCTCGTCGGTCCAGGGGAGGATCCCGAGTCCGTAGACGGGCTGGGGGTAGAGCCGCCGGAGGTGTTTCGCGAGGACCGGTGCGCCGCCGCTCCCGGTGCCGCCGCCCATGCCAGCGACGACGAGGAAGGCGTCGATTTCGTGGACCGGAACCCGATCGATCGCGCCCTGTATCTCGTCGATGTCCGCCTCGGCGATTTCGGCACCGAGTTCGTTGTCCGCGCCGACGCCGTGGCCTTTCACTCGGGCCTGCCCGACGAGGACGCGGTTCCGTTCCGGGACGCGCTCGAGCCCCTGCAGATCCGTCGTCGCGGAATTGACCGCGATCGCGGACTCGACGAAGCCGCCGCCGGTTCGCTCGTCGAACGCCAGGAACTCGTCGACGACTTTCCCGCCTGCCTGACCGAAGCCGATGAGTGCGAGTTTCATAGCTGTCTGTCGTGGCCGTTCCCCGGCGCGACCGCGCCCGATCACTCGGGACCGGCCGCCGCGACCGGGACGGGAACAGGTGCCACGGCTCGAGCGTCGACAGTATCCGACATTGTTATGGCCGACATATACCTGAGGAAAAGACAGTCATCGAACCGCTACCCTTCGTTAGTGAGCACGTTCAGCAATCGATTACTATAATCAACTCGTGACCGTTCGGATCGCCGATCGATCCGTGGAGAGCGGCCGCGACTACGTCGCCGCCATCCCTACGCTTTCGGTTCTCGAGTCCCGACTGCGACCGTGAACGTCTTCTGGCACCGCCGGGATCTCCGGCCCGACGACAACCGCGGACTGGCACGCGCCGCGGCCGCCGACGAGCGAGTCGTCCCGCTGTTCGTCCTCGATCCGACCGTCCTCGACCACGCCTCGCCCGTCCGGGTCGCGACGCTGCTCGAGGCGCTCGCGGCCCTGCGGTCGCAGTACCGAGAGCGCGGGAGCGATCTGCTGGTCGCCCGCGGCGAGGCGAGCGCGGTCGTGCCCGAGATCGCCGCCGAGTACGACGCGACGACGGTCGTCTGGAACGAGGATTACAGCGGCCTCGCGCGCGATCGCGACCGGGCGGTCCGGGCGGCCCTCGAGGACGCGGACATCGCCGCCGAGTCGCTCCACGACGCGATCCATCACGAACCGGGTTCGATCACGCCCAATCAGGGCGATCACTACTCGGTGTTTTCCTACTTCTGGAAGAAGTGGCGCGATCGGGACAAACGCGAGCCCGCGGCCGAACCGGACGCGGAGGATCTCGCGGCCGTCTCGGGCGAGGCGATCCCGACGCTCGCCGATCTCGGGTTCGACGAACCCGAGGCGACGCCGCCGACGGTGACGACGGCGGCGGCTCGAGAGCGGGTCGCCGACTTCTGTTCGGAGCCGATCTACGACTACGCGGAGCGGCGCGATTACCCGGCCGAGAGCGGCACCTCGCGGCTCTCGCCGCAGCTCAAGTGGGGGACGATCGGGCCGCGGGAGCTGTACGCGGCGACCGAACGGGCCGCCGAGCGAGCCGAGCGCGACGACGACCGCGAGAGCGTCCGCGAGTTCCAGCGCCAACTCGCCTGGCGGGAGTTCTACGCTCACGTCCTCGCGTTCAACCCCGAGACCGTCACCGAGGACTTCAGCGGCTACGAGAACGAGATCGAGTGGCGCGACGATCCCGACGCGCTCGAGGCCTGGCGGGCCGGCGAAACGGGGTGTCCGATCGTCGACGCGGGGATGCGCCAACTCCAAGCCGAGGGGTGGATGCACAACCGCGTGCGGATGCTCGTGGCCTCGTTTCTGACCAAGGACCTCCTGCTCGACTGGCGGGCGGGCTACGACTGGTTCCGACGGAAACTGGCCGACCACGACACCGCCAACGATGTCGGCGGCTGGCAGTGGGCGGCCTCGACGGGAACCGACGCACAGCCGTACTTCCGGGTGTTCAACCCGATGAAACAGGGCCGCGAGTACGACCCCGACGCCGAGTACGTCCGCGAGTACGTCCCCGAACTCGCCGACGTGAGCCCCGCGGAGATCCACGGCTGGCACGAACTGTCCGACGCGGAGCGAAAGCGAATCGCCCCCGACTACCCGGCCCCGATCGTCGACCACGCGACCCGCCGCGAGCGGGCGATCGCGATGTTCGAACGGGCACGCGGTGAGGAGTCGTAGTCCCGCCGATCGGACGGGCAACCGGTTCCGATTCGAACGTTCGGTTCGCCCTCCGCGTCAACGTCGGATTTCGGTCTCGGTTACTCGATGTTCTCCGCACGGTAATCGGTCCCGTCCGAGGGTATTACTGGTAGGAATCTAAAACACCCGTTTGCCACCACCCTTATCCGCTGGACTCTCATAGCGGCTAGTATGTCCTCTCCGGACGAACCGTCGACGCCGAATGGAGAGGTGCCGCCCTCTCAGGCGATCATCGAGGCGATCGCCGCACACGAAGGCGTCGACGTCACCGAGATCGAGCCCCCGGCCTACGACCCACTGTTTACCGTGGTCAACCCGGAGGCGCTCGACGAACTGTTCAGAACCGCCGCGGGTCCCCCGAGCGACGCGGTGGTTACCCTCGAGTACGAGGGCTACGAGATCGTCGTCCGCGCCGACGGCGTCGAGGTCCGCGATCGGGACGCCGACGAGTCGGTCACCCGGGCCGTCGAGGAGTGAACCGCCTCAGTCGGCCCAGTAGGCCTCGCCCGGTTGCGTCTCGAAGATCGCCCGCCCGAGCAGTTCGATCGCCTTCTCGAGGCCCTCCCGCGAACTCGTCAGCGAGTCCTCGTGTTCGATGCTCAGGGCGCCGTCGTAGCCGACCATCCGGAGGGTCGAGACGATGTCCTTCCAGTGGGCCTCGCCGTGGCCGTAGCCGACCGACCGAAAGAGCCACGACCGGTTCGGTTCGTCGTCGTAGGCCGTCGTGTCCAGTACGCCCTTCTCGCGGGCCTGCGCGTCGTAGATCTTGGTGTCCTTGGCGTGGACGTGGTGGATCGCGTCGCGCTCGCCCAGATAGCGGATCGCGTCGGTGATCGCGATCCCCTGCCAGTAGAGATGCGAGGGGTCGAAATTCGCCCCGATCCGCTCGCCGGTCTCCTCGCGGAGCCGTGCCAGCCCGTGGGGCTCGTAGATCAGCATGTTCGGATGCATCTCAATCGCGATATCGACCCCGTGATCGGCGGCGTGGTCGGCGATCTCGCCCCAGTAGTCGATCGCCCGTTCCCACTGATACTCGAGCGCGTCGGCGTGTTCGGGCGGCCACGGCGCGGTGATCCAGTTTGGCACCTCGTCGTTCGGGCCGCCCGCGGGCAGCCCCGAGAAACAGGTGACGGCGTCGACCTCGAGCTGGGCGGCCAGCCGGATCGCCTCGCGGAGTTCGGTATCGGCCTCGGCGGCCCGTTCGTCGTCGGGATGGAGCGGGTTGTTGTGGGTCGCGAGCGCGCTGATCGCCATCTCGTACTCCGCGAGCAGGTCCCGCAGCTCGGCCTGTGCGGTCTCGTCGCCGAGGTACTCCGACCGGACGAGGTGGGCCTGCCCCGGATGGCCGCCGACGCCAGGCTCGATCGCGTCGACGCCGAGACCGTCGAGATAGGGCAGCGCGCTCTCGAGTTGTTCGTCGGCCAGCGGCGGGGTGTGGACGCCGATCTGCATAGGTCAGCGACCACGGCCGAGGGGATAAAACGGTGGCAGGCAGCCGATGGCGGCCGGTCGCTCGCCGCCGCCGTGGACCGAGAGCGGTCGCGGTCGACGGCCCCTCACTCGTCGATCACGACCGTCCGTCCCTCCTCGCTCGAGGTGTAAATCCCGTGGATGATCCGCTGGACCGTTAGCGCCTCCTGTACGCTGTCGGCGCACGTTCCCACCGCGTCGCCGTTCCCGACGATCCGATCGAAAAAGGCTCGCTGTTCGTCCGAGTGAGTGTCGTTCTGCCGGGTTTCGATCGTCGTGTCCTCGAGGTGGTCGGGGCCGATCTTGCTCGCGGAGTGGACGCTGAGATCGCCCTCGAGGAGGTCAAAGCGGGCGGCCGAGTCGGTTCCGCGGGCGACGAACTCGTGGGTGGCCGGCCGGTTGGTCGCCCACGCGACCTCGAGCGAGATGGTCCGGTTGTCCCCACAGCGGATGAACGCGCTGGCGGAGTCGTCGACGTCGAATCCGTCGGGGCCGGCGTCCTCGGCCCACATATCGAGGTAGGCGTACTCCTCGCGGGAGCCGAAGTCGCTGCGGGAGACGCCGGTCACCTCTTCGACTACGGGATAGTCGAGCAGATACAGCGCGAGGTCGATCGCGTGGACGCCGAGATCGATCAACGCGCCGCCGCCGGCGATCTGCCGGCGGGTAAACCACGAGCCCCGTCCGGGGATGCCGCGTCGCCGGACGTAGTTGGCCTCGATATGCGAGACGTCGCCGAGGTCCCCCCGTTCGATGCGGTTTTTGACGATCCGGACCGTGTTCGCAAAGCGGTTGTTGAACCCGACCATGCCGACCCCCTCCGAGGCCGCCGCGGCCTCGGCGATTCGCTCGGCGCTGTCGATCGAGTGGGCCAACGGCTTCTCGAGGAGGACGTGTAACCCGCGTTCGAACGCGTCGACGGCGTACTCCTCGTGGTACTTGTTCGGGGTCGTGATGATGACGGCGTCGACGCCGTCGTACAACGCCCGGTGATCGTCGTAGACGTCGACGTCGTATCGCCGGGCGAACCGCGTCCGGGCCTCGGCGGCGACGTCCATGCCGCCGACCAGTGGAACGCCGAGGTCGACGAGCCGCTCGGCGTGGTACTGGCCGATGTTGCCGAGGCCGACGATGCCGGTTTCGATGTCAGTTCGGTCAGATGTCATTGTGTGAGGGGCCGGTGCGACCGTCTCGTCTCGATCCGATACACCGATAACCGCTATATCGAATGTGGGGGCTCGAGGGCCTTCGATCCGTCGCCAAACGACGAGTCGGGGGTCGAACGGGGGAGTCGATCAGCTGTCGGCTTCCGTCGGCGTCGTTCCCGGTTCGCGTCCCGATCGGTCCGTCAACCCGTGGCGCAAGGCGTCGCCGGAGGCCGTCTCGAAGAGGTGAATCTTCGAACGATCCAGCACGACGTCGACGTCCTCGCCCGCCTCGATCTCGGTGTCGGGGGTGACGCTCATCAGCAACTGGTTGGGCGACGTAGCCGGATCCTGCTCCATCGAGCCCGCTGCGGCCTCGGAGAGCAACAGGTAGACGAAGACCTCGTCGCCCATCGGCTCGAGGACGTCGGTCCGGGCCCCGATCCGAGCGGTCGAGTCGGTCAGCGAGTCGGCGTACCGGGTCAGGTGGACGTCTTCCGGTCTGACACCGAGGGTAACGGCGTCGCCGACGCCGACTTCCGACAGTTGCGAGGGATCGAGGTCGACGGTGAAGTTGTTCGTCTCGAGGCCGTCCTCGACGAGCGTCCCCTCGACGAAGTTCATCGACGGCGAGCCGATGAAGCCGGCGACGAAGAGGTTCGTGGGTTCGTTGTAACAGGTAAGCGGCGCGGCGATCTGCTGGAGGCGGCCGTCGTTCAAGACGGCGATCCGGTTGGACATCGTCATCGCCTCGGCCTGGTCGTGGGTGACGTAGATGACCGTCGCGTCCAGCTCCCGGTGGAGCCGCTGGAGTTCGGTCCGCATGTGGACCCGCAGCTTCGCGTCGAGGTTGGCAAGCGGCTCGTCCATCAGGAACACGTCGGGGTTGCGCACGATCGCGCGGGCGATGCCGACCCGCTGTTGCTGGCCGCCGGACATCTCCGACGGCATCCGATCGAGCATCCCCTCGAGCTGGACGATATCGGCCGCCTCCTCGACGCGACGACGGACCTCCTCGTCGTCGTACTTCCGGAGCCGCAGCCCGAAGGAGATGTTCTCGTAGACGTCCATGTGGGGGAACAGAGCGATGTTCTGGAAGACCATCGCGACCCCGCGGTCCTTCGGGGCGAGGTCGGTGACGTCGTCGTCGCCGATGTAGATCCGCCCCTCGGTGGGCTGGGTCAGCCCCGCGACCGTCTCCATCGTGGTCGACTTCCCACAGCCCGAGGGGCCGACAAAGGTGACGAACTCGCCGTCCTCGACCTCGAGGCTGACGTCTTCGACCGCCGTTTCCTCACCGTACCGTTTCGTGACGTTCTCGAGTCGTACTCGTGCCATTGTCTTACTCCTTGAGTGCGCCCGCAGTCAGCCCGCTGACGATCTTTTCCTGTGCGATGACCACGAGGATCGCGACGGGGATCACCCCGAGGATGCTCGCGGCCGCCATGAGGTGATACAGCACCTGATACTGGCCCTGATAGGCCAGAATGCCGTCGAGGATCGGGGCCCAGTTCTCCGGCTGGCCGTCGGTCATCAGGAACGAGAAGAAGAACTCGTTGTAGACGGCGATGAAGGTCAACACGCCCGCGGTCGCGACGCCGGGGGCAGAGAGGGGAATGATGACCCGGAACAGCGCGCCGAGTCGCGTCGTCCCCTCGACGCGGGCCGCGTCCTCCAGCCCGTCGGGGATCTGTCCGTAGAAGGTCGTGAGGATGAAAATCGCCAGCGGCATGAAGATCGCCGACAGCGGCGTCACGAGGGCGAAGGGCGTGTTGTAGAGGGTACCGTCGCCGGTGATCGGCTCGAGGAAGACAAAGGAGGTGTTAAAGAGGTCGTTCAGCGGGATGAAGAAGGCCGCCGGCGGGAAAAAGGAGATCACCAGCACTAACAGCATCAGCGGCGTTCGGCCGGGGAACTCGAGGCGGCCGAACGCGTACCCGGCGAGGCTGGCGACGACGAGGACGACGATCGTCGAGGCCAGCGCGATCACGAAGCTGTTGAACATGTAGACGTGGAAGGGGATGACCTGGAACACCTCGACGAACGCGCCGGGGTTGAAGCCGTTCGGCGTGAAGACGATGTTCTCGAGTTGTCCCTCCGGCGTCAGCGCGACCATGAGCAGCCAGTAGAAGGGAAACAGCGTCGTGACGAGGAAAAAGACCGCGGCGACGTAGAACATCGCCCGGTAGACCCGGTCCGGGTTCTCGATGGAGTCGGCGACCCACTGCTGGAACGGGCCCCGGTCGAGCTCCGCGTCCCGGCCCTCTTTGAGGAGCGAGGTGTCGCCGTCGGAGCCGCGCGCGGGCTCGCCGCCGTCGGGGCGGCGGCGCGTCGGATCGCGCGGCGGATCGGCTCCCGACTCGTCGATGCCGCTGGTAGCGCTCGGTTCGGCGGTGTTCGGGCGGTCGGTCGGATCGGTGGTGTCTCGTGGGTCGGTCATCAGTACATCCCTCCGTCGGTGTCGCGGAACAACAGCAGATAGACGCCGATGATCAGGCCGATGACCAGCGCCGTCGCGAATGCCACGGCAGCGGCCGTTGCGTAGATGCGCGTGCCGCCGAACATCGCCTCGACGACGAGGCAGGTTAGCGACGGCACCGTCGTACAGCCGGCCGTCGACTCGATCAGCCCGAACACCCGCATCGCGTCCATCGTCCGGAACAGCATCGCGACGAGCAGGGCCGGCATCACCAGCGGGAGCGTGATCAGTTTGAACCGCTGCCAGGGCGAGGCCCCGGCCACGCGCGCGACATCGTACAGGCTGCGGTCGACGCTTTGTAGCCCCGCGAGGATCAGCAGGGCCATAAAGGCCGAGGACTTCCAGATGTCGGCTACGAGGATGATGATGAAGGCGTCGCGGCTGTTGGCAAGCGGCGTCGCGCTGAAGATCCCCAGGCTCTGCATGAGGTCGGAGCCGAACCCGACCGTCGGCTGAAAGAGGAGGAAGAAGATCATCCCCTGGATGACGATCGGCACCGCCCACGGGAGGATGATCGCCACGCGGACCCACCGTCGCCCCCGGAAGTCCTGATCGAGGACGTAAGCCTGGCCGAACCCGATCACCGTCTCCATGACGACGCTGATGACCGCGAACGCGAGCGTGACGAACAGCGCCTGCTGGAAGAACGGGGTCCCGAGTTCGACGAAGGGAAACGACGAGGTCAGCCCCACGTCGAGGAACTGGCGAGCCAGTCGCGCGTTCCCCGTGAGGATGTCGACGTAGTTCTCGATACCGACGAACCCACCGAGCGGGTCCAGGCCCCGCGTCTGATCGGCGCGCAGCGACGTGATGAACGTCCGGATCATCGGGTAGAACGCGATCAGGGTCAACAGCGCGAACGCCGGCAACAACAGCAGGTAGGCGTACGCCGCCTCGCTCAGCCCCTCCATCCAGTTGACGACGGCGTTGCCGGTCCGCTCCCGATCCTGCTGTCGCCCGGGTTCGCCGCCGGTTATCCCGTCCGTCTCGGTGTCAGTTGCCATCGGTATCTACCTCCGCCTCGCTCTGCTCGAGTTCCTCGGCGAGGTCGTTCATCGCCGCCGCGGGCGCTTTCGCGCCGCGGTAGGCTGCGTTGACCTCCTGATAGACCAGCGCCGACTGCTCGGGCCAGAGGTCGGTCGCCGGCCGTGGGACCGCGTTCTCGCTGGCCGACTGGACCACGTCGGCGTAGCGGGCAACGGGGCCGACCTCGTCCGGATCGGCCTCGCCGACCAACTCGAGGTTCGGTGGGAGATACCCACCGAGTTCGAACACCGAGAGCATGACCTCCTCGGTGGCGAACGCCTCGAGGACCTGCAGCGCCTTCTCCTGTCGATCCGAGAACGGGCTTACGGCGAGGTTCCAGCCGCCGAGCGCGGCCGCGGTCCCGCCGGTACCCTCGTACTCGGCGTCGGACTCCGAGACCGCGTACGGTCGGGTCATCACGCCCAGGTTCTCGCCGAAGGCCTCCGCCGCGCCGGTCTGTGCGATCGCGAACGACCAGTTGCGGTTCGCGACGGCGTCGCCGCTGTCGAATGGGTTAAGCGACTCCTGTTCGGTCCACTGGACGATCGACGACGGACAGATCGCCGGGTAGTCGCCGTCGCCGTCGATGAACGACCGCAGCATCCGGATCGCGTCGATGACCGGTTCGTCGTCGACGGTGATCGGGCGCTCGCCGGCGGTAAACAGGTTCCCGGTCCCGCCGAAGTAGGCCCCGCCCCAGGACGTCATCACCTCGTTGAACGTACAGCAGGCAAGCCCCTCGTAGGCGGCCGCCTGCGTCGTGAACCCGTAATCGAGGTCGGCCCCGTCTCGCGCGTCGCGGACCGCCGAGGCGAACTCCTCCCAGCGGGGCGGGTCGGTCCCCCAGCCGCCGGTGTCGTAGCCGGCGTCCTCGAGCAGGTCCCGCCGGTACAGGGTAAAGCCCAGGTCCGGGAACAGCGGCAGCGCGTGGAGGTCCCCGGACTGGGGGTCCCGCGCCGTCTCGAGGATCGCCTCGAGATAGTCCTCGGTGACGCGTTCGACGACGTCGCTCGAGAGCTCCTCGGTCAGGTTGACCGTCTGGTTCCGGAGGATAAACGGGACCGTCCAGCCGCTGTCCATCATGTGGATGTCCGGCGGGGCCCGACCCGCCTCGAGGGCCGACTGGGCGGTCTGCATTCTCGATGCGGAGTCGCTGACGACGGTCTGAATCTCGATATTGATGTCATCGTCCAGCCCAGCGTCCCAGAGCGCCTGCTGGACCGACGGCCCGTCGCCGTCGCTCTGGATGATCCCCGCGACGCCCGAATCGGCGGTCATCACGACGGTGTTCGGGCCCGGGCCCCGACTGAGGCAGCCGGCGACCCCCACGGCTCCCGCCGTCGCGGCCGCCGTCCCGGTCAGGAACGACCGCCGTCCGGCGCTGAAGCGGTCGTCCTCGCCGGTGGTATCTCGTCCCATGCGAGGGGACGGACCACGGTCACCACCTTAATTGTTAGCCGTAAATATGATAATAAAATCTGACTGTCCCGATAACGGTTCCGTTACGCGGACGCGGGCGCACGAGCCCCGGTCGGGCCGATTTCGGGCGGCTCGCAGGACGGCGTCTAGTCGCCGATTGCGGGGCGCCGGTCGGCAGGTGCCGGCCGAGCGTATTCGACCGTGGGCGTCAAGTCCGGGCGATCGACACCGAACGCGAGCGGACCGACGCCGGCCGGTTGGCGACCGCTTTCACACCGCTCAGTCGTCGATCGTCGGCGGTTCGTCCCGGCCGATGTGGATCTCGTGGGCCTCGATGTCCTCGAGCGCGGCGACGCGACCGCCGACCGAGAGCTCCTCGCCGTCGGCCGTCTCGATCGTGAGGCTCGCGACTTCCTCGCTGATCTCGAAGGAGATATCGAGGACCCGCCCGCGGACGACCCGCTGGCCGCCGACCTCGACGTCCCGGCCCTCGATGGTGGCGTAGAACTCCCCACCCTCGTCGATGAGGTCCTTGACACACCGGCGGATCGAGGCGTACTTGCGGGGGTACGACCGCGCGGTGTCGTCCTCGCCGAGCGTCTCCTCGGCGGTCGTCCAGAGGACGGTTCCGAAAAAGCCCGAGACCAGAAAGCCAAGCGCCGAGCGGTTGAAGATGACGCCGTACCGGTCCTGATCGTCGCGCAGGGCGTCCTGGGTCGCGTACACGGAGTAGTTGCCGTCGGCGACGGCGAGTACCGGCGTCGTGATTCCGCGTCGTGCGCGGGCGGTCGAGGCGACCTCGCCGTAGGCGAACTCGGCCGGATCGGGCGCTTCGCTGGCCGGCGTCACGATCAGGTCGACGCTGACGCCGGCGTCGACGGCCGCGCGCAAGTCCTCGTCGAACCGGGTCAGCAGGTCCGGCGTCAGCGACAGCGCGAGCTCGAACTCCGCGGCGTCGATGACCTCCTCGAGGTAGCGCAGGATCGTCGATCGGGACTTGACCAGGGAGACGGCCTCGGTGTCGCGGGCCGGCGCGGTGTATCGGGCCTCGAGTTCGTCGACCATCCGCTCGAGGGAGGTCTGGACGTCGTCGAAGGCCTCGCCGGGATCGATCGCGACGACTTTCATCGGGCGGGACTCGCGCAGTTCGACGAGCCCGCGGTCGCTGAGGCTGCGCACGGTATCGTAGACTCGAGGCTGGGGGATCTCCGTCCGGTCGGCGATCTCGCTGGCCGTCAGCTGCCCCTGCTCTAACACGGTGAGATACGCGTCGATCTCGTACTCGCCGAGGTTGAACCGGTCCCCGACGCGCTCGACGGTCGAGCGAAGCTCGTCTGGTGCCATACCGGTCCCTACGCCCCCGGTGATTAAATGATTTATTATACATCGAGTAGCACGCGTTTTCGAAATCGGGTTGTTTGTAAACCGGTCGCACGGAGAGAGGGTCAGAACGCTTAACCACACCGCTCCTGAGCGTGTTGGTATGCGCGCGGTCCTCCAGGAGAACGAGAGTACGGCGGCCGAGAACAGCACCACGGCAGCCGAGGAGCTCCAGGCGTTTCTCCCGGATATCGTCCCGCTGCGAGCGGTCGAGATCGCCCTCGCGCTCGTCGTCCTCGTCGTCGGCTGGTACCTCTCGAAGCTCGCCGTCCGGATCGCCGGGCGGACGGTCGCCCGCCGCATCGAACGGCCAAGCGTCACCCGGACGGTGCTTCGCGGCGTCAGGCTCGCCGTCTTCCTCTGGGCGGCCGGCATCGCCGCCGGCATCATCGGCGTCGGCAACACCGAGATCCTCCTGTCGGTGACGGTTATCTCGGCCGTGATCGCGATCGTCCTCGCGCCGATCGCGGGCAGTCTGATCAACGGCCTCTACGTGCTGGCGGACCGACCCTACGAGATCGGCGACATGATCGAAGTGACCGACGCCGGCCACCGGGGCTTCGTCGAGGACATCACGATCCGCTACACGAAGATCTTCACCCTGCAGAACACCTTCATCGTCATCCCCAACGCCGAGATTCACGCCCGCGACGTCGTCAACTACTCCGCCGAGGACGAGCGGACCCGCGTCTCCGTCGGCTTCGATATCACCTACGAGAGCGACCTCGAGGCGGCGCGCCGGGCCGCTGAACGGGCCGCTCGAAACGTCGACGACGTCATCGCTGGCGGGCCGGACATCCGGATCGGCAGCGCCCGCTACGCCGCGGCACCGTCCTGTTACATCGACGAGTACGGCAAACACGGCGTCTCCCTCGAACTGTTCTTCTGGATGAAACACCCCTACAAGCAGACCGTCGTCAGATCGGCGGTCCAAGACGCCATCGGCGAACGCTTCGCGGACTTGGACGTCGAGTTCGCCTACCCGCATCGCCATCTCGTCTTCGACGACACCAGCGGCGTCGCGCGTGTCGGCGTCACCGACGGCGACACCGAGCGACGGGCCGCGGATCCCCCGGCCGAAGCCGGCGACGGCCCCGCCGACCCGGCCGACCGGTGACGCCTCGGCGGTCGGCCCCGAGTCCGGGTCCGGACTCCCGGTATCGTGGGGGTAATTTATACCCTCCCCGATCCAAGTCGACAGTCACTCGACGATGTACGACGACATTCTCGTTCCCACCGACGGGAGCGACACGATTCCCGAGACGCTCGCACACGCACTGCCGATCGCCACCGATAACGACGCAACGGTTCACGGCCTCTACGTCGTCGACAGTCGCGTCACCGCGGCCGCCGACGACGAGACCAGTACCGACCTCGAGCGCTCGCTCGAGGCCGAGGGAGAGGAGGCCGTCGCCGTCGTCGAGGAACGCGCGACGGACGAGGATCTCGAAACCGTCGGCGAGATCCGACAGGGGACCCCGTCGAAGACGATCCTCGAGTACGCCGAGGACGAAGGGATCGATCTGATCGTCATCGGAACGCGGGGCAAGAGCCCCCGCGAGAAGGTGACGTCGCTGGGCAGCGTCTCCGAGCGGGTCGTCGACAACGCCTCGATCCCGGTGTTTGTCGTCCGGAACGCGGGCGAGGAGTAGTTCGGACGGGACTATAGTAGCCGCTGACAGTCATTGCACACCTGATCGAACGACGGCGTTGCGATCAGTGTGTGAATCGTTTCAGCGGCTACTATAGACCGGATCCTCAGTGCCAACGGCAGGACGGTTGCGGTCGTCCCGGAACTGACCGACGACGGGCCGTTTCAGGCCCGCGCGCTCTCGACCGTAATGACTTCGCAGTCGAGGTGCGTTCGCAGGTAGCTGTCGATGTCAGGGTTGTCGGTAAAGCGCTGGAAAAGCCGTCGGAGCCGGCTGGCCTGTTTGGTGCCGACGACGACGATGTCGGCCTCCTCCGCGCCGACTTCGTCGAGGATGCTCTCCTCGACGAGAAACCCGGTCCGGACGACGTACCGGGCGTTCTCGAGCCGCCCGAACGCGCTCTCGACCGCGTTTTTCAGATCGACCCGGCTCACTTTCTTCCCGTTCTGGTAGAGGTTGACGTGCAGGATCGTCAGCGCCGCGTCCCGGTCGCGCGCGACCTCGATCGCCCGCTCGAGCGTTCGCCGCGAGTGTTTCGACAGCGGATACCGAACGGGGACCACGACCAACGACATTAGCCAACCGAACGACTTCCGGGCGGGTAAACCTTTCAGTACGGACAGTCTACACTGTGAACCTGTCACATGATCCGTGGGTTGCCCTCGCTTGACTCCCACGAGTCGGTCGGACGGACAGACAGTCATTTAGGGTGAGCCCGGCTACGGCCGGACATGCAATCTTGGTCGACCGACGACGGCGAAACCGTCTACGTGTCCGAGACGGACGGCGTCAAGGGATCGAAGGGGCCGTTTCTCGCCGCTTACGAGTCCCCCGATTTCGAGCGCCGGTACGGCTGGTTCTGTACGAACTGCGAGAGCGTCGACAACGCGATGGACGCGATGGGCCGTATCAAGTGTAATCAGTGCGGGAACTTCCGCAAGCCGACCGAGTGGGACGCCGCCCACGAGTAGGGCCGCACGACCCCCTTCGAGTTGGTCGGCGGGGGCTCTCCTCGATCTCGCGAAATCGCCGCCGAGGTAATAGACGATTACTGGGCGAACTACCGTCCGCTTTCGGGACGGACGAACCGAAAGAGCGGGATTGTCCCCGTTCGTTCGGAAGTAACCCCTCATTCTTGTCACGTACTAACATTTATGGTGGATGCCGACATAGGTGTAGTTGAATGGGTCCTGTTAACATGCGACTCGTCGAGCAGGCCAGGTCGATCTTCGCAGAGTTGGGTTACACCGTCGAAGGCAACGGCCCCGAGTTCCGCGCCGAACGAGCGTGGAAAGTCGTTCACGTCAACGCCGTCCTCGAGGCGAACGAACTCCCGACGTCGTCGTCGGGACAGTTCCACTGTTTCGTCGCCGAACCGGACGACGCCGACGACCTCGAGGCGCGACTCGAGCGGACGAACCCGAACTACGAGTGGGCCATCATCGTCGTCGACGGAGAGGACTATCAGGTCGAACGAGCCCCACCAGGACCGCGAGTAACAGCGTAGCCCGGCCGCTCCCGCGGCCGTAGACGACCCTATTTTTCGAGCGCGTTACGCGTCGCAGTGACACCTGCGCCCGGATCCACGTCCGCGCCCATCGACTCGAGGACGTCGCCAAGCGCCGTCACGACGTAGATGACGTTTTCCGGGCGGGCGGAATGGCCCATGCAGCCGATCCGGAAGATCTCGCCGGCGAGATCGCCCAGTCCGCCGGCGATCTCGAGGTCGTACTGCTCGAGCAAGGCGTCACAGACCGCGCCGTCGTCGATGCCGTCGGGGACGCGGACGGCGTTGAGACTCGGCAGCCAGTACTCGTCGGGAGCGTTCATCTCGAGGCCCATCGCTTCGACGCCGGCCTTCAGCGCGCCGGCCAGACGCTCGTGGCGGGCCCAACGCTGTTCGATGCCTTCCTCGGCGACCAGCCGCAGCGCCTCCCGGATCGCGTAGACGTTCGTGATCGGCGCAGTGTGGTGATACGCCCGCTCCTCGCCCCAGTAGCCCTCGAGCAGGGAGAGATCGAGATACCACGAGCGAGGATCCTCGTCGCGCGAGAGGACCTTCTCCATGGCCTCGTCCGACAGGGTCAGCGGGCTCGCGCCCGGCGGACAGGAGAGACACTTCTGGGGTCCCGAGTACGCGACGTCGATGCCCCACTCGTCGACTCGCAACTCGACCCCGCCAAGGGAGGTGACGGTGTCGGCGATGACCAGGGCATCGTGGTCGTGGGCCGCGGCGGTCAGTTCCGGCACGTCGGGCTGGAGGACGCCCGTACTCGTCTCCGCGTGGACGAACCCGAAGACGTCGGGATCGTGTTCGGCCAGCGCGTCCGCGACGTCGTCGGGCTCGAGGGGCTTGCCCCACGGTGCCGATACCTCGACGACCTCGCCGCCCGCGCGCTCGGCCATCGAGGCCATCCGGCCGCCGAAGTAGCCGTTGGTCGGCACGAGCATGGTGTCGCCGGGCTCGACGACGTTGCCGATCGCGGCCTCCATCGCCGCGGAGCCGGTCCCCGAGACCGGGATCGTCCACTGGTTGTCCGTCCGGAACGTATAGCGCAACAGCTCCTGGACCTCGTCCATGATCTCGACGAAGGAGGGATCGAGGTGGCCGACCAGCGGCGTACTCATCGCCCGGAGGACCCGCGGGTTCACGTCGCTCGGTCCGGGCCCCATCAGCGTCCGGTCCGGGGGTGTGAGCTCGCCGACGGATGGCGCGCGATCCGCCTCGTTCGACGGTGTCTGAGCCATGGGCGTGTGCTCGCCGGCCACTCGCAAAGACCTACCGGCAGCGGCGAATTACAGGTCTTCGAGCGGCCGAATCAACGGCCGGTCCCGGTGTCCCGTCCCGTCCGCGAATGCGGCCGCGTCCCGACGTGTCCGCCACTGATCATGACGAGTGGTACCGTTCGACGTGGCTGCGAGCCGTTTAAGCCGACTCACTGCATAGGCGACATATCATGTTCGTCGGTCACGCGCTCCTCGGGTTCGCCGTCGCGGCGCTCGTCGCCGACTGGCGAGGCTGGGCCCCGCGACGAGCGCTCCTCGTCGGTGCCATCGCCGGCGCGTTCGCCGCGATCCCCGACATCGACGTCGCGTACGCGCTCGTGGGCCTGCTCGAGTGGCAGGCCAGCGATGGCGCGCTCGGCGCGTCGACGGCGTTCTGGGACGCCAGCCGCGGCGTCCACCGCTCGGTCACCCACTCGCTGGTCGTCGGCGCGGTCGCCGCACCGGCCTTCGGCCTGCTCGCCGTCCGCGGCTACGCCCCTCGCGTGCGACTCGTCCGAGCCGTCGGCATCGCCGTCCTCGCGGCGCTCGTCGCCATCGCGCTCGTCTGGAGCGGTCCCATCGCCGCGCTCGTCACGGGGCTGTTCGCCGCCAGCGGCGGCGTCATCGCCCGGCTGATCGCGCGTCGCACGCGGGTGTCGCCGGCGACGGTCGGTATCGCCGCGCTCTGGGGGCTCTGGTCCCATCCGTGGGGCGACCTCGTGACCGGCTCTCCCCCCGACTGGTTTTTCCCCTTCGGGTCGACCGTCCTCCAGTCGCGGGTCGTCCTCCACGCCGACCCGACGCTGCATCTGCTGGGCGCGTTCGCGATCGAACTCGCGACGATCTGGCTCGCCGCCGCCGTCGTCTGCCGGCTCACCGACCGCTCGGTGATCGCCACTATCAACCGCCGGGCCGCCGTCGGCGTCGCCTACGGCGTCGCCGCGCTCGCCGTGACGCCGCCGACGCTCGAGGTGTCCTACCACTTCGTCTTCTCGATCCTCGGCGTCGGTCTCCTCTGTGGCGTCGTCAGGGAGACGCCGACTCCCACCGCGTTCGCGAGCGTTCGAAGCCCCCCCGCGTTCGAGACGCTGCTCGAGGCCGGCGTGACTGCGCTGGCGGCCATCACCGTCGCGCTCGCCGCCTACCTGACGGTCTATCTGCTCGCCATCGCGCCGTGAGCGCGGGGTCGCGGTGTTCGTTTCAGTGCGGGACAAAATACGCTTTTGTGAGAGCAGTCGGTACGGACCACTGTGTCGCAGGCTTCACTCGAAGGACTGCTCGCGGACGGCCGGTCGAACGCGGCGATCGCGTGGGTACTGGTCGCCGCGATCGCGAGCATCGGCATCGGCGCGCTGGTAACTGGTGGTATCCTCTGGATGACGTTCGCGGCGGTCCTCGTGATCCTCGCGATCTTGCCACCCATCGCCTTTCGATCTCCCCTCGTCATGCTCCCCTGGGAGGTTCTCCTGTTAGCGGCGCTGCCGGTCCTCGGCGTCGCGTTCGGTGCCGACCGGCTGACAGGACACGTCACGTCCTATCTCTCGGTCGCGGCCATCGCGCTCGTCCTCACCGTCGAACTGCAGGCGTTTACGACCGTGCGGATGACACCCGGCTTCGCCGTCGTTTTCGTCGTGGTCACGACGATGGCCGCCGCCGCCCTCTGGGCCCTCCTCCGGTGGAGCGCCGCCGGCGTGCTGGGCGTTCCGTTCACGGCCGATCACGACGACGTGATGTGGGAGTTCGTCTATTCGGCCGTCAGCGGCCTCGGTGCCGGTCTCATCTTCGAACTGTACTTCAGGCGACTCGGACGTGCCGACCGGACCCGACTCGTCGACGACATCCCGATCGGTGGAGGTGACGATGCTTAGCCTCGCCGACATCGCGCCCTCTCGGAAGCGGCAACGCCAGCTTACCTACCTCATGGAGATCGGGCTGATCGGCATGCTCTTCATCGGCATCGAACGCGGCAACGGCGGCATCATGATCAACACCGGCGTCGCCCTGCTCGTCACGCAACTGCCACCGGTACTCGAGCGCGACTACGAGATCCCGATGGACCCGCGGCTCACGCTGTGGATCACGACCGCCGTCTTCCTGCACGCCTTCGGTACGGTGGGGCTCCCCGGCGCGACCGCCACGCTCTACAGCCAGGTCTGGTGGTGGGACCACATGACCCACGCGCTGTCGGCGTCGCTGGTCGCCGCCGTGGGGTACTCGACCGTCCGCGCGTTCGACGAACACGCCGATGGGGTTCACCTCCCACAGCGGTTCATCGCGGTGTTCATCCTGCTTTTCGTCATCGCGTTTGGCGTCCTCTGGGAGATCCTCGAGTTCGCGATCGCGCTCGCTGCCGAGGCGCTCGGCACGAGAGCCGTCCTCACCCAGTACGGGCTCGAGGACACGATGCTCGATTTCGTCTTCAACTCCATCGGTGCGCTCATCGTCGCGATGTGGGGCGGTGCGTACCTCTCGAACGTCACCAGCGCGATCCGAGAGCGACTCGACTCGCGGGCCGACTGAAGCCGCCGATCCGGCCGCCCGTCTTTCACTCGGTCCGAACCGACGCCGTGTTTTAGGTCGGTACGCGCCGTAGATGACGAGGCCATGGTCTTCAAAAAGATCACGCTGATCGGTACCAGTCCCGAGAGTTTCGACGCCGCCGCGGACGACGCCATCGACCGCGCGGAGGCAACGCTGCAGAACGTCCAGTGGATCGAGGTCGACGAACTCGGCGTCGAAGTCGCCAGCGCCGACGACCGCGAGTACCAGGCCGAAGTCACCGTCGCCTTCGAACTCGAGGAATAATACGGTTTCCTGTCAGTCATTACCGGCGCAACCGCGATTCTGCGGCGGTTGCGCCGGGACATCGGGACAGCATCTGTATAAGCCGAGACGGGGCACTCGACGGTTCGTGCCGACACCCCGTCCTCGAGACGGTCGCGCCGCCGCGACCGGTAGCTATCGGCTGCCGATCGCCAGAAAAGCCGGTGGGAACTGGGACGCGGTGAATCGCGATGCGGTGAACCGCGGTCGCTTACGTCCGGAACGACTCGCCACAGCCACACTCGCTGACCACGTTCGGGTTGTCGACGTGGAACCCCTCGGCTTGCAGTCCGTCCTCGTAATCGAGGACGCTACCCTCGATATACTTCAGACTCGCGGGGTCGACGAACACGCGCAGGTCGTGATGTTCGTAGATCGTGTCGTCCTCGTCGGGTTCGTCGTCGAACCGCATTCCGTAGGAAAGGCCCGCACAACCGCCCTGCTGGACGAACAGTCGAAGGCCAGCCTCGGTCACGTCCAGGCCCTCGCCCTCGAGCAGCGAGAGGGCCTGCTCGGCGGCGTCTTCCGTGACTTCGATCTCCGGCTGCGTCTCCGCGGTCCCACCGTCCATACTGTCCGTACTCATACTCCTCCCTTTCGGCGCGACGATGTTAACTGTGACGCCGTCTCGACCCGGACGAACTAGCTACTTCCGGTTACGTCGGCGCGGTCGGTGGCGGCTCTAACAGTTCGCCCGCCGGAGCGAGCGATACCACGTGCCGAACTGACGCCTGTCGTTGCGCGAGAGTTCGATGTCGTGTTCCGCGAGCAACTCGAGCATCCGCTCTACGTCGCAGTCGTACCACAGCGAGAGGAGTCGCACGTTTCGCTGTGCGTAGTCGTAGTTGCGCTCGAGGACGCGCCCGTCCAGCGGGTCGACACGCGGTTCCATCTCAGGACCCACTCGAACCTCCAGCTACGTAAAACCAGTTCAGCGTTCCGGACGCTGCGACTCCGGGCGGTGTGGCGCTATTCGGCCGCGTCGTCCTCGAGGCGGGTCCGAACGCTCTCGGCGTGGGCCTCGAGGCCCTCGGCGTCGGCGAGCGTGGTGATGGTCTCGCCGAGGTCGGCCAGCCCCTCGCTGGAGAGGCGCTGGACCGTCGTCGACCGGAGGAACGTCTCGACGGAGAGTCCGCCGCTGACGCGCGCCCCGCCGTTCGTCGGCAGCACGTGGTTCGTCCCGCTGGCGTAGTCGCCGGCCGCTACGGGCGTGTTCGGCCCGAGGAAGACGCTGCCCGCGCTGTCGATTCGCTCGAGGAGCGCCTCGTCGTCGGCGGCGATGATCGAGAGGTGTTCGGGCGCGTACGACTCGGTGAAGAGGATCGCCTCGCTCATCGAGCGAGCGCGTAACACGCCGCTGGCGTCGTTTTCGAGTGCTGCCCGGATCACCCCCTCGCGCTCGCGCTCGCCCGCGCGTTCGTCCACGGTCGCCGCCACTGCTTCGGCGGTGGCCTCGTCGTCCGTGACCGCCACGACCGAGGCGTTCGGGTCGTGTTCGGCCTGTGCGAGCAGTTCCGCGGCGACGAGGTCCGGGTCGGCCGTCTCGTCGGCCACTACGACCACTTCGCTCGGTCCTGCGAGGAAGTCGATCTCGACGTCGCCCCGGACCTCGGCCTTGGCTGCCGTCACCCACTTGTTGCCCGGCCCGACGATCTTCTGGACGCTCGTGATCGACTCGGTCCCGTAGGCGAGCCCCGCGACCGCCTGCGCGCCGCCAACGCTGTAGACCGCGTCCGCGCCCGCGGCGTGGATCGCGGCCAACGTCACCGGGTTCAGGTCGTCGGCCGGCGGCGTCACGACCGAGATGTGATCGACGCCGGCCACGACCGCCGGCACGACTCCCATGATCGCGCTCGAGGGATACGCCGCCGACCCGCCGGGGACGTAGACGCCGACCCGCTCGAGCGGCCGGAATCGTCGGCCCAGCTCCCGTCCGGTGTCGAATTCGCGTCGCCAGTCCTCGGGCAGTTGCGCTTCGTGGAACTCGCGGACGTTCGCGGCGGCCGTCTCGATCGCCGCTCGAATCCCGTTATCGATCTCGTCGTAGGCCCGCTCGCAGTCGTCGGTGATCTCGAGGTTACCGACTTCGACGCCGTCGAACTCGCTGGTGAACTCGCGGACGGCGACGTCGCCCTCGGTCCGGACCCGGTCGACGATCCCGCGGACGTCTTCCCTGACCGCCTCGATACCGGCGTCGCGCTCGAAGAAGGCCACGCGATCGTCCGGCCCGAGGTCGGCGATGGGCTGCACGTCGATTGTCATGGCGTTGGGTTCGTGGGGCGGGCGAAAAACGGTTTCCTTCCGGACGGCCGCTCGCTGACGGCCGACTGTCCGGAGAACTGCATCGGCAACTCGCACGACGACCGCCGATCGTCCGTGGGTCCGCGGGCCCGTGATCGACTCACGCGTCGGGGTTCTCGACCTCCCAGATCCCGACGTAATCCAGGGTCGCCCGCACGAAGAGGTATACGAGGAGGACGAAGCCGACGAGCGCGATCGGTGCCTGCAGCAGTTCGGCCGTCTCCGCGCCCAGGACGAGCCGACTGATCCCCCGGACGAAGAAGCTCAGGACTACGAGGCCCAGCGCGATGACCGCGAGCTTGACGAATCCCGATCGATCCATGTGTCACCGTACGACCACGGGCGCTAAATTATGTCGGTGTCGCGCTCTCGCGCTCGCACGGCCGCGCAACTAAATCATCAACCGATGTCTCGAGCCGATCGCACTCCGCCCGGCGATGCTCCCGGTAATTCCACCTTTCTTGATCCGTGGCATCGCCGCTCGAGTCGCGAACCGTCCGCGACTCCGTTTCCCACTCTGCCGTGACTCCGTGACGTGCAGGGGCCGTATAACTATTCGCCGTCCGCGCTACCGTCCGACCAATGTGGCCATGGGAACACGCGATTGTCGGCTATCTCTCGTACTCGCTGTTCTGTCACCTCGTTTTCCGAACCGCTCCCGGGGGACTCGACGCCTTCGCCGTCGTCTTCGCGTCAGTCCTGCCGGACCTGATCGACAAACCGCTCGCGTGGGAGTTCGGCGTCTTCGAGGCCGGCTATGCGCTCGGACACTCGGTCTTCTTCGCCGTCCCCCTCTCGATCGTCGTCGGAACGATCGCTCACCGCGTCGGCCGCCCACGGCTCGCGCTCGCGTTCCCGATCGGGTACCTCCTCCACCTCCCGGGCGACATTCTGTACTCCTACGCCAGTGAGGGTGTACTCTACGTCGGAATCGTCCTCTGGCCGATCGCAGTCGTTCCCGGAGATCCCGCCAAACGGAGCTTCGTGGAGGCGTTCGGGTCGCTTTTCGGGCGGTACGTCCAGACGTTGCTCGCCGGTGACGTGTCGACGTACGTCTGGATCCAGTTCGCCCTCGCCGGGCTCGCGTTCCTCGTGTGGCTCTACGACGGGCTGCCGGTCCTCCGCGATCTCCTCAACGGCTGCCGACGGATCGTCCGTACGCTGATCGGACCGGACCGGTCGACGCGCGAGTGACTCCGACGGCACGCGTCGTCCGCGCCCTCACCCACAGTAACAGTTCCCATCCGGGCAGAACGCCCGCTCCCGCTCGCCCACGTCGACGCCCAGCGCCGACAGCGAGCCGAGGACCCGCTGGCTCGCGTCGACGTCCGGCGACCGCACCCGTCGGCGACTTGCCCCTCTCGACGGTCCCCGCGATCTCGCCGCACACGTGATCGATCACCGCGACGTGGTTCGCCGTCCGGACCGGGACGTACAGCGTCTCCCGGTCGGGCCCCACGCGCCCGAGACCGACCGTCCACCGACCTCGAGCCGGTCCGCGACGGTCTCCGCCTCGAGATCGGTGCCGCCGGTAACCCGTCCTCGCGCGTTGTGCGGGCGCGTTCGACCCCTCGACTGCCGTCGACGACAGCCGCCGCGCTCGGCCAGAGCGGGACCGATCGTCCGTCGTTCATACGCTCCGAATCCGACCGGCCGCGTGACTGTCCAACGTAGCCCATCGTCTCCTCGAGACGACGGCCTTATGTGTTCACCCGGCCTTCGACAGTAATGCGAACAACGCGGCGCTCGCCGCCGCGTCTTCCGGCCGCATTCCGGCACGGAAGGTGAACGCGTTCCCACCCTCGTCGAGCGGACGACTCGTTCGCTCGAGGGAATTCGGATCTCCGTGACGATGCCGAGCAGTCGGCGTCGAAGGACGATTACCTTATATATTTCAGGCACGTCCCGAATTCCACGCGGAAGTCCCCGCCGGCTGTGATTTCTGGCGTGGCCATGATCCGAAGCCCTTATATGCTTGAGGGTGTTGGGATACGAACGCGAAAGACGACGTGATCGACGGGCCGTTCAACTCGGTCCGTCATCTCGGATGGTTCGAACCCGAAGGGGTTATGTACCCCAGACGGTGTACGAATACATCCGGAGGAAATG
>JHUT02000020.1 GCA_000690595.2 Natrinema mahii | reverse complement strand
CGGCCTCGCGGTCGACCCCGACCCCGAGGCGGCCGCGATCCAGGCACCCGACGGCAAGCTCCCCTACCGCGCGGCCGGCGCGGCCGGCGTCGGCACCGACGAGATCCAGGCCGCCGCGACGGTCCACGAACTGGGCGACCTCGGCGCTGCGAGCGTCCCCGTCTCGCTGGCGGGCGCGCTCGCGGACGGCGACGAGTCCGTCCTCGCGGTCTCCCACGGCAGCGGCGCGGGCGCGGACGCAGTGGTTGTGTCGGCCGACGGCGATGTGCCGGCCGTGACCGCACTCGAGGGCGGGGATCCACTCTCCTACGCGGAGTACCTGCGCCAGCGCGGGGTCGTAACCACCGGCCCGCCGTCGGGCGGCGGTGCCTACGTCAGCGTCCCCTCCTGGCGGCGCTCGCTTCCCCAGCGCTACCGGCTCGAGGCCGGCCGCTGTTCGGCGTGTGGTGCGCTGTCGTTCCCGCCGGAAGGTGCCTGTGACGACTGCGGGGCGCTCGCCGAGTACGAGCGCGTCGAACTCGCGGGGGAGGGAACCATCGAGGCCGTCACGACCATCTCGCAGGGCGGCGCGCCGCCGGAGTTTGCCGAACAGCAGGCCAAATCGGGCGACTACGCGGCCGCGATCGTCGCGCTCGAGACCGATGGCGGCGACGAGACCGTCAGCGCCCCGGCGATGGGCACCGATGCCGATCCCGCCGACTTTGCCGTCGGCGACCGAATCGAGACGACGATCCGCCGGATCTACACGCAGGAAGGCGTCACTCGCTACGGCTTCAAGGTACGGCCCGCAGGCAAGTAGCGCGCCTCGAGTTCCGTCGTCGGCGTGGCACCGACTGCCGACGGCGGCCGCGTCGGCGTCGGATATCCCGGCCCTAAGGGGCGGGGTTTCTCCTACCCTCCGACAAAGAACAGTGCATGGCGGAGCCATTACTCGTCATCGGGTTGCTGGTGGCGGTGTTCGTCGGGTACAACATCGGCGGTTCTTCGACCGGCGTCGCCTTCGGACCGGCGGTCGGGAGCCGAATCGTCAGGAAGGTCACAGCCGCGGCGCTTTTCACTGTCTTTGCGTTCATCGGCGCGTGGACCGTCGGCCGGAACGTCATCGAGACGATGAGCAGCGGCATCGTCGACGCGGCGGTCTTCTCGCCCGAAGCGAGCGTGGGCGTCCTCTTTTTCACCGGCCTCTCCCTCCTGGTGTCGAATGCCTACGGCGTCCCGGCGTCGACGTCGATGACCGCGGTCGGTGCTATCGTCGGTCTCGGGCTGGCGACGGGAACGCTCGACGCCGCCCTGATGTTCACGATCCTCTCGGCGTGGATCGTCGCCCCGTTGACTGCCGCCTCGGTGGGGGCGATCATCGGCCGGTATCTGTACCCCTACCTCGACGCCAAGTTCTCGTTCGGTCGCCTGCGGGACCCGTTGATCGCCGTCGATACGCGGGGGCGGATTCCACGGCCCAGAATCAACCAAAACGCGGCGACCAGGGATGTCGGCGGCGCGACACTGGTGGTCGTGATCGCGTGCTACATGGGGTTCAGTGCCGGGGCGTCGAACGCCGCGAACGCGGTCGCGCCGCTGGTCGGGAACGGGAGCATCGCCGCCGACCCGGCGATCCTCCTGGCGGTCGGGTCGATCAGCCTCGGCGGGTTCACGATCGCCCGACGGACGCTGGCGACGGTGGGCAACGACATCACCGACCTCCCGATCCTGGCAGCGCTCATCGTTTCGACGATCGGGGCGACCATCATCACCGTCCTCTCCTGGCTCGGAATTCCGGCCAGCCTCGCGGTGAGTACGACCTCCTGTATCATCGGCCTGGGCTGGGGACGGGCGAGTCGCGCGCGGACGCTCGTGGAGATCGCGACGCCGGCGCCGACCGAGGAGCCGGCCCCGGAGCTGACGACGGGATCGCTCACGGCCTCACCGACCGACGCCGACGACGACACGCCCGCGAGCCCGACGGTCGGTGAACTCTCCGAGGGAGACACCCCCGATCCGGACGAACAGGTCTCGGACGGCGGCGTCCCGCCGATCGGCGAGGAACGACCGAGCGAACTGTCCGCCGAAAGCCTGTTCGACCCCGCGGCCACCGCCCGGATCGTCGTCCTCTGGGTACTCACGCCGGTGCTGTCGCTCAGCGGTGCGTACATCCTGTTTTCGTTCATAACGTAGCGTCGGGCGTTCAGTCGGCTTCGCCACCGAAACCGCACTCTCGAGCGTCTAGTTCCCCGTCAGCGCCTCGCTCGCCGGTGCGAACTCGATCGTCTGCCCGAGCCCCCGTTCGCTGGCGCGCTCGTAGAGCAGGTACGCCGCGGCGACCGTCTCGATGCCCGTCCCGCCGCTGTCGAAGATGGTGATCTCGTCGTCGCTCGTCCGGCCCGGCTCGGTCCCGGCGACGACCTCGCCCAGTTCCGCGTGCACGTGGTCCTCGGTGATCGCGCCCGCCTCGAGGGCCTGGATGAACGAGCCGGCGTCCATCGTCGCTCGTTCGCGGAGGTCCGGGACGTAGGTCGCGGTCGCGATCGTGTCCGTGTCCAGTTCGCGCGCGTCCGGCGAGTACTGGCCCATCGCGGTGATGTGGGTCCCGGGCGCGATGTCGTCGCCGTCGACGACCGGCTCGCTGGCTTGCGTGGCCGTGATCACGACGTCCGCGTCGGTGACGGCGGCCGTACTCGAGTCGACGGCCCGGACGTCGGCCGCGAGGGCGTCGTCGAAGTCGTCGGCGAACGCCTCGCGGTTCTCGGGGGTCGGCGAGTAGACCCGCACCTCGGTGAAATCACGGACCGTAGCGGTGGCGTGGAGTTGACCGCGGGCCTGCGCGCCGCTGCCGATGATCGCGAGGGTGTCGGCGTCCGCGCGGGCGAGTTCGTCGACGCCGACGGCACCGGCCGCGCCGGTCTTGAACGGGTTCATGCTCGCGCCGTCAAGCAGGGCAAGGGGCGCGCCGCTGTCGGCGTCGAAAAGCGGCGTCATGAACCAGCCGTCGCCGGCGCCGAACCCCGCGCTGTACATGTAGCCGCCCATCGCGCCCGTCTCCGGGAGGATAGCGGCGTAGCTCGTGAACAGTCCCGCGGGCTCAGAGCGGAGGAACTTCGATCGCGGGTGGGCCGGCGCGCCCTCGCCGCGCTGGCGATACCCGTCCCGGACGGCATCGACGTACTCGGCCGGCGTCGCGAGGTCGTCGACGGCGTCGCTGGTCAGAAACAGCGTCTCAGTCATAGACAAGCGAACGCGGCGGAGACGGGAAAAAGAACCGAAAGCGGCAGTGAGAGATCAGTCCGCGTTGATCGGTGGGCGCGCCGACTGGGCCCCGTCGGAGGCGTCCGCTGGCGTATTGACGAACATTGCGTGGCCGATGATTCCCATCGAGACGACTGCCCCGAGCGGCACTGCCGCAGTCAGCGACACACCCACGAACGTCAGGGCCGCGGTGATACCGAGCAGTGCGACTGGGATGAGGCCGAGAACAATGTCGTAATATCCAGTCATAATCTATCCTATAGTATGGGGAATAGCCATATAAGTGTTTCCCATAATTAGCTCATGATGGACTAGTTCCTGACTCATATTCTCGCAAATGAATCTGTATAAGTTATGCAGATACTATGGGGCGTGGCAGGGGATCGAATCGCGGAGCGTGCGAGAAACCTGACGGACAAACACAGTATCGAACTCGACACAGTCGCCGAATAGAGGCAGTTAACAGCGGGTTTCGGAATAACGTGTCGAGGTCAGGAGAGCTATATCGTCGATCGGAAGCCGTTCGCGAACCGCCGCTCCAGTCACTTACCTCGAGGCTGATAGATAGAGGGAATAGACCAGTCGCCAGCCGAGCAACGCGGCCAGTCCGGTCACGGTGATGACGACCGGGAACGGCCACGTCGTCCCGCCGTCGAACAGCGGCGAGCCACGGAGCATGAGCCCGACGTTCGCCGCCGCGATCCACGCGACGGCCGGCAGTCGGAACTCGCGGCTCGCTCCCGCCCGGTCGGCCGCGTAAACGCCCGCCAGCGCCGCGACGGCGAGCCAGCCGACCACGAACGGCGTCACCGTCTCGAGCGAGGCGATCGGTTCGGCGATCGGATTGCCGCTGTGACTGATGCGGCCGAGGAGGACGATCCCGACGATACAGAGGACGTCGACGATTCCGGCGACGAGTCGGTCGCGGTCGGCCATCCCGTCACGCGTGTCCGTCCGGACTGCTGTGTCCATACGCGATACTCACGGCTGCGAGCCCATTGGTGTCCCGGTTCGATCGTCGAACTACCTGACAGGAGAGGAGGAACTCGGCGGCCGTCGGCCACCGAGTGCCGTCCAACGGACAGCGCGTCTCCGTGCGAGGGGACCCTCGCACGCCCGATCCGTAGTCGGCCGGCCACTTCGTTATCCGTTCCGTTCGGGCCGACCGGCCGTCCGCCTCGCCTCGTGTCACCGCGTAGTCGATGCCTACACACCGACCCCGACCGCCGGTCGGGGTCGTCCCCTCGAGCGAACCGAGCCGTCGGACGGGACGACTGTCAGCAGAAGAACTAATATGGGACGAACCCGAACCGGCCGGGTAATGGCAGTGGTCGGTGACCGACGGGCCGGCTGCGACGGGTGTGGCCGGACGGTTGCGCTCGAGGATCTCACGACAGTGACGATGCCGGACGGCGAACGGGTGGCGTGCTGTCCGGAGTGCGAACCACACGCCAGGGCGGCCGCTCGGAAGGGCTCGTCGCTCGACCAGCGGCGGGCCGCCTGCGACGGCTGTACCGGCACGTTCCTCGCGGCCGAACTCGAGGACGTCGTGCTGTCGGACGGCACCGTGCTGACCTGCTGTCCCTCGTGTGCGGCCGAGGCACCCGGCTCCGACGGCGGGGCCGAGGGCGACGGCTCGGCGACGGACGGAAGCGTCGACGCCGAGGGCGACGACACCGACGAGCGAACCCGGTGTACGCAGTGCCGGGAGTGGGTCTCCGAGGAGCGGTTTCGCGTGACCACGATCGACGAGCGGACCGAGCGGCTGTGTTCGGACTGCAAGGCCGACGCCGAGGAGCGCGGCATCGTCGCCGACGTCGCCATGCGAAAGCTCGAGGCCCGGGAAGTGCTCGGCGTCGAGCGAGACGTCAGCGACGACCGGCTCCGGGACGCGTTTCACGAGCAGGTCAAACGCGCTCACCCCGATCGCAAGAGCGGCAGCGAGTCGGCGTTCAAACTCGTCCGGGACGCCTACGACCGGCTGCGGGACGAGGACTGAGCCGTCGGCCCGTCCTCGCGACCCATGAAGCCGATCGTCGCCGGATCGAAGTAGTACGCGATTCCACAGTCCGCACACGAGGCCGTCAGGAACTTGCCGTGTGCGTGAAGCTTCCAGAGTTTGGACTGGTCGTAGTCGAGTTCGAGCGTGACCGGCCCCCCGCAGTCGGGGATCGTACACGGGAACCGGATATACCAGTTGGGGACCGACAGCGCGCCCAGCGGCGCGAGTTCGCTTCGGAGCCGACAGAGCAGGTTGAAGATCGTAAGGGAGAGATCACCGCGATCGATCGTCACGCCCTCGACGTCACCTACGAACCCTCGCCGGTCGGTTGCCTCGTCGAACAGCGGCACCACGGGGATTCCCTTGGCCACCGCGTAGCCGATCTCCTGATTGATCCACTCGTCGTCGGCCGCCCCCTCCGTTAGCACCGCGACGACGATGTCGCTGTTGGCGAGTCGCCCCTCGAGTCGCGTTCGCGAGCGGCCGGACTCGACTTCCTCGAGGGCGATGTGAACGCCGAAGGGGAAGTTCTTGACCGACGAGAACAGATCCTGCACGAGATCGAGATCGTCGGGCGCGTGGGAGACATACACCTGCTCTCCGGTCATGGAATCGTCTACGACAAGGACGTTCCCGAACCACTATTAATCTGTCTCCCGGACGTGTTTAATGCGTGTCACGTCCGGTCGGTCGGTCCCGGACCGTCTCGAGGACCAACCCCGAAAACTCCACCTGCGAGAGGTCGGTCCCGAGCCGGTCGAACCACTCGCGCTCGACGTGCCAGCGCCCTCGGACCGTCCCGTCGGTCCCGACGGAGGTCACCTCGAGCCGGCCCGGCGTCCACGACCGCTCCTCGCCGATCGACAGCAGCGTCCGCAGGACGGCCCCGACCTCGTCGCGCGTGACCGCGGGCGCCTCGGAGACGGCCTCGTACTCGAGGGCGATCCCGACGCCGTCGGCGGGGGTCGTGCCCTCGCCGTCCAGCCACTCGAACGACCTCACGTAGTAGCCGTGGCTCATCAGTCGGTTCTCGAGCGCGACCGGGACCGGATGCGCCGCCGTCGCCGCCCCGCCGTCGGAGTCGGAGCCATCGTCACTCATACGCATGGCTTCGGGCGACAGGGGGAAAAGTGGGACGGCGAGTATCGGATACGGACTGCTGTGAGTCATTTTCGGCGCGACCGCGGGACGAATCGCGGTCACGCCGGCAAATCGGTACAGCAGACCGTCTTACAGCGGGGCGACGAGATCTTCGAGGGCCGCCTTCGGGTCGTCGGCTTTCGCGACGCCGCTTGCCAGCAAGACCCCGCCGGCACCGAGATCGCCCGCGGCGACGACGTCGTCGCCCGTACTGATGCCGGCCCCACAGAGGACCGACACGTCGGGGTCGACGTCGGCCGCAGCCGCGACCGCGTCCTCGACGACGTCGGGATCGGCCTGGCTGACCGGCGTCCCCGTCCCGATGAGTTCGGGGGGTTCGACGGCGACGGCGTCGGGGCCAAGCGCCGCGGCGGCACCGATCTGGGCCGGGTTGTTCGCACAGACGATCGTCTCGAGGTCGGCCCGCTGGGCCGCACGGACCGTCCCGTCGATATCGGCCAGTTTCAGTCGCCGCTCGGAGTGGTTGATCAGGGTCCCGTCCGCGCCCGCGTCGGCGACGTGTTCGGCGAGGGCGTGGCCGGTGTTGCTCCCGTGGTCGATCGGGTCGACGTGCTGGGCCCACGTCTCGACGCCGGTCTCGGCGACCCGCTCGAGGTGGGTCGCCGCCGGCGCGACTGCCAGGCGCGCGTCGGTCGTTTCGTCGACGTCGCGGACGGCCTCGGCGACTGCGACCGGATCACACGGATACGTCTTCAGGTTGACGAGGACGAACATATCCGCAACCCCACCCGCACGAAAGAAATAGCTTGCGAGTCGGCGGTACGGGAACCGAGGGCGGGCCGGACGTCGCCGTTAGTCCTTGCGCTTGACGACGTCGCCCAGCGTGTAACTGCCGGTCGAGGAGCCGCCGGACCACTCCGAGTCCTCGCCGGACGCCCCTTCGGCGTTCAGGTTGATCTCGAGGAAGCTCTCGAGTTCGGACTGCACCCGGTCGCTCGGGAGGGTATCGCCGCGTTCGATCTTGCGGATCAGGCTCGCCTTCTCGTTGAGTTCGTTGGCGAGTTCGGACTGGCTGAGACCCTTGCTCTCGCGGGCGTTGCGAACCCGGTCGTCGTAGTCGGTCGCCAGCTCGTCCATGTCGTCGAACATGTCCGACCGGCGGCGCTGGCTCGAGCCGCCGGAACTCGACGAACTCGCGGAGCCGGACGACTGACCGCCCCCGCTCGAGGACGACGAGCTCGAGCCGGTCGAGTACTTGGTCGACGAACTCGAACTCGAGGGCTGTTTGACCTCGGTGCCGAAGTCCGTGCAGTCGGAACACACGTCTAGCTTCGCGCCCTCGACTTTGATCGTCTTCGGGGACGACGTCTCGGCCCCACACATCTCACACTGAACCATGTCCGTTCCTATATCGTGATCAGGGATAAAGCATGCGGCGCGCTCCCGTCGGTCAAAAAGGGCGGGAGCGGGCCATAGCGGCGCTCACTCGAGGGCTTTCCAGGAGTAGTAGAAGCGCTGGAGCGCGGTCAGGTGGCCGACGACAGCGAGGAAGACGAGCAGGAGGCCCACGAGCGTGACCCCGCCGACGATCGGTCCCGTGATCGGATAGGCCAGGAAGCCGACGATCCCGATGATCGCCAGCCGGTCGGCGCGACCGACGAGCCCGCCGTAGACCCGATCGAGGCCGACGGCCTGGGCCTGCGTGCCGAGATAGGAGGTCATCACGACGCCGGTCACGGCGGCGAAGCCGAGCAGGTAGTCCTCGACGCCCGCGGCCAGCCCCGCGATGACGACGATGTCGGCGTAGCGATCGAGGACGTGATCCAGCAGGTCGCCGCCGGCCGAGGCGACCTCCTGTTCGCGCGCCAGCGCGCCGTCGACGATGTCGAGCCAGCCATTGAGAAAGACCAGCGCGGCGGCCACGGCGTACCAGACCGGGTCCTCGAGCCCGCCCAGTGCGAACGCGACCGCGGCGAGGATCGCCATCGCGAAGGCGACGACGCTCACGCCGTTGGGCGTCATGCCGACGCGGTCAAAGCCCTTGACGAAGGGGTCGAGAAACCGCGAGACGTACGGCCGGAACTTGTCGAGCGTCATGTCAGGTACCCCATGAAATCGACCTCGCCGGCGCTTGGCTCGCGCTCGCCCGCCGCGACCGCCTCGAGTTCGGCCGCGACCGCCTCCGGATCGCGATCGGTCGTGTCGACCTCGTAGACCGACTCGAGACCGTGTTCCTCGACCGCTTCCGAGAGGATCACGTCGAGGGCCTCGCTTTCGGCGTTTTCCTCGGCCTTCGCGGCGGTTTCGCCGCGCTCGAGCAGGCGCTCCTCGAGCGTCTCGGGGTGACACCGTAGGACGACCACGCGGTCGGCGTCGAAGTGATGCGCGAGGTGGGACTCGACGACGGCGTCGTCTCGGCCGGCGAGCCACTCGGCGAGGGCCTCGAGGTCCGCGACCTTGCTCTCGCGGTCGGCGTCGACCTCGGTGTAGAGCCCCTCGTCCTCGAGGACGCGGTTGAGGTGGATCACCTCGAGGTCGGGGGTCGATTCGCCGTTTGCCGCCGCGTTCGGGGCGGCCGCCTCGTCGGCCAGCCGCGACGCGAGCAGCTCCGTCGCGGTCGTCTTCCCGGTGCCGGGCGTGCCGGTGACGGCGAGTCTCACGTGTCGGCCACCTCCGCGTCCGGATCGGTCGCGGGGGACGGCTCGACGTCGAGGTCGGCGAGGACCTCGTTGAGCGTTGCGACGGCCCGCTCGGTCTCGTCCTCGGTTCCGCAGGTGATGCGGACACAGCCCGGCAGCCCGAAGCTCGAGCAGTCACGAACGATGACGCCGCGTTCTTGCATCTCGGCGGTGACGGCCGAGGCGTCGCCGACCGCGACGAGGACGAAGTTACCCTGGCTCTCCCAGACGTGTGCGTCGATGTTGTCGCGCATGTACGCGCGGGATTCGCGGGTGGTCTCGACGGTCCGGACGACGTGTTCCTCGTCGTCGATGGCCGCGAGTCCGGCCCGGCAGGCGAGTTCGCTCGCCGCGAAGGGCGTGTTCACGCGGGCGTAGGCGTCGGCCCACTCGTCGGGCACGACGGCGTAGCCGAGGCGAACGCCGGCCAGCCCGTAGGCCTTCGAGAACGTCCGGAGGACCGCCACGTCGTCGCGGGCCTCGAACTCGTCCCAGCCTTCCAGCAGCGCGATGGCGCTCTCGCCGTCGGCGAACTCGCCGTAGGCCTCGTCGACGGCGATCAGGGTCTCCTCGTCGGTCTCGTCGGCGAGGCGTTCGATCTCCGCGAGGGGCATCGTCGAGCCCGTCGGGTTGTGGGGGCTCGTGACCCAGATCACGCGCTCGCCGTCGTAGGCCTCGAGGACGGTGTCGGCGTCCTGCGTGAAGTCGTCGGCTTTCGAGAGAGCGTACTCGCGGACGCCGCCGTGGTGAAATCGGGCGCTCATCCCGTAGTAGGCGAAGCCGGGCGTGGGGACGAGGACGTCGTCGGCCGGTTCCAGCGTCGTCCGGTGGAGGTAATCGATCGCCCCGTCGCCGCCGTTTGCCAGCCAGACCTGATCGTCGGCGACGTTCCAGCGGCCGGCGACGGCGGTCGTGAGATCGGCGTGGGCGGCCTTGGGGTAAGAACTCACGCTCGAGGCCGTCTCCCGAATGGCGACGGCCGCGGCCGGTGAGGGGCCGTGGGGGTTCTCGTTCGAGGCGAGTTTGATGAACTCGGAGGGGTCCCGGTCGAGTTCGCGGGCGACCTCCTCGATGCCTCGACCCGCCTCGTAAGCGACGTGATCGGACAGGTCGCGCGGTTGCATACCCGATTCCAGTTTCCCGTGGCTCTTAAGGGTGCTTACATGTGGTCGATCCGTGCGCGCCGACCGACACGCTCTCGAGCCACCGCGTGCCGGCGGCGACGGGAGACTCTACCGGAGCTTCCAGAGCAACGACCGCAGTTTGTATCCGAGCGAACCGTTCCGATAGCCGGTCCAGCCGCTCATCCCGCCCGCGAGCGTCGCCGCGTCGTATCCCTCGTCCGTCAGCACGGCGGTGGCGCGCTTTGCGACTACGCCCATCTTGCACACCACGACCACGTCCTCGTCGATCGGGATCTCCTCGAGTCGACTGCGCAACGCGTCGTCGTCACCAGAGCGTAGCGCCTCGTAGACGGGAACGTTGTGGCTGTTTGCGATCGCGTTCGACTGAAAGGCCGACCGCGGACGGATGTCGAGTATAAACGGCTGCGCTCCCGACTCGAGTCGCTCGTCCAGCTCGTCCGGGCGAATGCTGCTCATCGGCCGAATATTGTCTTAAGTACACAAAACCGTGGCGCTTCGAGCGACCCATCGGGCCGCGAGCTACCGCCCGTGAAGCCGCTCGAGTCGCTCGAGCGAGTCGGCGTCGTCGGGGTCCTTATCGTACCGCACGCCCTGAAACCGCGGGAACCGCAAGGCGTAGCCCGAGGAGTACGTCGGCGAGGACTGGATCTCTTCGTAGCCGACCTCGAAGACGACTGCGGGCTCGAGGTCGACTTCCTGTCCCTCCTCGGCGGCGATGTGGGGCTCGAGCAACTCGGTTAGCTCTGCTAATTTCTCGTCGGTGATCCCGGTCGCGACGTTGCCGACGGTCTCGAACTCGTCGCCCGCGCGCACGGCGAGTTCGAAGGTCCCGAGGAAGGTCGCCCGTCGCCCCTCGCCCCACTCGGCACCGGTGACGATGCAGTCGATCGTCTCCACGTCCGGCTTGCGCTTGCGCCAGTGTTTCCCCCGTCGGCCCGGCGAATACGTCGACTCTGGATCTTTGAGCATGATCCCCTCGTGGCCGGCCTCGAGCGCGTCGGCGTCGATCGACTCGATCTCGTCGGGGTCGTCGGTGGTCCAGAGCAGGGAGAGCCCCTCGATGTCCTCATCCGCGACCGCGTCGCCTGCATCGCCATCGGCGCCGGAATCGACCAGTACCGACCGGAGCCGGTCGTGTCTGGTCGTCAGCGGGTCCTCGAGCAGGTCCTCGCCGTCGGCGTGCAGGCAGTCGAAAAAGACCGGCCGCACGGAGACATCCTCGCGGGCCTTCGCGACGTCGTGTTTCCGGCGGAACCGCTTGAGGACTTCCTGGAACGGCAGCGGCGAGCCGTCGTCGTCGACGGCGACGACCTCGCCGTCGAGGATGGCGGGGGCCTCGAGGGTTTCCTCGGCGAACTCGACGACCTCGGGGAGCGCGTCGGTGACCTCCTCCATGTTTCTCGAGAAGACGCGGGTCTCGACCGTCGAGCCGTCGCCGTCGTCCATGCCCGCGGGGTCGTAGTGCAGTTGGATCCTCGCCCCGTCGTATTTCCGCTCCACCGCGGCCTCGTCCCACTCCTCGAGCGCGTCGGTCACGGTCCCGGCTTGGGCGAGCATCGCCTGGACGGGGCGACCGACCGCGAGGTCCATGGCGTCGAGGCCCGTGACGCCCTCGTCTCGTGCGATTCGGGCGACCCGGCCGTAGTCGTTCGACACCTGTAGGGCGCGTTCGACGCGGTCCTCGGGGACCTCGAAGGCCGCGGCGATGGCGTCTCGGACCGTCCCCTCACCGACGCCGATGCGCATCTCCGAGAGGACGAGCCGGGCGAGATAGCGGGCCTCCTCGCTCGAGGCGCGGTTGAACAGGCCAAAGAGGAGGTCGACCTTCCGGTCGTGACTGCCCGATCCCTCGGCCGCGGCCAGTTCCGCGAGGGTGTCGGCGACCTCGCGGACGGTGAGATCGTCGCCGTTTCCGCCGGCGTCGCCACCGCCCGTGAACGCGCCCAGTCCCTGCTGGCCGCCGAACTCGTAGCTGGCCGCCACGTCGCCGATCTCGCCCACGTCGGCGAGTCGCTCCTCGACGTCGTCGCTGCCGACATTTTGCCCCGCCGCGCGGGCGATCGCTTCGTAACACGCGCTCGGGCCGATGTCGAGCGTCGTCGAGTCCCAGGCGGGGAACACCCGTCCCTGCACGAACCTGGCGACGACTTCGATCTCTCCCTCGGCGTCCGCGAGCAGGTCCCTGACGTGGGCGACGATCTCGAGGTCGGCGGGTTCGGCGTCGATCGTCCCGGCGCGGTCGGCGAACGTGGCGAACTCCATCGGCGGTGTGTATCGCCGGGGGGAGTAAAACGGTTCTGAGAACGGACGGTTCGGGCGGGATCCGTGACGGATCCGATGGCCGCCTTTCAAGTCGATCGGGTACGCACTCGGTGGTATGTCCGAGGAGGAACTCGCCGCGCGGGTCGCGGACGTCCTGTCGGTCGACGCCGACGACTTCCGCCGACTGGCAGAGGCGGACGCCGAGGTGATCAAAGAGGGCGTCGAGGAGGGGGTCTTCGACAACCCGCAGGCGATCGTCGGCCTCGAGTACGAGTTTTACGCGGTCAAGGCCGACGACTGTGCGTTGCGGCGGGTTCCGCGCCGGCTGCTCGAGCTGATCGGCTTCGAGAAGGAACTGGGGCTGCACAACGCCGAGATGACGACGAGCCCGCAGCCTCTGAACGCCGACGGGCTGACGGCCCAGGAGGCAGAGGTCAAGGCCCGACTGCGGACGGCGCTGGACGTGACCCAGTCCGAACGGATGCGACTGGTCAGCGACGCGCTCTGGACGCTCCCGCCGGAAGGCGAGGACGCGAAGACGTATCTCACCGACAGCGTCGAGCGGACGACGACGGACGAGGACGGCACCGAACGCGCGGTCCGGGTCGCGACGAACATGAGTGACTCCGCCCGGTATCACGCGATGGCCAACACCGAACGTGCCGAGGCCGCGGGGATGCGCATCGAAGCGCCCCACGTCTCGCTGCAGGCCGACACCGTCATGCCAGAGAGCCTGATCACGTCGATCCAGCCCCACTATCAGGTGCCCCACGCCCCCGACCTGCCCGAGTACTTCAACTACGCGGTACGAATCGCGGGCCCGCTGCTCGCGCTGGGGGTCAACTCGCCGTTTTTCCCCGCCGACCTCTACGACGAGGACGCGAGCCCCGAGGCGATCCTCCGAGACGGCTGGATGGAACACCGGATCAGCGTCTTCGAGACCGTCCTCAACGATCCGACGACGGGGGAGGGAAAGGTCCGATTCCCGCGCGATCTCGCGTCCGTCGACGAGGCGATCGACCGGGTCGCCGCCGACGACACCATGGTCCCGATGCCGGTCGAGCCCGGCGAGCGCTTCGACGACCAGTTCCCCCACTTCAGCCGCAAACACGGCACCTACTGGCGGTGGGTCCGGCCGGTCTTCGGCGGTCCAACGCGGTCGGCGGCCAACGCCCGCATCGAGTTCCGTCCCATCCCCGCCCAGCCGACAGTCCGCGATTCGGTCGCATTCCTCGCGGCCTTCGCCGGCCTGATGGAGAGTCTCACTCGGCTCGAGCACCCCGTGGTCGAACTCGACTGGCAACTCGCCCGGGAGAACTTCTACGCCGCGATGGTCGACGGGCTCGAAGCCGACCTGACCTGGATCACCAACGACGGCAAGGAGACGACCGACGGCCTCGCACTCTACGAGGACCTGCTGGCCCACGCCGAGGACGGGCTGACCAACCGCGGGCTGAGCGAGGAAGACGCCGCCAAGTACCTCTACCCGCTCCGCCGGCGCGTCCGACAGGGCGTGACGCCGGCCAACTGGAAACGCGAGCAGGTCGAAACCGCGCTCGCGGACGGGACCGACCTCGAGGGGGCGATCGAGGCGATGCAGCGGGCGTACGTCGCCCGCCAGTCGGAGACGCTGCTCGAGGGCAGCTTCGCGGACTGGATCGGCGAATAACGAGTCGACCGCGAACGCCGGTGCCGAGCCGGCCGCACACGCGGTCGGCCGAAAGCGATTAAGTACCCTCGCTCGAGAGTTGCGGGTATGGTAACCTTCCTCTCCGGGGGCACCGGCACGCCGAAGCTGTTAGACGGCGCTGCCGCCGCGTTCTCGCCGGAGGAGACCACGGTCGTCGCCAACACGGGCGACGACATCGAACTCGGCGGGCTCTTCGTCTCGCCGGACATCGATACGCTGCTGTTTCAGGGCGGTGGAATCCTCGACCGGGAGACGTGGTGGGGAATCGAGGGCGATACGCATCGAACGAACTCGGCGCTGAAAGACATCGCATCGGCCGCGGACCTCCCCGACGGGCCGCAGTACCTCCCCGAGGAGCGACAGACCGCCGGCCGCGATCTCGCGAACTGGCGGCGCTTTTCGGGGATCGCCGAGTTCATGACGATCGGCGACCGCGACCGGGCCGTCCACATCACGCGGACCAGCCTCCTCGACGAAGGATACACGCTGAGCGAGGCGACCCGGCAACTCGCCGACGGGTTCGGGCTCACGATCGACCTGTTCCCGATGAGCGACGACCCCGTCGCCAGCCTCGTTCACACGGACGAGGGGCTGATGCACTTCCAGGAGTACTGGGTCGCCCGCCGGGGCGAGCCGACCGTCGAAACCGTCGAGTTCCGCGGGTCCTCGCAGGCCGAGCCCGCGCCGGGCGTCCTCGAGGCGCTTTCCGACACCGTCGTCATCGGCCCCTCGAACCCGGTCACCAGCATCGGTCCGATGCTCGCGCTGCCGGGCGTCGCGAAGGCGCTCGCCGAGACGACGGTCGTCGCCGTCTCCCCGTTCCTCGGGGACGACGCCTTCTCCGGCCCCGCCGGCGATCTCATGGCGGCCGTCAACGCGGAGCCAAGCACCGCGGGGCTGGCGACGGCCTATCCCTTCGCCGACGCCTTCGTGATCGACGAGAACGACGACGCCGCATTCGAAACCCCGACGGTCAGGACCGACATCGGGATCGACTCCCGCGAGGACGCCGCCCGCGTGATCCGCGCGATCGAGGCGGCGATCGAGCGCGTGGCATGAGCCGCGCCTCGTTTACCCCGCCGATCGCGCTGGCCAGCCTCAGCGGCGAGGCCGACGCCGACTGGGCGCGGGCCGGGGCCGAGTACGCGGGGGCCGCGTTCCTCGGCGGGATCGCACTCGACGACGACTCGCGTTCGGCCGCGCGCGAACTCGTCGCCCGCGATCGAACGGAGTTTCTCCCCGACGACCCGCTTGCCTTTCTCGAGGGCGAACTCGAGGCGCTCGCGGACGTCCCGATCCAGCCGGCGTTCAACGTCCGCAGTGCCACGATCGAACCGGTCGTCGACGCCGCCCGGAGCTGCCGCGATCGGGACGCCTTCCTCGAGATCAATGCCCACTGCCGGCAGGACGAGCTGTGTGCCGTCGGCTGCGGCGAAACCCTGCTGCGAGACGGCGAGCGCCTCGCGACCTACGTCGACCGAGCAGCCGACACCGGCGCGACCGTCGGCGTGAAGGTCCGCGCGGAAGTCCCCGGCGTCGACCTGCCCGCCCTCGTCGCCCGACTCGAGCGCGCGGGCGCAGCGTTCGTCCACGTCGACGCGATGGACACCGAGTCCGTCGTCGCCGACGTGGTCGATGCGACCGATCTGTTCGTCATCGCCAACAACGGCGTCCGCGACGACGAGACCGTCCGCGAGTACGTCGACTACGGCGCGGACGCGGTCAGCGTCGGCCGCCCAAGTGACACCCCCGCCGTCCTCGAGCGGGTCCGCGACGCCGTGGACCGGCAGTTGGGGCTCGAGGCGAGCCGATAGCGACGGCGCGGCCGCCGAGCGCCGGGGCCGCGTGAGTCCGCTTCGCGGATCCCAGTGAACAGGTCGCTGCGAGGCCCGATGGGTAAAGCGGGTTGAAGTGTCCGGCGCTGCCCTCTCCCCGATGGGAACGTTGTCTGTAGCCGGACTATTATGGGGGCGCTGAACCGAACACCGGACGTCGTTTCGCCGTCGAACAGTGGTCGCGACAGAACCGAGTTACGGATCAGTACTAGCACGGTCACGACATCGCCCGACGCACAGCCGTTCGAACGCATCTGGACGTCCGTCAGCGTTCGGCCCCTCCGCCGAATCGACCGCCGGAACACGGAGGCGCACGAATGAGTATCCGGAACCTGTCGGCAATCGACTATCTCGCCGGGCAGGCACAGCAGTACGGGTTGGCGTTCGTGATGGTCGCGAGCTACTTCGGCTCCGGGTCGATATTCATCGCCAGTCAGGCGGGAGTTATGCACGGCTACACCCTGCTGTGGGCCGTCGTCGGCGCTGCACTGCTCGGATTCATGGCACAGGATATGAGCGCCAGACTTGGGATTCACGGGACCTCGCTGATGGTGTTCGTCCGCGAGAAGGTCGGCCGGCCCGCGGCGGTCACGATCGCGCTGTTCCTGTCGATCGGCTGCGTGGCGTGGACGCTCGGACTGGTCGCGGCCGTTGGGGCCGGCGTCTCGTTCCTGCTCGGCGGCGCGATCGGCTGGCAACCGATCGCCGTCGTGGCGACGCTGGCGGCGATCGGCGTCGGACTGCTGAACTACGACGCCGTCGAGACCTTGATGATCGGCATGATGCTCTCGTTGATGGTCATTTACGTCATCGTCGCCATACCCAGCGGCGCGGATTTGAGTGCCGTCGCCTTCGGGTTCGTCCCGACGACGGAAACGTTCGGCGCGCTCCCGATGGCCGCCGGCCTGCTCGGCACGACCGCGCTGTGGCCCAACTTCTTCCTCGAGTCGATCCTCGTCCACGAGAAGGGGTGGACCGATCGGAGCGATCTGCCCGAGGCGCGGACGGACCTGGCGATCGGCTACGCCGTCGGTGGCCTGACGACGCTCGCGATCCTCATCGCCGCTGCGGCGCTGTTGCGCCCGATGGGGTTTACGGAACTCGACTCATTTATCACCCCCGGCGAAGCGCTGGTCGAGGTCCTCGGCGTGTGGGCGATGGTGCTTTTCGTCGTCGGCGTCATCGCCGCCGCGTTCAATAGCATCATCCCGATCATGTGGGCGCCCGCCTACATGATTCCCCAGGCCGCCGGCTACGAGGTCGAAAAGGGCGATCGGCGCTTCACGGTCGTCTTCGTGACCCTGACGGGGATCGGCGTCTTCTCGCCGGTGCTCAGTCGGGTACTCGATCTCTCGGTCGTCGACATGGTGATCCTGTTTCCGACGTACAACGGCATCTTCGGCCTCCCGCTCGCGGCCACCCTGCTGTTCTGGGCGGTCAACGACCGCGAGACCATGGGCGCGTATCAAAACTCCCGGTGGCTGAACGTCGTCAACGCCTCGCTCGTGGTGTTGGCGATCGTCCTGGCCGCGCTCGCCATGCAGGGCTTTCTCGACCTGCTTACCGGCGGTGGTTTCTGACGGCGACTACAGCGGCGCGCCGACCAACACGAGCTTGGCCCGCTCGTCGTACCGGTTCTGGATCTGGCGCGATTCCTCGGCGTCCAGACGGATCGCCTCGTCGGCCTCGAGGGTGACGGTCTCGTCGGCGTCGGTCAGGTCGACGTCGATCCGCCCCTCCACGACGTAGTAGACTTCCTCCTGTCCCGTGTCCGTCTCGTCGTGTTCCATCCCCTTGCCGTCGGGCTCGAGTTCGAGGATCGAGATCCCCAGTTCTCCGGTGGCGAGTGGCTCCTTGAGGAACCACATGCCGCCCCACTCCTCGTCCATGACTGAGTCCGGATCGGTCTTGGCGACGGTGTCGTAGCCCATGTGTGATCGATCCTCGTCTCGCGGCATAAATCGACGGGAGGGCGGCCCGCTTTGCCGACGGTCGCCGCGAATCCCCACCCCTAAGCCGCCTCGGCACGCAGCGATCCGTATGCGAACGTCGGCCCAGAACGCTGAACTGGCCCTGCTCCTCGAGGTCGCGGGGACGCCCAAGCCGGGCAACGTCGACCGCGAGCGCGACCTCGCGGACCTGCGGTTCGAACACTTCCTCGCCGGGGCCGTCGGGGCCCGCGACGGACTCGAGCGGGCGGCATCGGGCGCGGCGATCGGGCCCGCCTTCGAGCGAGCCGTCGAGGGGATGGCCACACAGGAGGGCGGGAACACGCAGTTCGGAGCCCTGCTGTTGCTCGTGCCGCTGGTCCGGGCCGCCGGCGACGACCTCGATCGATCGGCCGTCGAGGCCGTCGTCCGCGAGACGACCGTCGCCGACGCGGCGGGGTTCTACCGGGCGTTCGACCACGTCGACGTCGCCGTCGACGACCCGCCGGCGGAGATGGACGCCCTCGACGTACGCCGCGGATCGGACGCGGTCCCGGCTCTCGAGGAGCGCGGACTGACGCTGCTGGAGATCATGGAGCGGTCGGTCCCCGGTGACGGCGTCGCCCGCGAGTGGGTCGAGGGGTTCGAGCGGTCGTTCGCGGCCGCCGGCCGACTCGCCGCGGCCGAGGGCCCGCTCTCGGACCGGACCGCCGCGGTCTTTCTCTCCCTGCTCGCCGAGCGGCCCGACACCCTCGTCGCGACGCGCCACGGGGAGGCGACCGCCCGGGACGTAACCGACCGAGCCGCGGAACTGGTTGCCGAGGACGCCCTCGCAACCGATCGCCGGACCGTCGACCGGTTCGCCGACGACCTCGTCGAGCGGGGGATCAACCCCGGGACCACGGCCGACATCACGGCCGCGGGACTATTCGTCGCGCTCGAGCGGGGGTCGGTCACGGTATGAGCGGCGAGCGAGACGCGGCGGCGGACGGGACCGAAAGCGGCCCACGCTCGTCGCCGGGCGAGCCCGGACTCGAGACCGGCGACGCCGCGACGTGGCCCGTCGACCTCGCCGGCGTCACCGAAACCGTCGTGACCACGCTCGGCCCAAACGGGCTGTGGAACGCCGCCGCGCTCGGACTCCACGCCGGCGATCCCGTCACCGCGCGGACGTGGGGAAACACCCGCACCCGGCGGAACTTCCACCGGCAGGGCGAGGGCTACGTCCAGTTCGTCGACGATCCCGTCGTCTTCGCCGACGCCGCCTGCTCGATCCTCGAGCGCGAGGCCCCGGTCCTCGACGCCGCCAGCGCCTGGGTTCGAGTCACCGTCGAGCGGATCGACGCGGGCAGCGAGGGCGACACCGAGTGGGAGGAGTGGACGCTTCGCCCCGCCGAGTCGGCGATCGAGCGCGAGACGGTCCCGACGATCGACCGCGGGTTCGGGGCCGTCGTCGAGGCGACCGTCGCCGCCTCGCGGCTCGGGGTCGACGAATACGACGAGGGCGAGTTACGCGACCGACTCGAGTACTGTGCCGCGGTCGTCGAGCGGGCCGGCGGCCCCCGGGAACGGGAAGCTCTCGAGCGGGTTCGCGACCAGTCGCAGTGGTGAGGTGAGGGCACGGCGCGGAACCGACGCGGACGCCGCGGTCGTGGCGGGGCCGTGGGCGACCGGTCGCCGGCGCAGAACGAATGGCTTTAGGGCGCGCTCCATGAACCACCCGATATGGCAATCAAGCCGGCCTACGTCAAGAAGACCGGGACCCTCCTCCTCGAGCGGTACCCGGAGGCGTTCACGACCGACTTCGAACAGAACAAAGAAAGCGTCGCAAAGCTCACCAACGTCGAATCCAAGGGCGTTCGGAACCGGATCGCCGGCTACGTCACCCGGAAGAAAGGCGCCGAAGTCCCCGCGTAAGTCGCTGTTCTCTCCTCGAGATCGATCCCCGACTCGAGTAGCGACGCGTCCACGTCGCGACCGCCGTCGCCACTACGAGCCATCGAACACGTCGAAGCCAGCGTCTCGCGTCGCGACCGAACCGATCGGCGATCGACGGTCGGCCGACAAACCGAGTTACTCGCCGAAGCCGGGCTCCATGTAGAGCGCGGCGACCAGCGCCACCAGGGCGATGGCAAAGGCGAACAACAGCCCGACGAAGCCCGTCAGAATGTTCAGTTCAAAGCCCACCAGCGGGAGCGCCGCCGTCGCCTCGTCGGTGCCCGCGGCGGAGTAGCCCGTCCACGCGAAGAGGACGCCGACCAGCGCCGCGACGGCCGCAAGCACCGTCGCGCCGATACTAAAGGGCGTGTCGAACAGCCCGCCGGTACTCGCGGTCGAACTCGTCATCGGAACCACCTCTGGCCTGCCGCCTCGAGTCGGTCCTGTCGGTCGTACATCGATCGATAGGTACCGCTCCGTTTTCTTAATATCTTCTATCCGTTCGCAACGGCTCCCGCGGCCGGTCGGCGGCCGGCGTTGGCGACGTGTGCAACTTCGACGATTGACACTCGCTACCGAAAACCCAAACGGTTTTGCGGACACGACTCGGAGTGCCGGAAAATGGCAGTACGAGTAGGCGTACTCGGTGCGACCGGTGCGGTTGGACAGCGACTGATTCAATTGCTCGACCCCCATCCGGAGTTCGAGATCGCGGCCCTGACCGCGAGCGACGCAAGCGCCGGCAAGACGTATCGGCAGGCCGCGAAGTGGCGTGTCGACAGCCCCATTCCCGAGGCCGTCGCCGAGACGACCGTCACGGCGACCGACCCCGACGAGGTCCCCGACGACATCGATCTGATCTTCTCGTCGCTGCCCTCGAGCGTCGGTGCGGAAGTCGAACCCGGCTTCTGTGAGGCCGGCTACGTCGTCTCCTCGAACTCCTCGAACGGCCGGATGGACGACGACATCCCCCTCGTGATTCCGGAGGTCAACGCCGACCACCTCGACTTACTCGAGGTCCAGCGTGATCGGCGCGGCTGGGACGGCGCGATGGTCAAAAACCCCAACTGCTCGACGATCACCTTCGTCCCCACGCTCGCCGCCCTGACCGACTTCGGCCTCGAGAAGGTCCACGTCTCGACGCTGCAGGCGGTCTCCGGCGCGGGCTACGACGGCGTGTCCTCGATGGAGATCATCGACAACGCCGTCCCCTACATCGGCGGCGAGGAGGACAAACTCGAGACCGAGTCCCGCAAACTGCTGGGCGAGTTCGACGGGGCCGAACTGTCGCACAACGACATGTCGGTCGCGGCCTCCTGTAACCGCATCCCGACCATCGACGGCCACCTCGAGAACGTCTGGGTCGAGACCGAAGCGGAACTGACCGCGGACGCGGCCGCCGAGGCCATGCGGGAGTACCCGTCGCTCGATCTGCGCTCCTCGCCCGACCCGCTCATCCACGTCTTCGAGGAGCCCGACCGACCCCAGCCCCGGATGGACCGCACGCTGGGCGACGGGATGGCCATCGCCGCGGGCGGCCTCCAAGAATCGCCCTTCGGCCTGCAGTACAACTGTCTGGCCCACAACACGATCCGCGGCGCCGCCGGCGCGAGCGTTCTCAACGGCGAACTGCTGCTCGAACACGGCTACATCTGAACGGCACGCGGCGTTCCCCCCTCGATCGCCCGCCGAATGACCGATCGGTTTCTCGTCGACGCGGGCCAACCCAATTAGTGCCGTAGTATAACAGTCCCCGCGACGTACCTTGAGCGAAGGCCCCATGGTACTGATCGTCGAGTTCGAAATCGGGACGCCGATCCTCCGTCGGACCGTCGCAGCCGCCTCGCGGATCGACGTCGACGAGATCTATCGGTCGGAAACGGGGGCGACGAAATTCATCTGTTGGGTCTACGGCGACGATCTCGCAGCCGTCGAACCGGCACTGGAGGACGACGACACCGTCGCGGCCGTCTCGCTGCTCGAGGATCCGGGCGACCGCCGTCTCTACAGCGTCACGCTATCGGAGCGGGGGCAGGCCCACCTGACGTATCCGACGGCGGCGGAGTACGATATCGGGTACCAGGAGATCACCGTCACCGAAGACACGAACATTCGGGCGCGCGTTCCGACCCGAGAGGCGCTGTTCGCGTATCGGGACGTCTGTCGCGAGAAGGACATTCCGTTTCGGATCCAGCGGATCTTCGAGGAGTCGGCCGCCGCCGGGGACCGATACGGCGTCACCGAGCGCCAGTGGGAGGCGTTGACCGTCGCCCTCGAGGAGGGGTACTTCGACGTGCCCCGCGAGACGACGCTCTCGGCGGTGGCCGAAAAACTCGATATCTCCGCGCAGGCGCTGTCCGCTCGCCTCCGCCGAGGGCAGGCGAACCTCCTCCGGAACGCGATCAGCGAATCGACCCCCACTTGAATCGTTGATCATCCAATCGTGGACGCTTCCCGCGACGGACCGGTATCGTGTGTATGGAAACTGAGCCCACCACCGACCGGTCGACGCTCCACGAGTCCGCCAGTACGCACCAGGCCGGCCCGGACACGACGCCGAGCGAGGCCGTCATCGACGCGATCGCGGCCGAGTCGTCGTTCGACGCTCTCGAACTCGCCGACGAGTTCGGCCCCCTGTACGACGTGATCGACCCGTCCGCACTCGATTCGCTCTTCCGGTCGACGGCGGGGACCGATCGCTGTGTCGGCTCGGTCACGTTCGAGTACGCGGGGTACCGGGTCGGCGTCGACCAGACCGGCCGCGTCGAACTCGTCGCCCTCGAGTGAGCGTCCCCACGTCGCCCCGTCAGTCGTCCGTTCGGGGGAGCGCGACCACCGGAACCGCGGCCTCTTTGACCAACCGGCGAGCCACGTTTCCGGTGAGCAGTTCCACGAATCGGTTGCCCCCACGGGGCTCGAAGACGACGGCCTCGACGGCGCGCTCCTCGGCCGCGTCGAAGATCGTCTCGACGACGTCCGTCCCGAAGAGGATCGCCGTCTCGACCGAGGCCGCGCGGTCCGCGATCGGCCCGCGGGCGCGCTCGAAGATCTCCTCGGCGTAGATCTCGCGCTGTTCGACCGAGGCTTTGTCCGGCGCGCCGCCGGCCTTCTCGATGACGTTGACGAAGAGTACCGAACTCTCGGGGCCGAGATACGGGGCCAGCGCCGCCGCCGTTCGTTCGCCGTCGTCGGGGTCGGCGACGGGCACGAGGACCCGGCCGTCGAACGTCAGTACCATCGTCCCCCTCCCGTCCGCGCGGACGCGTCCGCTCGAGTCACACAGTCTGGGCTGTCCATACTCGCCGTTCGTCACAGGGAGGCAAAAAGGTGCGTCGAACCGACCGGAAGCACAGGCACGTCTCAGGGCAGCACCTGATTCTCGAGGGTATCGTCGCCGTTTTCGCGACGGCGAACGTTCTCGGCGACGATGTCGGCGAGTCGCTCGTAGTACTCGGGTGTGTGGCCCGCGTTGTGGGGCGTAATCTGTACGTTCTCGAAGGTCCACAGCGGGTGGTCCTCCGGCAGCGGCTCGGGGTCGGTGACATCGAGCGCGGCCCCGCGGAGCCGGTTCGAGCGCAGCGCCGCGACCAGCGCGTCGGTGTCGACGACCGGGCCCCGGGCGACGTTGACCAGCACCGCCTCGGGATCGAGCGTGACCAGCGCCTCGCGGTCGATCAGCCCTCGCGTCGTTTCGGTGAGCGGACACGCGAGGACGAGGTAGTCCGTCCGCGCGAGCGCGTCGTCGAACGCCTCGCCCTCGAACCCGATCACCTCGTCGGTCGGCCCACCTTTCTCGGGCGTATACCGCACCCCGATCGTCTCGACGCCGAACGGCTCGAGTCGCTCGGCGACCGCCTCGCCGATCGCGCCGAGACCGACGATCGTCACCGTCGACCCCTGCAGTTCGTGGGCCCGGTAGTGGCGCCACTCCCGGCGGTCCTGTCGCCGCCGACCGACGTGGAACCGCCGGACGAACCCCAGGATCGCGCCCAGCACGTGTTCGCCGATGTTCGGCCCGTGGACGCCCGAGGCGTTGGTCACCGCGACGTCCCGCTCTTCGAGTTCCTCGAGCGGGAGATGGCCCGTCCCCGCGTAGGCGCAGGCGAAGACCGCGAGTTCGTCGGCCGCCTCGAGGAGATCGCGCTCGAGTGTCATACCGGTCGCGAACGTCGCCGACCGGATCGCCTCGCGTTCCGCGGCGGGGGTCCGCGCGAGTTCGACGCTGCGGTCGGGGAGTCGCTCGCGGATCGCGTCGGCGTACTGTTCGACCGGCATCCCGTGGGTGCCACGCCGGAGGACCAGCACGTCCGGCGCGTCGGCCTCGCTCATGTCTCCACCCTGGTCCAGTGCGATCAAAAGCGTTCGTCTCGCGGCACTGCGGGCGGCCGGGACCGCCCCTCGAGGGCTCGAGCCCCCGACAGTCCACCCCACCATCAAATGACGTGACCATCACGTTTAAGCGAGCGAGCCACGAACGCCGACAGTATGCCTTCAGACGAGTTTCTCGACGGCGAATCGCTCACCGGACGACAGGCGGCGATCATCTTCGCGGGCTTTCTCGGGTTCATCATCGGTTCCGGCGTCTTGCTCGTCCTGGCCAGAGGCCTCTTCTGACTCGCGAGCGCGACCCGTCGGTTCGCCGGACGGTCAGCCTCGCAGTTTTTATAATGACGCGCTGAGTCCGAACGTCGTATGGAACGCGTAGACGTCGCGATCGTCGGCGGCGGCCCCGCCGGTGCGTCCGCGGCCGAGCAAGCGGCAGCCCACGGCGCGGAAACCGTGCTCTTCGAGCAGGGGGTCCCCCGAGAGGATCGGGAGGGAGTGGGCCCCGACTCGACCGACGCCGCCGGGATGCTCGACTACTGGATCGACCTCATGGAGTTCGACTACCGCGAGATTCCCGACGACGTCATCCACCGGGAACTCGAGGGGACCGAGTTCATCGGCCCAAACAGCGCCGTCGAACTGACCTCGACCGGGATGGACGCCAGCTATCCGAAGTTCGGCTACACCTTCCACCGGGCCCGGATGGACGACTGGCTCCACGAGCGCGCGGCCGACGCTGGGGCCGATCTCCGGGTCGGCGTCGGCGTCAAGGACCTCGAGACGGACCTCCGGGCCTCGAGCCCGAAGGGACCCACCCATACCCTGACGCTGTCGAACGGCGACGAGATCGAGGCCCAGTACGTCGTGCTGGCCGACGGCCCCCAGCGCCGGATCACGCTCGACGCCCTCGATCAGTTCACCGCGCCCGGCCGCAGCGTCTCCGATCACCTCTCGCCGCCGGAGGCGAATCACATCGCCTATCAGGAGTACCGGGAGTTCCCGGAAGAACTGTTCGCGGAGTTCGAGGACCGACTCACGTTCTGGTGGGGATACATGCCCGGCGAGACCGCCTACCCGTGGGTCTTCCCGAACGACGGCACCGTCGCCCGCGTGGGGCTGACGATGCCGATCGGGATGACGCTCGAGGACGTCGAGGATCCCGGCTCCTACAAGCTCCTGCGGCCGGACGACGACCGGATCCCCTCCGGTGCCGAGTACATCAACCGACTCCTGGAACAGGAGTACGGCGACGAGTACGATATCGAGGACGACATCCCCCGCGTCGAAGATCGGGGCAAGTCCAAGGGGACCGAGACCTACCCCATCTCCTCGACGCGGCCCATCGACTCGCCCGTCGGCGCGAACATCGCCGTCGCCGGCGGCGCGATGGGCACCACCTCGGCTTTCCACGAGGGCGGCTACCACGTCGCCGTCCGCACCGGCAAGATCGCCGGCCGGCTCGCGGGGACGGACTCGCTCGAGAACTACAACGAGATCTGGAAGGCGGCCATCGGCGACGAGATCCTGCGCAACGTGGCCTTCGCCGACATCGTCGCCGACTACGGCCCCGACGACTGGGACTGGGCGTTCTCGACCGTCAACGATATGCAGGGCAACGGCACCGGCGACGGGCTGATCGCGCGGAAGTACACCGCCGGGTTCGACGCCGCGAAGATCGCTGCGACCTACAAGCGCACGAAGTTCGCGTACCGCGACGGCGGCTACGTCCAGCTCGCCGAGGACGACTACTTCTACTGATCTGCCCTCGGGGCTCGGGCAGCGGCCGCGACCCGAATTTCGGTTCCGTCGCCGTACGCCGGCCCTAACCGCACGTTCGCGGCGACCCTTTTTCGGCGTCGGCGTGGAAGCGCGCCTATGGGCATCGGTGACAGTTCAGACCCCACTCCGCCCCCTCGAGCCGACGGCTCCGGTCACCACGTCCCCGAAGGGCAAGCGCCCGAGGAGTACGGCGACCACCGCGGACGCGGTGACGGCGACGACCACGAGCATCGAAGCCGGTGGCCGTTGATCGCCGCTGCCGGAGCCGCCGGACTCTACGCCGGCGTCGCGATCGCCGTTCTGGGTACCGAAACCGGGCTCGTGCCACCGCTCGTCGGGGTCGCCCTCGCCGTCGTCGGCGCGGCCGTCCTGCTGGCCGGCATCGGCGGCTGGCTCCGGGAGGCGTTTCTGGTGCCGGCCCGCGACCACGACGCGACGGCGTCCCCCGAGTCCCGCGAGTCGTACGTCTCGACGACCGTACTCTTCCTGGCGACCGACGTCTCGACGTTCGGCGCACTGTTCGTCTACTACGCCTTCGTCAGAGTCGGCGCGTGGCCGCCCGCGGAACTCCCGCCGCTCGTGGGCTCGCTCGTCGCCGTCAACACCGCAATCTTGCTCGCGAGTAGCGTTACCTTTCACTACGCGCACACGGCCCTCGAGGCGGGAAACCGGCGGCGCTTCCGCGGATTACTCGGGACGACGCTGGTCCTCGGGCTCGTCTTCCTCGCCGGGCAGGCCTACGAGTACTACGAGTTCGTCGCCGGGGAGGGCTTTTCGCTCACCAGCGGTGCCTTCGGAACCGCCTTCTACGGCCTGACCGGGCTCCACGGGTTTCACGTCGCCCTCGGCGTCGGGGCCATCGCGGTCCTGTGCTGGCGGGCGCTGCGGGGTCATTACGGGCCGGACCGAGACACCTCCGTCGCGACCGTCTCGCTGTACTGGCACTTCGTCGATCTCGTCTGGCTCGTCCTCGTGGCCGTCCTCTACGTCGGGGCGTCGGTCTGATCGGCAGAGGCCCTGCTACGGGAGTTCATCGGCATCGGTCTCGAGGACCCGCAGCGTCGACGAGGGGCAGTCACAGAAGTCCGACTGGCCGAGCGGCTGGAGCGACCCGTCGGGCCAGACCTGCACGATCCCGATCTCCCCGCAACGCGGACACGTCGCGGCGGCTCTGTGTTTCTCATCGGTGTTAGCCACCGGGGTCACCTCGCGGCGAACCGTACCACAGCCACCGTTGAAAAACCCTAGCCGCCGTTCCGTGACGGGGGACCGCGTCGTCTCGACGAACGCGTATCGAGACTCGAGCCCGACGAGTTCACGACCATGTCGCCCCCCGACACTGAAGGTCGAGTGAACTCACCCGCGGCGAGTCGGCGACGAGGCGGGCCTCGAGATTGCCGCCTTCGATCCGTCTGCCACGCCATCCGAGTGGTTCGTCTCGATTAGTTACCAGCCGGTTACACGTTCAGTACGGGTCGTAACAATGGTTTATCACCTCGGTCGTGGGCAGGGACCAGTGGATGTTCTTCCAAGAACCGGAACTCCAGTACGAGGTCACCGTCGAAGAACCGGACCCCCACTTCGCGACGCTCCTCCAGCAAGCGATCGGCGGCCAGGAAGGCGAGATGCGCGTCGCGCTCCAGTACATGTTTCAGGCGTGGGCGGTGCCGGAACAGCACGAGGAGTATCGGAACCTGCTGCTGGAAACCGCCGCGGAAGAACTCGGCCACATCGAGATGCTCGCGACGGCAGTCACGAAGAACCTCAGAGGGTCCGCCAAGAGCATGAGCGAGGAGGTCCGAGAGAGCACGGACATGGCCGAATCGATGACCGCGCAGGGCCCGCGCCAGTTCCTCTCGGCGGGCGAGTCGGCGATGCCCGTCGACAGCAACGGGGTCCCGTTCACCGGCAACTACATCGTCGCCTCCGGCAACCTCGCCGGCGACCTCTACGCGAACGTGATGTCCGAGGCGACCGGTCGCACGCTCGCGACGCGGCTCTGGGAGTACACCGACGACCCCGGGATGAAGGACATGCTCTCCTACCTGATCGCCCGCGACACCCAACACCAGAACCAGTGGCTGCAGGCGCTGGAAACGCTGGACGAACCCGTCCCCGTTCCCGCCAGCTTCCCGCAGGAAGAGGAGAATCAGGACTACAACTACACGTTCATGTCTACCAGGCGATCGGAACAGCCCGACCCGGAAAAACCCTGGACACAGGGAGAGACGCCCGACGGAAAGGGACAGTTCTCCTACGCGGCCGAACAACCCGGTGACGGAGCGGTCATCGCCCCCGAGCCGGACCAGATGACAAACGACGAACCGAACGCGACCGACGACTAGCGTCGGGACACACGTTACCGGACGAGAAACGCCGCGCGCGGCGCGATCGGCGTCACTCTACGCCTCCACGCGCGATTACTCCGGCCGATCGCGTCGGACGCGTTCCTCGAAGCCGGCCATCTTTCGATAGATCGGCGGGGTCAACACGACACCGATCCCGAGCAGGATCGCGATCGCCCCGATCGGAAACAGAAGCGGCGCGACCTCGAGACAGCTGTTTTGTGACGTGATCCGAACGTAATAGCGCTGGTCCTCGTACTCGACGATCGCCCCCTCGAGCAGCGCCGCCCGGTTCGTCACCTCGCCGTCGACTTTCCCTTCCTGCAGGGGGCTGTCGATCGCCTCCTCGAGGGCCGCACGTTCGGCCGCCGAGAGGTCGTCGGCGGGCAGGGCCTCGACGGTCGATGGCGGCTCCTCGCGTTCGTCGACCGGCGTCGCCGAGATCGTGGGGTCGCCACAGAGGCCGACCCCGTCTTGCACGACGACGTAGCCGCCGACGATCGCAAGCGGCAGCCCCACCGCGATCAGGACGACGCCGAGAAAGGGCGCGGCGTAGGTCAACACCAGCGACTCCGAACCGGTCGTCGGCTCGAGCGGCCCCGTCTCGTCGGTGGCAGGGGGCTCCGTCGCGTCGGTCGCCCGCTCGTCGTCCGAACTCATCCGTCGTCCCCCGTCGACGGACGGCGCTGGCGGCCGCCGAGGACGGCGATCGTCCCGGCCAGCCCCAGCCCGTAGATCCAGTGGGCGAGGATCACGAACAGGACGTACGTCACCAGCTCGAGGCCCGATTGGCCGGTGTAAAAGGCCAGTGCGAACCCCGAGGCGATGACCGTCGCGTACCACAGCCCCGTCACCAGCGTCAGTTCGCCGGGCAGATACTCGCCCAGCGAGAGAAAGAGCAGCGGCCAGACCGTCATCCCCCCGACGAGAAAGAGTCCGTATCCCAGCGCGAGATTCGCCGGCAGCCCGACGAACGTCGCCAGCGTCGCGAACGCCTCGAGGTCGAACGAACCCAGAGCCACCGCCACGAGGAGGACGGCCGTCAACGCTAGCGTACCAACGAAGCCACCGGCCGCACCCGTCCCGGCGTCGCTCGCCACCCGCTTTGCCACCGGGACGAGCCGGCCGTACAGCGACAGCGGTCGCTCCCCCTGCGCGGGGACGTACGACGGCCGGACCGTCTCGGGTTCGCTCGGCGGGACCCCGCGTTCCCGCTCGAGGCGGTCCTCGAACCACTGCCACTCGGGAGTGAACTGCTCGGTCGCTTTCAGCTCCCACGGGTCCGCCGTCTCGACGGGCGTTCCCTGGAAGTACGACCAGAGCATGTTGTACAGCCACATGAGGACGCTGATTCCGATGATGAACGCACCGACGGTCGCGACGACCTGCAGCCCCGAGTAACCCGGCGGATAGGTCGCATAGCGGCGGGGCAGCTCGAGGAAGCCAAGCGCCATCAGCGTCACGAACGTGACCGCGGAGCCGACGACCAAAAGCGACGACTGGAAGATCGCGAGTCGACGGTCGTACATCCGGCCCGTGAGCAGCGGATACCAGTAGTAGCTGGCGGCGAACATCATGAGCGGGATGATTCCCATGAGAATGAGATGGAAGTGACCGACGACGTAGTAGGTGCCGTGATACATGATGTCGACGGGGATCACCGCGAGGAAGATACCGGTGACGCCGCCGACGATGAACAGGCCGATCGAGCCGACACAGAGGATCGTCGGCGCGGCCAGTCGGACGTCGCCGTTCCACATCGTCGTGATCCAGTTGAAGACCTTGATCGCGCTGGGGACGGCGATGGCGATCGACGTCGCCATGAAACTCGCCCGGACCCGGGGATCGACGCCGGTGACGAACATGTGGTGGGCCCAGACGCCGAAGGAAAGGACGCCGATGGCGATCGTCGAGTAGACGATGAACTTGAACCCGAACAGCTTGCGGCCGACGAACTTCGGCAAGATCAGACTCATCAGCCCAGTCGCCGGGAGGAAGATGATGTACACCTCCGGATGACCCCAGAACCAGAATAGGTGTTGCCAGAGGATCGGTCCCCCGCCCTCGACCGCGAAGAAGGTCGTTCCGAAGTTCCGATCGAACAGTAACATGAGCAAGGCGGTGCCGAGCAACGGGAACGCGAAGATGACGATCGCACTCGTGACGAGCATATTCCACGAAAAGATATCGAGGTTCGCCCACCCGATCGACTCGTCGCGCTCGTAGACGACCGTCGTGATGAAGTTGAGCGCGCCGATCGTGGTCGCGATCCCGCTCAGATGCAACCCTAACAGCAGGAAGTTCGTCTGCGGGTTCGGTGCCAGCGACAGAGGCGGATACATCGTCCAGCCGATCGCCGGCTCCTTGAACGCGAGCAAGACCGACAGTCGGTCCGCCGGGACCGCGACCGCGAGTATCGCTCCCGTAACCTCGGCGATGATACCGAACCGAGCGAGCAACAGCGACGGCGGCAACAGCCAGAATCCGACGGCGTTGAGCCGCGGAAACGCCATGTCGTCGGCCCCGATCAACAGCGGCAGGAAGAAGTTCCCGATCCCGAAAAACACCGGCGTCACGAAGAAGATCAACATCGTGAGCCCGTGCATCGTAAACAGTTCGTTGTACGTCCCCTCCGTCCAGAGCGTCGCCTCGGGCGTCAACAGATGGGTCCGGATCATCATCCCGTCGATCCCGCCCCAGATCGCCGCGACGGTCCCGAACGCGATGTAGAGCAGTCCGATCTCGCGATGATTCGTCGTCGTCGTCCAACGAACGGCCGCCGCCTTCGCGTCGGCCAGCGAAAGCCGTCGCCGCTGCTCCCGGACGTACCCGCCGTCCGGCGACGCCTCCGCTCGCCACCGGCTGGCGAGCGCGACCGTCAGCAGACAGCCCGCGAGGACGAGGCCGAACAGCGACACCTCCGCGAGCGCTCGGTTCATCGCCACCGGTCACCCCCCATCGCTCGAGCGCCCCGCTCTCGGCCGCACATAGCGGTTGCCTCACCATCGGTTCCAATAAATATGGGCCGGCGTTTCCCTGACTGTCACCGCCCGTGATACGCCGTTTGGGAGTATTCACCGCTTACGACCACTACGCGGTCGTGACAGTTTACCGAACCACGAAGGCCGTATATCCCGCCAGTCGTCGAAGCCCCGTCAATGGACCGTCGACGCACGCTCGTCGCGCTCGTCGTCGCGGCGCTCTCGCTGCTTCTCGCGATGGGCACGGTCGCCGCCCAATCCGAAAACCGCGACCTCATCGACGGCCTCGAGTACCAACTGCTCTACGTCGCCTTGCCGCTCACGCTCTTCGTCCTCCTGATCCTCGTCTACGCGGCCGTCAAGTTCCACGACAACGACGACCCCGAACCGACCACCGAGGACCCCGCCCTCGAGATCACCTGGACCGTTGCGACCGCACTCATCCTCCTGTTCGTCGGCCTCTCGGGCTACAGCGTCCTGGTTAACCCCTACGTCTCCCCCTCGCAAGCCCTCGAGGGCGAGGACACAAGTCAGGACGGGTTCGACTCGTTCGCGGACCTCCCCGACACCGACGACGAAGAGGTTCACGTCCGGGGCTACCAGTGGGAGTGGCAGGCCACCTACCCCGAAGCCAACGTCACGACCGAATCCGAAATCGTGATCCCTGCCGACGAGGACGTCACGTTCTGGCTCACCAGCGACGACGTCGTCCACTCGCTTTTCATCCCCGGTCTGGGCGTCAAACAGGACGCCTTCCCCGGCGACTACACTCGCGCCCGCACGACCGTCTCCGAACCCGGCCGCTACGACGCCGTCTGTGCCGAGTTCTGTGGAGCCGGTCACTCCCGAATGGACGGCTCCATCGTCGTCGTCGAGCGCGACACCTACGACGAATGGCTGGCAGCGAACGAGGGCACCATCACGGACGCACCCGACCCCGGTTGACCCTCCGTTCGCGGACGGGACCGAGCTACAAGAGTTAAACGGGCCACGCGCATAGGTCCGGTGCGTGCCTTCAGTCCCCGTCCGAGCAAACCCGTTTCGGGTGCGATGACAGCACGGCGAACCCGGGCACGCGACACCCGTCTACTGGAGGACTCCTCGAGTCCTTCCGCCCGGCACGAGGGTTAGCCAGCCGACGCGGCACGCCGCCACGGGATGAGGCTGGACGTTAGTGTTCCGGGCGACATTTCACTGCGACTGAGATCCTTCGCTACCGAATGCAGGAAAGAACGGGCATGTAATAGGCGGGAATCAATTTTCGGTACTCAGTCCGGCGCAGTAGCTGCCCGGTTTCCAATAGTATCGATCGAAGTATCGGAACCGTCTCGGTTTCTCATAAATGTAGAAAACCCCGACAGCCACT
>JHUT02000019.1 GCA_000690595.2 Natrinema mahii | reverse complement strand
TGGCTCAACTAGACAGTGCCGATATTATGTTTGTCTGATCCGATTTCTTATATTCTCCTCAGTCACAACCAATAGCAGCTGACTGCCCTGAAATAGACGAACAGGTACTCAGTTTCTGTCAGCCAGTAGGTCGCTCGCGGTCACCAGCGCCTCCATCTCGACGCCGACGTCTTCGACGTTCTCGCGGCCGCCTTCCTCGCGGTCGACGACGACCAGCGCGCGCTCGACGGTCGCGCCCGCCTCCCGCAGCGCCTCGACGGCTTCCACGAGGCTCGTCCCCGTCGTCACGATGTCCTCGACGACGACGACCTCCTCGCCGTCCTCGAGGCGGCCCTCGACGAGGTTGGCCGTTCCGTACTCTTTGCGCTGCTTGCGCGCGATGACGTAGGGGACGCCGGCCGCGACGCTGGTCGCTGCGGCGAGGGGGACGCCGCCCAGGGCGACGCCACCGAGTTTGTCGTCGGGGGCGAGCCGCTCGGCGAAGGCCTCGCTGATGGCCTCGAGACAGTCCGGCTCGGTCTCGAAGAGGTACTTGTCGACGTAGTACTCGCTGGTGCCGCCGTGGGAGAGTTCGAACTCGCCGAACTGCACGGCGTCGGCCGCACGGAGAGCGTCGATGAGGTCCTGATTCGTCATGCTCGAGAGGGCGCGCCGGACCGAAATAAGCGGTGTGGAACGCGGCCGACGGACGCTCGAGCGAGGTCCATCCCCGCGATCACCGGGCGGCAGCGGGTTCTCGGCTGCCGCTGCAGGTAGGTTTTTGTTCTCCGAGCAAAGTGTGCCCCACAATGACACCATCCAGCGCCGACGAGCCGCATCCGGACGTGCAGGCGTTCCTCGAACTCTACGAGTCGCTCGACACCCCCGAGTTCAGCGAGATCTCGCCCGAGGAGGCCCGCCGGAACTTCGAGGAGATGCGCGTCACTGACGAGCCCGACATCGAACTCGAGTCCGTCGAAGAGCACACGATCGACGGGCCACACGGCGACCTCGTCGTCCGGAGCTACGGCCCCGGCACCCAGGGCGAGGACCGGCCGCTGCTCCTGTACTTCCACGGGGGTGGGTGGGTCGTCGGAAGCGTCGATACCCACGACGGCGTCTGTAGAAAGCTGGCCGACGATACCGGGTACCCCGTCGTTAGCGTCGATTACGGGCTCGCGCCGGACCACCCGTTTCCCGATGGCCTCGAAGATTGTTACGCCGCCCTCGAGTGGGTCGCCGAGGAAGCCGACGAACTCCGCGCTGATCCGGACAGGATCATCGTGGCCGGCGACAGCGCCGGCGGCGGCCTCGCGGCGGGACTGTCGCTGCTCGTCCGGGATCGGGGCGGCCCCGACATCGCCTATCAGCTGCTGCTCTACCCCAGCGTCGGCGATGCGCCCGCGACCGAAGCCTACGAGGAGAACAACGAGGGCTATTTTCTCACCGAAGCGGACATGGAGTGGTTCCGGGACCACTACTTCGAGACCGAGATCGAGATGGGGAATATCTACGCCTTCCCCCTGTTCGCGGCCGACCTCTCGGGGCTGCCGCCCGCGACGATCATCACCGCCGGCTTCGACCCGCTTCGCGACGTCGGCGCGAACTACGCCGACCGGCTCGAGGACGCGGGCGTCCCCGTCGAGTACCACAACTACGACGACATGATCCACGGGTTCTTCAGCATGATCTCCGATCCCATCGACCTCGATCGCGCCCACGAGGCCTACGAGGCGGCCGTCGCGGACATGCAGGCGACACTCGAGTGAGCAGCGGACGAGGTCGTCTTCGTCGCTAACGGTCGGCTATCACTCGAGCGAGCGCTCGACGACCGAGACGCCCTCGAGCGCCGCCAGTTCCTCGAACACGCCCGCGAGGTGGGCGGGACCGCTGCCCGCGAGACCGATCGTCACGGGCGTTCGGTTGGGGTCGTCGACGGCGGTCCGGCGAGCGCGCTCGAGGACGTCGAGTTCGGCCCCTTCGGATTCGACCGTCTCGACCACTGTCCCGACCGCCGTCGGCCAGCCCGCGAGCGCGAGTCTGGCCTCGGCGTAGCGCCCGAGTTCGTGGAGGCCGGTCCGAGTCAGTTCGGCGTGGTCAGTGAGATCGACGTTGCCGCCCGAGACGACGACCGCGACGCGGTCGCCCTCGAGGTCGAGGTCGTCGGAGAGCGCGGCGGCAAGCGGCGCGGCCCCGGCGGCCTCGGCGACGGTCTTGGAACGTTCGGCGAGCAGGGTCACGGCGGCGGCGATCTCCCGGTCGCTCACGCTGACGACGTCGTCGACGACCTCGCGGGCGATCTCGAAGGTCGTCTCGAGCATGCGCGCGTCGGCGATCCCCTCCGCGACGGTGTCGACCGTCTCGAGTTGGCGGATCTCGCCGGCCTCGAGCGAGGGCTTGGCGTGGGCAGCCCCCTCGGGCTGGACGCCGATCACGCGCGTTTCGGGGGCGGTCGCTTTCAGCACGGTGCCGATGCCCCCGATGAGCCCGCCCCCGCCGATCGACACGAGGACGGTGTCGATCTCGGGGAACTGCTCGCGCAACTCGAGGCCGATCGTTCCCTGTCCGGCGACGACGGCCGCGTCGTCGAAAGGGTGGACGAACGTCGCGCCCGTCTCGTCGGCCCGCTCGAGGGCGTACTCGTAGGAGCGCTCGTAGATGTCGCCCTCGACGACGACCTCCGCCCCGTAGCCGCGGGTGGCTTCGATCTTCGCTGCCGGAGTGATTTCGGGAACGACGATGGTCGTCTCGATTCCGAGCAGGTCGCCGGCCAGCGCCACGCCCTGGGCGTGGTTGCCCGCGCTCGCGGTGATGACCCCTGCTTCGCGCTCCGCGGTCGAGAGTTGGGCCATCCTGTTGTACGCCCCGCGGATCTTGAACGAGCCGGTCCGCTGGACGGTCTCGAGTTTGAGTCCGACCGCGGTCGCCCCGCTCAGCTCGGCGAAGGTCCGAGAGGTGTCCAGCGGCGTCCGGTGGACGACATCGGCGATGCGCTCGCGGGCGGCCTCGACGTCCGCGAGCGTGACCGGGGGATCGTCCGCACCGCTTGCCTCGTCGCGCCCGCTCATTCACTGGCCTCCGCGCTCACGTCGTCTGCCGGCGTCGCGTCCCCCGCGTCGACCTGCGGAACCGGATGCCGGGCCTCGAGTTCCCGGATCGTTCCGACCAGCACGTCGACGCCGTGCTGGAGGCTCCGCTCGTCGACGTCGAAGGTCGGCGTGTGGTGGCTGGTTGGGTGGTCGGTACCGACGATCATGTACGTCGCCAGCCCGCCGTCGTCCTGAACCCGTTCCATCAGGAAGGTGGCGTCCTCGCTCGCGCCGAAGTCGGCGGCCGGCACCACGTGGTCGACGCCCGCAACGCCGCCGGCGACCTCGCTCACCAGCGCCTGCAGTTCGGGGTCGCTGTCGGCCCGGGGCGACTCGCTGACGACCTCGACGTCGGCCCGGCAGCCGTGCATCTTCGCCGCGGACCGCATCGTCCGCTCGAGGCGGCGTTTCATGTACTCCATCAACTCGGTGGTCTCGCCGCGGGCCTCGGCTTCCATGTGGGCGCGCTCGGCGATGACGTTACTCGCGGTGCCGGCCTCGGCCTTGCCGACGTTCACCCGCGTCATCCCGTCGCTGTGGCGGGGAATCCCGTAGGCGTTGACGATCCCCGCCCCCATGGCGTGCATGGCGTTTGCCCCCTCGTTGGGGGCCTTGCCCGCGTGCGCGGAGGTCCCCTCGATGGTCACGTCGACGTGACACATCGCCAGGGGCTTCTCGATCCCGGCGATCACCTCGCCCGTGGGGTGGTCGAGGCCGACGTGGACCGCCAGCAGGTAGTCCAGTCCGCTCGCGAAGTCGCTTCTGGCCATCGGACAGCCGCCGCCGCCGGTCTCCTCGGCCGGTTGGAAGAAAACCACCAGTCGGCCCGCGAAGTCGCTCTCGGCGATCGCCTCGAGGACGGCAAGCCCCCAGGTCATGTGGACGTCGTGGCCGCAGGCGTGCATCGTGCCCTCGATCTCCGAGCGAAAGCCCTCGTCGACCGGGTCGTGATCCGGGTCGGTCGACTCCTCGATGAACAGCCCGTCGATGTCGACGCGCAGCCCGATCGCCGGTCCCTCGCCGCGATCGAGGACCGCGACGGCGCCCGTGTTCCCGCCGGTCATGCGCTCCAGGAGGGCCTCGTCCGCGCCGCGCTCGCGGGCGCGTTCGACCCACGGCTCGAGGTCGGCGTCGGGGACGGCCATTCGGTCGGCGGGGTCGTAGGCGTCGGGGCCGACGGCCAGTTCGTCGACGCCGATGGCCCTGATCTCCTCGACGAGACGGGCCGTGGTGAGGAACTCGCGCCATGCGGGCTCGGGGTGGCGGTGGAAGCTGCGACGAACCGTCACGAGTCGGTCCTGAATCGGCTCGGTCATGCGAGAAGCTGACGCGCCCCAGCGACTTAATTATACACAATGAGTGTGTACGACGGTTACACAAAAAGGATAAGGGGGTCGGTGACGATCGTCGGACAATGAGTCCGGAGCCGGACGTCGTCGTTCTCCGCGAGGGAACGGAAGGGCTGTCGATGGAATCGTACGCCGACCGACTGCGCGAGCGACTGCCGGACCACACCGTCGCGCTCGCGCGGACCCCGAAGGAAGAACGCGAACTGATCCCGCAGGCCCGGGTCGTGACCGGGATCTCGATCGACGAGGCCCTCCTCGAGCGGGCCGACCGGCTCGAGCTGTTCGCGTGTACCTTCGCCGGCACCGACCACGTGCCGATGGACGCGCTGGCCGACCGCGGCGTGACCGTGACGAACGCGGGCGGCATCCACGCCCCCGGCATCGCCGAGCAGACGATCGGTAACATGCTCGTGTTCGCCCGCCGGCTCCACGAGGGCTGGCGGCGCAAGGGAAACAACGAGTGGCGACACTTCCAGTCCCACGAATTTACCGACAGCACCGTCACGATCGTCGGCCTGGGCTCGATCGGGCAGGCGGTCGTCCAACGCCTCGAGGGGTTCGAGGTCGAGACGATCGGGATCCGCTACACCCCCGAGAAGGGCGGCCCGACCGACGAGGTACTCGGGTTCGAGGAGGACGACGTCCACGAGGCCTTCTCGCGGAGCGACTACGTCGTGCTGGCCTGCCCGCTCAACGACCTGACCCGCGGGCTCGTCGGCGAAGCAGAGTTGGCGACGCTTCCTCCGAACGCCGTGATCGTCAACGCGGCCCGCGGCGCCATTGTCGACACCGACGCGCTGGTCTCGGCGCTGCAGTTCGAGGGGATCCGCGGGGCAGCCCTGGACGTCACCGACCCCGAACCGCTGCCGGCCGACCACCCGCTGTGGGACCTCGAGAACTGCCTCATTACGCCCCACACCGGCGGTCACACCCCAAAGCACTGGGACCGGCTTGCGGATATCGTCGCGGGCAACCTCGAGGCGCTCGAGGCCGGCGGCGACCTCGAAAACGCCGTCTTACGGCCGGGTTCGAGCGAGTGACCGGTCACTCGTCGTCGGCGCGGTCGTCGGTCGTCTCGAAGGGAACCGTCGGGGCCGCCCCGTCAGGTCGAGTCGACTCGCCGAACCCGCCGCTCAGGACGTGCGCCAGGGTTTCGTCGACGCGTTCGTCGGTCTCGGTGACGCGATCGGGATCGGCCTCGACGACGAACCCGGAGGAGATGTTCGGTGCGGTCGGAATAAAGAGGACGGGCCGCCCGTCGGTAGTCGTGTGGCCGGTCTTGAACGCGGGCACCTCGACGCCGTTCCAGTTCTCGACTCTGACCGGCTCCTGCAGCGCCTGTTCTTCGCCGAACGTGGTTTCGGCGGCGACTTTCGACGCGTTGTAGATGACGCGCAACCCCGGAACGCGGTTCGCGACGTGGTCGACGCCGCGCGTGAAGAGGTCACCGACCGTGGTCCGGGTCAGAAACCCGACGGCGACGGTCACGAGGGCGAACAACACGAGCGGCACGATCGCGTGCGAGACGTCGACGACCAGCGAGCGGGTCGGCGCGTGCGTGATCACCCCGCTCAAGACGGCGTCGATCGGGACCATCGGCACGATGCCGGTCACCAGCGCGTAGACGCGGTAGAGAACGTACAGCGTGACGAGTATCGGACCGATGACGATCAGTCCGCTCGCGAACTCGCGCTTCCACGCCATTGTCGGTGTATGTGACCGGCGGGACATGAGCGCTTCCCTTCACGACCGCGCTCAGCCGGGCGGCGATCGGTTCGAGTTGCTGCTGGCGATCGAGGCCGACTACGGCCAGAGGCCGCGCGTCTCCTTCGCCTCGGCGATCCGGGACAGCGCGACCACGTAGGCGGCGTCGCGCCACGTCAACCCCTCGGCGTCGACCACGTCGCGCAGATCGGTCCAGGCCTCGAGCATGTGGTCCTCGAGTTCCTCGTTGACCCGCTCGAGGGACCACTGGCGGCGGTTGATGTCCTGGAGCCACTCGAAGTAGGAGACGGTGACGCCGCCCGCGTTCGCGAGGATGTCCGGGATCACCGGCACGCCTCGTTCCTCGAGGATGGCGTCGGCCGCGAACGTCGTCGGGCCGTTGGCCCCCTCGACGACGATGTCGGCCGAGACGGCGTCGGCGTTGTCGGCGGTGAGGACGTTGCCGACCGCGGCCGGGATCAGGACGTCGACGTCGAGTTCGAGCAGGTCCGCGTTCGTGAGCTGACGGACGCTATCGTCGTCCTCGAGGTCGGTCGCGAAGCTGGTGACCGCCTCCGGCTCCTCGTGGTGGGACGGGATCGCCTCGACGTCGAGGCCGTCGGCGTCGTAGACCGCGCTGTTGACGTCCGAGACGGCGACGATCGACGCGCCCCACTCGTGGAGCAGGCGGGCGGCGTTGGCACCGACGCTGCCGAAGCCCTGCACCGCGACCGTCGTCTCGGAGACCTCCCGGCCGTAGTACCGAATGGCCTCGCGAGCGGCGATGGCGGTCGAACGGCCGGGCGCCTCTTCGCGGCCGTAGGAGCCGCCGATGACCGGTGGCTTCCCGGTGACGACGCCGGGGATAGTCTCGCCCTGTTGCATCGAGTAGGCGTCCATGAACCAGGCCATCGTCTGGGCGTCGGTCCCCATGTCGGGCGCGGGAACGTCCTTCGTCGGCCCGACGGCGTCGCGCAGTTCCTCGGCGAACCGGCGGGTGAGCCGCTCGGTCTCGTCGTCGGTCAGGGACTTGGGATCGACGGCGATTCCGCCTTTCCCGCCCCCGAAGGGCAGGTCCATCACCGCGCACTTCCAGGTCATCCACATCGAGAGCCCGGTACACTCCTCGGCGCTGACCTCGGGGTGGTAACGCAGGCCCCCCTTGTAGGGGCCGCGGACGTCGTCGTGCTGGGCCCGATAGCCGGTAAAGACCTCGACGGTGCCGTCCTCTCGCTCTAAGGGGACCGAGACCTGCTGGACCCGCGTCGGGTGTTTCAATCGTTCGACGACGCCGGGGTCGACGTCGACGTGGGTCGCGGCGCGTTCCAACTGTCTGCGGGCGGTGACCAGCGCGGATTCGGGTTCGTCCGCCGATTCGGTCTCCGCCGTGGATGGTGGTGTTGTCATTGGATGGGAGTCGGGTTCCAGACGTTAGTATGTGAGCCGTATCATGTCGGGGGAGGCCGCGTTACGTCGTGAACAACTCCCGCGGGAAGTCCGCGAGCGTCTCCGCGCCCGTACTCGTGACGCGGAACGTCTCGCTGATCTCCATGCCGATCTCGTCGGTCCAGATGCCGGGGATCATGTGGAAGGTCATGTCCTCCTCGAGGACGGTCTCGTCGCCGGGGCGGATGCTCGCGGTGTGTTCGCCCCAGTCCGGCGGGTAGCCCAGCCCCATCGAGTAGCCGATGCGGTCCTCCTTCTCGAGGCCGTACTGGGCGATCGTCTCGCGCCAGGCTTTCTCGACGGCCTCGCAGGTGACGCCGGGTTCGACGGTGTCGAGTGCGGCTTCGATCCCCTCGACGACGATATCGGCGGTCTCCTGGAGTTCCGCGGGCGGATCGCCGACGAACGTCGTTCGAGCCAGCGGCGAGTGATACCGGTGGCGACAGCCCGAGAGTTCGATGATGACCGGGTCCCCGTCCTCGAACTCGCGGTCCGTCCACGTCAAGTGCGGGGTTCCGGTGTGATCGCCCGACGGCATCAGCGGGACGATCGAGGGGTAGTCGCCGCCGTACTCCTCGGTGCCCGTGATGAGTTGCTCGTAGATCGCGGCCGCGGCCTCGTACTCCGGGACGCCCTCCTCGATGACGTCCAGTCCCGCCTGCATCGCGTTCTCGGAGATGCGGGCAGCCTCGCGCATGTACTCGAGTTCCTGCTCCGATTTCTTGATCCGGACCCAGCCGACCAAAAGCGTCGCGTCCTCGAACTCGGCCTCGGGGAGGTTCTTCTGGAGTCGGGTGTAGGACTTCGCGGTGAAGTAGGCCGCGTCCATCTCGAGGCCGATCCGGCCGTCCGCGACCTCGAGTTCCTCCAAGACGCCCGCGACGTAGTCCATCGGGTGGAGGTCGTGAGGCGAGTGGACGTGGTCGTCGCTGTAGGCGCGGATGCTGTCGTCGCCGAGGTGGGTCGTCGCCCGCGCGCCGCCGCCGTCCATGTCGCGGCCGATCCAGACCGGTTCGTCGCGGTCGGGCGTGACGACGACGGCCTGATGGACGTAAAAGGACCAGCCGTCGTAGCCGGTCAGGTAGTTCATGTTCGCTGGATCGGCGACGACGATCGCGTCGAGATCCTCCTCGCGCAACCGCTCTTTGGTCCGTTCGACCCGTCGCTCGTATTCGGCCTCGTCGAAGATATGCTCTCGTGGCATGGGAACAGGGCTCTACGAGGAGCATCGATTAGTAGTAATAAAATCTTTTCGTGTATAGTAGATACAGATACTGTTTACAATTTGGGCAGTCAGGGCGGCCGATGACGGACCGAGGGCGCGTCGGTCGTCCCGAACCGGTCGGCGCCGTCCGATCGAACCACCGGCCGTTAAGACACGTCGGTTCCTCCCGGCCGATATGGCAGTACTCGAGACCCTCGTGATCGCGTTCTGGGCGATGTTGCCCGCGTACGTCCCCAACAACGCCGCGGTGCTGGCCGGCGGCGGTCGACCGATCGACGGCGGCCGGACCTGGGGCGACAAGCGGGTACTCGGCGACGGAAAGACCTGGCGCGGGACGGCGATGGGCGTCGCGGCGGGCCTCGCGCTCGCGGCCGTCCTCACCGTCGTTGAGCCGACCGTCAGCGACTCGCTCGGCTTCGACGTACCCGCGTTCACCCCGCTCGCGGCCCTCGGTCTCGCCGGCGGCGCGATGCTCGGCGACATCCTCGCTTCCTTTCTCAAACGCCGGACGGGCCGCCAGCGCGGCGCGATGTTCCCCGGGCTCGACCAGCTGGACTTCGTCGTCGTCTCCCTGCCGCTCGCGGCCCTGCTGGACTTCGAGTGGTTCAGCGAGTGGTTCACGCTCGAGGTCATCCTCGTCGTCGTCGTCCTCACCCCGATCCTGCACGTGACGACGAACATGGCCGCGTACAAACTCGAGTTGAAAAACGAACCCTGGTAAACCGCAGTCGCTCGGGTTTTAGGCTACTTTCGCGCTCGGACCGACGGCCTCGATCGCCTCGCAGAAGATGTCGACGCCGAGTTCGATCTCGCGCTCGGTCGAGTCCAGCGGCGGGAGCAGCCGGATCGTCTTCTTCCCACAGCCCAGCGTGAGCAGCCCGCGCTCGAGGGCCGCCTCGACGACCGCGTTCCGGCGCTCGGCGGTATCGAACTCGACGGCGAGCATCAGGCCCTTGCCGCGGACGTCCTCGACGTGGTCGGGCACGTCGTCCCGGAGGAGTTCTTTGGCCTGCTCGCCCCGTCGGGTGGCGTTGTCCAGCAGGTCGTGTTCCGCGATGGCCTCGAGCGTGAACGCGCCCATCATCGAGCCGAGCAGGTCGCCGCCGCCGAAGGTCGAGCCCAGCCGGTTCTTCTGACTGGGGAAGACCTCCGAGCGGGAGATGGTCGCGCCGACGCGCAGGGCCTTCGCGCTGGCGATGACGTCGGGTTCGATCGGGTAGTGATCCGAGGCCCAGATCTCGCCGGTCCGACCGACGCCGGCCTGGATCTCGTCGACGACCAGCGGGATGTCGTACTCGTCGGTGACGGCCGCGACCTCCCCCATGAACTCCTGGCTGGGGAAGCGGTAGCCGCCGACGCCCTGGATCGGCTCGAGCGTGAGGAAGGCGATCTCGTCGGGGTCGACGTGGCCGCCCTCGGGCGCGAGCATGGTTCGGAGTTGCGAGCCGCCGCCGGCGAAGAAGCCACAGTCGCAGCTGTCGGCGTCACAGCCCCGATCGGCGCAGAACGGCACCGTCTCGATCCCGCTGATCTCGGGGTAGTGACGCGTGTAGACGTCCTTGGACTTCGTCAGCGAGAGCGTGCCGAGGGTGCGGCCGTGGAAGCTCCCCGAGAACGCGACGCCGTATTTCGCCGGCGCGCGGTAGTCGTTGGTGATCTTCATCGCGTTCTCCATGGCCTCCGCGCCGGAGTTCGAGAGGAAGACGGTGTCCATGCCGTACTGGCTCGAAACCTCGGTCAGCTTCTGCATGAGGTGACTCGAGCCGGGGAAGTCGGCCTCGTCGGGATTGGGGCCGGAACCGAAGTACATGTCCTGGCCCGCAATCTTCATCGGTTCGACGAGGTCGAACTCGCGGACCTTCTCGAGGACCTTCTCGTTGTTGTAGCCCAGCGGTGCCGCACCGATGTGACAGGTGAAATCGAGCAAGACGTTGCCGTCGACGTCCGTGACGAAGGGGCCGTCGGCCTCGCGGGTCACGTCCCAGACGAACTCGTGGGAGTATTCGCTGGGCGCGGAGTACTCCTGGTGGAAGTCGACCCACTGCTTCGCGTTCGGCCCGGGAAGCGCGTCCGCGTCGGGTTCCGCCGTGTCCCTATCCATACACAGTTTATGTGTACCTCGTACATTAAAACTTGTTATAGATTGGCGAGGGTGTGTGGTCGCGACGGCGAAAAAGCGGACAGCATGACGGCCGGCGGGTATCGCCGAACCGCGGACGGAGGGCCGCGAGACAGTCAGTCGTCGTCCGTTTCGACGGTACCTGCGGGGCCGGACGGCGAGTCGGCGTCGGGCTGCTGACTCGAGCCGATCAGGACGGTCTCGTCCTGCAGGAGGACGCGACCGTGGCTCGAGCCGAAGTCCTTGATCAGCGAGAGCATCGCGGCGAAACAGACGAACGCGAACGGTGCACCGGTGATGATGACCGCGTTCTGGAGCGCGCTCGTTCCGCCCTCGCCGCCGATGATCATGAGGATCGCCGCGGTCATGCCGAGGACGACGCCCCAGAAGACCCGATTAATGGTGGACGGCCTCGCTTTGCCGCCGGTCGTCATCATCGAGACGGCGAGCGTCGAGGAGTCCGCCGACGTGATGAAGAACGTCGTCACGAGGATCATGAAGGCGATCATGAACACCGTCCCGAGCGGGAAGGCGTCGAAGAGGATGAAGCCCGACACCTCCGGCGTCCCGTTGGCGATCACGGTGCTGAAGTCGGCCGTTCCGTTGTGGTGGTATCGCAGCGCGGTGCCGCCGACGAACGTGAACCACGGGATGGTCGCGGCCGAGGTCGCGCCGATGCCGGTGAAGGCGACTTCGCGGACGGTCCGGCCCTTGGAGATGCGGGCGATGAACAGGCCGGCGAACGGAGACCACGAGAGCGCCCACGCCCAGTAGAAGACGGTCCACGAGTTCATCCACGTCGTCCCACCGTCGGAGCCGGTTCCCGTGTAGAGGCTCATGGACGTGAAGTCGGCGATCATGCCGCCCATGGCCTGCGAGCCCAGCAGGAGCAGGAACAGCGTCGGGCCCAGAATGAACGTCGCGGCCATGAGGATGACGAACAGGATCATGTTGAAGTTCGACAGCCGGCGGATGCCCCTGTCGACGCCCAGCACCATCGAGATGGTAAACAGGAGCGTCATCGTGGTCACCACGAGGAGGATGCCGACGTTCCCGAGGTCGATCCCCCACTGGTAATTGAGTCCGGCGATGAACTGGCTGCCGATGAAGCCGAGCGAGGTGGCCACGCCGCCGATCGTCGCGAAGACGGCGAGGATGTCGACGACCTTCGCGGCCGGGCCGTCGAGGTTCTCCTTCCCGATTATCGGCGTCAGCGCCGACGAGACCCGGAGCGGGACGTCATCGTAATTGTACGCGAAGTAGGAAATAGCGAGTCCCATGATCGTGAAGACAGCCAGCTGGGGCAGCGCCCAGTGGAACAGCGTCTGCTGAATCGCGATCGGGATCGCCTCGCTCGTCCCGCCCTCGACGCCGAACAGCGGCGACGGGTTATTGTAGTAGAACAGCGCTTCGGTCGGTCCCCAGAAGACGACCCCTGCCGCGAACCCGGCGGAGTACAACATCGCGAAGTACGACAGGAAGCTGTACTCCGGATCCGAGTCCCCCATCTTGATCCGCCCCCACGGCCCGACGATCAGGAACAGCAGGAAGAGGACGATCAGGAACACGATCACCAACAGCGCCCAGTTCAGGTGCTCGACGACCCAGCCGTACACGGTGTTGATCGTCTCCGTGACAGCACTCTGGTTGATGAAGAACGCCACGATCACGCCGGCGGTCAGCAACGCCCCGAACGCGAAGACGATCGGATCGATCTCCTCGAGGAACTCGTCGACCATCCCCTGCTCCGCGTCGCTCATCCGACCTCACCCCTGTGGATCGCGCGATGGCACGTTGGTTGCCCCGTTCTCCACCGACCGTTCACCATGCTGCGCAATGGCATACCGCGACCATTGACGCCGTATACAATAAGTGTTTCTCACTTGCAGGTATAATAAACGAATTGCGTTTATCCAATACTTCGCCAGTGAAATCGATTGAATTGCCCGTATAGTTGGACATTCATCTGGTTTTTGGTTATTGAAGTGTCGATCTCAACTCTACAGAAGACCGAGAGAGAAGATAGCGAACTAACGACCCAATCAGAAAGCGTGTTCGCGAACGGAGGACGGTGACGACCGAGACGACGGCGTCCGCCGGGCGTACTGCCATGCGGACGGGGTCGATCCGTTCAGTGAGAGGGCGGCCGTGTCGGCCCCGCGATCACTGCCGACTCGAGCCGAGCGCCGGACGACTGTGTGCCGAAAACGGAATTCGATGACGGCGTCTCATACGGTCTGTCGTAACGATTTCCCGGCGCAACCGCGCCCGTCCGGCGGTTGCACCGGAACTGACGGACAGCGGTCCGTCTCAGTCCGTCAGCTCCTCGACGGCTCGCTCGCGGGCCTCGGTGCTTTCGGTCACTCGATCGGCGAACTCGTCGACCCGGTCTTTGATCTCCGCCCGCGTTTCCGTCGGCGAAAAGTCGTCGGACATCGTCAGGAGGCGGACGAACGCCCGGAGTTCCTCGTCGGTGAGCTGGGCGAACTCCTCGTTTTCTAGTTTGTCGACGACCTCGTCGACGTCGATCTGGCCGACCGGATCGACGTTGAACTCGACGTTGACCATCCGATAGTTCGAGCCGGCCAGGCGCTGTTCGGCCTTGCCGACCCCCTCCGAGAGCATGTCCTTGAACGGGGTGTGATACCCCATCGTCCCGAGATGGAGGAAGGCGAGCATGTCGGTGATCCCCTGGGTGTAGGCGTCGCGTTCGTCGTCGTCGGGGTCGAAGACCGTCTCCCGGTCGCGTTCCTCCATGTACTCGAAGAGAATGCTGAAATCGAGAACGGCGTTGCGCACCCGCCGCCGGATGCGGTTTCGCTTCTGTTTCTTGGAGTGGTCGGTGTAGTCGGTCTTCCGACCGAGCAGGAAGTCGCGGTCGGAGGGCGTGAGAATCCCGCGCGGGCGATCCGAGTCCGCCGCCGTCCGCAGCGACTCCGGCACGTCGTCCTGGCTCATGGAAGATACACGGAGGTCGCGCGAATTAACGTTTCCCATTCCGGGAACGTAAACTGCTGCTGACATCTATCCCGGCGGCCGGTTCGCGGATCGGACCCGCGTGACGGGCCGACCTCGCTCGAGTCGGCCGTCCCGAGACGGTCTCGCTCGTCGCCGTCGGTCACCCGCCGCCACGGACCCACCGCCACCGCGACCACCAACAGCGCGAACGGGACGGCGATCAGAACGTCGACGGGACCCTCGAGCGGAAACACGACGAAACACAGCACGAGCGACAGGCAGACCAGCTGGGACGCATAGAAGAGCGGCCACGGCCAGTCGCTCGTCCGGTCCGTCTCTCCGTTGGCGTGTCGAACTGCGGGCAGAGTACGTTTCGGACGACGTCCGATACCGCCGCCGACTGGTCACCGGTGGCGCGGTCCAAAGCCCGGACAGCAGCGCTTCCGTCGGGTGGTATCGTCCGTTTCCGGACGGTGCAGTTCGGACCGCGTCCGGAGAACGAAACCGCGTTCCCGCTGTCCCTACGGTTGCCGCCGGGAGAGCGCGATCGCCGTCTCGGTGAGCAACTCGACCCCGACCTCGAGGCTCTCCTCGTCGATGTCGAACGTCGGCGTGTGGTGGCTCGTCGGGTGATCGGTTCCGATCAGGACGTAGGAGGCGAAGCCGCCGTTGTCCTGCACTCGCTGCATGAGATAGGTGACGTCCTCGCTCACGCCGAACTCCTCGGTCGGGATCACCCGGTCGACGCCGTCGACCTCCCACGCGACGTTGCCCACGAGGTCCCGCAGGGCGGGGTGGCTGTCGACGCGGGGCGACTCGCTGATTACCCGCGGCGTCACGTCGCAGTCGTGCATCTCCGCGGCGGCGTAACAGACCCGCTCGAGTTCGGTGCGCGTATACTCCATCAGGGCGGTCGTCTCGCCGCGGACCTCGGCCTCGATGGAGACCTCCTCGGCGATGACGTTGCTCGCGGTCCCGCCCTCGATTCGGCCGACGTTGACCCGCGTCAGTCCGTCGCTGTGGCGGGGAATGCCGTAGGCGTTCTGGATGGCGGTCGCGGCCGCCTGCATGGCGTTTGCCCCCTCGTTGGGAGCCTTGCCCGCGTGGGCGCTCGCCCCCTCGAACGTGGCCGTGAGGTGGGCCATCGCCAGCGGCTTCTCGATGCCGGCGACGATCTCGCCGGTCGGATGATCCAGACCGACGTGCAGCGCCAGCAGGTAGTCGACGTCGTCGAGGTGTCCGCCCTCGGCCATCGCCTTCCCCCCGCCGGAGATCTCCTCGGCCGGCTGGAAGAACACCGTGAACGTGCCTTCGAACTCGCTTTCCTTGACCGCCTCGAGCGCGCCGAGCGCCATCGCGAGGTGGGCGTCGTGGCCGCAGGCGTGCATGTAGCCGTCGTGTTCCGACCGGAACCCCTCCGCGGCCGGCCGGTGGCCGTCGGCCGTCGACTCCTGCATCGAGATCGCGTCGAGGTCGACCCGCAGCCCCAGACAGGGGCCCTCGCCCTGCTCGAGCGTCGCGACGACCCCCGTGTGCCCGTCGGCGGTCCGCTCGAGGACGTCCGATCGAACCCCGGCCTCGCGGGCGCGCTCGCGCCAGGGCTCGAGTTCCGACTCGGGCGGGACCGCCATCCGCTCGTCGGTCGCCAGCGCCTCCCTCCCCACGGCGATCTCGTCGACGCCGATCCGCTCGAGTTCCTCGACGACCCGGGCCGTCGTCCGGAACTCGCGCCAGCCGGGCTCGGGGTGGCGGTGAAACGCCCGCCGGAGATCCCGCACTCTGTTTCGCACCTCGTAGGACATTCTTGCCGGTTGTACGCGCGGCGGCTACTTAACCGTAGTCAATAATCGTATACTATAGTAGCCACTGAAACGGTTCACACACTGATCGCAACGCTGTCGTGCGATCAGGTGTGCAATGACTTTCAGTGGCTGCTATATTTCGCCACGATCGATGGAGAGTCGGCGGGACGCCGTCCCGTCGACCGACTGGGAAACGACGGGGCGACGCGGGCCGGTCGACGACGGTCGATCGAGGGGGTGCGTGGCGGGCCGACGGGCGGGTCGAGATCCCCGCACGCGCCCCCTCGGCAAGGGTCGGACGTAAAACCGGTGCGATTTTGGCGGACACCGACCGCCGAAGACTTCCCGAGCGATCCGGCCGGTGGATCGAGACCGGCGCGGCGTCGGTCAAAGGGCGGTCGGCGGCGATCAAAGACGGGTGGGTGTTTATCCGGCGGGCGGTCAACAGCGACGATGCGCATGCCCGCCCTCCCACCGTGGATCGACGAGCGAATCGAACCGGACCCGAACCGCACGCTCGCCCAGCGACGGGTCGTCGCGGCGATGCTGGACGGTGAGCGACCGTTCTTTCTCGGTACCGGAGCTTCGAGACCGGATCGGACCGGACGCGAGCGAGGCGACCGTCCGGGAACGGCTCGCGGAACTCCGCGACTGCGGGGTCGTCGCCGCCGAGACGTACCCATCGTCGACGACGCTGTACTACGTCGATTTCCCCGGCGGCACCGGTCGGCCGGCCGCGACGGAGTCCCGCCCGTCGGCGAACCCGCTCGACCGGCTCTCGGTTCGGGACTTCCTGTTGCTCCGGAACCCCGAAGGGATCAGGACGGTCGTCCTCGCCGGCTACCAGCTCAGTCTGGTGTGTTTCGCGCTGGGACTGGCGCTGTCCGTCGGTGGGCTCGAGGCGCCGGTTCGCGGCGGCCACGGCCTGTGGACCGCCGCGTGGAACCTGCTCGCGGTCTGTGTCGGCCTCCGGCTCGTCGAACTGGCCGCCACACGGGTTCGCGAGCGTCGCGATCGGACCTGAGCCGCGAAGAGCCGAGAAACGGTCGAAACCGCACGACTGCACGCCCGTTCAAGCACTCGTTTCCGTCCACGACCCGGTCCTTGGCGGGGGCGGGCTCGTGTTTGGGAGCCAGCAAATCCGCCCCGGGGTTTACTTCGAACCCGACCGATGCCGGGATTACCCATGACGACCCTCCCGACGTGGATCGAGGACCGCATCGATCCCACGTTCGAGAAGAAACTCACGCAACGACACGTAATCGAGGTGATGCTCGAGTCGGATCGGCCGTTCTTCTCGATCCGACAGCTCCAGTCCCGCGTGCGACCGACGGTCAGCACGGAGACGGTTCGGAACCGGCTCGACGAACTCCGCGAGATCGACGTCGTCGCCGCGGAGACCTACCCCGAGACGATCACACTGTACTACGTCAACCACCCCGAGTCGCAGTGGCCGCTCTCGCCCGAAGGCAAGCGCGCCCTCGAGTACGAGACGCCGCTCGAGACGCTGTCTGCTGGGGACTTCCTCCGGCTTCGGAACCCGGCGGGAATCAGAACGCTGGTTCTCGCGGGCTTCCAGTTGAGTCTGGTGCTTTTCAGTGCCGGCGTCGTGCTGACTGCCCTGTCGATCGAGGCCCCGGTCAGTGCCAGTCACGGGCTCTGGGTGGCCGCCGGGAACCTCTTCGTCGCCTGTCTCGTATTGCTCGTCGCCGAACGCGCCGTTCGTAAGCGCCGCGACGGCGGAATCGCCGCTTCGGTGCCGACGGCTGATCGATCGAACCCCAACTAATAGCACACACGACAGAACACATGTCACAACCAACCGCAACGACCGAACCCGGCCCGTCGATCCTCACGGAGCGGACGCTACTGGGCATTTTCGTCCACTTCATCGCGATCCTGCCACTCATCGGCATCGTCGCCACCGCCGTGATCTATCTGGTATCGACCCACGACTTCACCCGCGCCAACGCCCGGAACGCGCTCAACTGGCATCTGCTGGTCAGTGGCTCGTTCATCGGGACGGTCGTCCTCGTGTTCGGGCTGGACGCGCTGTTCGAGTCCGTCCCGGCACCGGACCTCCTCGAGACGGCCGTCTTCCTGCCGGTTTTCCTCCTGACGTTCGTCGCGATCGCCCTCGGATTCCTCAGCGTCTTCCTCTGGATCGTCGCGATGGCGAAGGCGATCTTCGGCGAGGCCTGGGAGTACCCCTTCGCGCCGGCGTTCGTCGGTGCCGACGCGGACGGTGATCGGCCGAGTTAACCGAGGGACGCGGTCGCGTCCAGTTCGACGCGGACGTCCTCGGGGAGCCGCGAGACCTCGACGCAGACCCGCGCGGGCGGCTCCGCGCCGAATCGGGCACCGTAGGCCGCGTTGACCCGCTCGTAGTCCTCGAGATCGGTCAGGTAGACGGTCACCTTGACCACGTCGGCGAGCCCGTCGCCGCCGGCTTCGTCGACGACGGCCGCGATGTTATCGAGGACCCGATTCGTTTGCGCTTCGATGTCGCCGTCGACGACCGCACCCGTCACGGGATCGACGGGGCCGTAGCCGGAGACGTACAGCGTGTCGCCGGCGCGGACCCCCTGCGAGTAGGGGTTGTCGTTGCTCGGCGCGTCGTCGGTTTCGATGGGATCGATGTCGGACATGTGGATCGTCGTAGGCTCGAGTCAGGCGGTTCGTGTCGCCTCGGCGGTGACCGCCTCGATCGCCTCGACGACGATGTCGAGAGCGGTCTCGGCCAGTTCGTGGGTCAGCACCAGCGGCGGCAGGAATCGAAGGACGTTGCCGTGGCGGCCGGCCGTCCAGACGAGGACACCCTTCTCGAAGCAGTACTGCTGGATGGCGTCGACGAGGTCGCCGTCGGGCTTGCCGCCGGCGTCGACGAACTCGGCACCGATAAACAGCCCCTTGCCACGAACGTCAGCGAGGTGGGCATTGCCCTCGCCCGCCTCGCGGAGCCGCCCCCGAATGTACTCGCCGAGGTCGCGGGCGTGTGCGAGCAGATCGTGGTCCTGAATGTACTCGATGGCGCGGGTGCCGGCGCGCATGCCGACGACGTGACCCCGGTAGGTTCCGGCGTGGTCGCCCGGGCCCCAGGTGTCGAGGTCCTCGTGGTACATCGTCGCCGAGAGCGGGAAGCCGACGCCGCCGAGCGCCTTCGCGCTCGTCATCGCGTCGGGGGTGACCCCCTCCCAGTCGCTGGCCCACCACTGGCCGGTGCGGCCGAGTCCGCTCTGGATCTCGTCGAAGACCAGCGTCACGTCGTTGTCGTCAGCGATGTCGCGCAGCCCCTGCAGGAACCCTTCCGGGGGCGTGACGATCCCGCCCTCGCCCTGGATGGGCTCGACGATGATCCCCGCGGGGTTCGCGAGGCCGCCGTAGGGGTCCTCGACGATCGCCTGGACCTCTTCCAGAGCGTGGTCGACCGCTTCCTGGGGCGCCTTGTCCTGTCGGAACGGATGGGGATAGGGCGCGTGGACGACGTCGGAGAGTAGGGGCGTGTAGTCCCCCTTGAACTTCTTGTTCGAGGTGACGCTCATCGCGCCGGTGGTCGCGCCGTGGTAGGCACCGCGGAACGCGATGAGGCCGTCGCCGCCGGTGTTGTACTTCGAGAGCTTGATCGTGGCCTCGACGGCGTCGCTGCCGGTCGGGCCGCCGAAGACGACCTTGTTCTGGCCTTGCAGGCCGTCCGGTGCGATCTCGTCGAGTTTCTCGATCAGCTCGAGCCGTGCCTCGGTCGGGAAGTCGACCGTGTGGACGAACTTGTCTGCCTGTTCGTGGACCGCCTCGAGGACGTACGGATTCGAGTGGCCCACGTTGAGGACGCCGATCCCCGCGAAGAGATCGATGTAGGTGTTGCCGTCGGCGTCCCGAACGGTTGCGCCCTTGCCCTCCTCGAAGGCGATCGGGATGTCGTCGGGATACGCGACCGCGCTGCTGTCGATCTCGCGCTGTTTCTCGAGCAAGGCCCGCGTGTTCGGGCCGGGAACGTCGTCGACGGTCGGTGCGTCCGCGAAGTGGAGTTCGTCTATCGGCGGTCCTGCCGTCATACGTAGTGGCAAGGGAACCGATTACAAATAACTTGTCCACGATATCCATGCAGACTGTATACAGTTACTGAATACAAGATGGCGACGCGGCGGCCCGAGGTGAAGTCGAATTCGTCGCGGTGGATCCGCGGCAGTGGAGGGCAAGCGACCGCGGATTCCCGTTCTGCGTGGGGATCTCGGCGAGCCATGTGGGGAATTCTCGTCCGGTTTCCGTAATCAGGGAGTTTATCACCGTTTCCGACACAACTCCGGTCAATGAATTGCCGAAGTCGCGCGTGCGGTCCGCCGGGACAGCCGGTATCGAGCGCGAGCCGTCGCTCGGAACCGGCCGGAGCGGCGGGAGGTGGTGCCGTATGAGCGCCGACGAGGAACTCGCGAAGGACCTCGGCCTGCTGTCGGCGATCGCGATCGGGATCGGGACGATGATCGGGGCCGGCATCTTCGTGTTGCCCGGCACCGCGGTGGCTCGCACCGGTCCGCTCGCGGCGCTGACGTTCGTTATCGGCGGCGTCACTGCCCTGTTCACGGCGCTGTCTGCCTCCGAACTGGGGACGGCGATGCCCAAGTCCGGCGGCGCGTACTTCTACATCAATCGCGCCCTGGGTCCGCTCTTTGGCTCGATTAGTGGCTGGGCCAACTGGCTCGGACTCGCCTTCGCCTCCGCGTTCTACATGTACGGGTTCGGCGAGTACGTCAACCAGCTCGTGGGCGCGCCGGCGATCGGGTTAGGGCCCGTCACGATCTCGGCCGCCCAGACGATCGGCCTGATCGGCGCGGCGCTCTTTATCGCCGTCAACTACATGGGGGCCAAGGAAACCGGCGGCCTCCAGATCGGGATCGTCCTCACGCTGCTTGCCATTCTGGGCGTCTTCACGATCGTCGGGCTGTTGAACGCCGACCTCGAGTCGCTGCGGCCGCTGGCCCCGGAGGGGACGACCGGCGAGGTGCTACCGGTGACCGCCATCGTCTTCGTCTCCTATCTCGGCTTCGTCCAGATCACCTCCGTCGCCGAGGAGATCAAGGATCCGGGGCGGAACCTCCCGCTGGCCGTCATCGGCTCGGTCGTCATCGTGACCGTCGTCTACGCCCTCTTCCTGCTTGTCCTACTCGCGGCGGTCCCGAACGAACTCGTCGCGAACAACGACACCGCCGTCGTCGAGGCCGCTGAACTGCTGTTCGGTCAGTACGGCGTCTTCGGGTTCAGCCTGGGAACGCTCGGTTGGGGGCTGCTCTTGCTGGGCGGTCTCCTCGCGACGGCCTCGAGCGCGAACGCCTCGATCCTCTCCTCGTCGCGGATCAACTTCGCGATGGGCCGGGAGAAGATCATCTCGCCGTCGGTCAACGAGATCCATCCCCGCTTTGGCACGCCGTACAAGTCGATCCTGATCACCGGCTCGCTCATCATCGTCTTCCTCCTCTTCGGGAACCTCGAGATCCTCTCGACGGCCGGCTCGGTGTTGCACCTGATCGTCTACGGCCTCCTGAACATCGCGTTGATCGTCATGCGGGAGGCCGAACCGGCCGACTATGATCCGGACTTCGAGGTGCCGCTGTACCCGGTCGTCCCGATTATCGGGACGATCTCGTCGTTCGCGCTGATCGCGTACATCGAACCGTTCGTGATCCTGCTGTCCGCGGGGCTGGTCGTCTTCGCGGCCGTCTGGTATCTGCTGTACGCCCGCCAGCGGGTCGAGAGCGCCGGCGTCTTCGCTGGCTGGATCCTCGACCGCTCCGAGGAGATGCCCGACGCCGCGGTCGCCGCGGCCGACACCGTCCGCCCCGACGCCGCCAAGGCGGCCGACGCGGGCGCGACCGGCGACGACTTCCGCGTGATGGTCCCGCTGGCCAACCCCCGGACCGAGAAGGAACTCATCACGCTCGCCGGCGCCATCGCGAAACAACGCGGCGGCACCGTCCACGCGGTCCACATCGTCCAGGTGCCGGACCAGACGCCGCTGGCACGCGCCGAGGAGAACGAGCGCCTCGACGCCGAGTCCAAGAAACTGCTCGAGCAGGCCCGGACCGACGCCGAGACGTTCGGCGTGCCCGTCGAGACCCACACCGTTCTCTCACATCGCTCGTTCGAGGAAGTCTTCGACGCCGCTCGCGCGTTCGAGGCCGATCAGGTCGTCATGGGGTGGGGACCGACCGCCCACGGCCGCGCCGAATCCCGCATCGACGAACTGACCCACGACCTCCCCTGTGACTTCCTCGTGTTGAAAGAGCGGGGCTTCGACCCCTCCCGCATCCTCGTGCCGACCGCTGGCGGCCCCGACTCGGAACTCAGTGCCGACGTCGTCAGGTTGCTCCGCGAGGAGTTCGATTCCGAGGTGACGCTGTTGCACGTCCTCTCGGACGACCAATCCCACGAGGAAGGCGAGCAGTTCCTCGAGGAGTGGGCCGCCGAGAACGACCTCGCCGACGCCGAGTTGCGTCTCGAGGACGGCGACGTCGAGACGGCCATCACCGAGGCCGCGACGGAGGCGACGCTGGTGGTCCTCGGCGCGACCGGGAAGGGGCTGCTCTCGCGGGTCGTCCGCGGCTCGCTGGTCTTAGACGTCCACGAGGACATCGAGTGTTCGGTGTTGCTGGCCGAACGGGCCCGCGAGCGCTCCATGCGCGAACGGTTGCTGGGTCGCGAGGAGGAGTGAGCGTCGCGACGTCCGGGACACCGACGCGACGCCGCCACCGCCCGTCACGACTCGCGAAACGGAGGAATCCTCTTGTCGGTCGCGCCCCCAGTAGAGGTTATGATCCCGCCGATCGCGAACCGGTTCGTCGCGGGAGAATCCCCGGCGGAAGCGCTCGATCACGTCCGGCGACTGAACGACCGCGGCATCGGCGGCATCGTCAACCTCCTTGGTGAACACTACGACGAGCGCGGGGCGGCCGCCGCCGACGCCGCCGAGTACCGGCGGCTCGTCGCCGACATCGCCGGCTCGCGGCTCGGCGCCTGCATCTCGGTCAAACCCTCACAGCTGGGCCTCGAGATCGACGAGTCGGTGTTCCGGCGGGAACTGGCGGAGATCGTCGCCGCCGCGACCGAGCGGGGCGTCTTCGTCTGGATCGACATGGAGGATCACACGACGACCGACGCGACACTGGACGCCTTCGAGGCGGTCGCTCGTGAACGGGACGGCGGTGAGCGATCCTCGTCGGACCATCGATCCGACGGTGGGGTCGGCGTCTGCCTGCAGGCGAACCTCCGCCGGACCCGGGCCGACGTCAGGCGACTCGCCGACGTCCCCGGCAAGATCCGGTTGGTCAAGGGGGCCTACGATCCGCCGAGCGACGTGGCCTATATCGATTCCACGCGCGTGGATCAGGAGTATCGGACCCTGCTCGAGGCGGCGTTCGAGCGCTACGACGGCGGGATCGCGGTCGGGAGTCACGACCCGGCGATGATCGAACACGCGACGGCGTTGCACGAACGCTACGGCACGGACTTCGAGATCCAGATGCTGATGGGCGTCCGCGAAGCGGCACAGTACGAGCTGGCCGAAGAGTACGACGTCTATCAGTACGTCCCCTACGGCGACCGCTGGCTGTCGTACTTCTATCGCCGGGTCGCCGAACGGCGGGAAAACCTCCGGTTCGCGCTTCGGGCCGTTCTCAGTAGCTAACCAGGACCGACACACGGCCGTCGTCGGGAACTCGAGCCCCGGCCGGCCTCGAGTGTGGACCACTACCGGCCTCGAGTGTGGACCACGGCCGGCGTGGCTCACCGAAAGGCGGGGATTCGACCCGTCCCGCTTCCGTAGAAACCGGCAAGTGGCTCGGCCGCACGCCCCGTCGCTGCTCCCACCGCTCGAGATCAAAGGATAGTATAAAGGCGAACGGGTTCATCGTGAGGGACATATGACGACGACGCTCGGTACGGCGAGCGCGGGGCCCGGGGAGATCGATACGGGCCGTCTCGAGGTCGGCGAGACGCGGGATGGCAGTCCGTTCGGACTGCCCGTGGCCGTGGTCAACGGCGCGAAGCCGGGGAAGACCCTCTACATGCAGGCGGCGAGCGACGGCGACGAACTCAACGGCGTCGGCGTCGTCCAGCGGGTCGTGCCGCGACTGGACCCCGCCGAACTCTCGGGGACGATCCTGATCGTGGGCATCGTCAACTACCACGCGTTCCAGGTCGCCGAACACCGCAACCCGATCGACGACACGAAGATGAACAGGGCCTATCCGGGCAACGAGGGGGGTACCTCGACCGAACGGATCGCAGCCGCGACCTTCGAGGCCGCCTCGCGGGCCGACCTGATCCTCGATCTCCACCAGGGGTCGACCAGCCGGATGCTCGACGAGGTCCGGGTCCGCTGTGGCAAGCGCCACCGGCTCCACGACCAGTGTCTCGAGCTAGCGAAGGCCTTCGGCTGTGGCTACGTCCTCGACCAGAAGGGGCCGGACGGCCAGCTGGCCCGCGCGGCCCCCGACGAGGGGATCCCGACCGTCGACCCCGAACTCGGCGGGGCCGTCGGCTGGGACGAGGAGAGCATCCGGAAGGGCGTCACGGGCGTGTTCAACGTCCTCCGGTACTACAACTTCCTCGAGGAGGGGGAGCCGCTCGAGACTCAGACGCGAGCGAAGGGGTTCGAGCAGTACGGGGCCCCTGCCGGCGGGCTCGTGACCCGAACGAAAGCCCTCGGGGATCGGGTCCGCCCCGGCGAGACGCTGTTCGAGGTGACGACCCCCTTCGGCGAGCCGAAAGCGGAGGTGACCGCCGACAGCGAAGGCATCCTCTGGCGGGCCAGACGGCTTCCACAGGTCGCGACCGGCGAGTACGTCTGCTCGGTCGGAACCGACATCGACGAGTACTAACATGGCGGCCGATCTCACCTGCCCCGACTGCGGGACCGTCTACGAGGCCGGACCGGACGAGCCCTGGCGCTGTGGCTGTGGCCACGCACTGGAGTTCGACGAGCGACCGCACCCGCAGGGCGATCCGCTCCCGCTGCACAGCCTCGACACGACCGAGGGGCTGTGGACCTTCTTCGAGTTCCTCCCGATCGAACAGCACGTCACCTTCTACGAGGGCTTTACGCCGCTGGTCGAAGCCCCCGACTGGGACGCGGAGTTCAAACTCGAGTACGTCTTCCCGACGGGATCGTTCAAGGACCGCGGTGCGACGACGACGCTCTCGCGGGCGGTCGAACTCGGCATCGAGAAGGTCATCGAGGATTCCTCGGGCAACGCCGGCGCGTCGATCGCGACCTACGCCGCGCGGGCGGGGCTGGACGCGGACATCTACGTCCCCGCGGACGTCAAGCAGTCGAAGCTGATGACGATCCAGCGGGCCGACGCCCGCCCGGTTCGGATCGAGGGCTCTCGAGAGGACGTCACCGCGGCCTGTCACCGGGCCGTCGAGGGCGACGGAGAGCGCGACGCCCCCTACCAGACCGGCGACGGCTGGTACGCCAGCCACGCCTGGAACCCCGCCTTCTACGCCGGGACGATGACCTTCGCGTTCGAGGTGGCCGCCCAGCAGGGCTGGACCGTCCCCGACGCCGTCGTCCTCCCGATTGGGCACGGGACGCTCTTTTTGGGCGCGTATCGTGGTTTCTCGCTGCTGAACGAGGCCGGCATCGTCGACGGGATGCCGCGGCTGCTGGGCGCGCAGGCGGCCGGCTACGCCCCCATCGTCGCCGCGATCGGCGGCGACACCACCGACGCCGACGGCGATGGGACGACCATCGCCGACGGCATTCGGATCAGCGAACCCGCACGCGGCACCGAGATCCTCGAGGCGATCGAGGAAACCGACGGCGACGCCATCGCCCTCGGCGGGGACCCGATCGAGACCGCGCTCGACCGACTCCACCGCAACGGCTTCTACGTCGAACCCACCTGTGCGGTCGCCGCGGCGGCCCTCGAGCAATATCGCGAGGAGGGAATCATCGACGACGGGGACGACGTCGTCGTCCCGCTGACCGGCAGTGGATTGAAGACCCTCTAAAGACTGTACGGAACCGTCGATAGATGGTCAGCCGACCCCCGACGTTCTGTCCCGACTGTGGCGCCCGCCTCGAGCGGACGAGTGCCGACGACCGCGAGCGAAAGCGCTGTCCGAACTGCGAGGCCATCGTCTGGCACAACCCCGTCCCCTGTGCCGGCGTCGCCGTGGTCGACCGCTCCGGGCCGGAGCCGGCGGTGCTCTGCGTCGAGCGCGGGGTCCCGCCGGGGGTCGGCGAGTGGACGATCCCCGGCGGCCACATGGAAGTGGGCGAGGAACCCCCGGAGGCGGCCGCCCGCGAACTCGAGGAAGAAACCGGCATCGCCGTCGATCCGGCCGACCTCGAGATCCTGTCCGCGTCGGCGATGCCGCCCCGGACTGGCAAACACGTCGTGACGGTTCACTACGTGGCCGACCGGGCCGACAGCGAGGGCGAGCTGGTCGCGGGCAGCGACGCGACGGACACACGGTTCTGGACGCCGGCCGAGTTCGACGCCTCCGGGGAGACGTTTCGGCCGGTCCACGAGGATCGGTTCCGGGAGGCTGCGACGCTGTTCGAGTGAGGCCCCGAGAAGAGTCACGGAACGGTAGTACACACTCGATTGCACGAGTTCGGAGCCGGATCTCCATGCTGGACTGGTGCCGATATACGATCGTTTCTCCTCTCCGAACCTGCAATATTTTTAAGGTGTATTGGAGTTGTATTGGCAGATGGTAATCGGAAATCAGAATGATGGGAGCGGAAAACTGGAGCGTGACGAGACGAACAGTACTCCGTTCGGCACGGCTGTAATCGAAAACGGTGTAATTACTGATGACTGACAACGTCGATTGGTCGTTGGGACCTGGACGGATCGTACTCGGAAGGAACTACGATCAGTACGTGAACGACTCACCATGAGCAATACGATCTGGACTGCGTTTCGGATAGTGAGTGGGGCCTTTTTGGTCGCCAGCGGACCGTACGTCTTCGTCTACGAAGAAAACCGTCTCCTCGGTATCGCGTTTCTGGTGGTCGGACTCGTCTGGCTCGGCGGGGAACTGTGGCGACAGTATCAGCGGCGACGACCGATACCGGACGAGACCGGCAACTGAACCAGTGGCTGACGGACCGAACCCGGCGACGAAACCCGACATCCCTTTACTCCGGCCCTGAATACGGGCGGGTATGTTCCTTGCCCTACGCGCGGAAGTCGAGGACGCCCTCGAGGGGGCACTCGCCGCGCTCGACTTCCCGACGGACGATCTCGGGATCGAAGAACCGCCGGACGACGTCGCGAGCGTGCTGGCCTCGAGCGTCGCCTTCCGACTCGCCAGCGAGGCGGGCGCGCCGCCGCCGCAGGTCGCCGGCCAGGTCGCCGACGAGATCGACGCCGACGAGCTGACCTACGTGTCGGACGTACAGACACAGGGCCCCTATCTCAACTTCCTGCCAAGCGACGCCTACTTCGCGGAGACGCTGTCCGAAGCGACCGCCGACGACTACGGTACCCTGCCGGACCGCGAGGAAAGCGTCGTCGTCGAACACACCAGCGCGAACCCGACCGGGCCGGTCCACGTCGGCCGCGCGCGAAACCCGATCATCGGCGACGCCGTCGCGAACCTGCTCGAGTACGCCGGCTACGACGTCGATCGGCACTACTACGTCAACGACGCCGGCCGCCAGATGGCCGTCTTCACGTGGGCTTACGAGACCTTCGACGAGTCGGACTTAGAGAGCGAGCCCGAACGCGACCGGAAAGAGTACGATCTCGTGCGCTACTACCGCAAGGGCAACCGGGTCCTCGAGAACGCACCGGAAGACGAAGTCGAGGCCGCCGAGGCCGAGATCGAGTCGATCATGCAGGGTCTCGAGGCCGGCGACGACGAGGCCTACGAGCGCGTCAGCGAGGTCGTCGATCAGGTGCTGGGCGGGATGACCGAGTGTCTCGAGCGTCTGCCAGCGGAGTTCGACGAGTTCGTCAAGGAGACCCGGTTCATGCGCAACGGCGACACCGACGACCTCGTCGCCCGACTGAAAGACCTCGACGAGTCCGTCTACGAGGAAGACGCCTGGCAGCTCGACCTCGAGGACCACGGGATCGACAAGAACCTCGTCTTCCTGCGCTCGGACGGCACCTCACTGTACGCCACGCGGGACCTGGCCCACCACGAGTGGAAGTTCGACGAGTACGACCGCGCCGTGACGGTGCTGGGCGAGGACCACAAGCTGCAGGCCCGACAGCTCCGGACGACGCTCGAGTTGCTGGGCAACGACACCGACGGCCTCCGGCAGGTGCTGTACTCCTACGTCAACCTCCCCGAGGGGAAGATGAGTACCCGCCGCGGGACCGGCGTCGATCTGGACGACCTGCTGGACGAGGCGATCGACCGGGCGCGCAAGGAGGTCGAGGACCGGCTGGACGACCGCATCCGCGACGACGAACTCGACGACGACGACATCGAGCGCATCGCCCATCAGGTCGGGATCGGTGCCGTCCGGTACGACATCGTCTCGAAACAGCCGACGAAGGCGATCACCTTCGAGTGGGACCGCGCGCTCGACTTCGAGGCCCAGTCCGCGCCGTACGTCCAGTACGTCCACGCGCGCTGTTGCGGGATCCTCGAAGAGGCCGGCCTCGACCCCGAGGCCGACCTCGCGGACCAGGACGTCGAACTCGAGGCCCTCGAGGCCGACCTGCTCGCGACCGACGCCGAGCGGGACTTGCTCGAGACGATCGCGCGGTTCCCGGCGGTCGTCGACGAGGCCGGCGACGACCTCGAGCCCCACCAGATCGCGACCTTCACCCGCGAGTTCGCCGATCGGTTCAACGGCTTCTACCGGGAGTGTCCGGTGCTGGCCGACGGCGTCGACCCCGAGGTTCGCGAGGCCCGGCTCGCGCTGGTGGCCGCCTCGAAACACACGGTCGCGAACGCCCTGTCGATCCTGGGCGTGGCCGCGCCGCGGTCGATGTAAACGGCCGGGACCCGCGGGGCGGTCGCGGTGGTGCCGGCCGACGGGACGGTCCCGCGGCTGGTCGAGGCGTGACCGAAAGAACGACGCCGTCCGCACGGACGAGCGCGCTTACTCGTCGGTGGTCTCGAATACGAGATCGGCGAGTTCGTCCTCGTCGATCTCGTCGTTGATGTACTTGATCGCCCACTGGACGTCGACGTAGAACGACATCACCATCGTCCCGTCCTGCTCGAGGACCCAGGTGACGCTGTTGACTTCGGCCGCGAACGCCTCGGGGTCGGTGATCGACGCCGCGAGCGTCTCTCCGATGGACTGGAGTTCCGAACGCAGCACCTCGGGGTCGGTGGTGGTCGTCGTCGCGACGACGTCGACCTCGTCGCCGTCCTTGTTGACGTCTTTGATCGACACCTTCTCGCTGTCGAATTTCATCGCGTCCGTGTCCATCCCGGGGATGTCGGACTCGTTCTCGTCGTCGGGCTCGCCGTTGTCGCCGTTCCCGCCGTTGGACGGCGACTCGTCGTCGTCATCGTTCGACTCGTCGTCGCCGGTTTCGTCGCTGGAACAACCGGCGAGGACCGTTGCGAGCGCAGCGCCACTGCCGAGGAGGATCTTTCGTCGCTCCATGGGCGACCCATCGGGAACAGTCGTGATTAGTAATAAGTTCGTTACTCGGTCAGTCACGAGCGGCGACTCGTTCGGGTCGAACCGACGGCCGAAACCGCGCGGGAAGGGGCCGACAAACAGATCGAAACGGCATCGAAACGTCGGCCGGATCGGCTCGAGATCGACCGGACGTGGCGTCTGACTGCCCGGACCCCGTGAGGAGAACGAACGACGATAATCGGCCCGTTCCGACCCGCGGCCCGATACCGACGGCCGGTCGCCGGCGGAAGGCACCGGTTACCCGGTGCGTGCGGATCGCCGATCAGGGATCGGACTCGGCTTCGGTGATCGCGCTCGAGACGTCGTCGTGTGCGGCTTCCCGCCCGTTGGCCTCGTCGGTCGCGGCGTCGGCGTCCGCGTCGGGCTCGGACGCCGCGGCCGTCGAATCGTCGGTGGCGGCCGCGTCGGCCGTCCCGGGTCCGTCGTCGGTCGGGATGGGGACCTCGAGGCCGGTTAGGTCGGCCGCGAGCCGCCGGTAGGCGACGGCCGCCGGCCCGTCGGGTTCGTAGACGACCAGCGGCGTCCCGGCGTAGACGCTGTCCCGGGCCGCCGGGTCTTCGGGGATCGTTCCCAGGAGGGGGACCTCGAGACGGTCGGCGAGGTCCGCGTGGGAGACGTCGCCGTCGGGGCGAGTCCGGGTCAAGACGAGGCCCGCGACCTCGCCGCCGGAGCGGTCGGTCAGCTCGACGGTCTTTTTCGTGTCGTGGACGGCGGCGGGCTCGGGCGTCGAGACGAGAACGACGGCGTCGGCCAGTCCGAGCGGGAGGACGGTTTCGTGGCTGATGCCGGCCCCGACATCGAGCAGGACGTAGTCGAAGCGCGAGCGGAGGTCGTCGACGGCCTCGCGCAGCCCTTCGGGGGAGGTCGCGGCGTACTCGTCGAGGCTCGTCCCGCTTGGCACCGCGACGATGTCGTCGGCCAGTCGGTAGGTGGCGTCCTCGATCGATGCGTCGCCGGCTAACACGTCGTGAAGGGTCGTCGAGTCGGGAGAGAGGCTGACGAACCCGGCGAGGTTCGCCATGCCGAGGTCGGTATCGACGATGGCGACGCGTGCCCCGGCGTCCGCGAGGGCCGTGCCAAGGTTGACCGTCGTCGTCGTCTTCCCGACACCGCCTTTTCCGCTCGCGATGGCGTAGACAGTCTCGTGAGACATACGTGGGTACTGTCCGGACAGTGGAACGGCACCCCCTTAAATCGTCACCTCACCGCCCGCCCGCTGGGACGGTCGGTCGACCGGCGATCGAACGCGTCCCGGTCGACGCGTCTCGGACCGGGCGGTCGCCCCGGTCGATCGGTGTGTCAAAGGATTCTTACCGACAGCCCGGTTTTATACGTGTAATGAGCCAGGAGGGCGAGCAGGAGCAATCCGACCGGAAAAAGTACGAGTTCCGGAAGGTCATCGAGGACCTCAAGGAGTACGACGGCTCCGGAACGCAGCTCGTGACGATCTACGTTCCCGACGACAGACAGATCAGTGACGTCGTCCAGCACGTCACGCAGGAACACAGCGAAGCGGCCAACATCAAGTCCAAACAGACCCGAACGGCGGTCCAGGACGCGCTGACGAGTATCAAAGACCGGCTGCGATACTACGACACCTACCCGCCGGACAACGGCATCGTTCTCTTTTCTGGTGCCGTCGATTCGGGCGGCGGTCGGACCGACATGGTCACCAAGGTCCTCGAGAGTCCGCCCCAGCCCATCGAGTCCTTCCGCTATCACTGTGACTCCGATTTCCTGACCGAACCCCTAGAGGAGATGCTGGCCGACAAGGGCCTCTACGGCCTGATCGTCCTCGACCGCCGCGAGGCCAACGTCGGCTGGCTGAAGGGCAAGCGCATCGAACCGGTCAAGTCCGCCTCCTCGCTGGTCCCCGGCAAGCAGCGAAAGGGTGGCCAGTCCGCCCAGCGATTCGCCCGCCTCCGCCTCGAGGCCATCGACAACTTCTATCAGGAGGTCGCGGGGATGGCAAACGACCTGTTCGTCCCCAAGCGCCACGAGATCGACGGCATCCTCGTGGGCGGTCCCTCGCCGACCAAAGACGAGTTCCTGGACGGCGACTACCTCCACCACGAACTGCAGGACGAAGTCCTGGGCAAATTCGACGTCGCCTACACCGACGAGTCCGGCCTGAAAGACCTCGTCGACAACGCCGAGGACGCCTTGGCCGACGCCGAGGTGATGAAGGACAAGAAGGTGATGGAGGAGTTCTTCGAGGAACTCAACGCGGGCGACAAGGCCACCTACGGCTTCGAGCAGACCCGCCAGAACCTGATGATGGGGGCGGTCGACCGCCTGCTCATCAGCGAGGACCTCCGGAAAGACGTGATCACCTACGACTGTCCCGAGTGTGGCGCGACCGAACGCGAGGTCATCGACCGGCGCAAGTCGACGCCGACCCACACCTGTACCGACTGTGGCACCGAGGTCGAGGCGACCGACGAGGACCGCGAGGACGCCATCGACCACCTCATCGAGATCGCCGAACAGCGCGGTACCGAGACCAAGTTCATCTCGACGGACTTCGAGAAGGGCGAACAACTGCTCAACGCCTTCGGCGGTTTCGCCGGCCTCCTGCGGTACTCCACGGGCGTCTAAGCGTCCGTTCTCCGAATCGATAGTCTCGTCTCCTGTCGAGCGCCCTCTCGCGCTCGAGCAATGGCGCCGTCTCGACGCGAAACGCAACTACTTACCAGCGGGTCGCTGAATCAGCGCTCATGTCCATCTCGAGTCGACACGTACTCGTCACGGGCGGGGCCGGCTTCATCGGCTCCCACCTCACCGAACGCCTGCTCGCCGACGGTGCGGCCGTCACGGTCGTCGACGACTGCTCGAACGGCGACCGCGACCGCGTCCCCGACGACGCCGACTTCCTCGCGGCCGACCTCACCGACCCCGACGCGCTCGAGGGAGCCCTCGACGACGTCGATCTCGTCTTCCACCTCGCGGCGTCGAAACACGTCGACACGGACCGGCCCCACGGCCAGTTCGACGATAACACGCGAATGACCCGAAACCTCCTCGAGGCGATGGCCGACGCGGGGGTCACGGAGATCGCCTACACCTCCTCCTCGACGGTCTATGGGGAGGCCCCGCGGCCGACGCCCGAGGACTACGCGCCGCTCGAGCCGATCAGCGCCTACGGGGCGAGCAAGCTGGCCGACGAGGGGTTGCTCTCGGCGCGGGCCCACAGCCACGACCTGACGGTCTGGAACTTTCGGTTCGCGAACGTCGTCGGGCCGCGACTTCGCGGCGCGGTGATCCCCGATTTCATCGAGAAGTTGCGGGACGACCCGGAGACGCTGACGATTCTGGGCGACGGCCGCCAGGAGAAGTCCTACCTGCATATCGAGGACTGTCTCGACGCGATGTATCACGTCGTCGCACACGCCGACGACGCGATGAACACCTACAACCTCGGCACGCGGACGACGACCTCGGTCGATCGAATCGCGGCCATCGTCGCCGAGGAGTTGGGCGTCGACCCCGAGTACGAGTACACCGGCGGCGACCGAGGCTGGACCGGCGACGTCCCGAAGATGCGCCTCTCGATCGAGAAGCTCTCGGCGCTGGGCTGGGAGCCCGCTCGCTCGAGCGACGAGGCGGTGCGGCGAGCGACCCGCGAGATTATCGACGAACTGCGCTAAGCGGCGATCAAGCGGTCGTTTTGCTCGGCGGAAACCCGCTCGAGCGTGACCGTTCCGCCCGCCCAGGGCAGTTTTAGGTGGGCTTAAATATCTGGGGCCGAAGCATCGCGTATGAACGACGGGGGCGAGCGAACGGGGGCGGACGCGTCCGACGGCGACGCCGCGAACGGCGGGATCGCCGCGGCGCTGACCCGCCGTCGACTCGCGATCGGCGGAACCGTACTCGTCCTCGCCGGCCTGTTCGTCGCCCTCCGTGACGTCGATCTGGAGACCGTTCTCGCGGAGATTTCGTCGGCCGACCCGCGCCTGCTCGGGGCCGCAGTCGTCGTCTACGCCGTCTCGTGGCCCCTCCGCGGACGGCGATACGACGACGTGCTGGCCGCGATGGGACGGCGGACTGGAACGGCGTTCTGTACGGCCGCCGTCTTCGTCAGCCAGACCGCGAACCTCGCGATTCCCGCGCGAGCAGGCGACGCAGTTCGCGCGTACGTGATGGAGACCAGACGGGACGTCCCCTACACCGCCGGATTCGCGTCGCTGGCCGTCGAACGCGTGTTCGATCTGGCGACGATCGCCGCGCTCGCGGGGCTGGCGACGGCGTGGCTCGCGGTCACCGGCGCGGCTGGCCCGCTCGAGATCGCCGCCCAGGCCGGGGGCGCACGCACCGCGCTGGCG
>JHUT02000017.1 GCA_000690595.2 Natrinema mahii | reverse complement strand
TTATTTCTAACGTCTACTATGGTCCAGAAAGACAATTCAAAAATCGAAATCATATCATGGTATGAAGTAATATAAATATTATGGGATCAAATAGAAGGAAATTTTGGTCAAAGAAAACATTGGCGCATATATTAGGGATAGCTATTGGTATGGTTTTATCTAACATAATACACTTACTGCTGGGTGTGACAAATATTGTGTGGGAGATCCCAATAACAATTGTATGCATGTATGTATTAATAACACTTCTAGAACGGGCTATCGCAACGGAAAATGCTACCTGACGTAACTAATTATACTGGTACCAACGTAGGTTTGATCTATTGGATCGTACTTAGAGGGGCGAAATCATGTGTTTTATCGGCTTAGAGTTGTGTCATGGTTTTGGTAGCATTCTTGAGTGTGAGTTCGCGGAACTGACCGAACCAGATCCGTACTCGCACCGTTTCGCCGAAGCGTTGTTTCAACGATTGGATAACTCATCGCTGGCTGGTGCTACGGTGAGACCGCCATTCGACGCAAATGTTGACTACTACTTGCGTCCTATCGCCCGATAGTTCGACATCGGTTGACTCCGACTCACAGTCTCGCTGGTCGGCACGTCTCAATCAGCCTCGTCCTCGCCGGGCGGTTCGCCCACGCCGGGCGTCGGGCGGTCGATGGCGTCGATCACGCCCTTCCGGTCGTGGACCGCGCGGTAGGCCCGCCGCAACAGGCTGTCGAACCCCGACCGCGAGACGGTCGCGCTCACCCGGCCGTCGCGGATGGCCGCGACGATCGACTCGGGGGTGAGCCGGTCGGCCTCCACGACGGTGTAGGCCCGCCCCACCTCGACAGGGTAGTGGGCGTCGCTGCCGCCGACCAGCGGCAGATCGCGTTCGCCGGCCAACTCCTCGACCAGCGGCTGTGAGCGGGGGTGTTTGCCGTTGACCTCGATCGCGTCGAAGGGAACGTCCTCGAGTTCCCGCACCGTACTGTTCCGGAACGGATGGGCGACGATGGCGGCACAGTCGCGGTCGTGGGCCAGCGCGACGGCCTCCGCGGGCGAGAGCGCGCCGGGGGCCGTCGCACGGGGCGGATCGGGGCCGACGACGAGGACGTGGCCCCGGTCGGTGGTGATCTCGATGCCCGGCAGCGTCGCCACGTCGGGGGAGGGATCGAACGGCGTGTAGTAGTCGTGGTTGGTCGTCGCGACCCCGTCGAGGCCGCGGCGTTCGGCTAGCTCGGTGAGGAGCCTGACGCCAAGCGGGTCGAACCGGTCCCCGAGCGCGCGGCGACCGTGGAAGAATCGCGTGTGCGCGTGGAGGTCGACGGAGTACACGAATACGCAAACGCCGGCCAGACCCTTTTGCGCTCGGCCGGCGTCTCCCGTGGTATGCAATCGGAGGGGCCGGACGACGGTCGTTCGAGCGACCGCGTCCTCGTCTGCAACCCGGTCAGCGGCAGCGGGGACCACGTCGACACCGTCGCCGCGCTCGCGGACCGACACGGCTTCGAGACCCGACGGACCGAGGAAGCGGGCGACGCGATCCGACTCGCACGCGAGGCCGCGCCCGACGCCGACCTCGTCGCCGCGGCCGGCGGCGACGGCACGCTCAACGCGGTCGTCAACGGCGTCGCGGCCGCCGACGCCCTCGAGTCGACGACGGTCGCTGTCGTCCCCGCGGGGACGGGCAACAACTTCGCGACGAACGTCGGCGTTCGGGACCTCGAGCATGCCTTTTCCGTGATCGAGGAGGGCCGTCGCCGGGAGATCGACGTCGGGTGGGCCAACGACCGTCCCTTCGTCAACTCCTGTGTCGGCGGGATCACCGCCGAGGCCAGCAGCGAGACGACCCCCGAGAGCAAGGCCGAACTGGGCGTGTTGGCCTACGTCAAGAACACGATCGAGGCGGTCGGGGAGTTCGACTCGCTCCCGCTGCGCGTCGAGACCGCGCCGGGGCCCGACGGCGAACGGGCCCGCGCCTGGGAGGGCGAGGCGATGTTCGTCCTCATCGGAAACTGCCGGCGATTTACCGGCGCGCGGACCGCCCAGGCCGACGTCGAGGACGGGCTGCTCGAGGTGACGATCGTCGAGGACGCCGCGGCGAGAGAGGTACTTGGCAGCGCGGCCCTCGAGGGACTGTTCGGCGGCGACAGTTCGCGTATCGTCCGCCGGCGAACGCCGACGCTGTCGATCGAGAGCCACACGGACGCCGTCGAGTACAGCCTGGACGGCGAGACCCTCGAGACCGAACGGCTCCGCCTCGAGACCGAACGCGGCGCGCTCACGGTCCCCGTCGGGGAGGCGTACCGCCCCAATCCCGACGACGGCGAACTCTGGTCGCTCGAACCGACCGGATAGCGTGTATATCGATTCGAAACGGCCGCGTCGAGACGATACTGGTTTCAAGAGTCACGGTCAGTATACGGGTATGAGCACGCCGGAGGAGGACCTCCAACACGAGAACGCCGGACAGGACGTGATCGCCGTCGACGCCGACGATACCGAACTCGAGCTGGTCAACCGGCTCGATGCCCACACCGGCGACGGGATTCGCCACCGGGCCTTTACCTCGCTCGTCTTCGACGGCGAGGGCAACATCCTGCTGGCCCAGCGCGCGCCGGACAAGCGCCTGTGGGGCACCTACTGGGACGGCACCGTCGCCTCCCACCCCGTCGAGGGCCAGAGCCAGGAGGAAGCGACCCGAAAGCGCCTCGAGGAGGAACTGGGAATCTCCCCCGACCAGTACGACGACCTGCAGCTGACCGACCGGTTCGAGTACAAGCGCTACTTCGAGAACGCGGGCGTCGAACACGAGGTCTGTGCCGTCTTGCAACTGACGCTGTCCGACCGGAGCCTCGATCCCAACGAAGAGGAGGTCGCCGGCCTGATGTGGGTCCCGTACGAGCGACTCCACTCGAACCCGGAGTGGTACCGCCAACTGCGACTCTGCCCGTGGTTCGAGATCGCGATGCGACGGGACGTGCGATAACGAAACGCACGACGAAACACCCTCGAGAAACAGTACACGAGCGGGAGGTTTATAGGGGAGTGCCCACACATGGCGGATAGACTGCGATGGTGATGGGTACGCTCAGACGGCTTCTCCGGGGGAGTATCAGTACGTCGGCCGCGTCGACGGGGAAGTCGACTGCCGCGGCGGCGACGGCGGAGCCGTCGGCCGAGGCGAAGCGACCCGACGAACGACTCGATATCTGTCTGTTGAGCTACCGCTCGAACCCCTACTCCGGGGGACAGGGGGTCTACGTCAAGTACCTGAGCCGAGCGCTGACGGAGCTGGGCCACTCCGTCGACGTCATCTCGGGCAAACCGTACCCCGACCTCGACGACGACGTCGGACTGGTGAAACTCCCCGGCGAGAACGTGGTCGACGAACTCGACCGGCTGGGGCAGTTCGAACCGTCCTATCTGCGGGAGCCGCTGGCGCTCTACGAGTGGCTGAGCGCGCTCACCGGCGGCTTTCCCGATCCCTACGCCTTCGGCCACCGGGTCGTCGACTACTTCGAGACACACGATCCCGACTACGACGTGATCCACGACAACCAGTCGCTGTGTCACGGTCTCCGGACGCTTCGCGAGCGCGGGCATCCCGTCGTGGCGACGGTACACCACCCGATCACCGTCGACCGCGACGCCGCGCTGGCCGCCGCCGACGACTGGACGGAGCGACTCCTGATCCGGCGGTGGTACCGGTTCCTGCGGATGCAACGCGAAGTCGTTCAGGAGTTGCCCCACGTCCTGACCGTCTCGGAGTCGGCCAAACACCGCACTGTCACCGACTTCGGGGCCGACCCCGACTCGATCCGGGTCGTCCACAACGGGATCGACACCGACCTGTTTCGCCCCGTCAACGGGGATCACGATCGTCCGCGCGTCATGACGACCGTCAGCGCCGACGTGCCGCTGAAGGGAGCCCGCCACTTGCTCGAGGGGTTCGCGGCCGTTCGCGAGTCGATCGATGCCGAACTCGTCGTCGTTGGCGAGTTCGACGAGGGCGGCGACTGCGACCGGCTGGTCTCGGAACTGGGGATCGGAGACGCCGTCGAAACCCACAGCGAGATCAGCTACGAGCGGATGGTCGAACTCTACGGCACCGCCGATGTCGCCGTGGTCCCCTCGATCTACGAGGGCTTTGGCCTGCCCGCCGGCGAGGCACTGGCCTGTGGCGTCCCGGTGGTCGCCACCACCGGCGGCGGCCTCCCCGAAGTGGTCGGCGACGCGGGCGTCCTCGTCGAACCGGGCGATTCCGACGCCATCGCCGACGCCGTCCGCGACCTGCTGGCCGACGACGACCGTCGCCGCGAACTCGGCCGGCGCGGCCGGGAGCGCATCCTCGAGGAGTTCGACTGGGAACGGGCCGCCCGCGAGACGGTCCGGGAGTATCGGGCCGCCATCGAGACCCGGTCGGGGGGCGCCTGAGATGGAGACGATCGACTTCGACCGATTGACGCTGACCCCCGGCATGCGGGTCCTCGACGTCGGCTGTGGCGAGGGCCGCCACGTCAACGCCGCCGCCCTCGAGAACGTCGGCGAGGTCGTCGGGCTCGACCTCGAGCGGGCGAACCTCGAGGCGGCCCGCGACGATCACGACGAGTACATCGCGCCCGAGTCGGACGTGCCGGTCACGTTCCTGACGGGCGACGCGCTCCGGCTTCCCTTCGAGGACGGCGCGTTCGACGTCGTCTGCTGTACCGAAGTTCTCGAACACATCCCCGACTACGAGGCGGCCATCGACGAACTCCGGCGGGTCTGTGCCCCGGGCGGGACGCTGGCGGTCAGCGTCCCCCGGGCCGGCCCCGAGCGGGTCTGCTGGGCCCTCTCCGACGAGTACCACGAGGTCGAGGGCGGCCACGTCCGGATTTTCGACCGCGAGGAACTGCAGGCGGCGATCGAACGCCGCGGCTTCGAGCGGGTCGACGGCCACTTCGCCCACGCCCTGCATGCCCCCTACTGGTGGCTGAAGTGTCTCTGGTGGGACCGCGACCAACGGGGTGACGCGCCCCTGCCCCTGCGGGCCTACGATCGCTTCCTCGAGTGGGACGTCCTCGAGTCGCCCCGGCCCGTGCGGCTGCTCGAGCGCGGGCTCGATCCCGCGCTGGGCAAGAGCGTCGTCTACTACTTCGAACTGGAGGGATCGGCGTGAGCAACGCCACGCTCGAGTCGCTTGCCGACTGGGGGCTCGAGCCCGCCGTCGATCACATCGAACGTGCCCAGCGTTCGGACGGGCTCATCCTCTGGTATCCCGAGGGACCGGCCGACCCGTGGGATCACGTCGAGAGCGCGATGGCGCTGTCGATCGCTGGCCGCGAGGACGCCGCCCGCCGCGCGTACCGCTGGATCGCCGACGAACAGCACGACGACGGGGCGCTGTGGGCGACCTACGGCGAGGCCGAGGACAACGACGGGGCCCACGCCGGCGACGAGCCGCGCAAGGAAACCCACCGCAGCGCCTACGTCGCCGTCGGCGCCTGGCATCACTACCTGTGTACCGAGGACCGGGACTTCCTCGAGTCGTTGTGGCCGACCGTCCGCGATGCCCTCGCGTTCGCTCGCCGCCAGCAGGCTCCGACCGGCGAGATCTACTGGACCGTCGGCCCCGACGGCGAGCCCTACGAGGACGCACTGATCTCGGGCTGTGCCTCCCTCTACAAGAGCCTGGCCTGTGGCGCGGCGATCGCGGACACGCTGGGCCACGACGAGGCCCGCGAGCGCTGGCTCGCGGCCCGTACCGACCTCGGCGAGGCGATCCGCGAGCGGCCCGACCGCTTTGACCGCACCTGGGAGAGCAAGTCCCGCTACGCGATGGACTGGTTCTACCCCGTCCTCTGTGGGGTCGTGACCGGCGACCCGGGCCGACAGCGGCTCGAGGCCGGGATGGATCGGTACCTCGAGGAGGGACTGGGCTGTCGCTGCGTCGCGGACGAACCGTGGGTGACCGTCGCCGAGTCCTGCGAGCTCGTCGTCTCGCTGGCCGCCGTCGGCGAGCGCGACCGCGCCCGTGAGATCTACGACTGGCTGTTCCAGTGGACCGACGACGAGGGGGTCTTCTGGACGGGCTATCAGTTCGAGGACGAGGAGTTCTGGCCGGGCGAGCGGCCGACGTGGACCGGCGGGGCGGCGGTGCTGGCCGCGGACGCGTTGTCGGGGCTGTCGCCGGCCGGCGATCTGTTTACTGAGCCGGTGTTCGAATGAACGGATTCGGGCAGGTGCATCCTGAGATACCAAAAACCAGGAACAGAATTAGGTAGAGTGTTCTTAGTGGATGTCAGTCGGTAGTAGATTATACTGAATTTTGTACTCTCATTGATCCTATTCAAAATGACTGCATAATAGGGGAAACATTAACTGTAGCCCTTTCGAAGCGCTTGACGAATAAAATGTCTGAGGAGGAACCGGAGTTCGGCGAACCGGAGTTCTTAGGCTGGCATCTGCTCCGGGAGCTAAAAAATCAGAGCGACGATCAGATCTCTCGTTCGAAGTTTCTCAAACTTTGTTGTGTCGCGGATCGGAACCTCCTCGAGACACACGAATATGATGTTGGACTTGCCCGCTACTGGTATATGTACGGAGAACTCACGAATGAGCACGAATTCTCCGGGCGGTTCTATAATGCACCTCAAGCAATGGGCTGGGATGGCCAACAATATATCCCGAAATCATTGGACATAGAGGCATTTGACGTGTCCAAAGAGGGTTTCGAACTGATTACAGACTCCGTAGAGTGGACTGTACGAGAGTTTGGAAGGGAGAATGTTGAGGCGATTAAGCAACATCAGTATGAGGAACACGCTGAGAACAGTTTCATTCAAGAGTACAGTGAACTACGCTGGCTACTAAGCACAATCGATCTTGGAAGCCAGCAACGTCTGGAGAACTTTACCGAAGGAGGAACCAAGGAGACGGTGGAATCGAACGAAGAGTATCTTCGACAGAAACTTGATACAATGGTGGGGGCATACCCCGAAGATGAAGGGCGTCATGAGGAAATGAAGGCGCTCTATCTCCGATGGGATGACACGGTCCGACTCATGCTTGATCAATCTGTCCAATACAGTCGAATCGCGGAATTCCTCGACGACTTCATTTTTGCTCTCAGTAGAGTAGTGCTTCGATTCGACTACAGCCAACACATTTCCGACAGCCGACTGGCTGATTGGGAGGAAGATGCAGCTGACGTGAAGTCGGATTTCACAAACAACGTCCAGGAAACGAGACGAGAGCTACTCGGTAATCGTTCTCGAAGCACCGAACTGGACGGCGTTTCACGCGCATACTCTCGTACCATTGAAGAACAAATCGAACGGCTTCGGTCCCACTAATCGATGACTGATGCCTCGTTTCTTGATACTGGTGTCGCTCTCGGCTACTGTTTTCGGGACGACACACACCATTACCGGTGCAGAGAATATCTGGAGGAGAACGGATTCTCGTTGTATATCTCCGACCATGTTGAGGATGAATACCTGAACAGAGAACCTGATCTCGCTGAGGAGATTGCGGACGGGATTCGCGATCATATTTTCCAACTCCAGAACTCCGATTACGAAGGCCAATTGGATTCCATGGATACTTCACAAATTCGCCAAAACCTGGTTGGAAATAACAACGCCAGTACGTCACTCCACGATTTCTACCGAAACCAGGTAACAAATTTCATTCAGTTGGAAGAGCTGATTAAGCGACTCAGAGAACTTTCACGTGACATCGAACAGAATGCCATCGAAAACCGGCAGTGGCTGCTAGCAAGAACCGAAATTTGGAGTCGTAAAAACGATTACTCCGAAATCGATGAAGCACTCTCTGAGATTCCTTGGGATGACCGTCGGATTTGTCTTGATGCACACGATGTCGTTGAGCAAAGAGGAGAGATTACGGAACTAGCAACAGTCAATCCTCGTGATCTGGTTGACGAAGGATATCGAGAACTCATACTTGGCCAAACCGCGCTTGAGGACGTCGTTTCCCTTGCAGTTCGTTCGTGAGAAAAATTCGCGACGAGAGGCCGGTTCCCCTCGTTGAGCAGGAACTCGAGGATCGCATCGTCGGCCCGCGTTATCCAGTCCACCCGTGGCTGTCGCATTCTGTATCCAGTCACCGGATCACCGCTACTCAGTCTTCACTCGGTTCTAAGTCCTCGGCATCAAGTTCGCCCTCGAGATACGCGCGACCCCGATCCGTAATGCGGTAGTAGCCTCGGTCGTCGTCGACTTTCCGGAGAAGGCCGTGGTCTTCCAAGACCGGCAGACGGCGCTTCACCGTCGGATGAGAGACGCCGTCGATATTGTACGAAACCACCGCTGGCGGCATCGCTATCCCCGTTTCCTCGAGGAACTCGAGCAACGCGGGATCGGATTTCGTCATCCACGAGACCAGCGGGCGCATTCAGTAGCGAATCGCCATCTGCCGCTATAACTGGGGGTGCTCTCTCGGATGCTAATACTTGAAAGTGAGCTTATGATACTATCTGGTATCAAAATTTAAGTTAGAGGAGGCTATCAGTATGTCACGCGGAGGCCAGACGGATCCACGGCTTCCCGATTCGGTCCTCGAAAATGCGGACCCGGTGTCCCTACCACCGGTCCGCGTGGCTTCCGTAACCCACCCGAAAGCCATGTCGGATCACGACTCGCGGGACCTTGAACCTCCCGCTCGAGCGGACGCATCAGCAGCCGACTACCCGTCAAAAGACGGCCGACGCGCGTGGATCGAACTCACCGGCTTCCAGCGCGACTGTCTCGAGGCCGTCGCCCGCCGCGAGCGCGACGGCTACGCCGGCTACCCCTCCGGGATCGCGTGGACCCTCGAGCACTGGTATCCGGCAGTGAGCCGCGCCCGGCTCGAGCCCAACCTGCGCGCGCTCGTCGGGCGCGGCCTGCTCTCGAAACGCGACGATCAGGGGGTCACCTACCGGCTCACCGACGCCGGGCGCGCGCTGTTGCTCCAGCGCGCCGAACGCCTCGCGGGGCTCTACGAACGCCGGCTCGAGCCGATCGACGGGGTCGCTCGAGAAAAACCGAGCAGATAACCGACGGCGCGCTATCGGGGGATCGACTCGACCTGTATCGACCACCGACGCCCGGTGGGACAGAACCCGATCGGCGGCCTCGAGCGCCGGCCGAATTCCGGTCGGGCAAGTGATCGACGGCAAAGCCGAGACGGGCCGACTACTACCGCGGATCGACGGCGGAATTCACTCGCGTCACGCCGTCTACCGAGTCGAAGTCGTCGTCGAACGAGTAGAGATACTCGATCCCCGTTCGCTGCATGTACGCGACGATCGACGCGTCGACGAAGGAGAGATGCGGATGACGGCGAAAGAGGGCCTGCGTGGAATTGAAGTCCGTTTTCGGGGTGTGTAGAAGTCGAAAGTGGCTCCCTTCGATGAGGAGATCCATCGTCTGCGTCGCCTTCCGGTGGGTCCCCTTGTTGAGGAGGAGGTTCAGCGTCTCGGCGAGGACGTGATCCGTGATGTGGAGTTCCGGTAACTTCCCGTGATCTACCCCTGCGATGATCTCCGTGGCCCGTTCGTGAAACTCGTCGTGCGCGCTTCGATGGGCGAAGAGAACGCTCGTATCGACGGCCGCCGTCATTCGATCCCGAACTCCTCTTTGGCGTCGACGGCGTTCGTCTCCCCCATGTCGATCGGTTCGACGTCGTCGAAGACGCCCTCTCGCTGGTGAACGACCTCGATCTGTAGATCGCCGTCGTCGTCGAGATGCCAGCGGAGTTTGTCCCCTTCCTCGATGCCGAGCTGGTCCCGAACGAGGGACGGAATCGTGACACCGCCGCGTGCACTGACTGTCGTCTCTTCCTCTATCTCCGGCGTCATGGGTGACGTGTGGTTCTCGACCGACATAAATATCATGTGGATGAACATGAGCGACTTCACTCGTTGGTCATCGGTGTCAGGCCGCTCCTGTTTCCCGACGGACTCCCGCGGCGGCAGAGATCGACCTCCTCGCGTTTATCCGGATCGGGACGATCGTTCGGTACGCGTGTCGTCCTCAAGCGTCGCCTCGATATCTATAGTAGCCACTGAAAGTCATTGCACACCTGATCGCACGACAGCGCTGCGATCAGTGTGTAAATCGTTTCAGCGACTACTATAGTTACGGGACCGACCGAGACACCCGCACCGCACTGACGGCTGTGAACGGCGACTCGGTCACTCCGTCACGGTCGCGACGGAACCCGCGCGATCCCCGTATCACAGACCACGCACGACTGCAACCCGTTCGCGTCGGTGAACCGATCGAACAGCCCCGAGAGGCGCACGTCGTGACTGGCTAGCACCCCGCCGGACTCGAGCTGCCCCAACGCCGTCTCGTACTCGAATCGCATGTGGGGCAGCCGGTGATCCGAGTCGTGCAAAAAGAGGTCGACGGGGCCGACCGCCTCGAGCAACTCCGGCAAAACCTCCCGCGCGTCACCCCGATGCAGCTCCCACCGGTCCCGACACCGATCCGGGATCAGATGGCCGTACTCGAACGGCCCCGGCGGTCCGCCGGGTAGATCCACCGCGTGCAGCGTCCCGCCGCCGTTCTCGCACATCGCGGCGAGGATGTGCGCGTCGAACGAGCCGAACAACACGCCGGTCTCGACGGCCGTCTCGACCTCGAGCGCGCGACAGACGACGTACAGCGTCACCCCGTCGCGCCAGTGGGTCGTGTCGGTGGCGACGCCGGCGTCGTGGATTTCCGCCACGCGGTCGGCGTAGGCGTCGTGGAACCACTCGAGGTCGTCGTATTCGCGCTCGTATTCGCGGAGTTCGGCGGCCGACGCCGGGAGCACGTCGGCCAGTCGATCCGATCGCTCGCGCGTCTCCCGGCCGTAATCGAGCCGGCGGCGCTCGAGGCCCAGACGGGCCTTCCGAACGGCGTAGATCGCGTCCCGGAGCGTCCTCGTCACCGGTACCCCAGCGCCTCGAGGCGCGATTCGATCTCGTCCTCGTCGCTCTCCGCGGCTGAACCGCGCTCGCGGATCCCCGCCGGAAGCTCGGGGTCGCAGGTCCCCCGGTCGCGGCCCTCGCGGACGACCCAGGGGACCCGACGCACGGCGGGGGCGGGGGTACCCGGCGGGTGCGACCAGACGCCGAACTCGCCGAGGCCGTTGCCGTGGTCGCTGGTCAGCGCGAGCCGGCCGTCGCAGTTCTCCCGGAGTCGGGTCAGGTCGTCTAAGACCCACTCGAGGTTGTCCCGGTAGGCAGCCCAGACCGCCTCGCGGGGGAGGTCGCCCTCGCGGACCCGCAGCCAGGGGTCGTTCATCGAGTCATCGTCGTCGTCGGCCTCGGCGAAGGCCTCGAGTGCCTCGCGTTCCTCGGCGGTCAGCGATTCGGGATCGAACTCCTCGTCATCGTCGTCGGCCTCGACGAACTGGCCCCAGTGTTCGATGTCGGCCGAGCCGAAGAACCAGTCCGGCTGTGACCGGAAGGGGGCGTGGGGCTGCATGTAGTGGACGAGAACGCGGTCGATCCCCAGTTCCTCGCGGGCGCGCCAGACGGCGATCGCGGCGTCGGTCAGCGGCGCGGGCGGAATCGTCGAGATATCGTCATCGACCCACTCGTCGCGCCAGGCCTCGTGGAGGACGCCGAAGTCGTCGGCCGAGAGCGGGAGGACTTCGTCGGAGGTCACGAGGATGTGTTCGCAGGGCTGGGAGGAAAAGGGGTTGCCGGTCACGTAGGCGGTCCGGGCCATCCGCTCGCGATACTCGGGGGCGAAGGTCCGGTCCATCCACTCTGCTGACTGGGAGCCGACGGACCACAGCGAGCCCACCCCCTCGGGCCCCGGCAGCAACTCGTGGCCGGCGGCCGCGGTTTCGCGCATGAGATCGTACCGGCAGCCGTCGAGGACACAACAGACGTCCCACTCGCGCTCCCAGACGGCCGTCGACGGGACGAGCCGGGAGATCGCGTGTCCGACGCGGCCGGTCGCGATCGGTTCCGTCAGCGTCGCGAGATCCATTCCGTCGTCCCGTTCCTCGGCGCGATTCTGTTAGTAGCTTTTGATCGACGGCCGACCCGTTGTCGGCCGTGGGTCCGCCGATCACCCCCGCCTGTCACGCTACCGCCGTCGTCGGACGGGACGCGGCAATCATGCCATGGTGTAACAAGGCTTATTATCACGCTGTTCGTAGCGTTGCCCGAGGACCGACAACACGGTCCCGTCTGACGAAATGAGTTCCTCACCACAAACCGAGACGTACGAAGTCACGCTCTCCCGCGACGAGCAATGGGTCGCCCATCACGTCCTGTCGAACCGGTTCGACGAGGCCCTCGACGCCGACGAGACGCCGCCGGAGTGGGTACTCGAGTCGCTCGAGTCGATCGAAGCCGACGCCGAGACGCGACTCACCGGAACCCAGGCCGACCGGCTCTATACCGCGCTGACGGCGTACGTCGACCGCGAGGACACCCCGGACGGGGATGTCGTCCACGGATCGGCCGTCCTCGATGCTCTCGAGGGCGTTCGCGAGGCCTAAGGGACCGCTTTTTACGGGCGCGTCGTCGCCCAGACGGCCGTCACGGCGAGCAGAATAGCTGGAGCCAGCGGCAAGATGAGTAACGCGAACCGATACCCCTCCGCGCCGGGCGGGAAGAGATAGATCGCGGTCGGGGCGATCAGGAAGGCGAACACGAGGACGCCGACGAGGATCCAGCCGCGCCAGTCGAACTCGCGGTCGACCGTCTCTGGGTGGGACGGGTCCCACCCATCGTTGTCGTCGGCCGACTCGTCGGTTTCCCCGTCGTCGGCGTCGAACGCCGCCGGATCGTGGACGTAGCCGCCGTCGTCGTTCGAACTCACTATCGGACCCTTTGACCGCATCGTAAAAGCCCTCACGGTTGGCCAACCGGTCCGACCGTGATCGGGTCGGGGTTCGGACGGTCTCCCGTTCGTTATTGCCGGTGTGACCACGGGACGACAAATCGGGACAGCAAACCGTCTCAGAGTTCGCTGTCCGGCCGAACGACGACCTTCCCGAAGCCCTCCCGGTTCTCGATAATCTCGTGAGCGCGGGCCGTCTCGCTCATCGGCAGCTCCTCGCGGATCGCGGGTTCGAAGGTGCCGTCCCAGACCAGTTCCATCACGTCGTCGACCTGCTCGGGGGTGGCCATCGTCGAGCCGATGATCGTGAGCTGTTCCCAGAAGATCCGCGGGATGTCCGTCTCGGGGTTGCCCCCGCCCGTGCCGCCGCAGGTCACGAGCCGGCCGCCCTTGGTCAGGCTCTTCAGCGAGTCCCGCCAGGTGGGCGCGCCGACGTGTTCGACGACCACGTCGACCCCGCGGCCGTCCGTCTCCGAGAGAACCCAGTCCGCGAAGTTCTCCTCCTCGTAGTTACAGACGTGATCCGCGCCGTGTTCGAGGGCGTAGTCGAGTTTCTCCTCCGTGCTGCCGGTCGCGTAGACCTCCGCGCCCGCGTAGTCGGCGATCTGTAAGGCGGCGTGGCCGACCCCGCCGCTTGCCCCCAGCACGAGGACGCTCTCGCCGGCCTCGAGGTCCGCCCGCTCGATGAGCATGCGCCACGCGGTCTGGAAGACCAGACTGCTCGAGCCGGCGACCGCCCAGTCGACGCCCTCGGGGACGGGGATCAGGTTGTCCTCGGGGACGGCGGCGTACTCGGAGTGAACGCCCCGGACGTGTTCGCCGATGATGTGGAACGTCGGGTCGAGCGTCGGGTCGTCCATCCGGAGGTCGCCGACGCCGGCCGAGACCGCGACGCGGTCGCCTTCCTCGAACCGGGTCACGTCCTCGCCGACCTCCTCGACGACGCCCGCCGCGTCGCTGCCCGGGATGTGGGGCATCTCGAGGTCCAGTCCCGGCATTCCGCGCCGCGTCCAGATGTCTAAGTGGTTGAGCGCGGCCGCCTTGACGTCGACCAGTACCTCGTCCCGATCGACCTCGGGATCGGGGAACTCGCCGTACTCGATGACGTCGGTGTCGCCGTGTTCCGTGATTTGGACCGCTTGCATATACCGTGGCCAACGGAAACGGCGTTCATAACAGTTGGGCTACCAGCACCTGACGTAGGGATCGTCGATGCGGATGTGTGCGTAGCTTTTACCCGCCGGCTTTCGAAGGCGGCGTATGAACGAGACGGACGCGGACGACGCCGCGGACACGCTCTGTGCCGGCGTCATCACGATCGCCTCGGACCGCGGCCTCGAGGAGGACGCGGCCGGGGAGGCGGTCAACGACCTCCTCGAGGCCGACGGCCACGAAGTCGCGGTGCGGGAACACGTCAAGTCGGACCACGACACGGTCCAGTCGATCGTCTCGCGACTGCTCGACCGGGACGACGTCGACCTCGTGATCACGGCCGGCGCGACCGGCGTCGAGCCCGGCGATATCACGATCGAGGCCGTCGAACCGCTGCTAGAGAAGGAGCTGGCCGCGTTCAGCGAACTCGTCACCGTCCTCGGGTATGAGCGGGTTGGCACGGCGGTCGTCGGCGCGCGAACGCTCGCGGGCGTCGCCGACGGCACGCCGGTCTTTTGCCTGCCGGGCCACGTCGACGCGACCCGACTCGCCCTCGAGGAGATCGTCCTCGCGGAAGCGTCCACCCTCGTCGAGCGCGCCGGGTACGAGGCGGCCGACACCGACGAGGAGCCGTCCGACGCGAACGGGGCCGAACCCGCCGACGGAGGTGCCTGACGTGAGCGAGCGACTCGAGAAGGCGGCCGTTCGCGAGCGAGTCTGGGACGATCTCGAGGACAGCGGCGAAGCGCGGTTTCCGTTCCCGCCCCACGGTCGGATCCCGAATTTCGCCGGGGCCGACGAGGCCGCGGATCGACTGGCCGAGCAACCCGAGTGGGAGCAGGCGACGACGATCAAGGCCAATCCCGACGCGCCGCAACTGCCCGTCCGCCGGCGGGCGTTACGCGAGGGCAAGACCGTCTACATGGCGGTCCCGCGGCTCCGTGACGAGGAGTGTTTCCTGAAGCTCGATCCCGACGAACTCACCGACTACGACGCGGCGACGACCGTCTCGGGCTCGTCCGAACACGGCAAGCAGGTCGGCCCCGACGCGGTCGATCGAGTCGACCTGATCGTCTCGGGAAGCGTCGCGGTGACGAGAGACGGCGGGCGCATCGGCAAGGGCGAGGGGTACAGCGACCTCGAGTACGCCGTCCTCTCCGACCTCGGCCTCGTCGACGACTCGACGCCGGTCGCGACGACGGTTCACGACCGGCAGGTGATCGATGGCCCGGTCGCGATCGGGAGCCACGACGTCGCGATGGACCTCGTGGTCACGCCCGACTACGCGTTCCGGCCCGAGACCGGCGACCAGCCGACCGGCATCGACTGGGACCTGCTCACGGACGAGCGACTCGCGGAGATTCCGGTCCTCCGGCGGCTCCGGGAGCGGTAGTTCGGCCTTCGAGTAAAGGGGGGATCCATCCCCGGGGCACGGCGCGGCCGTGCCCCGAATGCCAGGGTCGCAGGGTGTGACGCGAGCCGGTGGGGCGGGCCCGCGTCGGCGAGAATCGGTTGGCAGTGGTGGGGAAGGGTGCTGTGGTGGGGTTGCTGGAAGTCGCGGGAACAGGTGGTGGGTGCCTTGGGGTCTGCCCGTCGACCTCCACGCGATGGTAGTGGCCGATCCCACTTGAACGGCGGTGATGGTATACCGCTCTTACGCCGAGTTTGACCGAATTCAACGCGGCTTTATCGGCTCGAGATCCGCCGTCAGACGGTTTGTACTGGACGTCTCGGGCGTAATGAAAGCGAACGCTGACGGTCGCCGGAACGGACGCTTCGCCGGCGTTCGGACGACGACGGATTCGGCTGCCATCGCCCCGGCTTCTCGTGATCGGTGTTCCGGCGGCTGCCTCAGTCGACGAGTTCCTCGACGACGATGTCGGCGTCCATCAACTGCGGGTCGATCGCGATGTCGAGTTGGCCCTTGACGAACTCCGGGACCGTCCGGTCGGCGTAGACGACCGTTCGGATGTCCTCGTTCAGATCGCAGACGATCGGGATCGTCGTCGCCTGCCCGACGTCGGTCAGGACGTAGAGGTCGGCCTCGACGACGCCGGCTTCCTCGAGTTGGGGGCGGGAGACGACGCCCGTGACGCGGGTCACGTCGACGCCCGCGTTCTCGAGGGCCGCACCGATGCCGTCCTCGTCGTCGCCGGCGACGACCGCGGTCGTGGCGCTCATTCGTACTCGATGGTCGCGGGCGGTTTGTGGGTCACGTCGTAGACGACGCGGGCGACGTTCTCGTGGGACCCCGTAATTCGGGACTGAATGCGCTGGAGGGTGTCCCAGTCGATCTCCTGGGCGCGGGCGGTCATGCCGTCGCGGGATTCGACCGAGCGCACCGAGACGACCCAGCCGTGGACGCGGTTGTCTCCCTTGACGCCGGTGGCCTTGCCGATGACGGCCGCAAGCGCCTGCCAGGGCTCGTACTCCTCGAGTTCCTCCTCGACGACGTGGTTGGCCTCGCGGGCGACCTCCAACTTCTCCTCGGTGATCTCGCCGATGATCCGCACGGCCAGCCCGGGGCCGGGGAACGGCATGCGTTCGGAGACGACCTCCTCGAGGTCGAGCGCGCGGGCGACCTCGCGGACCTCGTCCTTGTAGAGGTCGCGCATCGGCTCGACGATGCCCTCGAAGTCGACGACCTCCGGGAGGCCGCCGACGTTGTGGTGGGACTTGATCGTCCCCTCGCTTTCGATGCGGTCGGGGTAGATCGTCCCCTGGACGAGGTAGTCCGCGTCGACCTCGTTCGCGACCGTCTCGAACTCCCGGATGAACTGCTCGCCGATAATATGGCGTTTCTCCTCCGGGTCGGTGACGCCCTCGAGCGCCTCGAGGAAGCGGTCCTGGGCCTCCACGATCCGGAGGCTGTCCATGTAGTCGAAGGTCTCGCGGATCTCGTCGGTTTCGCCCTTCCGCATCAGGCCGGTGTCGACGTAGACGGCCGTGAGCTGGGTGCCGATCGCTTCGTACGCCAGCGCGGCGGCCGTCGAGGAGTCGACGCCGCCCGAGAGGGCGATGACGGCGTTTGCGTCGCCGATTTCGTCTTTGATCTCTGCGACTGCGTCGGGTACGAACGTCTCGGTGTCTACCATCAGTGGGTTACCTCGGTTTCCGCGTCGGCGTCGTCGGCTGCGGGTTCGGTGTCGTCGTCATCGTCGGATTCTTCGAGAACGGCCTCGACCAGCCCCAGGAACGGCGGGCTCGGCTGGCCGGGTCGGGACGTGTACTCGGGGTGGAACTGCGTCCCGACGAAGAACGGATGATCCTCGAGTTCGAGGATCTCCATCCGGTTGCCCGCGGTCCCGGAGAACGTCAGCGGCTCGTCCTCGAAGGCGTCGAAGTACTCGGGGTTGACCTCGTAGCGGTGGCGATGACGCTCCGAACAGGAGGTGTCGCCGTACAGGTCGTAGGCCAGCGTCTCGGGCTCGATGACGGTCGTGTGTTCGCCCAGTCGCATCGTGCCGCCCATGTCCTCGACCTCGTACTGTTCGGGCAGGATGTCGATGACCGGGTGGGGCGTGTCTTCGTCCATCTCGGCGGAGTGTGCCCCTTCGAGACCGAGTACGTTCCGGGCGTACTCGACGACGGCCATCTGGAAGCCCAGACACAGGCCCAGGAACGGCACGTCGTTCTCGCGGGCGTACTGGACCGCGCGGATCTTCCCTTCGGAGCCGCGCATCCCGAACCCGCCGGGGACGATGACTCCGTCCATCCCCTCGAGTTGGCCGTCGTAGCCCTCGCTCAGGTCGTCGGCAGCGACCCAGTGGACGTTCACGTCGCTGCCGACCTCGAAGCCGGCGTGTTTCAGCGACTCGTGGATCGACATGTACGCGTCCTCGAGGTCGTACTTGCCGACCAGCGCGATGTCGACCTCGTCGTTCTTCTCGCTGGTGACGATCTCGCGCCAGTCGTTTGCCCGTTCGCCCTCCGGCAGGGCCTCGTCGTCGAGGTCGAAGTGCTCGAGGACGTACTGGTCTAACCCCTCGTCCTCGACCATCAGCGGGACGTGGTAGACGTCCTCGACGTCGGGGTTCGAGAAGACGGCCTCCGTGGGAATGTCACAGAACAGCGCGATCTTCTCTTTGGTCTCGGGATCGAGTCGATCCTCGCAGCGGCCGACGATCACGTCGGGCTGGAGCCCGATCGAGCGGACTTCCTTGACCGAGTGCTGGGTCGGCTTGGTCTTTTGCTCGCCGTTTTTCGAGTAGGGAACGAGGGTAACGTGGGTAAAGAGGACGTTCTCCTCGGGTTCCTCGTGGGCGAACTGGCGCAGGGCCTCGAGGTAGGGCATCCCCTCGATGTCCCCGACGGTGCCGCCGACTTCGATGATACAGACGTCGGTGCCTTCGGCGGCCTCCCGGATCCGCCGTTTGATATCGTTGGTGATGTGGGGGATGATCTGGACGGTCTTGCCCAGGTAGTCGCCGGCGCGTTCCTTCTCGATGACGTGCTGGTAGGTCTTGCCCGTCGTGATGTTGTGGTCCGAGGTCATATCGATGTCGAGGAACCGCTCGTAGTTCCCCAGATCGAGGTCGACCTCGCCGCCGTCCTCCAAGACGTAGACCTCCCCGTGCTGGTAGGGGTTCATCGTCCCCGCGTCGACGTTCAGGTACGGATCGATCTTCACCGCGGTGACGTCGAACCCGGCGTTTTTGAGGAGTCGACCGGTGCTCGCGGCCGTAATCCCCTTGCCAAGCCCCGACATGACGCCGCCGGTGACGAAGATGAACTTGTTCCCCAGCGAGGGGTCATAATGAGTGTCCGATTCCGTCGGCATACCGAGTGTGCGCGCGACCGCTTGAAAACGATTTCGGGAGCGAACCGCCCCGATAGGGGTTGTCACTCCCCATTGCCGTTGGTGACGGTTTCCCTCTCGGTCGCATCGTTCGTGTTCGTCCACCGGTGCGTCTCATCCCGGCGCTTCGTCCTGTACGTCGACGATTTCGGCCTGCTCGAGCGATTCGTTCCCGTCCGCCATCCGTACCTGGATCGTCCGGCCGGGGAGCCCCGGATCGTCCTCATCGGCGTCCCGTGGCACCGAAACGGCAGTGACGCCGTCGATCGTGACCGAGCGACGCTAGATCGGGTCGCCCTCGTACTCGACGGTGTCCCACGTCTCGAGGTCGAACTCGTCCATCTCGGCCCCGAAGTACTCGTCCGCGTCCGGGTTCACCGCGTCCTCGGTCTGGGACTCGCCTGTCGTTCGGTTGTCGTCGAACTGGACCTCCTCGTGTTTGTACTGGCGGAGTTGTACGAGCATACACCATCCACGACGCGCAGTGTGGTAACTCTCACACCGGAACTCGCCGGCCCGTCTCGAGTTCCCGGTCCGTCGCCGCCGATCGCGGGCACCGGCGGGTAAATCGAGGATCGACGGGCGTGTAATCGGACTAAGGGTACCGATCTTATTTTATGCTTAGGACCTAATGTCGCGAACACCGTGGCATCATCCGAACGACACCGTCCCCTCGAGGTGAGCGACCCCGACATTGGCTTCCAGGCCGGGTTCGGCTTCTACCTCGGGATCGTCGTTACCGGAGTCGTCGCGATCGCGGGGCTGCTCGCCGACGCGGGGACGGCGGCGCTGCTTGGCATCCTGCCGAGTACGGTGACCGCCGTCGCCATCGTCGGTCACCTCTACGCGCGGCGGGCCCGCGGACTGCCCGAGCGGATCGGCCGGAGCCGCTGGCGACGCCTCGCCTGTTACGCCCCGGCGGCGGCGTTTACCGCGGTCCTTCTCACCGCCGGGTTCACGCCGATCGACGCCACCGGCCGGTTCGTCGTCCTGACCGTCGCCGCGATCGTTCTCGCCGGCGTCTCGGGCTTTGGCCTCGAGCGGATGGCGAAAAACCGGTACGTCGACGCGCTCACGGCCGACGAGCCCGCCGCGACGTGGACGTGGCAGCGAAGCGGTGGGTGGAGCGGCGAGCCGATCTATACCGTGATCATGGCGTTCATGATCGTCGCCGGGCTCGTCAGCATGTGGCAGGGTGAGTGGTACCTCGGGCCGTTCTGGGTCGTCTACGGGGCCGTGATGATTCTCTCGAGACACTACGACTGGTACGACCTCGAGGAGAATCCGCGGTGGAATCCGCCGGAGATCCGCGTCCACGAGGCCGGCCTCGTCGTCGACCGCTCGTTCTGGACGGAGTTCGTCCCCTGGGAAACGGTCGACGGCGTCCGGCTGACCGACGACGAACTCGTCGTCGAACGGCGGCGCTTCGGCCTCGAGAGCGGCGTCTTCGACCTCCGCTGTGACCGCGCGGTGATCGAGGACGCCGACGCGGTCGTCGAGGCGCTCGAACGAGCCGCGCGCCGAGGCTCGCGGCCCGTCGAGATGGCGGACTGACACGAGCCGCGGGTCGTCACGGCCATGGTATCCGCTCGCGACCCCGCGGTAATCGAATTCCACGTCCCCACCTCCGCTCGCAACTTCGTAGCGGTTTGGAGCGACGACGAACTCGCTGTCGTCTGGACCTGAGGGTGTAGCAGCCACCGATCCGGCGGGTTCGTGTTCACCGCGGTGATGGCCGTAACGCTCGTCTGCGAACACGTGAGATTGTCGGATCGTTCCACGGACTGCTCATGGCCGGTTACGGTGCGCCCCTGTTTTTCTCGTATCAACTCGTGGATGTGAAGTGTGGAATCGAGTTCGATACGAGCGAGCGGTAGAACCCGTCACGAATCACGGGCAATTGATCGGAACGGGTCAATACAACTCGTACCGTGCGAACCGGGCCGCCGCGTAGCGATACGAGAGGATGCTGATCGCAGTACAACTCGTCAATAGGGCAAGTCCACCCCACGTTTGAATCGTGTCGGCAGGTACGGACGGTACGACGATCGTGAACGCTTCCGGAAGAAACACGAGGAGCAAACCGACCAACCCACCGACTCCGACGAGAAACGAGTAGAGTCCGAGTACGGTGAGATGCGGAGTGACGACGGTCCGGCCGTCGGCTCGGGTCGATCGATGGGTTGCCGGCACCAGACAACCGAGACCGCTTCCAACTGCCGTCGCACAGATCGCAGACAGCACAGTGAACCCGGTCAGTACCGCTGTCTGTGGGATCGTAATCGGGCCCACGATGCCAGCCACTGCAAGCAGTATCGTTGCGGGTGGAAGCGTAATGACAAGGCCCGCGAGCATCCGACCGGCGATGAAGCATCGATCCGGAACGGTCGCGAGGACGAGTTGTGAGTACATCGGTCCGCTGTCACCGATCGGGTTCAGACAGAAGAGTGCGCCAGCGGCCCAGACGGTTGCCACCGAAACGATAGGCGGGCCGACGAGCAGCGCAACTGGCAGCGGTTCTCCGAGGAGCGAGACTCCTGTCGGGAGCAACACGAACGCAGCGACGAACACGTGTGCGAGACCAACGGGGTTTCGAACCCCGCGAAGTATCTGTATCCGAGCAACGCGAACCGACGGGTGACTCTCGAATGGGACGTGTCCCGTTGCGACCGCTCGCGTCGGTTTGGCACCGGCAGATCGCTGGGAGGATCGCCACCAGACTGCCGGCGCGACCGTTCGGACCGCGCCGAGGAGACAGAGCGGAAGCGCGACCGCCGCAGCGATCGAAAGGGCGGAATCCACCGAACTGGCCGTCGAAACGGCGGGCGAACCGAGAAGCGCGAGGTTCGTATACACGGACAGGGGCGTCTGGATCGCCTCGAGGGAACGGACGGCTTCTGGAAACGACGCGAGGGGAGACGGAGTCCGCTCGAGACCGGCGATGACGACTGCGAGAACAACAGCGAAAAGACCGTACAGCACTCGCCGACCGACTCGTCGGACGACTGGCGTCGCACCGAGCCCGAGTAGGTACCCGCCGAGGACACATGCGAGGAGAAACGATGCGACGGATACTCCGCCGGTGACGACGAGCAGTGGCGCGTCCATCCCAAGCGCAAAGACGGTCCAGATGGCAGTTATCGGTACACCAAGGACGAGTACGACGCGAACGCACTCGGCGAGTACCAATCCGGTGGCGATGTCCGGTGCGGGCGCGGCGAGCAGGACGAACGCCGGTTCGTCCGGATAGCCGATCTCTAGGAGCGTTCGAAGCACGGTGAGCCCGACGACGAGAATTGCCAGGAAAGACAGTTGGCCCCCGAGAAGGTCGGGAAGCGGGATCGGTGGCTTACCCGTCACCCATCTTCGTCCGTACCGATACACGACGCGAATACCGCGATACCAGACCGGCGTCGTAACGAGGAGACTCGCGACCAGCAACAACAACCGTCGGCGATCGGCTATCAGCCGACGGCCACTCCGACGGAGCGTCGTCGAAAAGACGAGACGAACGTGATTATTCCCCATGCTCATCCGGCGTGTTCAGGCCCGCTGCTTCGCCGAAGAACGGAATTGCGACGACGATCCAAACACCGGCACCGACGACGACCAGCGCATCATCAGTGGTAATCGGTGCGAAGAGAACTACGAATCCTGCAGCCAGAAGGAGTCCGAAACCACCACCCGCGAGCGAGCGCGGTCGGTGATCGAAAAGTACGGTACCGATTCCGTAACAGAGGGCCGACAAGAGAACGAAAACCCCTGCCGTCGCGTACCAATCCGAAACGTCGATCTCGACGAGCCCGTACAGTACGATTCCGCAAAGCGCGAGCAGAAGCGCGTTTCCGATGAGAAGTTTATTTGCCGTCAGTAACTCGAGCCTTTTTTGGATCATTGTGTCCTATCTGTATTAGTATTATAGATAAAATAATAAATACATTTCGATTATGTGGCCGTACTCGATTCCGAACCGTCAGCAGAGGTCTAGCTTCGGATGAGTGCAGATATCTTCGGCGGGGGAATCACAGCCAACCTGGCTAATCGCAGCACAAGCGGCCTGCGTGAATGCGAAGCACGCACCGCCCGTGATGTACCCGAGTCCGGTAAGAACGCCACAAATGAAAGCAGTTGACGCTCCGCATCCGATCCGACAGATTTGCTTGACCGCGGTTTTACATCCTGCACACCCGATATCAAACGCTACCGAGATTTCGTCCGATTCGGCGGCCGGACCAGAGGGGTCAAGCGATACGTCGTGTACCGTTTCTTCCATCCCATCGAGCGCGTCGACGACGCGTGCGGTAATTGTACCCTCTACGTCGTCAATAGACTGCACATCGGCGGACGGTCGTTCGATCGATCTCTCGACGTACTCGAGCGACGCAATCGTCACTTCCGCTGAATCAAGCGATCGTCCGATCGTGAGATATGCCTCGTCGGCACTCGAACCCGCTATCGGGACTGAGACGAGTTCAAGCCGGTCCTTCCCATCGACTCTACCCGCGGTGATATCGTGGTCGGCGAGAGTATTTCCCTCTTTACGTACCTCCCTCTCGAGTTTCCGGAACTCGGGCGTGTCTTGGAGCCGTTCATACACTTCCGTTGCTTCCGAATCAGTCAGTTTGTCGAAACCGTCTGGAGTCTCAGCACTGACGGAGCCGATACCGATCGTCGTTAGCGCTGCGGTTGCGGTCCCCATTCGAAGCACCTTTCGACGGTTGTACGTAGTATCGTTGTTCCGGTCTGCCATGGTAGCGACCCAGATCGAGATATAATACACTACAGATTATAATTAATTGATGTATGTACATTCAGGTCGTGAGACGTGTGTCGGAGGGAGAAAATAGGTTTTAATATACGGTTTGACGCCATCACGTCAACGATCTACGTTCTATCGGCCACTGTTTACTGATTGCTCGGTGAGATCGGGTCTCGAGTAGTTCCGATCTGACCCTTTTACCACACCGATCAATAGCATCTTGGTCGATCAGTTGTCCGAGAGCGTGTGATTACAGTTACTCAATCGTCGTCCGCCACGTGTTCGAAGGGGTCTCCTCGGATGCGTTACGTAATAAACGGAGGTAGAGGCAGTGTTTGAGACATGTCTCCCCTCGCACTACTGTACTACTCGCTCCGTTGCGTCGCTTCTCAAAGAGAATAGATCCATGCTACCGCAAGGTGAATCCCTGGTTTCGACCGAATCCGGTTACTGAGAACGTGATCATTTGAAGACCATAATAAAAGAGAACGCATGGTAATTCATCGCGCTGTACATCACGCAGGAGTGAAATTACACAGAACTCGATTCTCAGATTATTTGGATAGTCGTTTCGCGTCGGCCTTCTTTTCCATCATGTATAATGTAAACCACCGTACGACATTCTTATTTGTACTGTCGACACACACCTTCACTGACCAATCTTCGTCGTAAAATATTGTTAGCACATCATCTTCCGAGATAACTAGACCGACCGAAAGTTTTCCAGGGTACACATACATCTCCTCCGGAGATACATCCACCAACCACCCACTATTCTCGATAGAAGTCTCAAAATTCGAATTAAGTATCACAGTTACAGATTGACACTCTTCGTACAGGTCATGATGAATCTCATCGAAGGTCGGATTTGCGATCGGATCGACAATATACTGTGCCTCAATTGTGCGACAAGTTAACTGCTTTCGATAATGGAACACCGGGGCGTGGGGTTGGTCGTCGGACGCGACCACGATATCGCTTTGCGAAAGCGGTCGCACGGGCGGTTCATTCCCCGAGGAGAATTGACGAAGGACTGGTTTTGTTTCGATAATTTGGTCTATTTTTGTTATTGTCTCCTCATATGTTTCCAGTATAAGTGATCCTGCAGCAGTGAGACCGTATTTACCGTTGTTCTTTATCACCCACCCGTAATTCTCGAAATCCGCGATAATCCTTTGAACAGTTGCTCGCGAGATAGAACACCGTTCAACGAGATCCGACGGAGTACCTGGTTGATCTGCGATCGATCGTAACAGTCGGGGCCGGTTCGCAGACCGGGACAAATACGCTATTTGTTCACTGGCTGTCCCCATTATCGAACGCTACTACATGACTTTCAATAAAACTTTATGTAATTATGTGTATTTTACATATCATACGATAACACTCCTCAACTATACACTACATTGACTAATTCATATATATATATATATATATATATATATACCTATCCGGAACGGATGTGGCGAACTAGGTATTATCTCTATCGAAGCGTACTGAATTATTTGCCCCAGAAGGGGTCCCGGTTGCGCTGCTTGTCGAGGTACATATTCAGCGCCTCGAGTTCGTCGCCGGGGATCTCGCTTGCCAGTTCCTGCTCTAAGATCTTCGCGTGTTTCTCGGGGATCTCGATCCAGAGCCGATCGCCCTCCTCGATGTCCCGACCGACGGTCGGCCCGTCGATGGCGACCGAGACGCGGTTGCCCGCGCGGGCCTCGTCGACGTCCTCGCCCTGTTCCTGAATGCCTTTGACCTGGCCGACGCGTTCGGGCTCGTTGCCCGCGAACGTGACGACGTTGGCGTTGGTCTGGATCGTCCCGGCGTTCACCTCGACGCCGACGACCGCCGGGTCGTTCTGGCGGAAGGTGTGATCCGGCAGGATGCGGAAGCGGGCGGGCCGGGTGATGTTCTCGAGGATGGTGTCTTGCTGGGCCTGCTCGATGTTCTCGACGTACTCCTCGTAGCCTTCGACGAGCTGGTAGATGACCTCGTCGGTGAAGATCTCGACGTCGTCGATCTCCGCGCGTTGCTCGGCGTCGTCTAACGTGTCGACGTTGAACCCGAGGATCACCTGCTGTTTCGGATCCTCGGCGGTCGAGGCGACCGAGACGTCACGCGGCGCGACGTCGCCGACCTCCGCGCGGACGATCGGGACCTCGGCCTCGCCCAAGGCGTCGGCCATCGCCTCGAGGCTGCCCAGGGTGTCGGCCTTGACGACGACGCCTTCCTCGGCCGTGTCGACGGCGATGTCGGCCAGTTCGGCCTGAACCTCCGCGATGACCTCGTCGATGTCGCGGTCGCGGACGACCCGGACCGGCGCGCCGGCCATCGCATCCGCGAGGTCGGGCGCGGCGACCTTGATCCCCGAGGCGGCCGAGACCTCATCGACCGTTTCGAAGCGGCTCTCGGTACGAATTTCGGCCAGCGGCCGCGGCTGGAGCAGGGCCCGGACTTCGGTGACGATCGGCTCGTTTTGCCCACCGACGACGAGCGTGTCGTCGGCCCGGATCGTGCCGTCGTACAGCACCGTGTCGATGGTCGTTCCGAACCCTTTCTCCTCTTTGACCTCGAGGACGGTGCCGACGCCGGGGCCGGCGACGTCGATCTCCATCTCCTCTTTCATGTACCGCTGGGACAGCCCCATCATGACGGTCAGGAGGTCAGGGACGCCCTCGCCGGTCATCGCCGAGACGGGGACGACGCCGACGTTGCGCTGGAAGTTCTGGACCCGCCAGTAGAGGTCGGCGGAAAAGCCCTCGTCCGAGAGGTTGCCGATGATCTCGTAGAGGCTCTCGTCGAGGCGCTCGCGGACGCGATCGGTCTGGGATTCGTAGGTATCGTTGATCGGTGCGTCCTCGTGTTCCGTCCAGCCCGGGACGGTGTCGATCTTGTTCGCCGCGACGATAAACGGCGTTTCCGAGCGCTTGAGGATGTCCAGGGCCTCGAGCGTCTGGGGCTGGAACCCGTCGTTGACGTCGACGACGAGGATGGCGATGTCGGCCAGCGCGCCCCCACGCGATCGCAGCGTGGTAAAGGAGTGGTGGCCGGGCGTGTCGATAAAGAGGAGACCCGGGAGATCGAAGTCCTCGGGGTCGACGAGGTCGCCCGCGATCGTCGAGATGATGTCCAGCGGGACGGCGGTCGCGCCGATGTGCTGGGTGATCGCGCCTGCTTCGCCCTCGATGACCGCGGAGCCGCGGATCTTATCGAGGAGACTTGTCTTGCCGTGATCGACGTGTCCGAGGACGGCGACGATCGGCGTTCTGAGGGATGTGGGGTCGCGTGTATCCGTGTCCGACATGATGAACCACCCGAGAAGGTCTTACCTAAATCGTCCGTAGCGCCGTAGTTAAACCCATCGTCATCCGCGTTCCGGGATCGTCGCGATCGACCGCCGACGCTCGGCGATCGCGGCTCGAGTCGGAACCGGCCGTTCCGGCGCTCCGCTCGCCTCGAGAGCGGTCCCAATCGTTTAATACCGATTAGTAAGTACGGGCATGCATGAGCGATATACTCGCTGAAAACCTCTCGGGGAAGTCCGTCATGGGTTCCGACGGCACCGAGCTCGGACTGCTCTATAACATCACCATGGATCTCAAATCGGGCACGCTCCACGATCTCGTCATCGAGCCCGACGAGGAGCTGTCGACCCGCGCCGTCGACTTCGATCTCGACGAGGCCGGTCACTTCCTCGTTCCCGTCAACCGCGTGCAAGCGGTGAAAGACTACATCGTCGTCCAGCGCTAACGGTATGTACGTTCTCGACTCCTCGGCTTTTATCCACGATTTCCATACGACGGAACAGACTGCGACGATCCCGCTCGTCCGCGAGGAACTCGAAGACGAGAGTGCCTATCGCTACGATGCGATGGAGGGATCGGGCATGCACATCCACATCCCGAACGATGACACCACCGAAAAGGTCGAACGCGCGGCCCGCGAATCCGGGGATCTCGGCGTCCTCTCGGACACCGACGTTCGGCTCGTCGCCGCGAGCTTCGAACTCGACGCTACTCTGGTGACCGACGACTACGCGATGCAAAACGTCGCGGAGAAGCTCAACGTCGCGGTCGACGTGATCGCCCGGGAGGGAATCGACGAGCAGCGCCACTGGACCTACCAGTGTCAGGGCTGCGGTCGCGAGTTCGACGAGGAGAAAGACCGGTGTCCGATCTGCGGGTCGGAACTGGCCCGGAAGAACCCCTCGTAGCCCGCGATCGGTTTCGATCACGATCGATTTTCCGTGAGCGCCTGCCGTCTCAGGCGTAGATGAAATAGAGGTTCAGGAACGTCAACGCGTTGTACAGCCCGTGGACCAGCGCCGGAATCAGGAGGTTGTCGGTCCGTTCGTAGATCGTTCCGAGGACGATCGAGAGCCCGAAGATCGTCCCCAGACTGGCGATGACCGCACCCAGTCCGTCGGTGGCGTACGCGAGGACGTGGACCGCCGCGAAGATGACGCTCGCCACTGCCACGGCACCGAATCGCGAGAACGTCTCGTACAGCGACTTCTGGATCACGTTGCGGTAGAGGACCTCCTCGAACGGCCCGATGATCAGAATCGCGATCGGCACCATGATCAGCATCAGTTCGGGGTTGTCCGCGGCCCGCTGGGTGGTCGAGTGGTCCGCGCTCTCGACGCCGGTCGACTGCATGAGCGTCGAGATGGCAAACAGCGCGCCGAAGAGAACGATCAGGCCACCGACGGTCCAGGCGACCTCCCGCAGCGTGGGCCACCGGAGATCGATGAACGCCAGCCCACGGTCCGTCCAGCGGAGGAAGGCAACGACCACGATCGCCGTGCCGGTGACCACGCCCAGTTGGGTGACGAGTTGGGTGGCCACGAGTCGCTCGATCTCGGGCAGCGTCTCGAGGAACGGATAGACCGGTGCGGCAAAGACGATCATCAGCACCTGCGGCAGGATGAGCCCGACGAGGCCGACCCCGGTCATGACGAGGGTCTGAGTGGTCCGGCGCTTGAGCCCGACGACGCCGATGCCAAAGCAGTCCGCGACCGCGACGCCGACGGTCAGCCCGGCGGTCACGAACGCCACGAACACGATCGGTATCGAGAGCAGCGACGTCGTGACACCCTGATTCAGCGCGTAGCCGGCGAACAGGACGACGCCGACGCTCGAGCCGGCGGCGACCGCCGCGAAGAGCCGGGGTTCGCGCGAGCCGTGTCGGCGAACGAGGAAGGCGAGGACGGCGGCGACGGCCAGGCCAGCGCCGGCCCAGACGACGGGGTCGTCGACGCCGTTGCGAACGGGGACGAACATGGCGACCATCGTGATCCCGGCGAGCAGGGTCCCGATACCCGGGATCGCGCCGGACGCGACCGGACCGGCGTCATCGGCCCGTGCAGTCTCGGTCATACGTGGGTGTTCGTCCGAGGGCTCATATGCACACCGCAACCGGACGACGGATTCGGACCGGCTCGATCGGCTACCGCTCGACCCGAAGCTCGGTCTTCTCGGCGACCGCCTTTGCCTCCTCGAACTCGCCGCCGCCGAGCAGCCCGCGGGTGGCCTTCTTTGCCCACTCGACGGCCGGCTGCTCGAAGGTGTTCACGCCGTAGAGCTCGCCCGCGAGGACGCAGGCGGCCTCCATCCCGTAGAGGAAGCCGCCGAGTTCGTACTCGTCGACGGCCTCGAGTTCGACGCGGACGTTCGGCCGGCCGGCCGCCGCCAGGCTCGCCTCGGTGGCCTCGAACTCCGCCTTGAGGAGGTCGCCAAGCGTCGCGTCGCCCAGATACGTGAGTTCCTCGACGTCGGTCGCGGGGATCGACCGATCCGCGTCCGCGTCGGCCGTCACGAAGGTGACGAGCTTGTCCCGTGGGCCCGCCCGGTAGAGCTGCAGTTGGGAGTGCTGGTCGGTGACTCCCAGCGCCCGCACCGGGGTCTGGCCGAGGTCGTCCTTGCCGAGGCTCTCGGCCCACAGCTGGGCGAACCACTCCGCCGAGGTCTCGAGCGATTCCGCGTAGGGCATCACGGCGTTGATCCCCGCGCCGCGGCCGTCCAGCGCGTAGGCCGTCGCGCCGTAGGCGTAGGCCGGACAGTCAAAGAGCGAGCCCGAAAGCGACTCGCGCTCGGCGGCCGCGCCCGCGAGCAGCGCCTCGAGGTCGTGACCGCAGACCGCGGCGGCGACCATGCCGACGGCCGACAGCGCCGAGAAGCGCCCGGGGACGCCGTCGGGCACCTTCAGCGACGGGAGGTCGTGGCGATCCGCGAGGTTCCGCAGCGGCCCGGACTCGCCGGTCGTGACGATCGTCCGCTCGGTCCAGTCGACGCCGGCGTCCTCGAAGGCCTCTCGGACGACGAGGAAGTTCGCCAGCGTCTCCGCGGTCGTCCCCGACCGCGAGACGACGTTTATCGCCGCGTTCTCGAGGGCGATCCCGTCGAGGCGGGCCGACACCCACTCGGGGTCGACGTTGTCCAGAAAGACCGTCTCGGTGTCGGACTCGAGGGCGTCGACGATCGTCGCCGCGCCCAGCGAACTGCCGCCGATCCCGACGGTGAGCAGGGCGTCGGCGTCGGCGACCGGCTCGACGGCCGCCCGGATCTCGTCGGGGTCGGTTCGTTCGGGGAGATTCAGTGCTTCGTAGCCGTGATCCGCGTTCGCCATGCCGCGCTCGATGCGCTCGTGGGCGTCCGCGACCTGTTCGTCCAACCGCTCGAGGGACGCACGCGAGACGCCCGGCGAGGCGACCGACGCGAGTGCGTTCCCGATGTCGACGTTCATACTCGAGGAGGCGACCGCCGAGGGCAAAGGCGTTCCGAGACGGCTACGGGTCTCGACACGAGTGAACTCGAGCCGGCATCGACCTCGAGCCGACCGACCGGCTTTTTGCCCGCTCGCCGAGTCGCCCCGCGTATGGAGCGCAGCGAACTCGCCCCCCTGATCGATCACACGGTGCTTGGCCCCGAGACGACGCCGGCCGACGTTCGGCGGGTCCTCGACGAGGCGGCCGAGTACGGCATGAACGCCTGCATCCCGCCGTACGCGGTCGAGATGGCAGCCGAGTACGCCCCGGACGTGACCCTCGCGACGGTGGTCGGCTTCCCCCACGGCCAGCACGCGCCCGCGGCGAAACGCACGGAGGGTGTCGAGGCCTGGCAGGACGGTGCGGACGAGCTCGACGTGGTGATCAACGTCGGCCGACTGCAGGCCGGCGCGGACGATGCCGTCGAAACGGCACTCGCGGACCTAGTCGCCGCCGTCCCCATCCCGGTCAAGGTCATCATCGAGACCCCGCTGCTGACCGACGCGGAGAAACGGCGGGCCTGCGAGGCCGCCGCGGCCGCCGACGCGACGATGGTGAAAACCGCGACCGGCTTCGGCGGGGGCGGCGCGACCGTCGACGACGTCGCCCTCATGAGCGACTATCTCCCCGTCAAGGCCAGCGGCGGCATCGGCAGCTACGACGAGGCAGTGGCCATGCTCGAGGCCGGCGCGGAACGCATCGGGGCCTCGAGCGGAGTCGCGATCCTCGAGGGCGCGCCCGAATATAGTAGCCGTTGAAACGATTGACACACTGATCGCAACGCTGTCGTGCGATCAGGTGTGCAATGACTTTCAGCGGCTACTATAGTTCGTGGATCCTCGCTGGCTTCGCTGATCGTCCGCGCGAGAAGCCAAACGGTTTTGGTCGTCCCTCGAGCAACGAACCCCATGCTCGAGGGGGTCCGCGCGAAACTCCGCGCGCTCGCGAGGCGGCTGCGACGGCTGGAACGACGCGAACTCGACGCCGTCGTCCGGTGGCTCGAGCAGACGGGGAACCTGCTTCACCTGTCGGTGCTGGTCTTTGTCCCCCTGCTGATCGCCGCGGTGACGTGGCTGGCGAACGCGACCCCCGTAATCTCGTTCCTGCTCTTTCCGCCGCTTGCCTCGGGGACCTTCACGCTCTTTGCGGAGCCCGAGGGGAAGTACGCCTCTCCGGGGAAGTTCGTCGGCGGGATGACCGTCGGGGCCTGCTGTGGCTGGCTCGCGCTCGCGCTGACGACGGCCGTCGGACTGGGTGGTGGCATCAGCGCCTGGGGTGCCGCACTCGGGGTCTTCTGTACCGGCGTCTGTACGTGGGCGCTCGATCTCGAGGTGCCGACGGCGTTCTCGACGGCCCTGCTCGTTCTCGTGACCGGCAACGCACAGGTGGCCTACGTCCTCGGGATCGTCGTCTCGAGTTCGTTCGTCGCGGCCGCGTTCGTCGTCTGGCGCGACCGGTTCTACGAGCAACGCGCCCGCTATCTCTATCGGACGACCAGCGGCGACGATCACGTCCTCGTCCCGATGACCGACGGCGAGGAGACGGTCGCCCGCTTCGCCGCGTCGATCGCCGGGGCCCACGACGCCGGCAAGGTGGTCCTCCTCGACGTCGTCGAGACGGTCGACGACGAGCCACCGGACGCGTCGACCGACGGCGACCCGTCCGAATCGACGCCCGCTGAGCGCGCAGCCACCGACGCCGGCCGCCGCCTCGAGTCGCTCGCGACCGACCTCCGGAGCGCGTACGACGTCCCCTGCGAGGTCGTCGTCGCGGCCGACAGTGACCTCTCGGCGGGGCTGGCCCTCGAGACCGCGCGAGCGGAGAACTGCGACCTCATCGTCACGCCGTACGCCGAACGCGAGGGCGGCGGTCTCTCGTCGTTTATCACCGGACTGTTCGAGGGCGAGATCGACGCGATCGCGTTCCGCTCGAACGGCGTCCGACGGACGCGCTGGCGAAGCGGCCTCGTCGCGGTTCGCGGCGCGGGCGACACCGCCCGCGCGATGCTCGATTTCGCGATCCGAGTGACCGAGTCCGGCCGGCCGATCAGCGTCTGTACCTGCATCGACCGGGAGTCACGCCGCCGGGCGGCCGAGGGGACGCTCGCGGACCTCATCGACGCCTTCGCCGGCCCCTTCGAAACCCACGTGGCCACCGCCGCCGTCGAGGACTACCTCGCCCGCGTCGCGCCCCGCTACGACGTCTGTTTCGTCGGCTCGAGTACTGACCGCTCGGCGGCCTCGCGGTTCGTCTCGCCGCCGACGTTCCGGAAGCTCAGCGATCTGGAAGCGGACGTGGCGATCGTCCATCGGGGTCGCCGACGGTAGTCATTCGCGTTCGAGAATGCGGTCGATCAGCCCGCTCTCGTCGCTGCCCAGCGCCGACCGCACGAGCAGGTGGCCGCCCAGCACCGAGGGGCTGATCACCGCATCCGCGCCGGCCCGCTCGAGTTTCTTCGTGTTCTCGCGATCGGTCGCGGCGGCGACGATGCGGGTGTTTGGCGCGAGTTCCCGGGCCGTTAGGATCGCCAGCGCGTCTTCGGCGTCGTGGTTCGTGGCGACGACGATCGCGGCCGCGCGGCCGATCTTCGCGCGTCGGAGCGGTCCCTCGTCGCTGGGGTCGCCGGTGACGACCGAAATGCCGCGGTCGGTGAGGTCCGTCGAGACATCGCGATCGCTGGTCACGACGACGAACTTGCGGCCGCCGTCGGCCAGTTCGTCGACGATCGGTTCCGTCAGTTCGCCGTAGCCGAGGACGATGATGTGGTCCTCGAGGAGTTGCAGCTGTGATTCTGTCATCTTGCCGAGTGTCTTCGAGATGCGGTCCTGAATGAGCGGGCCGACCAGCGCCCCGATGGCGATACCGAAACTGGCCACGCCGAGGATGAGGACGGACATCGTAAACAGCATCGCCTGTACCGATTCCGGGTTCGGCGTCACGTCGCCGTAGCCGACCGTACTCGAGGTGATCAGCGTGAAGTAAAACGCGTCGAGGATGTTGCTGATGCCGTCGAAATGCTCGCGCAACGCGTAGCCGCCGATGGTGCCGTACAGCTGGACGCCGACCAGCGCCGCGCCGGCCGCGATCTGGGTCGTCGACAGCGAGAGCGGTTTGGTGAACCGCCTGCGGGTAACGAGCAGGATCGGGACCGAGACGAGCGAGAGGACGACCAGCGGGAGCGAGTACGGGCTCGACTGGAGCAGTCCCTGTGCCGCGGTCAGCGGGAGCAACAGCAGCGACGCCCACCACCCGGTCCGGAGCCCGCGCCGGAGCGCGAGCGCGCTCCCGACCATCAGGAAGCCGGTGAGCGCACCGGTGAACGCGGTGGCGCTACGGACGACGTCGGGGACGTATTGGGCGAGTGGACCACCGACGTTGTCGGTCCCGATGTTGACGACCGCGGTGGCGACCGAGAGCAAGGCGACGAGTAACACGAGGATAATCGTCGCCCGCGTCGTCAGCACCCGCCCCCAGTCGTCTGGCAGTCGCGATCGAAGCGACCGGTCGTCGGCCATACACACCGGTGAGCGACGGCGTCAGTTAAACGTCTCCGTCTCGAGTCGCCCGTCGGAGCCGGCCGTCCCGTCGCTTCTCGGCCCCTCAACGGACGACGGTCACCGGCACCGGTGCCCGTTTGAACACGGTATCGGTGACGTTGCCGACGAACAGCCAGTCGACCATCTCACTGCTGTGACTGCCCATGACGACCGCGTCGTAGTCCGTCGCATGGGTGACGATCGCCCGCGCCGGACGGCCAACCGCGACGACGGTGTCGATCTCGGCGTCGTGATCGGCGGCGATCTCGCTGGCGCGATCGAACACCGGTTCGGCGCGCTCCGCCGCCGCAGCGTCGATATCCGACTCGAACGCGAGGCTCACCGCGTCTCCCATCATCATCGACGGCTCGTCGACGACGGTGAGGACGGTCACCGACGCGTCGGGGTGGTTCTCGAGCGCGTATGCAAGCGCACGCTCGGCGAGTACGGAGTCGTCCATCGGCACCAGTACGCGATCGAGCATGGGGTCGCTTCCACGAGCGGCAGCATAAACCCCACTTTCGGGTACCCGCCGTGGAACCGTCCTCGAGCTCGCGACCGCTGTCGGCGGCGCTTCGTCGTCGCCGATCGACAGGGTGTGTTCATCGATCGCCAGCGGTCGCGAGCCACACGGCGGCCGTGCCGGTGCTAATTTAACTGCTCCGGCCCACTGACCCACAATGCCATCCCTTCCGGTCGAAGTACTGCTGGGGCTCTATCTCGGCCTCCTGACCGGTATCGTTCCCGCGTTCGTCGCGGGGTCGCTCGGCTTTCTCGTCCGGTATTTCACCGGCGTCACCCTGCCCGGGTTCGGTGTGGTCGTCCTCGCGCTGTCGATCGCCAGCGTCCAGGGCGGGCTGCTCGGACTCGTCGAACCCACGATCGCCCAGTCGCCGCGGCTGCTCGTCGCCGTGCTGGTCGTCCTCATGCTCGCGCTGTACGCCCACAACCAGGGCGACAAGCTCGGCGCGGAACTCCCGCGTCGGCTCTCGCTGACCTCGCTGCGCCAGCGGACCCTCTCGGCCGACGTCGTCGAACTCGTCGGCTCGGTCGGTCAGGTCACGGTACGTCCCACCGGCGAGGTTCACGACATGGAAGGCTACCCGCCGCTGTCGGCCGATCTCCGCCGGACGCTGAAGGGCGGCTCGTGGCGGCTCCCCGCCGACCTCCCGCTCTCGGAACTCGAGGCCCGCCTCGAGGAGCGCCTGCGGACCGACCACGACCTCGCGGACGTCGCCGTCGCGATCGACGAGCGGGCCCGGGCGACGATCACGGCCGCGCCGCCCTCGGGCGGTCTCTCCCGGCGCGTCCCGGCGGGCCAGCGGGCCGTCTCGCTGACGACGCTCGTCCCGACCGGGCTCGCGAGCGGGGACGCGGTGAGCGTCCGCACCGGCGACCGCTCGATCACCGGGACCGTCGTCAGCGCCCGAACCGAGGTCGATGCCGCCGCGGCCGACGGCGATGACGGTTCGTCGGAGCCCGCCGACGCGGTCGCGACCGATGGCGGGACGGGCCCCGTGCCCGCGGCGAAACCGCACGCGGCGACTGCCGGCGGACCCGGGCGGGTGACGGTCGCCGTCTCCCGGCGGGACGTGAAACCGATCCTCGAGGCCGAGTCGCCGCGGCTCGTCGTGCGCTCGCGGGGCACCAGCCGCGAGTTCGAGGCGCTCTCGCTGGTCAAACGCGAGGGGTACGCCATCCGCCGGCTGACCGTCGGCTCCACCGGAGCGACCGACGAGACGATCGCCGGGACCGACGTGTCGGTCCTCGCGGTCCGTCGACAGGGGGCCGAAACCGGCGAGCGTCGCCACGGCTGGGTGTTTGCACCCGGGATCGAACGGCGGCTCGAGGTCGGCGACGAGGCGTTCGTCGCGGGCCCCGACGACGCAGTCGAGGCGTTCGCGGAGGCGATCGCGCGATGACCGCGATCGTCGCACAGGTGATCCCGACCGAGACGCTGCTCGAGGCGCTCCTCCGAATCCTCGGGTTCGCCCTGCTCGCGGCCGGCAGCGGGGCCGGCGTCGCCTTCGTCTATCGCTGGTACAGCGCCGACGGGATCCCGGAGGGCATCGCGGTGTTGTTCGGCGTCGCGCTCGTCGCGATCTGGCTGAACACCCAGACGGCGCTCCAGCAGGCGATCATCGGCGACACGGGCCTGCTCGAGCCCGGCACCGCGGTCTACACGGTCGGTGCCTTCGCCGCCAGCGCGGTCGCGGCCGACGGTGGCCGGCGGCTGGGCGATTACCTCGCCCGGGACGTGTTCGTGGTCGCGACCCCGCGGACGATCACCGAGGTCACCCAACTCGTCCGCTCGGCCGGCCGGGTCGTCACGGTCGGGCTCCCCGACGAGATCGACGACATCGAGGGCTACGACCCAGTCGACGAGTCGGTGAAGGCCGACCTCGCCGGCGAGACGTTTCTCCTCCCACGGCGGCTCACCGACGAGGAACTGCGCGAGCGGCTCGTCGCCCGCCTCGAGCGGGACTTCGGGATCGGCCACGTCGATGTCGATCTCGAGCCCGACGGGACGGTCACGTACCTCGCCGTGGGGAGCCGCCCGGCCGGTATCGGCCCGACGCTCGCGCCGGGGACCGTCGCCGTCGCGCTCGAGGGCGACCCCGCGGCCGACGCCAGCCCCGGCGACGCGGTCCGTCTCTGGGCCCGCGGCGAGGACGGC
>JHUT02000018.1 GCA_000690595.2 Natrinema mahii | reverse complement strand
GTCGGCGGCGGCCGCGTCGGCGGTGCCGACGACGACCGTGGCGTCGCCGTCGGCGGTCGGCGCGCGCATGCGCGCCGATCGCTCGGCAACCGTTCGGCCGACGGTGATCTGGTACGGCGTGTCGCGGTCGGCGAGCGCCCTCGCGAGGAGGGCGCCGGCGGCGATCGCGTCGCCATCGGCCCGCGCGATCAGCCGGACGAAGCCGGCGCTCTCGAGCGCGGTCGTGGCGGACGACGACGGTGCGGATCGACCCTCGGTTGCCATGTGGCGTTACTCGGCGTCCTCGACGAGTTCCTGCGCGAACTCGGGCGTGTACGTGAAGTCAGGCTCGAGTTCGTCGCCGCGGTAGTAGTCGGCCAGGCGGCGGACCTTCGCTTCGGTGTTCTGTAGGGCGCGCTTGTTCTGGTGGTCCTGCTGGTTCTGCTGCATGTGTTCGCGCAGGCGCACTGCGCGCACCATCAGGTTCCAGAGGTCCTCGGGGATGTCGCGGCGCGCGTCGTTTTCCTCGAGGATCTCGGTGATCTTCTTCCCGGTCGCCAGCTTGACGTCCGGGATCGGGGTGCCGGTGACGCCCTCGTCACGCAGCTTCATCCCGATCTGGCTGGGGTCGTGACCCTGCTCTGCCAGTTCGACGACCCGCGATTCGATGTCTTCGGGGTCGACGTCGCTCCACTCCGGTGGTTCGTCTGCCGAGGGCTTGTCCGAACCGGACGAGCCGCGTCGGCGGGTGTGCATTCGTGCCATTGTTGAGGATAGGAATCGCACTGACCGCTGTGTCGTACTGCCCGATGGCAGTACTGCTCTCGTCTGCACTTCCGCAATCCCAAGCCGCCCCAAAGAGCGGGCGGCGGAGTCGGATTTGCGGCCGTGCGCTTCCCACTATCGCTTCCGCCGTCGGGGACTAAAGGGTTTCTCATCGACGGCCAGCGCTTCACAGGACGACCGTGAAGAGCCCGATAGCGAGCGCGAGCATGACGGCGGCGTGTTTCGCGCCGGCGCTGATGTCGCCGGTACTCAACTGGCCGGCGATCAGTCCCGACAGCAGTCCCTGCACCAGCGTCGCGTGGTAAAACAGCATCGCGTAGGCGTCGGCGTCGCCTCCCGAGAGACCACCCAGTTCGGTCGTGCCGGACCCCGAGGCGATCTCCGCCCCCTCGGCCGGGAGATTCGGCAGGAGATAGCCCGACAGCACGCCGATGATGAACAGAAAGACCAGAAAGGAGACGTAGACGACGACCACGTACTCGACCATCGTCTGTCGGCGCTCGCGCTCGAGTCGGCGGTCGGCGGCGGCGCCGCGCGCGGCGATGCGGAGCGTGGTCCCGAGGTTGCCACTGGCCGTCATTGATTCGGTCAGCAGCGTCACGACCCGGGAGACCGACCGGGTGCCGACGCGGCCCTCGAACCGGTGGAGTGCGGTCTGGAGGTCCGCGCCCCACTCGACGTCGGCCCAGACACGGTCGAGTTCGTCGCCGAGCGGTCCGAGTTCGGAGTCGCGGACCCGGTCGATCGCCGAGACGATCGATGTCCCGGCCTCGTTGACGCTGGCGAGTCGATCGAGCAGGTCCGGCACCGCGGCCTCGATCGCCGAGAGCCGGCGACGCCGGACTTCCTCAGCGACCGCGAAGACGCCGATCGCGAACAGGGCCCCAACCGCGACGGTGTCGTCGACCGCGGTCACCGAGACCTCGCCAGCGGAGAGCGAGTGGCGGGCGACGAAGGCCGCGAGGACGAGGGGGACGGTGATCGCGAACGTCAGCGACGGCCGTTCGACGAGCGTTCGGAGCGGCCGTCCGAGTCGCTCGCGGAGTCCGCGGAGCCGCCGGTAGTACCGAACGCGCTCGACGTTGGGATGCGGTCGAGCCCCCGGCAGATCGGGGGCGCGGTCGGTCGGGACGGCGTCGACCGACGGGGACTCGAGGCCCTGCTCGCCCCCGCTGGAGCCACGGCCCGGCGTGAGGTCCTCGGTCACCGTACTCAGGTAGACGACGAACCCGAGGTTCGCAAGCGGCAGGAACAGGTAGACGAGGAGCTGCAACTGGCCGAACGTCTCGCCCGCGGCGATCCCGATGACCACGAGGATGGTGATCAGGAAGAGCGGACCCGCGACCAGCACCGTGACGTAGGCTTCGGCCAGCGTCGCGAGCAGCCCGAGCGCGCTCTCTTGCTGGGACTCGGCCTCCTCACGGTAGTCTTGATACTGGCGCTCGAGGAACGTCGAGAGGGACTGCCCGCTCCGGAGGACGCCGACGAGGTTCTCGGTGAACTCCCGGAACTGCGGGCTCGGCGAGCGCCGCCCCATCGTCTCGAGGGCGGTGATGACGTCGGTGCCGAACGTGTCCATCTCCCTGACCGCGACCGAGAACTCGGCGGCGACCTCGCCGTAGGTGTCCTCCTGGTCGGCGAGGACCCGGACCGTGTCGGGGACGGCCATCCCGCTCTTCGAGAGGGCATAGAGGAAGGCGATGGCCGCGGGCAGACTGGCCTCGATCCGGCGGGCGCGGCCGTCGGCGACGTGGCTCGGATACCACCACCGGAACCAGTAGGTCCCCGCGCCGGCGACGGCCCCGACGGTCACCGCCGAGCCGAGCAGGAGCGCGGCGAGTTCGATCGCGGACAGCGACGGGACGCCGGCCAGCCCCGCGAGGAACTCGAGGGGGGCCGGTACCGCCGCCCGTATGGTCTCGGGATCGATCGCGAGCAGCGACAGGAGCCCCCAGCCGACGTAGATCCCGAGGACGGCACCGACGACGGTGGCGATCACGGCGTACAGCAGCGTCGTCGCCCCGTACTCGCGACCGGTCGTCGGGAGCTGTGCGGCCCGCAGGGCCGCCCGCCGGTCCGGTCGCTCGCCGCGAAACCGGTCGACGTGGGAACCGAAGCCCCGGTTCGCGATCCGGGCGAGCACGCGATCGATCCGGTCGACGTATCTCGCCGCCGCGATCGGGGCGAGACACGACAGCGCGACCGCCAGCGGGAGGAGGGGAACCAGCCTCATCGGTCTCGGGGCAGGCCCGTTTCCCCGCTCGAGTCCGCGGCGTCGGCGTCGGCGGTCGGAACGCCCTCGTCAGCGACCCCGTCCTCGGTTCGGCTCTTGTCCCCGTGCCCCTCGTCGGTCCCGTCGTCGGCCTCGGGCCCGCCCTCGACCCCGATCCGCTCGAGGACGCCCGCTCGGTCGCTGTAGTACTCGTTGACCAGCGCGGTGAACCGCCGGTAGTCGTTGATCCCGTTCTCGCGGAGGTACTCGAGGAATCGCTCGCGGTTCCCGAGTTCGGTGAGCAGTTCCGTCTGGCTCCAGCCACGCTCGTCGCGGATCTCCGAGAGAACGCGGCTATTGGCGCTCCGGAAGCTGTCGCTCTCGCTGTCCCACCGGTAGGCCGTCGAGTAGTCGAGTTCGCCGGTGCGCTGGTCGACGCCCTCGATCTCGGCGAGGACCTTGTTGCGGCGCACGCGCCCGTCGTCGGTCCGGGTCAGGGTCTGGACCGAGAGGATATCGAGGCTCTGGACCATCGACCGGGGGACGTTGATCGGCTCGCTCTCGAGGCGGTTGATCGCCGTCTGGACCGAGTCGGCGTGCATCGTCGAGTAGGTCGTGTGGCCCGTGTTCATGGCCTGAAAGAGCGTCATCGCTTCCTCGCCGCGGACCTCGCCGACGACGATGTACTCTGGGCGGTGACGCAGCGCCGATCGCAACAGGTCATACATCGTCACGTCGGTCCCCTCGTGGACCCGCTCGCGGGTGATCGCGGAGAGCCAGTTATCGTGAGAGAGCTGCAGTTCGCGGGTGTCCTCGATCGTCACCACCTTCGAACGGGGCGGGACGAACATCGAGACGGCGTTCATGCTCGTCGTCTTCCCCGAGGCGGTTCCGCCCGCGAAGATCAGACTCTTGTTGTGTTCGATCGCCAGCCAGAGGTAGGCCAGCTGTTCGACGCCGAAGGTGCCGTACTCGAGCAGGTCGATCGGGGTGAAGGGGTCGTCGGCGTACTTGCGGATGGTAAAGGCCGAGCCGCGGGGCGTCACCTCCTCGCCGAGCGCGAGTTCGGCCCGCGAGCCGTCCGGCAGGGTCGTCTCGACCATCGGGTCGCCGATCGAGATGTGTCGCCCCGAGTGCTGGGCGAGTCCGACGACGAACCGATCGAGCGCGTCGGCTTGGAACGAGATACTGGTCTCGACGTCGGTGTACTCGTCGTGGTAGACGAAGATCGGCAGCTCGTAGCCGTCACAGGAGACGTCCTCGACGTGGGGATCGTGCATGATCGGCGCGAGCCGGCCGTAGCCCCGAAAGTCCCGGTAGAGGTAGTAAAACAGCCGGTAGAACGTCGCGGTGTCGACCGCGGCACCGTAGCGCTCGAGGTACTCCCGGACCGTCTCCCGGAGCAGGGACTCGATATCGTCGCCGTCCTCCGCGCGATATAAGAGCGGATCGCGGACGTCTTCGAACAGCGTCTCGAGCAGGACCGCTTCGTCCTCGCGCAGCCGCGGTTCGACGGGTCGGTAGCGGTGTTCGTTGGCCTCGTGATCGTAGCCGATCGAGACGAACGAGAAGGGCGCGTCGACCCAGTAGCGCTCGATCACCTCGAGGTCGCCGGGGTCATCGAGGGCCACGAGCGGCCCGTGCGCGTCCGGCTCGTAGTCGCCGACGTCGACGGTCGATCCCCGGAGCGTCTCGAGGACCCGCCGGACGACCCGCCGCGCGGTCTCGATCGTCGAGTCCCCGGCGTCGTCGCCCGCGGCCGGCTCCGGAATCCCCTCGACGGCCCCGTCGGCTGCGCTGTCGACCGCTGTCGGCTCGTCGTCGGCTCGGGGAGTCGTGTCCCGCTGGTCCATGATCAGGGTTTCGTGACACGTCCGGACGCGACCGTCATAAATGAGACGGCCGTTCGCGTCACCGACCGCCGCGACGCGATGCGTGCCGACGGCGACGTGACGCGTGTCGACCCCACCGTATGAACGGGGTGTCGTGCGTTACGTTCATACCGCGGGAGTCCGAACTACCGCGTACGGAATGAGGCGCGAGCACTTCACGTTAGACGTCACGCACATCGACTGGGTCGAGACCGACGGCGAACCCCGAAAGCCATCGGTATCGATCGACTTCACCGGCCCGGCGACGATGCTTCGCGAGCGCCTGACTGGTCCCGACGGCGACGTCCTCGAGGCGAGCGAGACCGACGTCGCGCTCCGGCTCCAGGGACCGCTCGGGGACGACACCACGGGAGTCGTGAGCGTGACCAACCGGATCACCGGCGAGTTCATCCTCGAGCTCAACGAGGACGCCGACGATGTCCTGCAGTTCATCCGCGCGGCCCGGGGCTACGGCGAGGCGGCCGCCGAGGACGAGGGTCGTTACGAAGTCACGATCACGCTCGACGGCGACCCGTTCGTCACCTACGACAAAGGAACCTTCCTCGTCTACGACGACGACGGCAGTCTGCTTCGCCAGCACAGCCTGATCCCGAGCGGCGTCGAACTCTAGGCTCTCAGCGTTCGGGAGCCGACCGGCAGCTATAAGTGTTTTAGGGCCGCCTAAAGGGAATGTACGCCGGCAGACGCCGGAGTGGACCCCATGGCGAACGGACACCTACTTACTACGGCCGCCGAGGACGGAACGCGGGAACCCACCGGAGAGCCGACGGCCGACGAGGCGGTCCTCGAACTCGATGGCATCGCCAAGCGATACGGCAGCGAGGACGTCATCGGCGACCTGTCGCTGTCGGTTCGCGACGGCGAGATTCTGACCCTGCTCGGCCCCTCCGGCTGTGGCAAGACCACGACGCTCCGACTGATCGCCGGCCTCGAGCGCCCCAACGACGGCCGGGTTCGGTTGGAAGACGACACCGTCGCCGGCGAGGGCCGGTTCGTCCAGCCCGAGCAACGCGACGTCGGGGTCGTCTTTCAGGACTTCGCTCTCTTTCCGCATCTGAGCGCGCGCGAGAACGTCGCTTTCGGGCTGAAAGACTGGGACGAGAGCGAACGCGACGCCCGCGTCGACGAACTGCTCGAACTCGTCGGGCTCGCGGACCACGGCGACGACTACCCGGACGAGCTCTCGGGCGGCCAGCAACAGCGGATCGCGCTCGCCCGATCGCTCGCGCCCGAGCCGGAGATGCTGTTGCTCGACGAGCCCTTCTCGAACCTGGACGTGGATCTCCGCGTCGAGATGCGCGAGGAGGTCCGCCGGATCATCAAGGAAACGGGCGTGACCGCAGTCTCAGTTACGCACGACCAGGAGGAGGCGCTGTCGATCTCCGACCGGGTCGCCGTGATGAACGACGGCGACATCGAACAGATCGACACCCCACAGCGGGTCTTCCAACAGCCCGAGTCGCGGTTCGTCGCGGGCTTTCTCGGCCACGCCAGCTTCCTCTCGGGCGAGGTCCACGGCGATCACGTTGACACCGCACTCGGACGCGTCCTCCGCGACGACGTCAACGGACTGGCCCACCAGTACGACGGCAGCGTCGTCGACCTGCTGGTGCGGCCCGACGACGTGACGGCCTACCCGGCGGACGGCTCGGAGGCCGACGGTCGGGTCGTCTACCGCCGCTATCTCGGACCGACGGTCCTCTACCGGGTCGAACTCGACGGCGGCGAAACCATCGAGTGCATGCACAACCACTCCGACCGGATCGACCTCGACGAACGCGTCGGGGTCCGCGTCACCGCCGACCACGACCTCGCGTGGTTCCCCGCCGACCACCGCGAGGACGAGACCGACGCGGCTGTGGCATCCGACGACGACTGAGACGGATTGCCGTCCCGAGGTCACGAGTAGACGAGAACAGCGCCAGTACGAGCGTCGGACTGAGCAGGACTCCCTCGAGAACGAATACCGGTAGTAATGCGGCCGGAAGCGTCGAGGCGACGATTACACCGAGGATCACGACCTGGAGTCCGATGACCGCGTTCAGTCGCCGGACGATCTCCTCTTTCTGTGATTGAGCAAACATAATCGGAAATAGATATATGGCTTCGGGACTCCGTCCAGAACGGAACTCCCGCGGCGAGATCCGACGGCCGGCCGCTCACGGCAGGTTCGGGGGTCGATCACGTCGCGACGCCACGTAATCCATGACTGAGACGACGCGAATCGCGACCTACTGTGGAATCGCCGCCCCGGTCGTCACGCTCGGGGCCATCCTCCTCGCGACGCTCGTGGCTCCCCCCGAGACGTTTACCTGGCGCACGCGAGCGCTCTCGGACATGGGCCGGTACGGTGCGCCGACGTTCCCGCTTTTCAACGGCGGGCTGATCGTCGGCGGACTGATCGGACTGCCCTTCGCGTGGCGACTGTGGACGGCGAGTCGCAACCGCCTCGAGCGGGCCGGTATCGTATTGATCGCGGTGACGGTGAGCGGGCAGATCGGCGTCGGGATCTTCTTTCTCGAGCATACGGCCGTCTACCTCGAGCGGAGCTTTCACGCCGTCGCGGCGCTTTCGGTCTTCGGCGTCGCGCCGTTCGCGGGCTGGGTCTACGGGGCCGGGGCGGCGATGGCCGGCGACCGCCGAGTGGCCGTCCCGTCGATTCTCATCGGACTCGTCCACCCGCTCACGTGGGCAGTGTGGATACGCTCGCTGGACGGTGAGGCCGATACCGACACGTGGTTTGCCGTCCCCGAGTTCGTCGCCGCCGTCGCCTTCGGCGGCTGGATCCTCCTGCTCGCGATCACGATCGCGTCCCGGCACGACGATCCCGGCTGGTCGGCACGTTGAGCGGCTCGAGCCGGATTTGCGACGTCTCGCCACACAACGCTTAACTTCAAACCGTTCCAAGCGGTGTGTATGCATAAAGACGAACTTCTCGAGCTCCACGAAGAACTCGTCGTCATCATGGAGTACTTTTCGGAGCGCGAGGAGGTCGACGAAACGCTGTTCGATCCCTACCGCCAACTCGACGTCGATCCCTCACACGTCCACAAGTCCAAGAGCGAACACAAACACGCCGTTTTCGTGCTGGGCAACGCCCTGGCGAGTGCGATGAGCGAAGACGAGTTCTCGAGCGCCGGCCGGATCGGCAAGCGGATGAAGGAACTGGCCGAGGACGCCGAATCGAAAATATAACTCGCGGCGGAATTTAGCGCCGTAGTCTAGGCGAAACGTATTTGGTGTGGTTCCCGCTTGTTGACGTATGGACCCGCGCACGCAAGAGCGCGTCGAGGAGTGGGACTCCCGCCCGTTCAGCGGCGGTTTCGATGGCCTCTCCGATCTCGCTGCCGCCGATTTCTCGGGTGCTGTCTCGGGACACGGCACGTGGCTCTTTATGCTCAACGGCCGGATCGTCGGCGTCGTCGACGGCGACATCGACGATTTCGAAACCGCCTCGGGGACCCGCTACGAGGCACCACACCCGTCGCTGCCGCTGCTCTGTGCGATGGAGGAACGCGGCGGCGACACGAGGGCGAACTACTACACCAACGAGACGCCGCTCCGGGAGGTCGACAACACCCTCCAGAGCGGCTCGTTTACCGGATACGTCGAGCTGAGCGAGAACGTCCTCAGCGGCGACTACTACGCCGTCTACTACGGCGGTCGCCGGATGGCAGCCGCCTACATCGGCAACGCCGAACGGCTGCTGACCGGCGACGAGGCCTTCGAGCGCGCGGCCGACGAGGTCGGTATCTACGAGGTCATCGACGTCGACATCGACGTGACCGACGTCCCGGCCGACGACGAGCCGGCGTCCGCGAGCGCGACCGACAGCGCGGCCGACTCGAGCCCGACGGGCACCGAACCGGCGTCCGGCACCGGGACGGTCGGGGACCACTCCGCGATCGATGCCGATCCGGCCCCCGAACCGAGCGCGTCCGCAGACGACGGCCCGGCGGCCGACTCGACGGACTCGTCGCTCGAGCCGATCGACGTTTCGGGATCGGGCTCGGTCGAGACCGATCCGATCGAAGACGTGACTGCCACCGACGCCGATCCGATCGAGGACGTAACCGTCACCGACGCCGATCCGATCGAGGACGTAGCCGACGACGCGTCGTCGCTGTCGTCGGAGATCGACCTGACGGAGGACCCGTCGGGGATCACCGCGACCGACGAGGTCGACACCGAGCCCGAGCCAATCGGTATTACCGACGCGGAGTCGACCGTCGATACCGACCCATCGGACAGTCGGGACCCCGATCTCGACGGCGCTGCCGGCACTGATTCGGTGGCGAGCCCCGCGATCGAGGGGATGGAACAGCGCGACGCCGCCGATGCCGGACCGACGTCGCAGTCCGATAGCGACCGAGCGACGACCGAGCCCACGACCTCTGGATCCGAAGACGGGACCGCCGACGGCTCGAGCGGGACGGAGCCGGCAGTGGCTGCCGGCCCGGTCGAACCCGCCGACGATGCCACCGACTCGAGCGGGACGACCGAGTCCGAGACGGACCGGCCCGAGGACCCGGATCTCGCCGAGGTCGAGGCAGCGGCCGAGGAACTGGAGCGAAACGGCATCTCGTGGGTCGACGAGAGCGACGACGAGGAGCCGACGACCGAGGACGGCCCCGCGACGGCCGGCGACACTCCTGCGACGGCCGGCGACGCCGAGGCGTCCGACGGCGACCTCGAGGAGGAACTCGAACGCGAGGAGCAATGGCGGGAAACGCGGCGCATTCCGTCGATCGATCCGGACAACAGCGAGTCGGGGTCGGAGTCCGACGGGCGCTCGCGGTCGGGCGACCGGTCCGCGACGGCGGCCGGCTCCCGATCGAGCGACGGACGGACCGACTCGAGCGCGGCACAATCCGCCTCGACGACGGCGGAGACGGCCGCGACGGGGGCGAGTCGAGACGCGTCCCGCGACCGGGCCGCCGGTGGCGGGGACGCCGACGCGAGCGGGCGGTCGGCCTCGAGCGACGCCGCGAACGAGCGGGTCGCCGCGCTGACCGAGAAACTCGAGACGCTCCAAGAGCGATACGGGGCCCTCGAGACGACGGCCGAGGAACTCGAGGCCGAACGCGACCGACTGCGCTCGGAGAACGACGAGCTCTCGTCGACGGTCGAGCGGCTCCAGTCCCGGATCGAGAGCCTCGAGACGGAACTCGAGCGGGCGCGAGAAGCCGACAGTGAAACGGCCGACGTCGGTGCCAGCACCCAGCTCTCGGCCCAGCGAGCGCTCGCGGGGACGAACCTCTTCGTCCGGTACGCCTCGAAGAGCCAGCCGACCCTCGAGACGGCCCACGAGGGCGACGCCGACCGCAGCGAGGTCGCGTCGAACCTGCAACTCGAACACCACACGCAGTTCGAGTCGGCGGACGCGGCCGTCGACGGCCGGCCCTACGACGAGTTCCTCGCCGCCTCGATGGAGTACCGGTTCGTCGACTGGCTCACCGCGACCTTGCTGTACGAGATCCGCGACACCGGCAACGCCGACGGGCTGGGCGATCTCTACGACGCGATCCCCCGCATCGACCGGGCCGAACTCGGCGCGACGATCTCGCTCGAGGACGACGACACCGAGGACGTCCCCGACGAGGTCACCTTCGACATCGTCGCGTTCGACAAGATGGGGAATCCGTTAGTGCTGGTCGCGCTCAACGACTCGCGAGAGCCCGCGACCCAAGACACCCTCGAGGAACTCGAGGCGGCCGCCTCCGCGGTCAAGGCCAACTATCCGGACCTGGCCGCGGCGACCGCGGTCACCTCGAGTTACTTCGAACCCGGCGCGCTCGAGGTGGCCGAGCAGGCCACCAGCGGCGGGCTACTCAGCCGCGGCTCGAAGCTCAGTTACGTCAATCTCTCGCGCAAGACGGGGTATCATCTCTGTCTGGTCGAGTCGCGGTCGGAAGGGTTCCACATGAACGTGCCCGAGCTGTAGGCTCGCGGTTCCGAATCGCGTTTTCGACGGCGACGTTCGACGGCAGTCCAGTGATGAACCGCGGTTCCGTCCAGCCGCTATAGTAGCCGCTGAAACGATTTACACACTGATCGCAACGCTGTCGTGCGATCAGGTGTGCACTGACTTTCAGCGGCTACTATAGCGCGGGGAAAACGGCGATGAAAAGTCGGCGCGCGTCGGCTCCGGTCGCGGGGACGGGCGGCGGCGTCCGACCGAGAGCTAGCCTTCGATCTCCGCGACGTCTTCGATCTTCATGCCTTCGAGCTTGTCGACGATGTCGTCGATCTTGCCGTCGAGTTCGTCGACGAACTCGGCGGTGCGCTCGGTCTTGATCGCGCCCTGGCTCGAGGGCTCGATCAGGTTCTCCTCCTCGAGGACTCGGAGGGAGTAGCGGACTTTGTGGTGGGGGTAGCCGGTCTCGTTCGACATCTTGACGATGCCGATCGGCTCGTTCTCGATCACCATCTTCAGGACCTGCAGATGGCGTTCCAGCATATCGACTTCCTTCTCAAGTCGGTCTATCATGGCATTTGTTAACTTGTCTTTGGACCTTTTAAAGGTTGCCCTCGAGAACTGAAACGTCCACTCTCAACTCGATGCTCGTTCCCGTCAGTAGTTAACGCTTCCGATCGGGGCAACGCCACGACACGGGGCGGGTCGTGGCACACGTTATCCCGCCGTTCGTGCCGCGCGCATAAATACTGATACCTTCCGGACGGGCCCGTATACCGTAATCTGTTTATCGGCCCGGCATGAACCCGCCGCTGTTATGACCGTCACTATCGTCGGGTCGCAACTCGGCGACGAAGGCAAGGGTGGCGTCGTCGACCTCTACGGCGACGCCGCCGATGTCGTCGCCCGCTATCAGGGCGGCGACAACGCTGGCCATACCGTCGTTCACGACGGCGAGAAGTACAAACTGTCGCTCGTCCCCTCCGGTGCCGTCCGGGGCAAGATCGGCGTTCTCGGCAACGGCTGTGTCGTCAACCCCGAGACGCTGTTCGACGAGATCGACACGCTTCGCGACCGCGGGCTCGATCCGGACGTCCGCGTCGCCGAGCGCGCCCACGTTATCCTCCCCTACCACCGCGCACTCGACGGCATCGAGGAGGAGGAAAAGGAGGATCTGGCCGCCGGCACGACCAAACGCGGCATCGGGCCGACCTACGAGGACAAGGCCGGCCGGCGCGGCGTCCGGGTCGGCGACCTGCTCGATCCCGACACGCTGCGCGAGCGCCTCGAGTACGTCGTTCCCCAGAAGAAGGCCCTCGCCGAGGAGGTCTTCGACAAGGAGACCGGCGAGGCGTTCGACGTCGACCACCTCTATGACACCTACCGGGAGTACGGCGAGCGCCTCGCCGAAGAGGAGATGACCGTCGACTGCGGCACCTTCCTGCAGGAGCGCATCGACGCCGGCGAGAACGTCATGCTCGAGGGCGCGCAGGGAACGTCGCTCGACATCGACCACGGCGTCTACCCCTACGTCACCTCCTCGAACCCGACCGCGGGCGGGGCGACCGTCGGCACCGGCCTCGGTCCGACCGTCGTCGGCGACGGCGAGGTCATCGGCATCGTCAAGGCGTACCTCTCGCGGGTCGGCACCGGCCCGCTCCCGACCGAACTCGGCGGGGTCGAGGAGCAGACGCCGGACTACGATGCGGACGAGGGCGCGGACGCGGACGAGGAGGAACTCGCGACCTACATCCGCGACGAGGGCGGGGAGTACGGCACCGTCACCGGCCGCCCCCGCCGCGTCGGCTGGCTCGACATGCCGATGCTGCGTCACGCGGCCCGCGCGAACGGCTTCACCGGACTCGCGGTCAACCACATCGACGTGCTGGCCGGCCTCGACGAGGTCAAAGTCGGCCACAGCTACGAGTTCGACGGCGAGGAAATCTTCACGATGCCCCCGACGACCGAACAGTGGGGCCGCTGTGAGGCCACGTTCAAGACCTTCGAGGGCTGGCCCGACGTCGACTGGGCGGCGGTCGCCGAGGACGGCTACGAGGCGATCCCCGAGAACGCCCGGACCTACCTCGAGTACGTCAGCGACGAACTCGACGCGCCGGTCTACGCGGTCGGCGTCGGCCCGGGCCGCGGAGAGACCGTCGTCGTCGAGAACCCCTACGAGTAGGCGTCAGCGACCGAACGGGGTCGAATCACTCGGAGCGTTCCCGAAACCTTTTGCTGGAGGCGACTCGCCTACGTAGTATGAAGGAGTCGCTGCTGGAGATTCTCTGCTGTCCGCTCGACAAACACGATCTGGACCTCGAGGACGCCGACTACGACGGTGAGGAGGTCGTCGACGGCGCGCTCGTCTGTACCGAGTGCGGCGAGTCCTACCCCATCGAGGACGGCATCCCGAACCTGCTGCCGCCGGACATGCGCGAGGAGACCCCGGCATAGGGCCAGCCACTCATGCCCGAGACCGAGGTCACCGTCCACGTCAACCGCGAGTCCACAGACGACCTCGAGACGGCCGCGAGCGCCGTCGAGGTCGACGGGTCGTTCGCCCTTCGACTGGCGGGCCACGACGCGCCCGCACACGTCCACTGTCGACTCGCCGGTGACCTCGAGCGGATCGCCGCCCTCGAGGAGGGCAACTACTACGTCGAACCGAACGCCGTCACCACCGTCCCCGTCGGCGTCGACGCCGATTCGATCGACGGGCCCGTCGAGGGCACTCTCGAGGTACTCACGGGGTACGGGGCGGAATCGATCTCGATCGCCGTCACCGTCGTTCCCGGCCCGCCGGCCGTCGACGTCGACGACTCGCTGGCCGCACCGGCCGATACCGAGCCGGAGCCGACGGGGATCGAACGGACCCTCGATCGGATCGTCGGCGACGGTCTCGAGCCGGCGACGCTGGCAGTCGCCGCGCTGGGGCTGGTCGCGATCGGCGTCGGGGGCGCGACCGCGGCGACGATCGGCGGCCCCGTTACCGCGGCGGGACTGGTGATCGTCCTCGTCGGCGTCGCCGTCGCGCTGGTACTTCTCGTTCGATAACAGACCGGTCGAAACCGGACCGGGCTCACACGGTCTACTGTACGTCAGTACCGGCGGGGCCGTCGGACGGTCGCGGTCCCACCGGGACAGCAATCCTATCAGTCGTCGACTTCGGTCGCCTCGAGTTCGCCCTCGTCGTCGAAGCGCTTGGCCCGGAGGTATCGCGCCCGGTACCGGTTCGCGCCGTCGTAGACGTCGGCCTCGCGGATCTCGTCGGTGCGGCCATCGGCGACGGCGTCGATCAGCTCCGTGAGCTGGTTGATTTCGCTGGTCGTCAGCTCGAGTTCGTAGGTGCGTTCCTCCTCGGACTCGAGGGTCGTCCACTTGCGGGCCGCGGCGACGACGAGCGAACACGGCTCGCGACAGGGGAAGGGGCCGTCGCCGCCGTCGACGTCGAGGTCGTCACCGTCTTCGTACTCCCACTCGCGGCGGCGCAGACACTGTGAGTCGACACAGCAGGCCTCGGCCATCCACGCGACGGCCTCGCGGGGGAGTTCGTCGATCACGTCGTAGATCCCCGTCTGGCGCTCGGCCGTCTCGAGCCAGTGGTCGACGTCTAAGTTCCCCCGCAGTTCGCGGTGCCAGTTGGCGACGGTCGCGGGGTAGAAGAACTCGACCGTCTCGACGAGGTCGTCGCCCGAGAGCCCGGTGAAGGCCCAGCCGCCGGGCAGCGTCGGCGCGGTCTTTAACGGTCGGTAGCGGCCGTCAGCGTCGTAGGTCGCGAGTTCGCGCGCGTCCCGCGGGTCGTCGTGGACTTCCAGGTCCGCGAGGTCGGCGTCGGCGTCGTCGACGTGCCAGAGGTCGTAGACGCGCTCCCCGTCGGGGTCGTCGGCGTCGACGAAGCGGGCGGTGATGGCGAGCTGTCCCCACTCGCGGTCGATGCCGTCCCGCAGCGCGTCGTAGCGTTCGGGAACCGCGAGCGCGGCCGCGCCGTCGTCGCCCTCGGTCCAGGGAGTGCTCGTCGCCTCGTCCGCGGCGTCCGCGAGCGGCGCTCGCTCGCACCACCGGAGGAACGCGCGGCGGGCAGTGCCTGCCCCGCCGACGGTCTCCTGCCAGTAGCGCCAGTTCGTGACGTACTCGCCGTTGGCCGCGAGGGCGTCCCGCAACGCGTCCTCGTCGAGGCCCGCCCGTTCGCCGTCCGGCGTCTCGAGGGCGTACTCGCCGTCGGTTTCCGCGACGTGCAGGCCGTCGAACGCGATGCCCGACGACGCCTGGTCGAGCAGCGCCTCGAGGTCGTCCGTCGCCACTGTCACGCGTCAGTCCCCCGCGCCCGCTCCCGCGTTCGGTTCCGGCTTCGCGACCGAGGCGGCCAGCTCACGGACCGCCTCGCGGGCGTCACCGATGTCGGCCCCGGCGTCCGCGGCCCGCTCGAGGACGACGTCGGCCATCAGGTCCTCGGTGCCGACCGCGCCCGTGTACCAGATCCGGTGGCCGTCGACCTCGCTCGGCACGTCCCAGCCGAGCCGGTAGTCCTCGGTCAGGCCCATGTCCTCGGGGATGTCCTCCTGCGTGTGGTAGCCATCGGCGATAAAGAGGGGGACGACGACGATATCGTCGCTCTCGAAGTAGTCGGTGACGTCGTCGACCTCCGGCTCCTCGTCCATGAACAGCGCCTTCACCTCGTCGAAGCGGTCGCGCTCGGCGATGCGGTCGCTGTGGTACTCGATCGCCTTCGCGGAGTTCTCGTTGCGGTCGGTGCCGTGGCCGACGACCGAGAGGCCAACGCCCTCGCCGACGTCTGAATCTCCCGTCGCCGTCTCGGCGCGCTGGACGATCACGTCGGTCATCGCATCGTGGGTCCCGACCGGCCCGCAGTAGTGGATCGTCTTGCCCACGTCCTCGGCCTCGAGGGTGGCCTGGGAGGCGCTGGTGCCGTCTGACTCCCACTTCTCGGGGTCCCAGTCGTCGAGTCGGAGTTCCCGCGGGATGACCTGTTCGGTGAAGTAGCCCTCGCTGATAAACAGCGGGACGACGAATACCTCGTCGGACTCGAGCGTTCGGATGACCTCGCGGAAGTGGGGTTCCTCCTTCCAGAACGCCTCGCGGACCTCGTCGAACGCGCCCGTCTCGCGGATCGTGTCCGCGTGGGCGTAGGTGGGGTCCGAGGCGTCCGGATTCAGGTGCGATCCGTGTGCCGCGATGACCAGCGCTTGCATGCGCGACCGTTCGGACGGAGCCGGTTTATACCCTATGGAGAAGCACAATAGTTCCCCTTCGTCTGACGAACCAGAGTTCCGATATGACTAAAACTGATTCTATAAATCGTAATCCGGCCGGGAAAGGTCACGTCCCGCGTGGCGTCACTGTTTGCTCTCCGGCACCGCGACCGCCGTCGTCGCCTCGCAGGTCCGCTCTCGCGCCCGTAATGTCGCGATCGCCGTGTACTCGCCCGGTTCGGGGTCGGACCACTCCGCCTCGTAGGTCGTCGACTCGCCGGGCTCAAGGCGGTCCGAACTCAGCATCTGCGCGAAGGCCCGCCCCTCGCTGAACCGCCAGATCTCCGCGCCGTCGTCCACGACGAGGAACTCCGCCTTGCAGGCGTCGGTGAAGTCGAGTTCGAGCGCCTCCTCGCCCGCGTTGGTCACGGTGAACACGAACATGACGGCGTCTCTGGAGCCGTCCGCCGCCGTCTCGATCGCTCCCTCGAGAGTCATGGCTCCCTGTTGGCGGCCGCCCCGGATAGGTCTTGGCCGTCTCGAGCGCTCGCGAGTCGCCGTCGGGTCGTCCCGGTCAGGACGTGGCCCACTCCCGGAGGTCGCCGTCGACCTCGACGCGGTGACCGACGTTCTCGAACGTGACGCCGCCGTAGGCGACGCTGCTGTCGGGGCCGGCGTAGATCGCGGCGGTCCCGCAGTCGGCCGCGCGAGCGGTCGTCAGCGTCGCGTCGACGCCCTCCCTGAACCGGAACGACTGGTCGTCGGCTCCCGTCGCGGTGATCCCGGTCAGCTTCAGATCGTCCATGTCGTCGAAGACGAGTGCGTTCGTGAACGCGCCGTCGACGACGACGTTCGAGATCGACGCCCCGTCGAACCCGCCGGCGTAGAGGCCCGATCCGGCGGCCGTCGCGTCGTCGTCGGTCCGGATCGTGACGTTACTGATCGTCAGTTCTCGCCGGCCGCCTGCGACGTGGCCCAGCGAGATTCCCCGCGCGTTTTCGAGACACGAGACGGCATCGATAGTCAGGTCCGAGAGGCGGGCGCCGGTATCGGCCCTGACGGCCGCGTACTCACAGCCGGTGATGTACCCGTCCTCGATCGTGATCGACTCGGTGCCGTCCCGGTGGAGGTGAACGCCGTACTCGGGGCCGTTCGTCGGATCGATCTCGAAGTTCGTGAGCGTACAGTTCCGCGTCGGGGTCCCGTCGTCGGTGACCAGCGACTCCCGCTTTCCGTCCCACACGCCGTTCACACCGGTTCCCTCGTTCTGGTTGTCGAACTGGACCGGCGCGTCGGAGTCACCTTCGCCGCCGCGGGTCGCCCAGTAGCCGTCCACGGTGACGTTCTTCGCGGAGACGACGTCGACGTGGTGGTAGTGGATCCGGTCGCCGTAGATCCCTTCCAGCCGGACGTTCTCGGCGTGGGCCGGCATGATCCCCGTCGATTCCGGCGCGTCGATCCGGAGATCGCGAACGCCCCAGTTCGACGCGCCGTCGTACCCCGTCGCGTCGAAGCCCCTGTTCGAGAGCAGGGCTCGCCCCTCCTCGCCCTCGGGACGGGGCCCCTCGAGGACCGTCGCTCGACCCGCGCCCTGCAGGACCGTGTCGTCGCCGATCAGCGGCGTCCGCTCGAGCAGGTACCGGCCCGGCGGGAAGTAGACGATCCCGCCGCCGGCCTCGTGGACCGTCTCGAGGAGTGCGTGGACGGCCGCCCCGACTTCGGTTTCGCCGTCGCCGTCGATCCCGTGGGCCTCGACGTTCCAGACGGGCGACTCCGCGGTGCTGGCGCGAGTCATCGTCGCCGCCTCGAAGTGACTCGTTCCCGGGACCGGGCGCTCGGGGCTCCCCCGCCCGCCGAAATAGACCCAGTCCTCGTCGCCCCCGTCCCATCGCCAGGTGAGCCCCTGATCGGTGGCGTGGTAGAGTTCGTCGTCGTACTCGCCCGTCTCGGGCCGGTCGGCGATCGGCCCGCGGACGATCGCGTGGCGATCGACCGCCTCCACCGTGTCGGTGTGGTCCCACTCATCGCCGGGCTCGTACGTTCCCAGCCCGAGCCGCGGGGTCTCGTCGGCCACGCTCACTCGCCCCCGTAGGTTCGCCCGTACGCCTCGCCGTACGCCGGCGACTCATCGAGGAGTCCCCCGTCCGCACAGCCCGCGAGTACCACGCAGCTGCCCGACGCCGCGGCGAGGAGGTCCCGCCGCCGCAGTTCCGAACTGTCCATACGGGCCGACTGTCCCGACGTGGTATATAGCCACGGGCCACGCGCCGTCGGCACCGCCGGGACGCCCGATCGGCCGCCCGGAGCGCTACGTCTATTTGCGCCCGGTCCCAACCCGAACGCGTGCAACTGGTCGGCTACGAACCGAGCGGACGGGGGTCGGCACTTCTGATCAGCGACGGCGACGGCACCGTCGACGCCCGGCCGCTCGAGGCCGGCGACGACCTCGCGTACTCGCTCGGGGACCGCCACTGTGCCGGGACCATCACTGACAACGGACACGTCGCCTGCGACCGACCGTCCGCACCCTACTGCGAGTACCACACCAGCACGTGGGTCTGTGCCCGCTGTACGGGGACCTGCCTGAAAGACGAGATGGACTGTGACGAGGACCACGCCGTCTACGTCGCCGCCTTCGCCCCGGACACGTTCAAGGTCGGCGTCACCAAACGCCGGCGGCTCGAGACCCGCCTGCGCGAACAGGGAGCCGACCGCGGGGCCCACATCCACACCGTCTCGAACGGCCGCATCGCGCGCGAACTCGAGGCCGAAATCGCCGAGCGGCTCGTCGACCGCGTCCGGACGCCGGCGAAAGTCGCCTCGCTGGCCGCGACCGTCGACGAAGCCGGCTGGGAGTCGGTCCTCGCCGAGTTCGACGTCATCGATCGGTACCGGTTCGACTACGGGCTCGGTCTCGAGGCCCGACCGGTCCGCGAGACGATCGCCTCGGGGACCGTCGTCGGCGTCACGGGCCGACTGCTCGTGGTGCGGACCGGCGGGACGACCTACGCCGTCGACATGCGCGATCTCGTCGGCTACGACCTCGAGCGAGGACGAACGGACCGTACGCTCCAGTCGTCGCTGGGGTCGTTCGGCACCTGAACAGGTCGGCCGTCCGCCGGCCCGACACGCCACGGCTCTCGCCGCTCCGTGGCGGGCGCGTCGAGGACCGATATCCGAGACATGGCAACCCTTTTCCCCGCCGCACCAGAACCCGAGTGTATGACGGACGACAACGAAGCACCCGACGACGGCGACGCCGGTGAGGAAAGCGAGGAGAAATCCTTCCGAGAGCGAGTCGAAGAGATCCGCGAGAAACGCGCCGAAGAAGGCGAGGGCGAGGGCGAACCCCCCGAGAGCCCGTTCGGCGGCGGCGGTGGCGGCCCCGGCGGTCCCGGCGGCATGGGCGGTGGCAACCCGTTCGCACAGATGATGGGCGGCATGATGGGCGGCGGCCCCGGCGGCCCCGGTCCGGGCGGCCCCGGCGCCAGCGGCGGCGAGGAGAGCAACGAGGAACTCGTCCGCGAAGTCCGACAGATGCGCGACGAACTGCGCGACCAGACCCGCGCGCTCAAGCGGATCGCCGACGCGCTCGAGGACCAGTAATTTCCGTCCCGTTTTCGCCGTTTTCCGTTCCCGACAGCCCCGGCTTCGGCGCTACTGTCTGACCCGGAGCCGGCCGCGCTCGTCGTAGCGGAAGCCGGCCGTCTCGAAGGCCGATTCGACCGCGGCCTCGTCGACCTCGCCGTCAGTTCCGAGAAACGGCGTTTCGGGATCGGTACCGTTCCACTCGAGGCTCTCGGGGACCCACTCCTCGGTCACCGGCGTGGCGACGGGCCGCGCGTGACCCCGGAACACCTCGTCGACCAACCACTCCTTGTCGATCAACTGCGCGATGACGCGGCGGAAGCGGGGATTGCTAAACGGCGCGTCCCGCGCGTTGAACCCGAGACAGTAAAACGACCACGACGGCGACTCGAGGACGCGAGTGCTGCCGGACTGATCGACGCCGGCGACGACGTTGGCCTCGAGGGGTGAGGTCGTCACGTCGGCGGTGTCGTCGACGACCCGCTGGGCGGCCGCCCCGGGCGGGTCGACCCTGACCGTCAGTTCGTCGACGGTCGGTGCCGGGAGATCGACGTCCGATCGCAGCGTGAAGTGACCGTCGAACCGCTCGAGCGTGAGTCCCTCGCCTTCGGTCCGCTCCGCGAACTGGAACGGGCCGCTCCCGATCGGCGGGACGTTCTCCGTCGCGACCGCCTCTGCGGTCTCCTGTGCGATGGTCGCACCCCCCGGTCCGTTCGCGCCGCCGGCCCGCTCGCGCCAGACGTGGGCGGGGAGGATCGGAACCAACAGCGCCCGTTCACCCACCGGCCGGCCGGCGTCGATCCGCAACTCGACGCGATCGCGGTGGACGACCTCGACCGAGTCGACAGCCTCGACCAGCCCGCGGTATCGGGGCGCGGGAGCGGCGGCCTCGGCGTCGTCGAGGCGCATATTCGCGAGGAACCGATACGTAAAGGCGACGTCTTCGGCCGTCATCGGCTCGCCGTCGTGGAACGGACAATCGGTCCGGAGCCGCACGTCGATCGTCCCGGCGTCCCACTCCCACGAGCGGGCGAACCAGGGCTCGATCTCGCCGTCGGCGGTCTCGGTCGCCGGCGAATCGTACAGCAGATCGACGAACGGATCCTCTCCCCGATAGTCGACTGCGAGCGGGTTGAGGTTCGACGTCGGCCGGGAATCGGTATGCGTGGCCCGCAGCGTCGAGACGTCCGGTGCCGGATCGACTCCGAGATAGCCCTGTGGGGTCGCGAGCGCGCGTTCGTCCCAGTCGAACCGGTCGGTTCTGACCGCGCGGTGCTGGTCCGGGATACAGATCGGAACGAACGGCTGCTCGATCGCGACCTGCTCGAGGACGTCCGTGACGGCCTCGCGGCGCTTCTCGCCCTCGAGTTGGCGCTGGGTCTCGAGGGAGTCGTCGACGGTCAGGTTGGTGTACCCGAAGGGGTTCTGCCAGCCGGATTCGTCGGTATAGACCGAGTGCAACGCCTCGTAGAGGAAGTCCGGATCGGTGCCGCCCGGATGCTCGGCGATCCAGACGTCGAACTCGTGATCGTACAACACCGTCCGGTGGAAATCGACCGGGGACCGGATATCGAACGAGACGTTGATACCGACCGTCTCGAAGACGTCGGCCAGCTCCCGGGAGAGCCGGATGCTCTGTCTGTCGCTGTCCGCGGGGAGGGTCGTGATCGTCAGCGAGAGCTGCTGGATGTTGTTCGGCATGAGAATATCCCGGACTTGCCGAATGCAGCCGCTGGTCGAGACCGTCAGTCCGGCCGCCGCCGCCAGAGCGCTCCGCCGGCTGATGCTCGGGCCCCCGTCACTCGGGCCCGTTCGGTTCGGCGCGGCTGGTCCTCCGTTCATTTCGTTCGTCTATCATAGTTGCAGAGCCACGATATAACAGTATTGCGCTCGGTCAACGGCCGACGATCGCCCGACAGGTCGGCCGGTCACCGGGAGTCACTCCTCCCGGCGAAGCCGTGGCAGTCGGTCGCTGAGCCCTTCGAAGCGGTCCCCGAACAGGTCGGACAGCGACCACCGCCCGACCAGTTTGTCCGAGAGGACGACACAGGCCGCCGCGAGGACCAGCCCCGCGGCGACGTCGATCCCCCAGTGGATCCCGAGATACATCGTCGAGATCGCGACGCTTGCGGCCAACACGACCGCGATGGGGAACCACTTGGGGTACGCCGAACGCGTCATCGACGCGAACGCCGCGACGGTCGCCGACAGCGAGGTATGCAGCGACGGGAAGACGTTGGTGTTGGCGTTTACCTCCCGGGTGAGATACTGGTACTGGGGGTTCGTGTCGTACAGCATCCGCTCGGTGAGTTCGGCCGGCATCACGTTCCGTGGCCCGTACGCGATGATGAGGATATACAGGACGAGCCCGATCGCGTAGTTGAGGGCGTAGGCTGCCAACAGCCGTCGGAAGGTCCGCGTGTCCGAGAGCATGAAGTACGCAATGACCGGGAAGATCAGCAAGAACGTGTAGCCGAAGACGTAGACGGACGCGAAGTACGCTGTCAGCTCCGGCGTCTCGACCGACTTGAACAGGAGGATGAACTCCCCTTCGACGTTGTAAAACGTCGCGGTCAGATGGACCCCGACCTTCCGAGAGAGTTCCGGTGCCGTCTGTCTGGCGACGCGGTTTATCAACAACACGACGAGCAACACGGCGATGACCGGTGCGTTCGTCCGCAGGCGGTCACGCCACTCGGCTCGGGTCCGGACGAGGCGCTCGCGACCGATAAAGACGAGGACCGAAATCGGGAGCAAGATCCCGATAACGAGGGCGACCTGTGTCAGCACCTCGGCGAGCATCGCTGTTAGTAGCCTCCAAGCAACCGTCCGTTATCATCGTATCGGAAGCCGGCCGTCTCGAAGGCCGACTTCGCGGCCTCGACGTTGAGACGGCCGTTCGAACCGACAAACGGCGTCACCGGGTCTTCACCGCCCCACTCGAGGGTCGCCGGGACCCAGTCGTCGGTCACCGGCGTCGCGGTCGGCGTCGCGTGATCGTAGAAGACCTCGTCGACGATCGTCTCCTTGTCGATCAGTTGCGTGATCGCCCGACGGAAGTGGGGATTACTGAGCGGGGCGTTGCGGACGTTAAAGCCGACATAATAGAAGGTCCGGTGAGGGGAAGACAGCTGGCGGACGTTCGGGGTGTCGGGGATGGCACCGAGCGAGTGTGCGTTGAGCATCGAGGCCGTCAGATCCGCACCCCCGTCGTCGACCCGCCTGATCGATGACGTACTTCCGGGATCGACGGTGAACCGGATCCCGCCGGGGACCGGCTCGCCGAGGTCGACGGTTTCCCGCAGCGTGAAGTGATCCTCGTATCGCTCGAGGACCACCTGTTCGTCCTCGCTGTGGCTCTCGAACCGGTAGGGACCGCTCCCGATCGGCGGGATGTGATCCCCGGTGGCGGCCGCCCACCGGCCCTGTGGCGCGGAAAACTCGCCGTCGGACGCCTGTTGATCGATCAGGTCCTGCCACACGTGTTTGGGGAGGATCGGGACGGTCAGTGCCCGTTGCCCGGCCGGTTTTTCGCCCCGCAGGGAAATCGTCAGCCGACGGTCGTCTTCGGCCGTGACCGAGTCGACCATCTCGACTTGGCCGCGGTATCTCGGTGCCGGCGATTCGGGCGCTCGTCCGAGCGACGTGTCCTCGAGGAACCGGTAGGTGAAGGCCACGTCGGACGCGGTCAGTGGCTCGCCGTCGTGGAACCGGCAGTCCTCCCGGAGCGTGATCGAGACCGTCCGTCGCTCGCCGTCGGCGTTCGCGTCGCTTTGCTCATCGGTCGCGTCGTCGTCCGGCGTCGCGGACCACTCGACCGACTCGGCGAGCCAGGGGACGAGGTCGCCGTTGCGCTCGCTCAACAGCGAGTCGTAGAGCAGATCGATCGTCGTGTCCCGCTCTCGAGCCGTCGCCGAGAGGGGGTTGAGATTCCCCGTCATTCGGCTGTCGGTCACGAGCGCGTGGAGGCGGCCGTCGCCCTCGAGTCCGAGATAGCCGTGTCGGGTCGGGAGCGTGCCCTCGTCCCAGCCCTCGAACCCGTCGGTTCGCGCGACGCGGCGCTCGTCGGGAAAACAGATCGGTTCGAACGGTTTCTCTTGGGCCAGGCCGTGCAGGACCGACCCGAGGCGTTGCTTCCGTTGCTCGCCGTCGAGTCGACGCTGTTCCTCGAGGAGGGTATCGAAGTACATGTTGGCGAACCCGAAGGGGTTCTGCCAGCCGCGTTCGGTGGCGAACGTGGAGTGAAGGGCGTCGTAGAGAAAGTCCGGGTCGTAGTCGGCGGGGTGACGGCCGATGTAGAGGTCGAACTCGTGGTCGAGCAGGACGGCTTTCAACAGCTCCGATGGCGAGCGCATGTCCAGCGAGACGTCGATACCGACCTTCTCGAGGTTCGTTTCGAGTCGGCGTGCGATCTGGACGTTCTGTCGATCGGCGTCCGCCGGGAGCGTCGTGATCGAGAGCGACAACTGATTGTCTCCTGCCTGTTCGACGACGCGTCGCACGCGGTCGATACAGCCGCTCGTCGTCACTGCAGCGCCGGCCGCACCGGCGGCCAGAAACGAGCGCCTGCTAACGCCGTCGTCGGGCGAAGATGGGGACCAATTCATTCCGTTTGCTTGCACCTCTTTGTATGCGATATATAACAGTACTGCGTACTACTGTCGAATACGTGGACGGGTAAAGAATCTTTTCAATCGACGGTACATTCGCCGTGGCCAAGGGCTTGTGTCGCGTTTGCAGGGAACACGACAGCGCCCGACCGTTCCGGAGCGCAACATGGATACGTCGACCGACGAACACACGCGTATGGACATCGCGGCCGAGCGGATCGAGCGCCTCCACGACCTCGCTCGAGCGGCGGCCGCGGACGGCGAGGACGACCGGGCGCGGTACTACGTCCGACTCGCCCGACGGGTCGCGGAGCGAAACCGGTTGTCGCTCCCGCGGCGGTTCCGCCGGTTCACCTGCGATCGGTGCGACGCGTATCTCCGGCCGGGGACCAACGCCCGCGTCAGGCTACAGGACGGCCACGTGGTCATCACCTGTGACTGCGGTGCCCACGCCAGATACCCCTACGAGGAGTGAGCGGCCGTCGCGGATCCGCCGCCGTCAGCGCGCGGCGATTCCGAATCGAGAAGATTGAAACGGCTCGCTTCGCTATTCGGGGCCATGGATACAGCAGAACGTAAACGGCGTGCACACGATCTCGACGTCACCGTCTGGGTCGGCAAGAGCGGCGTCGACGCCGTCGTCGACGAACTCAACGATCAATTGGACGATAGAGACCTCGTGAAGGTGAAATTCCTGCGCGCGGCCCGCGCCGGTAGTTCGACCGCGGAGAAGGCAGCCGATCTCGCGGACCGCGTCAACGCCGATCTCGTCGAGACGCGCGGTCACACCGCGGTGCTGTACCGATGACCGGCGGCGCGGTCGGCGCATCGCTGCCCGCGATCGTCCTGGGCGTGATCGGCGAGACGCTCGACGACGCGGGACTCACGGCGGCTCAGGCCGGCGTCGCCGAGGGCGCGATCCGGTTTCTGGTCGCGCTCGCCGCGATCTGGTTCGTCGGCCGGCTCTTTCTCGTTCCGCTGGTCGGCCGCGCCCTCGACCGACGCGAGCTGGACGACCACGCCAAGAACCCGCTGTTGATGGTCACGCGGTTTGGCGTCGCCTTTCTCGCGTTCGCGGTCGCCTTCGGCTTCGCCGGCTACGGGAACTTCCTAGTATCGATGGCCGGCATCGCCGCGGCCGGCGCGCTCGCGATCGGACTGGCGATGCAGGACGTGATCTCGAACTTCGTGGCGGGCGTGTTCATCTACACCGACAAGCCGTTCCGGATCGGCGACTGGATCGAGTGGGACAACGGCGATTACTCCGGCGTCGTCGAGGACATCAGCCTCCGAGTCACCCGCGTGCGAACGTTCGACAACGAACTGCTTACCGTCCCCAACTCGGCGCTGACCGACGGCGTCCTCAAGAACCCCGTCGACGCCGACAAACTCCGCCTGAAGTTCGTCTTCGGGATCGGGTACGACGACGACATCGAGCAGGCGACCGAGATCATCGTCGAGGAGGCCGAACGCCACCCCGACATCATGGACGACCCCGAACCCTCCGTCCGGCTGACGGAACTGGGCGACTCCGACGTCGGCCTCCAGTCGCGGTTCTGGATCTCGAACCCGTCGCGGGCCGACTTCGTCCGAACCCGCGGGGAGTACGTCACCGCCGTCAAACGCCGCTTCGACGAGGAGGGCATCGACATTCCCTACCCCGTCCGCACCCTCGAGGGCGGACTCAGATTCGAGGCCGACGACGGGCAAAGCGTCGTCCAGCCGGCGGAATAGGGGTTACCACTCCTCGACGGTGGTGTTTTCGGGCGGATCGAACGCGAACCGGTCGTCCTCGAGCCCGACGTTGAACGCGATCGACTCGTACTCCATGCGCAGTTCGTAGCGCTCGCCGTCAGGGGTTTCATAGACCAGTCGCTCTTTCAGCGGGTAGTCGTACTCCGTATCGATCCAGAGGCGCTGCTCGACGACGTCGATCTCGTCCCGCGGATCGTCCGTCTCCAGCGGGAGGACGAACTCGGTGTCGCCGACGATCAGGGACACGTCGCGCTCGACGGTTTCGTTTTTCGCCTCGACGGCGAGGACGTGGGCCTCCCGATCCGCGACCCGGTCGGTACCCCGGTACCCGAGGTCGTAGAGGTTGCGGACCTCGTCGGCCCGCTCGGCGCGACTCGACCGGATCGCCTCGCTATCGAACGCCTCGGCCGGGTCGAAGTGCTTTGCGACGTCCGCGCCCGGGTAGTAGTACCAGTTCTTCGTGGCGTTCGATACGTACAGGTTTCCGACTACGATCGGATCGGAGGCCTCGATGACCGCGCTTCGCTCGTCGACGTAGGGCCGTCTCTCGATCCGGAGGACCTCCGTCACGGTTCGGTTCCCGTCGGTCATCTCGACCCGCCGTACGCCCCGGAGGTCCTCGAGGTCCTCGCTGTAGACGTACGCGCCCTCGAAGACCGCTGCGGGGTCGGGCTCGTCGGTCTCGCGTTCGGGGTCCTCGAGCGCCACACAGCCGGTCAGCAGGACGCTGACGACCAGGACGCCGAGGACGGCCGCGAGTCGGCGACTTGTCATTACCGTAGTCACTCGGACCGTAGTAGTAATATTTACCCTTCTGTGATCCGGGTTGAGACAACGAGCGTCAATCGAGAAACGGCCGGGAGGACGGCTCGAACGACAGTGAGAGCCGTCCGACCCGGGGGAGGGCAGGCGGCTACCCGATACGACCGCGAGCGAACCCGAAGGGTGAGCGAGCGGGCCGACGACTGACGTGAAGTGAGTAGCGCGAACGGAACGGAAGGAGGAGTGCTTTTGATCGAAATTTTACCGAAGGCGCGGCGAAGCCGCGCCTGCAGAGTAAAATTTCGTGCCGTATGAATGTGGACGACCGCGGTTGCCCGGCGTTCCGACCGGGGGAATCCCGGTTGCCTTCTCCACCCCGCGACCCGGCGAGCGACAGGTGTCCGGCGGTCCACTGCTCGCTTCCGCGCCTGATGGGCTGTCGCCGGCTAACCACGATGGGGCGTCCCTGCGGACGGCCATCGTGGACCGCTGTCCCCGACGGACGAGGCTTCCATGTTGGCTCCCGGGGCCCCGGTCGGTCTGACCGGACGCCCGCGGCGTTCGGTCCCCGCTAATGACCATAGCGCGGGTAACGAGCAGGGCCAAACTGCCCGACCTAGTCCATCCTCAGGTAGGGGGTGGGAACTTAAGGGCCTTTCGTCTCCTCCGCTCGAGTCCGCCGCCGGCGGTCCCGGTCACGTCCGCGACGGGTGCCGACCGGCCGTCACGATCGGCCACGTCTTGGCCGAAACTCGACATTGACATTCTACAGATCTTCGATCTCCTTTCACGATATATATTCATCCAAATACCACGAATGGGGCCTAACTGGCTAATGATGTGCCAGGAAAGCGTTATATCGTGTGTAGCGTCACACTCGAGTGAACGATGAAATCGCAGTCCCGCCGTCCGACCGACGGCCGATCGGCGACCGGTCCGCGGTCGGGAGGTCGCCGTGGAGGTATCGCCTGCCGCCGCTCGAGCGTGTCCCGACCGGTCGTCGCACCCGGAGTTCGATGACGGTGTCCGGCACCCACTCCTCGATCGCGGACCTGCCCCGCGGCCCCGATGGCCTCGCGACGACCGACGACGCGCTGTCGCAGCTCCGCGACCAGTTACCGGCGTTTCTCGAGCGAGTGGTCGCCGACGCCGGCGCGGACGGGTTCGTCGTCCCGCTCGACGGTGGCGTCGAGACGGCGCTGACCGCGACGTTCGCCGTCGACGCGGCGGGGGAAGACCGCGTCACGGGACTCGTGATGCCGGCGTTTCTGAGCCACGAGGCGGTGTCGCGCAACGCGGAAGCGGTTGCGACGTCGCTGGGCATCGACCACAGTTGCCTGCAACTGCAACCGGTCCTGGCGGCGTTTCAGGAGACCATCGGGGCGTCGTCCGGGCCGGCCGACGACCTGGTCGCGACCACCAACGCGCTGTCGCGGCTCCGGATGACCTGTGCCTACTACGTCGCGAACGCGACGGACGCGCTCGTCGCGGGCCCGATCAACCGCACGCAGTACCTCCTCGGCTCGGTCGCCAAACACGGCGAAACGGGGGCCGACTGCCTCCCCCTCGCCGGCCTCTACCGGACCGAGCTCGAGGCGCTCGCTCGAGCCGTCGGGATCCCGGCAGACCTGACGGTCGAAACGTCGGGCTCGCCGTTACATCCCGGCGAGTCGCCGGCGACGACACTCGAGGTCGATTCCGAAACCGTCGATCGGATCCTCCGTCGCAGGATCGACGGGGGCGTCGACGCGGCGACCGTCGTCGACCGGACCGGCGTCGAAGCCGAGACCGTCGCGCGACTCGAGGCGTGGGTCGAGCGGACCCGTCACAAGCGCCAGCGGCCGGCGCGGCCGTCGACGGGGAGGTCGTTCACCCGGTGAGTCCGGGGAACTGTTCAGTCGCGACGGGTCCGGGTTCGGGGACTCACCCCTCGAGGGGATCTCCGTGCCCTGCGCGGTCGAGTCGGCCGTCGGGAGCCGGACCTCGGGGACGCCGTTGGTGTACTCGGCGACGATCACCTCGTCGGCGCCCGTTTGGGGACCGGAACCGACGGTGGTCGGTCTTCTTGCGGCCCCGGTTCTCGTCGGTGTGTTCGGCGGCGACGTTCAGGACGCCGTCGTCCCACGCCAACTCGATTTCGTCGGTCTCGAAGCCCGGCATATCCATCGTGAGGACGAACTCGTCGTCCGCCTCGTACAGTTCGTCGTCGGTGCCGCCGACGTCCCCGAACAACTGGGACGGCAGATCGAGGCCTTGCATCCAGTGCTGGGTACGCTCGCTCGCACCATCGCTGGTCACCTCGAGAGATAATTGTCACTGATTCGTACTAAATTCGCCATATCATGCGGTGCAGTACCAAACGATGGCTGCGCTGGTGGGAGGAAAAGGCCCATTAGTTCTCCGACACATCGTTCGGGTATGGGACTTGGCAGCACCGCAAAGAAGATTCAGGGCCTCTCGGATCGAGCCGAAGCGATGTACAAGCAGGTACAGAAACTCCAGAACCGGATCACGGGACTCGAGGAGGAGATGGACGAGACCCACGACACGGTCACGCGCATGGATCACCAGCTCACCGAGCAGCGCGCCCTGTTACTGGCGATGGCCGAGGAGCAGGGGATCGACGGCGAGGAGATCCTCGCCGAGGCGGCGATCGACGAGGCCGAACGCGAGGACGAGGCCGCCGACGAATCGACGGCGAGCGACGCGACCGAGTCGACGGCGACGACGGCGAGCGGATCGACGGACGCGACCGCCGAGTGAAACGAGGAGACGACTGTCACGCGGTGTCTTCACCGGAAATGGTGTTTCTCCGACACTCTTCGGATATCCGCCGCACCGGTCGTAATAATAAGAGCTAACAACGGAGGCAACATTTGCCAGCACAATGACGACCCACGAGCAGCCGGTGGATTCGGTTCTCGAGACGATCGGTCGGACGCCGCTCGTCCGCCTCGGAGACGGGGCCGGAGACGTCTCGATCTACGCCAAACTCGAGTCGTTCAACCCCGGCGCCAGCATCAAGGACCGCATCGGGAAGTACATGCTCGAGCGAATGCTCGAGCGCGGCGACGTCCCCGCCGGCGGGACGATCATCGAGCCGACGGCCGGCAACACCGGGATCGGGCTGGCGATCGCGGCCGAACAGCTGGGACTCGAGGCGATCTTCGTCGTCCCCGAGCGGTTCAGCGTGGAGAAACAGCAGTTGATGGCCGCGCTCGGCGCGGAGGTCGTCAACACGCCGACCGAGGACGGCATGGACGGTGCCATCGCCCGGGCACAGCAACTGGCCGCGGAACTGGACGACGCCGTCGTCCCCCAGCAGTTCTCGAACCCGCTGAACGCCGAAGCGCACTACGAGACGACCGGCCCCGAGATCTACGACGCGCTCGAGGGGCGGGTCGGTGCCGTCGTCGTCGGCTGTGGAACGGCGGGGACGCTCATGGGAATCGCCCGCTACGCGCTCGAGCAGGACCCCGAGACGCACGTCGTCGCGGTCGAACCCGAGGGCTCGGTCTACGGCGAACTCCTCGGGGCGGATCGCGAGGAAGACGAGTACAAGATCGAGGGGATCGGCACGCACGACACCGCGACCAACGAGCTGTTCGACCCCGAACTGGTCGACGCAGTCAGTGCCGTCTCGGACCGCGACGCCCACGACGAACTCGTCCGCCTCGCCCGCGAGGAAGGCCATCTGGTCGCCTCGAGTGCGGGCGCCGCGAGCGTGGCCTCGAAGCGGGTCGCCGAACGGATCGCCGACGGCGACCTCGACGTGCCCCACGAGACCGTCGTCACGGTCTTTCCGGACTCGAGCGAGCGCTATCTCTCGAAGGGCATCTATCGATCGTTCGAAGAGTGGACGTCGTAGCTCGAGGCCGTCGTCGGAACCGGACCACCGGTAATCGGCCCACGCTTTTGGTGGGCCTCGAACCCGCTGAGAGATGAGCCGGCTGCCCGAGGCACTCCTAGACGGCGCGTTCTCGCCGGCCTCGTACGGAGTCTCTCGATTCTCGCCGGCTCAAGCGACGAGCCGACGGTGTTGGACCTTCAGACACCGATCCTGCACGACGGTCCGGCCCGCCGTCTCCGCGCGGGCCGCCGCCTCGTCGTCGCGGATCCCCTGTTGGGTCCAGACGACCTCGACGTCGTCGCGCTCGAGGGCCGCGTCGACGATCTCGCTTACCTCCTCGCTGGGTCGGAAGATACAGACGATGTCGATCTCGTCCTCGACGTCGGCCAGCGAGTCGGCGACCTCACGGCCGAAGATCTCCTCGGCGTAGGGGTTGACCGGGATCACGTCGTAGCCGTGCTCCAGCAGGTACTTCGGCACGTCGTGGGCCGCCTTGCCGGGCGTACTCGAGCAGCCGACGACGGCGATCGTCTCGTACTCGAGGATCTCCTCGATCTCCGCTGCAGTGTCGACTGGCATGGTATCCGGGCGTACGCGCTCCCCGCAGAAACGTTTCGGGGTCGCTCGGAGAGGGGGACGGCCGGACTCGACGCTCGCGAGTCGATCGGAGACGCGGGAAAACGCAGCGGGAGCTCGGAGGCACCGGTCAACTCGAGAGACCGGCGGTCCGGATCTCGGGTTCCTCGCCGTCGGCCGTCTCCTCGAGTTCGACGACGGCGTCGAACAGTTGTTTGAGCGTGTTCATGGTCTGGTCGTCGTGGGCCGTCGAGTCGATGACGTAGACGCCCATGGCGTCGGCGCTCTGGATCCGGCCCGTGAAGACGTGGAGGAACCGGAAGACCGTCTGGAGATCGGAGTACATCAACAGCGTCGACACCGAGTGCAAGAGAACGCGATTCTGGGTCAGCCCGCGGGCCTCGTAGAACTCCTGGAGGAACTCCGAGAGCTTGATCCCGATGCCGGTCATGTCGACCGGGGAGGAGGCGTACTTGATCCGCGGATCGTCGTCGATCGTCCCGATCCCCCGCTGTTTGGTGACACAGTCGACGACGCCGATATCCGGCTCGACGCCCTCGCCGACGTGGTCGTCGAGACTCTCGAGGACCTTGTCGGCACTGTCTTTGGTGGTGACGACGATCGAACCGTCACCACGGGTCGCGCCGCTCGCGAGGATATCGAAGGCGATCCGTCGTTTCCCCGTCAGTGGCGGGCCCGCGACGAGTACGTTCGTTCCCGGATCGATTTCGACGTCCGGAAGGACATCTGCGAGGTCATACATACGGAATGCTCACATCCATCGCCGTAACGACGAGCTGGTGCCACAGCCCACTCCGACTGCCGGCGTGTGGTAAGAAGATACGCGAAGCGGCTTATAGTACTTTTGATAACGTAGCTGGCGTCTCACACCGTCTTCGAGCGCACGACGGACGGGAGCTACCGGTTCGGCCCCCGATCGCTGGGCGAACTGGCTCCGTGCAGTCGTGCCGTGCGTGAACGATGTTCGTCCCACGACCCCTGCCGTGGCATACGGAGCGCTCGCTCGAAACCGCCGTCGTATCCTACACCGACAGGGTGACCTCGAGGGCCGCCCGCCCGACGATGAAGGCCAGAGCCGCCAGAAACATCCCGTACTTGAGACGCGATTGGCCGGTCGTCGGATCCGCGAAGCTCTCGTAAGCGGCAAGCAGCATGACGGCGTCGGCCGGCGCGACGACGAGCAGGTACGCGACGCCGAAGTAGCCCCGGAGGAACGGAACCGGGCTGGCGACGACGGCGACGACCAGCAAGGCGGCGGCGACGACCAGCGCCCGCCGCTCCCCGATCGCGATCGGGAGCGTGTTCAGTCCCTCCTCGCGGTCGCCCTCGACGTCCTCGACGTCTTTGATGATTTCGCGGGTCAGCGTGGCGATCGCCGCCAACACGAAGAGGACGACCGCCGGCGCGATCTCGCCGACCGCCGCGGCGCCGAAGAGGAACGTGCTGCCGACGAGGTAGGCGACGAGCGCGTTCCCGAGGCCGGGCAGCCCCTTGAAGAACTCGGTGTACGCGACCAACGCGAGGAGGTTGACGCCCGCGATGGCGATCGCCGCCGCGGGCAGCGTCACCGCGAGCGCGACCGCGCCCGCAAAGAGGAGGACGCTGAACGCAAGCGCACCGCGCGGGCTCACTGCCCCCCGGGGAATCGCCCGCTCGGGCTGATTGATCCGGTCGATCTCCCGATCGAAGTAGTCGTTGATCGCGTTTCCCGCCCCGACCGCCAGCCCCGTGGCCGCGACCGCCGCAGCGACCGCGAACCGCTCCTCGGTCACGCCGCCCGCGACGAAGGCCCCGATGAACGTCAGGGCGCTTGCCGCGATCACGTTCACCGGCCGCGTCAACTCGAGCAACCCGCGACCCGTCTCACCGACAGTCATACGCTCGAGTGGTCATGCGGGCTGGTTAAACGGTACGGTCCGGTCCCAGTGACGGCTCCGCCCGAATACGACTATGCGCGGCGCTCGCGTGATCGGCGACGCGAAGGCGTCGTCTCGGTCGGCCGGCGTCTCAGCGCCACTCCTCGAGATCACAGAGGACGTCGGCCTCGATCTCGAGCCATTTGCTCACCCGGTCGTCACCGCTCGCGTCGGCCGGTACGGCGGTCCAGCTCCCCTCATCATCTGAGAGCAACTCGAGGGGCGTCGCGCCGGATTCGACCTCGTCTGGGACGGGGGCTTCGGTCTCGCTCATGACACACGTAGCCGTTGCAGCTACAAAACTAAGACCCCCGCAGCTGATTGTCACCGACTGAAAACTCTCGAGCGGCGAGCGTGGTGGTGTCTATCGAAACCGGCCCGAATCGAGTGACTTATATGGTCACATCGGAAATGAACTCGTGCGGGCGCTTAGCTCAGCCTGGACAGAGTACTTGGCTTCGGACCAAGCTGCCGCGGGTTCAAATCCTGCAGCGCCCACTCGGTTTCCTCGCGTTTTGGGACGAATACTTATTCGTCAGTAGACGGCTCGAGAGTTGCGCCTTCGGCCGTTTCGGACAGGCTCTTGCCTGTTGAGTGGGACGCCCTCGAGACGCTGGTCACCGACGGGGGACAGGTGTCGCCTCGGGAGATCGCCGCGGAACACGATCGTCACGTCGATAGCGTGCGACGGGCACTGAAACGGATCCCTGAGTTAGTCGAGTCCGAATACGGGTCCGTTTCGCTTCGATCGAATCACGTCGCCGAGATGGTCCACGACGCCGTACAGGAGGCTCGCGACGCGACCCGTCGGGCCGTCGAGGCCGGAGCGAAGGCGATCGAAGCCGCCGAGCGCGGGATCGACGAGACGACGAGCGCGCTGGTGGCCTGGTGTGCGAAGCACGGGGTTGACGTTGACGACCGACAAGAGGCCCGTGTCATGTTTCGACTGCAGGGCGTCGAGAACGTCGAGAAGCGATTGAAAGAGGCGTACCGGCTGTGGACGGAAGCCGGGAAGGACCCGGCTCGGTTCCGGTCGGCACAGGTCGACCTCGGCGAGCGCGGAAAGAGCGCGGCTTGGCGCTGGCTGTAGCGGGCGGTCGGCCAGTGGCAACACTATTCTAACACCCTTATTTCGTCGTTTTTAGCGTGTAAAAGCCCCGGATCGGTCTCCGACCGGCGCGCGCCGCGGGGTGGCCGGGGACGAGCCCCGGCCACACCTGACGGGGAACCACGACGGGGGCCGTCGGGTTCCCCGTTAGGGGTGTGGCTAAGGCCACATCATCAAAATACACCGCTCTACTGCGGCAGACCAGAAATCACATCCTCACCTGCATGAGTTACCAGAAAGAACTTCAATAATTGTTGTGTAAAAACGCTCACTTCCATGGACCCCAACTCGAGACCTACTAATATTTCTGACTGGTCAGATCCCAGGCCTGTATTGCCTTCATCGAACTTTGATGTGATCCCTTCCAGACCGGGTATCTATAGGATATTCCACTCTCATTTGAGTGGTATTCATTATATTGGACACAGCCATAGCGACCTCGAGCGGAGAGTGAAACGACTAGGATACGAACTAAAGAAAACAGAGAAGCCAGACAAGGAACCGCATTTTGCTGCGCCACGCCTTTGGGAGATCGACGCTAATATTCGCGGCCATTTTTTAGTATCTTGGATTAGCTTTGATCCAGAAATGAGGAAAGAAGAAATCAGGGCTATAGCTGCGGCACATATCTCTCTATATAAAGTAGCTACTGGGCAGACGCCTACTGCAAATTTTAGCAGGTATAACAGTGAAACTCTCCAAGAAGATCCATTTACCCTTAACTGGGATGATTTAGCAAAGGTGGACTCGGAAAATTGGTTGGGAATGGATTGGAAAGGACCATACAAAAAAACACAGGATTTTGGGCTTAGTTACAGTTATCCCCAAGAAAGCGGAGTTGTTCTCACATGGAAAGACGACGATAATATCACAGATATTACAGTTACTAAAAACATAGACCAACGAATGGGCGAGATAATGAGTAAAGCAGATGATGATTGCTTGATCAGCTATTCAATAATAGATTTAGAAAGCTTTTCAAAAAGGAGAGAGCTTGAGACATATCTAATTGGGGCACATTATCTTTCAAAGTCACAAGTACCACATGCAAATTTCACGCTGAATTCTGAAAGTCAAGTTCTTTCAACTGACGAGCTTTCTGACCGGATTCATCATGGGGAGGAAGAAACTACGGAGCTGAAGGCAAAGTTAGAAGTTCACGATGTAAATGACAAGAGAGATTTGAAAAAGGAGTTTTGTGCTCTTGCTAATCAGGATGGTGGGCTGATAATTATTGGGGTTTCTGATAGTGGTATGACGATAGGGGTTTCAGAACCACAAAAGGTGGAAGAATGGGTCTCTGATATTGTAAGTGGGAACTTTCCGCCTGATTTAAATGGTAATACATTCAGGAAAGAATATGACGGGGAATGGGTTGTGTGTATTGTTGTTCCCAAAGCAATTGAACAACCCTACTCAGTGGGTTCCAGATTCTATATCCGCGTAGGGCCAAACAATCGTGAGATGAACGGTCATAGATTGATAGAATGGATGAAAGATCGAGGGCTCTATTCTAAAGATTGAGCATTTTTCAGTGGTCACTGATTGATGTACCATCATTAATGGTTATCAGCGGTAATTGATTTATAAATGGCTACGCTTGGGAAATTCCCTTCTACTCCAAAGGTGGGTGGTGGTTTATTAGCTACTATATTCCTGCTTCTCGTATTTGATGTTGGTCAGGTAACTGTAATTGGACTATAGTAACCATTAGAAC
>JHUT02000015.1 GCA_000690595.2 Natrinema mahii | reverse complement strand
CCGGCTTTGTGAGGTACTGATACTGCGTGGACAGGGGTGTCCGTGCAAAATCGCATGATGGGAGTGCTGTCCACACAAAACAGCCTGCCAAAACCAACTAGTATACACTGGGTTCCATCCGCAGAAGGATGTAGGGACAGGCAATATGGGCAGCATGGTAAGGCTCGGTGTTATTCTCGAGAAGCTTACATAGTTTATCGGAAGGCATCAATGGTGCCCTTCAAGGGGAGTACCAATGAGATCTGAAATCCACATTGATAGAACAGCGCTGCCAGCGGAGTTGCAAGAACGCGACCAATGGGTCTGCTGGCGAGAAGAACCTCGAGACGGGAAGCCAACCAAGATTCCGGTGACACCGAGCACTGGTGAGTTCGCCTCCTCGACGGATCCCGAAACATGGGCGTCGGTCGAAACTGCGCTCAAGTACGCCGATTCGGGAGATGCGGATGGCGTGGGGTTCGTGTTTACTGACGATGATCCTATCGTTGGTGTGGATCTCGATAACTGCCGAGATCCGGAGACTGGGGACGCCGACGACGTAGCGGAGGACATTATCGAGCGGCTTGATTCCTATACGGAAATCTCCCCATCGGGAACTGGCTTCCATGTGCTCATCGAGGGAGAACTCCCGGATGGTCGGAACCGACGTGGAAGTATCGAACTGTACGACACTGCTCGGTTTTTCACCGTGACTGGTGACTCTCTCGAGGAGTTGCCCGATCGCGTTGCTCGTCGACAGGATGCACTCGAGGCGGTTCACCGGGAGTATGTCCAAGACACCGATACTGACGCGAAATCCGAATCCGGGTATCGAGGCGCAACTGATGGGCGAGTTTTGACGGATGAGGCAGTCAATACCGACGTTGACCTCGAGGACGAGGAGTTGCTCGAGAAGGCCCGAAACGCGTCAAACGGGTCAAAGTTCGAGCGCCTCTGGAAGGGGAACATTGCTGGATACGACAGCCAGTCGGAAGCGGATATGGCGCTGTGCTGTCTGCTGGCGTTCTGGACTGGCGGCGACCATACTCGAATGGATCAACTCTTTCGGCAGTCAGGACTGCTCCGGGAGAAGTGGGACGACGTGCACTACGCCGATGGATCGACGTACGGCGAGAAAGCCATCGAACGAGCGATTGCGAACACGTCCGATTTCTACGATCCGGACGCTCGAGAAGACTCGAGTGATACAAATTCCAGTCAGAGTGAGTCGTCGATCGCTGGCAGTCGTAACGAATCAGCGCAGAACCATGCATATCTGATCGAAAAGAATCGACTGTTGACCGACCGCGTCGACGACCTTGAGACAACGCTCGAGGAGAAAGACGATCGTATCAACGAACTTGAGGCGACCAATGAAGCGCTTCGAGAGCACCTCAGAGACTGTCAGGAGGCACTCGAGCATTGTGATCAGGCTTCGAACCCCGAGATGGATGAGGCCAGTGCTAATGAAGGCGACTCGATCTGGGGCCGTGCAAAGCAATTCGTTGGGGACGGCGACTGAAACCCGATTCATCGCTCCCCGCCGGGTTTATCGACTCCCTGAGGAGTGAGGAGTTCAACAATGACTGTAATCAACCAGAGAGACGAACAACGCATTGCGTGGTTGTACGGACCGGTTGTGAGGTGTAGCCATAATCTGATTTCAGCAATCTCGACGGTACTGTTTTGTGTATGTACTACGAACGTACAAGCGTATGTCCGAAGCTGAAACCAACAATGGTGATCCTGAGATTGAACGAATCAACCTTCGGATTTCCCAGTCTTTCCGCGAGGTCGTTGATGAGACGTGGCGCGAGCGGGGATTCAATAGCCGAAGTGAGTTTATTCGCTACGCACTGCGAGAGTCAGTGAATCATCCGGAGGGTGCTGGGTTCTGGAAGGACCTTGCAATTAGTGAAGCACAGTTTGATGACGGTGAGAGCCGATCGAGCGAGGAAATCAAAGCAGCATATGGGTCCGACGACGAATGACGACGATTGGGAATGGGCATTTTCGTCTCGAGCGGAAAACCAACTTGCGCAGTTACCTACAGAAACACAGGAGCGAATCATCACGAAACTCGATGATGTCGTGTCCTCAGAATGGCGCGAGCCAGCTGACTTCCTTGAGCCATTGACTAATTCGCCGTACAAGAAGTTACGAGTTGGGACCTATCGACTGGGGTGTCGACTCCAATCGGAAGAACGCATCGTACGCGTAGAGAGTGTTCGGAAGCGAGATGGTGCATATTCAGCGGATGATTGATAAGTTGTTGACGCCCATAGTATGAAGAATTCAACGATGATACCTGAGTGAAACGTTCTAATGGCTACTATAGTCCTTGCTTCTTGGATCGATAGCTGAGTTGGGCACTCGTAGTATGGAGTAGCAGCCTCTCGAAACACACTCGTTACTGGCATATTCAGGAATTGCCAGTCAACTCAAATCGACGATGTCAGACGAGGACACACTAATGACGCTGCCGCTCGAGTACACACCTATAACCCATGACAACTGATCGTTGCAGCCCCCATATCGACCACACTGAGGAGTTCGCCACTACTATCGGGCTCTACGTTCTCGGTGAAATTTCCCTTGGGAAGGCTGCAGAGCGAGCTGGTATCACCCGCTGGGAGATGACAGAGGTTCTTACTGCGGCCGGTGTTGAGATCCGACTTGGCCCACAGACCATGGATAATCTCGAGGACGAGGTCGAGACAGCGCTCGACATCGAATGAGCGAGTCGTCCGCTGTGGTTTTGTCAAGATCTGAGACTTGCTTCTCACGTACATGCTATCCCTGAATCACGTTTTCTTTCACCCGTTCTCGGAACGCTTATAGCCTTATACTCAATAATTTCGATATGTACGATTTGACTGGCTTTCAGCGTGATATCCTGTATGCCATCGCCGGCCAAGACGAGCCCCACGGACTTGCGATCAAAGACAAACTCGAGAACTACTACGAGACGGAGATCCATCACGGCCGGCTGTATCCCAACCTCGACGAAGTCGTCGACAAGGGCCTCGTCGAGAAAGGCACACTCGACAAGCGAACGAACTACTACACGATCACGGCCCGCGGCCAGCGCGAACTCGAGGCCCGGCGCGAGTGGGAAGACCAGTACGTCGATGGATTTAGCTCGAGCGACGAGTAGCTAGTTTGGCCGGGTATCGGAGGACGGACCCTCCCTCGTACGAATACGCCGTTTCCTCGGGTGCCGCGCTTGGTCGAATCGAACAGATTCTCCCGTCTCGAGTCTTGTTGTGACGTGTAGTTGATATGGGGTGTTTTCTCCTCGCTATCGCTGTAACAAACACCCCAAACAGATATGGATCAACGGCACCAACATCAATCTATGTCGAGCGGCACCATCGATATCGACGAGTTCGAGAACGCCGACGACGACGAATTCGAGAGCCGAAATGACACCGAGCAAATCGTGCTGTTCCTGGACGAGAACGACGACCGAGCGTGGAAGGCGGCGACGATCGCTGAACAACTTGAGCTGGATACAGACGCTGTCAGTGCGATTCTCTCGCGACTGAAGGAACGAGGTCTTGTGCGGCACAAGCGCCCGTACTGGGCGATCACAGACAACGAAGAACGGCTCCGAACCGCCTACCGGCTTCACCAGCACCACCAGACTGCAGACGAACAGTACGGCAAAGAGCATCTCGAGGAGTTGAAAACTGACGAGATGGAGGAAGTACGGTGACAGCATTCGATGAACTGAAACGTGGTGACATTATCTGGGGGACCGATCCACTCTCGGACAAAGGACGTCCAATGCTCGTTCTGGGAACACCTCAGTTCCCATACCACGGTGTACAGCTCATCACCGTCCTAATCTCCACAAAGGCGTATCATGAAGAATCACTCACGCTCCGCGACGACGACTACGAGGGCGATCCACTCGGAGAACAGAGTCACGTGCTTCCGTGGTCGCTTGCGACCCTCAACAGTGCCGCAGAGGTCGAACTTCATATGACGTCTCTTATCGAGGAACGCACTGAAGACATCGCGACACAATCGATCGGCTACATCTCCTCCTAAGGGAATTTGCTGCCATCAACGATCGTACCGGACCACATGAACTGCTCTACCAAGGGCTGGGAAACGCCCCGCAGCAAGTACAAGCGGTTTATCAAGACCCGTGCGTCGCTACTAGACTCTCGATATTAACGGGGTTCCAGCTGACGAGTTCCCCGGGGGAGCAGAACTTTTCCGGTGATCGAGACGCTCTCGCTCTCTTTGAGTCCGCTAGGCATCGGTTGTATGACCGAGCGTCGAATCCGGATAGACAGTGTTTCTCAATGGCCCGCCCCGCTCGCCGCTGCCGCCTGCCGGTGAGCAAAGCTCACCGACGTCTCGTTCGCTTCGCTCACGAGACCTCCGCGTCGCTCGCGACCGCCCATTCCGGGCTGCCTGCCTGCAGTCGCGGGCGGGCTGCCGGGCTAAAATGCATGTGCCCTCGGCGCCAGCACCAAGCGCGCTTTCGGTTGCGTCTCTCGCGCTCCTGACGTCGCTCGCTCGACGGACGCGAAACCGGCTTGTGTGCTGGCCGCTCGCTCCGGGCGGACGGCGCGCGGTGCTGGTTGGGTAGCCTCCCTGAGGCGCGCTCTCGCTCGCGCCCAGTAGGGTGCTCGCGAAGGCGCGAGCGAGAGCGCGCAGATGGATCTATCGGTTGGTATCGTCGGAAAACCGCGATGTCGCAGCATCGCGGTGGCAGGCGCGTAAGCGCCTTCGGAACTAGTGAGTTCCAATGTCTAGTAACAACTCGAGTAGCAAGGTCGTTACGGTCGATGAACAGGCACTCAAACAGGTGGACGAGCAGGAAGTCGATGACGAGAGTTTCCCGGTCGTCGACGAGACGCCGGCATTCGAGGCAGCGGTCGAGCAAGAGGTCCAAGCAAAGGTAGATGCAAACCACCCGAACGGTATCGTCGATACAAACGACGACCGGATTCACGGTGCGACCCTCGAGCAAGAAGAGAAGATTCGGGCTCGAGAAGCGGGACTCGAGCGGATCAGTGCACAGGCCGAGTTTGGACAACAGCAGGGACGAGCGAAGCGGGCGCGAGACATCGCTACACGACGAAGTACAGAGCAGCGGGAGCAGTTCCAAAAGCGGGCAGCAAGCGTGGACCCGAGAGCAGACCCAGAGCGGCCGGATCCCCGAACGGATCTCACACGCTCGGAGTTGGCGGCCGTGAACGAACAGTCGATACGGTTGGCCGAACGGCTTGATGGCTGGTCTCGAGCGGCAATCAGTCGTCGGCTGGCTGAGGCGGTCGTCGACGGACAGAATCTCACGAGTGCAGTCGTCAGCGTGTTCGAGGAGTTGGAGACAGCGCCAGGACAGATCGTGCCGATTGGGGCACTCGAGGATGTGAGTCGACAGAAAGTGAGCATTGAGGGGCGTGTCGAGACGCTCTGGGATCCATCGCATCCAAGCATCGCTCAAGTCGGACTCATCGCAGACGACAGTGGCCAGACTCGAGTGACAATCTGGGAGAAATCAGGAGCCCCGTGGATCAAGGAAGGCGAACGAGTGCGCATTCATGGGGCTGCACGGAACTGGTACGAGGGACGCGTCTCACTGGCCGTCACCGGATGGTCGACCCTACATTTCCCTGAACGCGGTCGATGGTGGGAGTAGCTGGCTAACGCGGCCTTCTTTTTGCGACGTTCCAGACCAACCCCACCCCCCCCTCCTCCCCACCCTCCGCTCCGTGCTCGCTCGGGAAGACTCACTCCGTTCGTCTTCCCGGCCCTCGTTCGCTCTGCTCACGAGAAGATCGCTGTGCGCGCAGCCACAACCTCGAAATAGGATTTCACCTCCGTTATGAGCGACTCCGAGGTCATGGTTCACTACATACAAGTAGGGTTTCAGCAGGATCGTTGTAGGGTTGAAGCGGAAACCGTGCATACATCGCGACGTTGAATACATCCGTTTCAGCAGGACCATTGTAGGGTTGAGAAATAGGTACAATAGGTAGGATAGGTACAATAGGTAGAGCTTTAGCAGGACCATTGTAAAGGAAGCTGTCTGATCATTTGATACCTATAGCACGGATATAGAATCGGACTCGAACGATTATTCGCTGGTCTATAGCGAATCAACTCTCGAGAGCGGGCCACTATCTTTTCCTCTAATGGACTCTGGAATCAGCTAGTTCTGTTTATCGCCCCAGAAGCGGTGAAGGGGCTGCTCAGTTGTCCCTTCGGAGCCACTAATGGCAACGAGAGACATCTACACGACTGCGTTCGACGGAGACGTCCAGACGACTGCAACTGACTGCCCGGACTGTGGCGGCAGCGTTCGAACGACTGATCGCGAGACGGTCTGCGAGGACTGTGGTCTCATCCTTGAGGACACACAACTCGACCGAGGACCGGACTGGGTGCGACGTGACGAGCAGGGTTCCAAGAGACGGACCGGCGCACCGTTGACACCGACACGCCACGATCGGGGCCTTTCCACCGAGATCGGATACAAGCGAGACGCGAACGGAAACACACTCTCGAGTACGAAACGCCGACACCTGAACCGACTCCGTCGCGAACAGTCCCGTGCTCGGTGGCAGTCGAAAGCTGAACGGAACCTCGCCTACGGTCTCAGTGAAATTCGGCGGATCGTCGCGAGTCTTGGCCTCGCACAGAGTATCCGGAACCAGGCGTGTTCGTTGTTCCGAACGGCACAATCCGAACAGCTCTGTCGCGGACGATCACTCGAGGCGGTGGCTGCAGCCAGTGTCTACGCTACGTCTCGGTGTAACGGACTCGGACGATCACGGGCAGAAGTCACAGCCTCTGCGCGCTGTGATCAGAACAGACTCACCAACGCCTACACCGTGATGAACGTCGAACTCGAGCTACCGACACAGCCGGTTAAAGCAACAGACTGGATCCCGAGACTTGCGGCAAAACTCGAGGTGCCGGATCACGTGCGTCGACGAGCACTCGAGCTCGCACAGCAGGCACGGGAACGCGGAGTGACGATCGGCTGTCGGCCGAGTGGTGTTGCAGCGGGCTGTCTCTATCTTGCTGCCCAGCGAGTCGGCTTGTGTCTCTCTCAGCAGCGAATCGCCGACATCGCAGGAACATCGCCAACCACACTCCGCAGTCGGCGGGACGACCTACTCGATATTACCACCTGAGCCTGACCGGAGCAAACTAGATAGGACGCTTGTACCCAGTAGTTGGTAGCGTAGTTTCTTTATTCAGAAATTCAGTCGAGATTGAATTGGGTGATTCGATAACTACGTGTGCTTATTGAGCAGCGAACGTTCTATGAGATTTGAGTGAGGTCCGTAGCGCCGTGATGGATACACTGCGCGAATGTCACAGGTGTCCGACTCAATTTACGACGGTAGTGGCCGCTCAATATTGGTCAGTTAGCTACCACTCAATGTAGCGACTGCTGGAATCAAATAGATGGTATCGATGTTCACGAGGTAGAACAGTTGACAAAACGTGGCGCGTTCGAACGACAGCGTGCTCGGGGAGGGTGAGTCGGTAGCAATATACTGGCCTCTAACCTTCTGATACCTAATGTCACCTCCCCCGCGTTCGTTTTCTGGAATTATGTTCGTTACTCGAACTTTCGCTCAGCGAGTCGATTTGGATCTCTAAATTGTGGGTCTGATTTGTTTCCCCCATCATGGATCTGTAGTCACTGGGGACACTATCCGCCAATAGGATCAACTCAATATTCGTCGGGTTTACGGTAAATAAATTCTCAAATTTGGCCTGTTTTACCAAGAGGTGTCCCACTACAGATGGTGTGAGTTCTGATTTCTGTTTCACCTCAACCAGTCCCAAAGTACCATCCGGTGACCGAACTACTGCATCGATTCGGTACCCATCTAACTCCACCTCTTTGATCACGACAAAGTTTTCATCTAACTGGGTTATCGCAGGGTACCTTTGGCTACCTGCAGTGAAGACATTGAAATCGTCTCCAGCTAATTTGTTCACCCACTTGGTGAGTATTTTGTCTTCAGCGTCACTATCGAGTTTCTCCCGTACCGACGAGTTTGTGATACGTTTAATCCGGTGGTCGCTTTTGTCGCCTCGTTTCCGTATTTCATCAATGTCGTCTCGGGGAGTGAACTTGGCCATATAGAAGGTAATACAATGAGGATAGTTCAAACCTCGCACAATATCCTCATGGCCAATGAAACCTGTATGCGAACCCCCAGAACCGACAGGAGAGAGGACGGTGCACGGCCGTCGAGGAACGGCCACGACTAACTGCAAGTGGACGCGTACTCATACTCTGTGATTTCGTGTTTGTGTTAAGTTTTATACTTTCCATTTAGATAACACCTTGGTATAGTTTATCGCCTCTTCTACACTCATCCTCTATATTCAGCAGACGACTTTTGGCACATCACGGATAGATCGAGAGTACCATCGGTAACTGTTTGCCTTGTACATAATCTGATTTTCGTACGACTCTTTGAATAAAGAAATCGTACTACTACCAATTGTAACGGAGCCGCTCAAGCGCTCTCCGAGTGAGTTTTTCTCCCCTGAAGGGGTGAGGGGCGTTCCAGACTGGAGCGTCCGTCGTCACAAACGATGACTTCGAGTAACTGTTCGCAGGTATCCTTCGACGACTCGGACACCAGACGTGAAGAGATGCAGAGCACAATGGTAGCATGGGTCGAAGACCTCGTCGACGAGGTTGACGACGCCGTCTCAAGCAACGAATTTCAGCGGTGGCTCGATGTGCAGAGCCACTTTCACGACTATTCACATCGAAATACGCTGCTGATCAATCAGCAGTATCCGAACGCGACCCGCGTCGCTGGCTATCGGACGTGGCAAAACGAGTTCGACCGGCATGTCAAAGAAGGTGAGAGCGCGATTTGGATCTGGGCACCGATCATCGCGAAGCAGTGCCCCGAGTGTAAGAACTCGCCGAGCTACCACGATCGAAGTGACTGTGAATACGATGAGACACCGTCTGAGGAGTGGTCGAAAGGTCTCGTCGGCTTTCGACCAGCACCGGTCTTCGACATTTCGCAGACAGAAGGAGAGCCACTGCCCGAGCTCGAGACCGAAGCGACTGGAACTGCCGGTGAACTCCTACCAGCGCTTCTTGAGGCAGCCTCGCCACTCACTGTGGAGGCGAAGGTCGTCACCCGAGACGACTGGCCTCACGGCGATGCCAAGGGCGTCTGTCAGTACCGATCGCCTGCAGACCGACCACTCGTCGAAGTACGTGACCGTGAGAACAGCGCTGATCTCGCTGTGACACTCGTCCACGAGTACGCGCATGCACTCTTGCATAGTGGCATCGACGACGACACTGAACGGTCGAAACGCGAACTTGAGGCAGAAGCAGTCGGCTACATCGTCGGCCGGTACTTCAGACTCGATACGAGCGGGTCGGCGTTCTATCTCGCTGCGTGGCGAGGTGAAGACCCGGAAGTGATCTTCGACCGACTTGAGCGGATCAGTTCGACAGCGGCTGAGATTATCGACACCGTCGACGAGGTGATTCCCAATGAGTGACCAGGAACTCCTCTTTGAAATCATCGACACGCTCGAAATGGCGGGCCTCGATCGTGACGAGTACCAACTCCACCGGGTGATCGATGTCGAGTCGCTCGAGCAACTCGTGAACTCCGCCGGGACACACGCTAGGCTCGAGATCAGGTTCTCAGTGGGTGAGTTTCGGCTTTGCGTGACGCAGTCCGATGTACAGATTCTTAGTTCTAAGGAAGAAGACAATTGAGGCCCCTTCCTCTGTGTCAGTAGAACGGATCGGTAGCGATCTGTGGCAGGTACTCCGCAGTCGCTATAGATGCTTATCGATCAGCGTCAGAGAATGGAATAGACACCACTTCTACATGTTCACTTAGCCTCGTTCACTCTATCTACGATGAATGATCAGGATAGTACAGAGGAAGTTTCTATCCACTGCACCGAATGCGGAGCAGTCTATCCCGCGTTTCGACTTCCTGATGAGACATCGACGCCGGCCAGCAACAGGCCATCTTGCCGGTGCGGAAGCAACTCATTTGTTGAATTGCAAAGTGAGAACTGAGTGGTCTGCTTCCTGTCTCCACCGTCAGGGCCGAATTCTATAGTAGCCGTTGAAACGATTTACACACTGATCGCAACGCTGTCGTGCGATCAGGTGTGCAATGACTTTCAGCGGCTACTATATATTCCCGGATTCTCGTACCCAATTATGGGCCCTCGACTTCAGTTCCCAGTTGTACGCTTGACTAGGGCAGGTTGGTTTTACTGTTAGAGCCGACACCAGTCTGGGTACTATTGAATTTGAAGGACCGATGTGGAATATCTGTCACCAGCTACCCTCTGGGGTGTGCAGTTACAGCCCAAATTGTGTACTCGGCTCTGTTGACATCCCATGTGTTCGACATCATCGTCGCTGAAATAACCGCTAGGTAGGTGTGCCTACCTCACATGGACGAAGAGTGCCCTTGAGGTCGTCGGGTCGGTCAGCATACTCCTTTCGTGCAGGTCGACTCAAAAAGAACATTTTAGCGTATCTGCACTCTACTCGTACGGATGAGAGACACTGAAGAAGATGAAGAAATCGAACGAGCGATTCAGTATTTAGTCCATACGTTCGAAACGTCGGGGGATAATCCGAAACCGGTGATACTCCATAGTACACGAGTCGGGATGGATCTTTACGACAGAGGATACGAGAAACCCATCGTCATCTCCGGCTTCCTCCACGATTTAATTGAGGATACGGATGTGACTGCTACTGAGATTCGCTCGAAGTTCGGAGACGATGTTGGACATATTGTGGCAGCCACTAGTTTCGACGAGAGTATCGACGACTATCTCGAACAGCACTACGATATCTATGAAAGATGCTTCGAACTAGGACGACCTGCGGTCGTCGTGAAAGCTATGGATATCCTCGATAACAGTGATTACTACGATTTGGCGGGGTCGGAGGAACTACGAACGAACCTGATCGAGAAGATGGACTACTTCATCGAACACTCTGAACCGTATATTGGTGACGATGACGTCTATCGGGAACTCAAGGATAAGTTCCCCATCGTGAAGGAACGATTGGGAATAAATTCTGACAATTGATTTGTGGCTTATTTTCACCGTGGTCTGGCTGCCTATCAAGTCAGAAGTGGAACGTTGCTATTCTACATCGAATGTTTAGAGTGTCTTGTCGATATTGTGAATGAGGCAGCCGACGACGAGTTCTCGGAACTGCTTCCACCAATGTCGTGAGCGGACGAATGCGCCATATTTCCGTTTGAGACGGGAGTTCACCGTCTCGTTCTGACTACGTTGGCCGTAGAGGTCGGTGTCCAACCGAGCGTTCCATGCCTTGTGGAGCGACGAAAATTCGCGGTGCTTGATAAGCGGACGAACACCATCTTCACGAGCTAATAAGCGAATCTTCTGGTCGCCGTATCCCTTGTCGCCGAGGAGAATCGCTACTTCACCGGCATTTCGCTTGATGAGTGACGGTGCGATCTTCGAGTTGTGTTTTCTGGTCGTCGTCACGTGCAGATCAAGAATCGCATTCGCTCTCGTGTCCACAAGCAGTGTGAGTTTCAACTGCTGAATCGTCAATTCGTTCGCTTCGTGTAGCGCTTCGAGGCATGGCTACGGTCGAATCCGGAGGCGTCGATCCCGACGACACCGTTAGTCGGGAGGTGTGTGATCGAGAGGTTGAGAAGGACACGCCAGACAGCCATATCGAGTCGATTGAACGACTTACACAACGTCGAAGGTGACGGGAGTTCCTCAAAGGTCGATGGCGCTCCGAATGCGAGGCATCTCGATCAGCTCGTCAAGCAGGGTTCGATACGTTGTATTCTTCCGCACCTTGAGACAGAGCAGGACGATGTGCTGGTGGAGTGTGTACCGTCGTTTCGAGAACTTAGTGGAGTAGCGAGCGACAGCTCGCCGAGCCAAGTGATACGCTTGCTCAACGAACCGGAGCAACCGCGACTTCGGGAGGCCCTGTATCTATAGTAGCCACTGAAACGATTCACACACTGATCACGACGCTGTCGTGCGATCAGGTGTGCAATGACTTTCAGTGGCTACTATAGTCAGACTACCGGGTGAATCTGTAGCTCTCTGAGGATTTCAACAGAGCCCTCGAAGAAGAAATTAGAGAAAGCGAGAAAGACAAGCGCGAACTACAGGAAGAACTGAAGCAAAGCAAAAACGCTTCTTTTGAGGAGCAAAGTAAGATCATTCAGGATATCGCTGACTTCCTTCGTGGGGTTACTAATAACGTTGACTCCCACAATAACACGGACGGTCCATCCGAAGAATCAGCAAATCAGTTGGACGCTATGACTGGGTACGACGGACGGAATAAGTAACGATGACTGAAGTACCAGACGTTCCCGAAGAATTCGAAACTGGGGAAGAACTTGTACAGTACATCGAGCAGTTGCAGGACCAGATTGGTTTTCTCGAAGAAGAACTAGAAGATGCGGAGAAGGACCCCCTCGCTCTAAGACACGAACTGAACGAAATCGAGGAAAAGGCGTCACAACAAGCTAGAAGCCCTGAAAGTTTCGTCTCTCTGATGGAACCACTGGAAGAGATAAGGCAACGTCTGGTAGACGTTGAAGAGAAATATCTTGACGACGACAGTGGCTATGGTCTTTCGGACGATGCTGAAGCAACGCAGGAACTGTCAGATGCCCTCGGATACGACATCACACAAGACGTAGACCAGTGACCGAAGTGCCAGACCCTCCGGACGAGTTCGAAACCAAGGCGGAGTTTGTCCGGTACATCGAGCAGTTGCCAGACCGGATCGATTCCCTCGAATAAGAGTTGGAAGAACGTGGGAAAGACCCTCTCGAGCTACGAGAGGAGTTGGACGAAATAAAACGGAGAGCGACCTCGGATAAAAGACACAAGGGGACCACTATTGACGCCATACTGGGGAATATTGAAGAGACATTTGAGGAAGGTGAAACAAAACAAAAAGACAGAGGCGACCTCAACAGCGAAGTTGTGGATACGATAGAAGATATCACAGGAAACCAATATTATAGTAGCCACTGAAACGATTCACACACTGATAACGACGCTGTCGTGCGATCAGGTGTGCAATGACTTTCAGTGGCTACTATAAGAACCCCACGGTCAACCTTTCGAGTTGCCGGACTGTGTTTGGTTCAGTAGAAGTGACGGTTACAGCTACCCTCGTGGTGTGGGCCGGCGACGAACGGCTTCGCACCGCACTCCTTACACTCGTACTTGTGCGCCAACTTTGTGGAGTATGCTGTGTAGTTCCACTTCCGCTTACAACCCACTTCGTGATGAGGGCCCTGAGAAAACGGCGTCGCACCACAGTGCTTGCACTCCGTCGAATAACCGACTCTCCCTGACGCGTCTTTCTCGATATGTTTCTTGAGGCGGCGGGGACAATCTCTGCGGTGGTGAGCGCCGGCGACGTAGGGTTGAGCACTACAGTGCTTGCACTTCCGTCTATGCGCTAACTCGGAACTGATCGCCAACGTCCCCTGATTCTTCGAACAACTATTGTCGTGGTGGGGCCCTGCAACAGAGGGCTTGACCTGGCACGACTTGCACCTGTATTTGTAATCGCTTTCAGCGACCTTCTTCAAGGCCAAGGAAGTATGCTCTGCGGCAGAGGAGGGGAATTGGGACATCCAACTGTTATCCGAAGGGGAATCACTGGACGAGTCGAACACCGGATTGTCCTCAACTGGCTCTGGCGCTAATTCAGCATGTCTCTGCTGTTCTAACCTCGTCAGTTGGTCGACCATTCCCCACTTTCCTTGGAGTTCTGCCTTCTCCTTGGCTCGCTGGATCTGGCTCAAAGACGGTCTACCCATAATTCACAGCGCCATTCTTTCGGCTGTTTGTACATAACTGCTGGGCTAACTGGAAAATTCTATTCGATACAAAAACCACTTCTACAGTATGTGTGAAGGGTCCTCCTCGACACCAGACGGTTCCGTCGTAGGAATCGGGAAGACTGGGCGGAAAAACGTACAGCCGAACCGGACGGAGACCGCCGCCCACATCCTTGCAGCTCCCTCACCCATGGAGATGCCAGCGGAAACGGACTTTTTCTTCCTATCTGCCGACCTCAGAGAGTCAGCGGACCGGCACCGAATCTCCCCCAATAGCCACGGATCATACCCGACTACATCTCCCAGGCACACGATCTCGCCGACAGTTTCCGGCATATCCTCGAGGGCCGCTTCCGATGAAGCGAGAGTCCCGTGGATATCTGAAACCACACCTATTACTGTACAGCTATAGTAGTCGCTGAAACGATTGACACACTGATCGCAACGCTGTCATGCGATCAGGTGTGCAATGACTGTCAGCGGCTACTATAGAGTTGACGAAGCCCTAAAGCAGTTCAGCAAAGACCTCAGAAACTGCCTCAGGCAGACTATGGAACTTGTTGTAGGCGACCCTCTTCGGCAGCTCGATCTGTACACCCTGATAATTCTCAGCGAAGTGGTTCATCGACATACTGGTACCCTTGCCCGTCCACTTCATTTCCTCATAGTCAGTCACAACATCGTATTTCGACGGCACTGGGCCACGGATACGATCCGCAACCAGCTCCCGGAGATCCTGATCAGCCATCCCGCCGACCGCCACATGACCAGCACCGTGGATATGAAACCCGACTCCGTACTTGAACACGGCTTCTTCTTCAACCAGTTTCTCCAAACCGGGATAAGCGTTGTAGGCCTTCACCGGCTTCTTGACGTGCCATCGCTCAAACGCATCCTTCTCGCGACTCGAGTAATAGCCGTGCAGACCCCAGAACGTACTCGGGATTCCTTTCCCAAGCAATCGCTTGAACAGGTGCATCCCCATCTCATCCGTATTGTACTCGATGTCGCCACCGTGAGGACAACTGATGAACACCTGGCTTCCTGAGAGTTCCCAGAGGGTCTCGGCAATATCGCCTCGAGGAAAGGCCTCCGCCCGGTCATCCAAGGGTACCACGGGCTTGACCTCTACACGATCACCAGGACTGACATTGATTCTGTCTCGGCCTTTCTTTTTCGTCCGGAAATCAGACGAACCGTCTTCGTGGATCTGCTCGACGACAAAGTAAGCGTTCAACTCCTCGGTCTCAACCCTGACGTGGTCCTTACTGTCTTTACCCAACTGATTCGCCAACTTCAGAGAGATACTGCAGCGATACTTTTTCTGTTTCACCCTTTCCTGATCTGTTCGGGCCTTAGAAACAACTGCGTCAACCATGTGTGATCAGATCCCCGGTAGTTTCTCTGCCGACTGAATGGCCCCTAACCCAACCGTGAGTGCGACGGCGAGTGCTGCAAGAGCCGTTTGAAGCAGAAGCATGGCATCCGGAACGTTTGCGGAGTCCGCAGTGTGGGTATTCGCACCCGGTTGTGTAGTCGACATGCATTCTCGCATGGATGAAACACTCATAATAGTTGTCGTAATCAGGACAGCCAAAACGGGTGGCACTACTTATCCCCTCTAACGGCCGTCTATACTTCGTCCTATTCCGAAGTGCGTCTTCATCTCGAGGCCGTGAATCACAGTGAACACGTTCGCTATAGCAGCCACTGACAGTCATTGCACACCTGATTGCACGACAGGAGCGCGGTTCGGAGTGAGCGACGTGAGCGAGAACCGCGGACAGTGCGATCAGTGTGTGAATCGTTTCAGTGGCTACTATAGAAATCCACTTGATAGTCGATCCGTCCGTGACAACGACCTCATGCGAATGATCGACGAGAAGGTACAACGGCGGACCGAATCGCTCGACGAACTCGAGGAGAGAGACCCACGGGTCCTGTCCTGACTGCTCTCCTGAGCAGGCAGGCTGAACCGCCTCGAACCGGGCTGCTACTCGAGGTTGCCGAGCAACGGCGAGTCCTCGAGCCGCTGGGGCTCAGATCACCGCCTTGGAGATGAGTTGCTCGAGCTTTCCAGTCTCAACTCCGTCTCGTACCCGCAACGGTCGGGAGGAACGGCTACGTGACGTGTACCGCGCCGCCACCAGCTATATCGTCCCCGACTGCCTGTCGACGATATGCGCGCTCTCGTCTACAACGACCTCCATCTCAAACCGGCCGGGAGCGGCTACGATGTCGATGCACTGGCAGTCCCCGAGGACGTCGACGCGATCTGGATCGCGGGCGACCTCACGCATCGCGACGGTCGGGACGACGTGGCCCTCGCACGCCGGTTCGTCGAACGATTCCCCGCAGACGTTCCGGTTCTGTACGTTCCGGGAAATCACGACCACGCGCCGATGCCCGAGCGCGTCGTCGACGATGTCGAAGGCGCGACCAGCGGCCACGACGCGGTCCGCGAGTACGAGTCGGTCACCATCGTCGGTTGGGGGTGCCAGCGCCGGTCGCTCGAGCCCGCCCTCGATCAGGTCGCGTTCCCTGCGCTGGACCCGCGGACGGCGCCGTGCGGCGAGCGCCGGTACGCAGCAGACCGAACCGCTGACGCCGTTGAGGACGCCCTACTCGACGTCGTCTATGGCGATGCGACCGCTCACGACGCTGCTGCCACGCTCGATATCGCCGACGAGAACGTGCCCGCGTTCTCTCGGAGCGTCGACACCGTCCTCGAGACCTACGAACACCTTGCAGGGCTGGTCGGTGATCGCTCGAACGTCGTGGTGGTCTCGCACCTCTCGCCGTTCAATACCTCCTTCGACCGCCATCACTCGACGGGGACGCGCGAGGAAGACCGGGAGGCGTTTCACACTGGCTCCATCGCCCTGAAACTGCTCACGCGAACTCACGACGTTTTCGCCACCTACAGCGGGCACTCCCACGACTTCGGGTACGACACCGGCGACGGCGGGACGGGCGCTTCGCACATGCTCAATCTCGGCTTTCGTGGCATCGGCCTCGTCGACATCGACCCCACGGCGGACGTCTTTTCGCTCGTCGATGCGAACGCTGACTGAGATGACCCGCCTGTGAACCGCCTCGGAGTCAAGCTCCAAGGCTTCCCATCTCAACGATGCGGCTTGCAGAAACCGATGAAGACTTTGCTCCGTCGGTTTCCACAGCGGTCGCAGTCTCCACGGGCGTGACGTCGGCCTGTCCCAGACCTACCTCCTGAAGGCCGCGAGAAAGTTCGAGAAGACACTGTCTATAGTAGCCACTGAAACGATTCACACATTGATCGCAACGCTGTCATCCGATCAGTTGTGCAATGACTGTCAGTGGCTACTATAGTTCAGCGAGAATCGTTGTTGGCTCTCGAAGCGAACAACCGGTCTGGTGGAGGCGGACGGCGAACGCCCTGACGGGTATCGCCGTCCGCTCGTTCTCCCACGATTCTTCTAAATCCGCGTCATAGCCCTCACTGAGTCGGTCTACGAGCATCTCTCGGCAAGTTACTCAACGACCTGCTCACTTCGCAAACTGACTCAACTATAGTAGCTCTTGAAAGTCAATACACACCCGATCGCAGGACCGCATTGTGATCGGTGTGTAAATCGTTTCAAGAGCTACTATAGACAGTGCCCTGTGAACTGTGACTACTGGTCAGTGATTCATTGCTTCCCCAAGAGGTTGATAATGCGGAAGCATCGGATGAGGAAGGTGGATACCGATCGCCATCAATCCATGTGCCAACAGGATATACCCGAGTATAATGAAGACGATTCCGAGAAGACGATGGAGTCGTTGGCGATGGATAGTGTCAACGGACTCAATGAGCGTTCCATAAGCGAAGACGGCTGGAATTGTTCCGATTCCAAGCATTCCTAACGCGAGAAATCCGGATACAGCAGAGCCGGTCGCGAACGCGAACAAATATGCTGGATATAGAATGGGGCACGGCAGCAATCCGTGAAGCGCACCGAGACCAATAATCCCGGGACTATTCACGTATCGATCGATGCGAACAGCAATCCGATTCGTTATCCACTGAATACCCGGAATTCTAATCCCAGAAACCCCACCTAAAAGGTATTTCACACCGGCTACAATTATAAATACGCCGATTAGAATTCCAACACTCCCACGAACAAAATCCGCGATTACTGTTAACTGCTCCGTCGTGACAAACACGAAACCACCAAACGCGCCAAACGCCCCGCCGATAAGTGCGTAACTGAGTGTCCGTCCCACGTTGAACAGAGCATGTTGACGAACTTCATATGGTGTCAGATGTCCACGGCGATTTTGGGAGCCTGTTGTTGCTGTTCCCCTTTCCGGGCGTGAAGACATCTGTTCGGCATACATCGTCACTAGCGGCCCACACATTCCAATACAGTGTGCTCCGCCAAGCAGTCCGATTGCAACGAAAAGGACAACGTCCACACGGAGGAGTGACTCGAGCATACAGGTACGTCATCTGTTTAGGGCGCTTTCTATTGTCCATTCTGGTCCAGTTACCGAAAGCACGCTAAACAGGTGAGAATGACATTTTTCGGCACCATTCATAATGGATATTAAAAATGATCGCACACTCCTGGGAGAGCGTGTCGATCGAGAACTGTGTCGATCTCCGCTATAAGCTCGTCGAGTGACTCAAAGAAACGGTTGCTGAGGGCGGCTTGGCGTTGTCTCCAGCACTCCTCGGCAGGATTTATAGTAGCCGTTGAAACGATTTACACACTGATCACAACGCTGTCGTGCGATCAGGTGTCCAATGACTTTCAGCGGCTACTATAGAAGGCATACAGCACAATCCGTGTGATTTTACCCATCAAACAGGGTTCAATTCGACGCAGAACGTACTGAGTGGCACGATTCACACGACCAGTTTCTCACCCAGAAACTCTGAGTCCGGGTTAATACCCCTTACCCAACAATAGGTGGGTATGGAACGAAGACGGTATCTCACGGCACTGGGAGTACTCGGAACGACAGGTCTTGCAGGCTGTCTCAGCGACGACAGCAGGAACTCGGACGACGGCAACGGAACCAACGGCGACGACAATGGATCCGATACCAACGCGGAGTCGAACAGCGATGACGACGTTCCCGTCTCCGAAGTGATCGACTCTTACTTCGAGGCTGCGGCGGCTGAGGATACTGCAGCGTTAGCCGATATCGTCCACACTTCGAGTCCGCTCCACCCGGACAGCTGGGAGGGGGACGGCTGGGAGTTTCAAGGAGACCGGTACGAGGATATCGAGGGTTACGACACCGAAATGGTGACGGCGGACGGTTCCGTCGACGATATCCGTGAACTGGAAGCAGCCCAATTCTGGTTCCAGGAGACGGATCTCGAGGAAGAGATCGGCTCTGAGGACATTGCCTTGGTCGATGTGGAGGTAGACGGGTTGGAGACGGACGGTCCTGAAAGATGGGTTCTCGTTACGGAAGACGACGAGTGGCGGTTGTTCTTCCGGGGTGTCGTCGATGATACACCTGCCGATCCTAAAGAAGCGTTCGAGGAACCGATCGAAGACGAGGACAATGATGTAGTGAAAGAGATCGATTGGGATTATGAGCAGGAAGACGGCGACGGCACGCTGAGCGACGCGGAGTGGGCGCGGGTGGTCCTCACCGACTCACCAGGAATCGACGCGGAGACAGTCCGCATCGAGTCGACGATTGCCGGCACCGAACTCGAGTTCTACAACGATAGTGAGGGGGAACTGTCTACGTCATGGGCTGGCAACTGGGGTGCCGTGCAGCTGAACCCTGACGGCGATCAAATCGTCGTGACTGCGGTCCAAAACGGGACTGAAAAAGTGGTCCATAGGGAGCACTATCTCCCTGACAAGGACAGTTAAAAGCGACCGATCGCAATTGAGTCGTCGCCGAAGACGCGCTTTCTGACTCGGAAGCGAGGAGGCGCTATCCAATCACCCCAGCAGTAGCCGGTAGACCGATAACCGCTCTGTATTCGGGACGTCTCCAAGAACATGTCTCCGATTGCTGATTTCAACAGAACTGTCTGAGTTGGAGGCGCTGACTCGAGTCCACTGGAAGCGGACCACCCGACTGTGGGGTATGGCGATGAGGTGAACCGGAACGCTTTCACTCAAGCTGTCTATCATGTCGGGTATGCGCCGCCGTCAGTTCCTCGCAAGCGGAACAGCCCTCCTCTCCGTTGTTGTCGCCGGATGCGCCCATCCACCTGTCGTCCTCGATCTAGACGAAGCAACGGCAGAGGATATCGCCGCTGAGGTTTCGGTGACCGTTGAACCCGGGTCAGAGGAGTACACCCTTGTAGAATCAGCCCTCGAGAACGGGTCGGCCGTACGGAGTGAACGGGACGAACTATTCGACCGTGCTGACACGGTTCGGTTCGAGGACTCCTTCTATGACGTTTCGGAGACACGACTCGCGAGCGGTGAGAGAACGGTGTATGAGGTATTTATCGCTGTTGATCCGGTCAATTCGACACCGGAGCTTGGGGAAATCGAATATAACGATCTCCCCGAGACGGATCGTCAGCACCTTGACCAGATCGTTTCGAAGGATCGTACTCGTGGTGAGGACGGATCTGATATCGGCGTCGAGTACGGAACGGGTGAGAAAGTGGGGACTGGATCGGTGTTTGTTCCGGAGCAGCAGTACGATATTCTGGTCCACAATGGGAACCGGTATCGGATCTCGGTCGATTCACGAACTCCGTCTGAGACACTGTATCGATATGAGGTGAGTGAAGTCGCATCCGGTGTTGAGCCGTTCGCCGACCAGGTCAGAGACCGGTACCAGTTCACACTCACGGGCCTTTCCGACGCTGAACGGGATGTGGTCGAGGAAGCGATTGACGGTGGCTACTTCCAAGATGACGACGCGTTCCGGTCGGTCGTCGACCGGATCCGGAACCACAGGGGAATCAACGTGGCTGACTTCTACGGAACGTGGCTTCTCGAGTATGAAAGAGCGGAGTATCTCACATACGCCGAATGGTAGCCTATCGTCACGTGTTCTTAGATCCGTTTCTTCTCCACGTGTGGCCTATTTGTCCAGAATCCAGTATTCTTCTGATGTGGGTACTGTCTTTTTCATTCACGTATGCGATGGATGCCGAAAATTTTGATACATGTTCACCATCACGCTTGACGGGTCCACAGACCGATACTCATCTCGAGGTTTGATTCTCGATTGACGAATCCCGTGTGGTAGTGACACAACCCGATGTGGCCGTGCTCAAAACTTCGTAGCACAGGCTACCAAAATGAGGCCGTCAACGTATTTCCAGAGTCCATGTGGACTATTGGCTACTCCGCAAGCGGATAGAGCTTCTGACGGGCGTCTCGAAAGGACACTCGTTGCTCAACTAACTCCGTTTCCTCACGCCGAGAGGGCGCATATCGAACAGTCCGAGATGAGAGTCAAGTTTCTTTGACCAGTTCTTTCTGTGGACACTCTCCCTCGAATTCCAGCGTCTTGTGGACCAACTTTGCACTCAGTGGCAAGTCCTCAAGCCGCCCTTTTGCGCTGCTCACTGTCTGTAGTGCTTCTTCGAAGTAGACACTATCGGTCGTTTCGCTCCGGCAACTCGGCTCATTCCTCGAGAGCATCGGGAGACGATAGTAGCCACTGACAGTCATTGCACACCCGATCGCACGATAGCGTCGCGGTCAGTGTGTGACTCGTTTCAGTGGCTACTATACGTCAAGTCGAACCGGAGTTCATTCCTGTTCGGCTCTGTTGAAATCCTTGGAACGTGATATGTACTGTCTCCCCTGCGGTTAGTGCAGGGTAGAGAGGTATCGATCGGTACAGGGCAAACAGCTACGATTCGGTTTGATTACTGTTGCTTGACGACGACTGTATCTGCGACCAGGTCACCGACCCGTTGGTTATCATCCGTACGCAGTATCAACACCATTGCGACGAGGTTCAACGTCGGGAGTGCGTCAGCGATCCATAACAGGTTCCGCAGGACGGACGCCCCGATCGTACAATTTGAGCCGTCGGACTTGATAACGACGAGTCCAAGCAGATATTTCCCCGGCGTGTAGCCGTACAGTCCCTCGAGTAGAAATCCGTAAACCAATGTTGCGACCAGTCCCGCAAACGCCAGCACGAGGAACCCGATGTCGCCGAGGAGCGTCCCAGCGAGTATAACGACAACCCAGATTAGCCCCATGAGTACTGAGTCGATAACGTATGCCCCCACTCGGTGCCAGATTACATCTCCGTTCGTCCCTCGTTGTGGTTTCGGATGCTTTTCCATAACTCACGTCTGTTATTCAAGAGTTATTAATCTTTGACCATTTCCTCACAGTAGAGTTGTCGAACAGTTCGCAGTCCCACTGACCGACTGTTTCAGGCGATAATGAGTTTGGAAAATAAGATTTCAAAAGAGTCGTCTTTACTAATCTAGACCGTTGTTGAAACCCTCAGAGAGTACACTCACCCCCATCTTACTTGACACTAAAATCGTCTGTCTGAGGGTCTAAACTGCCAATCCACGCCCTAATCGCCCCCATGGGAATTAAATAGAACAACCACACGGTCCGTGAATCCAGATCGGTACCCGTCCCGATAATCACAAAGCTGACGGGAGCGACCACAAAGACCAACAATAAAAACAACTCAAAGATGGGGGCAAACGCGAAGGCCATCGCGTCTGCCGGCGATTTATCTTGATATGACCGGTTGACGATGAAATAGCGCCAGACGCGCGATGACTGAAAGAAAACAGTGCTGGCAATTGCGAGCCAAACTGAGAGGGGAAGTCCGGAATCCAACCCATAACCGGAAAGGACAGGTCTCATGACTATTGTAAGAAGGAAAGCTGCGATAACCGCCTTTCGTAAAACGTAGTTGATATTCCGCCAGTATACCGGCGGTAGTAGACCAATCGGTTGAATTGGAGTGGGTTCCTCATCCCAAGAATCCCCATCGAGATCGTCCACGGGCTGTGGCGTGAACAACGCGACAGAGAAAAACAGGAGGTTGATGACCGCTATCTCGATGAGATAGATGACAGCAATTTCAACGAGACTCCACTCAAATACAATCACGCCAAAAATAAGTGCAGAGTTCAGAATACACCCAACAACGAAATCGCGGGACTCTCTGAGCATTCCGGGTATTGTTTTGCTACCCTCCGTCTGACTACTCTTTTCCATCTATCTACACATTCCTTCGGCAGCTGTTTATTTGGCTCTGCTGAAACCCTTAGAACATGATCGGCATGTGACCGTCTGCGGCCAGTACAGACTGCGTATTGGGTGTTTGTTCATTTATTGAGTCCTATCGCCACTGTGTGCGAGTTACCTGCCGGTCTAGTAGTGCTAAATATTGCCAAAAGATGATGGCAACAGATTGTGAAGAACGTGCTATGGGACAGACCACCCCGAGTGACTGGAATCTCCGGCGATTCAACGCGATCATGGGAATTCTACACTTCCTCCAGGGCGCGGTAATGCTCTATCTGAGTTCCTCGAGGGAGTGGACGATCACCGCGACGCGTCTTGACTTCGACACTGAAAGCCAGCAACTCGTCCCTGTCATGGAGTCGATTGGGGCGATCGAGTTGGCTTATCTGGCGGTTGCGTTCCTGTTCGTCTCTGCGATCGCTCATGTACTGATCGCAACGGTTCTCTACGATCGCTACGTCGCCTATCTCGGGCAGGGAATGAACCCGTACCGGTGGTATGAGTATGCAGTTAGCGCGTCGGTGATGATTGTCTTGATCGCCATGCTTGCGGGCGTCTGGGATCTGGGCACGCTGATCGCCCTGTTCGGCCTTGTCGCAGTGATGAATCTCTGTGGACTGGTGATGGAGCGTCACAATCGTCTGACTGAGAAAATCGACTGGAGTTCGTTCATCGTTGGTTCGATTGCCGGTGTTGTCCCGTGGATTGTCATCGCCGTCTCGATTATCGGCACGTTCAACGCTGGCGGCAGCCCTCCGGACTTCGTGATTATCATCTACGTCTCGCTGTTTGTCCTCTTTAATCTCTTTGCGATCAACATGCTGTTGCAGTATCTCGGGGTCTGGAAGTGGCAGGACTACCTGTACGGTGAGCGGGCGTACATCGTGTTGAGCCTCGTAGCGAAGTCCCTGCTGGCTTGGCAAGTCTATTTCGGCGCGCTGAACTCACCAGTGTAGCAATCGCTCTTACTGGGGTGTTGAGACGAGCGTCGGCGACTGATCGTACTATAGTAGCCGCTGACAGTCATTGCACACCTGCTCGCACGACGGCGTTGCGATCAGTGTGTGAATCGGTTCAGCGGCTACTATAGAGACAACTGACTCACCGCGTCCACGCTACAGCAACTCCGGATTGAGTTCGTTCCCACTTCGGTAGACCATCTGCATCGGTAGCCCTTCCGCATCATGAGGGGGGTCCGATGGGAGTCGATGGAACTGGCCTTTCGGCGCACAGGCTGTCAGTGCAAGTATAAACGCATCTAGCACGTCATCGAGACCAACTCTGTACCCCTCGCTTCCAAGCTCTCGAGCAACCGTGTGCCAGTCACCACGTGTGTATTCATCGACGGTCCTGAGTACGGCCAACCGTTCCGCAACTCCAGCCGCGGTGTGTTTGCTGTGCTCGAGGGGTGTTCCGTTCAGTGTACGAAAGCACACTTCCGGATGTCCTTCGACCAGAACCTCCGGGTCGCCATCGCCCTGGAGGAGGTTGTCTACCTCGACGATTCCCTCTGCAATACCGGCCGCCTGCTGCGTCAGCCGTTTGCCAGTCAGTTCTTCGTTCTTGTCGCTGATATCGCTATGATCTGCACCAGCTGCAGCTACCGTCGCAGCCTCTCGTGCCGGCGCGGTAAACACCGACCTGTATTGCGATCCAATGACCGTCCTGGCGAGGTCGTCACATCGCCGAGACAGCGCTCCGTCTTCCTCGACGCACGAACACGCCTCTGATTCAAGCGAGTCACAGAGTCCGATCGGAACATCGACCACGATGCGGCGTGCGGAGTCGCCGTAGTGATCCCAAACACCCGTGATCTCCTCGAACACCGCAACTGATGGGGTCTCCGACCCGTCTGTATACGCTATCGAAACCCACTCGCCGGACGACCAGTCAACCCCAACGTATTGTGTCGACATCCGTACCTCGACTCGATGGCTAACTGACTTGTATCTATGGTGGAGCAGTCAGGCTTCATCATCTCAGTATGACCCTGGACGAGAACCCGCCGTGGTCCCTGTAAGACATCGTTTCAAGCATTATCGGTTAGAATGGGATACTGATGGATGAGGTGACCAGCGGGGAGGACCGCATGATCGATCTCGTCGGTTGTCCGGCGGATACGTGTTCGTTCGAAGGATCAATTTCGGAGGTCGCGGATCACGTCACGGAGAGCGACGACGAGGACCATGCGTGGGAGGCGTTCGGTCACGAAAATGCTGACAAGTTCTGTTGGGCGCTCATCTTGAGGAAGGACGGCGATTACAGGACGCGGCGCAAGAGGAGAAGACCCTCGGTGAATGTGCCGGAGCGATCGAACGACTATAGTAGCTCTTGAAACGATTTACACACCGATCACAACGCTGTCCTGCGGTCGGGTGTGCAGTGACTTTCAAGAGCTACTATAGAGGCCGCGCTCTATCACCTGCAGCGCGCAACACTGTTCGCAGACGACCCCTCACCCGTTGAAAACCGCTATCGAGAGACACTGGAAAGGATCGACGAGGTCGAAACCGCCGAACGAATACATGAGCTCGACGACCTCATCGATCAGGCTGAGAACGCCATCGATGCCGGTGATGCGGCTCACTTTGGATGGTACCAACGTAGGTGCGCGTGACCTCAACCGCCATACTTGACTATGTATATAAATTGACGTAATAGTGTGTATTAGCGTGGCATATCCAGTCTTCCATCGAGCGGTAGATTGTTGAGTTGAGTGTCGCGATTCACACCCGCCATGAACGGCGGAATTCTCTCGCTGTTTAAAGATAGAGGACCGGTCAACCCGGACGAGTAGCACCTGACGTTTCTCAGTGATTCATGGGAACTCACCGACCAAATTCAGGTAGCCGTTCGGTTAAATTGGGAATAGCGGGAAGTAGATTTGAACTACTGATCTGCGGGTTATGAGCCCGCCGGAATCTCCTGGCTATCCCATCCCGCTATCTCTCTGTCTCTGCCGACCACGATTAAGGGTTGCTATCTGCGTACTGTCTATAAAATATTTGAGTGATTGGCGGACTCGTCTGACCGAATTGGTTCTCACTATCGATCACTGTTCTCGTCGACGTGGCTGAGCAGGAGGATGTAGTCATTTCAGTCTGTTGTTGATGCGGTACTGCAGCAGTATCGTGGCTGCTCTCAAAGCGGGAACGTTCCGGTTCGGAGCGAAAGCGAATCGACGTATCGATTTTTCCCGCTCGCGCTGGAACACCGTTCACGCACATGGACGTAACCGAGGACATGGTTCGGGATGTCTGCACGGACGCGGTCTTCGAACGCGGCGAACGATACCTCGTTGATGGTCGTCTCTGCGAGATTCACCGCGTCGACACCACCGTAACCGCCGTCGTGAGCGGCAGCCGTCAGTACGACGTTCGTGTTGACCTCGCCGCCGACGGGTTTGCCCCGTGGTGCGACTGTCCGTACGACGGGCCGGGAACGTGCAAGCACGCCGTCGCCGTGTTGCTTCGGTGCGTTGACGACCGTCCCCCAGACAAAGGCGATCGACTCGACGCTGCACTCGACGGTGCCGACGCCGACGAACTCCGCGCGTTCCTGCGTGAGGAACTCGTGACCGATACGGCCCTCCGCGATCGGTTTCTCGCCCAGGCCGGCGAGTCAACGAGGCGGTCGATTGACGAACTTCGTTCCTCGATCGATCGGCGGTTTGCGGAGACGAACCCTGAGTACGACGTCGTCTTCGAGCCGATCGACTTCACGCAGTGGTTCAATCTCGCGAACGAGTATCGCAAGCAGGAGCAGTACAGATCGGCGACGATCGTCTACCGGGCACTTATCGAGTCGCTTGACGACAATATGGAGCGCGTCGACGGCGCAGCCGACCACTTCTCGAGTGCGTTCAGACGGGCACTCGACGGATACATCGACTGTGTCGGGGCCACGGAATGCGACGCCGACACAGCCACAGACGCCGTCGAATTTCTCGATGAGCGGGCGACGTCGGGAACGCCATTCCTCGCAGAACACTTCGAGCGAGCAGCGGCCGAACTCCGAGAAACCCAGACGGGACGCTTGTAACGGAGCCGCTCGAGCGCTGTTTCGCGTGTGATTTCCCACCGGGGAGAGCGGCGTTTCGGGCCGCTCCAATATGTACTCCTCTCCGTGCCGGACTAGTCGTCGTCTGTCTCTACTTTGATTGTCACTTCGACTACGTCGCCGGCATCGACAGCAACGGACTCGAGCAGGTGCAAGAACTGGTCGTTCGCACCGTCACTTAGGACGCGAGCGGGGACCGTCTCCTCGGACTGCTCGAGTGTCGTCTCGAGTGCTGCGAGACGATCGAGAACCGTCGCCTCGAACGATTGCTCTGCCTGAGAGGCAGCAGTATTCTCAGTCTCTGTCCTGCCAGAATCGTCGGGTTCCGGAGTCGAAGCGTACGGATCTTCCATCTCGCGTGAAAACGTCTCGTCGAGGCCCTCGAGATCGACACCTTCCCCGTCGAGATCGATCGGCACACGTCGGCAGTGAGTCAGCGAGGCGTCGAACTCGAGCGAGCGGTCTTGGGTGGCTTCCCACTGTCGACTTCGGATCCGACTCGCAGTCGACTCGGGAATCCAGTCGGGGACCAGCCACTCGCCGTCCTCGTAGAGACAGTGGATCTCGGTATCGTTCGTTCCCCAGGTGAAACAGCGATCGAAGCGCCGCTGAAACTGCTTGAGTCCGCTCCCCGTCGTGTGTTTGACGACGACCTCTTTCGGGGCAATCTCGCGAACAACGTCGGTGAGTGTCTCGCTGTGGGGATGATTCGACAGCGGAAATGACCGCGTGGTACAGCGGGTGTCCGACAGGCTGCCGTCGTCGTCCGTCGCCAACTGGACGAACGCAGCCGCAGGGTTATCGGCGATCGCACGCAACAGTCGCCGTGTACTACCGGTCGTCGGCGCGTCCGGTCCCGCAATCGTGATCCCGCCATCTGTTAGCACCTCGTCTGTTCGGTCGAAGACCGTCGTCGATTCGACGCCTGGAACAGCATACTCGAGCGCGTCGTAGAGCTTCGCCGCCTGACCGACGAGCGTGATCGGCACCTCGCGCTCGAGTGTCGTCGTACAGTGGCCAAGCAGCGCCGCGTAGTGGACGCCAGTCAGCGAACTCGCCGCGACGACGACGCGGGAGCCGGCGTACGCATGTTCGAGGGTCGTCTCGAGCGACTCGTTGAGGGCGGTTACGTAGGAATTGTTGGTCGCAACGTTCAGCAGCAGACAGTCGATGTCGAACGGATACGACGTGGCGAGGCCCGGAAACCCGGCACACGGCCGCGTCGTGAAATCTCCCGAAACGAGGATATGTTGCCGGCCGTGTAAGGGACCAGTCGCGGTTTCGTCGCGAAATCTGATGAGGAACCCAGCCCCGCCGGGTGTGTGACCGGCAGCAATCGGTCGGACCTCGAGCCCGTTGAGTATCGCTGTCCAGTCGTCGATCGGCTCGAGTGCGGCTACTGCGTCGGAGATGTCCCCGAGGTCGTTGTCCTTCGTGGCTTCCGGGAGCGTCTGTTCGAGGACGGTTGCGGTTGTGTCGGCAGTGTAGATCGGTGCGTTGTGTCGGACGTTTTTCGCGAGCGTTCGATAGTGGTCGATATGTGGGTGGGTCAGCAGAATCGCGTTCAGGTACTCGTCATCCGCGAGCAAACTGTCGAGATCGACGCCCTTCCCGGAATCGATGAGAATGCAGGCATGCGTGCCGTCCGCAGCGGTACACCGCAACAGTGTCGACTCATTCCCAGTCGCTATATTAGCATGTTGATATGTGACACGCATGCGTTTTATATACATTTCTCTTTGCGTCGTATAAATATGTGGGTATCTCTCCTGACACTGCCAGTTCTGTACCCCTCGACTGGCAGTAGTTGTCGCTCGAAGATCAAGACTGATATCACCGCCGTCGGAACGGTGGACACATGCCCTCCATGACGCGCCGTGTGGCCCTCGGCGCAGTCACCGGTTTCGTTGGCGGCGTCGCAGGGTGCGCTGGTCTCCTCGATGGGGAGTCGTTTCCCATCCAACGGTCGTGGAAGACGGAGTTCCGTGAGCCGTCGTCCGTCGCCATGACCGCAGCCGGGCAGCTCTTGGCTGGCTCGCGTCGGTGGGCACACTTACGCTGGCAGGGTGCAGCCTGCGGTCGGCGCTGTCCGGCGTTCAACCCCGCTGGGAGCGTGACCGCCCGGACGCAATGGCGACGAGTCCGCCGTCCGCGACCGACGAACACGTCGTCGTCGGTGGACAGGACAAACGCCTCCATGGGTTCACGGCCGACGGGGAGCGGGTTCTCACCGTCGAAACCGGTGGTCCAATCGAGGCGCGACCGGCTGTCCCGTCATCGGGCGGTCCGGTCCACGTCCACAGCACCGATGGCGACCGCTACACGGTCGGGCTCTCAGGGGAGCGCCTGTGGCACGTGGAGGGACAGGCCCGAAACGGGTGGCTCGGTCGACACGGCTCGCTGTTGGTCGACCTCGATCCGGGCAGCGGTGTGGTCACCGGCTACGATGCGCGCGACGGCACCCGTCGCTTCCAGCGATCCGGCCGAGCGTATCCGTTCCCCACGCTCAGTGATTCGGCCTGTCTCTTCCCCGTCACGAACTCGGCTGACGATACGAAGTTGGTTACGCTCGCACCGACGACCGGCGAGGTGCTATGGGAATCGCCACCTCGTACTATAGTAGCCACTGAAACGATTCACACACTGATAACGACGCTGTCGTGCGATCAGGTGTGCAATGACTGTCAGTGGCTACTATAGCTACCCCTACGTCGTGGCTGCCGGCGACCGGATCGTAACGGTCCGCAATTCTACCGTGCGGATGCGCCGGGCCCACGATGGGCACGTCCTGTGGCGGATCGCAGTTGACGGCGACGTGACGAGCCACTTCGGGCCGCCAGTCTGGCTTGGCGAGCACGTCTACGTGTGTGTCCGGCGCGATGATCGCTCGGACGAGTTGGTCGCCATCGATCGCGATGGGGGGACCGTACGGTGGCGACGGACTGTTGGATACGAACTCGAGACGGTGACGACGACCCCACAAGGCGTGTTCGTCGCGAGTTCGGTCGGCGATCCCGACGGTGGCCTTCTAATCCGGCTGGACGCCGTCGCCCTCGATGGAACCCGGCGGTGGCAGACGACGACTGACATCGCGATCGGCGGGACGGTCGAGGCATTCGGCCGTGCCGGTGAGATCCTCTTTGCGGCCAGCGACGAGGAACTCGCCGCCTACGACCCTGCCACCGGGAAGCGCCGATGGCGGTACGATGCGGAGTCCTCCCGGATCGGCGTGACGACGGCTGCTGGCGCGCTGTACATTTCTTATCGCGACCGCGGTGGCGTAGCACGGCTTCCGACGAACTAACCAACCGGAACAAGCAGCGGCGGGCAGCGTTCCACAAGCGGGCGGCAAGCATGGAGCCGTGATCGGACCCGGAGCGAGACGATCATCGTGCCGAACGCACTCGAGAGCAACTGGCGACAGCGACCACGCAGCCGAGTGGCTGACATATCGGCAGAAACTGGGTGGGTTGTTGTCGAGCACGCCTCGTTTCTTCCGTTTCAGAACGAAACGCCGTCCCTGATCGACTGGAACGCGAGTCGCCCACGTAACTGGGTGGGGCCACGTTTCGGCAAATCGCGGGCGACATCCAACTTACCCGTTAGATCCCCTGTGATGTACAGCGACTTCGAAACGAGAGGTGAGGTGGTGGGAGACGCTGAGGCACTTCAAACTGCAATTGACACCGCGCCCAGTACGATCGACGTGACTATCGAAGAAATCGGGTCACGCCCTTCGGTACGAACGGACCCGTTTTCCGAGTTGAGCGATCGGCAGCGTGAAGCCGTTCATACCGCGTTTAAACACGGGTACTATCGACATCCTCGAGAGACAACACACGCGGAATTAGCCGCTAAACTTGGGTGTGTGCCTAACACCGTCAGCGAACATCTCCGGAAAGCTGACGTGAAACTCGTCGAAGCACTCGTTTCGCAGCGTCATGAATGGCCCTTCGATTGATCGAAGGTTCATCTGTCAGTTTCTCCCCGAGTGGATGGAATGCACCCTCTCCGTGTGGTTTGCCTACGACCGTGAGATATCGCATGCAACAACCAATCCATGGATCGGGGAGCGATCACTATAGTAGCCACTGAAAGTCATTGCACACCTGATCGCACGACAGCGCTGTGATCAGTGTGTAAATCGTTTCAGCGACTACTATAGCCCTAACGAGACCATCGTCGGCTGTGAATCACACGAACATGCCCCTGCAGTCGTATTCCGGACTGACTGGGTCTGGAGGAACGTCTCATTGATTCGCTCGGAGGCGGGTGTCGGAGTGCAAGACACTTGCAGTGGACTGTTGACCGACGGGAGACGGTGAGACTGCTCGAGCGAAATACAATGTCCGTTGTCTTTGTTTGCGATATTGTCACAGTATCTCAATGGATGGTATAAAAATAGCCTCTCTGATGCGGCAGAATTCGTACTCACGATCGACGTGTAGTACTGATCGTTATGACACAAGAGGTGCTTCAGCCCGACCGGTTATCGGACTGGCCGTCGATGCGAGGCGACGGTGTCGAACGGATTCGAAACGCCGGTATCGCGGGCGCGGGCGGCGCCGGGTTCCCGTCCTATGCGAAGTGGGAGCAGGTGGCTTCGACGGACTATCTGCTGGTGAACCACCAGGAGAGCGAACCGAACTTCTTCGTTGACAAGTGGCTCGGGAAGTCACGTGCGACTGCGTTCGCGGCGCTGTTCGACGCCTTGCTTGCGGACACGTTCGAAGCCGTGGTGGTCAGCGCCAAGTGGACGGATCGGGACGAATACATGACCGAACTGGAAGCCGAGACCAACGGGACGGTGGTTCCGCCGGATGATCTGCCGCTTGACATCGAGAACGAATCCGGTGTCGTGTTCGCATACACGGACGCTCAATACCAGTACGGGATGGAAAGCGTCCTCCTCAACATCGTTAGCGACACTGTGATCGGCAGCGACCTCCCGACCGATCACGGCTGGCTCGTCCAGAACACCGAAACGATGGCTAACATCTACCGGGCGTTGACTGACGGGACCCCGGTTACGCACACATACGTCCACGTCGACGGGGCTGTCCCGCAACATCGGTTCCTCGAGGTCCCGATCGGGACACCCGCGAGCGCGCTCCTGTCGGCCGCAGGTCGCCCGCCGGACGAGCTCCCGTCGGACGCAGTACTCGTCTCGGGCGGTCCCGGCTGGTGTTTCGAGGTTGAGACGTCGCCGGACGAGTTCGTGGTCGATAAGTCGACGAACGGGCTGTTGGTGCTGGACGAATCGACTGTCGCGGACAACACGCTCGGCGACGGCCGGATTGACGTTCTCGAATCGCGTGACTGGACGGCCGGACCGATGGAGACCGAACCGACGGCGACGATCGAACCGGATATCGTTCGCATCCCGCTTCTCACGAATCCGGACTTCGAAGGGACAGTCAGTCCCGGGATACCCACCGTCGAACCCGGCGATCGCGTCGAAGCCGGGACGGTCGTTGCGACGTCGCCGTCGAAGGGGATCGGCATTCCGCACCACGCTTCCGTCGACGGTGAAGTGACTGCCGTCACCGAGACGAGCATCGAGATCACTGTCGAAGCCGCGTGCGAAGCGAACTGCCCCAGATAGTCCTCACCGGCTGTCGTCGTTTCCGGACGACGGTGCGAACCCAAACGGAAGATCAGTCCGGTCTCGTGGTATAGTAGCCGCTGCAACGATTCACACACTGATCGCAACGCCGTCGTGCGAGCAGATGTGCAATGACTGTCAGCGGCGACTATAGCTCTCCGTCCCGATGTAGTCGTGAACCGCCTCGGGGTCAAGTGGTGGTCGTGTCTGGGTTGTCGCATTCTGCCGGATGGCGAAGACATAGAGCCATGACTCCGCGATTGGTTGTTTAATAGAACTAAATTAGTTTGAGAATAAAGAGGTACGTCGTTTTCTCTCTCAAAAGATATGCTTGATACTCTTCCGATTCCCGTTTTTCGTATCGAAATTTGGGCCCGTGCCGGTGGAGTGTTGCCTGGAGATGCTGTGCACCATCGACGAGAAACACCGTAACTTCGACATCGTGGTTCTCGAGTCGTTCCCACAGAAACCGTTCAGTCAATGCGGTCGTAGTCGTCGAAGATAGTCGTGTATGGAGGACTTTGTTTGTTTCCGGACCCACTGCAGCGGCCAGCCAATACTGGTGAGCGCCGATTTGAATCACGGCTTCGTCGAGCGCGACGTGATTCGGATTCGTCTCAGCCGCGGGCTGTAGATCGGCTTTCTGTACCCCACTCGTCGACAGCCGTGGGCGATCGGTCGACATCAAACCCCTCCAATACCCGAGCAGTATTCGAAAGCGATACTTCGGGAAAATGGAGGCGAACACCGAGCCCCATCAACCGACGCGGCGCTACTCTTACCGCTTACTTCATTCGTAATTAAACACGGTCGTCGGAGACGTTTTTCCGGACGAAGTCGATGGTCTCTTCGATCGACGTTCCGGGACCGAAGATCGCACCAGCCCCTGCCGCTTTGAGTTCGTCGCGGTCTTCCTCCGGAATCACGCCACCGACGAGTACGAGCGTCTCCGCTTTCGCGCCGTATTCCTCGAGGCCGTCCATAATTTTCGGGACGAGCGTATCGTGTGCCCCGGAGAGAATCGAGATGCCGAGGACGTCGATGTCTTCTTGCACCGCAGCCTGGACGATGTCGTCGGGTGCCTTGTGCAGTCCGGAGTAGATGACCTCGAAGCCGGCGTCACGGAACGCTCGGGAAATAACGTGTGCGCCACGGTCGTGGCCGTCGAGACCGACCTTTGCAACCAGACACCGAATCGTCCGCTCATCGTTCTCGATACCCATGGATCTCGGTTCGAAGGGGAACCGTATGGTTCTATCGGAGTCACCAAGTTTTGACCGTCGAAACGGCGCTTCCGACCGGGGAACGACGGGCTCGGGAATCGGTGGGAAGCGACAGCCGACGGGAGACCGGCTCAGACCGGGCTGATCTCCTCTCGATACGCGCCGTGGTGGTCTTCGAAGACCTGCATGATCTCCCCCATCGTCGCGTAGGCCTTCACGGCGTCGACGATGTACGGCATGACGTTCTCGTCGCGTTCGATCGCGTCCGACAGCGCCTCGAGCGTCGCATCGACGGCCGCATCGTCGCGGTCGGCTTTGACCTGTGCTAAGCGCTCGAGTTGGCGATCCCGCGTCGTTTCGTCGACGTGTAACAGCTCTGGCGAGGTGTCTTCCTCGATGGTGTACTCGTTGACGCCGACGACGACTTCCTCGCCGCGTTCGACGCGTTGCTGGTACTCGTAGCTCGCGCCCTGAATCTCGCGGTGATAGTAGCCCTGGTCGATGCCCTCGAGGACGCCGTCGCGGACCGAGCCGTCGCCCATCGCTTTGATCTCCTCGAGATAGTCCATGATCTCGGCTTCCATCTCGTTCGTGAGTTTCTCGATGGCGAAGGAGCCGCCCATGGGGTCGACGATATCGGCCGCACCGGACTCTTCGGCGATGATCTGCTGGGTCCGCAAGGCGACGCGGACCGCCTTCTCGCTTGGCAGCGCCAGCGCCTCGTCGAAGCTGTTGGTGTGTAACGACTGAGTCCCGCCGAAGACGCCTGCCAGCGCCTGGATCGTCACCCGGACGATGTTGTTCAGCGGCTGCTGGGCCGTCAGCGATTGGCCCGCCGTCTGGGTGTGGAACTTCATACGCTTGGACTCGGGCTCGTCCGCGCCGTACCACTCCTCCATCAGCCGGGCGTAGACACGGCGTGAGGCCCGGAACTTCGCAACCTCCTCGAAGATGGAGTTGTGCGAGTTGAAGAAAAACGACAGCAACGGGCCGAACTCGTCGACATCGAGCCCGCGCTCGAGACAGTCCTCGACGTAGGCGAAGCCGTCGGCGAGCGTAAAGGCGGCCTCCTGGGCCGCGGTCGAGCCGGCCTCCCGGATGTGATAGCCCGAGATCGAGACCGGGTGGAATTTTGGCGTCTCCTCGACGGCGAACTCGATCGTGTCGGTGACGATCTCGAGGGAGGGCTCCGGCGGGATGACCCACTCTTTCTGCGCGATGAACTCCTTGAGCATGTCGTTCTGGAGGGTGCCCCGGACTTCGTCACGGGGGACGCCCTGTTGGTCGGCCAACGCGATATACATCGCGTAGATGACCGCCGCCGACGGGTTGATCGTAAACGAGGTCGACACGTCGCCGATGTCGATGCCGTCGAACAGGATTTCCATGTCCCGGAGCGTGTCGACGGCGACACCCTCCTTGCCGACCTCGCCTTCGCTCATTGGGTGATCCGAGTCGATCCCCATCAGCGACGGCATGTCGAACGCCGTCGAGAGCCCGGTCTGGCCCTCGTCGATCAGGTAGTGAAACCGCTCGTTGGTTTCCTCCGCGGTCCCGAACCCGGCGAACTGGCGCATCGTCCACGTGCGCCCGCGGTACATCGTCGGATACGGCCCCCGCGTGTACGGCGGCTCACCGGGGAACCCGAGATCCTCGTCGAACTCGAGGTCGGCGATGTCTTCGGGCGTGTAGAGGCGATCGACCTCGTGGTTCGAGACCGTCGCGAATCGCTCTTTGCGCTCGCCGCGTTCTAACGACGGATCGAGCGTCTCCGCTTCCCACGACTCCCGTTGTTGGGAAATCTCCGCCAGTTCTTGCTCGTCGAACATTGTCTAGCATATAGATGCAACTCTTCTAAAATGTTGTGCCGCTCGAGGCGACTTTTCGGCGAGAGTGACAACCGACAGGTGGAGTCGGCGGCCGACATCGGGAGTGGGCCAGCTATTGAACACGTGGGTGAGAGAAATTACCAATTGTAACAAAAGATTCAAGATTGCGCGTTTTGATTGCCAGCGTATGGGTGTTAATTACACTACAGAAGCAGACAGCTTCGAGTGGGACATTCCGGACTCGTATGCGATCCCGTCGGTCGTCACGGATCACGCCGACTCGGTCGGCGATCGCGTTGCCGTCCGGTTCTTGGACGACGAGGGGGCCCGCGAGGAACGGACCTACGCCGACATCCGGGACGACATGAACCGCTTTGCCAACGGCCTCGAGTCCCTCGGCGTCACCGAGGGCGATCGGGTCATGCACCTGTTCCCGCGCCATCCCGACGCGTTTGCGATCCAACTGGGGGCGCTGGCGACCGGCTCGCTGCTGGTCCCCTGTTCGTCGATGCTGCGCTCGAAAGATATCGCGTTCCGGGCCGACGACTGTACCGCGACGAGTATCGTCGTCCACGAATCGCTGACCGACATGGTCGAACCGGTACTCGAGGAGACCCCACTCGAGCGGGTCATCGTCCTCGACGGTTCCGAAGACGACCTGCAGGGCGAAGGCTGGACGACGGTCGCGGACGTCATGGCCGAGGAGTCGACCGACTACGACGGCCCCGAGTTGGCTGCCGAGGACCCGATGACGATCAACTACACCAGCGGAACGACCGGCCAGCCCAAACCGGTGTTGCACAAACACCGCTGGCAGTACTGTTTCAACCGGATCAACGCCCCCTACTGGTGGGGTGTCGACGCGGACACCGACCTCGAGGACGAACTGCTCTGGGCCACCACGGGGACCGGCTGGGCGAAGTGGTTCTGGAGCCCGGTCGGCGTCGGCCTGACGACGGGAGCGACCCAACTCATCTACGACGGCGAGTTCGAGCCCGACACGTTCCTCGAGCTCATGGAAGACGAGGGCGTCACCAAACTCTGTGCCGTCCCGACCCAGTACCGGATGTTCGCCAACGCCGACCTCGAGGACTACGATGTCACCCTCAACGACGCGCTGTCGGCGGGCGAGCCACTCAACCGTGAACCGATCGAGCGCATTCAGGACGCCTGGGGCGTGACCCCGCGTGACGGCTACGGCCAGACCGAGACCGTCGCCTTGGTGACGAACTACCCCGGGATCGACGTCAAGCCCGGCAGCATGGGCAAGCCGACGCCCGGTGTCGGCGCGACGATCATCGACGTCGACGACGAGGAAGCGGTCGAACCCGGCGAGATCGGTGAGATCGCCGTGCCGATCGACTCGCCGGCGATCTTCGACGGCTACTACGAGAAACCCGACCTCGACGAGCGGAAACTCTCCGGCGACTACTACCGCACGGGCGATCTCGCCTCCCGCGACGAGGACGGCTACTTCTTTTTCGAAGGCCGGGCCGACGATATCATCATCTCGTCGGGCTATCGCATCGGTCCCTTCGAGGTCGAGGACGCCCTCGTCACCCACGACGCCGTCGCCGAGGCCGCCGTCGTCGACAGTCCACACGAAGAACGCGGCAGCGTCGTCAAGGCCTACGTGATCCTCGCTGAAGGCTACGAGGGCACCGACGAACTGAAAGACGACTTACAGTCGTTCATGAAAGACGAAACGGCCCCCTACAAGTACCCCCGCCGGATCGAGTTCACCGACGAACTCCCCAAGACCTCGAGCGGGAAGATCCGCCGCGTCGAACTCCGCAAGGAAGAACAGCAAAAACACGGCCTGTAGCCGGGCCGACGCCCGCTGGAGTGGGTGTCGTATCGCGAAGTGGCTCCGTTATTCTGCCGGGCGGAAGACGATCGTCCGCTTGCCGTCAGTCTCGGTGGATTCGACGGTCGCGGTGACGCGGTCGCCGATTTCGACGGCTTCCGGATCGATGCCCCGCACGATTCCCGTGAGTCGGACGCCGTCGAAGTCGACGACGGCGGTGACGTAGGGGGCCTCGTCTTCGAACTGCGGCGTCGGAACGGACACGGTCGTGTGCGTGACGATGTCGCCGGCCGACGGGAGGTCCCGCTCCGTGAGATTGCGATCGCCACAGTGCGGGCAGACACGCCGTGGCGGCAGCAGGCCGTGCCCGTTCTCGCAGTTGCGGTAGTAGCCTTCGCCCGCTGCAAGCGCCTCGAGGAACGCGTCGTACTCGCCGTTGGTCACGTCCGTCATCACTCCATCACCTCCAGAACGTGAACGGTCGCACTGGCGACGGTTCCACCAGCGTTCTGGGCGACGCCGACCGTGGCGTCGTCGACGGCGTCGGCCCGCGGATGGGTGCCGTCGAGCAGCGTCGCGACGGCGGCCACCTGGGCAGCGCCGGTTGCGCCGACCGGATGCCCCTTCGCTTTCAGGCCGCCGGAGAGGTTCACCGGCAACTCGCCGTCACGGCACGTCTCGCCGCGGCGGGCTGCCCCGATCGCCTCGCCGTGACTGTAGAGGCCGAGCGCCTCGAGGGCGAGGACTTCGGCGATCGTAAAGCAGTCGTGGACCTCCGCGACGGAGATATCGCTGGGGTCGACGTCGGCGTCGTCGTAGGCGTCCACTGCAGCGTCGCGGGTCGCAGGCGTCTTCGAGAGCGACTGGCGATCGTGCAACGCCATCGTATCGCCGCCGTGGCCGGCGCCCGTAATCGCTACGTCGGCCTCGAGGTCGTGTTCCGCGGCGTATTCGGGAGAGGCCAAGACGATCGCGGCCGCCCCGTCGCTGATCGGACAGGCGTCGTACAGCGTGAACGGGGACGCGATTTCGGGCGCCTCGAGTGCGTCCGCGACCGTGATCTCCTGTCGGAGATGAGCGTGGTCGTTGGCGAGTGCGTTGTCGTGATTTTTGACCGCGATATGGGCCAGATCCTCGTGGGTACCGCCGTACTCGTCGAAATAGGCCCGTGCCATCAGCGCGTACGCGCCGGGGAAGGTGACACCCGCCCGGACTTCATAGAGGTCGTCGGCCGCGCTGGCCAGCCCCTTCGTCGCCCCAGCCGTCCCCATGTTCGTCATCCGCTCCATACCGCCGGCAACGACGACATCGGACTCGCCGCTGCGGATCGCACGCACGGCATCGTGGACCGCGAGCCCGCTCGAGGCACACGCGCTTTCGATTCGGCGCGAGGGGGCGGTCGTCCCGAACGCCTCCGCCATGAGCGGCCCCTGGTGGCCCTGTCCTTCCGAGAGGGTGCCGACGAAGTTGCCGTAAAAGAGTTCGTCGACGTCCGCAGCCGGGACGCCGGCGTCCTCGAGAGCGGCGAGCCCGGCGTCTGCGAACATATCCCTGCCCGTCCGATCGGGATGTGACCCGAACGTCGTCATGCCTGTGCCGGCGAGTTGCACCTGTGACATTGGGTATCACCACTACGTCTCAGTTCGTGCGGTATAGCTGTATCGGACGACGGCGGGTGGTTGTGACCGTCGGTTCCGTCACTGACGAGAGTCGGGACATTTACTACGACAGTCCGACCACCACGGAATGATGGTTGCAGACGTAGAGACGATCGACCGTGTCGGCGTCGTCGGCGCTGGCACGATGGGCAGTGGTATCGCACAGGTCGCCGCAACGGCAGGCTACGACGTCGTCATGCGCGACGTCGAACAGGAGTTCGTCGACAGTGGCTTCGAGACGATCGACGACAGTCTCGGTCGACTCGTCAGCAGAGACGCTCTGACCGAGGACGAAGCCGACGCGGCCCGCGACCGGATCACCGGCACGACCGACCTCGAGGACCTCTCCGACTGCGACGTCGTCGTCGAGGCTGCCGTCGAGGACCTCGAGATCAAACGCGACATCTTCGCCGATCTCGACGAGACCTGTCGCGACGACGCCGTCCTCGCGACGAACACGAGTACGCTCTCGATTACCTCGATCGCGAGCGCGACCGAGCGACCGGCGGCCGTCGTCGGGCTGCACTTCATGAATCCCGTCCCGGTGATGGAGGGCGTCGAGATCGTCGTCGGCGAGAAGACCGCCGACGACGTCACCGCGCTGGCACACGAGTTCGCCGAGGATCTCGGGAAGACGACCTGGGAGTCCGACGACAAGCCCGGTTTCGTCACCAACCGCATCCTGATGCCCTGGATCAACGAGGGGATCCGCGCCTACGACGAGGGCGTCGCCTCGAAGGAGGACATCGACGCGGGCATGGAACTGGGGACGAACGTGCCGATGGGGCCGCTGACGCTGGCCGACCACATCGGCCTCGACGTCTGTCTCCACGCCTCCGAGACGCTCCACGAGGAGTTAGGTGATCGGTACAAGCCGGCCTATCTCCTCAAGCGCAAGGTCGAAGCGGGAGAACTCGGCAAAAAGACTGGCCGCGGCTTCTACGAGTACGAGTAACGCGTCGCGTTACTCGGTTAAGTGCCGCGAGATAACCTCCTTCTGTATTTCGGAGGTCCCCTCGTAGATCGTGGTGATCTTGGCGTCGCGGTAGTAGCGCTCGACGTCGAAGTCCTTGGTGTAGCCGTAGCCGCCATGGACCTGTACCGCCTCGTTTGCGACGTCGACCGCCGTCTCGCTGGCGAAGTACTTCGCCATGCTCGCTGCCTGCGGATCGAGGCCACCGTCGTTTTTCCGGGCGGCGTCACGCGTCAGCAGGCGTGCTGCCTGCACGTTCGTCTGCATGTCCGCGAGCTTGTGGGCGATCGCCTGATGGTTGCTGATCGGCTCGCCGAACTGTTCGCGTTCGTTGGCGTAGCTTACGGCAGCGTCGAGCGCCGCCTGGGCGACGCCGACGGCCTGACTGGCGATCGCGATCCGGCCACCGGTCAGGATCGAGAACGCGGCCTTGAGCCCGTCGCCGACCTCAGTCAGGCGGTTCTCTTCGGGGATCCGCACATCGTCGAAAAGCAGCGTCGTGGTGTCGCTGGCACGCAGCCCGAGCTTGTCCTCTTTCTTGCCGATCTCGAGTCCGGGCGTGTCCTTGGGCACCAGAAACTGGGTCACGGTGTCGGGATCGTCGCGGTCGGTCTTCGCAAACAGGATGACGACGCCCGCACGTTTGCCGTTCGTGATCCACTGTTTTTTCCCGTTGATGACGTATTCGCCGTCCTCGAGGCGGGCCTCGGTACTCATCTCGGCCGGGTTCGAGCCGGCGTCGGGTTCCGAGAGCGCGAACGCGCCGACGGGGCGACCGTCGACCATCTTCGGCAGCCACTCCTCTTTGTGTTCCTCGGTGCCGAACTGGCGAATACACGAGGTGGCCAGACAGTGGACCGACAGCGCCGTCGCAACTGCCAGATGCCCCCGCGCAATCTCTTCGTTGACGATGCTGTAGGTCACTTCGTCGGCGTCGAACCCGCCGTACTCCTCGGGGACCGTGAGCCCGGTCAGGTCGAGTTCCGCGAGCCCGTCCCAGACGTCTTCCGGAAACGTCTGGGCCGCGTCGTGTTCGTCGACCGTCTCGCCGACTTCCGTCTCGACGAACTCACGGACGGTGTTCCGTATCAGCTGCTGATTGTCTGTTAGCTCCATACACACTGATTCGGGGGTGGGATAGTAAAGCGTACGATTCAGCTGTGGGAACGTCGTCGATACCGGTGCGAGCGCTTGTTACGGCGGCGTGGCGCTGAGATAGGTAACTAAAAGTAGCGGCTCCCGCGAGAGTGAGGTATGACGATTCGACAGTCCAGAGAGGCGGCAGTCGAACGTATCGACGACGGCGATACGGTCGGCGTCGGCGGCTTCGTCGCCGTCGGGATTCCCGAATACGTTCTCGAGGCACTCGGCGAGCGATACGCCGAAACGGGCCAGCCCCGCGATCTCACCCTCTATCATCCCGCCGCAGAAGGCGACCGGCAGGGGCGTGGGCTCTCGCATCTGGTCCAAGAGGGGATGCTCGAGCGCACGATCGCGAGCCACTGGGGCTTTACGCCCGACCTGATGGCGAAGGTCGTCAACAACGAGATCGAGGCCTACAACCTCCCCTTCGGCGTGATGGATCACCTGCTTCGCGATACCGCCGCGGGCAAACCCGGCACGCTCAGCCACGTCGGGCTGGGAACGTTCGTCGATCCGCGTCAGGACGGCGCGAAGGCCAACGACGTCACCGACGAGGACATCGTCGAGGTCATGACCGTCGACGGTGAGGAGTATCTCTTCTATCACTCGGTGCCGATCGACGTGGCGATCATCCGGGGGACGACGGCCGACGAGAACGGTAACATCACCATGGAGCGGGAAGCCCTCGACTCGAACGTGCTGGCGATGGCCCAGGCCGCCCACAACTCCGGCGGCACCGTGATCGCCCAGGTCGAGCGCGTCACGGAGTCGGGCACGCTCACCGCCCGCGACGTGGCCGTCCCCGGCGTGCTGGTCGATTCCGTCGTCGAAGCGCCGCCGAGTCACCACCAGCAGACGTACGCGGAAGACTACAACCCCGCCTACAGCGGCGAGATCAAGCAACCGACCGACGACGACAGCGAGCCGCTTTCGCTCGACGAGCGGACGATCATCGCCCGCCGGGCGGCGATGGAACTCGAGCCGGATTCGGTCATCAACCTCGGCGTGGGCGTCCCGGAACTCGTCCCGGTGGTTGCGGCCGAAGGCGACATCGCAGACGAGATCACCCAGACCGTCGAGTCGGGACCGGTCGGCGGCGCTGCCTCCGGCGGCATCAGCTTCGGGACCGCCGTCAACCACGAGGCGCTGGTCTCCTCGACCCAGCAGTTCGACTTCTACGACGGCGGTGGCCTCGACATGGGCTTTCTGGGGATGGCACAGGTCGACGCGATGGGCAACATCAACGTCAGCCGGTTCGGCTCGCAGCTCCCCGGCTGTGGCGGCTTCATCAACATCACGCAAAACGCCGAGAAGGTCGTCTTCTGTGGCACCCTGACGACCGACGGCCTCGAAATCGAGGCCGGCGACGGTGAACTCTCGATCGAGAACGACGGCGCGAGTTCGAAGTTCGTCGACTCGGTCGAGCAGATCACGTTCAGCGGCGAGTACGCCGTCGAAATCGACCAGCCGATCGTCTACGTGACCGAGCGCGCGGTCTTCGAGCTCTCCCCCGAGGGCCTCGAACTCACGGAGGTCGCGCCCGGGATCGACCTCGAAGCCGACGTGCTCGATCAGTTGGGCTTCGAGCCGCTCGTGGCCGACGATCTCGCGGAGATGAACCCCGCACTGTTTGCCGACGAGCCGCTCGACCTGACCGACGCGATCGATAGTAGCTCTTGAAACGATTTACACACCGATCACAATGCTGTCCTGCGATCGGGTGTGTAGTGACTTTCAAGAGCTACTATAGACGGGGCCGAGCCCCGTTCTCGAACCGACAAAGCAGGAACCGTTAAGCGAGATTACGTCAAATACCGATCCGATGGTTGCATACGACAACCTCTCGATCGATCACGACGACGGCGTCGCAACGGTGACCCTCGAGAGTACTGCCGGGCGAAACGCGCTCACACTCGAGATGGCCAACGAACTGGTGTCGGCGGCGACGACCCTCGGTGAGGACCCCGACACGCGGTGTATCGTTCTCACGCATGCGGGCGATTTCTTCGGCTCCGGCGCGGACCTCGGCGCGCTCTCCGGTGACAAGTCCGATGCGGCCCACATCCGAGAGTTGGCCGGACGGGCTCACGAAGCGATCGTCCAGTTCCACCGGACGAAGACGCCGATCGTCGGCGGCGTCAACGGCATCGCCGCCGGGATCGGCTTTAGCTTGACGCTGTTCCCGGACCTGCTCGTCCTCGGCGAGGACGCGACGCTCACATTCGCGTATCCCGGAATCGGCCTGACCGGCGACGGCGGCGCGACCTTTTTCCTGCCGCGGCTCGTCGGGCTGCGAGCCGCCAAGGAACTCGTCCTGAAAGACGACCCCATCAGCCCTGCGGAGGCCCACGAGCTGGGACTGGCAAACGAGGTCGTCCCCAGCGACGAATTCGACGACCGGCTGGCCGAACTCGCCGCCGAACTGGCGGCAGGGCCGACCGCGGCGTTCGGGACGACGACCCGACTGCTGACCGACAGCTACGAGCGCTCGCTCGAGCAACAGCTCGCGGCGGAGACTGACGGCATCGCAGACGCGACCCGAACGGCGGACTACGAGCGCGGTCTGGATGCCTTCTTCGACGACGGCGAGCCCGAGTTCGTCGGCCGCTAGCGGGATCGAATCGTGGGCAGGGGTGTCGCTGCCACGGCTGTGATCCGGAGACGGCGGACACGGGATGACAGGCGCGGGAGCCGGTCGGCGACGGCTGATGGCGGTCGATCGGAGCCGGGTTAGACGTAATCTAGATTGACCTGCGTCACGTTCGCCGATCGCTTGACGATGTCGGCGATCTCCTCGCGGCGTTTCTCGTCGATCCGACTCTGTGGGCCACAGACACAGATCGCTCCACGGATCTCGTCGCTTTTGTCCAGCACCGGCGCGGAGATACAGACCATGCCGGCGATGCGTTCGCCCTCGTCGACGGCGTACCCCTGCTCGCGGATCTCCGCGAGCTGGTCGAAGAGGACGTCGGGGTCGGTGATGGTCCGGTTCGTCATCTCCACGAGGCCCTGCCGGTCGATGATCCCCCGGACGCGGTCCTCGGGCATGTGGGCCAGAATCGCTTTTCCGGGAGCCGCCGCGTGCAACGGCATGCGCGCACCGGGATACGCGAACAGATTCACGGCGTCGGGACCTTCCTGGACCGCGACGATCACACACTGGTCGTTTTCCTCGACCAGCAGCGTCACGTGTTCGCCGGTCTCGGCTGCGATGTCTTGGAGTTCGTCGCTGACGGCCTGAAACACCTCCAAGCGATGGCGCTGTCGGTGACCGACCTCGAGAAACCGGGTCGTCGTCGAATACTCCTTGTTCTCGACCGTAACGTAGCCCGTCTCGACGAGCGCCTGTAAATAGTTGTGGACGGTGCTGACCGGCATCTCGAGGCGATCCGCGAGTTCCGAGACGCGCCCGCCGCCGTTTTCCGCGAGTTCGTCGACGATCCTGAACGCCCGTTCGACCGACCGGTTTGATGAGCCCGTCATCACCCTCACCATTCCACCGAACCCATAGAAAGATTTCGGCTCTGTTGAATAGTATTTCGACTTCCGCCGTTCGATCGTGACCGGGATCGCGAACCGGCCGCGGCTGGCAGAGCCAACGTGGACGCGAGCCATCGGTTGCTGCCGGATGCTGTCCCGGCAGTAACTGGTGACACCATCGCCACGTACGCGCCATCCGAGCGCTGCATTCGGTTTCGAGTGTGACGAAATGCCGTGGGACGAATATCGGCGATCTCGTTCCAGATACCGCTAGCTGAGTGAATCTCGTTGCCGAAATCGCTTCATTCCGCTCTCCCGAAACGAGATCCGCACACGCCGGTCGCGTGACCGCTCCGACCCGACCACGCGACGATGCGCGAGCGGTCGTTCCATCTATGATTTACATTCATATGATCGTAAATACTGGGCGGCGGCTGACGGTGGGCTAGCCACAGCGCGGTCCCACTGGAACCGCAGACACCCGCCACGCGATGGTCACGCACACCGCCAGCCGACGGACAACCCACAGATCACAGTGAGACGGTCCGGTTGTAGCCATGGCAAACCCGACCGTTCCAATGGAGTGAACGACTGGACCGAACTGAAGGGTGTCTCACGCGACGGACACCGCAGCAGTTGTTGGCACTCGAGGTTCGGCACCAGTTTGTCTACCTTTCTCTTTCAGATACTACTCGAGACTTTGATTGTTTGGTGTCGAATGCAGTCTCGAGGCAGTCCACGGCTGGACTCACACGTGTGATCGACGGCCGACAGCGGAGGGAACCCGGACACGTCACGCTCGAGGGGGCGATGCTGCAACTCGATGGCGATTGCTATCGGCTGGGCGCTACTATCGCTCCGGAGCCGAACGACATCCGAGATATTCGGCTGTATTCGACGACGACCGCGCTGCCGGAACGACAGATCCACGATCATACTGCGAATCACGAGTTCGATGCGCCGTGTTTCTCGTCAGTGTGCAATCTATCTCCAGACTGCGCGCCATCGATTCGGTGGGTTGGGCGTCGATACGAAAACCGTGGCATCGGACTGCTACCAAACCTACCATATTTTGTATAAAAAAGACGATATCCTGTTTCTCAAAGTTGTTCGATCACGGAAAACTGCCACCGTCCGAACCACCGACTACGGATCGATCGTTCTCGGCGAGGGACAGACTGCAAAGCGAGGTCGGTCGCAGACGTGGCAGCGTTCCGCTGGGATATTCGCTCGATCAGCGAGCCAGTCCCTCCGAAGGCGTTCCCACCAGTCTCTCGGCTGGGCTGAATCCAATGTCGATGGGGAATACCGCCGGCCTCAGTCCGCTTTCGGAAGCGTGACGCCGAAAACTGCACCCTCCGGTTCGTTGTCCTCGACCTGGATAGCACCGCCGTACTGGTCGACAAGCGTCTGCACCAGATAGAGTCCGATACCCGTGCCACTGCTTTCGAGACGCATCTCGCCTTTCCCGAATATCCGCTCGCGCTGGGCCTCAGGAACCCCCGGTCCGTTATCGGCGACCGCCACGTACACGTCGTCTTCCCGTTCGTCGACGGCAATCTCGACTATCGGCGTGTCCTTGTCGTTGTGCTGGACGGCGTTGTTCAAGAGGTTCCGAAACACCGAGGAAAGCATCTCGTTCGCGCGAACGGTGACATCCGGAATCTGTCCGTCGATGCTGATCTCCGCGTCCGGGTGTGCCTCTCGACGAAGGGCGATTTCGTTCGTTAGTACTTGCTGTAATCGCGTCGGCTTGACGTCTACCTCCCCGTCGTTCGTCAGCGTCTCGACGTAGTCACGGGCGATTTCCGTGAGCTCGACGATATGCTCGCCGCTCGTGAGAATGTTCTCGAGGTGTTCTTCGCCCGCGTCGTCGACGTGATCTTCGAGCAGGTCGCCCCACCCGAGCATGACCGCCATGTCGTTGCGGATGTCGTGGCGAACGACCCGATTCAGTACCTCGAGTTCCTCATTGAGACGTTCCAGCTCGTCTTCGTACTGCTGTCGTTCGGTTACGTCTCGAATTGACACGAGATCGGCCGGCGCATTCTCGTACTGGATATCGGCGAAACTTGCTTCAGCGACTCGCTTGCGTCCATCCTTGGTCTCAAAGGTCAGGGTATATCGCGACGGCGGCGGGTCGACAGTGGGATCGAGTCGTCGTTCGTACCGCTCCCGAACGAGTTGGCGGTCCTCCGGCGCGATTATCCCAGTGATCGGCATCCCCCGGAGTTCGTCCGTTTCGTAGCCGGTGATATCCGACAGCCGGGAGTTGACGAAGACGCACTTCCGGTTCTGGAATATCGCGATGCCGTCGTGGCTCTGTTCGACCAGCGTCGCGTATTTTTCCCGTTCCTCTTCGAGTTCCGCTTCACGTCGCTTTCGGTCAGTGATGTCCTGAAAGACGCCACGAACGAGTTCCGTCTCCCCGTTCTCGTCCGTGCTAACTTCGCCTTGTGTACGGACGTCCCGGACTGTGCCGTCGGGGCGGACGATACGCAATTCGAGATCGTACGGCTCTCCCTCCTCGATCGCGCGGGTAACTGCAGCGGCAATCTCATCGCGGTCATCAGGGTGATAAAAGTCGATTCCGTCAGCTAAGGCCGGCTCGTAGTCATCAGCCACCCCGTGAATGCGGCGGACGCCGTCGGACCACGTGAGTTCGTCCGTTCGTGTATCGTACTCCCAGATGCCGATGTCGGCGATTGCTTGGACCCGACTGAAGAGCAATTCCTGTTGTTCGAGTTCCCGCTCGCGCTCTTTGCGCTCGGTGATATCACGGAACACCCACAACCGGCCGTAGTGGGTTCCCTCGTCACCAATAACCGGAGCTGAATAGCGGTCGAAGACTCGGCCGTCCCTAAGTCGGACCTCGTCGCGACTCGTTTCCTCGGGGCGTTCGTAGAGATTGTCGACTAACGCCATGAACGCTTCCGGCTCCGCAAGCTTGTGTTCGACGATCCAGTCCAACAGCGCCTCGTCCGATTCCGTCTCGACCAACTCTTCGGGTATCTCCCACATATCGACGAACTTGTCGTTGTAGGCGGCAACAGTACGGTCCTCGTTGACAACGAGTAGTCCATCGATCGTGGTCTCCATCTGGGCTTCCAACAGAGAAGACTGATACTCGAGTTGATCCTGGGACTCCGATCGCTCCGGTATATCCGTGACAAACCCCTCAATAGCGACGACCTCGCCGTCTTCGAACACGCCCTGCCCCTGCTCCCAGACCCGCTTCTCTACGTTGTCAGCAGTCCGGATGCGATATTCGGTGCGGAACGGCTCTTGGGCCTCCAAAGCGTCTTGGACAGTGTCCCAGACTCGGTCGCGGTCGTCTGAATGCATTACGTCTCGACCGTAACTACGGTCGCCGTCGAGAAGGTCTGCCGGCTCATATCCCGTGACATCGGCACAGTCATCGCTGACGAAGAGCATCGGCCAGCCACGTTCGTTTCGACATCGATAGGCCATCCCCGGAACGGTGTCGAGCAGCGTTCGGAAGCGTCGCTGACTTTCCTCGAGGCGGTGGTCCGTTCTGGTCCGGTCGACCGCATTTTCGATGCGATTGGCCAGGACGGAAAACTGGTCAGAGTCGGCCCTCTTTTGAAGGTAATCGGTGACACCGGCCGAGATAGCCGCACCCGCGATTTCCTCACGTCCGGTAAACAGAATGAACGGCAGATCCGGATACTCGTCGCGTACAGCTTGCAGAAATGCCAACCCGTCCATATCTGGCATCTGGTACTCACTGACGACGCAGTCGAACTCCGCTTGGGAAAGTCGCTCGAGTCCCTCGCTGGCACTGGGTTCCGTCGTAACAGCGAACTGCTCGTGCTCCTTCTCGAGGAGTTTGGCAGCCAGCTCGGCGTCGTTAACTTGATCGTCAACGTAAAGAATTGAAAGTATATCTTTATTTCCAATATTTCGTCGGAAAGTAGTATTCTCACGGCGAGTGGTACCCATGCTCAAACAATTCTCAGATGTGGACATATAAATCTGAAGGCCAATCTGTGGATCGTGTTTGGAGCAACGATGCGCGGTCGTGGATGGTTCTCGACTATGGATGATAGCGCTCGCGGTGGATCGCCTCACGCTCGCTAACATCCACCACGACACGACGACCTCGTCGCCTCCGGTTCGATGCCGACAGTCAACTACCCCACCCGAAGCGCCTTCGGCGCTTTGAGGGGGCTTGTCCGTGGACTCGGCTTGAACTCGGTCGTCTCGCCGCTCTCACCCGTCACCGAGACGCCGACCACCGTCGTCTGCTCGCCCTCGAGCGCGTCGGCGGGGGCGTCGCGTTCGACGGCTGCCGCCCGTGAATCGGGTGGACGTACGCACCGACTTCGGACGGGTCGTCCGCTTCTGCGTTCGGATTGCGGCCGTAGCATAGTCAATCCGAAGTCACTGTTTCCGGGTCAGAAACAGCCGAGAGCGACCGTCCCGGAACGGTGGCGGCAGTGTGAGAGACCGTCTCCCGTCAGGCCAACTCCGAGAGGCTCTCGCCGACGCGGAAGCCGATCGGTTCGTCCACCGTCTCGGAGCCGAGTGCGACGCCAAGCAACTGCTCGTCGGGATCGTCGATCGTCACCGTTTCGCTCGCCTGCGATTGCCCGTCTATGTCCGTCCCGGTCAGTTCGACGGTCGCTTCGTACGCTCCGGCCTCGCCCCACACGTCGTCATACACTGCGACGGACTGTTCGTCGTCTCCGGAGGCCGCCCCTTCGTCGTCTCCCGAATCCGACGGTGCGAGATCGAACGTCTCGTCGAGGGCAGTCTCACCGGCGGGATCGACGACCGCAATGGAACCGGCGACTCGCCGATCGGTTTCGTTGAACACGTTGACCTGTTCGAGCAACCGGTCCCCGACGAAGTCCATCACGGTCGTACAGCCGGCCGTTGCCGCCAGCAGTGTCGTTGCGCTCGAAGCGAGAACCGCTCGTCTGGTGTAGGTGCCGTCTCGAGACGCCCGTTTCTGATCACCATCTCGGCAGCGAGTGGTGCCACTCGAGGGATCGTGTTCGTCCATGGGTCGGAATCAGTGTCCCTCGATCGCATCGATGACCATCGCGGCGGCCACGACCGGAGCCCGCGGAACGGAACTGGCGTCGTCGATCTCGATGTCGTACCGGTCTTTCATCGAGAGGTGACCCGCGATCGAACCCACGTGTCCGCCGTCGGCGTCGGTGATTTCGTAGCGGTGCGGAATCATGTTCCCCAAGAGCCCCGTTCGGAACAGTCCGACGAACTTGCGGGATGTGATCGCCGCCAGTTCGGCGTCAGTCTCGGGGTCGCGGATCGTCCAGGTCGCGCCCGTAATCTGCTCGAGGAGCGAGTACTCGTGGTCGAGAACGACGACGTCATCGCCGCTCCGAGCGTCCGTGAGAACGTACTGGCCCTCGTAGTCTCGGATCTGCTGTGCCGTCACCGTGAACACGTCGTCGCCGTCCGCGTCGACGAACGGGAACTCCTCTTTGAGTTTGAACGTCTTTTGCTTCCCCTCGAGGACCGTATTACCGCGGTCGTCGAGGGCCCTGTACTCGTTCCGTATCAGGTTCTGTTCGACGGTGTATTGGTCGGCCGAGAGGTCAAGCCCCTCGATATCGTAGTTCGACGCCTCCATGGACAGTCCCTGTGGCCACGGAAGCAAGAACCCGGGTGCGGTGTCTCTCGCTCCGAAACAGGTCCGTTTCTGTCCCAGCGACTGTATCCGCTGTCGTCCCTCGTGCGCTGTCGCAAAGCCTTCGGCTCTGCTGAAACCCATTTGTTAGACACTGTCCTCGGTGAAAAGGCCGTTACATAGGACTGACAACATTTTGCTCTGCGCTCCCTCGCTTTGCTCGGTCGCTCGGCAAAATGTTGATTAAAAGCACTCCTCTCTCCCCTCCGGGTCGGTCGTCGGCCCGCTCGCTCACTTCGTTCGCTCGCGGTGAGTACACACTGCTCTGGTTATACTGAACAGCAATGATAGGTGCGTAGTCAGCACGCAATGTGTATCATCTATTGAAGGCACAATACAGTCAAAATATTCATGTGAATCGCTGATAAAATCCTCGTATGGCCGCCAATAGTAGTATTGGAGTTCGAGACCTTGGGTTCGGCCTCCTCAGTCTTGTTTCGGTTGCGCTCACCCTCATTGCACAGTTTGTGTGGATGGTCATCTTCGATTCCTCGGGACTTGACGTGTACGCGCCGGACTTGCTCTTTATGCACATCCTCCCAGCATTCACTCTTGCCCTCATCCCCACTGTTGCTGCCCAATATTTATACACACAGAAATGGTCTCTCATCACAGGCGGAGTCGTGTTCGTTGCGAGTGCTATCGTCTCAACGTTCACAATTCAGTTCTTTATGCTGTGCGGCCCGGGGTGCTGAATACAGTAGCTGTACTTGCCGAATCTGTTTATGATATAATAGGGGTATGTGAACCGTTCTATGACAGCTTCGCCGCATTCAAAAAGTCGTCTACCGAAGCTACGTCTTGCAGGGTTGCGGTTGTGCTGGACACACTTTCCGCACCCTGCTGCTTCGTATGTGACGCTTTCTATGACAGGCTCATACAACGCAATCGGTCCTACTTGATGCCGATCGCCCGGTTGTGGCAGTCGTGTCCGAGGGGGAGAACCGAGGGACTAACTCGAGGCCTTTGAAACGGTCGCGGACATCATCGAAACGTGGGAGAGTCAGTAATGGTTGACTTCGGCACTGGCGAACCGGCCCCGACGCTGACGAGGACCAGGCCGACGACCAACTCGACGAGAGCGACGACACGATCGACTCAGAACCACAGGACTCGATACCCGACCCAGATCCTGTGTCTGAATCGGCGGCCAGCACGCAGTCGTCCGAGAACAGGTCCTCAAGCGAGACGGCTACACGTGCCAAGAGTGCGGGCTCACCCAAGAGATGCAAAAGCGAGCCTATTGGCAGATCCGAGAGATAGTCGATGCCCAGACTGACGATCCCGACGAATGGCTCGATCTTTGGGAACAATACGGCGAGCCTGAACTGGAGGTTATGGAGGTCGATCACATCGAACGGATCGCCGACGGCGGCCACCCACTCGATGAGTCGAACCTCCAGACGCTGTGTGCGGACTGCCATGAGGACAAGACAGCCGACGAGAACAGCAAAACGACTCGAGAGACCACACCGGACGTGACACTCCACGATTACCTGGATTTGGAGCAGTGACCCACTGGAGCGACACAGACACACCCCTCGTTTTCAGTGAAAGGCAGGACACACCCGAAAGCAATCTCGAACGCAAAGAGGGCCGCATATAAAGAGATAGCTGTCCGGAAACCGTGGTTATCTAATCTGTCTTCTAAGAGCGTTTCTACTTACTTCTACACTACTACTTTACCTATACCATAAATAATATAATAACGCGATCAAGAGAGTCGGGCTCAAGTCGAACAGCAGGTACACTCTTTCGGGCCTTTCACTGAAAATCAGGGGTGGTGTGTCTGGGCCTTCTCTCTCGGCTGGCCCGCCATACTCCCTCAAGCCCTCTATTTCCAATCTTTCACTGAAAACGGGGTGCAGTGGGTTTATTATGGTTGTCTGTAATGAAATAGCTAATGGGTAACGATCCAATCCCGACCCCTTCGGTCGAGGATCTTCAGGATGACCCGATGGCGAATGAAGCGACGTCTATTTTCCGTCGGCGGGAACTCCTTCGCCCCCAGCATGTCCCACAGAAAGATCGGATCGTCGGGCGGGATCGCGAGATCGAGACCGTCGAGGCACTCCTGAAACCAGCGGCTTTCGGCGATCCACCGGAGAGTGGCTTTCTCTTCGGGAAGACGGGCACCGGGAAATCACTCGTCGCAAAACACGTCACTGGTCGGGCTCGAGGTATCGCGCAGATGCAAGGCACCGATCTGACGGCGGCCTACGTCGACTGTGATCAGTACAACACGGAGACGCGGGCGGCCCGAACGATGGCCTTCGAGGTTCGTGATGCGATCGATCCGGACCGCTACATCCCGAAAGAGGGTGTCGGCGCGAGTCGGTATTATGACGCCCTCTGGGATTCCGACGGTCTTCTCCACGAGAGCGATTCACTGATCGTCATCCTTGACGAGATCGACAAACTCGGCGACGATACCGCCGAAATCCTCTCGAAACTCTCGCGATCGGAAGAAGCGGGGAAAACGGGCTGTTACATCTCAGTCGTCGCGATTAGCAACAAGACGGATTACTCCGACGCTCCCGATGAGCGCGTCGCCTCGAGCTTTCAGGACGATCCGATCATCTTCCCGCCCTACGACGCAAACCAGTTGCAGGCGATCCTCGAGCGCCGGAGTGACGCGTTCAAGGATGGCGTACTCGAAGAGGGCGTGATCCAACTCGCTTCAGCGCTCGCTGCCCGTGATCACGGCGACGCCCGCCGCGCGCTCGATATCCTTCGCTCCGCGGGCAAACTCGCGGAGAAAGACGACAGCGACCGGGTGACCGAAGAGTACGTCCGACAGGCCGACGAGTATAGCGATCTCAACCGATCGATCCAGGTCATCAAGAATGGGACGCCTCACTCCCGGTACGCGCTGTATGCACTCGCGTATCTGACGAAATCGAAGCTCAAGGATTCCTTCTCGACGGGAGAGTTGTATGATGCCTACTGCATCGTCGCTGAGGTAGCGGCTGGCGAATCGCTCACCCACCAGCGGGTACTGGATTTGATGAAAAAATGGACGCTCCCAGAAATAACGGAAAGCAAGCACACGGGCGGTGGCAAAGGAGAGGGAAGCTACCGGACGCATCGCCTACTGCACGATCCTGACGTAGTCATGTCTGCTTGCCTCGAATCGTCGGAGACTCAACGGGATGTGCTGGATGCACTTTCGGAATCGTCGGTGTAGTTCTCTCGCGGTTCACTGAAAACGAGGGGTGTCCCTCTCGCACTGGTCGCTCTTTCACTGAAAATCAGGGGTGTCCACCAATCCGCTTTCACTGAAAACGAGGGGTGTCCACCTGAGTATCGGAATACCGGCGGATCCGTTATATTCGGCCGGTAGTAGCTCTCTCTTGGCACCTTGGCGACCCGTAGCTTTATAGTCAAATCGTATGACTGTCTTGATAGACGTTCCCAACCGTCGCTGAACGATGCGAAACTGCACACACCCCTTTGAGAGCAGTGTCGAACAGAGTCACAATTCCCGAGCGGCGTTGATCGTCCGTAGAGTCGAGGTGGCAGCATGACCACCGTCGACGCGATCACGCTTTTCGACCGCGAGGACGGGCCCCGTCGATGAAACTCGGCCGTCACGAGGGTCACACGTACCTCGGTGACGAGAAGGACGTGAAAGAGGAGGAAACCGAGATCGTCGAACTCGAGACGCGAGTCTCGAAGGAAACGATCCTGACGGCGTGGGATGACTCGGACTTCCCGAAGCGGGTCCGAGAGTTCTTCAACGTCGACGGTAACGGGTCCCCATCTGGCGCTGGCACGGACCCGGCTACGTGGTGGAAGCACTGCGTAACTACGGCGTCCCCGAGGACTGGGAAGGCGAGGAGACCGTCGTCCAGCAGTAACTCCACTTCACGGCCTTGGAGCCGACACCCGGGACGACCGACGGCGGCGTCCGGACGCAGGTCTTCAACGGGAAGGAGTGGATCACCCCCGAGAGCGAGTTCTACCTCGTCGGCGAACCGAGCCAAAAGGTCCGGTTCTCCAATCCCGACGGGAGTGAGCAGATCGATGTGCCGCTGAACCGCGACCTTGAGGCCGTCGTCGTCCGGCCCAACTCCAACGAAATCGGCCCTGCGCAGGACCAGGTGACCCGGACAGATGACAGGGAGGTGGAAAGCGAGTTCTACCACCCCGCCCAGTACGTCGACGGCGAGAGCATTCAGGATCAGCGAGTCGTCTTCTGGCTCATCATGGAGGCCTCGATGGACGAGGTTCCCCACCCGGCGGGCGTCACCGGCTACGTCGCACAGGCGGAGTTCCAACTCAACGGCTACGAGAGCTAACTTGTCTCTCGATGTTATATTTTATTGATGTGATCTATAGTAGCTTCCCTGACGATGGGCGCCACTGTAGGAACCTTGAGCGTGTCCTAGAAAGACCCACAAGTGGTTTGTTTCAATTCTCTCTGTTTGGACAGTTGGTAAGTAGTTTTTCTGTACTTACCGCTGATTCACGGTCTCCTGTCTGACCCTAGTGGAGTTCTCAGACACAACGCTCGCGGTAACTGCGTGTGCGAACTGAGTGAAGAACTTTTTGTGGAATCAACGGAATACGAGAACGGGATGGATACCAGCCGTTCTAACCATGGTCTCGCGGCGTATTTTCTGTTTCTTCTTGGCGCAGTTTTCATTGGGCCACTCGAAGCTGTATTGGGATTGGCGCTTTACTGGCTCCTTGGAAGGCAAGAAGAGTCACCACAGAATGAATCGTAGTTGCGTCAGTACTTCCTCCGTTCAGCCGATACTACGGACGTGAGCTATTTTTACCGTCTCATGTGTTGTATTATAGCGATCTAACACTTCGAAAACCTACCGGTGTTTCCGGCGTTGAGACACTGGCTCGGGGCCTATTTGCTTCCCGTCCCATCGTTCGGACATGGAGGTGAGCAAGACGAGGATAGCGAGCATCGTTGCGGTCACGACCGCACTCGGATACGCGCTCTATCGGCGCCGCTCGAGCGATTCCTCTGACAGCCATGGCGACGAATAGGTCCCCTGCTGACGACGACAGCCGACAGGCACAGCCGCTCGCAGACAAGTCCACGCCCGTGGCAATCCTGTTAGCGTTCGTCCTCTCGCCGGCCGCGTACTATTACGTCGGCCGAACGAAGCTAGCGGTGATCAACTTCCTCACGCTGAATTACCTGTTGCTGGGTATCGTCATCGTTCCGCTGCACGTGTACAAGATCATCAGTGACGCCGAAGCCGAACGAGGTGACCAGACGACGGCCCGGTGAGAAAGGCGACCCCGCTCGCCCGTTCCCTGTCGCTCCGCAGTGCCGAAGCTAGTCACCGCCAGTTGACACGCCATCCGTCCGCCGACACTCATCTTTTCGGTCCGATCCCGACGTATATTCGGTGTCGTGGAGACGAACGGTCACGACGCTCCCCGTCGGCTCGTTCTCACGGAAGGAGAGGTCCCCGCCCAGTTGCGTGACGGCCCAGTTGACGAACCAGAGCCCGATACCGCTCCCGTGTTCGAGTTGCGTCTCCGTTCCGGTATCCAGTATGTTTCGCTCTCGAGCCGGGATCCCTGGGCCGTCGTCCGCGACGACGAGTTCGGCGGCACCGTCGGGACTCGTTCGGACCGTGATCTCGATGCGGGGCGAGTGGTCCGCGTGCGTGATCGCGTTATCGACGAGTTCCGATAGCACGCGTCGGACGACGGACGGGTGCGACGAGACGAGTAACTCGTCGGGACTGGACAGCGAGACCTCACACGGGCGTTCGGCGGTTCGGTACTGCTCGACGACGTCCCGCGCGACGGCTGCGAGGTCGACCGGCTCAGGCGAACCCGCACTGGCGGTCATCACGTCTTCGGCCTCCCGTGCCTTGCTGCTGAGTTCGACGAGGTCGGTCGCGCTGTCGCGGATCCCGTCCCGCACGTCCTCGTCGTCGATACGGTCGGCGTATGCGAGGACGACGTCCAGTTCGTTCCGGACGTTGTGCCGGAGAACGCGGTTGAGTACCGAGAGTCGCTGTTCGCGCGTCTGGCGGTCGGTCACGTCACGTAACAGCACGATTCTAGCGACTGGGGCGGCCTCGTCACCGGGATCGGTTTCGGCGTCGTCGACCGCCGAGACGCTGAACTGGAACCGCCGGTGTCCCTTCGTCGTTCGGAGCGAGATCGTTCCTGTAGCGCCTGCCGAGAGGTCGCTCCCCTCGAGGCCGGAGACGATCGAACTGATCGGAGCACCGATCATCGATTGCGGGGACCGACCGAACAACTCCGCGGTCGTCGCGTTCGCGTCGAGGACGTGATTTTCCCAGTCGAGTACGATAACAGCCTCCTGGAGCGCCTCGACGACGCGTGTTCGGGCGACGTAATCGGCCTTGGGAAAGCCGGTCATCACCGGATACTGCCGTACTGCGACTGCGAACAGCCCGCCGGAGACGAGGAGACCGACGGTGACGCCGTCGGCGACGGGGTCGCTATTCCCCATCCCGCCGGCGAGATACGGTGCTGCGACCGCCGTGATCACGACCGCGATCTGCCCCCTCGAGATACGGGCGTGGTTCCACCCGTGTCCGATCAGGAGATAGGTGCCGTACGTGAACAGCCCCAGCAACAGCATGATCTCCGTCCCGATAAACGATGCAAGTAGTTGCTCGCCGACGGTGGTCGGGGGCCGAACGGCGACGACGAGAGCGCTCAGGGCGATCGGGACCGCCATCACGAGGAACATGGCGAGACGCCACCGCGTGAGACCGGTCCCCCGACCGGTGTAGCTGAGCGCGTACACGACCCAGACGCCCGGAACGATGATCGCGACGCCGAACTGGCCGAGGTCGATGACCGCCGGCAGCAACGGCACCGCCGACGTTCCCGGCAGCTCCGCCAGGACGGACAGGAACCCGAGAATCGTGAGGGTCGCCAGTATGGCGATGAACGGGGCCGCGCTGGGTCGGTCGCGTGACTGGACGGCGAGCCACGTCGTCCAGCCAAGCAGCGCGACCGCTGTGACGTCGAGGGCGATGGCCGCGGACGTCCCGACGAGCGACATCGGTTGCTCTCTCACAGTATTGACAGCAGGATGTAATGAACGCAGTGGTCTCGATCCAACGACGGAGCGACAGTCCGTCGGCGGCCCCAGAGAGCAGCGGGGAAGAACCGAACGATCACAGATCGCCGCGCTCGAGCTGACGAGAGCCGATCAGCAGCGGTATCGTAATCCAGCCGACGAGGATCACCAGCGCGGCCCACCAGTCGACGAACGCCGGCACGCCGTCCCCGACGTACCGATTCGCCCGCTCGATATCGAACCCGGCGTGGAGGAGGCGAGCGTACGCTTCACCGGGTTCAGCGAACTGGAGGAACAGGGCCCAGTCGGGCGTCCCGAGACTGGTGTCGAAGCGGTGGAGAAACGCCACCGCGAACGAGCTAAGGGGACGCCAGAGACCGACCAACAGCAGGTAGCCCCCGACCGCGCCGTAGGTGATCCGGCGATCCGCCGTGACCGACGCCGAGAGCGCGACGGCGACCGCGACGAACGACGCGCCGTAGAGGGCGGTCGCAAACAGGAACCACGGATACGCGATCGCGCCCGTTGTCCCGTACCGCAGCGCCGCGTACAGTCCGGCGACCGACAGCCCGAACAGCGTCGGTACCAGCAACGTGACCGTCCGACCGACCGCCGTTCCCACGAGCACCTCCCTGCGGGACTGCGGCAGCGACAGCGAGAGCAAGAGGCTCCCATCGGTTCGGTCGTCGGAGATCGACCGATAGCCCAGCAAGATGCCGAGTATCGGCAGGAAGCCGTCGACGAGTCCGACCGAACCCGTGACGAACCCCGCGAACGTCCCGTCGCCCGCCGAGGCGGACGCGACGGCGTAGCCGCCGAACAGGACCGATAGCAACCCGAGCAGCAGCCAAAGTGTTCGAGAGCGGCTGGCATCGTGAACGTCTTTGCGTGCGATATCCCGCCAACTCATGAGAGATCACTGCCGGCAAAGCGGCTGTACGTCACCATTATGGGGCCGATCAGCCAGAGACCGAAGACGGCCAGTGCGACCCACTCGCCGAGATACCACGGACCGTCGACGCTCGCACTCGGATCGAAAAAGCCCGCGGTGATCCGCTGGAAGACGGCACCGGGCTCGAGGTCGACGACGAACCGGACGGGGTCGGGAAGGCTCCCGTCGACGAGTCCGGCTCTGTCGAGCCCGTACCGGAGTCCGTCGGCGATGCCGTCCCAGACCAGTACGAGCAGGAAGAACAGTCCGAACGCGACCACGAACGCGCGCTGCTTGGTCGCGGTCGAGAGCGATGCGGCGATCCCGAGGTTGGTCCAGATCGCGCCGAACGCGACGGTCGTCGCGACGAAGCCACAGAACCGCACGGCCTCGAGTCGGCCGAACGGGTAGACGACGAGTCCGGCACCGACGATCATCGCGGCGAGGATGACGCCGCTCACCAGCCCGACGCGGCTCAGGACTTTCCCGAGAACGAAGTCGTCGCGTCCGTGTGGCAGCGACAGCGAGAGCAACAGCGAGCCGGACTCGCGCTCGCTGACGACCGCGTCGTGGCCCAGCAAGACGCCGGTCAGGGGAACGACGGTCGCGAGCCAGCCGTCCACGAACCCGGCGAAGCGGGCGGTCGTGATCGGCTCGGATCCGAACACCGGATAGAGGTACGCGGCCACGAGGATCGTGACGGCCGGCAGCCCCAGTACCAGACGAGTCGAACGCGGCGCCGAAGCGAGCGCGGCGTCCGTCCGGGCGATGACCCGCCAGTTCATGCTCGGCCGCCCCGCGTGTATGCGGCGAACATTTCCTCCAGGGAGGCTTCCTCCGTTCGGAAGTTCATCACGTCCGCACCGCGGCGCTGGAGTTCGACCACGACGTCCATCTTCGCGTCGTTCGTACACGTGACCTCGAGCGTCGTCCCGTCGCTGGCCGTCGCCGTCTCGACGCCGTCGACGCTGCGGACCGCCTCGGTCGTCGCGTCGTCCAGTTCGTCGACATCGATCAGGAGCTTGGTCCCGCCGCCGATCGACTGGCGGAGCCCGTCGATCGTGTCGACGGCGACCAGTTCGCCGTTCTGCAGGATGCCGACGCGGTCACAGATCGCCTCGACCTGCTCGAGGATGTGACTCGAGAAGAAGATCGCAGCGCCGCGGTCGCGCTCCTCGCGCAGGATCGACCGGATCTCGGCGGCTCCGTTCGGATCCAGCCCCGTCGTCGGCTCGTCGAGGAGGAGGAGGTCGGGGTCGCCGACCAGTGACATGCCCAGTATGAGGCGCTGTTTCATCCCCTTGGAGTAGTCGCTGGCCGGGCGGTCGGCCGCCTCCGAAATCCCGACGCGGTCGAGGATCTCGGCGGGATCGTCGTCGGCGGCCTTCGACCGGACGGCGTACTCGAGGTGTTGGCGACCGGTGAGTCGGTCGAACACCGAGTAGCCGTCCGGGAGGACGCCGACACGCTCGCGCGCCGCGACGCCCTCGGTCTGGCAGTCGTGACCGAACAGTTCGGCCGAGCCGTCGGTCGGCCGCGCGAAGTCCAGCAGGACGTTGATAAACGTCGACTTGCCGGCGCCGTTCGGGCCGAGGAACCCGAATATTTCCCCCTCCTCGACCGAGAGGGAAACGTGATCCAATGCCGTGACCGTTCCGTACCGCTTCGATACTCCGTCGGCGGTGATCGCCGTCATAGCCGCGGCTTCGAAGACGGGAGAGAAAACGGTCGCCGCCGTGTGTCACGCCGAGAAACACCGTTTGCTGGGACTCAGCCGTTCGCATCATGTCGGCCAGTCGAAACACGTTTCAGATCGGTTTTCGCTATTACTAGCGTGTTCGCCTATGGAGCAGGACCGCAACGATGAGCGTATGACTGCCACAGCGGTACGCCGAGTGACGGTTCGATCGGGCGGTGCGACGCGTCGAACAGATCCCCTCGAGTTCGTCATCCCGGCGGCCGGGCGGCGGTGATCTCCATGACGGACCGCCGCGATGCCGGTCGGACGGACGAGTCCGAGACCATCACGATCGACGCCGTTCCGGTGCCGGTCATGGGGTACAACGCCTCGGCCGGAACGCCGGAGATCGCAGCGACGAACGACGCGTTCGATGCGACCTTCGACGCGGCGTCGACCGGAACGAGCGTCGGCGACTGGCTACGTCGGAACCGTGCAGTCGACGAATCGGCGATCGCGACCGCCTGCGATCAGCTCGCCGCCGGGAACGCGATCGATATGGAGATCGGCATCCGAACGGGCGACGCTGAACGTCGCCCGGTCCGGCTTCGCAGCGCCGGTCGCTCGAGTGACGACGATACCAGCGACGGAGCAGACGGCGGAGACGCGGTTGACGGGTACGTCCTGATAACCGAACTGAAACCGACGAGCGCCGATCCCGTCGAGTTCGACCGCGTCGCGAGCGTCATCACGCACGACCTACGGAACCCGCTCGACGTCGCGAAGGCACACCTCCGGGCGGCGCGAGAGACCGGCGAGACGGACCACTTCGATCAGGTCGAAGGTGCCCACGACCGGATGGAGCGGATCATTCGAGACGCGCTCACGCTGGCCCGCGGAGACCGCGCGATCGATGTTTCCGAGAACGTCGCGATCGATGCCGTTGCATCGGACGCCTGGACGACTGTCGAGACGGAATCCGCGTCGCTCGAGGTCGCTGAGGACCTCCCGCGGCTCGATGCCGATCCCGACCGGCTCCAGCGGCTGTTCGAGAACCTGTTCCGGAACGCCGTCGAACACGGTTCGACGAACCCTGCTTCGCACGCTCAGCAGGACGCAGTCGAGCATGGCTCGACGAGCCCCGAGTTGGCCTGTGACGAACCGGTTCGCGTTCGGGTCGAAAGCGCCGATCGTGGGTTTCTCGTCGCCGACGACGGGCCCGGAATTCCGGCCGATGAGCGCGAGCGAGTGTTCGAACCCGGCTACTCGTCGACCAACGCAGGCGGAACCGGTCTCGGGTTGACGATCGTCGAGCGGATCGCCCACGCGCACGACTGGACCGTCTCGGTCGCCGAAGGAGCACGCGGTGGTGCGGCGTTCGAGTTTCGCCCGATCACAGACGATGACTGACCGATCTGATGACGAGACGGCGGCGGGTGGTAGCGATTCGGACCCGATGGACGATCGACTACGACGGGCACCCATCGGGATCATCGAAACGACGGCGGACGGACACATCGTCGACGTCAACGACGCCGCTGCGACGGTACTGGAAACCGACCCGTCCGCGCTACGTGGGACGGCGATCGGTGAGAGCTTCCCGAAGTCGGCCGTCGGGACGCTACGGGAGGCCTTCGACGGCCCGTCGCCGGCGCCCGCGTCCTTCGAGGAGTACTACCCGCTGATCGACCGGTGGCTCGCGGTCGACGTCCAGGTCGACGGGGGTGCGCTCGTCTACGTCCGGGACCGCACGCCGCGCAAGGAACTCGAGCAGACCGTCGATCGGGTCGACCAGCGACTCGACCGGATCCAGCGGATCAACTCGTTGGTCGCGACCGTGTTGCAGCAGGTGATCGGCACGTCGGACCGGTCGGACATCGCCCGGACGGTCTGCGAGCAGTTGGGCGGGACCGACCTCTACAGGTTCGCGTGGGTCGGCGACCGGTCGTTCTCCGAGGAGCGTCTCCGGGTACTCGCCGCGGCGGGCGACGCAGCCGACCTGCGCGAGCGGATCGGCGAGAGCCTCGAGGACGAGCGCACCGTCCCCGGTCAAGCCGCCGTCGCGTCCGGCGAGACGCAACTGCACGAGCGGATCGCCGAAGACGATACCGTTCCCCGCGGGATCCGTCGCGCGGCGTTCGGTCACGGACTCCAGTCGTGTCTGGCAATCCCGCTTGCATACCAGGGGACCGTCTACGGCGTCGTAACGGTATACTCCGGCCGAGAAGACGGATTCAGCGACCAGGAGCGAGTCGCCCTCGAGACGCTTGGAAGCCTCGCGGGGTTCGCGATCAAGGCCGGACAGCAGGAGGACCTGCTGGTCGCCGATACGGGTACCGAGGTGACCGTCGAAGTCCGCGACGAGACGGTTCCGTTCGTCGATGCCGCCCGCGAGGCCGACCGCGTCCTGTCCGTAGAGGGGGCGATCCCTCGCGGCGACGGCACCGTCGTCTGCTATCTCACTGCCGACGGCCCGATCGAGGGCGTCGGCGACGTACTGACGGACCGCGCAGCCGTCGCCGACGTGCGACAGATACGGGCCGACACGGAGCCGCTCCTCCAGGCGACCGTCACCGGCGACACACCGGTAACCGCGCTCGCGGCGTGGGGTGCGACGATCGAAGGCGGCGAGTACGATGTCGAGTCGGCTCGACTCGTCGCCGAAGTCCCGTCCGACGGCGACGTTCGACGGCTGCTCGAGGCCGTCGACGCCGTCGTTTCGGAGACGCGACTCGTCGCCAAACGGGAGACGACTCGGACGCCCGGGTCGACCGAGGGGTTTCAGGAGACCCTCGACGAGCGCCTGACCGACAGGCAACGGACGGTGCTTCGGACTGCTCACCTGTCGGACTACTTCACGTCGCCACGCGGGAGCAGTTCGGCAGAGGTGGCGGAGACGCTCGACATCGCCGGCTCGACGATGCTGTATCACCTCCGACGGGCGGAGCAAAAACTCGTTGAGGCCTTTTTCGACGCCGACTCGGCGGCGAACACAGGGACTGCGGAGACGGGTATCGACGAGGGAGGACCGAGTACGACCGACGGAACGTAGCTCGAGTCAGTACCGGCCGCGGTCGATACCCGAGAACTCGGCCAGCAACGCCTCGGCGTCGGGGAGGAGTCCGAGAACCCGCTCCTCGATCGCGGCCCGACGCGCCTCGATGTCGTCGAGTCGATCGTCGCGTTCGATCTCGTCGGCGGGGAGTTCGGCGTCGATGACCGCCCGCGTCGACTCCAGCCGGAAGTACTCGCCGAGGAGTTCGTACGCGAGGACCTGACACTGCTGATCGATGACCGCCCGGAGGTCGTCGCGCTCGACGGGCTTCGAGAGGTAGTCGTCGAACGGCATGTCGACGATATCCAGTCCGGGATCGATCGCCGTCACCATGACGACCCGCGTTCTGAGCTCCCGATCCCGAAGGCGATCGAGTACGTCGTCCCCCGAGAGGCCGGGCATATGTCGATCGAGCAGGACGACATCGGGCACCGGATGATCGTCGACGGCGGCGAGCGCCTCTTCGCCGCCGTATACGACGGTCACGTCGGCGACGTCCTCGAGACGGAGGGCGTACGCGTCGGCCACCTTCTTTTCGTCGTCGACCATCAGGACCCGGGGCGCTGCCACGCGCATCTCGTTTCCCATCCTACAGGTCGTAAACCGTCACCGTACTAATATCCCGGCACGAGCGACCCGCCAAGCGGGCGTGGGACGAACGGCGACCCCCATGTGAATTTGATACCGCAGACCGGAACAGGTCGGACGCGTCTCTGCTGATAGCTAGAGTCGCGTGATGAACCCGTTGCGACTGGTAGCACCATCGTACAGGGACCAGCCCGTCGAATCAACGACTATCGATGTCGCAGGCAAATCTCACCCAGCGCGAGGGACGACCGAACGGTCGACGGACGACTCCGTCCGAGAACGACGAGGCGACGATAGACGCGGCTGCAACGCTCGAGCTCCTGAGTGACGACCACGCCCGGCGGTTGCTGGACGAACTCGACGGGGAACCGCTCTCCGCAACGGAGTTGGCAGCGCGCCTGGACAGTTCCCGTGCGACCGTCTACCGGCGGCTGGACAGTCTCGAGGACGCGGGACTCGTCCGGAGTGCGATGAGCGTCCGGGCGGACGGGCATCACCGACAGCGATACCGCGTCGTAGTCGACCGAGTGCGACTCGCGTTCGGCAGCGACGGGCTCACGATCGAAGCGAGCGACCGCCTCGAGCGCGAACGCGATAGTGACTCGCCTCTGGATAGCTAGAGGGTGCTCCCGACCGGGGGGTGCTAAATAGTAGCGAGCGACTACACGACCGTCCAACTGGTACAGACGACGTGCCCGATGTCCGATACCGAATCCGAGTTACGAACCGATCCCGCGCTCGGGACCGCCTCGAGCGAGACGGAGCGTGCGATCGATATCGACGCCCTCCTCGCAGTGTTGGCCGAAGAATACACGACCGAGATCCTTGCAGTCGTGGGCAACGAGCCCGTACCCGCCCGCGAGATCGCCGACGAGACAGGTGCCTCCCGCCCGACCGTGTACCGCCGCCTCAACCGACTCGAGGCGATCGGAGCCCTCGAGACGACGATGGTCCCCTCCCCCGGCGGACAACGCCGGAAGGCGTTCGGACTCGTTCTCGACGAAGTCGAGGTCCCGCTCACGAACTGGTAATACGACAGCGAGCCTCGACGTTCGGTACCGCTCCCGGATCGTCCGATCAAAGAATCCCTTCTGACCCGCTCTTCGCCGCCGGAAAATCAGAGGTTTTACAACTAAGTTTTCACTACCACAAGTTAGTTTGGTGACTCGAACAACGGATTCCGATCGATTGCGGAACGACGACACCTGTCACGAGCGGTCAAACCCCACACACGTTCACCGGACACCGCTTCAGGTCGGGTGGGCTCGAGCAGACAGCCGCAGTGATAACGCCGGGCGGTCGGGACACAGCCACCGACGATGTCTCGATCTCGCGCGTCGCTCATGTGACAGGGCTCGAGCCCGACCGTCAGTTTCCATCCGAGACTAACTTCGATGCTGCGTGCCCTCTTCGTCCGGCTCGGATCACTGTCATCGGTCCTCGTCGGCATCTCGCTGCTCACGTACGGCTTCGTGTTTCTGACGCCGGGGGACCCGGCGTACACGATTCTCAGAGCGCAACGCCAGAGCCCGCCATCGGACGCCGAGGTGGCGAGCTTTCGCGCCGAGCACGGGCTGGATGACCCGTTTCTCGTCCAGTACGTCTCGTGGCTCACTGACGCCCTTCAGGGCGATCTCGGCATGTCGTACTACCAGTCCGAGTCCGTCACGTCGCTGCTACTCGCGTCCCTGCCGAACACGCTCGAGCTCGCACTGGCGGCGACGGCCGTCTCGCTCGTGCTTGCCGTTCCGCTGGGCGTACTCAGTGCCGTCCACCGAGACACATGGATCGATCGGACGAGCCGGATCGTCGCTCTGGTAGGAGTCTCGATACCAAACTTCTGGCTCGGCTACGTGCTGCTTCTCGTCTGTTCGCTGTGGCTCGGGCTGACGCCCGTCGGCGGCACAGGGACGCCCGGCCATCTCGTCTTGCCTGCAGTTACGCTCGGCACCGGAATGGCCGCAATCATCACCCGGCTCGTCCGGACGTCGATGCTCGAGGTCCTCGAGGCCGACTACGTCGACACCGCACGCTCCAAAGGCGTCCGCGAACGGCTCGTGATCTACAAGCATGCACTCCGGAACGCCCTTATTCCGGTCGTGACGATCGTCGGCCTCCAGTTCGGATACGTCATCAACGGCGCCGTGATCGTCGAGACCGTCTTCCAGCGGCCAGGACTGGGGACGTTGCTCGTCGATGCCGTCTTCGCTCGTGACTATCCGGTCGTGCAGGGCGTCGTGCTGGTGACGGCCGTCGGGGTTATCGGTACGAATCAGCTGGTCGACCTCGCGTACGTTGCGCTCGACCCGCGTGTCGAACGCGGTGATCGTTCGTGAGTGATCGGAACCGACTCGAGTGGCGGGACTGTCTCGATCGGTGGCGGCCCGAGATCCGGACCAACGCTGCGATCCGAGTTGGCGGCGGGACCGTTGGGTTGCTCGCGATCGTCGCCCTCGTCGGCCCACACGTCTCGCCGTACGAGCCGACAGCACAGGCGCTTGGGAGCCGCCTACAGGGGCCGTCGATCGCCCATCCCCTCGGGACCGATGCGCTCGGCCGCGACGTGGCGACCCGACTCGTGTACGGCGCACGCGTTTCGCTCGCGCTGGCAGTGGCCGCGACGACGATCCGGGTCGTCATCGGAACGACGATTGGACTGCTCGCAGCCACCTGCGGCCGGTTCGTCGATGCCCTCCTGATGCGGCTCGTCGACGTTCAGCTGGCGTTTCCCGGGCTCGTGTTCGCGCTGGTAATCGCTGGCGTACTCGGGCCGAGCCTGCGAAACGTCGTGATCGCGCTTTCGGTCGTCGGCTGGGCATCGTATGCACGGGTCGTCCGCGGGAGCGTCCTCGCGATCAGGGACCGGTCGTTCGTCCAATCGTCGAAGCTCTACGGGACGCCCCGCCGCCGGCTCGTCCGGCGACACCTGTTGCCCCACGTCGTCAGCCCGGTGCTCGTACTGGCGACGCTAAACCTTGGCACCGTCGTCCTCGCGGCCGCCGGCCTCTCGTATCTCGGCCTCGGCGCACAGCCGCCGACGGCCGAGTGGGGCACGATGATCGCCGGCGGTCGGAACTACCTGCGAGCCGCTCCCTGGCTCGTCACCGCGCCCGGGGTCGCGATCATGCTGACGGTCATCGGCGTCAACCTGCTGGGCGACGGCCTGCGAGACGCGCTCGATCCCGACCACCTCGACGACCGCGAGCGACGGCGAACCTAATCACAACGACGCTTCCGAACACGGCAATGACACGAACAGCGACACTCGAGATCGAGAACCTCCACGTGCAGTTCGACACCGGATCCGAGACCGTCCGCGCGGTCGACGGCGCATCGTTCGCGATCGAACCCGGCGAGATCGTCGGCCTCGTCGGCGAAAGCGGGTGCGGCAAGTCGGCCACCGCACGCTCGATCGTCCGACTCGAGTCGCCCGGCGAGATCGTCGACGGCAGCATCCGGTACGGCGACCGAGAACTGACGACGGCCGACGAGCGAACGCTCCGCCGACTCCGCGGCCGGGAGCTGGCAATGGTCTTCCAAGACCCGTCAACGACACTGAACCCGGTGTATCCGATCGGGGAGCAGATCGCCGAGGCGGTGCGGATCCACCGGGAGCCGGACCAGCAGCCACTCCTCCGAGAACTCGCCCGTGGCGCGAGTTCCCGTCTCCGCTCCTCGGCGGTCCGGTCGGAAGTACTCGAGTTGATGGACACCGTCGGCATCCCCCGGCCGGCCGAGCGGATCGACGCCTATCCCCACCAGTTCAGCGGCGGGATGCGCCAGCGGGCCATGCTCGCGATCGGGCTCGCCCGACAGCCATCGCTGTTGATCGCCGACGAACCGACGACCGCGCTGGATACGACGACGCAGGCGGCGATCCTCGAGCGACTGGCTGCGCTCAACGCCGAACACGGCACGGGAATGCTGGTGATCAGCCACGACTTCGGCGTCGTCTCACAGCTCTGTGACCGGATCGTCGTCATGTACGACGGCGTCGTCGTCGAACGAGGAGCGACCGAGCAGCTCCGGTCGAACCCGAAACATCCCTACACGAAGGCGCTGTTGGACTGTCTCCCCCGTCACGCCGATCCCGACGAGCGGCTCCCGACGGTCGAGGGAGCGCCGCCGAGCGGAAACGCCATCCGCGAGGGGTGTGCGTTCGTCGACCGTTGTCCGTTCGCGACCGCGGAGTGTCGTGCGGTCGATCCACCGAGCGTTTCGGTCGGCTCCGACCACGACGTGCGCTGTGGCGTACCCGACGCGCGCGAGGCTTCGCTCGATGCGATGCGAGACCGGCAATCGAGAGCGGGCACAGCGAGCGATGCGGGCGAGACCCTGCCAGCGCCGCCCTCACTGGCCGTCGATGGCGGCGCGACCACACTCGCGGACTCGACGGGCGAGCAGCCGAGTTCCGACACCGGCGAGGGAACGGCGCCAGTCGTCGCCCTCGAGGACGTCGCGAAGTCGTTCCGGGCGTCCGACGGGCTGCTCGGCCGCATCTTCGATGCCGACGACCGTATCCCGGCCGTCAAGGACGTCTCCCTCACGCTTCGATCCGGCGAGACCGTCGGGCTGGTCGGCGAGAGCGGCTGTGGCAAGTCGACGCTTGCGAAACTGCTTGCCGGTCTCGAGACGCCCGACGCGGGGACCGTTCACCTCCGCGGGCAATCGGTCGGCGGCGTCAGCGACCGGACGGACGACCAACTATCCGAGATCGGCGTCGTGTTCCAGCATCCGGGCACGAGCCTCAATCCCAAGCGGACGGTCGGGGAGTCGATCGCCGAACCGCTGGTCGAGGCTGGCTGGTCGCGCTCGCGCCGGGAACGGCGGATCGCGACGCTGTGCTCGCTGGTCGGCCTCTCGCCCGAGATCACCGACCGCTACCCCGGCCAACTGTCCGGCGGCCAGCGCCAGCGGATCGCGATCGCCCGCGCGCTCGCGCTCGAGCCGTCCGTCCTCGTACTGGACGAACCGACGGCCGCGCTCGACGCCTCCACTCAGGCGACGGTTCTGAACCTGCTTGCCGACCTGCAGGCCGACCTCGGCCTGACGTACCTGTTCGTCTCGCACGACCTCGAGGTCGTACGCCACGTCGCCGACCGCGTCGCGGTGATGTACTGCGGGCGACTCGTCGAAGTGGGGCCGGCCCACGCGACGCTCTCGCGGCCGACGCATCCGTACACGCAGACGTTGCTGGATGCGATTCCGGGAGCCGAGCGGAGCGAGGCATTCGCGGATCGAACGGACGCGCTCGCGGGCGATCCGCCGAGTCCCACAGCCCCGCCCTCGGGCTGTTCGTTTCATCCCCGCTGTCCGGTCGCCGAGGACGACTGCTCACGAGTCGAGCCGGCTCTCGAGCCCGTCGACGGGGATGCCAGCGTCCTGTCGCGCTGTCAGTACGCGGACGAGTGGCCTGATAAGCGACGTCCGACCCCGAACGGAGCGTCCGACGCGTACCTCGACACCGACTCGAGCGCGTCTGCTGGCGTGTCCGACACCGGTGAATCAGTGACTGACTCGAACGAACCCGACCAATGAACGAACCGAACCCCACGATGAACCGACGTACCGCACTGCAAACGACGCTCGGGGCCGCGACGCTCGCCGTCGCGGGCTGTCTCTCGAACGATCCCGACGACGCCGACGTTCGCATCGGGGGCCCGTGGAAACCGACCCGCGATCCCCTCGACGGCGGGAGCCAGCTTCGCCGTCTCGGCATCACCGAGGCGCTCGTCGGTGTCGACTACGAGGCGACCCCGACGCCGGAACTCGCGACGGAGTGGGACCGACTCGGAAAACACCGCTGGGAGTTCACACTCCGTGCGGGCGTGACGTTCCACGACGGCGAGCCCCTGGACGCGGCGGCCGCCGTCGAATCGCTCCGTCGGACCGCCGACGCCACCGCGTTCGCGGACGTCCCGATCGATACGATCGAGACCGTCGACGAGTCGACCGTCGCCATCGAGACCGAGACACCGTTCACGCCGCTGCCGGCCCACCTCTCGCGCAACGAGGCAGTGCTGCTCAGCCCCGGAGCAGTCGACGGGGACGGCTCGGTCACTGAACCGGTGAGTACTGGTCCGTTCGTCTTCGATCGGTTCCAGCCCGGCTCCGAGCTGCGAGCCGTCCGCAACGACGACTACTACGGGGAGCGGTCCGCGATCGAGACCGTCCGCTACGAGGTCGTCGACGACGACCAGACGCGGCGGATGAAACTCGAGAGCGGCGAACTCGAGATGGCCCGCATCCTGCCACACGAGATGGTCAGCGGCCTCGAAGCGACCGACGGAATCGACGTCTACACCCCCGAGATTCCGCGGATCAGATTCCTCGCGTTCGATACCCAGTCGGAGCCGTTCGACGACGACCGCGTTCGGCGGGCAGTCGATCACGCGATCGACCGGACGGCAATCACCGAGGGGATTCTCAATGGTATCGACGATCCCGCTGTGGGGCCGTTCTCGCCGGAACTGACGGACTGGGCGAACCCTGACCTCGAGACGGATCGCTACGATCCGGCTCGCGCCCGGTCGCTGTTGGCCGAGGCCGACTGGACGGTCGACGGTGGGGGCGACGGCGTCCGAACCCGTGACGGCGACGACCTCGTCGTCGACGTGCTCACCTTCGATGCCCGGAGCCTGCCATTGATCGCCGAGGTGTTGCAGGACCAACTCGCCACGGTCGGGATCAGCCTCGATGTGACGGTCATGGAGTACTCCACGATGATCGATCGGGTCAGTCAGGACTCCTTCGACAGCTATCTCACGTCTTGGGGGACGCTGTGGTATCCCGATCCCGACCGGCTTTCGGACATGTTTCACTCGGAAACCGCGTCGCTCCATCACGGCTACGAGAACGAGCGTGTCGATACCCTGCTCGAGGAAGCGCGTACACTCGACGATCGCCACGCACGCCGGGACCGCTACCACGACGTCCAGTCGCTCGTCCTCGAGGACGCGCCGATCACGGTGTTGACGAACTACTCGAACGTCGTCGCGACAACGAGCGGGGTCAGCGGCTACGAGCCCCATCCAACGGAATTGCGGTACGGACTCGATTCGATGACGCTCGAGGATTCCTGACGGTCCGAGCAACCGGAGGCTACCGTTCCAGCCACTCGTGAACGGGACGCTTCCGCTCGCCACGCGTCAAAGCGGCCGTCCGAGCCGATGTTCCGACGACCGTCGTCAGACCGAAGCCCGGATTGGAAAGTGATTTAGGCCAGCCTAAATAATCACGGGCATCGCATGACGGCTGAGAACGCAGGGGGAAAGACGGTGGGCGAGGGAGACGAACAGTTGCCCGAGAAGTCAGTCGAGGCCGTGGCGTTTCTAGCCCGTTCGGAGCATCGCCTCCGCGTACTCGATCTATTGGCCGACAACGCCCGGTCCCGAGCGAGGCTGCTCGAGCGGATGGACGCGACGCGGGTCACGCTGGGTCGCATCCTCGGGGATCTCGAAGATCGGAGGCTCGTCCGGCGAACGAACCCCGATCGGAGATACGAGCTGACCACTTTCGGCGAGTTCGTCCATCGGGATTTCACCCGGCTGCTGAGGACGGTCTCGGTCGGACAGACCTATCCCGAACTGGTCTCGCGGCTACCGACCGACTGGTTTGAGTTCGACCTCCGGTGTCTCGTCGACAGCGAGCACGTGCGTGGAAAGAGCCCGGACCCGCTTGCAGCCGCCCGCGTCGTCGCGAACGCCCTCAAGAACGGCTCCTCGTGTGAGGCGCTCGTCGGGACATTCACCTCGCTCCCGATGTACGCATACGAGCAAGACCTCCAAGGGGACACGAGCTCCGAGGTGCGGGTCGTCTTCGACGCGGGCGTCACCGAGACGATGCTCGAGGATCCATCGTTACGAGCCAAGTGGCAAGATATCGAGGCCACCACCGACTCGACAGTCTACTACAGTCTCGACGAGCAAGTTCCCTACACCGTCGACTTCATCGACGAGACCGTGTTTCTGACGATCGATCGGGAGCAAGGAACCGGCTTCGATATCATCTCGTGTACCCACCCCGACGTGCTGGCGTGGGCAGACCGTGTGATCAGCGAACACCGGGACCGCGCAGTCCCGCTCAGGCAGCGAGCGAGCGATATGGACTAATCGGGTGAACGCAGTGTGTTACGACAGACACCCCGTGAAGGCTGTTCATGTCGTGTTACGTCGAATAGCGGGAATCACTAAGTCGTTTTAGGCTAACCTAAAAGCATGGCACGTAGACGCCAACTCCTTGCAAGCAGCGCTAGCCTGATCGCCGTCAGCCTTGCCGGCTGTTCCGGAACAACTGCCGATGATCAAACAGAACAGTCCACAGGTACTGGGACATACACGGTCCAGGTCAAACCGAACGATCCGTATACGTTTGAGAGTGTCCCCGAGACATACGCGGCGATCCCCAGCGTCTGGATGGACATCGGCATGGCGCTTGGAATGCAGCCTTCAGCAACCGCAAGTCTCGAACGCGCGCCGCTCAAGTACTACGACCAACTTCCGGACGTCAGTTTCGACGAGAACGAGATCACGAAACTCGCGGACAGTTCCGAGTCGGGCTATGACAAGGAGAACTTCTACGCGGCCGACTGTGACGTTCACCTCATCGACCCGCGGATGCTGAAGTTCTTCGCTAACTGGACCGATTCGGATATCGAGGAAATCAGGACCGGGACTGGCCCCTTCCTCGGCTCGAGTATCAGATTCGCCTCGTCGGCAGCAACCGGGAGTGAACCCTACTACGATCTCTACGGCGCGTTCGAAAAGGCAGCGAAAATCTTCCAGCGCCAAGACCGCTTCGACGCGTGGCAGTCCTTCCACGACGACTTTATGGAGACGATCGAGGACGGCCTGCCACCTGCGGACGAGCGACCGACTATCGCTGCGATCTGGCGTGGCGTCAACCCCGACTCCGGACAGTTCCGCGTCGCCCCGCTCGATCCCCTCCAGAACAACACGCTGACCTACCGCCGAGTCGGTATGAAAGGCGCCTTCGAAGACAACGTCCCCGACGGGCCAATTGGATACGAGGAACTCCTTCGCGTTGATCCCGACTACATCGGTGCCGTCGGCGGCCTTACGTCCCTAACACACGAGGAGTTTGTAGACACAGTCATCGAACCGTTCGAGAATAACTCCAATGGTCAACGCCTGACTGCTGTCCAGAACCGGAACATCGTGCGAAATGGAGGGCAGTTCATGGGCCCCATCGTCGATCTGTTCGCAACGGAAGCAGTCGCGAAAATGGTCTACCCAGACTCGCTCGGTGAGTGGCCTGGCCACGTCGGCAGCCTCTCCGAAGACGAGCAACTCTTCGACCGCCAAGAGCTCGCAGCCATCATCAACGGCACCTTCTGAGGACCGATGGCACGGCTATTCAATACGCTCGCCCAGCGTCGCGATACGTGGAGTGGCTGGTACGCGAACTCGAAACTTGCCGTCCTCGTACTCGGAAGCCTCGCAATCTTGCTCAGCGCGACGCTGCTACAGGTGAGTTTCGGAGCATTCCCACTGACGCTCGTCGACGCCTGGTACACCGTTTTCGACCCGGACGTGCTGTTCAGCGTCGATGTCTGGCGCGCGTTCCTCCTCGGAGACGAGATTCCGAAGTGGTTCACGCCCCGTCAGCACGTCGTCTGGAATATCCGCCTCCCGCGTATCCTGGTCGGTGTACTCGTTGGTGCGAACCTCGCAGTCTCGGGGGCCATCTTCCAGATAATCACGAGAAACGAACTCGCGAGCCCGTACATCCTCGGCGTAAGCGACGGTGCCGGTCTCGTGGTACTGCTTACGCTCACGATGTTTTCCGGCCTACTCCCGGTGATGCCCGTACTCGCGGCGCTCGGTGGCGGTGTTGCGTTCCTGCTCGTCTACGCCATTGCGTGGAAAAACGGGACGAGTCCCGTCCGACTCGTGCTTGCAGGCGTCGTCGTCGGGACCGTCTTTAGCTCCGTCCAACGAGCGCTGTTCTTTTTCATCGATAACCTCGGTGTCGTTATGTCCGCTCAGACGTGGCTTTCCGGCTCACTTCTCGGAACGGATTGGGCACAGGTCCGGATTGCGCTGCCGTTTACCGTCCTCGCGATGATTCTTGCATTCGTCGTAACGCAGGAACTCGACGTGTTACTCCTCGGTGAAGATACGGCGGACTCACTCGGCATGCCCGTCGAGAAGGTTCGATTCGCCGTCGCCGGCATCGCAATCCTCTCGACGGCCGCCGCTATTGCCGTGGCAGGTCTCGTCGGATTCGTCGGTTTGATCGTCCCACATATCGTCCGCAACATCGTCGGCAGCGACTCGAGGCGACTGCTCATCGGCTGTCTCTTCCTCGGGCCTGCACTCCTCGTCGGTGCGGATGTCGGTGCACGGCTCGCGCTCAGTCCGATTCAGCTACCAGTCGGCATCATTACGGGACTCGTCGGGGGCCCGTACTTCCTCTACTTAATGCGGAAAAAAGAAAACCTCGGTGAAGTGTAATGACGAATCGGCAATCAACACGGTCGGATCAAGCGCTGGGTAGTGACCAGTCCGACACGCAAGAGACTGAGAGGGAAACGACAGCTGAGTTGCGGAGCACGATCACGGAATTTAGCGGGACTGATCTTGTCATCGGCTACCCAGGGACGGATGGACCAGTGATCAACGGGGAATCGATTACCGTGCCACCAGACGAAGTGACGGCACTTATCGGACCAAACGGGAGTGGAAAAAGTACACTGCTCAAAGGCCTCGCAAACAAGATCGCACCCGACGATGGGACGGTATTACTCGATGGACAAGCCGTCGACTCACTGGGGACGAAGGAACTCGCCCGAAAACTCGGATTGCTCTCCCAGGAGAACGTCGCGCCGGATGGTATTTCGGTCGCAGATCTCGTTGAGCGGGGTCGCTATCCACACTGCGGCTTCTTCGAGTCGTTGACGGCGGAAGACCGGGCAGTTGTCGACGACGCTATTCAGCTGGCTGGGGTTGCGCATCTCCGCGAACGCGACGTCGGCAGTCTCAGTGGCGGCCAGAAACAGTTGGTTTGGATTGCGATGGCGCTCGCCCAGGACACCGAGGTATTACTCCTCGACGAACCGACCACCTTTCTGGACCCCCATCACCAACTGGAAGTGATGCAAGTCGTGGAAACGCTTCGTGACGAGAGTGACACTACTGTCGTCCTTGTACTCCACGACATTGGGCAAGCAGCGCGGTATGCCGACCACGTGATCGCTCTCAAGGACGGATCGGTGTACGCCCACGGAGCGCCCGAATCGGTCATCACGAGTCAGCTCTTGGCCGATGTGTTCGGAATTGAGGCAGTGGTATTGGACACGGACTATGGCCCTCAGGTAATCCCGTTGGATCCACTTCACGATGAGTGTCGTTCAGAATAGCCGCCAATAGCGAAGGCACGAGCGAATACCAGCGAAAGAACCGGCCAAATATGCCTGCCGGTCGCCGCGAGGCGGCAATTCAATTAGCCTGACTATGGGCTTGTGAAGGTTGTAGTCCGTTCTCGAGGCCGGGGTCGGCGGCGCGATCGCGCCGCAACGCCGGCGGGATCGTTTCGCGCTTCGCGCGAAAGCCCCCTTGGCGGGTGTCGCCAAGGCGACAGCGCCAAAAAATTACAGCGCGCCCCCCTCCCTCCACCCACAAATCTCCAGTTGAAACACCAGAAACAGGGGTTCCTAATCTGGAAGTGGATTGTATCAATTGAATACCCTCTCTACTACTATTTCTAATGGTCTATCTGATGATGTATGTCTGAGATTGTAGCCTCAGTACCTCACAAAGCCGGTTAGTTAGAACGTCTGCTTGCTGAAGATGTGTCCAAGCACCAGCAGCAAGCAGACAGTGAAATCCACGAAGACCAGCTCCTTAACTTCCTCGTCAACCGACTTGACGAGGAAGTTTCTCTGAACCTCGCCAACAACGCTGAAATCGATCCAGAGGACATCTACGAGGTCCTCGTCGGCGCAACCGCCGACGGGACCTCGATCTCGACGCTATGCAACTCCAGTGAAGACTCGCCATCGGCGAACACGATCCTCTACCACTTGCGGACGAAGTTCGAGCCGGAACGGCTCGAACGAGTCGCTAACACACTCCTTCGGCAGGATGTCGTCGAACTGCTCCCCGAGCAGGTGGAGGTCTGCGCAGACCTCCACCTGCGGCCCTACTACGGTGACAAAAACAACACAGACGCTCTCTACCACTCGGAAGCGAAGCGTGGAACCACTTCGTTCCACGCCTACGCCACACTCTATGCGCGTGTGAAGAACAAGCGGTTCACGCTGGCGGTGCGCCGTCTTGAAGACGGCGACACCGCCAGCAGCGTCATCGCTGAGTTCCTCGGTGTTCTCGACGGTCTTGACACTGAGGTCAAGGCCGTCTACCTTGATCGCGGATTCTACGACAGCAAGTGTCTCACGCTGCTACAGGCGCACAACTACGCCTACGTTGTCCCGATCATCCGGTGGGGTGAGGCGATTCAACAGGAACTCTCGGAAGGGTGGAGTCGCATCATTCAACACGACTTGACAGGGAAACTCGACGGTCACAGCTGGACCGTCGAGTTTCCCGTCTACATCGACTGTACGTACCTGAATGGACGATACGACGAACATGGAGTGGCGCGTCACGGCTACGCCGCTGACGCGCCGTTTATCGAGACACCACGCGACGCTCGATACCACTACAGCAAACGCTTCGGTATCGAGTCGAGCTATCGCTTGTCCGAGCAAGCGATAGCGACGACAACAACGCGAGACGCGACGGTCAGACTGCTGTACGTCGTAGTGAGTCTGCTGCTACAGAACGTTTGGCGGTATCTGCACTACGAATACGTGGCGACGCCCCGCCGAGGCGGGCGTCGCCTCTGGTGGTGGCCATACAAGGAGTTCGTCAACATGGTTCGCCGGGCTGCGTGGACGGCCCTCGCGGTGCGTCGGGCCGTCCCCGCAAACCGACCACCTGACGACCGGTTCCACCGGTAGTCACTGACCGAGGACGCCGCCTTGTGAGTGGCTACGCTGTCGCGTCGGCGGCTGACCGCCGCCGACAGCGACAGTTCCGTCCTCAATTAGCGTTGTTCAACCGCTATCGATGACTCATCACGACAGAACAGGTGACTCAGGTCAGGCTAACTGGCGATGCTTTGTGAGGTACTGAACCTGTTCAACCGTATCGTTACTCGGTAGGACGACTTGCTGCTGGACACATCAATTTCGTCCTACCACTTCCTTGTGAAGCCTTCTGCACCACCGCCCGCTCCATCGATTAGTTAAGTATCAGTACTGTCAAGAGTTAAACACTGGGTGTGATTTCTGAACTCAACAATCAAGGAATCGCTACGGGCAGCAATTTGCGATATCTTCGAAATGCGGATTCTCACAGTGAACAGTTACGTCCGGTATCCCACTGATCCTCGCGGTCGAAAAAAGCGATTCCGCTACTGATCTGACACACTGGTTGGATCATCGATTAGGACGTCCACACCGTCTGGCGTCACAGCAATCCGAATGCCTTCAACAGTGAGTCGAACTTCGGTATCATTCGTTGATGAGGCGAGCAGTTGCTCGAGTGCTTCGGGATCAACAGTGTCGTAGAGTTGGTAGTCGTCGCAATCGAGGCCACACGCTTCCAGCGTCTCGATGATTTCAACGACAAGATCCGTTGATGAGCCATTCCCCGTTCGCTGTGATCGATCCATTTGAACGCTTGAGTCTTCAGTTTAACGGGTTATAAAATGTTTGGAGTCAACTACAGTTGCGTATCGACTCAATATTTGACTTAGCGCGTGTAGGATAGTGTCGGCACAAGCAGAGTTGAGTATGCGCTTTGACGCTGACTGGATGTCTCGCGCCGACGATCGAATTTTAGAGCATTTGTCTGACGCTGGACCCGATACGCCCAAAGAGATGGCTGACAGCGGCCGGGTTCGCTTCTCCCGACAACATATCAATTCCCGCTGCAAGACGCTAGTCACCTACGGCCTTCTTGTCCACTTGGGCAACGGCGTCTACGACATCACTCGTCAGGGAGAGCAGTACCTCGCTGGCGGACTGGATGCTCGCGACCTCGAAGCTGAATGAACCCAGCTGGCGACAACCCTAAATCGAGATTCAGCTAGTCGCGGGTCTTGAACGACTCCGCACACAGATCTCTGGAAGAAGAACTGCTCACTCGTCTTCGAGTGCTGCGTAAATCTCCGCGTGGCGGCGTCCGTCAAGATCTCCCATCTCGAGGGCGATCTCGCGACATTCGGCGTCGCTCTCGGCCGCCAGATATCGCTCGTACAGTTGGCGGACCTCGTCGTCCACTGATCCGGAAGATGAATCAGATGTCATTGCTGTAGTAGCATCCCCAATCTAAGGGGGGGACCTGTATGGAGTGCTGGTCTCGCAGACGATCTCGAGCGGCTGCAAACCGAACAGGATCCGTGTCGCCAGCGGCAGCCATGTCGTTTGTCGACTGGAGCTGGGAGTTGATGAGCCGATTCTGTTGGCGTGACCAGTTACTATCGTCGTTCGTACGAACGTACTCTGCCCATCGCTTGATCATCGCACGCTGTTGCTCGGTGTTTCGGCGTAGGTCGTCGTCAAATTCCTTTGAGTTCAGCATAAGAGCCTCAACACCGAGTTCTTTGACGTACTCATTGAGGTACTCCGTGGTAAGCCGTGTTTCGAACGCTAAGAGATGTCCTCATCAAGTGCTCCGATCGACTCGAGGTAGTCGCGGACCTCGATGACGAACTGGCGGTAACGCTCGAGGTCCTGCAAAGCGTTGTAGACCACGTCGTGTTCGATGATGTTCCCGTAGGTGTGTGCAAGGACATTCCGGAACCGGGCACCTTGTGCCATTTCTTCAGCTGTCGAAGCAGAGAGTATACCAAGCTCTTCGAGAGCCCGCATTGACTGTGGATTACTCGCTGGAGGCGTTCCACGCTCGTGTTTGACGAGTTCCTCTCCAATATCGATCGCTGCCTCGGTCATCTTCACGAATCGGCGTTCAACGATATCCTGTGTATCTGAGTCAGCATGATATGCTTCGCGACTCAGCGTCTGTTTCCGAGCAAGAACACCTAAACTGGTTTCAATCGTTTCGACAGCGTTGAGTATTCTATTGAGACGATCAGCAGGAAATGTCTCGTCTGTCATCGGTCACGGGTCTCGCCATCAGTCGCTGTCACAGCAGACCCACCAAGATGTCTATCAATTCTGGCGACTGCCGCATCAAACCGTTCGCGCGGTGACTGAGTCTGCTTCTCAGTTGCGGTGAGTTGGCGTCGGACATCAGCTACATGCTCTCGGTCACCGATGAGAAGAACGCCGTGATCGAAGATCGTTTCCGCCAGTTCCGGTGACGTTGTCTGGAGATCGACGAGATCAACATCGTCAGTCTCGAGCGCTTCGCTGAGGTCGGCACTCAATCCAAGAAAGACCTCGTTGTAGGCCGGATCACTCGGACGGACCGTGTCGAATTCGACTGCGAGATCAATGTCGCTTCGAGAGTGCGATTCCCCAGTTGCGTGAGAACCGAAGAGAATTGCCAGCTGTACCGGATGCTCCTGCAATACCTCCTGAAGAGTCTCGAGAGGAAGGGATTCATCGATAGCAGCGTTCTCACTGGTTCTCATTAAGCAAAAATACGGTCTCATGGCACATAAACACTCAGGAGTCCACAGTCTGCGTGCTCTTGTTCTGTCTCGATAACTTCGTATAGCTGTCCTCTACTCGGTTTTCACGACGTGCTCCTCGAGATCACGCG
>JHUT02000014.1 GCA_000690595.2 Natrinema mahii | reverse complement strand
GTTCTAATGGTTACTATAGTACTCAACATTGACCTGGCTGACGACCCATCTCGTTCTACGGCCACAGTAGTGGTCGCCGGATGGTCTCGATCGAAGACACCCCGTCGAAACCCGCTCGAGGCAGCATAGAACTGGCCTGCCTTTGTCGCCGTCTCCGGGGTCGTGTCGAGCCGAAACCATTTCAATTCTGGCCAATTAGCAGTAGGTATAAGGCGCAACGAGTCAATGGTTAGATCGGAAGCCGATCTCCCACGGGGACATCTCGAAATGTCCCGGGTGAAACCAGCACCCGAGACTCGGCTTCCATCCGAGCGGATCGAAGCCATGATTCAGTTCGTTCTACCGGGATATAAACGTCCCGCACGACAGCCGTATCGCCAGCCACGACCGTGCTCGAGTCCGTCCCCACTCGCTCGAGATCCCACGGAGGCGGGCCGATGAGTAGCGACCCCGAGACCGACGACGACACGCCGTTCCCCGACTGCCCCACCTGTAGCGACCCGGTCGCGTTCGTCGTCGCCACGGGGCCGTCCACCGGCACCGTCGAACCCTGTGGCTGCTCGCTGCCGCCGACCCTGTTGACGCCCGATCGGGAGGACTGACAGGGGCCGTCTGACCGGCGCTCGAGGACCGCCGGTGGCCCGCTCGAAGCCGCATGCAACGCCTCGCTGACGGTTCGTGTCTCCGAACCGCGGCGGCACAGCCGCCCCCACCGCGGGCGGGCTACGTCGCCGGCGGCACCCGGAGCGTGACGATCGTGCCACGCGGCTCGTTCTCGCTGATCCGCAGTTCGCCCCCGACGTTTTTCGTCACCCAGTAGATGAGCCACAGTTCGAGTCCGGTGCCGTGGACGAGCGGCGTCTCGTGACCCAGCTCGATCATCGGTCGTTCTTCCACCGGGATCCCGGGGCCGTTGTCGGCGATCACGATGTCGACCCAGTCACCGCTGTCGGTCGCCTCGGGCGGAGTGACGCCGACCGTCACGTCCGGGACGGGGCGGTCGTTGTGACTGACGGCGTTGTGGATCGCTTCCCGGATCGCCATCTCGAGGCGGTCGTCGGCCTGTACCGAGACGGAATCGGGGGCCGTGACCGTGATCGCGGCATCCGGGTACTGCTCGTCGAAGTCGGCCGCCAGCCTCGAGACCATCGTGCCGACGTCGCAGGTCGCGTCGGCGTCTCGCTCCCGTTGGAACAGGTCCCGAACGGCGGCCGCGTTCTCGCTGATCTTGAGGAGGTCGGCCGCCTGTTCTTCGATCGCCGTCACGGCGGTGTGCCGATCCTCGTCGGCGGACGCCGCCCGGAGTCGGGCCGCGTTCCCTTTGATGACGTTCATCGCGTTCCGGATGTTGTGTCGCAAGATTCTATTGAGGACGCTCAGACGCTGTCGCCGCAACCGCTGGGCCGTAATATCGGTCTCGATCGCCACGAAATGCGTGGTCTCGCCCGCATCGTCGGTGATCGGCGCGATCGTCTGATCGACGTGGTACAGCTCGCCGGACTTGCGCCGGTTGACGAGTTCGCTCTCCCAGATCTCACCCGAGCGGATCGTGTCCCAGAGGTCCGCGTAGAACGCCTCGTCGTGCTTTCCGGACTTGACGATCCGTGGGTTCAGACCGACGGCCTCCGTGCGACTGTATCCGGTGTCCCGTTCGTAGGCCGGGTTGACGTACTCGATGGTCCCGTTGCGGTCCGTGATGATGATCCCGTGCCCGGCCTGCTCGACCGCTTTTCGGAAGAGTTGCAGCTCCCGCTCGCGTTCCTTCCGAACCGTGACGTCCTGTACCGCGCCGCGTAACGCGACGACGGTTCCGTCCTCCGTGATGGGTTCCCCGACGGTCCGAACCCAGCGGTCGTTCCCCTCGGCTGTGACAATCTCGAGGACGCCGTCGTATGGCTCCTCGTCGCGTCGACACGCCTCGACGAACGAGCGAATTCGGGGCCGATCGTCGGGCCGGTAGAACTCGATCGCGTCCGAAAGCGTCGGCTCGTAGCCGTCGTCGACCTCGAAAATCGCTCGCGTCCCGTCGGTCCACCGGAGATCGTTCGTTCGGAGATCGAGTTCCCACCCGCCGACGGCCGCGAGGTCCTCCGCTTTCGGCAGGAGGTCCCGGTTGCGCTCGAGTTCACGCTCCGGCGTCTCCCGTTCGGAGATGTCACGAACGATGCCGACGATCCGACACACCGGACCGCTCGAGTCGGCCGGGTGCAGCGTCGTCTCGACGGTTCGTTGCCCGACCGGAAACGACCGCGTCGCGCTGAAACCGATCGACTCGCCGCCCTCGACACACTCCCGGTAGCGACGGAGTGCGTCGCCGTCGGGGGACAACTCGAACACGTCCTGCAGGGATTTCCCCGTGACCGACGCGTCGGTCAGACCGGTCACCGCTTCGTAGGCCGGGTTGACGCGTCGGAACGTGAACTCGAGATCCCGCTCCGTCCGTTCGACATCGATCAGAAAGACTGCCCCCTCGACGGCGTGAAACAGCGTTTCGGCCTCGTCGGGGGCCACCGGTCGGTCCCGATTCGAATCCCCCGTTCGATCGGTCGCGACCGACTCGTTTCTATTTCCGGAGCGTTTCTCGGTGGTCATTGGAACGGAATGTGGCCCATCGGGCAAAAAAGCGAGGGAGTTCGCCTACCGAACGGGAACACCGGCGCGACTCGAGTCGCCGTCGGTTCGTCCCGGATCGACGCAAGCGCCGGATTCAGCCGAGTTCCTCGTCCAGAATTAACCGCGTTTTCGTACTCACGACCTCCTCCTGATCGCGGGCCTTGGTGATCAGGTCGTTGACCCCGCGCGTGTCCGCGGCGTCGACCACGAGGACGACGTCCTGTTCGCCCGAGACCATCCAGACGAAGTCGACCTCGTCCCACTCGGCGATCCGCTCGGAGACGGCCTTGGTGTCGACGTCGACCGCGACGCTGAGTTCGATCATCGCCTGGACGTTGCCCGTCCGGGTCGAGATCGTAAAGCGCTCGATGACGTCGTCGTCTAGCATTCGCTCGACGCGGTTCCGGACGGTCCCCTCGCTGGTCCCCACTTCGTCGGCGATCTCCGTGTAGGGCGTGCGGCTGTCTCGCCGGAGAATATCGAGGATCTGTCGGTCCAGGTCGTCCATGGAGATGCGTACCTACGGATGACCCGCACTTACCGATTACGAAAATCGTAACTGAGCTTCGAAGACAACACTTATGCCGGTCCATCCGATACGTAGATCGTAATGACGGAAGCCTACGTCGCACTGGAAGGCGGCCACGTACTCGAGGGACGTGGTCGTGCCGACGGGACTGCCCGCGGCGAAATCGTATTCACAACAGCGTATACCGGCTACGAGGAGAGTCTCACCGATCCCTCCTACGAGGAGCAGATCCTCACGTTCTCGTATCCGCTGATCGGCAACTACGGCGTCCGCGAGGAGCGCTTCGAGGACGACCGCATCCACCCCCGCGCCGCGATCGCCAAGGAGTTCACCGACGAGATCGTCGACTGGTTCGAACGCGAGGGCATTCCGGCGGTCGACCACCTCGACACCCGCGACGTCGTCACCGACATCCGCGACGGCGGTGCGATGAAATGCGGCATCGCCGTCGGCGAGGACGTCACCGAGGAAGACGCCTTGGAGCAACTCGAGGCCTGCAAGGCGATGAGCGACCACACCGAGATCGGCGCACAGGTCAGCGTCGACGAGCCCGAGGTCTACGGCGAAGACAACGACGGCGAGACGGTCGCGCTGGTCGACTGCGGCGCGAAGGGCTCGATCATCAGCTCGCTGCTCGAGCGCGACGCGACGGTTCACGTCCTGCCATACGACGCCGACGTCTCCGCGGTCGAGGCCGTCGACCCCGATCTCCTCTTCATCTCGAACGGCCCCGGCGACCCGGTCAACTTCGGGCAGGCCATCACGCTCGTCGAGGAATTCGTCGAGGACACGCCCGTCGCCGGCATCTGTCTCGGCCAGCAGATCGTCGCCGAGGCCCTCGGCGGGTCGACCGAGAAGATGACCTTCGGCCACCGCGGCGTCAACCAGCCCGTCCTCGACCTGGAGTCCGGGCAGGTCGTGATGACCACCCAGAACCACGGCTACACCGTTGCCGACCCCGGGGAACACCTCGAGGTCACCCAGATCAACGTCAACGACGACACGCCGGAAGGAATCGACGGCGTCGAGTACGACGTGATCACCCGTCAGTACCACCCCGAGGCCAACCCCGGCCCGCACGACACCCTCGACTTCTTCGACGACGTCCTCGCCATGGCTTCCGGGCGAGCGGACTCGCAGGCGGTTCCGGCCGACGACTAACGGCCGCGACCCTCGTTTTTCGTCGGTATTCGCTGCGCAGTTTTCCTTCGAAATCGATAGCGACGCGACCCGGTCACTCGAGCGTGCGATCGGAACCCCGATCGACGTTCGCGGGCCGTCTTCGGTCAGTCCCTCGTCGGCTCGGCGCCGTCCGCGTCGCGAACGTACGCGCGGATCGCATCGTCGTCGACGGCCTCGAGCAGTACGTCGTCGTCGAGCGCGGCCGCGAGCCGTCGCTGGCCGCGTTCGGCCCGCCGGTTCGCAGTTTCGGGGTCGACGTAGCTGCCCTCGCGCTCGTCGGCGTAGGCCTCCGCGAGGCGACGGATCTCGGCCGGGTCGTACTCCTCGGGGGCGTCCGGCTCGAACAGGTCGACCCAGCGGTCGGGATCGGCCCACTCCTCGGCCCTGTCCGCGGCGTCGCGTCGCCAGTCGTAGCGCTCGGCGAACCGGCCCCAGTAGCCCGCGTCCTCGCGGCGGTCCCGGAGCAGCGACCGAGCGACCGTCGCACCGTGGCCGGCCGCGACGATCGCCTGGTCGCCACCGCCGGCCAGCGGACCGGCGACGTAGAGTCCGTCGACCGGCGTCCGGCCGTCGGCGTCGGGATAGGTTTCGTCGAAGCGCTCGACCGTCTCGCCGTCGCGCTCCTCGGTGACGAACAGCGCGTCGGGGTCGTCGAGCCCGCGGAGATACGAGCCGTCGTACTTGCTCGCGGCGATCACGTACCGCGTCCGGTAGGTTTCGCCGGCCTGCGTCTCGAGCCGAAACCCGCCGTCTGCCGGCAGCGCGACCGACTCGACGAGGGCCTCGTGGAACCGACAGCCCGCCGTCTCGGCGTGTTCTCGCGCGAGTTCGAGGAAGGTCTCGACGCCGATCCCGCCGGGAAAGCCGAGGTAGTTCTCGAGGGAGACACACCGCCGTAGCGACGAGGGCCCGCGGTCGAAGACCGTCGTCTCGAGGCCCGCTCGAGCGGTGAAGACGCCGGCGGCGCAGCCGGCCGGCCCGCCGCCGACGACGGCCACGTCGGCATCGAACTCGCGGTCAGTGCCGCCAGTCGCGTCGTCGCCGTCGGTGCCCATCCTACGCGCCCTCGGTGACGATTTCGGCGACTCGCTGTCGGTCGAACAGCTGCTCGTCGGCCGGAATCTCGGGGTAGGACTCGCCGGACTCGTAGCCGGGCCACTCGCCGAACCGCTCGGGGTAGAGCTGCTTGGCCGTCATCTCGAGCTGGAAGAGGTTCATCAGCGGCCCCTGATAGCGCATTCCGCCGGGGACGACCCGGTCGTCCTGGACCGCGGTGAGCTGGCTGCCGGCGGAGTCGTTTTCCAGTCGCTTGCGAACGTTGCCGATGGCGTATCGGGGCGTGATCCCCCAGAGGTGGAGGATCACGTCGGGGTCTTCCTCGAGCATCGCCTCGTAGCCGACGGTGCCCCAGTCGCGCTCCCAGTTCCGGTCGGCGAAGACGTCGCGGGCCCCGAGCGGGCGCGTGTCCGCCTGCCAGTAGCCCTCCGCGTTGAGGTGATAGGCGTAGAACTGGCCGTCGCCCAGCGTGACGCGGGCGACCGTCGGCCGCTCGCTCTCGGGCGGGAGGTTCGACTCGATGTGCGAGCGCAGGTCGGCGTGGACTGCGGCGAGCGCCTCGTAGCGTTCTTCCTCGCGAAAGACCGCGGCGACCCGCTCGAACAGTTCCAGAGCGTGTAGTACTCGTAGCTGTCGGCGTAGGCCGACGCGGGCTCGCTGTGGACGCCGCTGTGGAAGTTGCCGACCCACGGACCGATCTGATCGGCGACGTCCTCGACGGTCGAGACCTCCCAGTCGTCGTCGGTCTTGACTGGGTAGGAAGGGTCGAGGAAGTGAACGTCGCTGTCGAGGGCGTAGAGTCGCTCTTCGCTGAGTCCCTCCGCGAGGGGGTTCTCGAGGCCCGCCCACTCGAAGGACACGCCCTCGAGGCGGTCGTAGTAGGTGTTCATCGTCGCGCCGGACATGTCGGGCGCGAAGAGGGTGTTGACCGCGTCGCCGTGGCCGAGCGCGACGGCCATGTCCGCGTACTGTGGGAAGGTGACGAAGGCGTCCTCGGGAACGGAATCGAACTCGACCTCGCCCATCGGGGCCATCGACACCGTGTAGGAGTCGCCGTCGGCGGTCGATTCGGGGTCGGTCGCACCGATACAGCCAGCCAGCGTCGCGCTGCCGGCCGCGAGTCCCGCCGCGACGAACGCGCGACGGCTCCGGTCTGCCTGTGGGGTCGGATCCATACGGTTTAGGCTGACCTAATTATTCAAAAAGCGTTCGGTTTTAGGCAGACCGAAAACGACGGAGGTCGCCGGACAGCCCCGCCGAAGCTATCACTCCTCGAAACCGTAGGTGACCGTCACGCTCGCGGTCACGCTGACCGGATCGGCGTCGATTTCCGTCGGCGGGGCCCCGTCGGCGCCCCCGGCCGCGTCGTCGGCGGCTTCGGTGCGGACCGCATTCACCTGGACGTCACCGGTCGTAACGGCCGTCGTCCCCGTGATCTCGACCCCGCGGTTGTCGGCGACGTGTGCCGCCTCCGCGTCGGCGTTTGCCAGCGCGGCGTCGATCGCGTCCTCGAGCAGCGTCGATCGGGTCTCTTCCTGCAGCGTGAACTGGACCCGACCGACGTCGTCGGCACCGGCCTCGATCGCGGCGTCGATGACCTCGCCGACCCGATCGACGTCGGTGAGGGTCACGTCGAACGAGTGGGATCCCTCGAATCCATTGGTCTCGCGCCCGCGAGCGGGATGCACCTGATACCGACCCTCCTCGACGTTCTCGTCGGGGATGCCGAGGTCGTCGAACGTCTCGCGGAGCCGTTCGGCACCGCTTGCGAGGTCGTCGGTGACCGCGTCGGCGCTCTCGCCGGTCGCGGTGACCCCGACGTCGACCGTCGCCTGATCCGGCTCGGCCTCGACCTCGCCGTCGGCGCTGACCGTGATCTCGCCGTCGGTGCCGTTCGCGTCCGCTTCCGAGCCCGCGTCCGCGTCCGATTCCGAGTCGGGGCCGTCGCCCTCGGTCGCGCTTCCGGTACACCCTGCCACTGCGGCCACGAGCCCGACGCTCGAGGCCGCCAGGAATCGTCGTCGATCCATACTGCACCCTCGACCGGAAACGGAAAAAAACCCGCCCCAAACTCAAACGCGGCTTTGAGCGACGGTCTCTGGCCATCCGGGCGAACGTCTTCGGGGCAACCCGGACCCGACTCCCGACGAGTAGGTCGAGTGATGGACTCCTCGCTGGACTCCGCGGCCGGGACCGACGCCGCAGCGACGGTTGACGAACTGATCGTCGTCGTCCTCCCCGACACCCGCGAACGCTACCTCTCGACGGATCGCTACGAGTTCGAGGACTGACCCGCGGACGCGAGTCGCGGCCCCCGCCTCGGGCGCGACTGACCGGGATCGAGTCGTCCTCGAGCGGCGATATCGGCGGGACCGACGGCCGCAGCCACACTTAACGGGGTCCCGCGCAATGCATCGCCCATGGAATCCGTTGGCAGTGGCCTCGCGGCGATCGACTGGAACGACGACCGGGCCGACGTCTACCTCTCGCGGCCGGACAAGCGAAACGCGATGACCGTCCCGCTCATGGACGATCTCGTCGCGGCCTTCGAACGGGTCGACGCGGACGACGACGTCCGCGTCGCCACCCTGCTCGGCGAGGGGCCGGTCTTCTGTGCCGGGATGGACCTCGAGATGATGCGCGACCGAGTCGAGCCCGACGCCGAGATCGACCGCAACAAGTTCCCCGACGTCCTCGAGGCGATCGAGGAGACCCGGCAGCCGGTCGTGGCCGGCATCAAACGCGCCGCGCCCGCGGGCGCGTTCGAACTCACGTTGCCCTGTGACTTCCGGATCATCGGCCGAAACGCGAAGTACGGCCTGCTCGAGGTCCAACTGGGGACCTTCCCCCATGCAGGGGGCACGCAGCGGCTCCCCCGGCTGGTCGGACTCTCGAAGGCCAAAGAGATCGTCCTGACCGGCGAGTTCGTCGACCCCGAGGAGGCCGCCGACATGGGACTGGTCCACGAGGTCGTCGACACCGACGCCGTCGACGAGCGGGCGAAGGCCTTCGCCGACGACCTCTGTGACAACGCCCCGCTCGGGCTTCGAAAGGGCAAACAGGCGCTCAACGCCGCCTTCGATATGCCCCTCGAGCGGGGCCTCGAGTACGAGCGCCAGTTGGGACACGAACTCGACGACACCCGCGACTACCGCGAAGGCTTCGAGGCCAGACTCGAGGGCCGGGAACCGGAGTTCCGCGGCGAGTAAGAGAGAGTGGGGCGGGCCCGTGGGAGGACGTCAGCGGCGATCGTAGACCCGGACCGCCCGGTCGTGGCGCTCCGAGAGCCCGTTGGGGTTCCGTTGGCTCGAGCGGTCGGCGTAGCGGGCGCGGACGCCGTCCCAGAGCCCGCGGGCGATGTTTTCGGTGACGGCGACGCCGTCCGAGACCCAGCCGGTCGGCGTCGCCTCGCCGGCCGCCAGTCGGCGAACGCCGCCGGCACCGTCCCGGAGCGCGCTCCCGAGGGTCCGGGCGAACACGCCCGGACGAGGACCGTAGTTCTTCGCGAGTCGGTAGGACAGCGAGCGGTAGGTCGCTCCCCAGTCGGGGTCGGCCCGGCCGCCGTCGGTCCCGACCTCGCGGCGGGCGGCCATCGCCGCGTCCCACGAGACTTCGTACTCGAGGCCGGCCACGCGGTGGGCACAGTCGCACTCGCTCTCCTCGACGAGGTACTCGTCGAACCCGTCTAAGGCCTCGAGGACGGACCGCTCGAAGGCGACGTTGTCGCCGTGGAACGCCGTCACCGTCCGGCCGCCGATTCGCCGGGGCGAGCGATCACGCTCGTGTTCGGATCCGCCGGTGATGGGGCCGGTGACGACGTCGGTCTCGTCGGCCATCGCCCCCTCGATGGCCGGATACCAGCTGTGGTCGATCGTGTACTCGCCGTCGAGGAAGGCGATCGCGTCTCCCGTCGCGAGTTCGAGGCCGGCGTTCCGGGAGACGCTGGGACTTCGCTCGGAAATCTCGACGAGGACGTCGACGTCGTCGCGATCGCGGACGACGCCGGTCGTCCCGTCCGAAGACGGGCCGTTGACGACGATGACCTCCGTCGACGACGGCGTCCGCCCCGCGAGGGCGTCGAGACACGACGGCAACCGCTCCCGGTCGTTCAGCGTCGAGACGACTACCGAGAGCTCCATACTGCCCGGTACGGGCTCCTGATAGTAAATAGATTGGATTGACCCCGATGCCGTCACCGAACGCGCGCGTTCCAGTACGACACCGACGCGAAGTGATCGGTGACCGGGAGTTCCCCGACCGCCTCGTCGATCGCCCGAAGAGGCGAAGCGAGCGCGTTCGGGATCGATCGATACAATCCGTAGGGGAGGAGGAAGTCGTCTTCCACGTCGACGAGCGTGAGGTCGGTCTTCGCGAGCAGGACCGCCACCTCGCTCTTCGAGTAGAGTCGCGACCCCATCGGCAGCGCCCAGTTGTAGACGCTCCGGCTCGAGAACCGGTTGAAGGTGTCGAAGACGATCTGATCGCGGGCCACCCGTCGCATCTCCTCGAGGAAGGCCTCGGGGTCGTCAGCGAGGTGGAAAAAGCGCATCGCGATGACGGTATCGAAGTGATCGTCCGGGAACGGTAGCCGCCCCGCGTCCCCCCGGAGGAACTCCAGGGTACCCGAAAGCTCGTCCTGTTTCGCCTTCCGGCGTCCCTGCTGTAACATCGCCGCCGAGATGTCGAGTCCGACGACGTCGGCTCCCTGATGGGCCAACATGACCGTAAATCGCCCGGTACCACAGGCGATTTCGAGGACCTTGCGGTCCTCGACCGGCATGATGGCCTCGAGGACGGCCTCTTTCTCCCGGCGGTCGATCAGCTGGCCGCCCCGGGAGAACCGCTTGTCGTCGTATTCCTCGGCGATGTCGTCGGCTTGGTACCACTCCTGTCCTTTCACACTGAGCGAATCTACTGTCGCGATGGGATAAAACGATACTGGAGTCGACTGACGAACCGGTGTCGGCGGCGGTCGACCACCCGCCTGCGGTCGCTCCGAGTCGAGTACAATATATTGTGTTAATACCTCATTCATACGCCTTATACAAACTACATTGTTCGTATCCACATATAGGGAAGCTTTACCACTGGCGATTGCACTCAAGTGGGTATGAGCATGAGTACAGCCGAGGACCGTGGCGCCGCTGCCGAAGAAACGCTGTCGGAGGACGAATACCGCGACCGACTCCGCGATCTGCCCCCGAGCGCGAAACTCGTTGCGAAAGTTCTCGAGACCGACTCGCCGCTCTCGCAGGGCCAACTCGCCGAGGAGTCGCTGCTGCCCGACCGCACCGTCCGCTACGCGCTCAATCGCCTCGAGGACGTCGGACTCGTCGGCTCCCGATACAGCTTCCGCGACGCGCGTAAACAGGTCTACTACCTCAAGCACTGAGCGTCTCGCCGCTTACGTCTCCACTGCTCGGGGGTCGCGGGGAGGGTTCGAGTGCCGGTCGCCGCCGATACGTCTTTTTTCGCCCGGTCGTACTGTCCGCACATGCACGTTACTCGGTGGTCCGTTCCGGTCGCGACGCGTGCGCCGTCCGGTGACACCAACGCGTATCTCCTCGAGGCGGCGGAGCCGTCCCCGGACGGCGAACCCGGCCCCGAATCGGCGATCCTCGTCGACCCCGCGGCTCGGACTGACGCCCTCGACCGGGCGGTCCGCGACCGAGCCGTCGATCACGTTCTCGTCACTCACACTCACCCCGATCACGTCGGTGCGGTCGCGGCCTACGCGGCCGAAACCGGCGCGACGGTCTGGGCCCGCTACGGCCGCGTCGACCGCTTTCGCGACGCGACCGGGATCGCCCCCGACCGCACCGTCACGCCGGGGACCGAAATTCCGCTCGGCGAGGAGCGGGTTCGCGTTCTCGACGCGCCCGGCCACGCGCCGGACCACGTCGCCCTCGAGGCCGGCCACGGCGGCCCGATCTGCTGTGGCGACTGCGCCATCCGCGAGGGTAGCGTCGTCGTCGGCGCGCCCGAGGGGGACATGCGCGCGTACGTAACGACATTGCGTCGCCTCTGGGCGGCCGATCCGCCGACGCTGTACCCCGGTCACGGCCCCGAGATCGACGCGCCCCGCGAGACCCTCGAGCGACTGCTCACCCACCGGTCCGACCGCGAGCAACGCGTCCGCGAGGCCGTCACCGGCGGCGCGGACACGCTCGAGGAGATCCTCGAAACGGCCTACGACAAGGACCTCTCGGGAGTGCGGGACCTCGCGCGGGCGACGGTCCTGGCCCACCTCGAGAAACTCGCCGTCGAGGGCCGCGTCGCGTGGGACGGCGAGCGCGCCGCGCCGTCGGAGGGCGACTGACTTTTCCGCCTCGACCGCCTCCCCTCGAGCGTGCAATCGCTCGAGGCCGAACTCGACGACGCCCGCCAGTTGTCCGTCGCCGACCTCGCGGACGCGATCGAGTCGATCGGCTTCGAGTGTACCCGCTGTGGGGCCTGCTGCAAAGCCGACGACGCGGACGACCACACCGCGACCGTCTTTCCCGACGAAGTTCGGAATCTCGAGGAAAGCGACGAGTACGACGGGGACTACGACTGGCGTGATATCGCCCGGCCCATGCCGTACGGCCTCTCGGAAACCGACGACGGCGGCCTCGAGGGCGAGACCTTCGAGTGGGCGCTCCAGACAGACGGCTGTGGCGACTGTACGTTCTACGAGGAAGACGACGCCGGCACCGGTGCGTGTACCGCTCACGACGACCGGCCGCTGATCTGTCGGACCTACCCCTTCAGCGTCGCGCTCGCGGGCACCAGCCAGCCCATGGGCGAAGCCGTCGACGAGGCCGGCATGGTCCGCGCCCACGAGTGCGAGGGACTGGGCCGCGACATTTCGCGTGACGACGCCGAAGAACTGGCTCGAGCGCTGAAGGAACGGGCCGTGCGGGAACTCGAGGAAGCCATCGCCGTCCGCGACGAGTACGCGCCGGTCGATCCCGACCCAGGCGAGGTCGTCGTCCACGACTCCGAAGGTGCGAAGCGGGCGGACGGGACGCCGCTCGAGTAGTCTTTCAACATTCCAAATATTTCTGGAATCCCCCTTCAACTACATGGATTTTCGAACGGTAATTTTGTTTCCTACACGTATTATATAACTCTATCTAGTATATTCTGTCTCAGAATGTCTTAGAATCGGTTATTGCCAGCCAAGTTGTTTTTGAGTTTGCATGTCGCGAAAAAGCAGACACAAGCGTCGTAGTGTCTTGAAAAAAGCAGGACTCGCAGTTGCCTCGGTAGTTGGGATCGGCGCTAGTCAGTCCGCTGCAGCTCGTCCATCCGAAGAGCCGGATACGTCGTTCGATCCGAAGGATCAGCGGGAAACGAGCGAGTTCGTTCGCGCCCTGTACGAGGTCGACGACGCCGATCCGTATCTTCATTCGCTTTCCCAGCGACAAGAGGAAGCCGTTTCGAACATCGTTACGGATATTACTCTGGTAACGACGGTAGAGCCCTCAACGTCCAAGACGAGAGACGTGTCTCCTCAGGCAACATGGCAGTCAGAGACAGTCCGAATCAAGGAGGAGGGTACGACACCGGTCGGCAGCGTTGAATTCGTCTTCTACCAGGAACTCAGTTGGGATTATAACACTGAAGAGTACAAAAACGTCAATCAAGAGCCAGACTATGAACTCCCCGGTATCGCTGCTTCGTGGAACGGTGTCTCTCACGAGAGCATCACTGAACAAGCAGAACACTTCATCGCAGAATTACACGGTGAGTTCGCACTTGATCTCTTCGGCGCCGAACCGAGTACCGGTGAGGCAGAAATCACAACACAAGGAGATCGGGATGGAGATCACGAAATTATTGATAGAAACAACCATGTGTAATTAGTAACTGACTTCAGAATGTGCTGTCAGCAGGGGTAGAAAAAATTTTGCGGTTAGAATAAACTAACTATAACCACGACAACAATCATTGAATTAGTTATGAAAGTGAATCCAGAGTGTGAATTACCGCTTACGAGCCGTCAATTCTGGACATATGTAACGAAGCCGCGGTACTGGCTCTTCCCACTACTGATATTCGGGCTCGGTGTTGCGTCGTCTCTCGAGTTAGCGTTCGGTAATGCCGACGCAAAACGGTACCTCGGATCACGGTACCCACTCATCGCTTTCCAATGGTTTCTCTCGATTATCGGCGGTTTCGTCGGTATTTTCGCCGGATACGCATCGGTCACCAGCGATCGAAACACCGGCCGGCTCCCGCTTCTCTTGAAGTTACCGTACTCGCGGAGCGAGTACCTGCGACAAAAATTCCTCGGTCACGCGGGTGCGCTCTCGGCGCTACTGATTTTCGCCCTGGGTACCGGCTTCGTGGTCTGCGGGTTCGTCCTCGGCCCGCCACCGATACTCGCGACGCTCGCGTTCGTCACTGTTTCGGTCCTTTACGTTCTCGTCTGGGTTTCCATCGCGATGACCGTCTCGATGCTCGTCAAAACGGGTCGCCGAGCGATCGCCGTCCTTCTTCCCGTTTTTATCGGAACGGGAATGCTCTGGCGCATGACGTTTACGTCGATTCTGACGCCGATCGTCGGCGACCTTCCGCAGCCGGTATCGCTCCTAGTTACTCGTCTCGTCCCGTTCCGAGCGTACCTCGTCGCGACGAACTGGATCGCCGGACTCCCGAACTCGCACAGTTACGGGACGTGGATCAGTCAAGAACTCAATACCGAATTCGTCTCAGACTCGACCATTGTTTCGATGGAACTGGGCAGTTCGGTTCCGTGGTATCTGTCCGAGTGGCTGGCGATTCCTGTACTCGTGTTCTGGCTCGTCGTCCCGCCGCTCGTCGCGTCCCGACGATTCGAGGCCGTCGACATCGTCTGAAATTCCGCTTTCGACGCTCCCGCTCTACGCTGCGGCAGTGTATTCCGAGAAGACGTCCTGTAGCGACGCCGTCTCGAGGTCGAAGTCCTGCGGTCCGGCGCCGAGGTCTTCCAGCGTCGTCAACACGTCGACCGTCGCGTTCTCGGAACACTCGAGGACGATCATCCCCTCGTCCGTCCGAACCGACGTGACCGATTCGAGCGCCGACAGCGGCGACAGATCGTCGGGGACGCGTTCGACGGTCACCCGCATCGTCGTACTCGTCCCGAGGTCCGACCGGAGCGTCTCGAGGTCGTCGACGGCGACGAGGTCGCCGTCCCGGAGGATGCCGACGCGATCACAGACCGCCTCGACCTGTGCGAGGAGGTGACTCGAGAAGAAGACCGTCGTTCCGCCGTCGGCGCGTTCGCGGATGATCTCCTGCATCAGTTCGACGCCGTTGGGATCGAGTCCCGTCGACGGCTCGTCGAGAATCAGGAGGTCCGGATCGCCTGCGAGCGCCATCGCGAGGAGGAGTCGCTGGGTCATCCCCCGCGAGTAGTCGGTCGCGACGCGGTCGGCGTCGTCGGCGAGTCCGACCCGCTCGAGGAGGACGTCGGAATCGTCGTCGACGCCGCGGGATTGGATCTCGAACGCGACGTGGTCGCGGCCGGTCCAGTCGGGCATCATCGAACAGCCGTCGGGGACGACGCCACACCGCTGTCGGATCGCCGGACCGTCCGTACGGGGATCGAGCCCGAAGACCGACGCCGACCCGGATGTCGGGCGAATCAGATCCAGCAGGATATCGATCGTCGTCGACTTGCCGGCCCCGTTCGGCCCGAGAAAGCCGAACACCTCGCCCGATTCGACACGGAGATCGAGCGACTCGAGGGCAACGGTGTCGCCGTACCGTTTCGTCAGCCCGTCGGTTTCGATCACACACATGCATTAGTATTCCATTCGTGGAGATTTATTACTACCGGATTAAGTATTAGAAACTACTCGCCCTCTCGGACGAGCCCACGGTCGACGAACGGAAAGACGTGTGGACCCCCCGAGCGCGAGCGGCGCTCGCGCTCGGCCTTTTTTGGTCCAGATTTTTTGCGCGAGTGGTCGGCGAAGCCGACCCGAGCGCAAAAAAGGTGGGTCCTAGAAGGTGTCCTCGATGATCTCGCCGACCGCGAAGTTCGACTTGACCTCGGTGACTTCGATCTTGACCCGTTCGCCGACGTCGGCACCCGGCACGATAATGACGTAGCCGCGTTCGACGCGGGCGATACCGTCGCCCTGCTTGCCGATGTCCTCGATCTCGACGTAGCGGGTTTCCCCGACGTCGACCGGTGGCTGCGGCTCCGACGGTGCGCTCTGGGGCTGGCTCGCCGTCCCCGAGTCGTCCTCGGTGGCCGCCTCGTCCCGCGAAATGAGCGCGACGCGGTAGACCTCGCCGGGGTCGATGTCGCCGGTTTCGACCTCCTGACGGGGTACTTCGATGACGTAGCGATCCTCTTCCTCCGAAACGTCCGTACTGAACAGACACAGCAGCTTTTCAGATATCTCCACAGGTAGACCCTCTATTTCATTGCAGAGACCCATCCATAATAGAACTACCGACACCGAGCCGTCGATTGACGGGGAAAGAGGCTTGTGTACCCGTTCGACCGGCGGGCTCGAGGGACCATGCGAGTGTGTGACGGACCCAGACGCACGGAATCAGTCAGCGCGCTCGAGGGGGCGAACAGTCGCGAGTCGCGAGAGGTCGACCTCGGTACCGAAGTCGGCATCGGACAGGGTCTCGTAGGGGCGGTCGACGACGATGTCGCCGGCGGTACTGTCCCCGATGCCGGGGATGGCGGTGAGTTCGTCCATCGAGGCCGCGTTGAGATCCAGCGGGTGGGGGACGCCGGTCACCGAGCGGTAGCCGTGGTCGACGACCGCGATGTCGATCGTCCGCCCGAGTTCGCGCTCGCCCGGGATCCCGACCAGCAAGGGGTAGGTACCGAGCTGGCGGCCGAAGGTCTTGCCGTCCTGATGGTACTCGAGGTGGACATCGGGGAGGACGGTCCCGAGCGGGGCGACCCGCTCGAGCATGGGATTGTCGATCTCCTCGCGGACCCGCTTCTTGTAGCGTTTGAACAGCTGTTTGTGGTCGTTGGCGATCTCGGCCCCGGTGTCGCTCATGTCGGTGCCGTCGAAGGCCATCACCTGCCGGATATTGATCCGCCGGAGCATGTAGCCCTCGTCGTAGACTCGCTGGAGGAACTCGCGGTTGCGCTCGTAGGTTTCCTCGCGCTCGCCCTTGAGTCCGTGCAGGAGGTTGATGCCGGGCAGGAGCTTGGGGAGCCGGTTCGGGGTGTCCCGACCGACGCTCGGGCCGTCCCCGGGGTCTTCGCCGGGTCGCCAGCCCGCTTCCTCGTTGACGATCTTGACCGCCTCGAAACACTCATCGGCGGTGACGTTGAGGTTGTTCTCCTCTTGGACGACCGGATCGGCTGACTCGAGGCCGAACGCGGCCGTGTCGCCGGGCGTGTTGTGTTCGGCGATGATCCGGATCCCCTCACGGCTGGCCTCGGGCCACTCGACGATCGTGATGGGGTTCATGTTGTCAAGATGCAGCGTCTCGAGGTCGGGCGCGACCTCGCGGATGCCGCCGTAGAGCTGGCGCAGGGCGTCGGGGTTGGGCGCTTCCCCGTCGCCGCCGTAGGCGAGGATATCGGCCTGCCGGCCGAGCCGGAAGTGTTTGACGCCGTACTCGGAGAGGGCGTCGACCTCGCCGACGACCGTCGGCGGCGGCCGGAACTCGGGGTTCCCATAGAGCGGTTCCGTACAGAACGAACACCGATACGCACAGCCCCGGGAGGTCTCGAGTTCGGCGATGAGATGGTCCGGGTGGTTGGGATGCTGTTCGACGACGAACGCGCCCTCTCGGGCCCACCGCGAGACCTCCTCGACGTCTCGCATCCGGTTGTTGAAGCCCTCGAGACCGCTCTCGACGAGATCGTAGACGGCGGCCTCGACGTCACCCTTGGCGACGAAATCGAAGTCCAGATCCTGCCGTTCGGTCTCGGTCGCACCGGCGTTTTCGTCGCCGACGCCGAACTTGACGGGGCCGCCCATCAGGCTCGTGCCGGTGGCGGTCCAGGCCAGCTTGCGGACCTCGTCGGGTTCGGCCGGCGTCCCGCCGACGTACTTCCCGGGGACGGTCATCCCGCCCAGATAGAGCAGGAGATCGGCCTCGTCGACGTCCCGCCAGTAGTCGGGGTCGTCGCGGAGCCGATCGATCGTGTGATAGGTGATTTGCTCACGGGGGACGCCCGCGTCGACGAGCGCGCCCGCCGCGTACCGGGGATACGTCGAAATGTACGGCGGCACCCCGAAGTGTGCGGGCTCGTCGACGTAGCCGTCGACGATCGTCACCGACAGCGTCTCGGGGTCAGTCATGGCTCCCGGTAGCGCCTCGAGGGGTAAAACGGTGACTACACGCCCCCGACCGAACGCCGTAGCGAGCCGTCGAGTGCCGGCCACGCGGCTACCGAGACTCGACCGCGAGCGGGAGTGAGCCGACCGGAGTCTGCAGCCGTCGTGGGTGAAGCCAATGTTGATTAGTTTCCCGACCGAACGAAACGGTATGCCGCCGACGGAAGAGATCGTGTGTACCGACGATGACTGTTTTCTCGATATCTTCGAGAACCACTACACCTACGACGTTCCCGACGACCTCGAGGTCGCCGACCTGGCGTGTCCGGTCTGTGGGGGGACCGACTGTCTCGAGCGGGTCGAACTCTGACGGGGAATCGGCACCCGTCAGTCGCCTTGCCGCGGGCGGTCTCGAGCCGAGCGTCTGACGTTTCTTTTGTTCCGGGCAAAAGGGATATGAAGCGGGCTCACGTAGCCGTTCGCACGGTCATGTCTGCCATGTACTGTCAGTTCCTTCTCTCGGCCCCCGCGACCGCCGCCCGTGCCGGCCGCCCCGTCCGGGGTGAGTTCCCGTGAGCCTCAACGACCTCGGTAAATCGGTCGGCAGTACGTTGTACCGACAGATCGGGCGCGCGAACGGCCGCGTCCAGAACCACCGTTCGCTCCCCGTCGACATCCTCGAGACCGACGACGCCTATCGGGTCGTCTTCGACGCACCCGGGGCCGAACCGGACGACATTCAGGTCCGCTATCTCGACGGCACCGTCACGCTCCGGATCGATCGCTTCCGGGGGTTCCACGAGGGCTACGAGATGCGGTTCCCCGGCCGGGGAATGTCGCTGTCGGGCGTCGCCGAACTGCCCGCCGACGCCGTCGTCGACCCCGACGCCGGAACCGCTCGCCTCACCGAAACCGGCACGCTGAGCGTCGAGATTCCGAAAGGGTCGTCGCTCGAGGACGCGCCACCGGAGACCGGCTCGAGCGTCGAGTCGCTCGAAGAATCCGACCGGGGCGCGTCCGCGGAGACGGACACCGAACCGGTCACCGTCGACGACTGAGTCAGTTCGGGTCCGTCGTCGTCCCCGTCGCGATCTCGAATTCTTCGTCGCCGTCGAATCTGGTCGGATCGAACGCCGCGATCCCGTCGCCGCCGAGGATCTCGTCCGCGAGTCGCTGGCCGATCGCCGGCGCACGCATGAAGCCGTGGCCCTGGAACCCAGTCGCGACGTAGAGCCCGTCCCGAACCTGCCCGACCAGCGGGTCCCGGTCCGGAGTCGCCGTACAGAGGCCGGCCCACGACCGGGTGATGGCGTTCTCGGCCGCGAGATCGAGCGCCGGAACCCGATGTGAGACCCGCTCGCGGAGGTCGGCCCGAAACTCGGAATCGGCCTCGCGATCGTAGCCGTCGGGATCGGCTTCGCGTTCCTCGGTCCCGTCGCCCGCGAGGACGCCCTCGGCGTGGGGTCGCAGGTAGAAGTCGCCGCTGGCGTCGTAACACATCGGCTCCGCGAGGTCGCCGTCCGCGACCAGCGCCTGGACGCGATAGGGCTTCATGGCCAGCTCGAGGCCCGCGTCCGCGAGCAATCCACCGGTCCGGGCTCCGGCGGCCACGAGAACCGCGTCGACCTCGTGGACCGCGCCGTCCGGGCGGATCACGCGGGCGGGATCGGCCCGGACTTCGACCGGCGTCTCGGTCTCCAGGGTCGCGCCCGCCCCGGTGGCCGCGGCCGCGAGGCAAGCGGTGTACTCGGCGGGATCGGCATAGCCCGCTGCGCCGGCGATCCCGGCGACGGCCACGTCGTCGGTCCGCAGGGCGGGGAACCGGTCCGCGAGCGCGTCGCCCTCGAGCTCGAGCGCGACGACGCCGTTGTCTTGCATGCGCCTGACCTGGTCCCGGATCGCGTCGGCGCGGTCGGGATCGTCCTCGCGGGCGAGCCAGACGTAGGGACACTCGGTGAACGCGAAGGTATCGTCGCCCGAGAGCGCGCGGAAGCGCTCGATGGCGTCGCCGGCGATCTCGGCGTCGAGCCCGTCCGCGAACGCATCGTAACAGATCCCCGCCGCCCGGCCGCTGGCACCGCTGGCGACGCTTCCGCGGTCGTAGACAGTCACGTCGGCACCCTCCCGTGCGAGGTCGTAGGCCGCGGTCGCGCCGACGGCGCCCGCGCCGACGACCGCGACCTCGAGGCCCCTGCCGTCCTGCGTGAACGCGTCCGCACCGACCGCTAGCTCGACGTCGTCCGGGCCGCTCATCGGCGATCGCCCTCCGACGCGGTAGCCGATCCGTTTGACGCCTGCCCGTCGGCTGCGTGTTCGATTCGCATAGCGGTCACTCGTGTGTCGGTCCACTTACCTCTGGGTGGTTGCGCTGTCCGAGCGAACGGACCGACTGCGCCACGGGACGTGTGGCCGAGCGCGTCGAACGGAAGGGGGAGTGGATGGGGAAGAGGGAGGGGGTACGACGGCAGGGGGCGTGAAGCTCCATGGTTCAGCGCCGATCGTCCCTGCCGTACCTTCGGGTATTCCGCGATCACGGATACCGTTGGTCCCAAACAGATTTGGTCGAGCGGGACACCGATGCGGCTCAGGTCACGTACAACGAGTACGCGATCACGAAGAAGCCGGCCAGTACCAGCAGGCTCTCGAGAAGGATGCCGGTCATCAGTGGGAGGCCGAGGACCTCATACAGCATGCCGGCGAGAACCAGTCCGAGGGTAACGAGGCCGAAACCGAGCGCGAGATAGGCCAGCGCGGGCTGGCGGGTGCGCCGGTAGGCCTTGTACGCGAAGAACGTGATGACGCCGCCGACGACGAGAACCAGCGTCTTGACGACCGCGAGGGCGATCGCGGTCGGCATTGCCGCGGCGGAGATCCACATGACTGTTCCTACCCTGAGTTTCAACAGCCGAACCAAGAACCTTGCCGTTCCCGTAGGCCGTGTGGCGTGCCATCATTCTCCGCGACGGCCCGTGACTCCCCAGCCGTCGTCCGGCGGCGCGCCGTACGGACACTGCCGGGACGCGAACGCGAGCGAAGCGTTTTGGCGACGGCGACGCGAGAGCCACGCGATGACGCGACTGGTCGAACTCGAGGCCAACGGCCCCCGGAAGCTCGAGCCGGCGGACATCGACGACGAGAAAGGCGACATAGCGGTCTGTCAGTGCGGGCTCTCGGACGAGTTTCCCTTCTGTGACGGGAGCCACCGGCGGACCCGCGACGAGGACGAGGGAACGACCTACGTCTACGCGGACGGCGAGCGGCGGGAGGTCGAACGAGTCGTGACTACCGACGACGCGGACGAGTAGAGGGGGCAAGCGCCCGCCCCCGCTCCCGACCCTTCATCGCGGCTCGTCTCTCACAGCGACCGCGCGGAGTTACAGACGACGAGCAGGCTGCTCGCGGCCATCGCGAGAGCGGCGAACAGCGGGTTCAACAGGCCGGCGACGGCCAGCGGGATCGCGACCGCGTTGTAGACGAAGGCCCAGCCGAGGTTCTGCCGGATCCGCCGGTGGGTCGCCGTCGCCACGGCGAACGTCTCGCCGACGGCCGTGAGGTCGTCGCCGACGATCACCGCGTCGGCCGCGTCGGTCGCGAGCTGTGTCCCCCCGCCCATCGCGATCCCGACGTCGGCCGCGGCCAGCGCGGGCGCGTCGTTGCTGCCGTCGCCGACCATCGCGACCGTCCCCCGGGCCCGGAGCCGGTCGACGGTCTCGGCTTTCGCCTCCGGCGGCACCCCCGCGAAAACCTCGTCGACGCCCTCGAGGTTGCGGAAGCGCTCGGCCGCCGCTCCCTCGTCACCGGTGAGGACGACGACCTCGTGGTCCGCCGAGAGGTCGGTCAGGGCCGCCTCGAGGTCCTCGCGCGGTGAGTCCCCGACGACGACGACGCCGTGGACGCGGTCGTCCCAGCCGACGACGACGGGCACGCGGCCCGCCGCTCGCGCGTCCTCGATCCGGGGCTCGAGGGCGTCGGGGATCGTCAGGCCGCGCTCGCGACAGAAGTCGGGGTGGCCGACGGCGACCCGGTCGCCGTCGACGCGGCCGCTGACGCCGCGGTTTGCCCGCTCGAAGTCCTCGACGGCGCTGGCTGCCGTCGCATCGTCGGGTGCCGCGTCGGTGACGGCGGCCGCGACGGGGTGTTCGGAGAGGGCCTCGACCGCGCCGGCCCGCCGGAGCAGTTCCTCGCGGCCGGGGCCGTCGTCCCCGGCGTCGCCAGCGACCGTATGGACGGCGTCGACGGTCATCGTCCCGGTCGTGAGCGTCCCCGTCTTGTCGAGAACGACGGTATCGACGTCGGGGGCGTCCTCGAAGATCGTCTCCGCGGCGACGACGATCCCCCGTTCGGCGGCCGACTGGATCCCCGCGGCGATGGCCAGCGGCGTCGCCAGCCCCAGCGCACAGGGACAGGAGACGATGACGACCGTAAGCCCGAGCAACAGCGCCGTCGCCGGGCTCGAGCCGGTCGCCAGCGAGACGGCGACCGTCACGATAGCGAGGGCGATCACCAGCGGGACGAAGACGGTCGCGAGCTTGTCCGCGAGCCGCTGGACGCCCGGCCGGGAGCTCTGGATCGACCAGAGCAGGGAGACGAGCCGGTCGAGGGTACTTTCCGCCTCGTCGCCGACCGCGACGACGAGCGGGGCGTCGGTAACGACGGTTCCCCCGCGGACCTGATCGCCCGGCCCCTTCTGGGCCGGCAGCGACTCGCCGGTGACCAGCGATTCGTCGACCGCGGCCGACCCCTCCGCGATCTCGCCGTCGAGGGGAACCCGCTCACCGGGACGCACGAGCAGGCGGTCGCCGGGCTCGACCGCCTCGAGGGGGACCGTCTCGCCGCTCTCGCGGCGAGCCTCGTCGACCTGTCGTTCGGTCAGATCGGAAAGCAGGCCGGTCGCGCGGCGCTTGACGATCCGTTCGTAGCGCCCGCCTGCGGTGACGACGAGGACGACGGCGACGGTGACGTCGAAGTAGAGGTGGGCGTTGCCGAGCAGGATCGCGACGGCGCTGTAGCTATAGGAGCCGAGTGCCGCCGTCGCCACCAGCAAGTCCATGTTCGGGCTGCCGGCCCGGAGGCTCACGTAGGCCCCCCGGAGGATCGGACCGCCGGTATAGAAGAGAATGATCGAGGTGAACACCCAGATGTTCGCCGACAGAAAGGCGGTCTCGTACCCGCCGAAGTCGGCGACCGGCTGGTAGCCGAAGTACGTCGGGTAGAGAAACAGGACGTACCACATCATGACCATCATGCCGAAGAACCCACCGAACAAGAGCGGCGCGAGCCCGTCGTCCGAGCTGCTCGCATCACTGGCAGCCGATCGATCGGACGCGGTGTACCCGTAGCCGGAGACGAGATCGGGGAGGTCGTCGGTCTCGAGTCGATCGGGATCGTAGACGAGCCGAATCGTGTCCGTCGCGTAGCTCGCCGTCGCGCCGCGGATCCCGGGTTCTCGCTCGGCGGTTGTCTCGAGGAACGCCTCACAGGTCGAGCAGTGCATGCCGTCGACCGCGAGGTAGGCGTCCTCGCCGTCGAGATCGTCGAGGTCCGGCCCGTCGTCGCCGGAATCGAGGCGGGATTGGACCGACGACTCGTCGGGCGCGTCATCGGTCCCATCGAGCGTGCGAGCGACCGCGAGACAGCCACGACAGCAGTACGTGCCGTCGACGTCCGGGTCGGTGATCGGCTCCGCTGGCGTCGGCAGGTCACAGAGGTCGCAGGTGTCGGCAGCCGCGTCGTCGACCGCCGCCCCGCCGGTCGCACTCGAGCCGTCGGTCTCGGCCGACGGCGACAGCGAATCCGGCGTGGGTGGTGATTCCGGTGCCATCGTTAGAAAAGCGGTTCGTACGGGAGCGGGAGGTGGGGCAGGTGGATGCCATACAGCATCAGACCGTGCGAGAGCGGGATGTAGCCGAGGAGGAGAAACGCCGCGCCCAGCGCGCGGTGGAGTCGCACTCGCGTGTCGACGTCGATCGCGGTCATGGCAGTGCCGTAGACGAACAGCGTGGGGATCGTTCCGACTCCGAGGACGGCCAGCGAGAGCGCGCCACGCGCCGGCGATCCCAACGCGAACGCGTAGAGATACGCGGGATAGATGATCGGACACGGCATGACCCCGTGAACCGCACCGAGCGCGACGATCCCCGGCGACGTCGCGAGCCGATCGATACGGCTCGAAAGCAGCGCCGAGAGGCGGCGAAACAGCGTGCCGACGACCGGGAGCCCGTGGCCGGGAACGGCGGTCTTTCCTCGGAGGTAGTAGAGCCCGCTCGCGACGATCGCGATCCCGACGAGGATGCCGGTCGCTCCCCTGACGTTATCGCCGACCGCGGCGACGGCCTCGCTCGAGGCGATCGTCACCGCACCGAGGAGACCGAACAGGCCACCGATCGCAGCGTAGCTGATCGTCCGACCGAGGTTGAACAGCGCGTGCTGGCGCACCTCGTAGCCGGTCAGCGTGTCGTCGCGGCGCTTGTCACTGGCGTCGCCGATTCGGTCGGCGTACGCCGTCACGAGCGGGCCGCACATGCCCAGACAGTGAGCGCCGGCGAGCAGTCCGACGACGAAGAGGACGAACAGGTTCACGTGTTCGAGGGCGAGTCCGGAGCCCGGACTCGCCATCAGCGGTGTTCCGACGGGGAACCGGATGACTCCGTGCCCTACGCTAGTCGTCAGTAGCTCCGGGGAGAGTGAACTGAGAGTCATCTCGCGGGCGGCGGTCACCCGGCAGTTCCGTTGCCGTTACCGTGGTGATCGCCGTGCGAGCCCTCGACCGGGGACATCGCGACGTACAGTGAACCGACGATGAGAACGACGTTGACCGTACTGACGGCGCCGGCGTATACCGAGTTGGTGAGTCCGTAGACGAGCAACGGAACGATCGCCAGTAGCCCCGCGGTCGCAGCCAGCCGCGGCGATACTGTCTCGAGATTCATACTCGGCACTGTGCGCGACGAGGGCTTAATACCCCACCCTCTTCCCATCGACCGGGAACCAAGGTTGATGGTAAGTCGCCCCTATTACCTACTCATCCGTATGAGCTCAGGAACAGAACAACGGGAGCCCGATCATGTTCGAACACTCGGGCACGAGGAGTACGATCCGATCGGGACGGCGATCCTGATCGGAATCTACTTCCTCATACTAGTATTGCTGTGGATATTCATGTACTTCGTCGAGTTCCTCGGCAACGGGCCGACCGTCGTCGGAATGGCCCTGACGGTGGTGGGACTGGCATGAACATTCACACTTACGAGAAGGTCTGGATCGTCGCTTCCATGGTGTTAATCGTTGGTTTCATCGCGACGATTACCTACGGGGCGGTCGGTCCGGGTATCGCGATGATCGACGACGACGGCGGTGACATCAACCCCGACGAGATCAACGACGACGAACGGTTCGCCGAGCCCGGCGTCGAACACGTCGGCGGCAACGAGTACGAAGTCACGGTCGTCGCACAGGCGTGGTCGTACACGCCCAGCGAAATCGAGATACCGGCCAACAGCGAGGTGACGTTCTACGTCACCAGCCGGGACGTGACACACAGCTTCTCCGTCGTGGGAACGAACGTGAACACGATGGTCGTTCCCGGGCAGGTCTCGGAGATGACCGCGAAGTTCGACGAACCCGACGAGTACGGCATCCTCTGTAACGAGTACTGCGGCGAGTATCACCACACGATGGAAGGGAAACTGAACGTCGTCCCCGAAGACGAGTTCGACCTGACCGAACTATCCGTCGAGGCCGACGACGAGATCGACGCGGGCAACGAGACAACCATCACCGCAAACGTGACCAACGGCATGCAAGAGGACCTCGAGACGACCGTCTCCCTCGAGATCGGCAATCAGACGCAGGAAGAGGACGTGACGGTGCCCGGCGACGGCAGCGAGGAAGTCGCGTTTACCGTCGACAGCGCCGACCTCGACGAGGGTGACAACGACTGGACCGTGACCGTCGACGACTACGAGGAAAGCGGAACGCTGTCGGTCGTGACTCCCGAGGGCAACGAGTCCGCTGACGGAGGTGACGGCGATGCGTAACGCCTACCTCGATCAGTTCCCCGACGAGGCGCGCGTGATCAAGGCCGCCTTCTGGAGTTCCTTCATCGCGCTGGCGATCGGCGGGGTGCTCGGGTTGGTGCAGGCGCTTCACCGCACCGACGTCTTCAGGTTCATTCAATCACCCGACTACTACACCGTCCTGACCGCCCACGGCGTGTTGCTGGTGATCGTGTTTACGATCTTCTTCCTCGTGGGAACCTTCACGTGGGCGGTAACGACCAGCCTCGATCGGGGCGTCGTCGACACCCGGTTCACCTGGGCCTGGTACATCATGATGGTCATCGGCGCGGCACTCGCCGGGATCACGATCTTTAGCGGCTTCCTCGAGTCGGCGCCGTCGATACTCGGCTCGGAACTGAACGCAGACGTCCTCTTTACGTTCTACGCGCCGCTAGAGGCTCATCCGTTCTTCTACATCGGCTTGGTGGTGTTCGTCGTCGGCTCCTGGCTCGCCGGCGTCGACTGGTTCCGGACGTGGTTGGCCTGGCGGCGCGAAAACCCTGACGAGCGGATCCCACTGCCGACCTTCATGGTCCTGACGACGACGCTGTTCTGGTACATCTGCACGCTCGGTGTATCCCTGTCGATCCTCGTGTTCCTGCTGCCGTGGTCGCTGGGGATCACCGAGTCGGTTAATCCGCTGTTGACCCGGACGATGTTCTGGTACTTCGGCCACGCCGTCGTCTACTTCTGGCTGATGCCGGCGTACCTGATGTGGTACACCATGCTGCCGAAGTTCTCCGGCGGGAAACTGTTCAGCGACCCGCTTGCACGCGTCGTCTTCGTGCTGTTCCTGCTGCTCTCGACGCCGCTCGGCATCCACCACCAGTATCTGGATCCGGGCATCGCCGAGGGGTACAAGTTCATCGCGATGACGAACACGATGTTCCTCCTCCTGCCGAGCCTGCTGACCGCCTTCACCGTCGTCGCGAGCATGGAACACGGCGCGCGCCAGCGCGGTGGTGAGGGCTACCTCGGTTGGCTGAAGGCACTCCCGTGGCGCGACCCGATCTTCACCGGGATGGCGCTCGCGGGCCTGATGTTCGCCGCGGCCGGCTTCTCCGGCATGATCAACGCCGGCATGAACATCAACTACCTCGTCCACAACACGTGGTGGGTCGTCGGGCACTTCCACCTCACCGTCGGCACTGCCGTCGCGCTGACGTTTATGGCCGCCTCCTACTGGTTCATCCCGCAGCTGACGGGCAAAGAACTCTGGAACCGGTCGGTCGCGCTCGGACAGGTCGTCCTCTGGTTCATCGGCATGACGTTCATGACCAACGCGATGCACCGCTCCGGGCTGTTCGGGCTTCCCCGCCGGACCGCCGAACCGCAGTACCAGGGCTTCGACTTCGAGCCCGCCGTGGGTACCGTCGGCGAGATCAACATGCAGGTCGCACTCGGCGCGGTCATCCTGACGCTGTCGCTTGCCCTGTTCCTCCTGAACATGGTCATGACCTCGATCGGTAGCAACAGCGAGTCGATCCCCGACAACACCTACGCGGATACGCTCTCCGGAGCCGAGGACTCGCCGCGCATCCTCGACAACCTCAAGCTCTGGACCGCGATCGCCGTCGTCCTCGTGATCATCGCGTACACGCTTCCGCTCGCGAGCATCATCGACGCCGGCGGCCTCTTCGGACCCGACATCGAGGGCTTCAGGCTCTCGACGTGGGTCGACCCCGCCGTCATTGAATCGCTCAGTGAGGTGATCCGCTAGATGCGCATCTCGAAGGGGGCGCTACTGGTCGTCGTGGCCTTCCTGGTCCCGTTCGTCGTCGAGTTCCGGACGGCCCTGTCGTGGTTCGGGATCAAACTCTCGATCCTCGAATCGCTCGCCCTCGGAGGCGTCCTCGTTATCGGGCTCCTCCTCTGGGCAGTGTGGCCGGAAGACGGTAACGGCGGGACGGGAGCAGCCGGCTCGAGCTGACAAGTACACTCGCTTTCGCTGTTTTCCGCCGCCGTTTCTCAGAACGCGTCGCGTTCGCGGAGTCGGTCGACGACGTCTCGAACCCGCTGTGACGACTCCCGCGGCGCGACGAGGATCCGATCGTCGTAGGCGGCGACGATCAGGTCCTCGACCTCGAGCAGGGAGACGTGCCGATCGGGCGCGGCGACGACGTTGTCCGCTGCGTCGAGCGACAGGATCTCGCCGGCGACGCGGTCGTTCGTCGCGTCCGCGTCGGGGCTCGATCGGGTCCGCCCGACCGCGTCCCACGTCCCGAGGTCGTCCCAGCCCACCGATAACGGCGTCACGAAGACGTCGCTTGCCCGTTCCATAATCGCGTAGTCGACGCTGACCGCGTCGATCGCGTCGAAGCCGCGCTCGGGTTCGCCGGCCTCGAGGGCGTCGACCAGCGATGCGAGCGGCGAGTCCCGCGCCTCCCGCAAGAGCGCGCCGGGCGTCCAGGCGAAGATGCCGGCGTTCCAGTACGCGCCCGCCTCGCGGAGCCGCCGCGCTTCCTCGCGGTCGGGTTTCTCGGTGAAGCGCTCGACGGCGGCGTAGTCCGCCGTCGTCCCCTCGAGGCTGCCGTCGTCGCTCGCGGGGACGATATAGCCGTAGCCCGTCGCCGGCCGCGTGGGATCGACGCCCAGCGTCACGAGCCCGTCGGTCTCGGCGGCGATTTCGGCGGCGCGCTCGAGGCGGGCGGCGAAGGCAGCGTCGTCGCCGACGTGGTGGTCACTGGGGAGACAGACGAGGACCGGCTCCTGGTCGAACCGCTCGCGGAGTCGCCAGGCGGCGTAGACCAGCGCCGGCCCGGTGTCCTTGCCCGCGGGTTCGACCAGCAGGCCCGCCTCGGGCGCGTGGTCGTGAACCGCGTCGGCGAACGTCTCGCGGGTCAGGACGTAGCGCTCGTCGGCGACGGCCGTCCGGTCCATCGTCCGCGAGAGCAGCGATCGGTCGCCGCCGAACTCGAGGAACTGCTTGGGGCGATCCCCCCGACTCGCGGGATAGAGCCGGCTGCCGATGCCCCCGGCGAGGACGCAGGCGACGACGGGCCGATCCATCTCACCAGGTCTCGATCCGCCCGCGTTGGACATCCTCGGCACAGCCCTCGCAGTCGGGGTGGTCCGCCTCGTAACAGGCCGGTCGGTACTCCTCGTCTAACTTCGCCGCCCGCTGTTGGGCGTAGCGCCGACAGACGATCTTCGCCCGGCCCGCCTCGTCGGTGGGCAACTCGCGGGCGTTTCGCGCCACCTCGTAGGCCTCGCGGGCCTCCTCGAGCTGGCCGTCGGTCGATCTGCGAAGCTCCTCGAACTGCTCGCCGGCTCCCTGCAGCGTCGAGCGCAGGAACCGCTCGAGTCGACGCTGATCCGCCATTGCCCCGTGGTTCGACCGCCGGACACATAGGCCCGCCGGTGGTCGGAGGCGCGGCGACGGCTTGCGGAACCGATGCGAACGATTTTCATCGTCCCGACGGAGGCAACGAGCATGGCTATCCGCGATGCACTTCGGGGAATCACCGCGCCGACGGTGACCCCCTTCGACGACGGCGCGATCGACGAGGCGGCCTTGATCGACCTGCTCGCCCATCTCGAAGACGGCGGCATCGACGCGGTTTTTCCCTGCGGGACGACCGGCGAGTTCCCGAGCCTGACCGCCGACGAGCAGCGCCGGGTCGTCGCGGCGACCGTCGACCGCGTCGACGTCCCGGTCGTCGCCGGTGCGGCCGCCACAAGCGTCGCCGACACCGTCACAGCCATCGACCGCGCGGCCGAGGCGGGAGCCGATGCCGCCGCGATCGTCGCGCCGTATTTCACGACGGCGAACGCGCCCGACGGCAATCGAGCGTTCTTCGAGGCCGTCCTCGAGGAGGCGGCGCTTCCCGTCCTGCTGTACAACATCCCGCAGTGTACGGGCCACCGGATCGAACCCGAGACCGTGGCCGCCGTCGCCGAGCGCGACGCGGCGATCGGTACCAAGGACTCGAGCGGCGATCTTTCCTATTTCCTCTCGGTGCTGCGGGAGACCCCCGACGACTTCCTCTGTCTACAGGGGTACGACGCCCTGCTGGTGCCCGCCTTGCGGATGGGGGCCGACGGGGGGATCAACGCGCTGTCGAACGTCGTCCCCGAAGTGCTTGGCGAGGCGTTCGAGCAGGCAAACGCGGAGCGCGGGCGGGAACTCCAGTCCGACGCGATCTCGCCGCTGTTCGAGGCCTGTACGAGCCACGGCTTCGCGCCCGCGACGAAGACGGCCCTCACCGAGCGCGGCGTCCTCGACGCCGCCGAGGTCCGCCCGCCGCTGGTCACCGTCGACGACGCGGGGACCGAGGCGATCGGCGACGCCCTCGAGACGGCGCTCGAGGTCGGCGGGCAGTATAGTAGCCGTTGAAACGATTCACACACTGATCGCAACGTTGTCATGCGATCAGGTGTGCAATGACTGTCAGCGGCTACTATAACCGCCGGTCGCGGGACCCGTCGACACCGCTGCGATCGGCGTTCCGAATCGGCCCCGCGACGCCGTCTTGCGGTTTCTTCCGCCGCCGTTCACTTTCGCTCCGGTGGCGGTAGTTTAAATACCATCGGGAGCGAACGGACGTATGCCTCCCACTGAAACCGAAGAGGAGGCGTGAAGCCAATGAGCGACGTACGACAACACGCGGACGACATCCACGAGCAGTTTTCGGACCACCTCGACGTCGACGTCGAGGACGTCGAAGAGCGCCTGACGACGCTCGTCGACGAGTACAAAGTACCGATGGACGAGGCGCGCCGGAGCGTCACCAACCACTACTTAGAGGAGGCCGGCCTCGAGCGCGAGGACATCTCGGGCGGCGACAGCGAGGCGGCCAACGTCGAGGACGTCGACGAGCCCGAGGAGTGGATCGACCTGACCGCGAAGGTCATCGAACTCTGGGACCCCCGCAGCGACTCCGTCGCGCAGGTCGGCCTGCTGGGCGACCCGACGGGGACGATCAAGTTCACCAAGTGGGCAAAGTCCGACCTCCCCGCGCTCGAGGAGGGCGGCGTCTACGAACTTCGCAACGTCGTCACCGACGAGTACCAGGGCCGGTACTCGGTCAAACTCAACTCGACGACGGTGATCGAGGAACTCGACGAGGACCTCGAAGTCGGCAACGACACCAGCGAGGTCGAGGGCGCGCTGGTCGACATGCAAAGCGGCAGCGGGCTGATCAAGCGCTGTCCCGAGGAGGGCTGTACCCGCGTCCTCCAGAACGGGCGCTGTAACGAACACGGCGAGGGCGAAGGCGAGTTCGACCTCCGCATCAAGGCCGTCGTCGACGACGGCATCGACGCCCACGAGGTCATCTTCGACAAGGACGCTACCGAGAACCTGACGGGGCTGAGCTTAGAGGAGGCCAAGGAGATGGCGATGGACGCCTTGGACACGACCATCGTCGCCGACGAGATCCGCGAGGACATCGTCGGCACCTACTACCGCATCGAGGGGCCGACCTTCGGCCGGTACGTGCTGGCCGACGACGTCGAGGAACTCGACGGGCCGATCGATGGCGAGGAACTGCTGATCAAAGCGAGGTCGATGTGAGATGAGCCAGACAGAACTCACCCGCGAAGTCGCCCGCCGCGTCTTCGCGTCCGAATTCAACGACTCGACGTACACCTTCAAAGAGAGCGACGACGAGCGCGCGCCCAACTACGCGCTGCTCCCGACGGGCGACCGCGCGAACCGCGTGTTCGTCACCGGTACCCTGACCGAGACCGAAGACGTCGGCGACGACAGCGAGTACTGGCGCGGCCGGGTCATCGACCCGACCGGGACGTTCTTCGTCTACGCCGGACAGTACCAGCCCGAAGCCGCCGCGGTCCTGCGAGATACCGAACCGCCGGCGTACGTCTCGATCGTCGGCAAACCACGCACCTACGAGACCGACGACGGCACGGTCAACGTCTCCCTGCGACCCGAGTCCATCGCGGTCGTCGATGACGCCACCCGCGACCGCTGGGTCGTCGAAACCGCCGAACGCACCCTCGACCGCATCGAGGCATTCGAGGCGTGGGAAGCCGAACAGGAAGCGCCCGAAAGCGGCTCAACCGCACCCACGAACGAGTACGCCGAGATGGCCCGCGAGCGCTACGACTCGCCGGTCGTCAACTACCGCAACGACGTGATCCAGGCGCTCGAGCAACTCGAGGACGTCGAGGAGCCCGACGACGCCGAAGCGACGGTCTGACGGCTGGACCAGTCGACCGGTTTTTTGTTTTAGTCGAACCGCAAGCTACAGCGCGGCCTCAAGCAGCGCCCCAACGCCGTCGAACTCGTCGTCGGTGACTTCGTGGCCGGTCTCGGGATACCGCCGCTCGTCGACCGCGGCGGCCGCCTCTTCGAAGATCCGGGCCGTCTCGGTGACGTGGGCCGAATCGACGTGTGGGTCGTCGGCGCCGTAGCCCAGTAGGAGCGGCGTCCCCGCGAGCGAGCCGTCGATCGCGGTCGCCTCGAGTTCGGCGAGCGTCCCGGGGAGCGTTCCCGAGAGGACGGCGAGCCCGCCGTACTGGGCTGGATTCCGGCGGGCGAATTCGGCGGCGACGCAGGCTCCCTGCGAGAAGCCCGCGATGACGGTCCGCTCGGGCGGGACGCCGATCTCGGCCGCCGACTCGAGGGCCGCCGCCACGCAGTCGACGCTCGAGGAGAGCCACGGCTCGTTCTCGGCTCGGGGGGCGGTCGCGGGTCTGCGGTACCAGCGACTGCGTTCGGCGTCGGGAGCGAGGACGGCGACGCCGTGGCGAACGGCAGGGGCCATGAGGTTGATAACGCCCTGCGCAGTCGCGCCGCGGCCGTGACAGCACACGAGCGCGGCCTCGGCGGCCAGCGCTGGCGCGCCGGCGGTGAGCAGTGGTCGGCCGGCGTGGGGTCCCGAGACACCGTCCATCGGGTTTCCGGTCCCGGTCATCGGTCCCCGACCGGGTCGCCGCTCTCGTCGACCCCGCTCCCGGCCGGCACCGTCAACTCGGGGAGTTGACTCTCGATCAGGTCCCGATCGCGTTCGAACCACTCGGGTAGGTACAGCGACTCGCCGGGGCCGCCGGTCGGCCCGCTGGCTGCGACGCCGTCGGTCTCCGTGGCCAGTTCGAGGAGGATACCGCCCGGTTCCCGGACGTACAGCGAGTGGAAGACGTGCCGGTCTTTCACGCGGGAGACATCGTATCCGCGCTCGTCGAACAGGTTGCGCCACTCGTGGAGGGCGTCTTCTTCCTCGACCCGGACCGCGACGTGGTGCAGCGTTCCCCGTCCCTCGCGGCCGAACGCCGCGTCGCGATCGAGGACGTCAACGACCGTCGCCCGCGTCCCGGACGCCCGGTACCGGATCCGATCGCCGTCTGCCGCCTCGCGTTCGAAGCCGAGCGTTTCGAGCGCGCTCGCGGTCGCGTAGGGATTGACCGACAACGTCGCGACCCCGTGAAGACCGCGGATCGCGTGGTCGGTCGGCACCGGTCCGCCAGTCCAGGGCTCGACGGCGCTCGGGACGGGCGGCCCGGCGACGAGTTCGAGTCGCGTCCCCGCGGGGTCGGCAACGCGCAGCACCCGTTCGTCGAACCGCTCGAGCGGCCCTTCGATGTCGATATCGTGGTCCGCGAGCCGGTCCGCCCAGTACGCGAGCGAGCCGTCGGGGACGACGAACGCGACCGATTCGGGCTGGGGTGCCCCGTGCCGTCCGGGCTCGCCGTGGGGATCCGCGAAGTGGGTCAGGACCGTCCCCGGCGTCCCCGCGGCGTCGCCGAAGTAGAGGTGGTGCTGGAGGATATCCTCGAAGTTGACCGTCTGCGTGACGAGCCGGAGCCCGAGGACGCCGCCGTAGCAGTCGATCGCCGACTGGGCATCCCCGACGATCCCGGTCACGTGGTGGAGTCCCGGCGTGTCAGTCAGCATACGCCGCGTTGGGCCTCAAAGCGGATAGCCTGTCGGGTCACGGACGGTCGCGGCGATCCACGCGCGTCGCTCGAGCGCGACCGTAGACCGCCGCGACACCCTTCGTCTGACGAATCGTTAAGTATCAGGAACGACGAATACGGCTATCGATGGGGAACAAGAACAAGACCATCTCGTTCCGGGTCAACGAGGACGCCTTCGAGGCGCTGCAGGCGATCGCCGAGGAGCGCGACATCTCGCTGTCGGCCGTCTTCCGGGACTACGTCGACCAACTGGTCGAACACGACGGTCAGGTCGAGGTCGTCCCCGAGACGGACCTCGAAGTCCGCACAGACGAGGGGGCTGACGTCTCGTTCCCGCCGACCGTCGAGGTGCCAAAGCAGTTCGTTCGCGAACACGAGCGGCTCGAACTCGAGGCCGAACACCTCCGGGAGCAACTCGAGGAGTACAAGGCCTACGTCAACGACCTGCAGGACCGCCTCGAGGACGAGGACGAGGAAATCCTGTTGCTCGACGAACTCGACGACGAGGACGAGACCTACCAGTTGCGCTGACGGCGTGCACCCGATCCGAACGGCACCTACCGGTGATCGTCCCTGCCCAGATAACCGAGTTGCTGCAGGTCCTTGCGAGTCGAGTCGTCGAGATCGGCGTCCACGAGCGCGTCCCGACCGATGTCGTGTTGTTCTTCGATCACCAGCAGGAGCTGGCGCGCGGTCCGGATCTTGAACCGCAGATCCGGATCCTCGAGTTCCCCCTGCACGCTATCGAGCATCGTGTTGATCGTCTCTATCGTCGTGTTCGGCATCGATTCTCGATACGGGCGAGCCACTGATGGCGTGCTCGACGATTATACATTATCAATAATGTCCGAAACGCGTAGGTGGACGGATACGACCGAGGGCCGACGCGTCGGACCGGTGTAGAAGGGTGGACCCGGAGAAGAATAGCCGCTTAGCGCTCGAGATTCCGCTTCGCTCGCCGGATTTCGTCGTGTTTCTCCTCGGCACCGTCGACTCGTGCCAATCCCTCGGCGGCCTCGAGGGTTCGAACGGCGTTATCGAGGAAGGAGAGCACGTCGCCGGAGTAAGCATACACCATGTAGTCGTCGGTCATCACGTCGACGATCGCGTCCGGGCCGAGCCCCTCGGCGCGTAACTCGAGCAGGTACGTCATGAACTTGCGCTCGGGACAGCCACAGTAGGGGTTGTTGTCGCAGCTACAATCGAGGAAGTCCTGCGTGAAATCGAGGACCCGATCGCGGGTCGCGTCGTCGAGTTTCTCGAGACCCTCGCCCTGGAAGAGCATATCCAGCGTCGCGCCCTTGAACGCCCCTTTGGGGATGTTCGTCTCGAGCTGGGAGCTGAGCTGGCGGTGGTTCTTGACGTAGATCTTGTCGGTGATGGCCACGCGTTGGCGGAAGTAACGCCCGCGGATCGAAAAACGTCTCGGTCGCGAACGACCCGCGGGGGCGGCCGAGACCGGCCGGCCGAAACCGAGCGAGGGCGTCACACACCGCGTCCGGGAGTCGTAACGTATTTTAATCCAACCGGCTGTAGGTTCAGGTGTAAGCGCGTCCGGGTTGGGGTAGTGGTTATCCTTCAGCCTTGTGGAGGCTGAGACGCGGGTTCGATTCTCGCACCCGGACTTTCTGGCGACGAACGAACGTGAGGAGTCGAAAGTCCGACTGCGAGATCGAACCACACGAGACGAGTGAAACGAGTCTCGCAGTCGGGTTCGATTCTCGCACCCGGACTTTTTCACGACGTCGTCGCGAACGAAGTGAGCGACGGCTCGAGGCCGCGTACCGTACTCGATCGACCGTCGCGGGAGCCGCCGCAAGCGAACCGAGTCCGAGCCACCGACGCGGAACTTTTTGTCGCGTGGGTCCGATACTGCCGATATGACTCACGGACTGGAGCCGACCGAGGAGTACGACGGCTCCATCGCCGTCCACCTGCTGGACGATCAGTCGGGCCGGGAGGAGATCCGCTGTGTGTCCTACGAGGAGGCGATCGACGTCGTCGAGGCCAATCACCGCTCGGTCACGGTCGCAAAGATCGTCGACCGGGACGGCGAGGTCGTCTTTACCTCCGCGGAGATGGCGATCGACGACTGGGCGACGGAGTGGGAACGCGCGAAACGCCGCCTCTCCGTCGAGGTCGAGGCGTACGACTGCCCCCACGACAACGTCGCCTGTTTCGCCGACGATCTCTGCATCGACTGCCAGATCGACAGGGTCAAAGACCAGTACTGACCGCGGGGTCGCACCCGGCTCGAGGGGCGGTCACGCCGCGTCGTCGAGAAACGCCGTCAGCCGGTCGACGAAGTACGCCGGCCGCTCCTCGGGAATCCAGTGGCCGGCGCGGTCGACGACCTCGCCGGAGACGTCGGTCGCGACCGCCTCCATGTCCCGGATCGGCAGCTCCCGAAACGAGGCCGCGCCGCCGAGTGCGAGGACCGGTAGCTCGAGGGGGGCCTCGGCGTGGGCGCGGTTGTGTTCGGCGTCGGTCTCGTAGGCGCGGTAGTACTCGAAGCCGCCCCGCAGGCCGCCGGCCTGCGAGTAACACCGGACGTACTCGTCGCGGGCCGCGTCGTCGATCGCGGACGGGTCGTACGCGCCCTCCTTGTAGAACCAGTCGAGATACAGCCGCTCCCGGCCGGCGACCAGCCGCTCGGGCAGGTCACGAACGCCGTGAAAGCGGGTGTGCCAGAGCTTCTGCTTTCCGTCTTCGTTGATCCCCGGTAGGCCGGCCTCGAGAACACAGAGCGCGCGGACTTCGTCGCGATACTGGGCAGCGTAGGCGTAGGCCGTCGGCATTCCCCAGTCGTGGCCGACGAGCGCGATCCGATCGTCCCCGAAGCCGAGGTGGGCGACGAGTTCCCGGACGTCGGTCGCGACGGTGTCCTTGTCGTATCCCGAGGTGGGAGTCGCGGAATCACCCAGTCCCCGGAGATCGGGTGCGATGACGGTGTAGTCGTCGGCGAGAGACGGGATCACGTCCCGCCACTCGTACCAGGTCTGGGGCCAGCCGTGACACAGGACCAGCGGCGGGCCGTCGCCGGCGGTCACGTAGTGGAGTTTCGTGTCGTTGACGCGGGCCTGTCCGTGTTCGAGGTCGTCACATGCAACCATACGTCACCATTGCGGGACTGACGTATCAGGCTTCCGTCGGAAACAGGGTGACGGGTCGATCCGCTTTGGGGGCTTTCGAAGGGAGCCACACCGGGCACCGGCCCGATCATGCGCTCGCATTTCGGGCCGGCAGCCCGTACCGCGCCGGATGGCGGCCGCCCGACGCGACGTCTCCGACACCCGTCGGAGCCCGCGTCGCGGTGTCCGGGGCTCGGTCTCTCCCACGATCGCTTCGAGCGCCGCGGGCCGACCCGTGGTGTCGTGACTGACCAGATCCGGCGATCTATTCGGCCGCGTCGGTCAGTCGCTGCACCTCGTCGTCGGACAGCGAGAGTTCCGAGGCGGCGACGTTCGACTCGAGGTGGTCGGGATCGGACGTTCCCGGGATCGGCAGGATGACCGGCGAGCGCTCGAGCAGCCACGCGAGGCCGACCTGTCGGCGCGTCGCGTCGTGGGTCTCGGCGATCTCGTCGAGGAGGTCGCCGTGTTCGGCCAGATCGTCGCCGTTGATCGGGGCCCACGGGATGAATCCGATGTCGTTCTCCGCGCAGAGTTCGAGGGAGTCGGCCGCGCCGCGGTCGTTCAGGTTGTACCGGTTCTGGACGGTCGCGACCTCGACCTGTTCCCGGGCCTGGTCGATGAGTTCCGGGGAGACGTTGCTGAGGCCGACTTCGCGGACGAGCCCCTCGTCTTTGAGTTCCGCGAAGGCCGCCACGGAGTCCTCGAAGGGCGTGTCGTCGTCGGGGCGGTGGAACTGGTAGAGGTCGATGGTGTCTGTCCGGAGCCGGTCCAGTGACGTGAGTACCTGATTACGGATGTAGTCGGGGTCGCCGTGTGCGAGCCAGTCGCCCTCGCGGTTGCGCAGCAGGCCGGCCTTGGTCGCGACCAAGACGTCGTCGTGGTCGCCGATCGCCTCGCCGATGAGTCGCTCGCTGGCCGCCGGCCCGTAGGAGTCGGCCGTGTCGATGAGATCGACGCCGCAGTCGACGGCGTGTTCGACGACCTCGCGGGCGGCCGCCTCGTCGTCGGGCGCACCGATGATGTCCTCGCCCGTGATCCGCATCGCCCCGAAGCCGAGCCGATGGACGGTCGTCTCGCCGATCTCGAACGTGTCGCTCTCGTTTGTGATCGAGTTACTGCTCACGTCCGTATGTCAGCCTCGGGCCCCTTGAGAAGTCGGCTTCCCGAACGATGTGCCGGTTACGTCGGCCGAACCGTTTCGTCGCCCGACTCGAGGGACACCACCGCTCGTCTCGCCGGACATACATGTTGTGTGGTCTCACACCACAATCGATACCCGTCGGGCGACCGTAGCGACGGTATATGGGTTCACCCGGGCAGTTGTATGCCGTCGCCGTCGGCATCCTCCTGCTCGCCGCGTTGGGAGCTAGCGTCCCGGTTCTCGTGGAGATCGCACGGGACGGCCTCGAGCGCCACCGCGAGCGACGGACCGGCGAGCTGGGGGGAGACGCCGACGACGAGGCGTCCGACCGCACACCCCCCGACTCGCTCGAGGCGGACACGGCGGGTCGAACGCGCGTGACGTGCCGTCGCTGCGGTGCGGCAAACGACGCCGAATTCACGTACTGCCGTCGCTGTACGACGCCGCTCTGACCGATCTCGACCGGATTGGGGCAACCAATCGAGGGACCGCTTCCCGTCGGCCGTTTGCAGTCAGTTCCCGCGTCCGTCGTGACTCGAGTATCGTATTCCTCCGACAATATGGAAAAGACGTACAACGTATTGGAAAGTATACTTTACACGATATGGCAGAGACGTATTCCCGGAAGCTGTCCGTCGGGATCGCACTCATGATCGCCGGCGTCGTCGCGTTGACCGTCGGTGCCGACGTGGCACCCGACACAGGGACCAGTGCCGCCCTCGCGATCGGCGGCGGCCTCCTCGTCACCCTCGTCGGTGTCTGGTCGTTTCGCCTCGCCGAGCGACGAAACGACTACGACGAACGGTATCTCAAGATCGGCCTCCGGGGAACGGCGGTCTCCCTCTGGGCGTTCTTCTGGGCGGTCGCCGTCTGGACGACCCTCGAGCGCAGTACCGATCTCACGACGCCGATACTCGAGCCGCTGACGTGGCTCATGGCCGTGCCGTTTCTCGTGTTACCGAGTGCGATCTGGTACTACGAACGGGTCATGTGAACCATGGAGAACGATCTCACCGTCTGGCGGGCGAAAGCCGACGTCACGCAGGCCGAACTCGCCGACCGGGTCGGCGTCTCGCGACAGACGATCAACGCGATCGAACGCGGGCGGTACGACCCGAGCCTCGAGCTCGCGTTCGAGTTAGCACGCTATTTCGACTGCCGAATCGAAGACATCTTCGATTACGAGCCGGACGACTGAGCGCCGGGCGGACCGATCGAACGCGTTCGATACCCGGTTTCGACACTGTCGGTCGTCCGCACACGGCGGCGCGCCGTTCACGGACGGACTCGGATCCGCGCCGACCGCTCGCGTTAGAGGTCCTCTCCCGTCGCTTCTTCCGCCGTCTCTTCGACACCCTCAGACACTGCCTCCTCGGTCCCGCCCGAGAGGTATCCCTCGATCATCTCGGCGACGATTTTGAGCGCGTCCATAGCGTTCGTTCTCGGACACAAGTACAATAAATTAATCGATCGTCATCAGGTCGACTGTCGAACACGGCAGTCTCTCGGCGATGGAATCGAACGGAAACGCCATCCCGAATATGACCCGAAAGAAGGGAGTCCCCGCCCGTTTCGCTGTGCGTATGAGTCGAGTCAGAATCCGCTCGAGAAGATACAAGGCCGAGGCGGTCCAGTATTCGATATGGTCGACCGGAACGTCGGTGGCCGTGACAGACTCGTCCGCGCACTACTCGCCGTTGTGCTGGCCCTCGTCGCAGCAACCACACTCCGAAACGGAAAACACAAGACCGGCCTGCTTGCGCTCGTCGGGGCACTCGGGCTCGGCTTCAACGCGACGACGTGTTTCTGCGGGCTGAATAAGACGCTCGGGATCGACACGACGACCGACGAGTAGCGGTTGGTCGCCGTTCCTCGCGTGGAACGTGAGAGTACGCCACACTCACGAGCCGTTCAGCCTCGATTTCCGTTCCCAGCTCGAGTGATTCCGACGGGAAATACCGGTCGACGGTGTCGAGACGGACGCCACCACTACAACACAGAACCGCCTGACGACGACAATCCCGCTCGCTTCGCTCGCGGGCTGCGACTCGTCTGGTTCAAAATCCGTTCGACGTCGTTTTTTCGGCTACTCACTTCGTTCGTAGCCTCAGAATATGCCGCCTCCCGGACCTCAACCGGTGGTTTACATGCTCATACGATAACCCCCTGAGTAGACGATGACCCGCGATGCTGACCGTCGGCTCGAACGGCTGCAAGAGCGTATCGAGGACAGCGAAGACATCAGTAGCGACGATCAGGAGGCCCTCATCGACTTCGACAGGCAACTCGCCCTCCTCGGGAGTCAGTACGGTAAGCAGCGCCGTGCGAAGCTCGTCAGGCACTGTGTTCGGATCTCCGAGAACGTTGGTGGACTCGCGGACGCTCTCGAGGATAAGAGAGCAGCGGAAGACATCGTCCGCTGGATCCACAGTAACTACGAAAACGAGGAATCGAACCGAGACTATCGGGTCGCCCTTCGGATGTTTGGCAAACGCGTCACTGACGGCGATGAGATCCCCGACAGTATCTCCTGGGTCTCCGCGACGACATCGAAGAACTACAATCCGATGCCGGACCCGGCGAAGATGCTCTGGTGGGACGACCACATCAAGCCGATGCTCGAGGAGTGTCGTCACCATCGCGACAAAGCTCTCATCGCGACCGCATGGGACTCCGGCGCTCGAAGCGGTGAGATTCTGTCCCTTACCGTCGGCGACATCGCCGATCACAAGTACGGCCTCCAGATTTCCGTCGACGGGAAGAAGGGCGAGCGGTCGATTATGCTCATCGCTGCTGCTCCGTATCTCCGACAATGGCTGAATGTCCATCCCGCACCGAACGATCCGCAAGCACCACTGTGGTGCCAGCTCAACCAGCCGAAGGAAGTCAGCTATCAGATGAAGCTGAAGATTCTGAAGAAGCACGCCCGGAAGGCCGGCGTCACTCACACCGACGTTACCTTCACTCAGATGCGGAAATCCTCCGCATCCTATCTCGCTTCCGAGGGCGTCAACCAGGCGCACCTCGAGGACCATCACGGATGGGATCGCGGTTCCGATGTCGCCGCTCGCTACGTCGCCGTCTTCGGTGACGCCAACGATCGAGAGATCGCGAGGGCTCACGGCGTCGACGTCGAGGAAGACGAGTCCGATCCCATCTCTCCGCAGACTTGTCCCCGCTGTCAGCGGAAGACACCACGGAACGAATCGCTTTGCGTGTGGTGCGGTCAAGCGATGGAACACGGGGCTGTTGAAGAGATCGAGGAACGACAAGAGGAGACCCGGACTGAACTTCTCAAGATTGCTCGCGATGATCCCGAACTGCTCGACGATCTCGAGCGAGTCGAGAAGTTCATCGAACTCGCCGACGAGAACCCCGGGGTGCTCCGGGAGGCTCGAGAGTTCGCCGACGCCAGTACGGACTGAGGTCGTCATTAGACGCGTTCCTCCATGTCCTGTTTCGCCCGATCGATCTCGTGCTCGATATCGTGAAGGAGCGGTTCGTCTCCATAGCGGACTATCGCCGCGAGAGCAAGCCCTCGAACGAACTTGTCGTCGCTGTGTTTGATGATACGAACGAGCGTGTCCTTGTTCTCCTGGACGTACCGATCCGGATCGGAAGTGGCCCCACTCATAGGACCTCACCCCCGGTTAGCCCGAAATCGGAGGGAGAGTGTTTCTCGATGTGATTTGCCGTCTTCTTGTTTCTGAGGCCAACACCACAGACCGGGCACTCGACGAGCCGGATCTTGTCGTGGCCGAATCGTTCGATTCGCTTTCCAACCTCGTCGCTGGTACGGCTACTAATTTCGTCGCTCGAGTCGACCTGACTACGTTCCGCGTTGTCATCGTGGGTTGCGTGCATGCGTCCAGTCTTCGCAGCCGAGTAGGTCGGCCAGACCGGAGCTGGAGCCCAGAAGGAACCCGAATGCTGATATGCAATGATTGCATATCAGCTGGTACGGGGTTCCGATCTTCCTGATCGGCTCCAGCATCCATTTGCTTCGCCGGCGACACCCGCCCCGGATGAAGGGGAGAGCCCTGGAGTGGTGGGACACTCCAGTGTTCTGTCGCCGTGGACCAACACCGCTGAGCCGTTGGTATATGCCTGCTACTGTGTCTTCTCGTCGTCAGCCGATTGCTGAGTGAGGAGACCTTGCAGGAATTCCGTATAGGACTCTCCGGCCGGTTTCTCCTCGCGGATCTCGTTTCGTACGTCCGGGTGTACTGGGATGCTCGTCCACTCGGTCGACGACATATCAGCCTCAATGTGCGCTTCCTAATTAGTTTTTTATATTACGACGTTAGTAGCCATACCTAATGACGTATTACGATAACGAGGATGAAGAGACGATTGAAAGGCGAAAACTACAACTTCGCTATACTGACGAACCGCGTAGCCGGCCATCTGGGCTCCTCACATACGACGATCGCGAGTATCTGTTTGGTCAAAAGAATCTCGAGGAGCATGTTGAGTCCCAATTACGCCAACGACTCCGTGACCGAATCAGGAACGGGCTGCTCGACTTTGAGCTACTCTTGAGCTGTTTGGACGAGCAGGAGATCGAGACCATATTCAGCGACATGACTCCCCCGCCAGCTCCAAATCAGTCGAAAGGAATCGAAGTCTACGATGGGTCAGTCTTTGCTATCGGGTTTCTCTATCACGTGATTAGCACACAAACCTCAGTAGATTTCGAAGGAGTCGTCGAGGAGGCTATCGAACAGGCAAGTTCCTACCGAGAACACACCGACTCGCGCGGGAACGAGCTAACCGCGGAGGCGACCGTGAATGTCGACGTGGATTGGAACGTCTGGGAAATCGATTACGAGGGGGCTCGTGAGAAGTTAAAGCAGGGCGAACCGCTGAGTGACAGCGAAATCGCTGGGCTGGTACGTCACGCTGATCTCACTGACGAAGAGTGGGAAGCACTTCGATCACTCCCGGACGAGTAAGGCCAATTCCGAGGTGGAAAACAAAGACGTGTAGAGCAACTCCGACCAACAAAAAAGCAGCAACGACCGGGCAACCAAGGGGGGTGTAGCGGCTGCTTGAGGGGCGGTCGCTTCGATCGAGGCAAAACGACCAGGGAAAAGGCAGGGACGGCAGGGGGATACGACCCAGTCTCGAGCAGCCAGAAGGGGGCCCTTGAGGGGGTGGTCATGGCTGGCCGAGCGACTGGTCGGAACGATCCAGAGAGAGACGACCAGTGGCTACCAGCGAAAAGGCAGGGACGGCAGGGGAACGCGACCAACTCTCGAGCAGTCAGAAGGGGGCCCTGAAGGGGTGGTAGGAGTCGATCGGGGACACCTTGTTCGGCTCGAGCAGCGAAAGAGCAGCAACGACCAGGCAAACAAGGGGGTGGTAGCGGCTGCTCGAGGGGCGGTCGCTTCGATCGAGGCAAAACGACCAGCAAAAGGCAGGGACGGCAAGGGGGTTCGGGGCAGAAACGACCAGCGAAAACGAGGGGGTTGTTCTGCCTGCTCAAAGTGCTTTCCCCAGCTCGAGCCATGAACGAGCAGCAACGAGCAAGCACTTGAAGGGGGTGTAAGGGGCGGTCGTGATTCGTCAAAGAGGCATGACCAAAGAGGAGCAGCGAACAGCAAGGTAAGGGCAACGAAGAGATTCCAGATAGAAGGGTGAATCCGGCAGAATAGATACACCCTCAAATGGCCTGTTTCACCTATCTGGTTTGCTACTGCCGCTTTCGACTCTCCTGAGATTTCTCTCGGACGTGCTGCACGTACTGAGATCGTGCTTCATCATCGAGTACATCCCAGATATCGGGAAGCGGTGTCGCTTCTGGGGTTGCTGCTGCAGCTGACTCAGTGAGTCGTCGGAGTTCTTCCACGCTTTCACGCATTCTGTGGATATCTTCAGCTTGCAGGTCTTCTCCTCGATCGAGTCGGCGTGCCGACGGGAAAAAGACATCGTGAGCAGCCTCTTCGCTCACCCGCTCGAGTTCCTTCTGGAGCAATGTCCGACCTATTTCTTCCCAGTTTGACTCACTCATCGTGCAACCTCCCTGTAACTGCGATCGTCCGTGGATTCTGACTCTGTGCGTCGGATTTATCCGCGTCGTTCTCGTAATGCGTCATGCTGACTTGTTCAGCACGGTCGAGGGTGTCCCATCACCCTTGGCCAATTTTGCGGCGCACTCCCGTGCTAGTGGCCACTTTCCAAATGTGGAAACTAATAACTTTCCATATAGGGAAATGGTTTCCGTAAATGGTAATGCATCAGACCATGATAAGCAAATATGGCACGGCGTGCGCTATTGACTGAAGGTGAACGCGAATCGCTAACTGATCCCGACTCTAAAGAAAACCCGTATATTGCTGTGAGTCGCGTTAGAAAGAAAATCCAAGAGGAACTTCCTCGAGATATCGAAATACTCCGGCAGCATGCTGAAAAGCATGATTCTGACCTTCTGGATGAATTACAAAACGTCGTGTGTGAGGACTACTCATCTGAGGGTAATCAGTAAAGTCTTGGTGACTGGGATTTGAATTTTGATTGATGGGGCGTGCCGGGTCAAAACTGTCCGTGAAAGAGCGGATAGGCTACGAGGTATTCTTCTTCACCGCAGTCTATGGTCTGTATAACGTTTTTTTCTCCAATCCAGTGTTCGTTGACACCGGTGTCTTCGTCCTACTGTTCGGAGCTTTGTTTATCAGATACCATCTCGTTGTCTCTGACGAGAACTTGTCCGATTCGAACGCGGCACGGTGGACAGGGACAGCCATGTTGGTAACCAGCGTTGCAATCACCTCCCACCTCGTGTTTAAGAATCTCGGAGATCTGGCAATTCGGTTTGACGGTAGTTTTGACCAGTATATCCTTTTGGCAGGATCAATGGTTTTCGGAGTCTCACTGTTTGCGGCGTTCAATCATCCGGTTTTCCGGTATGACGAGCAGCGTCGAGAGACTTTTATCGAAAAGGCAGGGGAAGATAGTCCAACGGGTTTGATTGCTCGGACTGCCTTGTTTTTTGATCGACAGTCGGAAAGAGCGAGTTATGACTTAGATGTCGAGAATTCACTGGATCTCGACAAGGCAAGGCGGTTGATGCGGAAGAAACGTGAAGGCGATATTACACCCGAAGAATACGACCAACTGAAACAGCATATTAAGAGACAGAAGAATGCTGTCCCCATTCTAATCGTAGGGTTTCACGCGTTGGTCTCCATCACTTTGCTCTTGCTTTTCACGGCGTTATTCGAGGCACTGTCTACCGTTGAAGCTGTAAAGATGCTCAGCCTGACACTAATCGTTACAGCTGTTTACTACTCATTCTTGCTGCTTCACGCTCGGTTCGGACTGCGGAAAGTGGTTTCACGTTCACTTCCGAAGATGCCGATGGAATTGATTTTCTGCATCCTCGTTACGTTTTCTACGCTATCCAATACTGGGTCTATTCGAGGTGCAGCAGTTATCATTATTATACCGTTCATGGTATATCTGCTGACGAACCGAGGAGGGTTGATTAGCCAAAAGATGGTCCTCAGTGTCATGAAATATTTTGTCGATCCTTCAGACAACCAATACACCGACGTAATAAGGGAAGTCGTGCAGGAAGATAAGTAGTCGAAACAGTTCACTGAACAGCGGTTTCGGATTAGACTTCGTTGGGTCTGTTGAAATCCTCAGTCGCTACAGGGATTGTCCGTTAAATTCGAATATGTAGTTACCGCGGGACAGTGTCCGCGAAGCCTGTCTTCGAGGACATTTTCACTCGTGACTGGAGGCCAATTCCCTATTGATGACCCGGTCTTTCATTTTCTGTAGGGGTAAAACTGAGAATCGAAGACATGATATAGCGAACTCTAGAAAGAAATCAATGATCTAACCAAACCTCCCAACGACTGGAAATCAAATGAACTACTATTCTGAGTCCCAGGCCAGTTGTGTCTCTTGAATCAATTCAATAGAGAGAATATCGTCATATGTGTTTAAGATTGCCTGCCGCTTCCGCTTTGCCGTTTTTTCATCACTTAACCGCTCAGTCTCGCTATATCGACCTCCTGAGCGAGTATAGGCAACTGTCCACCACTCCTTCGGTAACTCGGATGAATCATTCTCTGCATTTACGGACATACATATCAAATCAACTCCCCCACACCTAGCTTTTTCGGTGAGATATTCACTTAGGTATCTTGCCCGGTAACGATCGCGCGTTCCGTATCTGAAACGGTTATTTCTCCAAGGGCGGAGGGTGATTTCCTATACTTGATATAGTGATACCAGAAGCTGCTGACATCAGGAGACTCTTTGTTGAGTTCTCGACGTCGATCATTGATCTCTCGAATTTTATCCTCAATCTCTACATCTGAGATGTCCTCATTAGGAAAATCCAGTTGAAGTAAAAGTCGAGTTTCATCACACAAGTCCTTGTATTCGTTCGCTGCCGCTCGTAACTCCCGTTGTTTATCTGTGAGCTGGAAGGCGCTACGGAGAGCAGTTAGAACGGAAATCAGGACCGCAAAACCAATCATAATCGTATTTGGGATCCCATCCCAAATTAGTCCATAGGTGAGAATCCCACCAAGAATACCAGTTAGAAAAGACACGCTTTGACCCACATGGCGGTGAAAGTTAGCTGCTTTAAATAATTGGTTATAAGTATACCAAAGACTCACGATCTCCTCAATAGCTTTGTCTTCTAGCAGAGATCGGCGATTCTTAGACTTATTCGATGTTACCATCGACGACCTCCTCATAGTGCTCTTGGGAATCTGTTTCGTTGTTCTCTTTTCTTTCTCTAGCTCTCTGAAGTTTCTCTCTCGCTTTCTTCGCGTTAGAGATCGCTTCTTCACGATCCTCATTCCGAAGGCCGTCGTCGATTTTTTGGTCCGTTGCAGGGTCGTAGGTCCCACTCGATAGTCGCTCAGGAAGTTGTCCAAAGAAGTCGTCTACGAGTCTATCTATCGGCTCATCTTGGTAAGAACGAGTTCGCATGAAATCATACACCATGACTTCCATATGATACGATGAGATCTGCTTACCAGTTTGCTCGTTGTACTTTTTTGCGAGTCGTGCGAGCTTTGCGACGTTCCCATTCCGATTTTCGTTGACTGCTTCGAACTGTTGTTTATACCGGCGTGGATTTGTTCGGACCCATCCAGCACCTTCCCGATACGTGTTCGGAATAACGTAATCATCACCTCGCTCGAACGCCGGAGCGACCTCAACTGTGAAATCATCGAACTGGATCGCTACTACATTCCTGTCAACAGAAATATTTGCGCGCTTAAACCGGGAGTCATTCTGAAGGATCCGCTTCACGCGCCGTAGACTGTTTCGAGGACCATTTTCTGGATCTCGAATCCAATCTCCGTGTTCTTCCTCGTCCAACACGAACATAACATCAGTGTCTGAATCCTCGTCAAGAGGGCCAACTAAGGTGCCTCGAGTAAATGAACCGAAGATATGCTGCTCTTTGATCCCGAGTTCATCCTCAAGAGCATCACGCACTTCTTCCCGACGATCAGCGACTTTCTTGCCTTCTCGCTCAGAAACCTTTGACTGGTCTGCCTCTTCTTCACACACCTCTTCTGCCGCTTGCTCCGCTTCATTTCGGCTTTCGGGTAGTTCTTGTTGTTCCTCAGGAAGACCACCCTCCTTGCTATCTTCTTTACCAGCTGCCGCATCGTCTTGTGATGTTATTTTAGTTCCCATGAATTGAGGCCTCTGCAGTGTTTGTGACAAACCTCTCCAGACGCGACTGACCCCCTTCAAGCTCTTTTTCGATTTCGCGAGACCAATCTCGATAGTTCCGCTGTACCTGCTGTATACTTAGTGAATCGTTCCGAAGGCCAGATTTCCGCCGCCAACGCTCTCCAGCAGCAGCAGTAACTTCGAGAGGCATACGTCGAAGGTACGACGATGCTTGCACTCCGATAAGTAGCATCGCTCTTGGCTGTGCCTCACTGACGATCTGCCGGACATCCTGGATTAGTTCCTCACCGTGATTACCATATAAGAAGTATTGAGAACAATAGTAGCCAAATCGATCAAAGCCTAGACCCTTAAAGCATCGATAACACTGTTTTCGTTCTCGGGGAAGTTCTCCTTTGACTAATGGAATGATCTCTGTGGAGAGATTTCTGATAGCTTTGGTAATCTCCTTCAAGTCTCGGAGATATCGGGTTATTATTTCGCGTCGCTCTTTCTTACTATCCGTTCGATAGACTGGACGATCACAAGGAACGTAGAAATCGGGCTCAAAGTCCAGAACCAGTTGGATTTCTTTCTCCGGATACCATTTCTCGAGTATCTCGTCGTGAACGGTTGTCGTTACGGTGACGAGCATGTTTCCGAAAACGGACTCCGCTGTTTCCCCTTTGGCTGCTAATCGGCGTGCGTCCTCAATACTAATCATTACGACGCCCTCAAGGGATGTCGAGAACTCGAAATGGGCTTGAGTCGCTTGGACGCGAGGAATTTCTAGTCCTGGACGTTCTGGTAGCTCGGTTCCCTGAACTAGCCCTGTTTGATATATCTGTTCTTCTTCTTCTTCTGACCGCGATTCGCCGCCATCCGTATTGCTTTGCTTGTCGGATTTGGCTTCCTTCGCGGTTATCCCATGCACATTTTCCATTGTTTAACATCTAATGGCCTCTTTTGTCAGAAGCTGAGTCCACCACAGCAAGTGGTTGATACGGGAACTTGCTTCTGAACACGGACTCTGTGTTCTGAGCCAATTGGACACATTACCCCGAGTTATCATCGGTATGAGATATACCTTCTTGAAGTTAGATATACACACAACCTAAACACCCAAAAATCCATCTAGCGGATTAGACTAGCCGATTTTTTGTGATCATGCGAACTGCTGTTTATATCTAGTAAATACCGTCAACAGTAGAATTCGCATCGTGTGATGGCTGATTTTGCACAAAAGCATTTATTGAATTCCAGTTGATAACTAGTGGGTTATGGGCGACGAAGTACACTATATTCCGGTGGGGTTCGATTTTGAGAGGCTGGTGCAACCTCTCCATTACGATGATTTCGACCCAGATAGGATTGTTCTCTTGTATTCAGAGCAAGAGTCAGATCGGAAAAAGGAAGCAGAACTCGCTGAGAATATTGTTAGTGAACTTAAAAGTTCAGTTGAAAGCGTGCTTGGTACTACAGTAGAAACGGAGGTGATATCTGATATATTTAATTACAAAAATTTGTATGAATATGCGTATAAGACGCTCACCTCGGAACTTGACGAAGGAAACACGATCTTCGTCAATATCTCATCTATGCCGAGAACAGTAGCATTTGCATATGCTACGGCGGCTAACACCCATGTCGTAGAGCGTCCAGAAATGAGAGACAAAATTCACACATATTATTCGTCGCCAGAAAACTACCTGATGATAAACACTATAGAGGAACTGGAGTCTATAGCTGACTTTTTGAAAGAAGGGGACTTCAGCCAAGATATCAAGCCAGATGCAGAAGAGCATTTAGAAAGTATTTCTAGCTTATTAGATGATTTAGATAAAGGGACTACAAGTGGAACGCGACAACTTCCGAACGAAAAGCACCATGTGGAATTCGTAGCACCACCTGTAACCGGGATCACCGAATCAGAGGAGGAGGCACTTCAGGTGCTACAGTATATGGGGGAAGCAGAGTCGATATCAGAACTGGCGCGTCAGCATGCAGAATGGAGGGAGATAGAGTGTGATAATTCTCATAAGAATAAGGTGAGATATTGGATAGACAATCTTAGAGAAAAGGGGTTAGTTGTAAAAAAGGAAGAAGGGAAGAGACATCGGATCGAATTCTCTCGTATTGGTGAGATGTGGGCTGCAACTAACGATCCGCTATCTAACTCGGAGTTTCAGTAGATGAGATCCACAGTACTGGCGAACCTTGCTGAACAGCGTCAACGGACTGTACAACTCATCCGGTGGCTCTGGTAATTCGCGTTTCGTTTTCGTATAGCTTACTAGTCTTATTTCGGTCATTGTTCGATCACTCGACGATCTCCCACGTGATGACGGCGCCTTGCTGATGATTGGGATGCTGTAGCCCGTCAAAGTAGGCGATATTCCTCGTTTCTACCTGGAAATCGTACCAGTGATCCACGTCCATACAAAACTTCTCGGCAACTGCCTCGGCAGTCATTTGCTCGTACTCTTCATCGGTTTTTTCGTAATAGAGACCGAGTACTCCGCCGTTTGATCCAAACTCTGACTCGTAGAGTTTCTTTGTATCAGTAAGTAGGGATGAGGAACTCCGTTCAGGAAATGGCGTGAAGATACGAGCGAAACTGTTCGGATCGATGTTTCCGTTATCGTACCGGAACCGGAGTAGCTTGGCTTCCACTGGAAGTTGACGCCCGTCGTGATCAAGAAAGAGGTCGCATCGTTGCGAACCATCGAGGTACGATACTTCAGCCTCGATCGCTTCTCGTAGCGGGTGGCCCTCGAGCGCTTCGAGAATCATTTCGATCTGATTCTCTTCCTCGAATGGCCCGATTCCGGATTTCCATCGATCGTGTTCGGCACGTGTATCGACATCCGGAATTACAGATGCAAATGAGTCAGCTAATTGAGTGAGAAGGTCAGGTTTCTTGCTCATGGCTACCTGTTAGTGTCCTATCCCTCTACAAGTGATTCATCATTTTCGTCTTGTCTGAGAATACGAACAGAGCTGGATAGGAGATCGTCAATCAACGGTAAATATAGGGCCCACAGATACCGATTAACTGTTTCAATCCCGTGCTGGATTTTCTATCCATCGCGACTGATGGACACGACCACGAAGCCGTCTTTCAGACGATCGAAACCTGTGCGTCTTATGGCCTGTCGGGGCACTACCTCTCGAGACGCGTCCGACAGGTGTTCCTGCGGCCGAGTGTCAGGTAACACCTGACGACGAGGACAGCGTCGGTGAGTGGCGGCGTCCCATGAGAAAGTGCCGAGGCCACGACGGACTCTGACTACGCCCACCAGAGATCGCGACCGCGGTCGTCCAACCACTCTTTGGCATCCTGCCGTGACGTGAGGCGAACGTTCGCCCGCGCCCCGCCACCGTACATCTCGACCGGCGCATCTGGGTCACGCGCCAATTTTTCAATTAGGTCTTCGACACGCCCCTGATCCGAGGACGCGAACCAGTTTTTCACCGTGTCGATCTGGTGCTTCTTACCGCCTGTGACCTTCTTTCGGACCAACGTTTCGACGATGTCGTTTTCGAACTCTTCGTCGCTATTCATGGCCTCGTCGTGTGTTAGTACGACCCGGTCAAATATAAACCTGTTGTCTACCAACACCAGGGGTGTAGTCTTGAAGCTCTGGTACTGATGTTCTACGAAAACATTAAGTGGAACAGATCCATACTAGAGCCTGAGCGCAGGCATGGCACCCAGCAACAACAAAAACCCAGACGACGCACTCGGCGTGGACAACACGCTTACCGACGTTCTCGGTGATCACCCGAAGGTGCGGATCCTCGCGGTACTCCTCAGCGAATCCCGCCGCGACCTCAACCCCAGTGACATTGCACGGCTCGCTGGCATCGAACGTAGCACGTTCTACGACCACAGAAAGGATCTGCTCAACTACGGCCTGATCGAAGAAACCCGCACCGTCGGTAACTCGACGATGTACCAGATCAACAAAGATAGCGACGCAGCGCAGGCACTCGGCGAGTTCGACCACGAGGTTGCCAACGTCTTCCTCAACGGTGGCACAGACGACGCCACCACCGAGGCCTGATTTTCTATACTGTTCGATTTAGTAAGCCACGTCGATCTCGAAGCCGTCGACGTGACGAGTTGCCTTGCAGTCGACCAGCGCTGCGGCTAGGTGGCCGTGGAGGTGTTTCAATCCCAAGAGCGATTGGCCGGCCGTACTGGTCAGGGACTGCGACAGATAAAAAATGGCCTCAGTGGGCTCGATATCGTATTTGAGGAGACGATTGGCGGTCAACTGCCAAGCTCTTCGCGAGAGTTCAGAATTGGCGCCTTCAGCGAGGGTGACGAACTTGGTCAGTCCAATAATTCGGCGTTCAGTGGGCACGTGGTTACCGGAATGATTGTGTCCGAGAATTCGGGGAGAGTCGGATAAGCAGTGTCCGAGAACTTTCCTAAAGTCGGACAGAATCAGACTGATTGTTCCCACAATACCACCTAAAGAACTATACTTCAGGCCATTTTCGTCCGGTATGCAGGCAATCCGGACACAATGTATCGGGAGCAGCAGAAGTGTCAGAAATATGAGTTTTTTTTTTTCAGTAAAGATGAGTGATTTCTCTTGAGGTTATTTTCGACACGTCAATTGGACCTAAGAGCGGATTGCAGTCAAACCGAACACATAGTAATTAGAGGGAAGTAGGCTGAATAATAGGGAAAAAGTGATTAGTTCGGTCAGGAATGCTAGGATGAGAATAAAATGCTGGTGGGGGACAACGAGGACAGACCGCAGAGTGGTTTAAATAGCGTTTCAACAGGGGGTGCTATTCTGCTGATACTTATCCTCTTTTCATCTGTAGCACTTGTAACATCAGCCTCGGCCACTACCTCGCCAGAAGCCGAACGCAACTCCCCTGATTTTGCTGTTAGCAGTGAAGAAGGAGAGTCAGTAGAATTCAGTATTGATGTTTCTGATGACGACGGTAACCTTGGAAATGTTGAGTGGTATATTGATGGCAATCGGCAAACTACAAACAGCATTAATGGTTTCAGCGATACAGACACCTACGATACCACTTTTGATAGCGAGGGTACCTATCTCGTCGCAGCAGTCGTCTATAATGATGAGTGGGAGAAATCTGATAGAATTTCTTGGGAGGTTACCGTCGAAGCAGACGAAAATCAACCACCAGAATCACAGATAGAATCACCCCGTAAGGAGATAACTATCGAAGAGGGAGAGAGCCCGACCTTTACTGTAAGTGCGGAAGATCCAGATGGAGAACTAGTCGGTACTGAGTGGTATGTCGATCACACCCAACAAGAAGTAACATGGGGATTAAGCGGTTCATCTGACACAGATGAATGGGATTACACCTTCGATAAACCGGGAGAATACACGGTAGAAGCAGATGTGTTCGATGATAAAGATGCATACAACGACGAGGCAGCTCTCTGGACTGTCACCGTTGAGGAAGCAGAGGAAAACAATCCTCCAAGGGCTGAACGTGATTCTCCTGATTTTTCTGTTACCCGCGAGGAAGGCAAATCAGTTGAGTTTAATGTCGATGTCTTTGATGACGATGGTAATCTCAGGAACGTTGACTGGTACATAGATGGAGATTACCAGACAACTAATCCTGTTAGGGATTCTAGAGATGTAGACAGCTACAACACCGTTTTCAGCAATGATGGAAAGCACTATGTCTCAGCAGTTGTCTATGACGAGCAGGGACTCGAAGGCGACACGATTTCTTGGGAGGTTACCGTCAAAGCAGACGAAAATCAACCGCCAGAATCGCAGATAGAATCGCCAGATAAGGAGATAACTATCGAAGAGGGTGAGAGCCCAACTTTTACTGTAAGTGCGGAAGATCCTGATGGAGAGCTAGTCGGTACCGAGTGGTACGTTGACCATACCCAGCAAGAAGTAACATGGGGACTGAGCGGCTCATCTGACACAGACGAATGGGGTCATACCTTCGATAAACCGGGAGAATACACAGTAGAAGCAGATGTGTTCGATGATGAAGATGTATACAACGACGAGGCAGCTCTCTGGACTGTCATTGTTAAGGAAGAAGAAAACAAGCCCCCAAGGGCCGAACGAAACTCTCCTGACTTTTCCGTTACTCGCGAGAAAGGTGAATCAGTTGAATTTGGCGTTGATGTCTCGGATAATGATGGCAATCTCAGGAACGTGGAGTGGTATATCGATGGGAATCACCAGACATCAAACAGTGTCAGCGGTTCCAATGATAGGGACACCTATGAGAACACCTTCAATAGCAAGGGAACGTTTCTTATATCGGCTGTTGTTTTTGATGAGAAGGGATTTGAAGGCGACACAATTTCTTGGGAGATCACTGTCGAAGCAGACGAAAATCAACCGCCAGAATCGCAGATAGAAGCCCCCGATAAAGTGATAACTCTCGAGGAGGGTGAGAGTCAAACGTTTACTGTAGGCGGGGAAGATTCCGATGGAGAACTAGTCGGTACTGAGTGGTACGTCGATCATAACCAACAAGACGTAACATGGGGGTTAAGCGGGTCTTCTGACACAGAAGAATGGGATCATACCTTCGATGAACCGGGTGAGTACACGGTAGAAGCAGATGTATTCAATAGTCAAGATATCTATAATGACGAAGCAGTTACTTGGGAAGTTACCGTTAAAGAAAAAAACACACCTCCGGAAGCCGAACGTAATTCGCCCGGACAAGATTTCACTGTTGATGAAGGAGAATCAACTGAATTTAGTATTGACATCTCCGACGACGATGGCAACCTCAAGACTGTGGAGTGGTCTATTGACGGGAATCGCCAAACGAACAACAGTATCAGTGGATCCAGTGGTTTAGCCACCTATAATAATAGCTTCAATAATAATGGAGAGTATATTGTTTCAGCAGTAACCTATGACGAAAGTGGCGGTAAAAGTGACACTATCTCTTGGGATATCGTTGTTAAAGCAAACAAGACAGAGGACGATATAAATCGAGTACATTGGGATACAGGACCGCCGTCAGAGGTTGGATCTCAAGAACCGTTCGATATCGAAGTAGCGGGTCAGATCGGTGACGAGGGCACGGTTTGTCTCTATGAAACAGATGTTTACACACCCAATGAAATCGCCTGCCATGATCTGTCTAGCGGTGGGTTCGAGAAGTCGTTCGCTGTTAGTCCGGTTAAAGATTTGATGGTAGGACCAGGCGAAACAACCGAACTCTATGCCGAACTCAATGTAGCAGGATCTAGCGGTGAGAATATGACTACACAAGAAGAGGTTTTCCTAAATACCGAGAAGACTCTCTCAGTTCAAGTATTTGAAAAAGATGGTAGTCCCGCCAGTTTCAGATCAGTCCAATTGACTCGTGCCCAGAAACCAAGGCTCACCAACAGGAGCGGTGAAGTCACCTTTTCTCAAGATATCGAACCTCACGATCGAATCGTAATTTACGATGGTGGTGGAACTTCTCCCTCCAAAATCGTCTATCCTGTGAGTCCAACTGAGGAAGATATTGAGATACAGCTTGGACAGACCCAAACAGTCTCAGGTGTCGTCATGGATGAAAACGGTAGCCCGATTAAGAACGCACGTCTTGAAACTCTTCGTGGAAATAAGACCGCTATAGCTGACGAGAACGGTACTTTTGAATTTCAGGAACAATTCTCGATTGGCAAAAGATATTACGTTGATATATATAAGAATGGTAAACCAGTTGGCACAGCAACCTTAAGAGCCCAACCCGGTCTCGAAGAGTACCGCGTTCAGGCAGAGGGCGCTGATTTCAGCGGTATCTCTGCGGCAGCATGGGGAGTTGCCTGCGGAGACCATTGCTGGGAGTACAAAAAGTACGATGAAGAACACTCAGCAGCCTTCTTTGCCGGCTGGATGGGGTCCTCTATAGCACCAGGAGTGGGGACAGCTGCCGATGCTCGAGACCTCGTCAGTGCCGCAGAGCGTAGAGATGGTGTTGACGCAGGACTATCATCACTTGGACTCCTTTCTGGACCAGCAGCAACACCGAAGACGGTCAGCAAGGTAAGGCAGTTCGCCGCGAGGCATCCAACCAAGATCAACCAACTAACGCCGCTACTACTTCGGTCGGGATCTTCGGAGTTCAATGAACGACTTCTGAAGGAACTCTACTCAGAAGATATCTATAACACATTACAACGCACCCATGGTGACGAATGGATCCAATCAGTAGCGAGACAAGGGGGCGATCTCCGAGGCGCGAAGCGACTATCCGAACAAGGTGTCAATCCAGAAGTAATCAAGCGTTTGTCAAGTGAGGGATCCAATCTAAAACAAATCCAAGTCGGAAGCAGAGTAACTGATTCAACTATCGATTCTGCATTGGACGCTGAAAGAGTTAATGACATGTCTGAAGTTCGGATGATAACAAAAAATCCGAATGGAAAGGCTAGATGGCTAAGACAAGAGCAATTAGACGAGATTCTATCAAAACATACGGGTATGGGAGAAAACCATGTGGTTAAGTCAGCTGATGATGCGCCGCATGGATGGTATCCCACTGGCGGGAATGTTCAAATTGATAACACTGTGAAATCGCTCCCAAACCGAATGAGTGAAGAAGAAGTTGTTAGGTTAATAAAGAACTCTGCAGAAAAAACTAGATACGACAATAACGCAGTCGTATACACATTAGATGGAAAAAGTGCAGAACAATATAGGATCAGCAAAATGAGGATAGTCACTGAAGGCGAGAAGGGTGGGATATACAATGCCTACCCGTATGTAAAGAACGGCGGAACTGCTCCAAGGATAAACCAAAACGGCAAAATACGCGGATTTGAAGATGTTCAGAGCAGCGGTACCCAACCAAGAATACCAAACAATGAAACATCCGCATTCGACGATGTCTGGAATGGTTCTAATATAGTTGGCTCTCAGTCGGGTTACCACGCTGGTATCATAACGGGGTAATAATCATGATACATCGACGGAACCTTCTCTATACGACGTTCGCGGGAATTTCTGCCAGTAACTTGAGTGGCAAATCGACAGCTATGTCGACTGAGAATAGAAATCTCCTAGTTGTTGGTGCAGGAAGATCCGACGAGAGTGGAACACTATATGGAATAAACACTGCGACAGGTATCGAAGAATGGACCTTTGAGATGCCGTCGGATCGAGTCGCATCGTCACCCACAGTCGTCAAGGGAACGGTATACGTCGGAAGCGACGATGGGAGCGTCTACGCAGTTGATGCCGCCACTGGTGATCTTGAGTGGACTTTTGATGAGAATCTATATCAGGTATTTTCGTCTCCAACAGTAGTTGATGGGACTGTCTACGTTGGTTCTGTCGCTGGGATAGTTGTCGCGATTGACGCTGATTCAGGAGAGCCTGAATGGACATTCACCGAACCAAGAGATAGAATTCCAGGATCGCCGGCTGTTGCCGATGGAATTGTCTACGTAGGTTCGGTGGACAAACAAATGTATGCAATCAATGCTGACTCGGGAGAGGCTAAATGGACTTTCGACGAGTTTGAGGCGCCGCTAGCAGCTTCGCCGACAGTGGTCGACGGGACTGTTTATGTTGGGTCTGGAGAAGATAGCAAAGAGGGCACACTGTACGCGGTTGACGCTGAATCTGGCGACAAAAAGTGGGCGTTCAATGAACCCAAGTCACCGTTTATCTCGTCACCAACAGTGGCTGAAGGGACCGTATACGTGGGGAGTGACAACGGAAACGTCTATGCGATTGACACCGGATCCGGCGAGGCTGAGTGGATCTTTGATGATCCGGATGCGTTTGTGTTCTCCTCCCCGACAGTCGCTGATGGGAGTGTATACGTAGGTGCAGCAGACGAGCGGTTGTATGCGATTGGGGCCAATTCCGGAGAAGTCAAGTGGACGTTCAAAAAGCCATCTGCACCAATAGTAGCGTCTCCAACAGTCGTCGACAAAACGGTCTACGTAGGCTCAGGTCAGTTCGTTGAGTCTGGTACCCTGTATGCGGTTGACACTGAGTCAGGCATGGCGGAATGGACGTTCGGCAAGTCTGAGGCACCGTTGGTTTCGTCGCCAACGGTCGTCAATGACCCTACAAGCGGACACAGTATTGACTCACGCGTTCAGTTAGGTACGCTCGGCCACCATCACGTCCGCTCTAACGCTACCAACAATACAAGTCAGGATGATCAGTCTGAAGGAGACAAGGACAATCAGCCGGAAGGCGATAACATTCCCGGTTTCGGGGCCAAGGACATCATTATTGGACTTATTGGACTTGTAGTTGTTCTCTATCGCCAAGCGCGTAATAAAGACAGTTAATATAGCTCGAATCGACAGTAGACAGTACCGATCTACGAAACAGATATCCTTTGCTAGATTTCCTATTAGGCGTGTCCCTAAGGGGGACTTCAGCAAAACACATTCCTGCCTCCCCGTGCCGTACCCCTGGGGTGGAACACTGAGCTATACAGAAAGAAGCAGAGTTTGCTGCGAAATCGCCGCGCTCGATAGTGTTGCCACTACCGAGGCGGGTTCAGCCGAGGTGATGCCACACTACTGAGGCAAAGGATTTCGTCTCGGTCTTATCGACCGACCGGAGGCCAGAGTCGATCTCTTTCTCGTATTGGATCTTGGCCATTCGATACCGGTCCTCGGGCATATCGGCAGCAGTCCATAGCTCGTAACCTTCCCGGATCTTTCGCTTGATATCGTCTACGACACCGAACTCCAGACGGAGTTCTTCCCCATCCCGATCTCGGACATCGATATCATGTTTTGCGGCCCATGCGATGAACGCGCTCGTCGAGTGATCGAGTCCGCGTTCGGCCGCTTCGATCGCCTTGGCACCGGCTTCCGCAGCTCGTCTCGTCGCTTCCTTCGCCTCTTTCACTGCGTCGTGGACGAGATCAGCGATGTACTTCGATCGAAGAGAGACCCGTCCATACTCCCGCTCGACCAGCTCCGGAATTCTGTTTAGGGCCCTACGGACACTCCCTGGATGGCGGCCCGTCTCGTCAGCGATATCCTGTGGACTCACCTCGCCACCGTCGGTTACGAGAACCTCGAGGGATTCCCACGCTGTCGGGGCGATCCCGTCCGCGAGGTGCTTGATGACGACCGACTCTTGGCGGTGCTTGATCTGAGTGAAGTCCAATTCGATGATATCCCGATCGCGGTCGGAGTCTTTGGCCACGAAGTACGCATCGTCGACGTAGGTTCCAGCCCCCGATCGAAGCGGAAGACCGGCTTCCGCGAGAACACTGAGAAGCGTTTCCTCGAGTTCGCGATTGAGACGTTCGAGATCGGTCGGGGAGGCATCGAGTTGCTCCTTCCAGAACGACCGTTGGTAGGACACACCGACTTTCGGATGCGCGATTGAACGACTGTTATCCAGGCTCACCGCCTGCTGCGCGTAGTAGTGTTTCACCTCCTTCGGTAGCTCGTGCGATGGAAACGCCTCACGGACACGTCGTGGGCCGAGAGTCGCCGTGTGATAGTATCCGGGACGATCTCGAGCGAGTTCATCGCTGTCGTACTGAACGAGTTTGCGTCGCCCCGTACGGTCGTTCTCGAGCAGGTGGCCCAGTTGGGCTATCGGACCGTCCCGCGCATGCACTGGGCCACTCTCGTTCTTATCGATGCGTACGTATCGCTCGGCATCGAGGATCGTCGAAAAGTCGTGTAGCTCGTCGAAGTACCGGCTGTTGATCCCGACCGCGCGCGCCGCGTGCTGGATCAGTGGGTGATAACGGTCAAATTCGATATTCGAGCCCTGAACGTGGAGATTCACTCCTTCATCGAGATCGTCGGGGACGCTGATTTCGTTACCCCCCTCGCTTCGCATCCCCTGCCATCGCGGCGCGATATGAGCGTGGAACGACCGTTCTCCGACGACATCTTCGCCGCTCTCGACACTGAGATCGAACTCGCGCATCTCTGCGAGTCGGAACTCGGTGCCAGTCGGGAGTTGCTCGCCGGGATGCTCGAGGCCGGAGTCTCGATAAGAGAGCGTCACCTGCCACGACTCCCCCTCAAATTCGAACTCAGCGTGCTGACTCCCGTCGCCGTCCTTGATCCGACTGTCGCACGCAAAGAACGGATCGAGACCGTGCGCGGCGAAGAGGTAGTGCGCCGCGAACTCGTGGGGCGCGGTCTCGATCAGTTGCACCCGCGCTCACCCCCCTTGCAAACACCGGCGTAGAGACTACTGAGTAGGGAGTTTGTCGTTCCGGCATGTAAACCGAGAAGGGGATGCCGCCTCCCGGATTTGAACCGGGGACAGCTCGATCTTCAGTCGAGTGCTCTCCCAGTCTGAGCTAAGGCGGCGCATCTCTTTCTCCGTCCATCGTATAAAAAAGGATTTCGAATCGCGATCGTCGTTCCGGGCGGCTTACAGATGACCGACCGGCGACCCGATCGCCCGAGTACGGCAGCGATTCGCGAGTAATGGAAGCGATACACGCGATTCTACGTGCCATTACCGGCGTCTGTTGGAATTTCGGATATTCAAGACACCCTTTTGCGCCCCGGGAGGTAATATCGTGTTATGGAAGCCCTTACCTCGGGTCAGGAGGCCCGCGAACTCGACGCCGACACGATTCTCGAGCTGTTAGCGAACCGCCGGCGTCGCTACCTCCTCTATGCCCTTCGCGGGCGGGAGGACCCGATCGAACTCTCGACGCTGGCCGAGACGGTCGCGGGCTGGGAACACGACGTCCCACCGGACGAGGTCGCCAAAAACGAGTACAAGAGCGTCTACGTGTCGTCGGTCCAGTGTCACGTCCCGAAACTCGACGACGCCGGCGTCGTCGACCACGACGAGGACAACCACACCGTCGTCCTCGCGGACAACTTCGACCAACTCGAGCCGTACCTCCGGATCGTCGTCAAGGACGAACCGGAGAACTCGACGCTGCATGCCGCCCTCCAGACCGAGTCGGGCGAGGGCCTGCTCGGCCAGATCCGCGAGAACGTCGCCCGACTCAAACAGTAACGCCAGACTGCGGCCGGCGTGGGTCAGTTGTACGTCCCGGCTCGAGGTCGTTTCTCCGCGTTTGTCGGACCGCTCGGAGCGGCGGGTTTGAACACGGTGAAGACTCGGCTGGGCTCGGGCGGGTTCGAACAACGCGAAGACTCGCTCACTGGGTTCGCGTCGCCTTCTCTCGTTCGAACCGCCTTCGGTCCACATACCTGCTGCTCGCGAAGTTGCTCGCAGCAGGAAGTGGGCTCGGGCGGGTTCGAACCACCGACCTCGGCCTTGTAAAGGCCGCGTCATGACCAGCTAGACCACGAGCCCGCACCCGAGACGAGTGGGTCCGTCCGAATAACCTTTACTCTCTGGCCCCACAGAAATCGTGCATGGCGCTCGAGTATGTCTGGAAGGGGCTGCTGGTGATCGCCGCCGTCTCGATCATCGGCGCCGTCCTCGTCCAGGCCGGCTTCGTCTCGGCTCCGTGGGGACCGGACGAGGGCGAAGTTCGGATCTTCGACGACGGGACCGACGAGGGTGAAACGGATGACCGAGCCGGTACCGAACCCAAGGCCGTCGTCGACGTCGAGGTCGCCGACGACCGCTCGGAACGCTACACCGGCCTGAGCGATCACGACTCCCTCGAGCGGGGCACCGGCATGCTGTTCGTCCACAATCGGGAGCAGAAACTGACCTACGTGATGCGCGAGATGGACTTCGACATCGACATCATCTTCATCGACGCCGACGGCGAGATCACCCGGATTCACCACGCCCGAGCGCCCGAAGCCGGCGAGGACGGCGAGGACCTCGAGTACTCGGGTCGCGGGAAGTGGGTCCTCGAGGTGCCCCGCGGCTACGCGAACGAGACCGGGATCGAGGTCGGCGATCGGGTCGAGATCGACCTCGAGTCGACCGAGACGGCGATCGTCGAGGTTACCCCCGGATTCGACGCGCTCGAGCGGTGGGCGCTCGCCGATCCCGACGCGGCCCCGACGGCGGCCGTCCGCCCCTGACGTGTTTCGATTCGTAGATAACCCTTATTGCCGGCGATCCCGGAGCCGTGTGCAATGAGTGGCGTCGACTGGGACGAGGACGATCCCTTCGAGGAACAACGCGAGGAGATCGAGAACCCGATGAAGCGGTTGTTCCTGGAGTACGGGTCGAACTACACGGGTGCCGCGATCGTCGGCGTCATCGCGAGTTTCTTCGCCCGGATTCTGGACCTGCTGCCCGCGCTCATGCTCGGGGTCGCGATCGACGCCGTGATCCGGCAGGACGTGCCCTACGCCGAGGCGTTCCCGGTCGGCGGCGGCCTCGTCGGGCCGTACGTTCCTGACGGACAGATGGCCCAGTTCTGGCTGACGATCGGGATCATCGCGAGCGCGTTTCTCCTCTCGGCGGGCTTTCACTGGACCCGAAACTGGGGGTTCAACACCTTCGCCCAGAACGTCCAACACGACGTCCGGACCGACACCTACGACGAGATGCAGCGCCTCGACATGGGGTTTTTCGCCGACAAACAGACCGGCGAGATGATGTCGATCCTCTCGAACGACGTCAATCGCCTCGAGAAGTTCTTGAACGACGGGATGAACTCCCTCTTTCGGCTGCTCGTGATGGTGGTCGGGATCGGCGGCCTCCTGCTCGCGATCAACTGGCAACTCGCGCTGGTCGCACTGCTTCCGGTGCCGCTGATCGCCGTCTTCACCTCCCTGTTCATCAGAACCATCCAGCCCAAGTACGCGGAAGTGCGCTCGACCGTCGGCAAGGTCAACTCCCGGCTCGAGAACAACCTCGGCGGCATTCAGGTCATCAAATCCAGCACGACCGAGTCCTACGAGTCCGACCGCGTCGAGGACGTCTCCCGGGAGTACTTCGACGCCAACTGGGGCGCGATCCGCACCCGGATCAAGTTCTTCCCAGGGCTGCGAGTCCTCGCGGGGATCGGTTTCGTCATCACCTTCATGGTCGGCGGCCTCTGGGTCACGCAGGGCCCGCCGGGCCCGTTCACCGGCGACCTCTCGACCGGGATGTTCGTCGTCTTCATCCTCTACACCCAGCGCTTTATCTGGCCGATGGCCCAGTTCGGTCAAATCATCAACATGTACCAGCGGGCCCGCGCCTCGAGCGAGCGCATCTTCGGGCTGATGGACCAGCCCAACCGCGTCGGCGAGGAGCCCGACGCCCCCGACCTCGAGGTGACCGAGGGCCGGGTCGAGTACGACGACGTTTCCTTCGGCTACGACGCGGAGCCGATTCTCGAGGATATCGACTTCAGCCTCGAGGGCGGCGAGACGCTCGCGCTGGTCGGCCCCACCGGGGCTGGCAAGTCGACGGTGTTGAAACTCCTCTTGCGGATGTACGACGTCGACGAGGGCGAGATCCGCGTCGACAGCCAGCGGGTACAGGACGTGACCCTGCGGAGCCTGCGCGAGTCGCTTGGCTACGTCAGCCAGGACACGTTCCTGTTCTACGGCAGCGTCGAGGAGAACATCACGTACGGGACGTTCGACGCCGACCGCGAGGCCGTGATCGAGGCCGCGAAGATGGCCGAGGCCCACGAGTTCATCACCAACCTGCCCGAGGGATACGACACCGAGGTCGGCGAACGCGGGGTCAAACTCTCCGGCGGCCAGCGCCAGCGGCTCTCGATCGCCCGCGCGATCCTCAAAGATCCGGACATCCTCGTCTTGGACGAAGCGACCAGCGACGTCGACACCGAGACGGAGATGCTCATCCAGCGCTCGATCGACGACCTCGCGGAGGACCGCACCACCTTCGCCATCGCCCACCGGCTCTCGACGATCAAGGACGCCGACCAGGTGCTCGTCCTCGAGGGCGGCGAGATCGTCGAACGGGGCACCCACGAGGAGCTGCTGGAAAACGGCGGACTCTACTCTCACCTCTGGGGCGTCCAAGCCGGCGAGATCGACGAGTTACCGCAGGAGTTCATCGAACGCGCTCAGCGCCGACAGGCCCGGACCGAAGCCGGCGACGACTGAGGGGTCCCGCCTGAATTAAAAGGATTCCTGTTCTTCCTGGTCGTCCTGGTCCGGCCCGCCCTCGTCCTGTCTGTCCTCGCCCGCGGCGGGCGGGGTCCGGTCGCTGTAGTTCTTCCGTCCGATGGCTTCGTCGCCGACCATGTTCATGATCGCCCCCTCGACTGCCTCGTAGTCGCGGTACTCGTCCTCACCGAGCGGGCCGATGAGGTCCTCGAGCGTCGTCGTGTTACCGCTCATCTCGATCGTCTCGTCGCCGTGTTTCTCGAGGAGTTCGTCGTGGCCGATCGGGTACGACTCGCTCTCGAGGGTCTCCTGTAAGCCGCCGAGTTCGACGCCGCGTTCGCGGCTATCGTCGGGCATGGGTCGTGAAAGGATTCGGCGACGCAAACGGGTTGGGCCTGCGTTCGCCGTGATGCGGGCGAGTCGCGGTCACCGTCACCGCGGGTTTGATGCCCGCGCGGTCGGATGTTCGGTCATGCACCTCTCCGAGAACACGTGGACGGACGTCCGGGACCTCGAGACAGACCTCGCGGTCGTCCCCGTCGGGAGCACGGAACAGCACGGCCCGCACGCCCCGCTCGGGACGGACGTGGCGACCGCCGAGGCGGTCGCCGACGCCGGCGTCGACCGCTGCGAGCGTGAGGTCGTCCGCGCGCCGGCGATTCCGGTCGGGATCGCGGAAGAACACCGCCAGTTCCCGGGCACGATGTGGGTCTCCGAAGACACGTTCCGGGACTACGTCGGCGAGGCCGTCGCGAGCCTCGTCCACCACGGCTTCGACCGGGTCGTCCTCGTCAACGGCCACGGCGGCAACGTCGACGCCCTCCGGGAAGTCGGCGGCCGACTCACGCGGGACGGCGACGCCTACGTCGTCCCGTTCACCTGGTTCGAGGCCGTCGGCGACCACAGCGCCGACATGGGCCACGGGGGCCCCCTCGAGACGGCCCTGTTGCGTCACTGCGATCCCGACTCGGTTCGGGAAGAGCGCATCGACGACGCCCGCGCCGGCGCTGCCGACGGCTGGGGCGAGTGGACGAGCCACGCCAATCTGGCCTACGACGCGGCGGAGTTTACGGAGAACGGAGTCGTCGGTGATCCGAACGAGGGCGACGCTGCTCGCGGCGCGGAACTGCTCGATCTCGCCGGCGACGCGCTGGCCCGCCTCCTCGAGGAAGTCGCCGAACGCGACGTCTCGCGGCCCGCGGACCGGTAGAGTCCGGCGGCGATCGGCTACTCCTCGTCGTCCGCGTCGTCCGCGGCGTCGGCCGATTCGTCGTCGGCCTCGGGACCCGCATCCTGCAGCGTTCCCCGAAGCGCCGGGATCGTCGAGGTGAGTTCGCCGACCTGCTCGCCGGCCTCGGCGATGTCCGTGATCGCGTCCTCGAGGGCCTCGATGTCGGCCTCGAGGTCGTCGGCGTCGTCGAAGGCGTCGGCGCGTTGGCCCATCGTGAACCACTTCTTCGCGTCGCGGAGGTGGTCCTCGGCGTCGCCGACCTCCAGCGCGGAGTTGAGTCCGTTGAGCGCGCCCAACACGTTATCCGCGTCGGTCTCCCAGACGTCGTCGGCGTCGGGCAGGGCCGTCCAGGCCGCTTCGAGCGAGGACTCGACATCCTCGCGCATCTCGTTGGCGGCTTCTCCGAACAGTTCCTCGTCGTCGCCGAGCGTCGCTTGGCTCATGTCACCGTCTTTGCGGGCACTGGGGTTAAAAGATCGCCCGAAAGTGAAAGTGAAATCGGTCGCGAGCGGATCGATAGCGGTCGAACGGCGACGCGATTTCGAAAGGGAGGTCCTCCGTCCGGAGTCGGATCGCTCGAGTCCGCCCCGCTCCGGACGGCGGGCCGACGACCGCTCCGGACGGACGGCCAAACGCGAGCCGCGTGACCGGAACGCCGCGGTCGCGGCTCCGCCCACATCGGAACCCCCTTGCCGACCGCCGGCGAGCGTTCAGCCATGGCAGCAGACGAAACGCCGACCGACGCCGAGACGGCCTGCTTCGAGGCCGGCATCAAGTTCGGCTCGCTGTACCACCAGTTCGCCGGCACGCCCGTCTCGCCCGGGAGCGCGCCCAGCCTCGCGACGGCGATGGAGGAATCGATCGAGAACCAACCCCACTGCCGCGCGGTCACCGTCGACGTTCGAACCGACGAACTCGAGGCCGAACTCGCCGAGTCGACGGCCGACTACACCGAACTGACGGGGCGGTTCCTCGAGGTCGAGATCGTCGTCGACTACGAGGGCTGCGAGGTCGTCACCCGCATGGAAATGGAGGACGGCTATCCGCTGATGCGACTCGAGTCGGTTCGAGAGTGAGGCGGTCGACGGGCGTGTGGCATCACCGACCGCACGCCCGGCAAACCGCATGGTACTTATCGACGCTTTCCCTTCCACCGAACGAATGGCACAGTCAGTCCTGCTCACTGGGGCTGCGGGGCGGGTCGGAAGCGCCATCCTCGGCGGCCTCGCGGACGACCACGAGTGGCGATTACTGGATCGGGAGCCGCCGACCGACGATCAGCCGGGCGAGTTCGTCGTCGCGGACATCACCGACGAGGAGGCCGTCCGGGAGGCGATGGACGGCATCGACGTCGTGATCCACCTCGCGGGCGACCCGCGGCCGGAAGCGCCGTGGAACAGCGTCCTGACGAACAACATCGACGGGACGCAGACGGTCTTCGAGGCGGCCGTCGACGCCGGCGTCGAGAAGGTCGTCTTCGCGTCCTCGAACCACGCCGTCGGTAACTACGAGACCGACGAGCGGACGCCCGAGATGTACCGCGAACACGACGACTACCTGCTCGACGGGACCGAACTGCCCCGGCCGAGCAACCTCTACGGCGTCTCGAAGGCCGCCGGCGAGACGCTGGGTCGGTACTACCACGACGAACACGACCTCGCCGTCGCCTGTGTGCGCATCGGGAACCTCACGCAGGGCCATCCGCCGATCGACTACGAGCGCGGCCAGGCGATGTGGCTCTCCTACCGCGACTGCGCGCACCTGTTCGACCGCTGCATTCGTGCGGACTACGACTACGAGATCGTCTACGGCATCTCCGACAACGACCGCAAGTACTACTCGATCGCGCGCGCTCGAGAGGCGCTTGGCTACGACCCGCAGGACAACTCCGCGTACTACGACGGCGAGGAGCAGGTCGTCGAGCCGGACGCCTGACAGGAGCCGGCAATCGATTCGGCCGAGCCGCGATTTTTAGTCGGTTCCCGTCGGAGCGACCCCATGGAGTATACGACACTCGGCTCGACCGGGATGACGGTCAGCCGAATCTGTCTCGGTTGTATGAGCTTCGGGACGGAACGGGAGTGGATGCTCGACCCCGAGGAGAGCGAGGAACTGATCGATCGCGCGATCGATCTCGGGATCAACTTCTTCGACACCGCGAACGTCTACTCCACAGGAGAATCCGAGGAGATCCTCGGCGACGCACTCGCGGGCTACGACCGCGACTCGCAGGTCGTCGCGACGAAGGTCTTCGGCGAGATGGACCCCGACAACCCCAACGCCAGCGGGCTCTCCCGCAAGGCGATCGAACAGGAACTCGCGGCCAGTCTCGAGCGGCTCGGCATGGACACCATCGATCTCTATCAGACCCACCGCTGGGACTACGAGACGCCGATCGACGAGACGCTGCGCGCGCTCGACGACGCCGTCCGCCGCGGACAGGTCCGCTACATCGGCACCTCCTCGATGTGGGCCCACCAGTTCGCCGACGCCCTCCGGACCAGCGACACGCTTGGCCTCGAGCGGTTCGCGACGATGCAGAACCACTACAACGTCCTCTATCGCGAGGAGGAACGCGAGATGTTACCCCTCTGTGAGAAGGAAGCTATCGGCGTGATTCCGTGGTCGCCGCTGGCCCGCGGCGTCGCGACCCGCCCCCACGAGGAGATCGAGTCGACGACGCGGGGACGGACCGACCAGTACCTCGAGCAGATGTCCTATCTCCAGGGCGGCGGCGAGGAGATCAACGAACGGATCGGGGAACTGGCCGCCGACAGGGGCGTCTCGATGGCCCAGATCTCGCTGGCCTGGCTGCTGCACAAGGAGTGGGTCGACGCGCCCATCGTCGGGACGACCAGCGTCGAACACCTCGAAGACGCCGTCGAAGCACTCGAGATCGACCTCTCGGAGTCGGACATGGCGTACCTCGAGGAGCCCTACGAGCCGTTGCCGGTGGCCGGGCACGAGTAAGCTATAGCAGATCCGTCTCGTCCAGTACCTCGGCAACCCGCTCGATGTGGGCTGTATGTTCCGCGCCCTCGAGGCCCTGGTACATCGTCGTGATCGAGAGGTAGTCGGCCCCCAACTCCCGCCAGGCCTGTGCGCGCTCGATCCACTCGTCTTCCTCGCCGGGAACGGCGTACATCCGGCCGCCGAGGCCGATGTCGTCGGGATCCCGACCCGCGTCTTCGGCGTACTCGGCGAGGTCCGCGAGGTGGGCCTCGGCCTCGTCGCCCGGCTGGAACTGGGGTAACCAGCCGTCCGCGAGCCGCGCGACCCGGCGCTTGACCGGCTCGGCCATCCCGCCCATCCAGAGCGGGATCGGTCGCTGGACCGGTAGCGGCCGGATGCCGGCGTCGGGAATCTCGTGGAACTCGCCGTCGAACGCGACGAGGTCGTCGGTCCACAGGGACCTGAGGACCTCGACCTGTTCCTCGATACGCTGCCCGCGTCGCGAGAAGTCCTCGCCGAGCCCGACGTACTCGGGCTCGTTCCAGCCGACGCCGACTCCCATCCGGAACCGCCCGTCGGTAAACCGATCCAGTTGGGCGGCCTGTTTCGCGACGAGCGCCGTCTGGCGTTGCGGGAGGACCAGAATCCCGGTCATGAAAGTCAGTTCCTCCGTCTGTCCGGCCAGATAGGAATAGGTCGTCAGCGGCTCGTGGAACGTACTCTCGTAGTCGTAGGGACCGTCCCACCCCTCCCGGTCCGGGTTCACGCCGAGAACGTGATCGTAGGCCAGCACGTGTTCGTACCCCGATGACTCGACGCGCCGTGCGTAGTCGGCGATCGTCTCCGGGTCGTGGCCGATCTCGAGTTGCGGTAACACGGTACCGATTTCCATACCCCGGCGTTCGGACGGGGTGGACTTGAAGCTCCGGCCGTCGGCGAACGACGGCGGCTATCGGTATACTGGACGAGCCACGAGCGGCCCGAAAGGTCGGCGTACCGAATCGCCGGCCGACACTCGAGTCCGACGGTCAGAACAGTCCGTCGACGTCCTCCTCGCGAGCCCGCCGCCGGCCGACGTGGTCCGTCAGGCGCTGGTAGATGATTCCCCGATGCTCGTCCGCTCGGACGAAATCGAACACCAGCGTGATGAACCGGCTGTCGTCCTCGCCGTCCTCGAGGGCCGCTTGGGCGTACTCCCGAGCCCGTGCGACCGGCTCCGGGTCGTAGCCGAACTCCTCGGCGAGGACGACCGCCGCGATCGCCGTCGGCTCGAACGCGAGCCCCGACGGCGACGGGGGCGCGCCCTCGTGTGCGATCGGGACCGGCGGTCCTCGCTCGATCCGTTCGGGATCCGCCGCGAGTTCGAACAGCGCGGTCCGGATCGGCTCGAGCCCCAGATCGCGGTAGTCCGCGGGCAGCCCAGCGAGGTACTCGCCGCCGCTCTCGGCGAGCCCGACCGCGCCCTCCCAGTTGCGCTCGCGGGCGTGGTGGACCGCGCCGCTGTACTGGATGAGGCCGTGGAGCAACCGCTCGTCGTCGCTGCCGGACTCGCACTCGAGCCAGCGGTCCTCCCAGGCGTCGTGGGCGGCGTGGTAGCGGCCGGCGTTGAAGATCGCAGCCCCCGCTCGAAGGTGGTCGCGCATAGCCGTGGTTGGGGCTCGAAACTCGAGAACGTGACGAAAACGGTGACGCCGGATACTCCGCCGGGGAGGACGGGACCGTTCCGGGAGCGAACGATCCCGTCGCCACCCGACGGCGCGCGACCGCCTCCGGCAGGGCGGGCAGACGACTGTGGACGGGTCGATTCCGGGACGTGTGATCCCAACCGGTTACTGGCCGCCACCGGTGCGGCGGTATTCGTCGTGAGGGACTCCGTACGGATTAGTATGACTCGGCTTCCAGCGTTCCCGGGCGCGTTCGGTGCTCGTAGGCACGCCCTACCGGGTCGACTCGGGACCCGTCTCAGACATCGAAGCCGTCCTCGAACCGGAAGACGCCGTTTCGCTGGACAACCTCGCCGTCGATCTCGAGGCGGGAGTCCGCGCCCACATCGGTGATCAGGTCGACGTGGACCGCCGAGTCGTTGCCCGACTCGCCGTCGGGGAGACAGGCGTCGTACGCCCGACCCAGCGCCAAGTGGACGGTATCGCCCATCTTCTCGTCGAAGAGGATGTTGTCCGTGTAGCGGTCGATCCCGCGGTTCATGCCGATACCGAGTTCGCCCAGCCGGCGCGCGCCGTCGTCCGTCTCGAGGACGTCGCCGATCACGTCTTCGCCCTGCTCGGCGTCGTAGTCGACGACCGCCCCGTCCTCGAACTCGAGGCGGACGTTCCGAACGGACTCGCCTCGGATCGTCATCGGCACGTCGAAGGTCACCTCGCCCTCGGTCGCGGACGGCGCGGTAAACACCTCCCCGCTCGGCAGGTTGTGGGAATCGTAGGCCACGGAGGCGGCGCTGTTGACCGCCGTTCGGTCCTCGATCGACATCGTGAGATCGGTGTCGCTCGAGACGAGTCGTACCGCCGAACCCGCGTCGAGGAGGTCCTTCAACCGGGCCATCTCGTCGGCCAGCGACTCCCAGTCCCGCAGGATGGCGTCGTAGGCAAAGTCACGGTACTCCTCGTAGGCCATGTTCGCCTGCTGGGCCAGCGAGCGCGTCGGATGGACCGTCGACACCCAGCGGGTCCCCAGTCGGGTCTCCCGAATCTCGCGTCTGGCCTCGGTGTAGGCCCGCCGGCGCTCGCCCGGCACGTCCGCCGTCGCGCTCGTGTTTCGCCCGCCGCCCAGCGAGAGATAGACATCGGCGTTCGCCACGAGCGCGAGTTCGTGGGCGGGGGTCTCGTCGAACGCGTCGTCGTGAGCCTGCAGATACGCGCGCGTGACCTCGCCCGAGCTGTACGTCGCGAGCAGGTTCGCGCCCCGCTCGCCGAGTTTCTCGGCGACGGCCACGGCCAGTTCGTGCGCGTCCGGCCCGACCGAGACGACCACGTCGTCGCCCGCCTCGACCCGCGCGCTCCAGTCGACCAGTACCTCGGCGTGTTCGCGGACCCGTTCGTCCATACGCTCCCCTCTCGAGCGGGCTACTAAACGCTCCCCGTTCGGACCGAGAACTCCGAGGCTGTGAGGAGGTGACTGCGAGCCGCGAGCGATCAGGCGGTGCTGGCGTCCTCGGCCGGGACCCCCTCGCGCGAGCGCACGAGCGAGACGATAGCGTAGACGACCGGGGTGTCCAAGAGGGCGATCGCGAGTTTCAGCAGGTACTGCCCGACGATCAACGAGAGCAAGAGGTCGGGCGTGAGGACCGTACCGACGCCGAGGACGGCGGGTGCAACGGCGAACGCGACGACGACGAAGATGACGGTATCGATGGCCTGACTGGAGGCCGTCGACCCGATGTTCCGGAGCCAGAGCTTCTCAGGGCCGGTGTACTCGCGGATCCGATGGAAGACGAGAACGTCCCAGTTCTGACTGACGACGTAGGCCAGAAGGCTCCCCAGTACCACGTTCGTCGACGCCCCCAGCGCGGTCTCGAACGCGCCCGGATCGACGCTCGTAGGGGCCGCCGGCGCGGCAATCGTCGACCAGACTAGCGCGAGGACGACGAAGTTCAACACGAAGCCGACGTTGACCAACACCTGTGCGGCGCGGCGACCGTACAGTTCAGTGTAGCAGTCGCTCGCGAGAAACGTCAGTGCATAGGCGAGCGCGGCCCCCGGCAACGCGAGCTGTGCCCCGGTGATCGGGAGCGCGACGGGCAGTTCGAAGGCCAACACCTTCGACGCGGTCAACTGTGCGGTGACAAGCGCCGTCACGAAGAGCCCGATCAACGCGACCTGTGCGGTCGTCGGGACGCCGACGGATCGTTCCTGACTCATGCCGCCGCGTATCCGTCGGACTCACCTAAACGATGCTACTTCGCCCCCGCGATCGCACCGGCCGTCGCCTCGAGCGGCGATCGGACGTAGCGACGACAGCCGGCGGTCGCCGTTGGCCAGCAACCACCCGTCGACTGCACGCCTCGAGACGACCGCGAGCCGAGAGCGGTCATCGACGCCACGTTCTTGACGAACGGTCACCCATCTTCGAACACAAACTATAGTAGCCGTTGAAACGATTTACATACTGATCGCAACGCTGTCGTGCGATCAGCTGTGCAATGACTTTCAGCGGCTACTATAGCGAAACTGCCCGTTTCCCGGCCGCTCGAACCTAACCTAACGAGCGGCTGCAGGCACAGACCCGATCACAGCCGGTTCTCGAGCCGCTCCGTCGGTTTCCGGCCGATTCCCGTATAGCCCCCTCGAGAAAAACAGGACTCACGCGTTTCTCGCCTATTCGTCCGCCACACGTTCCGTATTCTAGCCCATTATCTTCCATTCGAAGGCGGAATAATTGCACAACTGTTATACGCATCGCGACTCTCTCTGAAATTGCAATGGCGAAAGGAAACGTTGATTTCTTCAACGACACAGGCGGCTACGGTTTCATCGAGACTGACGACGCGGACGATGACGTTTTCTTCCACATGGAAGACGTTGGCGGTCCGGACCTCGAAGAAGGCACAGAGATCGAATTCGACATCGAACAGGCCCCCAAGGGCCCCCGCGCCACCAACGTCACCCGCCTGTAATACGGCTACTCGCGTTCGGTAACGGGTTTCACAGTTCGAATACCATTCTTCCGACCTAACGCCTCGAGCGACTGCGTTCTCTCCTCGCAACGACACTCATCCTCGCAACGGGGCCGGATCCTCGCGTTCTCACCCCGATCGTCGACGCGGTCGCCTCCGTCTCGCCTCGAGCGGACGCCCCTTCGTCGTTCGGATATAGTCAGTCGTTACCGAACGAAATCGGAGCCATCGGCGCGATAGACTCAGTTAGTTGCCCTGAACGGCTTCGGAACGGTTGATACGAAATCGATAACAAATAGTCGGATTCCCGTTCGTCCACCCGAGTACACAATGGACGATCTGACTGGGTTTCAACGAGACCTTCTGTACGTGATCGCAGGGGCCGATCAACCGTCCGGCCAAGACGTCAAAGACGAAGTCGAGACGTACTACAACAGCGAGATCAACCACGGGCGCCTGTATCCGAACCTCGATACACTCGTCAACAAGGAGCTCGTCGAGAAAGGGCAACTCGATCGCCGGACGAACTACTACGAGATCAGCGACAGCGGCCAACAAGCCATCGAACAACGCCGCGAGTGGGAACAACAGTATATCAGCGACTAATCTCCGCCGACCGCCACTCGAGTCGTCCGAAGCCGACACCAGGGAGACCGTCGCGTGTGGCAGTCGCCGACGCCACGAGTACCGGACAATCCCTCGTCTCCGACCGCCCTGCGGGCCCAGTCAGCGCCGGCTCGAGCCGCCGTTCCGATTCGAGACACGGTGTGAGACGATCCACCGCCACGTCTCCGGCTTCCGCCCCTCACCACCGGGCCCCGTCTCAACCGGGGCCCCGATCGATCGCTCCCTTGCTCGCTGAAACCCGGGGCTACTTACGTCGGGAGAGCGGTTGCTATACTATCCGAAAAAGGCGCTGTCCGTGGCGCAGTCGGGGCCGGACATCGGTTCGACCGCCCGAGACGTGATCGACGCCGGTTCTCGCCGTGCCGCACATCCGTCCGGCAACCGTTCTGGCCGCATGACTGTCCACAGGACTGCTCTGATCGGTCTCACCAATGGAAATTGAAATTGCGACGATCGGCGGTTACGAGGAAGTCGGCCGACAGATGACGGCTGTCCGCGCTGGCGACGACATCGTGATCTTCGACATGGGTCTGAACCTGTCGAAGGTACTCATTCACGACAACATCCGAACCGAAGGCATGCACAGTCTCGATCTGATCGACATGGGTGCCATCCCCGACGACCGGATCATGAGCGACCTCGAGGGCGACGTGCAGGCGATCGTGCCAACGCACGGCCACCTCGACCACATCGGTGCGATCAGCAAACTCGCACACCGATACGACGCCCCCATCATCGCCTCCCCGTTCACGCTCGAACTGGTCAAAGGCGAACTCGAGGAGGAAGGCAAGTTCGACGCCGACAACGAACTGATCGCGATGGATCCCGGCGAGACGACGTCGATCGGCGACAGCGGCGTCCTCGATCTCGAGTTCGTCAACGTCACCCACTCCATCGTCGACGCGATCAACCCCGTCCTCCACACGCCCGAAGGCGCCGTCGTCTACGGGCTGGACAAACGGATGGACCACACCCCCGTCATCGGCGACCCGATCGACATGGAACGGTTCCGTGAGATCGGCCGTGAGGGCGAGGGCGTCCTCGCCTACATCGAGGACTGTACCAACGCGAACAAGAAGGGACGAACGCCCTCCGAGAGCGTCGCCCGCGAACACCTCCGTGACGTCCTCTACAGCATGGAGGACTACGACGGCGGCATCGTCGCGACGACGTTCTCGAGTCACATCGCGCGAGTGAAATCTCTCATCGAGTTCGCTCGAGACATCGGTCGGCAGCCGATCCTCCTGGGCCGCTCGATGGAGACGTACTCCGGTACCGCGAAACAGATCGGGATCGACTTCCCCTCCGACGTCGAGATGGTCGGCTACCGCCAATCCATCGAGCAGACCTTCGAGCGGATCATGAACGAGGGCAAAGAGAACTTCCTGCCCGTCGTCACCGGTCACCAGGGCGAGCCGCGTGCGACCCTCACCCGCATGGGTCGCGGCGAGACGCCTTACGAACTGGAAGACGGCGACAAGGTCGTCTTTTCGGCTCGAGTCATTCCGGAACCGACCAACGAGGGCCAGCGCTACCAGGCCGAGAAACTCCTCCGCATGCAAGGTGCGCGCATCTACGACGACATTCACGTCTCGGGCCATCTCTGTCAGGAGGGCCACTACGAGATGCTCGATGCACTGCAGCCAGAACACGTGATTCCGGCACACCAGAACATGAGCGGGTTCTCGGGATACGTCGATCTGGCCTCTAGTCAGGGCTACAAGCTCGGACGCGATCTGCACGTCACTTCGAACGGGAACGTCATCCAACTCGTCTAAATCGTCCCAGTCATATTTTTGAGTCCGTACCGAAGACGACTAGCGTAGCAGCAGTGTGAAAATACAAAGCCCCACACAGCAGTTGCTATGTGGGGTTAGTATGAATGGAAGCGGCGAAACGGGGTTCCCAGAGGGTCGCCCACTCCAGTACTGACCGTAACGTAGGCGAGCTTATCTTCCGTGTTCGGGATGGGTACGGGAGGCACCTCGCCACTGTGGCCGCTGTAATGCCGACCGGCGGAATCGAACCGCCGTCAGACCACTGTCGGAAGGTCGGCCGTATCGGCCGATATGAATGGTGGCGGCGAATCGGGGTTCCCAGAGGGTCGCCCACTCCAGTACTGACCGAAACGCAGGCGAGCTTATCTTCCGTGTTCGGGATGGGTACGGGAGGCACCTCGCCGCTATGGCCGCCGTAACGCCGATTCACGGAATCGAACCGTGATCATTCCAATATCGGTGGTCTGTCCAAGACCGAATGTACGTGTAGTCCAGTTTGCGTCCGGACCCGTTCGCGCGTCACGGATCCAATGCGATGTAGTGTATGAGTGTGTGGCTTGGCCGATTAGTGCTCGCGGGCTCAACACCTCGTTGCCTTGGTGCGTACACCCCGAGTCTATCGATCTCGTCTTCTACGAGTGGCCTCAGTGGTATCTCTTTTTCAGGTGGGTTTCGAGCTTAGATGCGTTCAGCTCTTACCCCGTGGTGCGTCGCTGCCCGGCACGTGCCCTTTCGGACAGCCGGTACACGAGTGGCACCCATTCGTAGTTCCTCTCGTACTATACGAACGTTCCCGTCAGATACCGTAACACCCCCAATAGATAGCAGCCGACCTGTCTCACGACGGTCTAAACCCAGCTCACGACCTCCTTTAATAGGCGAACAACCTCACCCTTGCCCGCTTCTGCACGGGCAGGATGGAGGGAACCGACATCGAGGTAGCAAGCCACCCGGTCGATATGTGCTCTTGCGGGTGACGACTCTGTTATCCCTAAGGTAGCTTTTCTGTCAGCAATTGGCCGCATCAAGCAGCCTAATTGGTTCGCTAGACCACGCTTTCGCGTCAGCGTCCGTCGTTGTGCCGGACACTGTCAGACTTCCGTTTGCTCTTGCGCTCTTTTCCGCGTCTCCGACGCGGATGAGGAAATCTTGGGGCGCGCCCGATATCTTTTCAGGCGCGTACCGCCCCAGTCAAACTGCCCGGCTACCAGTGTCCTCCGCCAGGAGTGAGAGTCGCAGTCACCATCGGGTAGTATTTCAATGTTGGCTCGGTGGCCCGCTAGCGCGGGTACCTGTGTACCGCCTCCTACCTATGCTGCACAATGGCGACCACGTCTCAGTGACAGCCTGCAGTAAAGCTCTATAGGGTCTTCGCTTCCCCTTGGGGGTCTCCAGACTCCGCACTGGAACGTACAGTTCACCGGGCCCAACGTTGGGACAGTGGCGCTCTCGTTGATCCATTCATGCAAGCCGCTACTGAAGCGGCAAGGTACTACGCTACCTTAAGAGGGTCATAGTTACCCCCGCCGTTAACAGGTCCTTCGTCCCCTTGTACGGGGTGTTCAGATACCTGCACTGGGCAGGATTCAGTGACCGTACGAGTCCTTGCGGATTTGCGGTCACCTATGTTGTTACTAGACAGTCGGAGCGCCCGAGTCACTGCGACCTGCCCCATTGCAGGGCAGGCATCCCTTATTGCGAACGTACGGGACTAACTTGCCGAATTCCCTAACGTCGGTTGCTCCCGACAGACCTTGGCTTTCGCCGCCACGAGTACCTGTGTCGGATCTCGGTACGGACAGTGTGTTTGCCTTTTCACGGGCTCTAGGTTGACCTCTCTTGCGCTATCCTATCATTCGGTCGCTTCGTGCCATTACGGCTTCCACGAACTTCGATAGTTCGACCGGGCGAAAGCCCGGCAGAGGCGGCCCCAAAGCGTTGGCTTTGAGTACACACTGGCATAGGAATATTAACCTATTTCCCTGTTGTCAGCTTCGACTTACGGGCTGACTTAGGACCGGCTAACCCTCAGCTGATCAGCATTGCTGAGGAACCCTTACTCGTTCGGCCGTCGGGGTTCTAACCCGACTAACGCTGCTACTATGACCAGGATTTTCGTTACTGAACGGTCCACACGATCTCTCGACCGTGCTTCCACCCGAACAGAACGCCAACCTACGAGATCACCCGATCAAGGGTGCTGCTAGGTCTCGGTGGTAGACTTGAGCCCCGATCATTTTGGGCGCCTCAAACCTCGGCCGGTAAGCTGTTACGCTTTTCTTAGAGGGTAGCTGCTTCTAAGCTCACCTCCCGGCTGTCTAGGGCTTGAGACCACCTTCGATCGCACTTAGTCTACACTTGGGGACCTTAACCCAGCTCTGGGTTGTCTCCCTCACGGTACACAGGCTTACCCCGTGCACCGGACTCCCTGCGTCAAACGACGTTCATAGGTTCGGAGTTGGACAGGGGGGCACACTCCTCTCGGAGTGCGGTCCCCCAATCCGTCGCTCTACCCCATGAACTACCTCGGCAGAGGTCATGCTTCGACATGTTTCGGTTGGAACCAGCTGTTTCCGGACTCGATGGGCCTTTCACCCCTAGACGTAGGTCACGAGAGGGTATTGTAGGACACCAACTCTAACAGGCCTCCACGTGCCTTTCGGCACGCTTCGCCTTGCCCACGCCTAGATCGTCCGGTTTCGGGTCGTGCCCGTTTGACTCCCCGCGCTTGAACACGGCGGCCCTCGTGCAAAGCACTGCGGCCATGTCGGTTTCCCTACGCCTTCCTCGATAATCGAGTTAGACTCGTCAAACAGGCACACTCCCTGGTTCGTTTTTCAAAACGTACGACAGAACACCGGCTTCCCAAACTTCTTACTACAGGTTCGCACCTGATTCATTTCGTCCGGGACCTTGTGTGCCCTGTCGCTCCATCGCCAACTGATTTCACGCCCTATTGCACCTCCCTTCGTGGGGTGCTTTTCAGCGTTCGCTCACGCTACTTGTTCGCTATCGGTCTTGAGGAGTGTTTAGTCTTCGCGGTCGATGCCCGCGATATTCACGAGGGATATCCAACCCCCGATACTCTGGAGCTGACTCGTTCCTTACTTGTCGACGGTACGGGACTGTCACCCTGTCTCGTGCTCTATTCCAAGAGACTTCGCGTCGCCGTTCGGGAAGTGATCGTCAGTCCGAACACCACATTGCCCGTGAAGGCTTCGGTTTGGACTGTGTCGCGTTCTTTCGCCAATACTAACGACATCGCGTTTGCTTTCTTTTCCTGTCGATACTAAGATGTTTCAATTCTCGACGTTCCCCATTGCGCGAAGCAATTGCGGTGGGGATTCCCATTCGGAAATCCTGAGTTCTTTGCCTCCGTGCGGCTCCCTCAGGCTTATCGCAGCTTGGCACGTCCTTCTTCAGCTCTCAAGCCGAGCGATCCACCAGCTGGCACAGTAGCCACGTTCATCGGATCGGCGTTGCGACAGAGTCGCAACATCGTGACCCGGGAACGGGTCCAGTGGACGCCTGGACTACACGTACACACGGTCTCATCTGCACGCTCGTAGACAGCGAGCCTGCATTGACCCTTCCCACCCGCACTTGCGCGGGGTGGTGCATCGGTTCGTTCGGATTAGACCCGAATCGTCTGCCCCACTTAAGGGGCACGATTCGGTCTAACCCGAGACATGGACCCACAGGGATTCGAACCCTGGGCATCCTCCTTGCAAAGGAGGCACTCTACCACTGAGCTATGGGCCCACGTCCGCCACGAGGGCGGACAGAGCGTGAAGTGTTAGCCTTGGTAGTTCAAAGGTGCCCGATCGGCCACAACGTGGGTCGATCGAACGTGAAACCGCGTGGCGCAAAGCGCCACGAGTTAAGGTGGGCCGGGGCGTCGCCCCGGTCCCGGTCTGTGGAGGTGATCCAGCCGCAGATTCCCCTACGGCTACCTTGTTACGACTTAAGCCCCCTTGCGGAGCCCAGATTCGACCGACGTTGCGTCGGCCTCATCCGGACCCCACTCGGGTGCTTTGACGGGCGGTGTGTGCAAGGAGCAGGGACGTATTCACCGCGCCCTTCTGAGGCGCGATTACTACCGAATCCAGCTTCATGAGGGCGAGTTTCAGCCCTCAATCCGAACTACGACCGAGTTTCGGAGATTAGCGCCCCCTCTCGGGGTTGCATCCCACTGTCTCGGCCATTGTAGCCCGCGTGTCGCCCAGCACATTCGGGGCATACTGACCTACCGTTGCCCGTTCCTTCCTCCAGTTTGGCACTGGCAGTCCTCCTAATGTACCCAACCACCGCTAGGTGTTGCTGGCAATTAGGAGTGCGGGTCTCGCTCGTTGCCTGACTTAACAGGACGCCTCACGGTACGAGCTGACGGCGGCCATGCACCTCCTCTCAATGGCTCCAGTAAGGTCATCAACCTGACTTTCACTGCACATTGTCGATGCTGGTGAGATGTCCGGCGTTGAGTCCAATTAAACCGCAGGCTCCTCCGGTTGTAGTGCTCCCCCGCCAATTCCTTTAAGTTTCATCCTTGCGGACGTACTTCCCAGGCGGTCTGCTTCACGGCTTCCCTGCGGCACAGCACAGGCTCGTAGCCTGTGCCACACCTAGCAGACATCGTTTACAGCTCGGACTACCCGGGTATCTAATCCGGTTCGTGACCCGAGCTTTCGTCCCTCACCGTCGGATCCGTCTTCCAGAGGCGCTTTCGCCACCGGTGGTCCGTCCAGGATTACGGGATTTCACTCCTACCCCGGACGTACCCCTCTGGTCTTCCGGTCCCAAGCCATGCAGTTTCCACCGGACGCCCGCGCGTTAAGCGCGCGGATTTCCCGATGGACTTGCACGGCCAGCTACGGACGCTTTAGGCCCAATAATAGCGGTCATCACTCGTGCTGCCGGTATTACCGCGGCGGCTGGCACCGGTCTTGCCCAGCACTTATTCCGCGACCTCCTTACGGTCGCAAAAAGCGAGGACTATATGCCCTCGCACTTGGAGTCCCCCTATCGCACTCGCGTGCAGTGTAAAGGTTTCGCGCCTGCTGCGCCCCGTAGGGCCCGGTATCTTGTCTCAGATACCGTCTCCGGGCTCTTGCTCTCACAACCCGTACCGATTATGGGCACGGTGGGCCGTTACCCCACCGTCTACCTAATCGGCCGCAGCCACATCCTATGGCGCCGGGGCATTTCGGATTCACACCACTCCAGGTTATGAATCGTATTCCGAATTAGCCTCAGTTTCCCGAGGTTATTCGGATCCATAGGGTAGTTTGGCCACGTGTTACTGAGCTATCTGCTACGAGTCTGAACTCGTGCAACTAGCATGGCTAAATCGGACTCCAATAGCAATGACCTCCGGCAGGATCAACCGGAATGCTATCTGATCTCCCCAGTTGGGGAGGGTCTGTTGGCGGTGAATGTTGGTACACACTCACACATGGGTCCACGTTCGCTGACGCCGGTCGTCTGACCGATCGAGCGTCACCGAACTACCAAGGCTAACATCAGATCCCATCTGTACGGCGGACCGCAGGGGTGG
>JHUT02000011.1 GCA_000690595.2 Natrinema mahii | reverse complement strand
ATGCTTTGTGAGGTACTGAGGTTCGATTCGACCCCGTCTATTTCTCTCAGCGATATAGTCGTACACCTACTGTGGAGTCAGTCCGAACAGGATAGCACGGTAGAATTAAGACCCGTTAGTATACTTTCCAACATAATGAGTGAGAGTCGAATAGATATTGATCCGATCCCAGAGGGGGAGGTGTTTCATGACGATCTCTCATTGGACAGCTTGGTTGATTTTGAGATTGCATTTTTCATGTTGATCCTGACGATCGTTCTTGCATATCCTACAGAGAATGACATCTCATACCAAATACTGAAATTTTTGATGGTGCTTTTTGCAGCACTCACCCTCATACGGCGTATTCTCATTATGAACGGAAGCGAGAATACCCATTCCGCGTTCATGGCAGCTTCCATCGAATTTATGGTGGAAATTAGCATCCTCGGTATCCTCTACGTCATTGCCAAAGTTGCCTTTCTGATACAAGATTTAGTGTACTTCAACTACGTTTTGTGGTTATTCATCCTAAGCATAGCAACCATTTTCGTGCCTATTGCTCTCCAGATTAAGTACGCAAAGACCGAACAGATTTTATTTAACATAGTTATCGCGAGTTGGCAGGCAAACACTAGCGATACTGCGTTATGGCGTCGAATACAGCAGAATAGAGCAATCAAAGAAGCTCACAAGTTATCCAAGCCAGACGAAGAACTGCCTAATTCAGTCGTTCAACTACGGCAAAAGGAGCCTGAGACGATCGTTCCACGGCCAGGTGAAACAGCGCAAGCCTTTGTCGGGCTTACGAGGTGGTTAGCTCTCCGATCGTTTGGTGTGGTTTGGGGAGCCGCCGTTTTTGGAAGTCTTGGTGTCTCACTCCTCATCTTCGTTTCAGCAACATCAATAGGTGCATCCACAAACCGGCTTTACAAGCAGTTCGGAGCAGCCTCCTTTCGAAAGCAGTCTCAGATACGTTATCGGGTGTTGTTCCAAAACCTCACAGTGCTATTTGCACATCTAATCATTCTCGGGTGAACGTTGTGGCCTTGATCACTGGCAGAGGATAGACGAGACGAAAGCCCTCAGTAGTCACCCTCATAGCTAACAGTCCACGTTCCATCCGAATACTCCGCATGATAAATCTGTGAATTCACTAACGCCTGAAACTCAGTTACGACCCCATTCGATTCGTCGAAATACAAGTGATCAAAAACCAAATCATACATATCCTCGATGGAATCTGGCGTTATAGGCTCATTCTCCAGACCAAATTCTAAACGCGCAATATGAGTACTCGGTTCCTCCTCTTCCCCGATAGACCGGAGCTCCAGTTCATCATCACCCTCTTCGCCACCGTTCTCCACCCCATCTGGCATATGTTCCTCGCATCGGTACACCAGCCCACTCCCACCAACAACTCCACTGGCATGGTAGCTCCCCACAGCTGATTTCATGCAGGAGTGGTAATTACAAGTTACATGACTTTCTTTTGTAGCTCGCGGATCATCGACGCCAATCGCCTCCCAGAAATCCTTGTTGTACAGACGCTCGAGTTTCCAGTGACAGTCATGGCAAAGATCGACCGTATTGCCCGGTAGATCAGATCCATCGAATCTTTGTGGAAGGATATGGTGTTCCTCGATATCGACCTCTGAATTGCAAAAGTAGCAGCCGTCTGAACTTACCATGCTTCATTATTTTATCCAAATAACACATGAATCTACCGGGTGCGTTCACCTTGTTCGTGTCCTCCGTGCGTCGGCTTGCCTGCCTTCTACGACAAAATAACTGGTCGATTAGTACAGATGAGCGTTTCAACTTTCAGCACCACCTCCCGAATCACCATCTGAGGCATCTTCAGTCTGAAAATCATTCAACGTCGCGTTCACGTCCTCAGTTTCCTCGGACTCTGCTTGACGCAGTCGCCCCGGAAGTTCCCGAACCTTCAGATACACCTTCTGTACAAGAGTGGCCAGAGAATAGATCGCAAGGAACTCTTTGATGATACCCCAAACCCGCCCTATCTTTGATTTCTGTTTACCCGGTGTAACAACAACATCCCACGCCGCACGAGCTTCTGTATTGTCGAACTCAAGCGCATCCTGTTCGTAAAGGTGACCTAGTCGTCCAGGAAACTCGCCCTCAACAATAATCTCAACATGATACTGCCCGGGTGTATCTCGTGAGAAATTAAACCACCACTCCGGCAGATCAGCAGGCAATTCCGTCGTTTTAACGACTTCATCATCAACCATCACTCGAGCCTCTGTCGGGACTATCCCCTCCAGATTGATACCGATATTAGTTGTTTCCCCTGCTTGAACAGTAACTCGAGAGGATTCTGTAGTCTGATCCGTCAAGCTATCTCTACGATAGCTCTCACAGAATATGAATGTTCATCGATTGCAGTCTCGATCTGAAACAGTCCTTGAGTCCTACTGCCCCAGGTTCTTCATGAACTCCACCGATGCTGAGACACATCTGCCCCGGATGAGTCACATTCCTGGTACCTGGAGCTAGGATCGAAACTCTTCCTTAGAGACAACAACTTCAGGATCATCTCTAAGCGGTAACCCCATACCGAACACATGATCCATGACCGAGACCTCCCCCTCCAAAATCAACTCAGGAATCTCCTCAAGTGAATCCTCCAGAGTGATACCGCGGGAAGGAGCAATCAGGTTGTATAGCGCATCCAGAGTCAACTCTGCAAATTTGTAGCATGACCAAGCATCCACATGATAAACATCCAATTGACAGTCGTACCCATAGTCCGTTGACTCCGTCGATAATCTCACAAAGCTGAAACCCCACTCATCTGACACCAATGTCTCCCTTAAGTTATCCAAGGTCTTCTGAAGCCGTTCTTGTTCATTCTCATCAAAAACCATCGTCGCCTCTACTATTTGATCGATATCATCCGGAGAAACAGGAAGAACTCGGAACCCGTGTTTGAAATCGTTGAGCAGTGCAGTTTGGTTTTCGGCATAGTCAAGAATCGCATTGCAAACACCTCGATGTAGTTCAGGGGGCTCGTCGAATTCGACACTCTTTGAGTCCTCATCAACGGTGTGAGGACACCCAAGAAAGCCTGCTGCAATCGCGTCCATAACATCCACGTCGTACTCTTCGTTTGCTTCGACATTCACCAATCCATCAGGTCCCTCCGCAAGAGTTCCCACCGTCGCCACATCCGACAATCGGAGTTTCTCAAGAACGTTATCAATATCTCCTCGGTAAGTTTCTTCAGCGACAAAGAACCACGGCATTTCGGGATTCTGCACTTTCGCTGCAAAAATGTGCGAATAGAGGTCTGTAAGTTGAACAAGACAGTACAGCGCCTCTAGTCGATCCTGAGGGTTGTGAGGGTTGATTTTTTCAAGTCGATTATCCCAGTATGCGAAGGGGTAATTGTACTGCCAGAGAAGCTTGAATGGCGAAACGGTGTCGGAGGACATACAGCGCTGTTCATAAGTGGTAGACTTAATACCGTTGCACAAGGTTCGATGTGCCAACATGGTCCATATCGCCGCGTAGTTAGTCTCGTGCGCTAGCCGGACGGCTAGTACGGGGGTTGCGTCGCATGCCCTGCGTTCTCCGACACAGAGAAACCATGCCAAGAGTTTCTTTGTAGTCCCAGGGAACGGGTAACTGGACTATTGCTGAACCAGTCAGTCAGAGTCTATTCTTTCCCAAATCTTCCTCCATTCTTCCCCGCTAAAGTCGGATCGAGAGCCCATGTGTATCTTCTTATACATAATACTCTTTTTATCCTGCGAATGGTCAAGTCCGTATGCGTGACCAAGTTCATGAAGGAATGTTCGTAACAAGGCCCCCTCAAAATCCTCCTGATAATCCTTTTTGATTGCAGGTGTGCTTGATATCCCTATTGAATTAGTCTCTGAACTGTTATAACCCACCCACTCATCGTCTTCCTCTGGAAATTGTATTATCTGGCCGTAGGTCGGCAATATGACTACTTGAATGGCTGCTTCATTCATCTCCTCTCTGATTTCGCTCTTGACGAATTTGTCAACATGGGGAGAAATGTTATCGGGCCCCATTTCCATGTAGTTAAGGGTAAAGTCGTCAAATGGGTATATACCGTCTCGAACCTGAACCATCGCGTTAATTCCTTTCGTGATATGTTTCTCCTCTACTTTGTCAACAACATCATCTGGAATTGAGCTATTGTTCCCTCTATTGTTTTCTACAATTATCACGTCAACGAGTATATTAGGCATGCTATCATCAAATCCAGAAAATCCTTCACGATATATCCGGTCAAGCCAATTCACAAAATCATCGTCATTTAGATAGGATTCGGGAACGGTAAAACCACTTCTATTACCCCGGTCAAGTACGTTGTTTTTGAAAGAGTAATATGCCAGTCCAAGAGCCCCTCCTCCCCCGAACAGGCCCAAAACCCGGCGTCTGTGCATAGTGATCTATCGAGTGATGAAAGTAACGTTTCTAATAAATATTTGTCTGGGTATCACTTGTTGAAGTAAACTTTGCTAAGCACTCTCCTCAGTACGTACCCAGTGGCGAGGGTCTCAGAGAGTCTAAACGCTACGACGGACTGCTCGAAAACCAGTGAGAGAACCGCTCGCGCTAGCCGTAACGGCTAGCACGGGAACAAGGTGTGAGGGTTAGTTGTCGGGATTGCTGCGTTTGGCTGCCCGTATCCAGCCCTTCTGATGCATGATCTCGCGGAGTAGGTCGTTCTCAGTGGTGAATTCGTCTCCATCGAGGGCGTGGTTAAGGGCCATGGCGACTTCCTCATCAATCTCAATTTCAGGCATAATCCCATAATCGAATTCAATCCTCTTAAGCGTTCTCCTGCCCGAAAACGCCGTTTCGCCAAGACGCAAAGACGCTAAAGCATCAAGGCGCCAAGGCGCCTTTGCGTCTTGACGCGAAGGCACTACACGTGAGTCGCGTCTTCAAACGCGTTCCGTGCTGCACCCCAATTCGTTTCAACATACTTCAACGTCGTGTCCATTTTTGCATGTCCAGCCATCATACGGATGAAATTCAAATCGAGATCCGTTTCATTCGCTAAATGAGAAATTCTCGAGTGCCGAAGTCGATGGCCAGTATACAACCACTGCTGCACCTCCCCATCTTCCCCTCGAACCAGTGGTTCGTTCACTCCCGCGTTATCAGCTGCATCCTTCACAATCCGCGATAAATAACTCGGTGATAACTGATTCCCTGTTTCCGAAATAAGCCAATACGGGCACTCACCACTCGGATCAACCTGTGATCGCTTCGACTCCCACCGACGCATTAGATAGTCCAAATTTGGTTCCCACCAAACACGCCGGTGGTACAGGTCTGGATGATCCTTCCGATTCAGTTTCGACGAGCGAATCTTGATCTCACGGTTCTCCCAATCAATGTTATCCTCCCGGAATCGACTCAGTTCATCGCTTCTAACCGCAGTCTGCCAAAACAGGTGGCAAATCAGCTTATTCCGCACGCGGGTGAATTCCTTCTTTCCGGGAACGTAATCGAAGATCGGTTCGATCTGCTTGTAGTCGAGTGCGATAATGTCGTCGCGACCTTCGTCGTCCAGAACACGAACGTACTCGGTGAGATTTTTAATATCGTAGTCCTTGGGGAGACTGATATTTTTCGTTGGGTTCTCAATCTCGACCTCGATGACTGGGTCAGTAGCGAGGAAGTGGTAGTACTTCGACACCGTTGCTACGCGCCGGGTGATTGTTGTTTCCGCCAGTTCATCGTGCTGCATCGACTTGATGAACAACCGCACGTCTCTCTCAGTCGCCTCATATGGGTTCACATCGTGTTTTTGGCACCAATGCAACCACACCCGTACGCCAGACTTCAACCGATCAATCGTCGTCTGCTTATCCACATTGATCGTCACCCACTCTCCATACTCATCGAAGTACTCGGTGTGTTCCTCATCGAGATCGTACTTCAATCCGAATTGCCCAGTATCGTTTCTATTCATCGTCATCACCCGATTCAATCACTACGTCATCCTCACTCCGCTCGTAGTCGTCAAACTCGGACGCTGAATCGAACTCGAGCGTAGCTTCAGGAGGAAGATCCAGTTCCAAGTTCTCTACTACCTCTTGGGTGTCTTCAAGCATCGGATCTCGCTCGAACCAGCGGCGAGTCCCGTCATGGATCGTACTCGCAATGCTCGTGTTCTCCTGCTGTTCAAGGTAGATTAAAGCGCTTCGAATCTGATGCTCTGGCTCATCCAGCACTGCGGAAATATCTTGGGCAGTCCCGGTGACTCGCGGTCGATCCTGATGGTCGAGACCAGTAACGTGTTGCGAGATTTCGATCAGTTGGGTTTCGTCGGCCACGACAGGGAGTTTGTCGTGTACGTTGTTCGCCAGCGTAACCAGTTCCATCCGATCCAGATCTTCGTTGCTGGCATCACTGACAGATAGATCGTCTAACTGTGTTTCGATGGCGGAGAGTCGGTCTTTGAGTGTCTCCACCCCTGCTTCGAGTCCGGACGTATCGACTTCTGCACTTCCTGTGGAGTCTTGTTCGTCGGCGAGCACCCAGTCGTCGCTAATGGTGTTGTTCACGCTGGTAGTGATCAAGTCAGTCAGCGTGAGGTCGTTCTCGTCCGTGTACTCGAGCCACTTGCGTTTCGTCTCAGGCTTAACGCGGATGCGGACGTGCGGAGAAATATCGTCGAGATCGCTATCGTTGTCGTTTCCGTCTGAACTCATACCCTCCCTGTTTCGATGGGAGGGCAATAAGTGTTCAGACTGTGTTCATTCGTTGCCGAACATCTGGCGCATCATCGGATGCATCTCCATGAGCTGTTCCTCGGCGATCTCCTCGTACAGTTTGTACGTAATCGAGACCGCGAGCAGCAGCCCCGTCCCGGAGACGGAACCGATGGTACCGAGCATGTTCGCCCAGACGGCCAGCAGGCCGACCAGTGCGCCGCCGATGACGGTCACCTGCGGGATATACCGCTCCATGACCTTCTCGATGACGCCGACGTTCTGTCGGAAGCCGGGGATCTGCATCCCGGAGTTCTGGATCTGCTTTGCCGTCGATTCGGGCCCCATGTCGGTCGTTTCCACCCAGAAGATGGCGAAGATCGCACCGCCGACGACCATGAACGTGACGTCGATACCGATGCGGATCAGCACTTGCCACCACTCCTGGGAGACGTTCGCCGTGAACCACATCCAGTCCTGCGGCGAGTAGATCGGCGACACGTAGTAGAAGAACCCGCCGTCGGGCTGGCCCTGCGAGTAGGTGCCGAGCCAGGCGGGCATGCCGCTCCACTGCCGGTTGAGGATCTGGCCCATGAACTGGACGTTCGCCTGCACGGCGCGGACGAGGATCATCGGCAGGACGCTCGCGTAGATGAGCTTCACGGGGAAGCGACCGCGAGCGCCTTTGACGCGGGCGTGACTCAGCGGGATCTCGACGCGGACCGACTCCGCGTAGACGACGATCCCGAAGATCAGCAGCGTCGTCAGCAAGGCGATGAGCTGTCCCTCGCCGATCAGCAGCGTCTGCAGACCGCTCGCCGAAACGAGCGATCCGACGTCGACCTGGCCGGTCAGGATGCGATACCAGTCAAAGAGGAACCCGCCCTGTGCGGGCTGGACGAGCCCGGTGACCAGTCGCTGGCTCACGCCGGCGATGATGAACAGGCCGATCCCGCTCCCGACGCCCCACTTGCTGACGACCTCGTCCATGTAGAGGATGAGGATCCCGCCAACGAGGATCTGGGCGAACATCAGGAGCTGAACCTGTGTTCCCTCGAGGGCGAGACCGCCGAGCTGGAGCGATGACTGGGCTGGCAGGAAGCCGCCGGCGAACACCATCGGAAGCCCGGTCAGGATCACCATCAGGACCACCAGCAGCTTCTGGAGCCCCTGATAGAGGACCTGGTCCCGCGGATCGTCGGTGTCGAGTCCGAGCAGGTTCGCCCCGCCGAGCAACTGCAAGACGATGCTCGCGGTGACGATCGGGCCGATACCGACCTGCAGCACCGACCCCTGCGAGCCCGCGAGGATCGCGCGGAACTCGCCGAAGAGGTCGTTTGCCCCGCCGGACTGCAGACCGAGCAGCGTGACGTTCGTCAGGAAGAAGTACAACATGAGGATGCCGGCCGTCCACATCAGCTTGCGCTTGAAGGGGACGTGCCCCTCCGGACGGCGCACTGCTGGCATCCGCGTTAGGACCGGTTCAGCGGCTTCCTTCCATCCCATATGTTACTCCTCGTCCTGTTCGTCGTCGGCGGCGTCCTCCTGTGCGCGCTCCGTGAGGACGGCCTCGCCGCCAGCGGCCTCGAGCTTCTCTTCCGCTGCGTCGGAGAAGGCATCAGCCGTGACGGTCAGTTCGTTGCGAACCTGTCCGGAACCGAGGACTTTCACTTTGTCGACCTCGTGGCCGTCCTCGACGATATCGCGAGCGTCGAGAGCGTAGCCACCGTCGGTCTCCTCGGCGAGGTCCTCTGCGACATAGAGGATCGCGTCCTCGTCGAGTTTCTGGACGTCGATCTCCGCGACCGTTTCGCGGATGTCGTGGGGACGCTTGAAGCCGTGTTTGCCCTTCGGTTCGTAGTTGTGGAACTCGTGTTTGCTGCGCCCGGCACGGCCGCGGCCACCACGGTGGCCCGCACCGCGTCGGTTCTTGTGGGAACCGCCGCTGTGGGTGCGCGATCCGCGTTGGCGTCGTTTTTTGCTCGTCATGGTTATCGCATCGATTCTAGCAGGTCGTTAATCTGCCCCGTTGTATGCTTTCCGAGTTGGCCGCCCTCGATGGTCGGCTTTTTGATACCCTCGTGACCCCCTCGCGGTGGGTGAAGTCGAAGCGTCGGTGACAGTCCCTCGTCACGAAGCGTCGTCTCCTCTGCCAGGAGCGCGTCGGCCAGTGCACCGAAGTCGTCGTACTCGGTGTTGTCGGCCAACCACGCTTCGTCGACGTCGGACTGGTCACCCTCGAGGGGCTCGGCTCGCTTCGCGAGCAGCGTCTCGAGAACGTCGGCGTCGGGTTCGCCGTGAGCGACGTAGTCGTTGACCTTCGCGATCATCCCCTCGTAGGCGTCGGTCTCGGGGACGAGCGCGCAGTGGTTGACGCTGTGGATGTTGAGCATCTTCAGCGTGTCCTGGACGTCGTCCTGTCGGTTCACTTCGCCGCGAACCTGTACGATTGCCTTCATCACTCGCTCACCTCGGCTTCCTCACGGTTGGGTCGACGGCGCGGATGCCGCGACTGGGAGGCGTTCTCGAGTGCGTTGTAGGTCGCTTTCGCGAGGTTGACCGTCGTTCGAGTGTTGCCGTGACTCTTGGTCCAGGCGTTCTCGATACCGGCCAGTTCGAGGACGTGACGGACGGTGTCGCTGGCGGCCAGCCCCAGCCCTTCGGGGGCGGGGATGAGCTCGACCTCGACGGAGCCGGCCTTGCCGGTCGTCCGTCGGGTCAGCGAGTGTGGCCGGTCCGAACGGTCCTCCCAGGAACCCGAGCCGCGGGGGACCTGGATCATGTTCAGCTTCGCGATACCGATCGCCTTCTGGATGGCGGAGCCGACCTGGTCGTCGCGGCCTTCCGCGTAGCCGATGAACCCGTCGCGGTTACCGACGGCGACGACGCAGCGGAACTTCACGCGCCGTCCGGAGTCGGTCATCCGCTGGACCATGTTGATGTCCAGCACTTCGTCTTCCAGTCCGGGAAGGAGCTGGTCGACGAGCTCGGGTTCCTTCAGCGGGAGGCCGGAATTGAGGGCGTCCTCCATCGTCTCGATGTCGCCCTCCTGAACCATTCGGCCGAGACGGGTAACCGGTTCCCATCCGCCGTCGTTGTAGTTGTTTCCACTCATTCGAGAATCGCCTCTCGTACCTCGTCGAAGTGTTCGGGGAGGTCAGTCGCGTCGAACTCGCCGCTGTAGAGCGGCTCGTCTAACTGCTCGGCGTACTCGGCGATGTGCTCGCCGCGGGTGCGCGACCAGTCCGCCAGTACGCTATCGTTGTGCGGGATCTCGAGGCCGGCGTCGATCGCCCCCTCCTGGACCGCGAACACCTTGTTGCCCGGCGTCGCGGTGTTGAGGCCGATGTCAAGCACTGCCTCCTCGATCCCGGCCTCGACGGCTCGCTGGCCGGCCAGCAGGCCGGTCAGATACGCCGCCGAAATGTTGCTCGTGGGTGCGTCCCAACCGTACTCCTCCAAGTCGCTCGAGTGTGCGCTTGCGAGCGTCTCGTCTCCCTGAGGTCCGGGAGTGATCAGCTGCGCCGTAGTATGCTTGTTGCTCTTGCGAGCGACGAGGCGGGGCTTCCCCGATTTCAGCAGGCGCAACCTCTGGTGGTAGTCCGTCCGGACCTCACGGCGACGCCGCATCGGTACTTTGTATCGTGGTCCTGTCGCCATTATTGGTCACCGTAGTTGTCGTCGATGTAGTTCAACAGGTACCGGACGCTACGGAACTCCCCGCCGCCAGCCTTCTTGTAGAGCTCGCGGTACTGCGTGGGCGAGAGTTCGCCCTTGTCGCGGAGTTCACGCAGCTTCCGACGCTGTGCGCGAATCTTGTCCTGCCACTCGTCTTTCTCGTTCTGGCGGGCGCCTTTCTTGCCGCGGCGCTTGCCCTGGCCCTTCTGGTGGCCGTAGGCGCGTTTCGCGTTGCGCTCGCGGGCGCGACCGCGGGAGTTGCCCGAGGGTTCGTCGGCCTGAATGCGACCCTCGTCGACGAGTTCGCGGATCTCGTCGCGGGTGATCGCTTCGGCGATGTCGCCCTGGGCGTCAGGGTCGAGCCAGACGCGGTTCTCGCCGACGTCCAAGACGTCGGCGGCCAGTCGCTTCTGTGCGGAGAGATCAGTCATCTGCTTCCACCTCGACTTCCTCGTAGGTCGGGTTCAGGACGCGGACGCCCTGTTCCTCGGCCTGTTCCTCGATGCGTTCGCGCTTGCGCGCGCCGACCGCCGAGGCGATCCGGACCGCCTCGCGGTCGCCGTCGACGCCCTCGAGGTCGTCCGTGTTCTCGACGTAGACTTCCTCGAAGCCGCTCGGGTGCTTGCCACGAACCGCGGTCGGCGTCCGGTAGCCGGCCTGGACTTTCGGGCCCTTGCCCTTGACGCCGCGGCGCTGCTTGGACAGCGTGCCGCGGGGTCGACGCCAGGACTCCGGCGTCCGCTTTTTCTTGTGGTAGTCCTGCCGGTTGAACTGCGGCTTCCCCTCCTTTTTCCGTCGGTTGAGGAGTCGCTCCTCGTCCTCGGAGAGGTCGGGCGTCTTCTCGGTCAGCCCGCGGGGCTGCAGTTCGGTTTCGACGTCTTCGTCCGGCTCTTCTTCTTCTGCGCCTTCGTCTTCGATCTCGGCCTCGGTCTCCTCGGTGACCTCGAGGTCACCGACGTCGGCCTTGATACGGGCCGCCAGCGCGTTCCCGACGCCGTCGGCCTCGGCGAGGTCGTCCTGATCGGCTTCCTTGACGTCCTGAATGGACTCGAAGCCGGCGTCACGCAGTGCGTCTGCCTTGCTCGCGCCGACGCCGCTGATGTCCTCGAGTTCCTGGGGTTCGTCGTCTGCCATCTATCAGGCACCTCCCTTCGCGGGTTTGTTGGTGATGTAGACCCCGTCCTGGAAGATACGGGTGTCCTTGCCGCTGACCTTCGTCAGCTGCTCGATGTCCGCCGCCGTCTGTCCGACGTCTTCCTTGCTGGGGCCGGACAGGACGAGTTGCTCGTCGTCGACGGAGACGTCCGTCTCACCGTGGATAGTCGTTCGTCGCGGTGCCTTTTCGCCGAGGAAGTTCTCGATGACGACCTCCTCGCCCTCCACGCGGACCTGCATCGGGAAGTGAGAGTAGAAGACCTCCATCTCGTACTCCCAGCCCTCGGTCACGCCGTGGAAGGCGTTGGTGATGTGGCTCTCGAAGGTGCCGACGGTCGAGTTCGTCTTCGCGTCCTCGGCACCGCTTTCGATGACCACCTGGTCGTCGTCTGTCTCGACGGTCACGTCGGGGTACCAGAGGCGCCGCGAAACGGTGCCTTCCGGACCTTCGACGGTCACGTCGAACCGATCGACCTCGACGGTTACGTTTTCGGGGATTTCCAGTTCAACTCGCATGGTTAGTAGACGTATGCGATCACCTGGCCCCCAATACCCTGCTCGCGTGCCTCGTAGTGGCTCATGATGCCACTGCTCGTCGTGACGACGAGCGCACCGAAGTCTCGAGCGGGGAGATAGCGCTTCTCCCACTTCTCGAAGTCTTCAGCGCCAACGGCGTAGCGGGGCTTGATAGGGCCGCACTCGTTGATCGCTCCTTTCAGTTCGACCTCGAACTGACCGGCTTTGCCGTCGTCGACGTACTCGAAGCCGTCGATGTACCCGCGGTCGTAGAAGACCTCGAGTACGCTGCCGATCTCGTTCGAGGCGGGCGTTACCTCGTGGGTGAGATGACCCACGCTCTCGGCGTTGTCGAGTCCCGAGAGCGCGTTGCTGAGTGGATCGTTTCCGGTCATGTTATCGATACTTCTTGAATCCCATCTCGCGGGCGATCTCGCGGAAGCACTGTCGGCAGAGATTGATGTCGTACTTGCCGACGAGTCCTTGCTCGCGACCACAGCGCTGACAGGACTCGATCTGTCCCGTCCGCTTTGCGGCGTGCTCGCCCGTGCGGTCGTCGTCCGCTTCTGTTTCGCTTTCACTCATCGTCTGTCTCCACGCTGACGTCGAAGTTCGCCTCGATGAACGCGAGCGCGTCCTCGGGGGTCAGTCGGTGCTTCGACGGGATCGACCGGGTGGCCTTGTCGCGCTTGGCGATCCGGTAGCCCGGACGCACCAGGTTGACGGTGACGTCCAGCCCGAAAATCCCGACGTTCGGGTCGTACTCCTGGCTCGGGAAGTCGGTGTGTTCCTCGACGCCGAAGCTGAAGTTGCCCGTGTCGTCGAACTGCGCCGGGGAGAGTTCCGTCAGCGGCAGCGCCTTCTCGAGGAACTCGTAGGCGTCGTCGTCACGAAGGGTGACCTTCGTGCCGATCGGGTCGCCCTGGCGAATGCCGAAGTCGGGTTCGGTCTTTTTCGCCTGGGTCCGGACGCTTTCCTGACCCGTAATCTCCTCGATGATGTCTTCGGCTTTGCCGAGTTCGCGACCACCCTGACCGACGCCCATGTGGACGACGACCTTCTCGACGCGCGGTTCGCGCATCTCGTGGAAGTCGGCTTCGGCTTCGCTCATTCGTCATCACCCGTGAAGTTCTCGTCGATCACGACGACGTACTCCTCAACGGTCTCGAAGCCGCCGTCGTCCGTCGAGACGCCGACTCGGTTCGAGCCGCTGCCCGGCGTGACGTCGATCGCGTCGACCTCGCCGATCTTGCCGCCGTGATTGCCACTGACGGCCGTCACGAGCGCTCCCTCTTCGTAGGGGAAGTGCGCGACGATCGACTTGTCGTCGTTGTCGACGACGATCGAGTCGTTCGCCTGGTACTCGTCGTCGTCGACGAGGACGTTGGTCCCGTCGTGCAGCGTGAGCTGCGTGTCGCCGCCGGGAACCTGCTGTTTGCCCTCGATCTTGCCGAGGCGGCTCTGGGCCGACTCCTCGTCGATCTCGGTCAGCGCGAGCCGACCGCCCTCGTCGGGGAAGACACGGTAGTACTCCCCGCGACCGGGGAACGCGACGATGTCGAACATGCCGATCGGGCGCTGTTCGTCGTTGATCGCGTCGCCGTTGATCAGGATCGCATCCTCGCTCAGGGCGTACCGTGCTTCCTTCCGCGAGTCCACGTAGCCGAGGACGTCCCGCAGGAGGACGACGAGCGGCACGCCGTCTTCGCCGTGGGGACCGGCGTCGGCCTTGACCGTGAAGGTCTCGGTCTTTCGCTCGACCGGCCAGGACTTCGGTACGGATAGTCGTTTCTGGTGTTTCGTCATTCGCTATCACCTTCGAGACGCGCCTCGCGACGCTCGTCCTCGAGGTCGAGGTCCGTGATGCGGACGTTCGACGGGTCCAGCGGCCGCGGCACTTCCTCGCCGTCGGCCGTCTCGACGGTCACGTCCTCGACGTGAATCGTTCCGTCCTCGAGGATCGCGCGCATGACCTCGCCTTCCTCGCCGGCGTGGTCGCCGCGCATGACCTCGACCGTGTCGCCCGCGTTGACGCGGGTTCGACGGGTGTCGTACTCCTCGCGGAGGTCGTCGGACAGCGTCGCGTGCAGCTGCTTCTGTCGCTCGTGCAGCGGCGCGTTTCGCGTCTGCGTTCGCTGTTTGTGTGGTTGTTCAGTCATATCTATACGATCATCGTCGCCGTACTGGCGATTGCTCCGAAGCGCTCTGCGACTTCGCGGGCGATCGGCCCCTTGATCTCCGTGCCGCGGGGCTCTTCGTTCTCGTCGATGATGACCGCCGCGTTGTCCTCGAACTTCAGCCGCGTGCCGTCGGGCCGGCGGATCGACTTCCGCTGGCGGACGACGACGGCCTCGAGGACCTGTCGGCGCATCTCGGGCGTACCCTTGGTGACCGAGACGGTCACTTTGTCACCGATCCCCGCCTTCGGCTGGCGGTTCTTGGTGCCGTGGTAGCCCGCGACGCTGATGACCTTCAGTTCACGCGCGCCGGTGTTGTCGGCACACGTGACCAACGAGCCCTTCTTCAGGCCCTGCGTGACGTCGGCCTTCATCGCCTCCATCACTGATCACCCTCTTCGGCGGCGGCGAGGTCCTCGTCGGAGAGCGCCGGCTCAGGCTCGGCCTGGCTGGTCAGCTCCGCGAGGTCCTCGGCGGTCGCTTCGTCGGTTACTTCGACGACCACGTGCGATTTCGTCTTCGACAGTGGTCGGGTCTCTGCGATCTTGACCGTGTCACCGACCGAGAGCGGCTCGAGCACGCCCGGTACGTGAGCCGGGATGCGCGAGCGTCGTTTCATGTGTCGGTCGTACTTCGGGACCGCCACATCGTACTCTCGCTCGACGACTACGGTCTTGTCCATGTCCGTCGAGACGACCGTCCCCTCGAGGATCTGCCCTCGAACGGAGAGTTCGCCGTAGAACGGACACTTCTCGTAGTCGTATTCCTCCGGGTTCTCTGGTTCCGGAGGGGTTTCAACGTCTAGTCCTATTGCCATGGTGAGTCACCATTCGTTTCCGTGCGTCGGGCGGGTCGTGAGAGCAAGCGCGATCCATCGACCGTAACGTAGGCTACGTCCTCGCCAGCGCTATCTCCAGCGGCGGAACGATCGTCCCCCGCTGCAGGTTGAGTGTCGGCCAGTTTGGACGCAGTCCCCGAGGACTTCGCGTCCTCGGCGGCGTCATCTGTGATCGCGAACTCGAATACCGAGCCCGATTTCGGCACCATCACCACCCGAGACTCGCCGCGGTCACGGATCTCCACGGAGAGGGTCTTGGTCGTCTCGATGACGACTCGCCCCTCTATGCCCACCCGCGAGGAGTCGTCGCTCTCGACGACTCGCACGGGGAGCCCGTTGAGTTCGTGTCGCGGTAGCGTCTCGGGTGTCAGTGCCATTGGTGTGTAATCGCGTTATTCGGCGTCCGCTTCGTCCTCGAGATCGCCCTCTTCGCGCTGGATCGTCTTGATCCGCGCGATGGTGCGACCCAGCTCGCCGATGCGGCCCGGGTTCTCTGGGGCCCCACCGGCGGCGAGGACGGACTTCTGGTTCAGCAGTTCGGTCTCGAGCTCCTCGAGTTCTTCCGCCCGCTCGGCGGGCGTCATGTCGCGGATCTCTTCGACGTGGAGGATCGCCATCAGGCGTCACCTCCCTCGTCTTCGTCCGCGTCCTCCATCTCCTCGACGAGTTCCTCGGCTTCGGCCTCGACGTCTTCCTCGAGTTCCTCGAGGTCTTCCTCGACGCCCTCGTCTTCGCCGGGGACCTCGACATCGTCGAACTCCTCGTCGGCGTCGGCCTCGACCTCTTCCTCGATGACCTCCTCGACGACGTCTTCGTCGAGGTCGGCCTCGGCGTCGGCCTCGTCGGCGTCCGCAGCGTCAGCCGCGGCCGCGGCGGCCTCGTCGTCCTCGGGCTCGCCCTCGAGGAGCTCCTCGACGCCGCCTTCCTCGTTGACCTCGACGGCGTCGGGGACGATCTCTTCGGGGTCCATGTCTTCGCTGACCTCGAAGTCGTCGGGCAGCTCCGCGCCCGGCGGGATGATCTTGACGTCGACACCGATGGTGCCGAGCTTCATGACCGCGACGCCCTGGCCGTGGTCGACGACCGTCTCGGCGGGCTCGCCGTTGTGCTTGATGTAGCCGCGGTTGAACTTCTCGACGCGCGATCGAGCGCCCGTGACCTTCCCGGAGAGGACGATCTCGGCACCGAGCGCGCCGGCTTCCATGATCCGGTCGATCGTCGTGTGACCGGCCTTCCGGAAGTACCAGCCGCGCTCGAGTGCGTTGGCCAGTCGGTCCGCGACGATCCGTGCGTTCAGGTCGGGTTCTTCGACCTCCTGCACGTCGATCTGGGGGTCCTCGAGGTTGAACCGCTCCTCGAGGGCCGTCGTGACCTTCCGGATGTTCTCGCCGCCCTTGCCGATGACCATCCCGGGCTTCTCGGCCTTGAGGACGATCTGCGTTCCCATCGGCGTCTTGGCGACGTCCATACCACCGTAGCCCGCACGGCCGAGTTCTTCCTGGAAGAACTCGTCGATCTGGGACCGCTGCAGGCCGTTCTCGATGAATTGATGTTCGTCAGCCATTAGCTATCGTCCTCCTCCTCTGTTTCGGGTTCTTCGACGACGATCTCGACGTCGACCTCCGGCGTGTTCCACGAGGACGCACGCCCCATCGCGCGGGGCTTGCGGCCCACGGACTCGCCGACCTTGTGGGCGGCGACGTGGACGATCTCCATGGACTCGCCGTCGAAGCCCTGATGGTCCGCGTTGGCTTCGACGTTCTCGAGCAGGTCGAGGAACTCCCCCGAGACCTTCTCGGGGTACTTGCCGGCGTCCCAGCCGTCGACGTCGGAGCGGTGCCCCGCGCCGGCGTTGTGGGACTTGAACGGGACCGACTGCTTCTCGTCGATTACGTCCTGAAGGTACGCCTGGGCCTCGCCGACGGTCTTGCCCTTGATCTCGCGTGCGACCTCCTTGCTGTGCTTGTTGCTCATATGACGCTCCCGAAGCATGGCTTTCGCCGTGGCGTCCGGGTCCGCGTCGACTGAGTAGTTGATTCCCATGCGATGATCACTTCAGTGGGACGAACTTCGACGATCGGGTCGCGCCGATACCGGCCTGCCCGTGCTCGACGGAGGTCCGCGTCAGCTGGAACTCGCCGAGGTAGTGGCCGATCATTTCGGGTTCGACGCGAACGCGCTCGAAGGCCTGTCCGTTGTAGACCTCGAAGGTCAGCCCGACGAACTCGGGCAGGATCGGCATGTCCCGAAGGTGCGTTCGGATCGGGTTGTTCGCCGTCTCCTCTTCGCCCGCTTCGCGGGCCTCCTCGAGCAGTTTCTCCTTCTCGACGGAGAGACCGCGTTCGATACTTCGCCGCTGTCGTGCGGGGAGCAGTTCCACGACCTCGTCGAGCTCCATCGACTGCAGCTCCTCGAGCGTGTGACCGCGGTAGGTGAACTCACCTTCGCGGCCGGTTCGGTACTCCTGACTCATTTGTTGCCACCTCGACCGGTGCGTCGGGACGAGATGTCACCGACCTTCCGTCCCGGCGGGGCGTCCCGCGAGACGGACTTGGGTTTGCCGGGGTGCTGTCGGCCGCCGCCACCGAACGGGTGGTCGACGGCGTTCATCGCGACACCGCGGACGCGGGGCCACTTCGTGCCCCGGGCCTTCATCTTGTGGTACTTGTTGCCTGCCTTGACCATCGGCTTCTCCGTGCGGCCGCCGCCGGCGACGACGCCGATGGTGGCGCGACACTGCGGATCGAGGCGCTTGACCTCGCCGCTGGGAAGCTGAATGACCGCCGCCGACCGGTCGTGCGTGATCAGGTCGGCGTTGGTCCCCGAGGCGCGGGCGAATCGGCCGCCGTCGCCCGGGTTCGACTCGACGTTACAGACCGGCACGCCCTCCGGGATCTCGGCCAGCGGCAGCGTGTTGCCGGGCTTGATCTCGGCGGAGACGCCGACCTGCAGTTCCTCGCCGACCGAGACACCCTCGGGGGCGAGGATCAGTCGCTGATCGCCGTCTTCGAACTCGACGGCGGCGACCGGTGCGGACCGGGCCGGGTCGTGTTCGATGTCCACGACCGTCCCGCGCACGATGTCGTCGTCTTCCTCTTTCTTGTGATCGAGCTTCGCCTTGTATCGGTGCGAGGGAGCACGGAACGTCGAGGTCCCGCGACCGCGTCGTTGTCCCTGAATGCGTCGTCCCATGTTCAGAACACCCCGATTCGCGAAGCGACTTCCTGAGCGTCGTCCTCCTCGTCGAGGCGGACGATCGCCTTCTTCTTGCCGTTCATCGTAACCTGCGTGTTGATGTTCCGGACCGAAATCTCGAACCGCTGCTCGACCTCGTCCCGAATCTCGGGCTTGGTCGCGTCGGGGTTGACGACGAACTGGAGCTTGTTCTCGAAGTCCATGTCGTTCATCGCCTTCTCCGTGACCAGCGGGTGTTCGATGACCGAACTCATCGCTCGGCCACCTCCTCGAGCGCGCTCTCGGTCCAGACGGTGAGCCGTCCGGGCTGGGCGCCGGGCGCGAGATCCTCCGCGTTGACCTCGGCGGCCGTCGTCACGTCGGCACCGGCGAGGTTCCGGGCCGCTCGCGACGGGCCGGACTCGCTGGAGGTGACAAAGAGGATCGACGTCGGCGTCTTGTACTTGCGGCCACGGGCTTTCCCCTGACCGGAGCGGACGCTGCGTCCCTCGTCGGCGCGTTCGATGTCGTCCGCGAGGCCGGCTGCCTCGAGGAAGTCGACGACCTCGCGGGTCTTCTGGAGGTCCTCGAACTCGTCGTCGACGACGACGGGGATCTCGGCGTCCTCGTCGAACTCGTGGCCGCGCTCGGCGACGAGTTCGGCGTCGGTCGTCGCAGCGACGGCGCTGCGGACGGCCAGTTTCTTTGCTTTCGTGTTGATCGATTCGGACTGGTCCTTCTCGGCTTTGGGCGGGTGGGCCTTGCGTCCCTTGACGGCCTGGGGAACGCGGCGAGCGCGACCCTCCTGTCGTGGGACGTGGGCCATACCGCGGCCGCTACCGAACGATTCGGCCGGCGTTCGGAGGCCGGCGAACTCGTCGGAACCGTAGTCCTGTTTTCGGTTTGCCTGAGCGGCGCGAACGGCGCGGGCGATCAGGTCCGGGCGGTACTGGGTCTCGAAGACCGCCGGGAGCTCGATCGTGTCCGCGTCCGAGCCGTCCAGGTTTCGTACTGTTGCGTCCATGTGTTATCCCTGGTTGGATGCGGTGGAGACGTACCGGACCTCGGGATCGAGGCGCGGCTGGTCTCCGGGTCGGATCGCCGGGCGGAAGCGTACGAGACGCTGCTGTGGCCCGGGGAGCGAGCCCTTGATCAACGCGTGCGGGCCGTCGACTTCGCCGTAGTTGACGAAGCCGCCGTCGACCGTCGCGTCAGCGCCCTCGCCGATGTCGACGAGGCGCTTGTTCAGTTCCGTCCGCTGGTGGTAGCCGGTCTGGCCCTGCTGGGGGACCGTCGAGCGGACGCGGCTGGGGTTCCAGGGGCCGAGGTTGCCGATGCGGCGACGCCAGCCCTGCCGGGCGTGTTTGCCCTTGCGTTTCTGGACGCCCCATCGCTTGACGGGACCCTGGGTCCCTTTCCCTTTCGTGACGCCGCTTGCGTCGACGTACTCGCCGGCGCGGAACACGTCGTTCATGACGTGTTCGCCGCCGTCGGCGACAGTCTCGAGGGCGAAGTCGACGCGCTCCTCGACGGAGCCGCCGCCGACGCGGGTCTCCATCACGTCGGGTTTCTTCTTCGGTACCGAGGGAATCTCGGTGGGCACCGTATGCGTGATGACGCGAACGTCGTCGACGCGTCCCTCCGCGAGGAGGTCCCGAAGTTCGTCTTCGGCAGTGTCGGGGTCGTAGTCGTCACCGGGGAGATCCAGGACGCGGTCGAGTTCGGAAACGAACTCGTCGGTCCAGACCTCGGTGATCGGCTTCTTCCCGTACGGTGTGTCTTCGTACGCTCGCAGTGCGACCGCGCGCATCGGCGGCGTCTCCACGATCGTCACGGGGACGGTCTCTTCCATCCCTTCGGTCGGCGAGTTCGCTTTATCGTCGACCATGACGACGTGGGTCATGCCGGCCTTGTAGCCCGCGAAGCCCTGCAGCGTCGGCTGTCCGTCAGTGTCCGGCCACGAGTTGAAACGCGGGACCTCGCTGGTCGCGCGCTTCCGTGGGCCGAACCCGAGTGAGCCTTTGCGTGGTGTATTTGCTTGTGGCATGCTTTCACTCTCGCAGTGAGAGGGGAGCGAGGGTCGCGAACAGAGCCTCCTCCGTTCGCACGACCTCGCTTCCCTGATCCGGAACCGTGTTTAGCCAGAGGTCGAACCCCGGATCGGCTGTGGGTTCGACTCCGTCATCCTCGCCGGCGGCCGCGTCCTTTGCGGTCCCGACGGCGGATGCCTCGATTCCGAGGATATCCGGCAGCCCTCGTTCGGGCGCGCCAAACGCGACGGTCATCCCGTCACGGTGGACGCGTCCGGCCAACGTCTCGAGCCGCCCGACGGTGAGTTCTTCACCGAATCGGGAGGCGGCGATGCAGACGCCGGCGTCCTCACGGCCGAGTGCTGTCGAAAGGTCCGTCCGCTCGACGGCGAGCCCCGGGAGGGGAACGTCGACGAGTTTCGCTCGGACCGGTCGTCGCGAAGAGATCCTGACGGTCACGCGCTCCCCCTCCTCGACCGCCATTTTCGGCGGTACGTTGAGGGAGATCGGGTGTTGCAGTCCGCAATTGACCCGGACGCGCCCTTCAGGTCCGACCTCGGTCACGATCCCTTGTCTTGACGACCCCGAACCGTTCGATTCGGAGCCGGTCTGTGACACCGCGCGGAGCGGTGGCAAGACGCCCGCATACTCCAGTTCGTCCCGCATCCCCCACGCCTCGTTGCGGAGGTAGGGGGGCGTCGCGGCGTACCGCAGGACGGTTTCCACGAACCCGCCGTCGAACCGCCCCGTCTCGCCGTCCCGGTCGGGATAGACGAGCAGGCGGTCGGCCCGGAAGACCGTCGCCGCGCGGGCGACGTATCCGAGTTTGCGAGTGGCCTCGCGTTTGTCCTCGGCTTCCCGGCTGAGCGACGACGGCACGAGTATGCTGACGGTCATGCCGAAACGCTTCGGCGCCGCGTCACTAGACTGTAGCGATGTATTGCGGAGAGGGTCTTAAAAGAATAGCGGATTCGATTCCGGCTGTCAACGGCTCACACCCGCGAATTCGTGCCGAACAGACACACACTCGCGTGTGACGACCAGTCACGCTCGACCGGCGTCCCATCCGGCCCATGTTGCCGGCTTTGGGGTGGAACTGTCGCTCCGATAACTCGAGAATCGCCATGCTGCAGCATGGCGATGCGGGTTCGATTCGCAACCCTTATACATCCATCCGACAGTAGGTATGAGTGCAGCGAGGCGCTGCGGGCGCTGGTAGTGTAGTGGTATCACGTGACCTTGCCATGGTCACAACCTGGGTTCAAATCCCAGCCAGCGCATTTCTGTCGTGAACTAATCCGTGAGCGACGGAACTCGTTCTGGAATTTGAACTAGACGAGTCGCAGCCCGGGAGTGAGTAAAGCGAACGACCCGGAACGTCTCGACGTAGTTCAAATCCCAGCCAGCGCACTTCTACGGCGAACAACTCCGGCGAGTACCGCGTACTCGACATCGTGAGCCGCGAAGTCGTTCTCGATTTGATTCACACGGGTAGCTACTCGATCGTCACGACGTCCGGTCCGGTGTCGGTCTCGCCGTCCTCGTCGGCGAGGTCCTGCAGAGCCAGTTTCAGGTTCCACTTGTTGGCCTTCCAGACGGCGTCGAACGCGACGCCGAGGAGGGGGACGGAGCCGATGACGGTGTCGACGCCGACGTTCGCGACCATGCGCACCAGCGTCGACAGCGAGACGCCGAGTCGCGCTGCCTCGGCGACGAGATACAGCGAGACGGCCCCAGCGACGGTGTCGCCCGCACCCGGGAGGATGCCCACGATCGGGTCGAGACCGATCTTGAAGTCCGTTCCCGGAACCGGCACCCCCTCGTCGAGGGCGTGTGCGACGACGCGCATTCGCGTGACCGCCGCGTCGTCGACGGCCGCGGGGAGGTCGTCGATGAGTGTCTCCAGTTCCGAACGGCGCTCGGTTGTGTCGGAAGCCATAGGAACGATTGGGCGCCCGTGTGGATAAGGACGCGGACGGACGTGGCAAGCGGGCGGGCATCGTGACGGCGACGGACCCGGAACGGACGGCCGGTAGGCATCGCGAACTCGCGGCCGATCGCCGCGCTCGAGCGACCCGGCCGCGATTGCCGCTCGGCAGCAGTCCATCGGGGCGATCGGCGGGCCTAATCGGGACGTTCACGGGACAAGCTCGAGTTGGTCCCGGGCAACGGACGGGAACCAGTGCTTACCCCCGCTCGAGCGGTCGTGAACGACCGTGATAGACGGCCCTCGTCGTATTTGTCTTCGATTACTAATCAGCGGCTGTATTTCACGTATGAATACTATTCTCGCCTGCGAGTGGCTTTTATACTGTGAGTAACTACGGTCTAATACACGATTGAACGATCAGATATAGCAATGCAGACAGAAATCTCACCCGCGGAGGGCACGGACGATCTCCAGTACGACCAGCCCAACGACCGGTACGTCTTCCACCACGACCCCGACGGTACCGCGACGATCACGACGACGATCGTCCACGCGCTCGCGTCGATCGCGGAGACCGACGTCTCCCAGGGGGAGTTCTCCCTCTACGACAGCGTCGACCCCGACGCGCTCGATCGCATCTTCAGTACGAAGGCCGACGGCACCGAACGCACGGGCGGACACATCGCCTTCACCGCCCTCGAACACGAGGTCTACGTCTACGCCAACGGCGACGTCATCATCTACCCGCCCGCGGAGACGCCCCGAGCCCCGACCACGAACTGAGCCCGATCCGTTTCGGGTCGTCCTGATCGTTTTTCAGCGACGGTCGCTCCCCAGCGCCGCGACTCGCCGACTCGACGAGCGTTCGCGACCGAACCGGCAGTCGGGCGAGTCCTGACGGCGAAACCGGCCGCATGGCACGGATTTAGGGCGCTCCCGAGCATCATCGCCGCCCATGACGGTAGTCGCGCTCCTGAGCGTCGCACCGGTGATCGAGGACAGCATGGCCGGCGAGGTCGCGAAGGCGGTCGACGCCCTCGAGGACTTCGACGTGAGCTACGAGACGAACCCGATGGGGACGGTGATCGAGGCCGAGCGTACCGACGAACTCTTCGCGGCCGCGCAGGCGGCCCACGACGCGGTCGACGCCGACAGGGTGAGTACTGTTCTCAAGATCGACGACAAGCGCACACGCGAGGTCGACGCCGCCGAGAAGGTCGACGTCGTCGAGGAACACCTCGGCCGGCCGGCCCGAAGCGAGGAGGAGTGACCGACGGTCTCGCGTCCGGATCCGACGCCGGCGTCGAACTGACAGGTGTCAGACGACGGTCAGACGACAACGGACAAACGGTTTTACCCCGGAGGCTGAATCCCGCCCCATGGAAAGTCTCAATCGCATGGCGATCGAGTTGGTCGACGAGGCCCTCGACTACGCCGAGGAGTTGAATATCGGGGGCTACGACCTCGAGAACGAATCGACCGTCCTGGACTTCGGGCTCGAGTTCGACGGCGGCATCGAGGCCGGCCTCCTGTTGACCGAGATCCAGACCGCCGGGATGGCGACGCCGAGCTACGAACTGGGCGAACTCGGCGACGCGTCGATCCCCTACGTCGAACTCTCGACCGACCAGCCGGCGCTCGCGCTGCTCTGTTCGCAGAAAGCCGGCTGGGAGCTGACGACCGAGGACTTCGAGGGTCTCGGCAGCGGGCCCGCCCGGGCGCTGGTGGCCCGCGAGGAGGAGTTCCGCCGGATCGGCTACACCGACGCCTTCGATCTGACGGCGCTGGCCCTCGAGACCGAACGGGAGCCGACGGCGGCCGCGGCCGACCAGGTCGCCGACCTCGCGGAGGTCGAAACGAGCAGCGTCTTCCTGCTTGCCTACCCGACCGCGAGCCTCGTCGGTTCGATCACCAACGCCGCCCGGGCGGCCGAACTGGCGACCTTCCGGCTCTCGGAGCTGGGGTACGACCCGCTCGACATCGTCTCCGCGACCGGGCGCGCGCCCGTCGCGCCCGTCGCGGGCGACGAGCGCACGGCCATCGCGCGCACGAACGACGCCATCGCCTACGGCGGTCGCGCCCACCTCACCGTTCGCGAGGACGCCGACGTCTTCGACTCGGTCCCCTCGACGGCCGCCGAGGACCACGGCCGCCCCTTCGGCGAGGTCTTCGACGACCTCGACTGGGACTTCGGGGAGGTGCCTTCGGATCTCTTCGCGCCCGCGACCGTAACGATCGATGTGATCGGCGGCCCGACCTACGTCCACGGCGAGACCGACGAGGACCTGCTCGTCGACTCATTCGGCCTATAGCCGTGCGGTTCAAGCCGGTCCCCGAGCCGCCCGCCGACCTCGAGACCGTCGAAACGCTCTACCGCACCCTCCCCCCGACGGTCGGCGACGTCGACGACTGCTGTGGCCACCTCGTCGACGAGACCCCACTCGAGGACCGCGAGGCCGCCGCGACGTGGCTCACCTTCCTGCACGCGCTCGAGCTCGCGGCCGCGGAGTCGGGAAGCTTTCACCGCCGCGAGACGGGTTCGAGCGGCGACGCGGGCGACGCCGTCGAGGGGCCGCTCGAGCGCGGGCGGCTCGGCCGGGCGTTCCGGACACGCGTGGACGGCGCTGACGCGGTGTGTACCACGCTCGAGACGGCGGACGAGCCGCTGACCGTCGCCGAGGTCGTCGACGAGCGCCGCGAGGATGGTTCGAGCGACGATCGGCGACGATCCGGCCGCCCTCGAGTCGATCCGGAGCGGACCGAACGGCTCCTCGAGTGGGCGGTGCTGCTGGGGCTCGCGGAGCGAGCGGGCGACGGCTACCGGGCCGCGCTCGCGCGCGAGTAAAAAACTCGAGGCGCTACTCGTCCGAGAGCCGGCCGGGCGACCAGTCGGCGTCGAACTCCTCGTGGGTGAACGGCTTCGCGTCCTCGCCGGCGTAGGTGGCGACGAGCTGGCCGTCGCCCTCGAGGTGGTACTTGTAGGTGGTCAGGCCCTCGAGCCCGACGGGGCCGCGAGCGTGGATTTTGCCGGTGCTGATACCGACCTCCGCGCCGAGACCGAAGCGATAGCCGTCGGCGAAGCGCGTCGAGGCGTTGTGGAAGACGCTCGCGGAGTCGATGCTGCGCATGAACGTCCGCGCGCGGTCGGCGTCTTCCGTGACGATCGACTCGGTGTGTTTCGAGCCGTGGGTCGTGACGTGGTCGATTGCGGCCTCGAGCGAGTCGACGACGCGGATCGAGACGATCAGATCGCCGTACTCGGTGTCCCAGTCGTCCTCGGTCGCGGCCGCGACGTCGACGACCTCGCGAGTTGCCTCGTCGCCGCGGATCTCGACATCGGCGGTCTCGTAGCGGTCGGCGATCGCCGGCAGGAACTCGTCGGCGACGTCCTCGTGGACCAACAGGGTCTCGACGGCGTTACAGACGGCGGGGTACTGGACCTTGGCGTCGTAGGCGATGTCTTCGGCCATCGAGAGATCGGCCGCGTCGTCGACGTAGACGTGACAGATCCCCTCCGTGTGACCCAGCACGGGGATGCTCGTGTTGTCCTGGATGTAACTGACGAACGCCGAACTGCCCCGCGGCATGAGGAGATCGATCGCGTCGTCCATCTCGAGCAAGGCGTCGACGTCCTCGCGGGCCTCGATGTGCTGGGCCCAGCCGTCGGGGACGCCGGCCTCGGCGGCCGCCTCCTCGATGGTCTCGAAGAGGATGCGGTTGGAGTGCAGCGCCTCGCTGCCGCCCTTGAGAATTACGGCGTTGCCGGACTTGAGCGCCAGCGACGCGATCTGGACGAGCGCGTCGGGCCGGGACTCGAAGACCGTGCCGACGACGCCGATTGGGACCGCGACCTTGTACAACTCGAGGTCGTCGTCGAGTTCCCGCGCGGAAAGCGTCTTCCCGAGGGGGTCGTCCTGTTCGGCGACGCTGCGGACCATCTCGGCGATGCTCTCGATTTTCGACTCCGAGAGCTTCAGTCGGTCGACCAGCGCCTGCGTGTACTCGCCCGCCGCGAGCAGCCGCTTGCCCTCTTCGACGTCTTTCTCGTTTTCGGCGAGGATCTCGTCGGTTCGGGCCTCGATGGCGTCGGCGATCTCGTACAGCGTTGTCCGCCGCTCCTCGTCGGACAGTTTCGCCAGCTCGAGGGCCGCGCCCTGTGCCGCCGCGACGTCGGCTTCGATGTCGGTTTCAGTCATCGCTCTCACCGTTGATGGGGACGAATACGGTCCCCACGGGCTTGGCAGTAGCGATCTTCTCGAGGACGTCGGGCGCGGTTGACTTTGCGATGATCGCCGGCACGCCGTGTTCGCTGACGTCGCGTGCGCCCTCGACCTTGGTCTTGATGCCGCCGAAGCCGTCGGACGTGGTCTCGCTGATGATCGTCTGGACCTCGTCGTAGTTGGTGCCGACGGCGTCGATGCGCTCGGCGTCGTCGTCTTCCTTCGGGTTGCCGGTGTAGACGCCGCCGACGTCGGTCAGGGTGACCAGCAGGTCGGCGTCGACGCCCATCGTCGTCGCCGCCGAGAGCATGTCGTTGTCGCCGATCCGGATCTCCTCGGTCGCGACGGCGTCGTTCTCGTTGATGATCGGGACGACGCCCCAATCGAGCAGCGTCTCGATCGTGTTCCGCAGGTTGGTGAACCGTTCGGGGTTCTCGAGGTCGTGCTGGGTCAAAAGCAGTTGCGCGACCTTCCGGTCGTAGCGGTCGAAGCTCTCGGTGTAGCGGTGCATGAGGAGACTCTGGCCGACGGTCGAGAGGGCCTGGGACTCCTCGACGGTCCCGCTCGACTGTTCGATCCGACCAGTCCCGGCCCCGATCGAACCAGAGGAGACGAGGATGACCTCTTTGTCCCGCTTTAGGAGGGCCTCGAGGTCGTCGACGAGTTTGTCGAGTTTGTCGTCGTCCAGGTTCGAGTTCTCGTCGGTCAGGGAGTTGGTCCCGGCCTTGACGATCACCCGGTCCGCATCGGCCGCCAGCCGTCGCGCCTCGTCGACGCTTGGCTCCTCGAGTTCCTCACGCATCGTTCTCATCGCCGAAGTCGGCGGCCAGTTCCGCGGATCGTTCTTCGGCCGCCCGGACCGCCGCGGTGACGTCCGCGTCGGCGTCGCTGTCCCACAGGACCTCCATGCCCTCGATGGTCGTCCCGTTGGGCGAGCAGACGGCGTCGATCAGTTCCTCGGTGCTGCGGTCCGACCGGAGGACGGTCTCGGCCGCGCCCTTGAACGTCTGGGCGGCCAGCGTCTCCGCGTCCGACTCCGCGAGGCCGCCTTCGACGCCGGCCTCGGCCATCGCCTGAATGAGATAGAAGACGAAGGCGGGGCCGCTCCCGTTGACGGCGGTCGCGATGTCCATCTGCACCTCGTCGATCTCGGCGAACTCGCCGACGTCGTCAAGCAGCTGTCGCACTTCGTCCGGGATGTCGTCGCCGGTGACGGCCGCGGCCATATCGCCCGTCTCGGCGGCGAGGTTCGGCATGATCCGGACGACGTTCGCGTCGGTCCGGGCCTCGACGTAGTCGGTCGGGACGCCGGCGGCGATAGAGAGCAACGTCTGGTCCGGCGAGAGATCGAGATCCGAAAGCACCGGGCCCACGATGTCCGGCTTCACGGCAACGACGACGACGTCGGCGTCGATCACCGCTTCGGAGACCTCCGAAGTCGTGTGATCGACGTAGTCGGCGACCGACTCGAGTGCGTCGGGATCGAGGTCACACGCTGTCACCGTGTGATTCCCCGATCGATGGAGGCCCTTGATCAGGGCGCTCCCCATGTTGCCACAACCGATAACGCTCGTCTGTACCATCTTGTTCTAGCGCAGGAACCGAGACGAACATACAACTTTGGTTTCGACCGGCCGAGACGGCCGTCGCGTCTCGAGGACCGGCGGGGCCGTCGCGTCCCGGGACAGTCAGCCGAGCCCGAGGATCGTGGTCGAGATGCCCTCGACGATCGTTTCCCAGATCGAAATCCCCGTCAGAAGCTGCAACACGGTATCGAGCCCGAAAAAGAGGAACAGTCCCGCACCGGCAAAGTGGGCCAGCCTGGCGTCGAAGCGGTGGGAGAACCGGTGGAAGAAGTACGCGTTGGCCGCGCTCACGGGAACGATCGCGAGCATCTCGCCGGCCCAGATCGCGGGCCGGGCCCCGTACTCGATCGCCAGCCCGATCGTGACGAGTTGGGTCTTGTCCCCGAACTCCCCGATGGCCATCAGGACGAAAATCGGGACGAACCCCCGGAGGTACGGCGGCACGTCGTAGCCGAGCAGCGAGACGTCGACCGCCTCGGCCGTCGCCGTCCCGCCGTTTGTCGCCACCCGTCGCCGACTCGTTCCGGGTGCCGACCGAACGAGCAACACCGCGAAGGCGAGGAACAGCCCCGCCGTGATCACCTCGAGGTAGACGGCGGGCACCGCGCCCTGGATCGCCGCGCCGAAGGCGATCTCTATAGCCGTCCAGCCGGCGAAGGCCGTCCCTGCAGCGGCGACCACGATCTTCGGGTCGTATCTGGTCGCCAGCCCGGCGATGATGAACTGCACCTTCTCGCCGGGCAGCACCGACAGCTGCAGGACGAACGCGGCGACGAGAACCTCGAGCCAGCCGGTCATGCGAATCGCGACGGCTGCGGGCGCTCGACGACGATCCCAATCACGTCGTGGTTTAGCCGCGTCTAATTAATACGTTTTGCGGACGAAAGGGAGCAACACCTGCCAGATCGGAACGCTGCCCGAGCAAACCCCGGCCATTCGGCCGCTCGAGGCGGCGAACGAAACCCGAACGCCCGGTCACTCCATCGGGGTGACGTCGGTCACCGTCCCGACGCCCTTGCTGCGACCCTCGCGGAAGACGAACTTCTGGCCCTCCTCGACGAGGTACGGGCGGAACTTGAACCGGACAGTGGTCGTCCCCGAATCGCCCGGCAGCAGCCGGCCGTTCTCCGGGTAGAAAGCCGCTGCCTCGCCGATCGTCTCGAGGTGGACGACGGGTTCGTATCCCTCGCCGATGCGGGTGGGGTGGTTCAAGACCATGACCTCGGCCTCGAACTCCCGGACGGGGTCGGGGTCGGCCTCGCGGGGCAGCAAGACCATCCCGCGCTCGATGGCGCTCTCTTTGATCCCCTTCAAGGCGATGCCGACGATCCGGCCGGCCTGTGCTTTGTCGACCCGGTGGTAGTGCATCTCGATCGACCGGACCTCGACGTCTTGGAAGCGGCCGTCGGCCATCGGCCCGATCAGGAGTTCGTCGCCGGCCTCGACTTCGCCGGCCATGACGGTGCCGGAGGCGACCGCGCCGACCCCCGTGACCGAGTAGCTGCGATCGACGTACATCCGGAACTCGCCGGCGTCCTGGGCCGTCTTGGGAAGCCGATCGAACAGTTCGTCCAGCGTCTCGAGCCCGTCCATGGTGATCGCGCTGGTCTCGACGATCGGAACGACGCGCTCGCTGATCTCGTCGACGGCGGCGTCGACGCCGTGGCGGGAGACGCGAAGCGGCGACTTGTCGACCTCCCGGAGGAGTCGTTCGACCTCGCGTTCGACCTCGTCGACGCGTTGCTGGTCGACGGTGTCGGTCTTGGTGATCGCGACGATCGTCGGGAGGTCGGTCGCGAGCAGGACGCCGAGGTGTTCCCGCGTGGTGCGGGTGGGGCCGTCGTCGGCGGCGACGACCAGCAGCCCGTAGTCGAGTTTCTGGCCGACCAGCCCGCGGATGGTCGTCCGGAGCCACGGCTCGTGGCCGACCGTGTCGACGAACGAGACCAGCCGGTCGGCCTCCTGAACGACCTCGGCGCGGTCGGCCTTGCGGTTCGGATTTCGGACCCGGACCGGCCCCTCGTCGTCGAACCCGTAGACGGCGTAGGAGAGGTCGGCGGAGAGTCCCCGCTCGACCTCGTGGGGCTGGACATCGAGGAAGGCCCGCGTCGCGCCGTCCCCGTCGTCGGCCTTGCCCGTGACCAGCGAGCCGACGAGCGTACTCTTTCCGTGGTCGACGTGGCCGGCGGTCCCGACGACGACGTGTTCGTCGTCGGTCTCGAGAACGCCGCCCTCCCGGACCTGCGCGACGCCGACGAGCCCCTCGTTTATGCCCCACGTCTGGACGTCTTCGATGTGGGCGTCAGCTTCCTCCGCGAGCAAGGAGAGGACGTCCATCGTCTCGGAGAAGGTGTCGGGATCGATACCAGCGAGGCCGCCGTCGTCGGTGACGCCGACGACGTAGGTCGCCTCGCCGTCACCCGAAAGAAGGCGGTGTCGAAGTTGTGCAGCGAGACTCTCCCGCCGGCCACCCTCGAGGTGGACGTCCCGTGACAAGCGCTCTTTGAACTCGACGTTGCCACCGTCCTGTTCGCCACGGTCCAGGGCCCGCTCGAGGAGGGCCCGGTCACGGCTCATGCCCACTGATAGGCAGGCACACGGCAAAAGCCTTCTCGTGGTTTGGGACAATATAGCACGGGATAGCTCCCGATCCGGGAGATCGGCGGCCGGATGCTCGAGCGGCTACCGAACCGGAGACGAAGTCTGGATTCCCAAACAGGGTCGAAAGTGGGGACAGCCTGATCGGTTTCGACGTCATGACCGAGACACCTGTCGGTACAATCATGGGCTAGAAATAGTTAATAATACCACAACTCAATCGCAACTATGGACCGAACGGAATGGTTTCTCGGGTTGATCTCCTGGCTCTTGGCGGCAATCGTCCTGGAATTAGGGTTAGAGACATTACCGACTTATCTGCGGCGAAGCTTTCTCACAACAGTCACTGCAAGTGTACTGATAATGACACTGCCGCTGAAAGCAAGTGCAAAGCTAATCAATAGCGGTACTGACGATTCTTCTCCAATAAAAGCAATAAGTGTAAAAATAAATATTCCTGCAATCAACCAGAACCCCCGATCGAGGGCATACTCGAATGACTCAATTTCGCTCTCTAATCCGACAATGAGTCCAAAAAGAATACTCAGTCCGATCACAAGGACAGATAGTGACTCTAGGCCGGTATTGGTCTTGAAGGCGAATGCTATCCCCATTCCGCCGAAGGCCAAACTAAGAGCCAATTTAATGCCATTTTGGCTAATAGATTGATGTGTTATATTTCCTTCCATGATATCAGTATAAGTATATATACAGATAAACCTTTCTCTGACATTTTGTGCATGATCTATGATGGCGGTCAGTACCAATCGACTTAAATCATATAAGGTATATATCTACCAGGTCTAACGGTGTGGTCTGGTAGGATGTTGATTAGGAACAGGTGTTATTGTCTTCAATTCATCTTCATCGAGATGATAACCAGGCGCTGTCCTAATTGAGTACATGGGTATCTGTTTGATTAGTGCCGACTGATCCCATTCCTCAACGCCAAAAGTAAGTGCATAAGTGTTCGTCACGTACGCAGCAACACCACCAACAAAAGTAATCCCTGCAACAAGTATAGCGGAAATCCCTGCACTGAGACTTGATGATCCAACAATCGAGATGAGAGCAGCCGAGACTGATGCCCAGCTAAGATCGCCAATTTCGTTAGCGAATTGGGCGCTAACGCCTGCCCAGACGTGGGTGTGGTCGTCATAAACGTCACAACTTCCTTTATTGTGCCAATAGGTGTCTGAATACTCGACGACGGCAGCGTCATCGGCTGTGGTGACTGGAGAACTGTTAGCGGCCGTAGTGCCTTGAGTACCCGCCGCAGTCATTTCTTCCTTGTTGGTTAATTCATCGTACCGCTGGGCACTAACTTCCTCCAATGAAACAGATCCGGACTCTTTATCTGTGACCGTGATGAAACGCCTCCGGTCAGCCGTATTTTCTTCTCCCTTCTTATCACTAGTTTTACTGAGGTCAACACCAATTATACGTTTATTTTTGTCTTCGAATAGGACTGTATTATCGTTGAGGTTTACTTTTTCTTGATCAGCATCTTTATTATCACTACTAGCTGCTCCAATACTCGGCACTACTGTTAGTCCTACCGCCGCACTTCCTGATGTCAACAGCTTTCTTCTATTAATATCCGGCATGCAAAACCAAATATGAAACTGTCAGTAATAAGCCTTGTTATTTTTTCCTATTTAACTCTATTGTATAAAGAGCAATTGCTGGCCCTCGTCCATCTCGCAATAGCCTTCCGTGACCGTTCGAAACCGAACTTCTCGAGTTCTTGAACGGTATTTGAAAGCGATAATCCAGCAAGATGAAGTCGAATACCGAGTTTCATAAGCCGTCGCGGTGTCCGCTCTCGCTCCACAAAACTCAAATCGATCCAGTCGCTACACCCGCTGATGCGGTCGATTTTTGGCATGGACACCACAAAATCGTGCCACCTCACTTTTCATGCTTAACTAAATACGGCCCTCTATTCTGGGCCCGGTTTCAAGCCCCTCGAGCGCGTACCCTCGCTATGAGCGTTAGCGGCCTCTGTCAGATCTGTGAGTCCCGGCCCGCACAGGAGCGGTGTTCCAACTGCGGGACACTGGCCTGCGAGGTTCACTTCGATGAGAGTATGGAGCTGTGTGCCGACTGCGCGTCGCAGGCCCAGCCAGGGCCGGGCAACGACAACGTGGAGATCAACCGGTTCTGAGCGTGACCTCGATCCGCGACCTGCTGGGCGAGGCGGTCGGCGTCGGCAGGCGGTATCGACTCCGACTCGAGGAGCGCGACGGCGTCCTCGTCGCCGCCCACCCGAACGACTCGAGTCCGATGGACATCGCCGTCGTCGAGGGACTGGACCGGCTCGAGGAACGACCGCCGACGGAGCCGGTGACGGTCGAGATCGTCGGTCGAGTCGTCGACGGGCGGATCGCGGGACGGGTGGTCGAATCCGATCGTCGGGACGCGTAACTTTCCGGCGGTTTCGTTGCCCTGAGACAGGGCTGTAGTTCCCTCAGACTGCTCGAGGATGGCCTCGAGATCCACTCACTCGAGTTGTACACGAACAGTAAACGGTCCCAGCGGGAGAGCGGCCCGTGTCCGACGAAAGACGTGATCGGTCGCTCAATCCTCGTTGTGAAGGTTCGTAACGTCCATCACGTCCTCGAGCGGCCGGATCTCGAAGTCACTATCAGCGACTACGTATTCGTCCCCGGTCGAACGTGCAGTTGCGGCGATCATGGCGTCCCGATGAGACAGTTCGCTTCCGTCCTCGATAGCCTCATTCCGTAACCGTGAGGCTTCCAAAGCCAGCTGTTCGTTGAACTCGAGCGCCTGCACACCGCTGAATTTCTGCCGTTCTTCGGTCGGGTCGAAGTCTTGCGATCCCGCGGGCCCGTTCAGGACCTCGAACACGCAAATCGTCGACGTCCACCACGGCTGTCGCTCATCGAGATACTCGATGACAGTTCGGTCGTTCCGCAGATATTCGATGATGGTCGAACTGTCGAGAAACGTCATCGCCAGTTCTCCCGGGACTTCCTGATCGACTCCTTTGCCCGTTCTGCTTGCTCGTCCGACCATGCCCCGGCTTCGATCGGTTCTTCAGTAGCGGTGACTCGTTCTAAGAATTCGTCCCAGGTTTCGCCGTCTCGCTTCAATCGGTCCAGCCGTTCTTTGGTGGCCGAATCGACCGGAATAGACGTTCGACTCATATGAATTCATAGTGAATTCATCTTTGTAGGTGTTTCGCCGGCGCGAGGAGTGCGCCGACCACCGCTGTACCGACGACGATCACTGACTCGAGATCAGTGCGATCGCCTCGAGCGCGCCAGCTACTATCGGTACTACTCTCGGTACTGATTGAGCCGCTTCTTGAGTCGCTTCGCAGCCTGTCCGCTGGCCCTCGCGAAGTCTTCCCCATCGTTTTCCCCGGCGAAAATGATTCCTCGTGAGGAGTTGACCAGTCCAACACCGCCGGCCAGCCCGTACTCGACGGCTGCCTCGGCGTCGCCGCCTTGCGCGCCGATCCCGGGCACGAGGAAGGGCAGATCGGGCACCTGCTCGCGCAGGTCCTCGAGTTCTTCGGGCTTGGTCGCGCCGACGACGAGGCCGACGTTGTCGTTCTCGTTCCAGAGGTCCGCGAGCGCGGCGACCCGCTCGTAGACGGGTTCGCCCGTCTCGAGTTCGAGGTCCTGCAGGTCCGATCCGCCGGGGTTCGAGGTCCGACAGAGGACGAAGACGCCGGCTTCCTCGTTCGAGAGGAACGGCTGCAGCGAGTCCCGGCCCATGTAGGGGTTGACCGTGATCGCATCGGCTTTCTCGAGCAGTTGGGCGTACTGGCGGGTCGTGTTGCCGATGTCGGCCCGCTTTGCGTCCAGCAGGACCGGCACGTCCTTGCCGCGGGCGTAGGCGATGGTCTCCTCCAAGGCGGCCCAGCCGTCCGGGTCCTCGTAGAAGGCGGCGTTGGGTTTGAACGCGGCGGCGTGTTCGTGCGTGGCGTCGATGATGCGGCGGTTGAACGCCCACCGGGGGAGGTCGCGGTCCTGCAGGTGGTCGGGCAGCCGCGACGGGTCGGGATCGAGCCCGACCGAGACGACGCTGTCGACCGTTTCGATGCGGTCGTGCAGGCGGTCGAAGAAGTTCATGGCGGGTGTGGCCCCGCGACGGTCGAAAAGGTTGCTATCCGGCCCGCGCGGGTCGGCGGCCTCGACTCGACCGCCGCGAGCGGCGACCGCGTCACGACGCCGTTCCAAATCCTTCAGGCATCACGTACTTCGTTCGTATCCTGATCGAACACTGTATGGATAGCCGACGGAAATCGGAGTCGCAGTCGCAGTCGCTCTCGAGTCGCCTCCGCGAACGGGTTCGATCGACGCTGTTCGAGCCGGCCGGTTCGGGGAGCGACGAGACCGGCGGTGAGGACGGGCCAGCGGGGGGCACAAAGCGGGGCCGCGGCGGGGACTCGGACGCGCCCGGCAACCTGTTTCACTGCCCGCAGTGCGGGGTCGTCTACATCGACGCCGAGAAACGGGTCTGTTCGCAGTGTGAGACCGACGTGGAGCGGGTCCGATCGACGCTCGCCTGCAACCGGTAGGGCGCGAGCGAACTGCCTGGATCGGACGGTCGACTGGAAGTCGGTGCCGGCGGGACCGCGACCGATCTGCGGTTGCACGGGGACAACAAACCGTCTCAGGACTCGAGGACCTCGATCAGGTTCCCCTCCGGATCGCGCAGGAACATGATCGTGGTGCCGCTCTCGGTCGTTCGCGGCCCGCTGATCGTCGGGACGTCGTCGGGGAGGTCGGCGGCGAAGGCCTCGAGGTCGTCGACCGAGAGCCCGACGTGGGCGGCCCCCGGCTGGTTGAGCCCCGCCGCCGGCGAGCCCCGGGCTTCCGGCTCGTACTCGACGAGTTCGATCCGGACGCCATCGGCCTCGAGGTGTGCGAAATCGGCGCTCGCGTCCTCGACCCCGACGGCGTCGGCAAAGGCCTCGCCGCCGACGGCGAACCGATCGACGACGGTGAGACCGAGGGTATCGCGGTAGAACGCGAGCGTCGCCTCGAGATCGCTGACCGTGAGACCGACGTGGTGGGCGCTGAGAGCTGCCATGCGTCGATCCACCCAGCGCGGCGAAAAAACGCTTCCGTCTGCGTGGCGGCGATCGGGCCCGGGACGACCGGCGTCCGCTGGCGGGCGGCTTACTCCTCGAGCGAGACGGCCGGCTCGCCGAGCCGAATCCCCATCGGCGGCGGGCCGGCCGTCTCGACCCCCCGGACGTAGCCCAGATAGAGGGCGCTGTTGACGATCCCGATGTGGCTGAACGCCTGCGGGTAGTTCCCGAGGTACGTCCCCGTCGCCGGGTCGATCTCCTCCGCGAACAGCCCCAGCGGGTTCAGGTACTCGAGCAGCGACTCGAACCGGGACTGGGCCGCCTCGACGCGGCCGGAGAGCGCGAGCGCGTCGACGAGCCAGCACGAGCAGAGGACGAACGCGCCCTCCTCGCCCGGGAGCCCGTCGTCGCCGTCGTACCGCGAGACGAAGACGTCGTCGTCGCCCAGTTCCCGCTCGATCGCGTCGATCGTCCCGCGGACGCGGTCGTCGTCGAACGGCAGGAAGCCGACGAGCGGGAGCAACAGTCCCGTCGCGTCGAGCGCGTCGGACCCGTAGGACTGGACGAACGCGCCGACGGCCTCGTCGTAGCCGTTCTCGAGGACGTCCGTCCGGATCGCTTCGCGGGTCTCCCGCCACGCCGCGAGCGGGGCGTCGCCGCCACGTTCGACGGCGATCTCGATGCCGCGATCGAGAGCGACCCAGCACATGACGTTCGAGTAGACGAACTGTTTCTCCCCGCCCCGTACCTCCCAGATGCCTGCGTCGGGCTCGTCCCAGACGTCGCGAACGTAGTCGACGATGGTCCGAATTCGTTCCCACTCGTCGTCGTCCAGCACCCGGCCGTGCTGGCGCATCTCGTCGACGGCCAGCAGGAGTTCGCCGTAGACGTCGAGTTGGCGCTGCTGCGCCGCCTCGTTGCCGATCCGAACCGGCCGCGAGCCGCGATAGCCCGCGAGGTGGTCGAGTTCCCGTTCCTCGAGGGCCGATTCGCCGTGCAGGCCGTACAGCGGCTGGATCGCGGCCGGATCGTCGGCTCGACAGCGGTCCATGAACCAGTCGAAGTAGTCGGTCGCCTCCTCGGCGGTACCGAGGTTCAACAGCGCCTGGACGGTGAACCCGGCGTCTCGCAGCCAGTTGAATCGGTAGTCCCAGTTGCGAACGCCGCCGACGTCCTCGGGTAGCGAGGTGGTCGGTGCGGCGGCGATCGCCCCGGATTCGGCGTGGGTCAGGAGCTTGAGGACGAGTTGCGAGCGGACGACCTGCTCGTGCCACGGCCCCTCGAACGCGCAGTCGGCCTCGGGTTCGCAGTCGTGGGCCCAGTCGGTCCAGTACTCGATCGTCTCCTCGAGCGCGGCCCCGGGGTCCGTGTCGGCGTCCTCGGCGCCCGTACACCGGAGCAGGAACCACGCCGTCTCGCCGGCCTCGATCGAGAGGTCGCCGGTGACTCGCCCGTCGTCGATCTCGAGGTCGACCGGGCTCTCGAGCAGCGTCCGCTCCTCGTCGCCCTCGGCGAGGATGCCTTTCTCGACCCGTTCGATCGACGTCTCCGCCCGGCCGTAATCGAACCGCGGCTCGAGGTCGACCGCGAGGTCGACGGCCCCGTCGGTGCAGTCGACCTTGCGGTAGAGGACCTTCTTCGGGTGGTCGGTCCGGCCGGCCGGCGGCAGGAAGTCCGTCACCGTCGCCGCGCCGTCGTCGGTGGCAAAGGTCGTCTCGAGGACGTTCGTATTCCCGACGTAGTGCCGCTCCGTCTCGAAGGACGCGGTCGGCGCGATCCGGAACCGGCCGCCGCGCTCGGCGTCGAGGATCGCCGCGAGGATGCTCGGCGACTCGAGGTGCGGGAAGGGGAACCAGTCGATCGAGCCGTCGGGCGCGACCAGCGCACAGGTCTCGCGGTTACCGACGACGCCGTAGGCCTCGATCGGCGGATACGCGTCGGACTCAGTCACCGGTACCACCCACGGCGGGAGCCGCGGGGTCGAACGCGGCGGACCCGAGCGACGATGCGATCTGCATGCGAGACGGTTCGACGACCGGCGGCAAAAAGACGGACCACGCAGTCACTCTAACTCACGGTATCGACCGGACGCGGTCGTCGCTCGCGATCAGTCGTCCGCCGTCGAGGCGTGGTCGCTCGCTCGATCTCGCAACTCGGCCGGCATCGCGGGAACGTCGCTCGCCGAAACCGACCCTTCGGCCTCGAGTTCGTCGAGCGACTTCGGGAACGCCCGCAGTTCCTTGTGGATCGCGAGTCCGGCCTTCGCGCCCTGGCCCATCGCGACGGGGATCTGGTTGTGGCCGGGCGTCAGGTCGCCGACGGCGTAGAGCCCGTCGACGCTCGTGCGGCCGTGGTCGTCGACCGCGACCGTGCCGTCGTCGTTGATCGCAGCGCCGAGCGACGCCGCGAGGTCGTTGTTGTAGTCGCTGCCGTACATGGCGAAGCCGCCGCGGTACTCGCGGACGGTTCCGTCGTCGAACTCGAGCGCCTCGAGCCAGCCGTCGTCGCCGTTTCGGACGCCGGTCACGTCCTCGTCGACGATATCGACGGGATGGCCCGCGAGCAGGGTCGCGGTCTCGTCGCTCCAGGTCGGCTCGTCGCCCCGCAGCAACAGGTCGACGTCGTCGGTGAAGTTGAGCATGATCATCGCGACGTGGGCCGCGCTCTCGCCCGATCCCATCACGTAGACCGGCTCGTCGACGAACATGTAGGCGTCACAGTGCAGGCAGTAGTGCAGCCCGCGGCCGGTTCGGGGCAGCGGCGGCTCGGGCCGCTCGTCGCTGAAGCCGGTCGCGAGGACGACGCGCTCTGCGACGGCGGGTCCTTCGGTCGTCTCGAGGTCGAACGAGTCCCCGGCGCGTTCGATCCCGGTCACGAACTCCCGCCGGTAGTCGGCACCGTAGAACCGGAGCTGGTCGACGGCCGTCGAGAGGAACTCGTTGCCCGACACCGACTCCGGCGTGCCGATGACATTGTGTGTCTCCTGCATCATAGCCGCGCGGCCGCCGCCGCGGTCGAAGACGGCGGTCTCGTGGCCGAGCCGCGCGGCGTACAGCGCGGTCGTCAGCCCCGCCGGGCCGCCGCCGACGACGGCGACGTCGTACCGGCGGTCGTTTGCGATCGAATCGCGGGTCGTTCCGTCTGACTCACTCATGGTAACTCGGTTACCTCTCCTTACGTATAACCATCAGCTATCGTAACGGTAACCCGGTTACGAGTCGGTAAGTGACCCCCGCGAGCGGGCACCGAGCGCACGCGTTCGCCGAACGGTTTCGACACGTCGCGACCGAACAGCGGACGGGACGGCCCGGTCACCGGAAGGCTCTAGGTAACAGTCGGTAAGTCGGTTACAGGACGTAACTATAAACGGCTCCGACGCCTACGCACGCGTATGGAAGACCAACAGGAACTCGAGGTCTGGTGTGCGGGCGAGGAGTGGTGTCCGATCACCTCGACCGCGACGCTGCTCGGCAAGAAGTGGCACACGGTCATCGTCCACCGGCTGCTCGAGAACGGGCCCCTCGGGTTCAACGCCCTCGAGGAGGAGGTCGGCGGCATCTCGAGCAAGGTCCTCTCGGACGCGCTGGAGGACCTTGAGGAGAAACGACTCGTGGACCGCGAGATCGTCAGCGAGAAACCGGTCCGCGTCGAGTACTCGCTGACCGACCTCGGCCAGTCGCTCGAGCCCGTCATCACGGCGATGCGCGACTGGGGGCGCGACCACCTCGCGGCCGCGTCGGACGAATCGGCGTCGGTCGTCTGAGTCCGGTGCCGGACCGCCGCGGTCCGGTCAGCAGTTATGTGTCTCCCCGACTACACGGTCAGTATGAGCGATCCGTTCGTCGTCGTCGGCGGTGACGCAGCCGGAATGTCCGCGGCGAGCAAGGCCAGACGCGAGGCCCCCGACCGCGAGATCGTCGTCTTCGAGAAAGGCGAGTGGGTGTCCTACGGGGCCTGCGGGCTCCCCTACTACGTCAAGGGAGAGATCCAGTCGCTCGAGGCCCTCGTCTCGGTCACGCCCGAGGAGTTCCGCGAGGACCGGGACATCGATCTCCGGACGGGTCACGAGGTCGTCGCGATCGACACCGAGGCCCGGACGATCACCGCCGAGAGCGAGTCGGAGACGGTCACGCAGTCCTACGGCGACCTCCTGATCGCGACCGGTGCGGAAGCCGTCGTCCCGTCGATCGACGGCACCGACCGCGAGGGCGTCTATACGCTTGGCTCGATGAGCGACGGGAAGGAACTCCGCGAGTACGTCGCCCGCGCCCGCGACGGCGAGGGCTTCCAACAGCCCGACCGGGGGCCGGCCTGTCGCTACCTCGAGGACTGTACCGGCCCAGTCGGCGTCGTCGGCGGCGGCTACATCGGCATCGAGATGGCGGAGGCGCTGGCCGCAAACGGGTTCGAAGTGAACCTCTTCCAGCGCGGCGACCGCGTACTGAACGGCTTCAGCGACGAGACCAGCGAGTACGTCGCCGATCACCTCCGGGAGGAAGACGTCGCGCTCCATCTCGGTGCCGAGGTCAGGGAACTCGCGGGCGGCGACCGCGTCGAGGCCGTCGTCACCGCCGACGATCGGGTCCCAGTCGAGATGGCCCTGCTCGGCACCGGCGTGCGACCCCGGACCGATCTCGCGAAAGCGGCCGGGATCGAACTCGGCGAGACCGGGGCGATCGCGGCCGACGCCTACCGCGAGACGAGCGCCCCCGACGTCTACGCCGCGGGCGACTGCGCGGAGGCGACCCACGTCGTCACGGGCGAGCCGACCTACGTCCCGCTCGCGCTGACGGCCAACCGCCACGGGCGCGCGATCGGGCAGACGGTCACCGGGACGCCGACCGAGGGCGGCGGCGTCGCCGGCACGGCCGCGGTCAAGGCCTTCGACGTCGAGGCCGCCCGCACCGGGATACTGGATCACGACGAGGCCCGCGCGGCCGGGTTCGACCCCGTCAGCGAGACGGTGACGGCGAAGTCGCGGGCGGGCTACTACCCCGACGGCGGGACCGTCCGGATCACGCTGACCGCCGACCGCGACTCCGGACGCGTCCTCGGGGCCAGCCTCGCCAGCGAGTACGGTGAGGGCGCAGTCCATCGGAGCCACGCCGTCGTCGCCGCGCTCTCGGAAGGCGCGACCGTCGCCGACGTGGAGAACTACGACCTCGCGTACGCGCCACCCTTTAACACCACCTGGGACCCCGTCCTCGTCGCCGCGAAGGTCCTCGGCGGGCGACTTCGAGACTGAGCAACTCGAGTCGGTCAGCGCTCGGCCCGCCTCGCCGGCGATCACACGGGGAAAACGAGGGGACTCCGCGGAGCGTCAGCAGCCGAGCGCGTCGGCCAGGTCGTGGAACGACTCGACGGTCAGGTCCGGGTCGCCGGCGACCGGCTCCCACGGGCGTCCCTTCCGGTCGACCCACGCGCCCTGCATGCCGGCGTGTTTCGCCCCCATGACGTCGTACCAGCCGGCGGTGACGTGGACGACCCCGTCGATGGGGGTGCCGGTCCGGGCGGCTGCGTGGCGGTAGAGTTCGGCGGCCGGCTTGAACGTCCCCACCTCGTCGGCGCTGATCGTGTCCGCGAGGAGGTCGCCGACGTCGGCGTGGGCGACCATCGAGGAGAGCATGTCGGGATCGCCGTTCGAAACGACATAACAGTCGTAACCACCCTCGCGGAGTCGCTCGATGCCATCGCGAACGTCGTCGAAGACCTCGAGTTCGTGATAGACCGCCAGGATATCCTCGCGCTCGTCGGCGGAGACGTCGACGCCGTGGACCTCGAGCGCGTACTGCAGGGCGTCGCGGTTCATCTCGTAGAAGGGCTGGTAGGCGTCGAGGGAGTTCGCGACGAGCGTGTACTCGAGCGACCGGAGCCGCCAAAGCCGCGAGATCGGTTCGGGATCGTCGACCCGGTCGGCGAGCGCCCGTTCGGCCGCGTCGATGTCGACGATGGTGCTGTACGAGTCGAACGTCACGGTCTCGACCGCGTCGGGATCGAACGCCATGTCTCTCCTATGCGGCCCCGCGTCGATAACTCGTGGGGCCGAAAACGGGGCCCGTCACCGTCAGTACTCGGCAGCAGCGCCGCGGACCGTCACTCCCACATGAAATCGCTGGCCAGGCCCGGAACGACCGTCTCCCCGAAGTGGACCGCGAGGACGACGACGATCGGGCCGAGGAACAGCCCCCACCAGCCGAACGCGAGCGTCCCGAGGAAGTAGCCCAGGAGGACCAGCCCCATGTGGACACCGCTGCGCGCGGAGAGGAACGACCGCGCGAAGAAGTCGGGGACGGTGTCCACGACGACCAGCGTGAGCGCGAGGAACGCGATCGGATGCCAGAGCGGCGTCGGGGTCGTCAGCGCGACCCCGAGGAGGACCAGTCCGTACGGAACGTAGACGATCTTCATTCCGACCGCCGGGACTAGCGTTCCGATCCCGATGAGCAGGGCGAGCAGGACCGGCGTCGGGACGACGGGTCCGCTCGAGGCGACGTAGTTGAGCCCGTAGAAGACGACGGCGGCCGCGCCGGCCGCGACCGCGATGACCGCCAGGTTGCTGAGAAAGACCGTCTCGAGGTCGTCGTCGACGGCCTGGGTGTACGAGACGATGTCCTCGTCGTGGTCGATGCTCTCGTAAAACCACTGTCGCAGCTTCCAGTCGTCCCGCAGGAGATAGAAGAGGATGGTGAGCATGAGAAAGAACCGTGCGAGGATCCCGAAGCCGGCCGCGGCGATCGACTGCAGTCGGCCGACGACCCCCGGCAAGCCCTGCTGGAGAGCGCTCGCGACCGAGCCGCCCGAGCCGGAGGCGATCGCCTCCCGAAGTCGATCGACGTTGCCACGTCTGACCATCCCCAGATACGGCTGGAGGGTCGACCGGACGACCTCGAGGTCGCTCGACGCGAGGAACTGATCGAGTTCCCTGAGCGCGACGACGACCGCGTAGGCGACGACGGCCAGCATCGGGAGGATGATCAGCAGGATCGTGACCGTCGCCGTCACGTTCGGATGGTCGATGAACCGGTCGAGCTGCCGGTAGAGCGGTCGCGTGGCGTAGTACAGGAATATCGCGAAGAGGAAGGGGCCGATATACCGGAAGAGAGCGAGGCCGATCAGGGCCGCGAGGACGAGTCCGAGCGCGACCCAGGCGACACGCTTGCCGTCCCAGCTATCGAAGACGCCCATGGGAAACGCCACAGGCGGAACGGCCAAAAACGCCCGTTACGGAATGTGTCACTGTGATCGGTTCCTGACCGTCACCACGAGAAGCCGGACCGGGAAGGACACGCTACGCGACGACGGCCCGGGCCTGCAGATACTCGACGCGGATCGCGTTATCACCGAACCAGTCCTCGAGCGCCCCCACGGCGTCCCGGCGGAGCGCGGCCCGGGCATCGTCGTCGTCCATCCGCCGCAGAACCGGCGAGAGCGGGCCGGACTCCTCGGCGAACTCCCGCCAGAAGTGCCGCGGCGTGGCGTAGCGAAACTCGAGCAAGCGCCGCTGGAAGGACAGGTCGGCCACGTCGGCGAACCGCTCGCGGACGACGTCGGGCTCGCCCCACTCGAGGTGGGCCCACGGATCGCTCGGCGGTGCCGTGACGTGGTCGGTCAGGACCGCAGTGAGATCGCCGACGACGCCGGTCGGCGACCACGCGGTGAAACAGACCCGACCGCCGGACCTCGTGACTCGCCGGAGTTCCGCCCCGGCGCGGGTCGAGTCCGGCGCGAACACGTGCCCGAAGTTCGAGAGGACGACGTCGAACGCGTCGTCGGGCACCGGGAGGGTCTCAGCGTCGCCGACGAGCCAGCCGATGTCGTCGTGGCCCGCGAGCGCGGCGTTGTCACGCGCCAGCTCGAGCATCTCGGGGGCGAGATCGAGGCCGACCACGTCGGCACCGGCCCGGCGGGCGGTCAGCGCGGCGTTGCCGGTTCCACAGCCGACGTCGAGGACGCGGTTGCCCGGATCGATGCCGGCGGCGTTGACCAGCCGCGCGATGGCCGGCAGCATGTTCGGTGCCATCGCGGGGTACCGGCCGGCCGACCAGACGTGTCTCGCCGATCGGTCGTCGGCGTCGGTCGGATCCTCCATGACCGATGGTCGGTCGCCACGCACAAAAGTCGATAGCCGCCGCATCCGGCGTCGAACCCGATACGGGTGACTGTCCACGAGAGCGTCCTCGGGACGTCGCTCATGCAGTACTCCGATCGACTCGAGCCGATCGGAATCGTGCTGCTCGAGCGCGGGCAGGGCATCTCGAGGATCGACGACTGAGAACGGGGATCGACGACTGAGAAGCCGCCGAGGATCCGGTGGTGAGCCAGCCCAGCAGCCACGCCTCGAGACGCTCGCCGACCGGAAGGGATAGCTTCAACCGGCTCGAGCCCTCTCACATATCCATGCCACGCGCGGTCGTCTTCGACCTCGACTACACGCTCGCCGTCCCCCGACGGGATCGGACGACCATTCTCGAGGAAGCCGCGACCGCGACGGGCGCGCCCTCGCTTTCCCGCGAGGCCTACCTCGAGGCCCACCGTCGGAACCTCACCAGCGAGACGCGCGAACCGATTTTCGCGGACTTGCTCGCGGGCACCGACAGCGACGCCGATCCGGCCGCCGTCGCGACCGCGTATCGGGAGACGATTTCGGACTCGCTCGAGCCCCTGCCCGGCGTCGAGACCATGCTCGCCGATCTCCGGGGGAGCTACCGCGTCGGCCTGCTGACCAACGGCCCCGTCCGCGCCCAGCGGGACAAACTCGAGACGCTGGGCTGGGAAGACGCCTTCGACGCCGCCCTGGTGACCGGCGAACTCGAGGCGGGCAAACCCGACTCCCGCGCCTTCGAGGCGATCACCGACGAACTGGGCGTCGCGCCCGGCGAGGCGGTCTACGTCGGCGACGAGGTCGAGGCCGACGTTCGGGGCGCGACCGAGGCCGGGATGGCGGCGGTGCAGGTGCTGCTGTCGGACGGACCGGCACCGGACTCGCGAGCCGTCGCCCACCTCGAGCAGGGCGATCTCGCGGCGGCGTTACCGGGGGTTCTCGAGGGGCTCGAGTGATCTGCTTCCAGCGTGTCGTACTCTACCTACGAAGCTATAGTAGCCGCTGACAGCATTGCACACCTGATCGCATGACAGCGTTGCGATCAGTGTGTGAATCGTTTCAACGTATAGTATGCGCGTCACTTGACCGGCGGAGAGATTAAATGAGCGTGTCGTTTTGCTATCGTGGCAACAGGGAGCCGCCACGCCCTCCCCAGCCGATTCGCTCGTTTCACTCGCTCATCCCTCGCACGGCTTCGGGTCACGGCCCGCTCGTCCGAGCGGACCGTGACACAGCGCGCGCCATCGCCGGGAACGCCTCAGTTCGGTGTGCTTGGATTCCACGCGTCGGCTTCCTCGAGTTCTCGCCCCACTCGCTGGACCACGTCGGTCGCCCGCTTGACGGCGGCCCCGCTCTCGAGGAAGACCAGCGTCTTCGGCGGCTCGGTCGCCTTGGGTCGGACCCGAAGCTCGAGGGTCGCCGCCGCGTCGGCCGCTCGGTCCTGTCCCGCCTCGAACTCGAGGCGGGCCCGGTCCTCGTGGACGAACACGCGGGCGAGACGCTCGTCGCGGTAGGTGACATCGTACGCGCGAGTGCCGTCGGCCGACGGCTCGACGTCCCGGTCGGCGTTGGTCACGGCGACACGCTCGAGCAGGCCGTCCTCGCGGCCGTCGAGTTCGCTCGAGAGGAGTTCGGCGATGCGGCGGCCGTCGGTGATCCGGTCCTCGACCATATCCGTGGATCGGGGCGAGAGGATTAGTCGCCTTCGGTGTCGAGGACGGCCTCGCGGGCGATGGGGGCGAGGTCGGCGACGTCGAGTCCCTCGCGGCGGGCGTAGACCACCGCGGCGGCCTCGATGGTCAGCCCCAACTCCCCCTGAAGGGTGTTGATCGCGCCGACGGCCTCGTGTTTCTCCATGCCCTCGGCGACCAGCGAGTCCAGGACGCGCTCGAACGCCGAGCGCTTCCGCAGGAGGTCCTCGTCGGGGGCAAACTCCTCGGGGATCGTCACCTCGCCCGGCTCGAAGGTCGCCGCGAGCCCGTCGTCGGTCCGGTCGAGTAGCCCCTCCTCCGTCGCGATGTCGATCAGTCGCTTGGCCTGATCGGGGGAGAACCAGTCCCGATCGAGCGAGAGCGCGACGACGAACTCGTTTTCCTCGAGCCGACGGCTCCCGTGTTGGATGAACGGGGCCGCGACCGCGACGCGGAGACTCATCGGCGACGACTTGCTCGAGCGGCGAGAAAACGATGACGGTTACGGACGGTCCGCGCTCGCGGGCGATCAGTCGGAGGCGCGGCCGCCACCGCTGTTCCGATCGGCCCGAGACGGCGGCGGGAACTCGCCGGCGGTCGGTTCCGGCGTCTCGGGAAGCACGCAGCGGTCGGGCTCGCGGTTGACGTGGCGGTACTGGTCGGGCGCGTTCGCGAGCGGGTGGGCGGGGTTTTGATCGCTGTCGATGCGGGCGGCCCGCACTTCGTCGAACCCGTTGAGACGGGCGCGGATCCCGCGCCAGTGATACTGCGTCGCGGTCGGGACGGAGACGGGACGGGGCGACTTCCCGTCAGGGTGGCGCGTCGCGAGGATGGTACTGTTGACGTTGCTGGCGAGCGCGTCGTGATCGATGAGGACGCCGACCGCGGCGTCTCGCGGCGCTCGAGCGGCCAGGACGTCCAGTCCGAGATGCAACGCGCGATACTCCGCGACGTTGTTGTCCGGCGGCGCGTCCGCGGTCGCGATCCGCGCGACGCGGGTGCCGTCGCGGGTTTCGATAACGGCCCCCAGCCCGCCGCCGGCCTCCCGGAAGGACCCGTCGGTGGCGACGTAGAAGTCTCGGTGGTGGGTCCGCGGGGGGTGGGCGATGTGAGGCGTGGGCGACTCGTCAAACAGGTCCCGCAGTGCGGGCCGGCCGTGAGCGGCCATATCCGTAGTATGCGGTGTAGGTTTCTTAAAGTTATGCCAGTACTCGGCCGCTGTGAGCGAGCCGGAGACTGTATCGGGGACTCAACGAACTAAACGGCTGAATGAGGCTAATTTTGTACAAAATAGTACAATATTGGCTATAAGATAGACCCTTACTTCAACAACCAGTATATATAAATAATGCTATCATGATGTGTGGGTATGGGAATCACAGACACGAAACGGCTCGATCGACGAACGCTCCTGAAGATTACCGGTGCCGCGGGGACGACGGGTCTCGCGGCGATGAGTGGCTGTCTCGGTGATCCATCCGACGACGACGGCACCGACGAACTCACGATCACGCTCTCACAGTTCCCGGATACGGTGGATCCGCTCGATCACATCACGGGGGACTTCTTCAACGTATACGACCACATCTACGAGCCGCTGTTCGACTTCGAGCCCGGGGAAGGCATCTTTTCCCGCGTCGTCGAAGACTGGGAGGCCCAGGGCGACGGGACGACCGAACTCTCCCTCCGGGACGACGTGGTGTTCCACAACGGAGACGATCTGACCGCGGAAGACATCGCGTGGACGATCAATCGGACCGTCGATCCGGAGATGGGCGTCCCGAGTCCGATCGGCACCTTCGGACTGGGGTCGATCGATGGTGCGAGCGCGGTCGACGAGACGACGGTGTCGGTCGAGTACTCCGCCGCGCCCGGACTCGCGGAGTTCGAGTTCGGGAACTACGCCCGTGCGATGAACATGGAGTGGGCGATCGAAAACTACGACGCCGAGAACGAGGCGATCTCCGGCGCCGATCCCGAGGTCTTCAACGGGACGGGCCCCTACGAGGTCGTCGACTTCACCTCGGGCGAGGAGATCGTCCTCGAGCGATTCGACGACTACTGGGGCGACGAGCCGCCGTTCGAGCGCGTGACGTTCAACGCGGACGGCGAATCCAGCGGTCGGGTAAACTCGCTCGAGACGGGAGAGACCGACTTGACGATCAACATTCTCCCGGAAGACGTCGATACGGTTCGGAGCGCCGACGACGTCGAGATCAGGCAGGTGACCAGCTTCCGGAACATCTTCTGTCCGATGAAAAACACCGTCGAGCCGTTCGACAGCCTGGAGTTCCGACAGGCGATGAACTACGCCGTCGACAACCAGGAGATCGTCGACACGATCCTCAGCGGATTCGGAGAACCGCGCGGCCAGCCAGTTGCGCCGGGGATCAACGGTTTCAACGACGAAATCGAACCCTACGAACAGGACATCGGGATGGCCGAGGGACTCGTCGACGATAGCGGGTACGGGGGCGTGGAGATCGAACTGACCGCCCCGCAGGGCCGTTATCTCAACGACGCCGACGTCGCCGAGACGGTCGCCGACCAGATCGATCAACTCGAGAACGTCAGTTGCGAGGCCAACATCGTCGACTTCGGCATCGTCTCGGACGCGAACCAGGCCGGGGTCGACCCCGACGAGTTCGAGATCCCGTTCTTCATGATCGGCTGGGGAACCATTACCGGCGACACCGACTACGGCGTCCAAGGGTTCTTTACGATCCCGGACAACCCGAACCGGACGTTCGACGACGAGGAACTCAGCGACGCGATCCTCGAGAGCCAACAGATCGAGGACCCCGACGAGCGCCGGGCGCAACTCGAGGAAGTCAACCAATTGGCCCACGAGAAGGCACCGTTCCTGTTCCTCCACACCCAAGAGAGCATCTACGGCGTGAGAGAGGACATCCAGTGGGAGCCCCGCGAGGACGAGACCGTCTACATCTGGGGCATGGAGACGTAACACCGGATCACGCTTGAGAGTGAACGAGACGGTCCCCTACCCTCCAATTTAATGAGACTATCACATGTCGATGGCTAAGTTCCTCGTACGGCGATTACTGCAGGGAATCGTCGTCATCTGGGGAGTCGTAACGATCATGTTCGGACTCCGGGCGGTTGCGCCCGGCGATCCGGCGAACCTGATGCTCGCCGAAGGGGCGACACAGGAGTTAGTGGAACAGGTCAGGCGAGAGGAAGGACTGGACGAGCCGGTCTACGTCCAGTACTTGGACTACGTGCGGGAACTGGTCACCGGCGACTTCGGATACTCCTGGCAGTCGAACCGGGAGGTCGAAGCGATGGTCATCGAACGGATCCCCGCGACGATCGAACTGACGATCGCTGCGACGATCGTCGCCCTCGTCATCGCGATCCCCCTGGGCGTGATTTCGGCGACGCGACGAAACGAGCCGGCAGACTACGGAGCGACGATGTTCTCGCTGCTTGGCATCTCGACGCCGAACTTCTGGCTCGGGCTCATGCTGATCCTCGTGTTCGGCGTCTGGTTCGGAATCCCGTACCCGACCTTCGGCCTGTCGTGGGTCTCGCTGGCCAGCATCAGCGTCCCCTTCCCGAGCGTCGGCTTCTACGATTTCCCGACCGGGCGTCGACCGGTCGGCTTCGGGGAGGCCGTGCGAACGCTCGTCCGGTACGGGTCGGTCTATGACCTGCTGGTCTGGCTGAAACACATCGCGCTTCCGGCGCTCACGCTTGGAACGTACTTCACGGCGCTCATCACTCGCCTCACCCGGAGCGGTATGGTCGACGAGCTCGGGAAGCCCTACGTTACGGCGAGTCAAGCGAAGGGGCTTCCCTCGGTACTCGTTCGCTACAAGCACGTGCTGCGGAACACGATGATCCCGGTCATTACGGTCCTCGGACTCCAGATGGGGACCCTGATGGGCGGTGCAGTCATCACCGAGACCGTGTTCAATTGGCCGGGCCTCGGGCTCCGGCTCATCGACGCGCTCGGCACGCGAGACTGGCCGCTCATGCAGGGAATCGTGGTGTTCATCGCCATCGCGTTCGTGACGATCAACATCGCCGTCGACGCCGTCTACAACTATCTCGATCCGCGGGTGAGCGAGCAATGATCTCGGACCGAATCAGATCGAATCTCTGGCAGACGTTCAGGAAGAGCCTGCTCCCGAAGCTCGGGTTGGTGCTGCTGGCGTCGATCGTCTTCATGGCGGTGTTCGCGCCGGTACTGGCCACCCACAATCCGACGCGGACGGGCTACTACGACGAGCAGGGCGCGGAGTATCCGCCGCTCGGCTACGAATACACGACGTCGGTCGCGGACGACGGCGATATCGCCGACGTGACGGTCGAGCCGACCACCGAACACGTACTCGGGACGAACAACGTCGGCCAGGACGTCTATTCCCGATTCCTCTACGGAGCGCGAGTCTCGCTGCTCGTCGGTCTCCTCGGGACGGCACTGGCCGTGGTGATCGGCGTTCCGATCGGGCTGGTCGCGGGCTACTACGGCGGCCGCGTCGACGACGGACTGATGCGCATCGCCGACACCATGCTCGCGTTCCCGGCGCTCGTCCTCGCCCTGGCGCTGATCGGCGTCTTTGGCGAGTCACCGATCTACGTCCCCGACCCGATCGTCGCGGTCGGTCTCGTCGACGGGATGCCCGACAGGATTCCGATCCCCGGGACGGTCACGATCGTGGCCGGACTCGTCACCTGGGTCTGGTTCGCTCGCGTCGCTCGCGGCGAGGCGCTGTCGATCCGCAGCGAGGAGTACGTCAAAGCCGCGCGGAGTTTCGGGACGAGCGACAGGGCGATCCTGCTCAAACACGTCCTTCCGAACAGCCTCACGCCGATCATCGTCCTCGCGACGATTCAGGTCGCGGTGATCATCCTGCTCGAGGCCTCGCTGGCGTATCTCGGCTTCTCCGGGACGACGCTCTCGTGGGGCTACGAGATCGAGCGCGGACAGGACGTCCTGCGGACCCGACCGTGGGTCGCTATGGTGCCGGGAATCGGGATCGTCCTGGCGGTGATCAGCGTCAACTTGCTCGGCGATTGGCTCCGCGATGCATTGGATCCGAACATCGAAGGTGAAGGCAGATGACAGAGGAAATACTTCGCGTCTCCGACCTTTCGACGCGCTACTTCACGCAAGAGGGACAGGTAAACGCGGTCTCGTCGCTCGACCTCGAGATCGAACGCGGCGAGGTCTTCGGGATCGTCGGCGAGAGCGGGAGCGGGAAAAGCGTCACCGCCCGCTCCGTCATGGACCTGATCGAGCCGCCGGGCGAGATCACGGACGGCGAGATCCGCTACCGGAACCCGGATCTCGTCGAGGCGATCGCCGACGACCACCCGAACGCGATCGACGGAGAGTTCGTGAAACTGCTCGAACTCCCCGACGACGTCAGGCGGTCGCTACGAGGGACGTCGTTCAGCATGATCTTCCAGGATCCGGAGAGCAGCTTCAACCCGACGCTCACCGTCGGCGAACAGCTCGCCGAGGCCGTCGAGGTCCAGCGGCGGGCCAGCGCCACCCCGCGATCGACCCGCGCTCGAACCGAGTCCGCGGAGTACTCGCTGGGATCGCTGTTGCTCTCCAACGTCTTTCCCTCGCGGCGGTACGTCAGCGAGGAGAGCCGCGACCGGGCGATCGAACTGCTCGAGCTGGTCGGCATTCCGGACCCGGTCGAACGAGCCGACGAGTACCCACACGAGTACTCCGGCGGGATGCTCCAGCGAGCGATGATCGCGCAGGCGCTGGCCGGCGAACCGGACGTGCTGATCGCCGACGAGCCGACGACAGCACTCGACGTGACGATCCAGGCCCAGATCCTCGACCTCCTCGACGACCTCCAGCGGGAAACCGGGATGACAATCCTGCTGATCACGCACAACCTCGGTGTCATCGCCCGCATGTGCGACCGGGTCGGCGTGATGTACGCGGGCGAGATCGTCGAGCGCGGGACCCTCGAGGACGTCTTCGACGAGCAGATCCACCCCTACACGGCGGGGCTACTCGGCTCGGTTCCCGACCTCGAGGGAGGTGCAACGCGACGCGATGCGGATCGTCGAACGGCCGACCGGCTCCAGCCTATCCCGGGGAACGTGCCGAGCCTCCTCGACCACGAGATGGACGACCGGTGTCAGTTCGCCGATCGGTGTCCGAAAGCGATGACGGCGTGTCTCGAACACCCGCCGGAGTATCCGGCCGGCGGGAGCGATGCCCACCGAGCGCGCTGTGTCCTCGCCGAACGGGAGTACGACGAGGACGCGGCGCTCTCGGACGGCTACTTCGACGAGTCGAAACGACCGGTTGGGGACGAACACGCCGAGCCAGCGGAGCCCGGGACCGAGCCTCCCGAGGAGCGGCCACAGCAGCCGGCCGAGAACACCGGGGGTGAACGCCAGTGAGCGTCGACGCGCCGCTCGTTCGCGTCGACGGTCTCCGGAAGTACTTCTGGGAGAACGATTCGCTCCTCGATCGCCTGTTCGGGGACGAACCGGTCCCCGTCCGCGCCGTCGACGGCGTCAGCTTCGACATCCACGAGGGCGAGACCCTGGGGCTTGTCGGGGAGTCCGGCTGCGGGAAGTCGACGACGGGGGAAACGCTGCTTCGCCTGCAGGAGCCCACCGAGGGGCGAGTCGAGTTCGACGGCGAGAACGTCTACGACCTCGGCGGGGCCGCTCTCACCGACTTCCGCCGGCGCGCACAGGTCGTCTTCCAGGACCCGTTCTCGAGTCTCGATCCGCGAATGACGATCGGCGACATCGTCAGACAGCCCCTCGACGTCCACGGGGTCGGGACCGACACCGAGCGGCGAGAGCGGGTCCGGGACCTGCTCGAGCGCGTCGGCCTCTCGGCCGACCAGATCGATCGCTACCCCCACGAGTTCTCCGGCGGCCAGCGCCAGCGGATCGGGATCGCCCGCGCGCTGGCGCTCGAGCCCGACTTCGTCGTCTTGGACGAGCCCACGTCGGCGCTCGACGTCTCCGTTCAGGCACAGGTGTTGAACCTGCTCGACGACCTGCAAGACGAGTTCGACCTCACGTATCTCCTGATCAGTCACGACCTCTCCGTGATTCGGCACGTCTGCGACCGCGTCGCGGTGATGTACCTCGGCGAAGTCGTCGAAATCGCCCCCGTCGAGGACCTGTTCGCAGATCCGGACCACCCCTACACGCGGGCCCTGCTCGAGAGCGTCCCGCGCGCCTCGACCGACGAGCGGGAGCGCGACCGGGAGACGCTCGCCGGCGACGTGCCGTCCCCGCGGGACCCGCCGAGCGGCTGTCGGTTCCGAACTCGGTGTCCGATGGTGATTCCGCCCGACGATCTCGACATCGACCGCGAAACCTATCGCGCGCTCATGACGCTCCGTCAGCGGATCGAGCAACGGGACGTCTCCCTCGAATCGGTCGGCGGGGACGATCAGTTCACGATCGACGACGGCGGAGTTCCGGCGGCGGACGTTCCCGCGTTCGTCGCGGCGCTGAAAGACCGGTTGCTCGCGGTCGATCTGCCGGAGCGACACGACGCGATCGTCGAGGACGCCCTCGCCGAACTGGCGACCGGGGACTGGGACGCGGCCGAGGACCGACTTCGGACGGCGTACGAAAGCGTCTGCGAGCGCGATCACCCCGAACTGGGCGACGGATCGCATCCGGTGGCCTGTCACCTCCACGACGATGCGATCGAACGAACACCGGCTCCCGACTCCCTGGACTGACGAGCATTTCGACGAACGTAACAGTCTCGAGACGCCATACAAACGGCGAATTCGGCATACTGGGCGAGTACAGCGTATCTGGCGACCGGTCTCGAAACCGATACTCGTTCGCCGAGGACACGGACCCAATCTGTATTGGCAGCAGGTGTAATACCACTGGGTGCCTGCTCGAGGTATGAACCAGACGAACGCGAGCCGGATGGAAGCGGCCTGTTCTCTCCTCGCCGAGTCCGAGCGCCGGTATCTCCTCTATCAGCTGGCCGAGGACGCGACCGCGAACCTCGAGGACGTCGTCACGCAGGTCGCCGCCTGGGAACTCGACGCCCGCCCCGCGTCGGTCGGGAAGGAACAGCGCCAGCGGATCTACGTCTCGCTGGTCCACAACCACCTCCCGCGGCTCGCCGACTACGACATCGTCGACTACGACCTCCGCAGCGGCGATATCGTCCTCGGTGGGGGGTTCGACGACATCAAACCCCTGCTCGAGCAGTTCAGACAGACCGAGGAGAAAGTCGAGATCCGCGAACTGCCGTCGCTCTGAGACTGCGGCCCGGTGGCGGCCGGTCGACCGAGCGCTCGCCGGCGTCGACCCGAACCGAAATTCATAGGCCCTTTCTCGCGGGAGAGCCACCGTGAGCCGCTATCGAACCCTCTCGCTCTTTCTGGTGCTTGCAGCGTTGTGGGGATCGGCGTTCGTCGCGATCAGCGCCGGCCTGTCGCATCTCCCGCCGATACTGTTTGCGGCGCTGCGATACGACGTCGCCGGCGTCCTGATGCTCGTCTACGCGGCCGTCGTCGCCGACTGGCGCCCGCGCGACCGGGCCGGCTGGTGGCAGGTCCTCGTCGGTGCCGGACTCTTGATCGCGGCCTACCACGCATTCCTGTTCGTCGGCCAACTGCACACGACCGCCGCGGCGGCCGCCATCGTCGTGAGCCTCTCGCCGGTCCTGAGTACCGGGTTCGCGCGGGCGCTCGTCCCGTCGGACGCGCTCTCGCCGGTCGGTCTCGTCGGCGTCGTCGTCGGACTCGTCGGCGTCGCCATCGTCGTCCGCCCCGATCCGGGCAGCTTGCTCGCGACGGACGCCGTGGCCAAGGGACTTGTCTTCTGTGCCGCGCTGGCCTTTGCCCTCGGCAGCGTCCTCACCCGCCGGATCGACGCCGACCTCCCGATCGAGACGATGGAGGCCTGGTCGATGCTCGGCGGCGCGGCCATGCTCCACCTCGTGAGCCTCGCACTCGGCGAACCGATCGTGCCGACCGACTGGACCCACCCCGAGGCGATCGGCGCGCTCGCGTACCTCTCGGTGGGAGCAAGCGCCGTCGGCTTCCTCATCTACTTCGAACTGCTCGAGCGACTGGGTGCCGTCGAGATCAACATGGTCTCCTACGTCGCCCCGATCGTCGCGGCCGTCGTCGGCTGGCTCTATCTCGGCGAAGTCGTCGACGCCGCCGCGCTGGTCGGCTTCGGCGTCATCGTCGGCGGCTTCCTCCTCGTGAAACGGCGGGCGATCCGGCGGGAACTGGGCCAGCTCCGCTCGCGGGAAGCGAGCGAGTAGGCGGTCCCTACCGGCGATGCGCGTGGCCGACGTACAGCGACAGCAGGTTGCCGGCAAGCAGACCGAGAAAGAGCCCGCCCTCGAGCGCCGAGGAGAGGCCGGTCGCGAGCAAGGGGAGGTAGGCTGCGGGGAGAACGATCGCCGCCCAGAACCCGACGGCGCGGATCGGCGTCGCCAGTCTCGGGACGGCGCGCTCGAGGACGCCGTGATCCTCGTCGGAGCGGCCGTCCGGAACGTTCGAGCCCGCGGATCGTCGATCGTCGAGAGAGGGGGGACTCGCCATCGAACTCGTCGGTCGACCGTTGCTCGCCGCGGGCTATATACGGGGCCGACCGTTTCGTCGGTTACCCCGGATTCAGTGGGACTCATCCGACGGAACGTCTCGTTTACCGGTCGAAACGACTCGTTCATCGACTCGCTGGGCGGTACCGAACGAACTCGGTCTGGGGTTTATCCGTGATCGCGGGGCAACGCTCGCCATGAGCGACATCGAACGGATCGAACGACGGCTGTCGGCGCTCGAGCGCGCGGTCGTCGACGGCGACCCCGAGGTGGCGGCGCTCGAGGACCTCGCGTCGCTGGCCGCCGAGCTCGAGGCGGCCGTCGAGCGCCTCGAGGCACACGACTGCCGACTGGCCGACCTCGAGGGACGAGTCGACGCGCTCGAGGGAGCCGTCGGCGGCGGCGACGCGGCAGACGTGGCGGTCGAGCGGCGGGCCAACGCGGCAGACGTGGCGGTCGAGCGGCGGGCCAACGCGGCAGACGTGGCGGTCGAGCGGCGGGCCAACGCGGCNCAACGCGGCCGTCGCGGCGGTCGACCGGCTCGAGTACCGCATCGACGGCCTCGAGCGAGCCCTCGATGACCCCCGCGATCGGACCGAGCCACGGCCCGGCGTCGAACCGGGCGGCGAGAGAACGGCCGACCGAGAAACGGCGACGGACTCGGCGGACACTCGAGACGCGCGCGACGCGAGTCGCCCGTCCGCCGCGTCGACGGACGCGGCCGGAAACGACAGCGAACGCTCCAGCGTCGAACGGACCGTCGAGGCGATCGCGTCCACGGCCGACGGCGGGGCTGACGGGACTCCGAGCGGGGCCGGTTCGGACGCCGACGATCGGTCATCAGCGGAGCCGGCGGCGGACGGTCGGTCGTCCGACGGCGGACGCTCGAGCGGCGGCCGGCAGCCGGACGACGAGGCGGACGGCACAGTGGCCGCGGACGAGGCCGACGAGGGGGCCGGCCTCCTCGGCTCGATCCGGGCCAGACTCCCGTGAACCGCTACGTCGTCGCCGCCGTCCTCGCAGTCGCGCTCGCCGCGCTCGCCGCGCCGGCGATCGATCGGGGCGCGGCGCTGAACACGCACCGGCAGGTCGAGACGGGGATCGCGTCGATCGACGACGCCGCGACCGACCTCGTCGACACCGAGGAGCCGTCGCCAGACGGCCATCCGAACCCCCGGCGAGTCGTCGAACTGACGCTCCCGCGTGACTCGCTGACGACCGTCGCCGTCGACCACGTTCGGATCGTCCCGCAGGCCGACCGACGCGCCACCGTCGTCCGGTACGCGCTCGCGGACGGACGGGTCCGTGAGACGATCATCGACGAACGGATCGTCGGGAGCGGTCCCGACGGTACCGCCCCGCTCGAGGTCCGCGGCCGCGGCGAGATCAGGCTCGCGTTGACGCTTCGGACCGACGCGGACGGGAAACCGGTCGTCGTCGCCAGTCGGCTGTGAGTTTAAATCGGATGCCGCAGCCAGCGTCGGTATGTCACAGACCCCGTCCGGGCGGCTCCGCTCGATCGTCGATCGCGTCGGCGGCACGTCGCTCGATCTCGGAAGCCGCATCGATAGCTGGGGCGACGAGCCGGACGCCCAGTGTACGTGCCAAACGGCCGTCGACGCGGAGACACTCCGGATCGACGCGAGCGACTGTGGCGGCCGCCTCGAGTCCGCAGTCCCCTGTCGCCGGACCGCGATCGAGGCGCTCACCGATCGCGAAGCGAGCGCGGTCGTCGTGCGATCGAACGGCCTCGAGCGCCGGTACGCCGACCGTGGCGTCGCCCTGCTTGGCTCTGCCGGCCGGTTCGTCGCGCTGCTGGGCGATCGCGACGACCGGCTGGCCTCGGCCGCCGCTCGGGACCCGATCGCCGTCGGCGAGGAGCTGCGGACCCGAGTCGGTCCGATCGCCGACATCGGCGTCGAATCCGGCCTCGTCGCGGCCGCCGAGCGCGCCGAGAGCTACGAGTCGGCCCTGACCGCGACCGTTGGCCTCACGATCGGCCATTACTTCGTCGACCGAACGATCGACGAGGGGACACGGCTCGTCGACGCGCGCTCGCTGCCGACCGGCAGCGAGGCACGGATCTACGATCGACCCGGAGAGACGCCGCAGTACGCCCTCGAGATCGTCGACACGACCCTCTCCGAGAGCGATCGCCGGCTCCTCCTCGAGGGGTACGAGGCCATCGCCGAAGGACGCGTCGAGGGGGATCGGGCGGGATCGCGGGCGATCGAACGCGCGAGCGGGGAGCCGGCCAGCACCCAGTTGGCGAGCGTTCTCACGAAGCATACGGCCGGCTACGGCGTCCTCGAGGACCTATTCGCCGACCCGCGCGTGACCGACGTCTTCGTCACCTCGCCGGTCTCGGCGAACCCGATCCGCGTGGTCGTCGACGGGGAATCGATGCCGACGAACGTCTCGCTCACGCGAGCGGGCGCACAGGCGCTTGCCTCCCGGGTTCGACGCACCAGCGGTCGGGCCTTCTCCCGAGCGAGCCCGACCGTCGACGCGACGGCCGCGCTCGAGAACGGGACCGGGATCCGGGTGGCCGGCGTCACCGAGCCGGTCGCCGACGGGATCGCGTTCGCGTTCCGAGAGCGACCGGACGAGCGGTTCACCCTCCCCGCGCTGGTCGCGAACGGAACGGTGCCGGCGGCGGCCGCGGCGCTGCTCTCGGTGGCCGTCGAGCGAAACGCCGCCGCGCTGATCGCCGGCACGAGAGGTGCCGGCAAGACGACGTTGCTGGGCACGCTGTTGTACGAACTTCCGCCGGCGACGCGGACGGTCCTGCTCGAGGACACGCCGGAGTTGCCCGTCGATACGTTACAGTCGGTGGGTCGTGACGTACAGGCGCTCAGAACCGGTACTGGTGACGGGCCCGAAATCGCTCCCGACGAGGCGCTCAGGACCGCCCTCCGGCTGGGCGACGGCGCGCTCGTCGTCGGCGAGATCCGCGGCGAGGAGGCGGGAGTCCTCTACGAGGCGATGCGCGTCGGGGCCAACGCCAACGCCGTCCTCGGCACGATCCACGGCGACGGGGCCGACGATGTCGCCGAACGGGTCGTCACCGACCTCGGCGTCGACCCCTCTTCGTTCGCCGCGACGGATCTGATCGTGACCGTCCAGACCCACCGGACCCCCGAGGGCCGAACCCGCCGCCTCGCCGCCATCGAGGAGGTGATCGACGACGGCGACACCCCGCGGTTCGAACCGCTGTACGACCTCGAGGGCGAGCGCGCGGTCGCGACCGGCCGGATCGACCGCGGCGAGAGCCGGCTGGTCGACCGGCTCGCCGGCCCGACCGAGTCCTACGCCGACGTGCGCCGGGCGATCGCGGCCCGGACGGAACTGCTCTCGCGGCTCGCCGGCGAGGGCCGAACGAGTCCCCGCGCGGTCACGCGGGCCTACGCCGACCGGGTCGGCGAGCGAGAGTGATCTCGAGATGATGTCCGCCCCCGTCGTTCGCGCGCTGGCGGCACTGTATCCGGCCGAGGTCGAGGCCAGCGACGGCCTCGCGGAGTCGCTGTCGTTTACCGGCTCGCCCCACGACGCCGAGACGGTCGTCAGAGCGGGGTACGGGGCCGGAGTCGTCGCCGCCGTCCTCCCGCTGGGGCTGTTGCTGACGCCGGCGCCGCTCCCGTTCGTGGCGTTTTTCGTCATCGTGTCCCCGCTCGCGGCGATCCACACGGTTCACTCGCTCCCGCACCTGCAGGCGGCGTTTCGCCGGACCGAGGCCCTCGGCGACACGCCGAACCTGATCGGCCGGGCGGTGTTGCGCATGCAGGTCCAGCCCGCCCTCGAGAGCGCGGTCCGGTTCGCGGCCGACACCGGCTCGGGACCGCTGTCGCGGAGCCTCGACGCGCACATCGATCGCGCGATGGGGACCCCCGGAACCGGCCTGCTCGCGTTCGCCGAGGAGTGGGCCGAGTGGTTCCCGGCATTGCGGCGGTCGACACACCTGCTTGCGACCGCCCAGGACGCCCCGGAAGCCGAACGGTTGCGGACGCTCGATCGCGCGCTGTCGGCCGTCCTCGACGGGACGCGCAGCCAGATGGCCGAGTTTACGTCGGCCATCCGGGCGCCCGCGACCGGCCTGTTCGCCTTCGGGATCATGCTCCCGCTCGCGCTAGTCTCGCTCGTCCCGACGGTGCCGATGGTCGGCTACGCCGTCAACGTCTGGCTCGTCGTCCTCGTGTACAACGTCGTGTTACCCGGTGCGCTCGTCGTGGCCAGCCTCTGGCTGCTCGTCCGCCGGCCGGTCGCCTTTCCGCCGCCGACGATCGGGCACGACCACCCCTCGCTCCCCGACCGCCTCCGACTGCGGCCGCTCTGGGGCGTGGCCGCCGGCGGCGGGAGCTACCCCGTCCTCGTCGCGGTCGGCCCCGCACACCTCGCACCCGTCGCCGCCGTCGGGCTCGGGCTCGGTACCGCGCTGCTCGTTACCTACCGGCCGATCCTCGCGGTCAGACACCACGTCCGCGACATCGAGGCCCACCTCACCGACGCGCTGTACGTCGTCGGCCAGCAGGTCGCCGAAGGGGAGTCCGTCGAGTCCGCCGTCGAACTCGCCGGCGACCGGGTCCCCGGCGAAACCGGTGCCGTCTTCGAGCGCGCGGCCGGCCTCCAGCGGCGGCTCCAGACCGGCGTCCAGGCGGCTTTTCTCGGCGAGTACGGCGCGCTCCGACACGTGCCCAGCCCGCGCGCTCGCGGGACCGCCGCGTTGCTCGCGATCGCGGCCGACGAGGGGAAACCCGCGGGTCGCGCCATCGTCTCCATGGCCGACCACCTCGAGGAACTCGAGACCGTCGAGGCCGAGACCAAGCGGAACTTAGAGCAGGTAACGGGCACGCTCGACAACACCGCGGCCTATTTCGCACCGCTGGTCGCCGGTGCCACCGTCGGCATGGCAGACATGATGGCCAGCGACGCGCTCGTCGCGTCGGGCGAGGTCGACGCGGCTGCCTTCCCCACGGAGTCGTTGGGGATCGTCATCGGGGCCTACCTGCTACTGCTGTGTGTCATCATCACGCCGCTCTCGATCGCGCTGCGTCACGGGATCGATCGCGCTCTCGTCGGCTATCACGTGGGTCGGACGCTCGTCTCCGCGATGGTGCTGTACGTCGTGACGGTGGCCGTCATCGGTGCCGTCCTCTGATCGCTCGGTCCCGCTGTCTTACGGCTCTGAACGTGGCCGAGCGTACGGTTCTCGATCGACTGAGGTTTAAATACGAACACGCGGCCAGCGGGGGTATGGATCTGGAAGCACCGATCGACGGCTGGTACGTCTGGCTCGCCGTTTCAATCGTCAGCGCCGCCGTCGGCACCGTCGCCCTCGGTCTGCCGACCGGCCCGCCACCGGACGCGAACCGAGCGGCAAACGCCATCGAGGAGACGGCCGGCAGTCCCTACGAGGCACAGTCGACCTACGACCACGACGCGACCGCGATCAAGTTCACCGGCCGAACCGTCGTGATGCGAAACGACCACGGCACGACGCGAGCGACGCTCACCTACGGCCACGTGGTGCCTGTCATGGGGAACGAACGGCTCGAGAACGTCTCAGCCGGCCGCGCCGTCGCGGACGAGTACGCGGCGGCCGTCGAGGACCCGAACCGGAGCGCGATCGACGCCTTTCTCGCGGACGTCGAATCGGCATACGAGACGAACACCGGCGAGTGGCGGACCGCGAACGGGCCGTTACGGACCCGGACCGTCGCGACGAGGCCGCTTCCGACCGTCAGTGCAGCCGTCGATATCGAGCGCGTGCCCGGTGACCAGACCCACGAGGTGACCGTCGAGTACGAATCGACCGCTGAAACCGGGCTGCGGCTGCTCGCGGATGGCAGCGACGATCGCGGTCGGATCCGTGAATCAGTCACCGGAACGCCCACAGGGAGAACCGAGACGATCACCCACGACGCGTTCGAGGGAGCGCCCGCGATGTCGTTCCCGATCGACGTGCGGATCGAAGCCGGCGGTACCGAGCTCTGTACCGCAACCGTCCGCGCCGACCGAGGGGACGAGACCGTCCCGATCTGCCCGCCCGGTGGCCGGACGCTCGAGACGACCGCTGTCGACGACCGAGGCTACGTGAGTCGCGATACGGAGGCTGATACGTTCTATGTTACACTCGTCGACGTCTAGTCGCGGGCAAACCGACCCCCTCGCCGCACTCGTCGCCGTCTCGGCGCTCGTCGCCGGGATCGGTCTCTACGGGCTCTATCTCACCGACACGCTTCCCGGCACGACCGATCGAACCACCGAGACGACGGCGCTCGAGCAGATCGCCGACGACCTCGAGAGCGACGGCGTCGTTCGCGCCCACGACGGCGACCTCGCGGACGGAATCGAGACCGAGTCCTTGCCACACGGTCGGAACGTCTACGTCCGGCTCACGATCGTCGCCGACGGCCGCGAGAGCGTCGTCGGAACCGCCGTGTTCGGAACCGATGGAACGTCGAGTCCGACCGCGATCGATGAGGAAGAACTCGACGGCCCGCCCGATGAGGCCGGCGTGGCCGAACGCTCGATCGCCGTCGCGACGGCTCCCGGCGACGTGCGCCGCGGGACGCTGCTCGTGGGGGTGTGGAACGGATGAGATCGGACCGAGCGGTGAGTACGGTCATGGACGTCGCGATGGCATTGTTGCTCGTCAGCGCGAGCGTCCTGTTGCTCGGTACGCACCTGTACGGAACCGCACCCGACCCCGACGGCGATCGGGCCGACCACACAGCTGCGGTTCTCGGCGCGACGACCGTCAGCGTCCAGTACAGCCTCGCCGACGCCGATCCGGTCGCCGAACGCCCCGGCGAGTACCATCGGACCGAGTACGGGTCCGCGACCGGCCTGCTCGCGGACGCGGCCGTCGCGAACGCCCGCATCGACGGGACCCCGATCCGGCCCACAGGCGACGAGTTCGAAGCCGCCGTCGACGCCGCCGTCGGGAGCGCGTTAATCGGCGCCGACCGCGAGTTCTACGCCGTCGCCGAGTGGGAGCCCTACGAGAACGCCTCGATCAACGGGACGGCGACCGCCGGCGAACGGCCGCCGCCGACCGCGGACGTCTCGAGCGTGACCCTGACCGCCTCGAGCGGCCTGCCAGCCGTCGACGGCGACGAGATCGAACGCGCGTACCTCGAGGGCGGGACCGAGTGGAACGATCGACTTGGGGATCGAACCGACCTCGTCGCGGACTCCGACTCGGCCCGCTTCGAGGCCGCGGGAATGGTCCTCGGGGACGCGATCGTCCGCGGCTACTTCCCGCCCGAGGAGACGCAACTGGCTCTCGAGAGTCAGGGACTGTCCCACGACCTCGCCGTCTTCCAGTACCAGCGCATGGTGGCGCCGCTCGAGTACGAGTTCACGGGGACGACGAACCCGGCCCACCACGGCCCGCTCAAACGCGAGGACGCGGACGCCCTCGAGGCGAACGCACAGGTTCGCCGCGGGCTCGCCGACGCGGACCGGTTCGGCCGAGACGGGCTCGGACAGTGGCTCGCCGCGGACCTGCAAGACGCGCTCGACGAGGAAATCACGAGGATCGAGAACGAGCACAGCGGCGCCGCCCGCGACGAGCGGATCGCGGCGCTACTCGCCGACGAAACATCGACCGCCGACGTAACCATCACGATTCAGACCTGGTAACATGACCGACCGCCCACACACAGTTTCGATCGCAGCAGACGACCGCGCCCGGATTCCGTTCGCCCTGATCGCAGTGCTCCTGTTGATCAGCAGCATCGCCATCGTTGGCGTCCTCGGCTCCAGAGACACACCCGAGGTCGAGACCGAACAAGCAGTGGCCATCGACCGCGCCGAATCCGTCGCCGTCTCCGAACTGCGGCGATCCGTCCTCCAGGCGACCGAGACGGCCGCCAGCGCGCCCGTCACGTCGACCGACGGCGCGAGTCCGACCGTCGAAGACGCGTTCGACGACGACGAGGCCGTCTTCGACCAGTACCTCAAGCTCCTCGTCTACCGAGAGGTCGCCGACTCGTTCGCGACCACGTCCCAGCAGGTCGGACACGACACCGCCGCCGGCGTCGCTATCGACCGCATCGACTGGAACGACAGCGACGATCTCTCGGCCGCGATCGACCGCGTCTCGCTCGAGCGACCCGACACCGGCGTCCTCACCGTCGAGGTCGCGGACGTCGAACTCACCGGCAACGTAAGCGACGATGAACCGGTCACCGAACGCCGCGATCTGACCGTCTCGGTCGCGACCCCGCTCTACCAGCTCAAGGACCGAACCGACGAGTTCCAGCGCCAGCTCAACACCGGCTTTTTCGAAACCGACGAGTACGACGGCCTCGGTCGATATACGGCTGCCCGACTGTATCCCTACACCTGGGGGAAGGCCTACTACGACCGCCTCTCCGGCGGCCAGCGGGCGTTTCACAATCTGACGCCCAACGACCACACCGAGGTCATGGTCAACGACGCCATCTTCGGCCTGCAGGAGCGCACCTTCGGCACGACCGACCCCTACAAGGACCGCGCCATGCTCCAACCGACGCTGTGTATGGCCGGCGATCTCGCCTCGAGTGCGGGCGACGTCGAGACCGATGACTTCCTCCCGAACAACAGTTCCCTCGCCAACGAATCCGACCTCTGTAACGCCGATCTGATCGATCAAGACGGTGAGCTACCCGATCCGCCGACCGTTCAGGAGATTGCACTGACGATGCTCGAGGACAACGTCGAAACCGACGTCGAGATTCAGGCCCATCCGTTCGCCGATCTGGGGTATATGCAGATGGCGGCTGGGATGGATATGTCGCAGATAGAGGCGGAGTTTAATAACTCTCTTGCAGAAAGCAATCGTTTCAGCAATCAATATCTGAGCCATTATTTCTCAAATAATTTGAATAATCAAGACGTAGCTGGAGATATTGGATCAATTACAGACGATAATAACCCACTGAAAGGGCTAGCTCAGCTATATGAGGATGTTAGGCTAGAAAACGATATTAATGATATTATAGAACAGGTATATGATATTGAGGTCTCTACGAGAGAGTCTGGACCACACAAGCATCGGAGTTTACCGACCCCCTCTTCTCCTACTGAATGGGCACAAGACCCGGGGAATTGGTCTGGACCTTATAATACGACATATTTTGCTAGTACATCTCAAGCCGATGCGGACGTTTCGATTGATGTCCTCACAGAAGATCAGGATACAAGTTTTGATGATCGTAATATCGCCAAAATTGAGGTTGAATATGAGAACTCTATCGGAGTTAGTGCTGAGTGGGAACATAAAGACGAGAACCGATCTCCTCATACGGACTGGAATTGGAAAGACAATATCACATACAGCGCGAGCTATACGATCAGTACCGATCTCGTCTCTGATGACATCGATGTGGAGCGGGAAAGTCGTGGAATCGAATCCCCGTTCCAAACAGACTCCTGGGACGAAGATTATGAGTTCGTCGGAAACTTTGAGGGTGTCAAGACGAAAGCGGTCAGTGAAACCTTCAATCTCGACTCGACTACTTTCCACGCCCAAGAACGGGAACTTGAGCGAGCGCTTGAATCTTCGAGTACTTCGATAATCACGGAACGTGACTTCGAAGAGGAGATTCCCTACTCAGCGGATCCCGGTATCGATGTCAGCCCACGAAATGAGGATAAACTCTATGAATGGGCGCTTTCCGAACTCAACCATACCCATTACGAAGTCCTCACGCGTGTCGAGCCACATCGAACGGACCTCTGGAATATGGTCGAACGGCCGAGTCCACTCAGGAACGCCGAGAGCAACGTAAGAGATGTCGAACTCGAACTAGTGTATCAAAACGCGTCCGAACCATACGCCAACACTGCAGATCTCCTTCGAGCGGAAGTTCGCAAACAGTACTTCGAGAATACGTACGATAACATCGACAAAGTAAGCAGATGGCACGACACAACACTTGGTGAGAGTAGCGCTATACTCAATGACCTCCTCGGTGGACTTCTCGACACAAGTAACGATCTTCTCGGCGGACCGATGGACTTCGTCGATCGGATGATGGATCCCGAAACTCGACCCGAAGAGACGCAGGGGTCGCTTGAGAGTTCGCCGTTGGTGGAGGACGTGAACTATCAAGTGGAAGCATCACCGACCTACCTCGCCTTGGAACCCGTCAATCGAACCGACGTTCCAGCGGTGCGTCCGGACGGTGGTGAAACGCTCTCGATCGACGACAGCAACAGTACGGAACATGCGCCAATGGGTGCCGGATATTTCGATGGAATCGGCTATCCCGGATTCCCTCTCATGCCGTGGCCACCTTTATTCTACCTCCAACTTGACGCGTATTATGTTGATGTTCAGGGCGAATACGCCCGGTTCGAGGTGCGAGCTACCGACGGTGACCCAACGAGCGCTACTGGATTAACGTATGTCCGGCAAGATACTGAGACAACAATCGAGACACCTACGCGGGCAGCACAAGACGAGCTTACAGTTGGTTCTGTCGAACCGATCTCGTTTGAGAATGAACTTGTAGTGCCAGTCATTGTTCCAAGTCCACAATTGGTAACCAAGGGTTCGCCGGGTGTTGGAGACATGTGGCGCTATAGAAATATAAATTCACCTCGAGAATATTGTTCAGAAGGTTGGAAAAATGCTGGCACAAAATATGACATGAATAATGGACAAGGGTGCATATCAGATGACGCTACCCAACCACTTCCAGTGAAATAGACTCAAAATTTGGGCCCACTACGTTATCAAATAGATCTCTCCTGACTTAAGAGATATAAAGGCATGATCATCAGAGATAGTTGGAGGTCCAGCGATTGGTTCATTGAATTCGTCAATTTTCCACCGTCTGTCTCCTGTTTCCCTATCATATGCCAATACCTGTCTGCTGTTCGCGTAGTATACACTACTATTGGAAATAACTGGCTTATAATTTATATTAGATTGCAAACTATCTTCCCAAATCACCTCTTCCTTTTTAGTGTCAATAGCGAGTAACCAACTGCCACCACCTGACAGAACACTATCACTCGCGACTACGTATAGAATCCCATTTGCGAGAGAAGGGTTTTGAGGGGTTTCACTTTTTGTTTTGATTGACCACTTTTGTGTGCCATCTTCAGTATCAATCGCGTACAGTCGTTTGTCCGCACCGCTTATATAGATGTTTTCACCATCAGTTGCTGGATTACATTCCCCCATAGCTTTTCCTTCTGGGTTTTCAAAAGTCCACTCTACAGAACTATTTTTGGCATTTACTGAGTGTAGAACATGTTCTCCCGCAAAATATACACTCCCGTCGTCATAGGCCGGGATACTTGTATATGGCCGCCCAAGATTATCATCTCTCAAATCATGAATTATTGTCTCTTCACCGTTGTCAATATCGAACTGATATAACAAAAGGTTTTCAGAACCAATAACCGCGCCGCTATCAACTACTGGACAAACATTACTGATACCAACGCTATTTTGCCAAATGAGATTTCCGTTATTTCGATTAACTGTAGCAATCCCCTCATTCATTCCGACATATATGCGGTTATCAGAGATGGCTGGGTAGGTACCACGTATATTAGAGAAGTCGGACCGCCATTCGTTTTCTCCAGTCTCTGTATTAATCGCATATAATTGGTTGTCAGCAGCGGCGTAGAGAGTGTCACCAGTAACAGCGGGACTATCGCTAACTGATCCATTTAATTCAAATAATAATTCGGCTGTAGCATCCTCACTAGTCGGGCCGGTCGCCGTGGGATGATAGCCCGTGTTCTGTGGGTCGACACCGTACATGGGCCACGTGTCGGCTGCAAGCGCGTCGTCGTCCTTGGGCTCGTCCTCGTTCGTTTCGGAACTGTCGCTCGTACAGCCAGCGAGGACCGAAACGCCGGCAACGGTACTGGCACAACTCGCCAGCCAGGTCCGGCGAGTTCGATTCGATCTCCAACCCATATTACGGATACAAAATTAAACCCAGTATGTAAATATTTTATCTAGTCCGAGGGCTGTTTCGCGAGACGATTCTATGTTAACCAACCGTGAGAGAAAGTACCGAGGACACTGAGAGGGCTACCGAAGACGAGCCAGCACCGACGAGGCTGACGGGCTGACGTTCAAAAAGGAAGCCGCAGGACTGTCGCTATGATCGCTATCGCAGGAGCGAAAGGCGGCTGTGGAAAGACGGTGACGACGATCGGGCTCGCGGAGGCGGTCGGCCGGGAGACGACGACGGCGATCGCGGTCGACGCCGATCGCCAGCTGCCGAACCTCCACGTGGCCGGTGGCGTCGATCGAGAGCCGACGCTCGCGGCGCTCGAGTCCGAGTCGGCCGTCGCCGAGACGGTCGTCCAGTCGAGTCCGCGGGCGGACGGCGCGGGGCTGGTCGCAGCACCGGAGCCGTCCGACCGGGTCGACTTCGAGGCGGCGTTCGATCGACTCGAGGGGGCGGTCGAGCGAACGTTCGTGGACTGTCCGTCGGGTGCGGGCCCCGACGTCGTCGAACCGCTGTCGGCCGCCGACGGGGTGATCGTGGTCACGACGGAGACGGAACGCAGTCTCTCGGCCGCCGAGACGACGATCGAGATGGCGCGCCGGCTCGAGGTACCGATACTCGGCGCGGTGCTGAACAAGTGTGACCGCGTGCCGGAGGCGGTCGACTCGTGGACGCGGATTCCGGTTCTGGGGCGGGTTCCCGAGGCGTCGGCACCGCTGACCGACGAGGCGACGCGGGATGCCTACGACGGGATCGCGCAGACGATAGAGCGACGACTGGCCCCGGATCGGACGCCGGTGGCGTACGACGAGGATCTGCTGCCGACGGGGATCGACGCGCTCGATCGGGCGCTCGGCGGCGGACTGGCTCCGGGATCGCTCGTCGCGGTGGTCGCGGAGCCCGCCAGTCAGTCGGAGCAGTTGCTCTACGGGACGACTGCCGTCCGCGGGACGCTCTATCTGTCGACCGAACGGTCGACGGCGAACGTAACGCGGGCGCTCGAGGCCGCGGCGCTCGAGACCGGCAACCCGACGGTGCGCCGTCTCGGTGGCGAGACCCGGCTCGACGACGCGGCGGCGTTGCTCGAGACGCTGCCGGCGTCGTCGACGCTCGTCGTCGATCCGGCGAACGCGATGGAGACCGCCGACCGGGCGACGTACGTCTCCTTTCTCGACGGGCTCAAAGAGCGCTTGGTCGCGACCGAGAGCGTCGGCCTGTTGCACTGTCTCGAGGGGCCTGCGGTGCCGGCGAATCGGACGGCGACGCTGCACGCCGCCGACGCGGTCTTCGAACTCGAGTCGGGGCTGGCGGGGGATGGGGCCGACCACATCCTGTCGATCTCGAAGTTCAGAGGTGACAACGCCGATTCCGAACGGATCCGGCTCGCGTTCGACGGCCGGTCGCCGACGTCGTTCGAGGCGACCGGCAGCCGATCCTGAGATCCGGACCCAGGTATCGGCGGGACGACCGTTCTCGGGTTATTTCGCTCCAGCGCGGCGGACGATCAGTCGTGAGCGTCGATCCGGTCGTCCCGGTGTGTCCTACAGCGCTCGAGCCGCCGAGCGAGAGTGCAAACGGCGTCGACCGCCGGGCAGTCAGGTGCAACGGCTGCGATCGGACGCCCCTGCCGCTGTGCGTCGGCGATCACCGACCGTTCCTCGAGTGAAAGTACCGGGGCGCTGACGGTCCGTTCGATGCGCTCGGTGACGCCGTCGGTGACCGCTCCGGCCGTCCTGTTGAGGGCGACGGCGGCGACCGGTGTCTCGAGGTCGAGCGCGACCCGGCGCGTTCGCACGGCGTCGGCGAGCGCGGGTTCGGTCGGGGTCGTGACGAGAACCGCCACGTGTGCGCTGGCGAGTTGCCGGCCCACGTCGCGTGCCAGTCCGGCGGGGCAGTCGATTACGACGCGGCCGTACTCGCGCTCGAGCCGCCGAACGACCAGCGGAAACATCGATAAATCGGCCGCACGGGCACCGGAAAGCGTTCGCCCGCAGGGAAGCAGCCGAACCGGGCCGTGTCTGTCGACCGCCTCGAGCGGGTCGGCGCGGTCGGCCAGCACGTCGTGGAGATCGGGGCCGCTGCCGCCGCGAGGAAGATCCGCGGTCGTGAGGTCGCCGTCGACGACGACTCCGTCCAGTTCGTGCGCGAGATTGAGTGCGACCGTCGACTTGCCGACGCCGCCTTTCCCGCCGGTGACCGCGACGATCATCGCTCCCGTCCGACGACGGTCGGCGTCGGTTTCCACTCGGTCAGCGAGGCGAGGACGGCCGCCGGCCGCGGGGAGCGGTCGCTCGAGACCGGTCGGTGATCGGTCACGGTCAGCGGCGGCTCGACCGGCGACGCCGGGCTCGCGAAGCCGATTCCGCGACGGCGGTCGGGGTCGATCACGCCCTCCCAGACGGCGTCGGTCCACGCCGCGGGCCGGTCGCCGTCCGTCGGGGGCCAGACGGGGCCGTCGAGCCTGCTCTCGAGTCGGACGCGCTGTGGGGTCGTCGCGGCGGTTTCGATCGTCGCCGACACGAGCGTCACGCCGTCGATGCGGTCGGTCTCCCAGTCGAGGTCGATCACGGCCGGGTTGGCCGCCCGCTGTCGGATAAAGGTACGCTCCCGGTCGCGACCGAACGGGACCGGTCGAGGCGCGCCCGCGAAGTCGTTATTCGTCCCGACCGTCGGGGCCGGAGTCCGAACCGGTCTCGAGGTCGAATCCACCGCCGAATTCGCCGGGGTTCGACTCGAGGACGACGGTTTCGCCGGCGGTCATCGAGTCGCCGATATCGACGGCGACGTCCTCGACGTCGACGGTCGGCGGAAAGAGCAGGTCGACGCGGCTGCCGAAGGCGATGTGGCCGACACGGTCGCCGCGCTCGAGGGTGTCGCCGCGCTCGGCGTAGGGGTGGATCCGGCGGGCGAACGCGCCGGCGATCAGGGTCACCTCGGCGTCGGAGTCGGGTTCGTCGGGATGGGACGTCGATCCGTCGGTCTCGACCGCATTGGCGTCGGCGTCTGCCGCGGACGGCAGATTCGGCGAGTCGGTCTCGAAGCGGACGTGGACGCGTTCGTTGCGGTCGGACTCCTTCGAGAACGCGGGGCGGTTGGCACCGGAGACGTGTTCGACGTCGGTGACGCGACCGGCGAAGGGGGCGCGGACGACGTGGACATGCCAGACGTTCATGAAGATCCCCAGCCGAACGCGGTCGCCTTCCGCCCGGAGGACCGAGACGTTCCCGTCGGCCGGCGCGACGACGCCGGTCGGCGGCGGGGTGCGGTCGGGATCGCGGAAGAAGGCGAGGGTACCGGCGCCGACCGCGAGGGCGACGAGGCTCGCGGTGACGCTGATGACGAGTGCGAACGGGGCGGCGAGTAGCGGAACGATGGCGTACTTCCAGGCCCCCGGCGCGACGTTCATGGGAGGACTGACGCCGCCGAATCGTATGGCCGTTACGGATGGGGCGGGCCGATCGACCGGCACGGGAGCGGCGGCCGATCGGAACCGTCAGTCCCAGAACGACTGTGTCCGGGCGTACTCCCGTTCTTTCGACAGGATGTCGCGGTAGAACTCGGACTCGTCCTCACGGAGTTTGTTGATGATCTGGGCGGCGTTGTGCGGCCCGACCCCGCGGGCGGCCATCGCGATCACGGCCCGCTTGCCGTGGCTTTGGACGAGGCTCGCGGCCCGGAACGCGCGTTCGGTCATCTTCTGCTGTTCCTCGTCCTTTTCCTGGGCTCGGACCGCCTGGACGACCTCGTCGGCCCACGGGTTCAGCGAGGCGATCCGGGTCGAACCACACTCCGGGCACTCGGGCTGGTCGGCCACCCGCTTGACTTTCGTCTTCACTTTCCACTCCGTGCAGTGGGTACACAGCAGGATGACTCGGTCGTTCTGCAGTCGCTCCCGAACCGTCTCGATGACGCTCGCGTCGGCGTTTTCGGGCGCGAGCAGTTCCTTGCCGCCCGACGATCGACCGCCCTGCCCGACCGGCGTGCGACCGCGATGGGTCACCAGCTCGAGGTCGCCCGACTGGAGCCGTTCGAGGACCGTACTCGCGCGTTCGATATCGAGGTCCTCGTGGAACACCTCGCGGACCGCTTCCTCGTACATCGGCGTGTCTTCGAGCGCCGCCAGCAGGCGATCGTTCGAGAGCCGGCCCGAGCCCTGCCCCTGCCAGCGTTTTAACGCGCCGAACTTCGCCGAGACCTGCGCGAGCCGGAAGGCGAGCGCGTCGGAGTTTTTCAGCCCGAGTTCGACGATCGCCTCGACGTGGTCGGGGTCGGTCTCCTCTATGACCTCGAGTACCTCGCTGGTCGCGATCGAGTTCGGCACCTCGAGTTCGATCCGATAGGGATCGGTCTCGAGGCCGACCGAGGAGCCGGCCCGCTGGCCCAACAGTGCCGACAGCACCCGGCCGAGGGTCTCGTTGGCCGTGTGGCCAAAGGGCGCGTTGATGACGATCGTCCGCCCCCGTCGCTCGAGGACCAGCCGGTCGGCGGTCGGCATCGGCGCGTCGGCCTCGACCTGCTGTTCGAGTTGGGTGCAGGCCTCGGTCAGCGTGTACTCGTCGGCGGGATAGCGACCCGCGAGTTCCCGGGCGACCGCGGCGGCGTCCGCACCGGCCCGGAACTGCGGCTCCGCGACGGCGCGGATCTCGCCGACTTCCCCCGCCACGGCGGCGGGGACGGGGATCTCCTGGCCGATCCAGGAGGGGACTTCGCCGGCGGGGTCCTCGATCGGGCTGACCTTGACCCGGCCCTCCTCGTCGTCGATTTCGGCGATCCGCCACATCTCGCCGCGCTGGATGAACACCTCGCCGGGCTGGGCGAAGTTGACGACGAACCGTTCGTCTAAGGTCCCGATCTGCCCCCCGGAGGCGATGTCGTGGACCTCGTAGGTCTCCTCGTCGGGGATCATCGAAAGGTTCGCGTAGACGTACTGCCAGGTGCCGCCGGTCGTCTCGATGCGGTCCTCGCCCTCGTCGAACCAGAGAATTCGGTTGCGGTCCAGTTCCCCCACGATCTCGCGGATCGTCGCCTCGGGCACGTTTCGGAACGGATAGGAGCGAGTGATCGTCTCGATCGCCTCGTCGAGGTACGTGTCGCCGCGGCTCTGGACGATCGCCGGCAACTGGTTGGCGACCACGTCGAGACTGCCCTCGTGGATCGCCGCCGGTTCGACTTCGCCGTCGCGGGCTCGGCGGGCGATCGACAGCGCCTCGAAGGTATCGTCGGGCCGCGTCGTGACGATCGTCCCGCTCGAGACCTCGTCCTGTCGGTGCCCCGCGCGACCGATCCGCTGGAGCAGGCGGGTGACCTGTCTGGGGCTCTTGTACTGGATCACGTGGTCGACCTGTCCCACGTCGATGCCGAGTTCCATCGACGACGTACAGAGCAGTCCGTCGATCTCGCCGGCCTTGAACCGGTCTTCCACGTCGATCCGGGCCTCCTTCGAGAGCGACCCGTGGTGGACCCCGATCGGGAGGTCGAGTTCCTTGAACCGCGAGCCCAGCGCCTCGGCGGTCTGGCGCGTGTTGACGAAGATTAGCGTCGACTCGTGATCGGCGACCAGATCGCGGATCAGCCGGACGTGGCTGGCGGTATCGGCTTCGGTCATCAGTTCGCCGGCCAGCCGCTCGTCTTCCTCGGTGATCGCGGGCTCGCGGACCGTCACGTCGACGTTGCTCCCCACGTCGATCTCCCGGATCTCACAGGGGCGACCGCCCGTCAGAAACTGCCCGACCTCGCCGGGGTCGCCGACCGTCGCCGAGAGCCCGATTCGCTGGAACGGGCCGGCGAGGTCCCGCAGTCGCTCGAGGCCGATCGCCAACTGCGCGCCGCGCTTGGAGGCGGCGAGTTCGTGGACCTCGTCGATCACGACGTGGGAGACGTCGGAAAGCGCCTCCCGCAGCCGCTTGCCGGTGAGCATCGCCTGAACCGTCTCGGGCGTCGTGATCAGCACGTCCGGCGGGTCCTCGGCCTGCTTGCTTCGCTGGTAGTCGGTGGTGTCGCCGTGACGGACGTCGACTGTGAGGTCTAAGTACTCGCCCCACCACTCGAGGCGCTCGCGCATGTCGCGGTTGAGCGCCCGCAACGGGGTGATATAGAGCGCGCCGAACCCGTCGGGGGGACCATCCCCGGCGACGAGGTGGTCGAAGACGGGCAACATCGCCGTCTCGGTCTTGCCGCTCCCGGTGGGGGCGATCACCAGCGTGTTCTCGCCGGCGGAAAGCGGCGGGATCGCCAGCCGCTGTGGTGCCGTCGGCCGCGAAAATCCCCGTTCGGAGAGCGCCCCGCGGACCGTCGCTCCGAGGTGCGTAAACGCCGCGACGTCCCCGTCAGTCATCGGAATACGGTAGGGACGACCGGCGGATAAGTACCACGTTTCCGGTGAACGCGAACGCGGCTCGAGGCCCGACTCACTCCTCGGCGTCGTCGGCGTCGGGCTCGTCGGACCGTTCGCCGGCGTCGTCGGCCGTCGTCTCCCCCGCGTCGACGGCATCGCCGCTCGAGTCTTGCTCGGCGTCGTCGGACGCGACTTCGTCACCGCCCTCGTGCCCGGTCACGTCGTCGTCACCGCCCCGTTCCCCGTCGGACGGAGTGACGCCGGGGTCGAACGGCGAGGCCTCGCTTCGAGGGCTGTCGATCGTCGTCTGGGTGATGTCGCGATCGGTGGCCTGCAGGCGGTTCCGTATCGAGTCGATCGACGAGTCGTCGGGGACGGCGTCGGCGGCGCGGTCCGTGACTCCCTCGGGAAGTATCTCGTCCATTTCGTCCCGTGCCTCGTCGACCGATTGGATGGGAACGTCGTCTCGCGGCCCGAGCAGTCGCAACACGGCGTACGTAACGGTGAGCAGGCCGATTGCGGTCAGGAGATGACGGGCGAGCCCTCGCAGGCGTGACGCGGTCGTCGGTCCCGCGCCGGCCGTCTGCCGTCGCTCGCGATCGGGTGTTCGAACTCGCATCGCGACCCGTACGGCCCCGGGGCGCAAGTGGCTTCCGCGTGGATACGCCGGCGGAGGTCGTCGCCGTGGGGTGTCGATCGGGATCTCACGCACTCGAGTCGGCGCTCAGGCCTCGAGGTGTTCGATGCGGGCGTAGCGGCCGGCTCGCCAGCCGGCGACGAGCGCGACGACCGTCCCAACGGCCAGCGCGAGCGTGAAGCCGCCGGCGTAGACCGCGGGTGGCGTCCGGAGCAGGTCCTCGAAGCCGAGGACCGACGCGGAGAGGCGGTTCAGCCCGATCACGGCCGGCGGTGTCGCCGCCAGCCCGAGGAGGCCGCCGAACAGCCCGATCAGCAGCCCCTGCGTGCCGATCACCCCGGCGAGCAGCCCTCGGGAGAGCCCGATCGCCCGCAGCGCCGCGAGCTGCTCGCGTTGCTGGTGGGCGACCAGCGCGAACAGGTTGGCCGTCAGGACCACGCCGCCGAGGACGGCCAGCCCGACCAGCGTGATCCCGCTGGCGAGAACGATCGATCGCTCCTCGAGGACCGACTGGATCTGGTCGTCGCTGGTCCGGACGTCGTACTCGGGGTAGGCCGCGTCGAGATCGGCGGCAACGGTTTCCCGGTCGGCGTCGTCGGCCACGTCGGCAGTGATGAACGTCGCCCGGTCGGTCCCCTCGGTGCCGGCGACGGCCTGGAGATCGCCGAGCGGAACCGTCACCGCCGGCGAGCCCAGATACTGCGAGTAGTAGCCCGAGATCCCGATCACCGTGAACTCGTGGGTCGCTGCCGTCTCCCGGCTGGTGCCGACGTGGATCGTGTCGCCGACCGAGACGCCGAGGTCGTCGGCGACCCGCGGATCGATCACGATCTCCTCGCGCTGGGGGTCGTCGGGCGGCGGCGTCGCCGCGGTCTCCGGATCGACCTCGAACCCGTCGCCGGCCTCGAAATCGAACCCGTCGTGGGTCTCCTGGACCCCGACCGCGGGGTGGCGCTGCAGGTCTGCCGGCTCCGTCCCGACGTAGACATCGTACATCGCAATCGGCGACGCGGCGTCGACGTCGTCCCGGGCCGAGAGTTCGGCCGACCTCGCGTGTGCCCCCGAAATCGGGTTCGCCGTCCCGCCCGCCGACGGATCGACCGGCTCCCGCGAGATCCAGATGTCCTGCCCGGCGTTGTCCAGTCCCCGCTCCCCTTTGTCGACGACGCCGACACCGAGGCTCCCCAGTACCGTCACCGACAGCACCGCGAGCGTGACCGCGAGGACGGTCAGCGTCGTCCGGCCGGGCGCGCGCCGGAGCTGTGCGAGCGCCAGTCCCGCGACCGCCCGGAGCCGAACGATCGCCCCGCGAACGCTCATCGGCCCACCTCCTCGAGGACCGACGTTCGCGCGGCCACGGCGAGCGGGTACGGCACCGCGACCAGTCCCGCCAGAAGGGCTACGGCGATCCCGTAGGGAACGAACAGGGGATGGAACTGCGCGACCGCTCCCGGCGCGATCGTCGCGCCGACGACGGCGTTGACGCCGGCGATCCCCGCCGCGCCGAGTACGACACCGACGAGGGCTCCGACGAGCGTGGTGAGCCCCGTCGAGACGGCGACGACGGTCAGGCGGCCGCCGACGGGGACCCCGACCGACTCGAGGACAGCAAGCGTCCGCCGGTCCTCGTCGACGGCCATCCCCGCGGTCGTCGCGACGAACGAGGCACAGATCGTCAGGCCGACGAGCAACGCGACGGCGCTCGCCGCGAACGCCAGCCCGTCGTCGAACAGCGCGGCCGGCTCCGTGCTCCCGGCCACCGTCACCGATGCGTTGGGGTAGGCGTCGCCGGCGGCCGACTCCGCGGCGGCGGGCTCACCCCAGACGAGGACCCGATCGGCGAGTTCGCCGTCGTCGGCACCCGACAGCGACTGCAGTTCGCTCAGGTGGACGAGCGCGACCGGCGCGCCGTCGCCCCCGTCGTCGGCGACGGCCGCCACGGTCACCGTGGGGACGGCCGCATCGGCGCGGTCCCGGCCGGGCATCGACACCGCCACCTCGTCGCCTGCCGACGCCTCGAGGCGCTCGGCCGCGGTCTCCGAGAGGACGATCCCGCCCGCCCGCGGGCCGTCGTAGGAGCCGTTGGCGTAGTGGGGATCGCCCGCCTCGAGGGGCGCCGTCGGAAGGCCGGCGACGGTCCTGGATTCCCCGTCGGGGACGACGCCGACTACCCGGACCGGCCGGGGCTCGCCCGCGTCGGACTCGAGGCGGACCGTCTCGACCAGCACGGGCGAGGCGTGGTCGACGCCCGACGCCGATCGGAGTTCGCGGGCGCGGTCGTTGCTGGCCCCGAGCCGCGGCCCCTCGACCCCGTCGACCGCGGATAGCGTACTCCCGTCCTCGGCGGTCACCTGCACAGCCGCGTCGGCTTCGCTCCCCGCACCGCCGTCGGCAAGCGCCAGCGCGACCCCCGTCACGACGAGCAGGAACGCGACCGTCAGCGCGACGGTCGCGATCGTCGACGCGATCCGACCGCCGGTCGTTCGGGTCGCTCGCTTCCACCACCGGGTGACCGTCAGGCCGACGAGCCCGCGCCAGCGCGTCCGGCGGCGCGATCCGTCCGGCGGCGCGTCGTCGCCCTCACCGGACATCGTCCACCCGTCCGTCGCGCAGCGCGACGATCCGGTCCGCGACCGACAGCGTGGCCTCGTCGTGGGAGGCGACGATCACCGCCCGATCACGTCCGACGTCGGTCAACAGCTCGAGAACGCGCCGGCCGGTCGCCGTGTCGAGTTCGCCGGTCGGCTCGTCGGCCACGATCACGTCGGGATCGGTCGACAGCGCCCGTGCGATCGCCACGCGCTGGCGTTCGCCGCCGCTGAGTTCTCCGGGCAGGTGCGTGGCCCGATCGCCCAGCCCGACCGCCTCGAGCAGCGACTCCGCCCGGTCCCGGCGATCGGCACGGGGAACCCCCGCCTGCACGAGCGGCAGGGCGACGTTCGCGCGGGCCGACAGCGACGGCAGGAGATAAAATCGCTGGAAGACGATCCCGATGTGGCGTCGCCGCAGCCGGGTTCGCTCCGCGTCCGACAGCGCCGTCAGGTCGGTCCCGTCGACCTCGACCCGGCCCTCGGTCGGGACCAGCAGGCCCGCGACCGCATGGAGGATCGTCGACTTCCCGCTCCCGCTTGGCCCCTCGAGGCCGACGATCGTCCCCCGCGGCACGTCGACAGACACCCCCCGGAGCGCGGTCACCGTCCGGTCCCCACCCGAGCGGAACCGTCCCCCCGTCGAGCCGTACTCGTGTCTGACGTCCGCGAGGCGAACGGCGCTCGCCGATTCGCGGTCGTCCGCCCGATCTCTCACCGACGATCGCGAACCGCGTACTGACTGGTTTGACATCCTCGACGATCTCAGTGCCAGCGACGGGATCCCGGCTCATTGTTTCGACCCGTCTACCCCAATCAGACGCGTGTTACAGGAAATTCCGCCGACACGAGCGGGTCGCGGCGTCGCTCGAGAGACCGCGATCGGGAACTATTCGGGCTCGTGGCTCCGGATACGGGCGCGACTCGAGTCGACCGACGCTGTCGACCTGTAGGGAGCGATTGCGTAGACGGAGCCCACGAAAGGGTGTCGTACAGGTCAGTGACGATGGACGTTCTCGTGGTCTTCGCGTTGGGACTCGTGGCTCGGTCACCGCTCGGCACTCGAGGGCCGGAGACCGCAGTACGTATCGACCGAACACGTGATTCAGCTCCGGGTTCGGTCGCCGGCCTCGAGTGCCTGTTTTGTCTCGTTCCGACTGGGCCAGCCCGTCATGTCGTCACGGTTCTCGTGCTGTTGCAAGGGCATGCATCCGGGTTGCCTGCAGTCCGGCCAGGAATCGCCGGAGATCTAGTTCTTTCCGTGGGGATCAGGGAAGAGATCGGGATGGTTCTGTCCGACGTTACTCCACTTCTCGGACGCTATTTTTGAGCTGTGATTGTTCGAAAGTGCCGTTCAATATAGAAAAGGGAGCCACCGTCGATAAGCCATCCAGAAGACACTTATCAGGATAAACCTCTTTAGAAGCATGAATCGCAGGTCCATATTAGCAATTCTGGGGACAAGTACAACCAGTGTTGCAGGGTGCTTAGGCGGACCTAACTCTATAATTATACTTCCCAGGGACAGAGGGACTCACCGTCTGATGGGTCTTTTGCTATAAATACGGAAAATGGGGACTCTCCTTCATCGCTTTCATTAATACCCAACACCATAACGCCAACACCAGAATGAAGTCTCAATTTCTCAGTCACCGTCCCCCAGTCTTCAACCGTAACCTCAACCACATACGTCCCAAATTCGCTAGCGACCGGCACCTCTGGTTCACTATTTCGATCTTTGATAGTGAGATCCGTCTCTTCAATAACTGTTCCCTCTGTATTTTTGACAGCAATCGAAATATTCCGCGGTACTTCAGGCCCACGTTGCACAGTAAGATGTTTCATCGAATCATACTGAGGCGTCGTCTCCTCAAACTGAAGGGTATGAACGCCATCGTTTACGTCCACCTGTGGAGAATAGAACGTTATTTCCTGTCGCGGCTCATACCCGTCCGGTCCCTTCTCAAAGACCTTCCCTCCTCGCTGGAGTGCCTGTACGTCAGACCCAGCAATCTGCTGCCAAAGCAACTCCTCGTCGCTCTCGTACTGGCCCTCATCGAATGCAGTATCAACCTCTGCCTTGACATCCTCCGGCAAAATCCAATACTCGAGGACCATGTGGTTACACGGCTTATATTTCCTTCCAGTTTCGTCGTTCTCGTCTCCCCCAGTACAGCCAGCGACTGTAGCAGCGCCCACAGAGATTGAAGTAAGAAGTGTTCGCCGGTTCATGAGTCTGCTTTTCGATACAACTGGTAAGTGTTTTCGGGAGTTGAAGTGTTCAGTCCGCACTCTGTATTGAACGCTACTTCACGATCTCCTGTCCGACTCTACCGCAATTCTCGGACAAGGTACTCACGGTACGTACAGATACGAACTCATCACCAGCATGGAATTCGCTAGACGGCGCGGGCCCCCAACAAGATCCTTGTTCCACACCAAATTTTCGGCCGTCTCGAGTTGCCGAAAATCGCAAGATGGCGGGCTATTCGGTGTCTGCTGTACTTCGACGAGGAAGGAAGTCCGCCCTCCCCGATTTGAACGGGGGGCAAGTCGATCTACAGTCGACTGCTCTACCAGTCTGAGCTAAGGGCGGGCACTCCAACGTAGCCGCCCTCGTACACATAAGGGTTATTATTCGCACCGGCTGCGACGTGTCACGGAGCGTGAACAGCAGCATGATTGATATGGGATGCGTGGCAACAGGGGAGGTAGTTCGAGCATGAGCAAGATCACGTTCCGCGCGGACGACGACCTCGTCGATCGACTCGAGGCCCTCGAGGTCTCCAAGAGCGAGGCGATGCGAGAGGCGCTCCGGGCGTACCTCGAGGGCGGTCGCGGCGAGTCGGCGTCGGAGCGTGACGGGGAGACGGCGATCGACGATCTGGTTCGTGCACGCGTGGACGAGCGGCTCGACGCCCGACTGCGGGAGTTGGGGCTCGAGGCCGCGGGCTCGCGCGTGTCAGACGAACCGCGGGATGTGACTGTCTCCGTCTCGCTGACGGGCACTCGCGACGGGGCGATCGACGACGTCCGACTCGAGGACGAGCGCCCGCGCGAACCGGTGTCGGACGACGCCGATCACGGGCTGGAGCCGTGCGAGGAGACAGACGCCGCCTGTACCCAGTGTGGGGAGGCCCTCGAGGGCGATCACGTCTACTGTCCCAACTGCGGCGAGAAGGCCGCCCGGCGGCTGTTCTGTGACTGCGGCGACGAGGTCCGTTCGGACTGGTCGTTCTGTCCGGGCTGTGGTCGTCGGACGCCGGCGGCGGACGTTCTCGAGGCGGACACTCACCAGCGCTGACCAGTGTAAGACACTGAAAGTCAGCCTCGGGGAAAGTTTTATTATCTGTGCCAAACATCGACTTAGTCGCGTAAGACGGATTGTCTTACACCCGTCGACAAGACGGGAAATCGCCCGACTTCGGGCGGTTTCGACGTAAGACACGCCGCGTCTGACAGGGGCGCGCCACCGTCTTACCCCCAACGGGGAATACAACCATGGAGCGTGTGACACTGCGAATCCCGAAACAGCAGATCGATGAGGTAGAGCAACTGGTCGACGCGGGCGAGTTCCCGAACCGGAGCGAGGCGATCCGGTCGGCCGTTCGCGAGATGATCAACGAACAGCGGGAGGCTCCCAACGAGCAGTCCGGCAAACGCAACTGGGCCAAGGTGTAACGATGCAGGATATCGTTCAGGACGCCTTGGAGAACGCGGAGGAAGAGGCCCGGGAGATGGACGTCTCGATGGACGACGACGAGTTCGGCGATCCGCGGATCGTCATCGTCGGCTGTGGCGGTGCCGGCAACAACACCATCAACCGCCTGTACAACATCGGCGTCGACGGTGCCGACACGATCGCGATCAACACGGACAAACAGCACCTCAAGATGATCGAGGCCGACACGAAGATCCTCGTCGGCAAATCGCTCACCAACGGGCTGGGTGCCGGTGGCGACCCCTCGATGGGCGAACGCGCCACCGAGATGGCCCAGAGCACGATCAAAGACGTCCTCGGCGACGCGGACCTCGTGTTCGTGACCGCCGGGATGGGCGGTGGCACCGGCACGGGTGCCGCCCCCGTCGTCTCGGAGATTGCCAAGGATCAGGGTGCGATCGTCGTCGGCATGGTCTCGACGCCGTTCAACGTCGAACGTGCCCGCACGGTCAAAGCCGAGGAAGGCCTCGAGAAGCTGCGCGAGCAGGCCGACTCGATCATCGTGCTGGACAACAACCGACTGCTCGATTACGTCCCGAATCTGCCGATCGGCAAGGCGTTCTCGGTGATGGACCAGATCATCGCCGAGACCGTCAAGGGGATCTCGGAGACGATCACCCAGCCCTCGCTGATCAACCTGGACTACGCCGACATGTCCACGATCATGAACCAGGGCGGGGTCGCAGTCATGCTGGTCGGCGAGACCCAGGACAAGAACAAGACCGACGAGGTCGTCAAGGACGCGATGAACCACCCGCTGCTGGACGTCGACTACCGCGGCGCTTCGGGCGGGCTCGTCCACATCACCGGCGGCCCCGACCTCACGCTCAAAGAGGCCGAGGGCATCGCAGACAACATCACCGAGCGCCTCGAGGCCTCGGCGAACGTCATCTGGGGCGCGCGCATCCAGGAGTCCTACAAGGGCAAGGTCCGGGTCATGGCGATCATGACCGGCGTCCAGAGCGCGCAGGTACTCGGCCCCACCACCCAGAAACAGGCCGACAAGTCCCGCCAGAGCATCGAAGGGCTCGACGAGACCGACTTCGACGCGAGCAACAACGTCGAAGCCGGCAACACCGGCTTCGGCGCGCAAAGCGACGGCGGCCGCGAGGAGCTCGACCGCAAGAACGGCGTCGACGTCATCCGGTAACCGACACACCGCGACCGCGATCGACACACCACCTGCGACGGTCCGTTTTCGATCGGTTTTCACCCGACTCTCGCCGTGAACGACGATCAGGAGCGGCCGGTCGTCGGGGAGTTACAATTTCGGCCTTCCGATTCTCGAAGGTGGCGTTTACGACTGTATACGGAACTGAAACGGCAGATCGGCTGCTGGTGGCGAGTCAGGCCAGCGACTCGAGTAGCGAGCACTTCCGACAGACCTCGCGGGTCGTCGTCGAGCCACACTCGACACACTCCTGGAGGTCGGCACCGTCGTCGCCGCCGTACTCGTCGGCGGCGATCGATGCGAGGTCCTCGTAGCCCGCGATGATCGAGTGGCGGGTGCCGGGGTGGTTCTCCTCGAGGTCGTAGAGCAACTGCTGGATCTCGCCGCGGTAGGCCTCGCTGGCGTGGGGACACTCGGTGATGTGGGCCGGCAGATCGTTGATGTGGGCATAGAGGGCGACTTCCTTCTCGGGGACGTCACGCAACGGTTTCGCGCGCGGGACGAACTCGTCTTGTTCGTCCCGTTCCGAGAGGGGGCCGAGGCTGGCGTCGAAGTGTTTCGCGATCTGTTCGACGTCGCCCTCGAGGAAGTTCATCAGCGCGGTCTGGGCCTCGTCGTCGAGATTGTGACCGGTCAGCAGCAGGTCGGCCTCGAGCCTTTCGGCGTACTTCTCGAGCAGGTCGCGCCGGAAGACGCCACAGTAGGCACAGGCGGCCATGTTTTCGGGGTCGTCCTCGACGACCTCGTCCATGCGGACGCCGAACTCCTCGGCGTAGCTGACGAGTTCGTGGCGGATACCCAACTCCTCGCTGAGTTCGACGCAGGCCTCGACGGACTCGTCGCGATAGCCTTCGATGCCCTCGTGGATCGTCAGCCCGACGAGTTCGATGCGGGGGTCTTCGGCGAAGGTGTCGTGGAGGATCTGCGTGAGGACGACGCTGTCTTTCCCGCCGGAGAGCCCGATCACCCAGGTCTCGGGGTCCTCGGGCGTCGCGTCGTGGGGGACGAGATCGTCCCGTCGGACGCGCCGTCGGACCCGCTTTTCGACCGACTCGCGGAAGTGGTCCGCGCAGAGATGAGAGCCGGAGTAGGCGGCGTGCATGACCGCGTCCTCGTCGCATCGGGTACAGTCCATTAGCGGGCCGTTGTCGGCCGCCGCCAATCACGGTTTCGGCTGCCGGAGCGCAGCGGGCCGTCTCGACCGGTGATCGGAGCCGTCTCGTCGCCTCTCGAGGCGGCCGAATCGACCGAGACGGGTCGGCGCCAACTGTTCGGAGTCGTCCCGCCCGCGGCTCAGACGGGGATCCGTTCCCGGTCCTCGACGGCGTCGGCCCCGTCCTCGAGGGCGGCCAGCAAGGGGTCGACGTACCGTTCGCGGCCCGGCGAGGAGAACAGTTCGTGGCCGCCGTCGTAGAGGACGACGTGGTCGGCGGGGACCCGCTCGCCGATCGGCCGCAGGCTGATGACGGGATCGCGCAGCGAGCAGAAGACGACGGCGTCGTGATCGATCGTCAGCAACTCCCGTTGTGCGCGGCGGGTCTCCCGAATGAACGCCGGCGACACCCACGACGGGGTCGTCTCGAGTTGGTGATCGGTCGCCTCTCGGCCGAGGTCCTCGCGGTCGAAGCCGCCGGTCGGGAGACAGGGGAACGTCGTCGGGAGCTTCGAGACGGCCTCCAACACCGGTTCCGGGAACCCCTCGCCGTACCCCCACCACGGGCTCAGGTAGACGTGGTTGTCCGCGCCGTCGAGGGCCTGTGCCACCAGCGAACCGGCGCTGTGGCCCAGCAGTTGATAGCCCTCGAGGTCGCGGACGTACTCGGCGACGGGCTCGAGCCAGTCGGCTTTGAAATCGTCGATGTTCGTCGGGAGTTCGAACGCGTGGACCCGATAGCCGGCCGCGGTCAGCTGCCCGATGAGCCAGCTGACGTTCTCGTGGGTCCAGCGGTTGCCCCAGCCCATGACGAAGACGAGTTCCGCGTCGCCGTCCTCGTTGAAGATCCGGTGTCGCATGGGTTTGCGTTCGCCGCGAATCGGTAAAAAACCTGATCTCTCGATCCATCGCTCGTGACGGTCGTGGCCGCCGACCGCAGGTCGGCGGTCGTTCGCCGGCCGGAGGCCGTGCGAGCAGTCGCGACTGAGAAACGACTTTGCGCGTCCGGCCCCAACGGCGACCGATGAGTGGATTCGATCGGGAGGCGGCGGTCGACCGACTCGAGGATCTCGTGGCGACCGTCGCGAACGAGCGGTTGCCCGTGCCGGTCCGGGAGGTATGGGCGTTCGGCGACGTCGCGTTGGGCCTCGATCCCGTCGAGCGGCTGGACGTGTACGTGACGAAAGACGTTCTCGTGCGCGACGACAGCGACCCGACCGGTGGCGGAGGCGATCACGAGGCGGACCCCGACGCCGCGTTCCGGGACTCCCACGGCGTCGCGGGCGTCGGCAAATCCGTCCGCGCGGACTGGGCCCGCGAGCATCCGGAACTCCTTCGGGCCAACGCGAACGGCCACGCCGCGCCCGAGCAGTGTCTGGCCGCCCACCTCCTCGGGGACGACGAACCGATCCACCTCGAGGTCTGTAACGCCTCCTTCGAGGACAACGTGACCCAGCGGTTGCGCGGCGCGCGACTGCGCGAGGACTACACGCGGTTGCTCGATCCCCGCGGCGTCTGTCTCTGGGCCGAAGGCACGCGAAGCGACGAGGCGTTCCGGAAGCTCCGCGAGGGCGAACTGGCCCTACCGACGCTATCGGCGGCCCTCGAGATGCTCGGACTGGACGACGACGAGGCCGAGACCGCCGCGCGAGAGCTCCACGCCTGGCGAGAACAGCAAGACGGCGTGACGGTTCGCGGCGATGTCGTGTGAGATCGTCTCGGTGCCGAGAGTCGCCGCTGAAACGATGTCCCTGATCGCAGCGCTGTCGTGCGATCAGGTGTGCAATGACTGTCAGTGGCGACGATAGCTATCGGCGGGATCCGCCTGTAGCTCCGCGACCGTCGCGCGGAGCAACTCGAGCCGGTCGGCGATCCGCTCGCGGTCGGCGCGGACGGCGCCGCCGTCCCGATCGTACTCGAGCAGCCCGGCGGCCTCGAGTTTCGGCAGGTGAACGTGGCGCAGCTCCGTCGCGACGGCCTGTCGGTCGCGGTCCGCGGGCGTCCGGTCGACGACGTAGTCGGCGATCTCCGCGTGGTCGAGACGCGACGCGTCCGTTCGCATCGCATACCGACAGACGGACCGACGACACGGATCGCTCAACGCATCGAACGCCCGATCGATCTCTGGCTGCGCTCCACCCTCCGTCCCGTCTTGGTGATTCATCGTTCGTCAATGGACCGGTCCGTCGGATAGTTGCGGCGCGGCAGTATTCACGCCGTTTATCCGCCATCGGCATCCGTTCGGCCGAAACCGGGATACGGCGCGGCGTCTTACATCGATATCTTGGATGCTACTCGCGACGCTGCTGATCGACTACCCCATTCTTCGCGACGCGTTATCGCACGCTCCCGGCGTGACCGCCACGTGGGAGCAATCGGATCTCACCGCGGACGGCGACCACCGAATGCTCGTCTGGATCGACGGCGACGACGAACGTGCGGCCTTCGAAGCGGGTCTCGAGGCGGACCCGACCGTCACAGCGCCCCTGCAGACGGCCGCGTTCGACGACCGGTGGCTCTATCACCTCGAGCTGACCCCCGAGGGGGAGGCATCAAGCGTCTACCCGACCGTGATCGAGGAGGGCGGCGTCTTACAGGACGTGACCGCGACCCACGAGGGGTGGCTCTTTCGCATCGCCTTTCCCGACGACGAGGCGCTCGAGCGGTTCCACGGACTCTTCCTCGAGCGCGATCTCGAGGTCGACGTCCGGAAGCTCCGCGACACCGACTCCGCCGGCGGCGGGAACGCCCGGTCGCAGTTCGGGCTGACGGACCGCCAGCGCGAAGCGCTCGTCGCCGCCGTCGAGGCCGGCTATCTCGACATTCCGCGATCCTGTACGCTGGCCGAACTCGGCGACCGGCTCGGCATCTCGCAGAACGCGGCGTCGGAGCGGTTCCGCCGCGGCGTCGAGACGCTCGTCGAGAACACGGTGTCTCACGACGACCGGTCGCCGTAGTCGGGGTCGGGCGGGCGAGATCCGGGACGGTAACCGTCTCGCCCACGCTCACTCCTCGAACGCGACGCCGGGGACGGGGATCGGATCCGGGGCGTCGGGCACGAGCCACGCGGGCACGACGCGGGTGAGGACGACCATCCCGGCCAGTTCGACCAGCGTCTGGGTGACGACGACCGCCGGTGCCAGTTCGTACCCCGCCGGCAGCGCGAGCGCCAGCGGCAGGACGACCAGCGAGTTCCGGGTGACGGCGGTGAAGACCAGCGCCCGGCTCGAGCCGGTGTCCAATCGGAGCAGTCCCGCCGCGACTCGGCCGAGAAGCGGCATGACGACCAGAAAGGCGACGTAAACGGGGACGACGGCCGCGATTTGGTCGATCGAGTCCCGTACCCGTGGGAGCTGCGAGGCGATCACCACCAGCAGGGTCGCGCCCATCATCGGGACCGGCAGCCACCCCATCGCCGACTGCCACCAGCGGGCGGTCGGCGAGCGGGTCGCTCCGATCTCGGTGCCCCACGCCAGCGCCAGCGGCACGGCGATCAACAGGAGAAACGCCTCGAGGAAGGGGCCGGGCTCGACGACGGCCGCGATCCCCTCGCCCATGAACAGCCAGAGGTACGCGGGCAGGAACAGCAGTTGCAGGAGCAGCAGGGCCGGCGTCGCGGCGGTGAGTTGTTCGGCGTCACCCCCGGCGAGGTCGGTGAACGCGATCACGTAGTCGATACACGGCGTCAACAACACCATGAACACGCCGACCAGAACGACGGGTGAGTCCGGGAGGAACCGGGTGAGTCCGTAGACGACGATCGGAACGACGAGGAAGTTCAGGACGAGCGCGCCGGCCATGAACCGGCCGTTGGTGACCGCCGCCCGAAACCGGACGAACGGAATCTCGAGGAAGGTCACGTACAGCAACACCGCCAGCACGGGCGTGATGAGTCGCTGGAAGACCGACGCCGTCGACGGTCGTCCCAGCCCGATTCCGACGGCGGCCGCGACTGCGACCGCGTAGACGGCAATCTGGTGGCGCTGTACCCACGCTCGTGAACGCATCGCGCGGTCGTTGGGTCCCCGACCGGAATAGGGCATCGACGGGCCCGTCGGCGGGCTCGGTCCCGGTCCCGCTCGAGGGCGACGCGGAGCCGGCCCGCGTCGCGTTCAGACGTCTCGTCGCCCGAACCACAACTGGCTCGCCGCGAGGAGGACGGCGGTCATCGCCACCAAGATCCCCGCGCCGAGGAGGTCGTAGTTCCCCTCGAGCAGGACGGCGTTGGGATCGTAGTACCGCATCGGTGCGATCGCGCCGACGACCTCGGCGTCGGTCCCCGACAGCAGCGATTCGGAGAGAAAGAGCGCGAAGGTCACGCCCAGTGCCACCCGCTGGGCGATCGCCGCCCGATCGACGATCACGGACGCGAGCAGGCCGATCCCGGCGCAGGCGAACAGATACGGGATCGAGAGCAGGTGGACCGCGAGGACGTCGGCGGCGGGGATCGGATGATCGATCAGTTCGGCACCGACGTAGACGACAAGCGGCGGGAGGAGGTTGGCACCGACGATCGGGACGGCCATCGCCCCGAACCGCTCGGCGACCAGCCGCCGTCGGGAGATCGGCATCGCCAGCAATACGTCCATCCGCCCGCGGTCGACGTCGTCGGCGATCGTCCCCGCAGTGCTGTAGGCCAGATACAGTCCCAGCATGATGATCCAGCCGAAGGTGTAGAGTTCGAACGAGAGAAAGCCCGCCAGACTCGTCATCGTCTGTACCCCCATCACCTGCAAGATTGGCTCGGGATAGGCCGCCAACAGCCCCTCGAGGTCGATTTCGGCCTCGAAGGAGGGGTAGACCCAGACGACCATCGCGGCGAGCAGGGAGAGCCCGATCGAGAGATACACGCTGCCCCGGATCCGGCGGCGGCCGTCGTAGGCGGTCAGTTCAAACATCGTCCACACCCCCGCCCGCCGCACCGGGCCCCACGGCCAGGTCCGCCCCGTTCGGTTCATCCCCGTCACTATCGTCGTAGAACCGCATGAAGACCTCGTCGAGCGGCGCTTCCTCGATCGACAGATCGTGCAATCGGTACTCCCGGAGGGCCGCGAGCAGGGCGTTGACGTCGCCGGTGAAGGTGAACGCGTATTCGGTCCCGTCGCTCGGCCCCGTATCGGACTCGATGCCGTGGACCCCGTCGATCTCGAGGGCGTCGACCGGGATCGCCTCCGCGGCGTGTAACCGGACGAACTTGCCGCTCCTGTCCAGCAGCGATTCCACCGGCTCGACCGTGACGAGTCGGCCGTCACGGATGATGCCGACGCGGTCGCATAGCTTTCGCACCTCGCTCAGGATGTGCGAGGAGAAAAACACCGTCAGTCCGCGCTCGCGTTCGGCCCGGACGAACTCGTTGAACCGCTGTTGGAGGAGGGGATCGAGCCCGCTGGTCGGCTCGTCGAGAATCACCAGGTCGGGATCGTGCATGAACGTCGTCACCAGCCCCAGTTTCTGGACGTTGCCGCGCGAGTACTCCCTGATTTCGCGATCGAGCGGCGGATCGAACAGCTCGAGCAACTCCGCGCTTCGCTCGTCGCCCTTGAGCGATGCGTGGAGGTCGAGGACCGCCCGGCCGGTCGCCGTCTCGTCGAACCCCGGATCGTCGGGGAGGTAGCCGAGCCGGCGTTTGGCCGCGAGCAGTTGGGCCTCGTCGGTCACGTCGTTGCCGAGCAACCGAGCCGTCCCCGCGGTCGGCGAGAGCAGTCCGAGCAACGTCCGGATCGTCGTCGTTTTCCCCGCGCCGTTGGGGCCGAGATAGCCGAAGATCTCCCCCTCCTCGACGGCGAACGTGACGTCGTCGTTGGCGAGTACCTCGCCGTAATCTTTCGTGAGCCCCTCGAGTTCGATCGCTGCCATACCGGCACCCTCGGCGGCCATCCGTATGTAATATGGCGGTCGTTCCCGTCGCTCGACCCGACTGCGTCGATCGCGATGGGCACCCCACCGTTTGCACCGACCGCGACCGAATCAGGGGACGATCTGCGTAAGCAGCGTCGCCTCGATCCGCCGCAGGTGGCCGCCGACTGTCCCTCCGGTACAGCCAAGCGCCTCGCCGATGTCCTCGTGTGTCACCGCCCGCGGAACGTCGTAGTACCCCATCTCGACGGCGGTCCGGAGGATCTCCTGTTGGCGACCGGTCAACTGGGAGAACAGTCGGTCCGTGTTCGGTTCGTACCGGCCAGTCTTGAGCAGTTTGAGCCTGATCCCGTCGGGAACGTCCGGAACGGCCTTCTGGAAGCTCTGTACGTCACCGATCATCGTGACTCGGAGGCCGCCACGGCGCGTGAACTCGAGGGGCGTATCGTAGATGAACTCGAACTCCCTGAGCATGCTCAACAGCCCGACGAGCCGGTCGTCGGCCTCGAGGTGGACGTAGGCGTGGTGTTCGCCGTCGGCGCTCGAGAGCTGGTGCTGATTAACCATCGACGACGCCGACAGGATCGACTCGAGAACGTCCCTATCGCCCGAGAACTGATAGAGCGCGACGATCGTCTCGTCGACGAGGAGGTTGACGTTGTGGAGGAGTTCACGCGTCACGTCCGGATGGTCGGCGATCCGTCGATGGAGCGGGTGCAACCCCTCGTCATCAGGGATGATAACACATTTCGCGTATCTCATCGTCCGACAGTCACGACATCGTGCATGTATTTTTCAGTATCGGTCGGCAGTATAGAACGGTCGGGGGTGAACTGGCGGGCCGATCGGCCACGAGATCGTCGATGCAGTTTGGTTCGGTCGCATGCTCCGACAGGGGAGGGACGTTCCAATAGGAGTTCCCCCGCGTTTCCACGATCATTTATAACAGTCGGAGCGGCGACGGAGTGAGATCCCGCAAACGGCTGGTGCCGATTCCCGAGGCGGACATCCATCAGCGCGATAATATTCTCGTCGGCTGCGTTATAAATGTCCCAGTATACAAGGAGGAAAAATGATTGAAGGGCGTGTTGGGTGTGGACTTGTGACGTTCGAAATGAGGCCGCGATATCGGAGCGGACACGGTGTGAGCGCAGCGAATAGAACGAAAGCCGCCGAACCGATCGTCCGGGGGTGGATGTAGTATGTACCGCCGAAAGCGACTCGCGACCGGGACCTGTGTGTCGTTTCTGGTCGTCGCCTTGGTCGGTCTCGTCGTCCTCTCGTCGGGGACGGCCTACGCGACGGCGATGGCCACCGCCAGCGGCAGCGGCTTTACCGTCACGGCCGACGAGATCAGATCGGACGACTTCCTCCTCTATCCCAGCATCGGGGAGAACACCGAAGGGACGACGCCGGTCGCCGTCGTCGAACAGCGCGGCGTCGAGATCGACGGCATGGTGCTGAGCGGCGAGAAGTCGATTCCGATGATCGACGGCTCGATGGAGATTTCCTTCGCCGCCGACGGGACGGTCAAAGCCGACGAGCAGTACATCAAACTCACCGACTTGAAAGCGGAAGAGGCAAAATTCAACGGACAGGTCGTCAACGCTCAGGCGACCGACAATCCGGAACAGCAGTTCCAACAGACGGCCGGTGGAAACGCCGAGCCCGAAGACGGCTACCTCACGAACATCTCCGGGGAGCGTCCCGGAATGGTACAGGAAGACGTCGAGATGGAAGCGGTGTATCTCGCCTCGAACGAGATTTCACTCCCCGGCCTCGACGTCGACGTGGAGTACCACCCCGACGGGTGATCTCCCATGTCGCCCGAAAACGGTCAGGACGAGTCCGACACACGTCCCGGGCGGGTCAGGAGCCGGTTGGGCGGAGCCAGTCAGTGGCTTGGGTCACGATGGGGCCGGTTCAACGCCTGGCGGGCCGGACGCCCGTTCCTCGGTGGGCTCCTGCTGTGTCTGGCCGGGGTCCTGATTACTTGGGTACCGATGCAGATCCTGCCGGATCTCGCCTTCATCGGCGGACAGATGGCGGGCTTTCTCGCGATCGGTGCCCTCTTCGGCGTGTTCGTCTTTCTGACGGGGATCTACGTGCTGATCAAGCCGGCTCACGCCGACGTGGCCGGCGTCGTCGGGACCGTCCTGGCGATCTTCTCGCTGTTCGGATCGCTCGGCGGGTTGCTGGTCGGCATGCTGCTGGGCATTCTGGGCGGCAACCTCTGTCTCGCCTGGAAGCCGCGCGACGAGGCCGTCGACGACGCCGTCTCGGAGCCGAGCGTCGTCGACAAAATCGCGGCCCGGATCGACGCGGGGTTCGCTCGCGTCGTCGGAACGATACGCCTGCGCTGTCGTGCGGGCATCGAACGCATCAAACGGCGGGGGACCGACGAGTGACGACGAGACGACGGCGATCGAGGGACCGCCGCGACGCATGATACGGGCCGGTGCGCTCGCCGTCGTGGTCGCAGTCGCTCTCGGTGGTGTCTTGGTCGGACCGTCCCACGTGGCCGGTCAGGCCGACGGGAAAGCCGTCACGGTCGATCTCGGTACGGTCGAGGGCGCGACCGTCTGCGTCCAGCAACTTTCGTCGGACACCAACCGGATCGTCGTTCGAGGCGACGACGGAAACGTCACGATTCACTTCGACGAAACCAGACGCGTCGAACTCGAGGAGACGCGATCCGCCGAGGGAGAGATCGTGTTACGAACGGACCGACGAAACGAGACGCTCAACGACCTCGCGGCGGCCGAGGAGTGTTTCACGGCGCAGCGAACCGACGTCGTCGTCGACGCCCGCTCGGTCGAGTTGCGTAACCTCTCCGTCGCCGGCTACACCGTCGAGGTCGGCCCGGAACGCGACGTCCCCGCACCGATTCCGTTCGACCCACCGCACGACATCGGTGGGCAGAACGACGGTGGTGATCGAGAGGACGAAGCCGAGAGCCGAAGCAACGAGACCGACCGTTCGGCCAACGAAAGCGTTGGTGGAAACGAAAGCGTTGGAGAAGGAACCGAGAGCGCTGGTGGAAACGAAAGCGATAGCATAGACAATGAAAACGACGGCCACGACGACGGTGATACCCGGGACAACGAAACCGAGACTCGAGGGAACGAGACCGATGACCTGGCCGACGAAAACGACGGCCCAGGCAACGAAAGCGACGGCACCACGAGCGATTCGGTCGGAGATCACCCGTCGAGCGAGTCCGATAGTGGGAGTCGGAGCGGCGGTACTCAGACGGCGACCGCGACCACCACTGCGGTCGACGATGACGACGCGGAGACGCCAGCGCGGCCGGGAGATCGATCGACGGACGGCGGCGCCAGCGACGAGCAGGAGATCGACCAATGAGCGAGTGCGAAGCGACCGACGACGAGGAGTACACGCCATCGCTGGCGACGATCGACTCGCGGATCGTCCTCGGGGCCGCCGCAGTCGGGGTGTTCGTTTCTTTCACCTCGCTTCTGGTCCCGGTCTTGACCCGAGTCGGCGGTGGCATCGTCGCCGGGTTTATCGCCGCGTACGCCGCCGGACGGGCCGTAACCGGTCTCGCGTACGCGGTGGTCGCAGGCGCGCTCGTCGGCGGCCTCGCGGGATTTTTCATGGCGTTTCTCGGCGCACTCACCGGGCTGTACACCGAACCGCCGCTGTTCGTCCTCTCCTCGATCGGGCCGATCAGTCCGGGGCTCTCCGGGCTCGGGCTTCCGAGCGTCGTCCTGCTTGCCGTCGCCTTCTCGCTGCTGGCCGCCATCGACGGCCTCGTCGGCGGGCTGGTCGGCAGCGGACTGCGGGCGCTCTCCCCGTGGTGACGAGTCGGGCCCGGGGCGTCGGATCGGGAACCGCAGCCTCGATCTTCGAGACAGCCGGTAAAACGACTTCCCCACCATCCGCACCGCCGTCGTATGAATTGGACTGTAGCGGTCGTCAGTGACTTCGATCGGGAACCCGACCCACAGTGACGAAAAAGGGAACCGCTTCCGTCCGGCGATACTCCCCCGCCTCCATCTGCTCGATGACGGTCCGGCCCATCTCCCGCCACGAGCCGCGGAGGTCGTCGTACTCCGCCTCGGTCAACGGCCCCGAGAGCATCGTCTCCCGGTCGTCGGCCAGCCCCGCTCCGGTCGCCTTCCGACGGGCGTCCCGCAACGCCCCGTCGCTGTACGGCGGTTCGACCGTTCGGACGTGATCGTACCGGCGCGTCTCGAGGACCGCGAGCCCCGCCGCCTCGAACGCCTCGCGGGCGTCGGCCCCGAGCGCGACGTCCGTCGAGACGCCGTCGATGTAGGCCCCGCGTGCCCGCCGCTCGAGGTCGTCCTCGGTGGCGACGCTCGAGTCGATCTCGACCGCGGCGTTGTTCGGTTCGACGGCCGCCACGAGGTCCGTCGAGACGCGGGCGAACTCGGCGACGGCGGCCGCGGGATCGGGCAGGTTGATCAGCAGCGCCTGACAGACCACGAGGTCGAACGCGTCGTCCGGGAACGGCAGCCGGAGGGCGTCGCCGGCGACGACCGGAACGTGGTCGCCGGCCGCCGAAAGCAGATCCAGGTCGGCGTCGCAACCGATCACCTCGCCCGGCGACTCGGCCGCGAGGACGCGGCTCAACTCGCCGGTGCCACAGCCCACGTCGAGGATTCGCTCGCGGGAGTCGAGAGCTAGCGGCTCGAGGGCCCCCCGGGAGTCGGCCCACATCCCCTCGCGGGTCCGGCTGAGATAGGTTTCGGAAAACTCGCGCACGGGCCCCGATAGCGGCGTCTCGAGTAAAAACGGGTCGGTTCGGCGGCGGATCGGCTACTCGTCGTCTCGCAGTTCCCTGACTTTCTCGATGTTCCACGCGAACCCGCGGCCGTCCTCGGTCGGCGTCTCGAGGGCGAAGGGCAGGTCCCGCAGATCGGGGTGGTTGACGATCGCGCGCATCCCGTCCTCGCCGATGTAGCCCTCGCCGACGTGGGCGTGTTCGTCCTTGTGGGTGCCCACGTCGTGTTTCGAGTCGTTGAGGTGGATGTACTCGAGGTACTCGAGGCCGACCTCGTCGTCGAAGCGGCCGACCGTCTCGTCGACTGCCTCGGGGGTCGTGAGGTCGTTGCCCGCGACGAGCGTGTGGGCGGTGTCGATACAGATCCCGATGTCGGTCTCGGTGCGGTCGATGATCCCCGCCAGATGCTCGAACTCGCCGCCCAGTTTCGTCCCGCTGCCCGCGTCGGACTCGATGAGAATCCGGACGTCGTCGGGGACCTCGAGATCGTCGATCAGGCTCGCCGCATTGTCGAGGCCGCCCTCGACACCCGCGCCGGTGTGTGCCCCGAGGTGGACGTTGACGTAGGGGATTCCCAGCCGCTGGGCGGCGTCGAGTTCCGCTTGCATACTCTCTTTGGACTTCCGGCGGAGGTCGTCTTTGGGCGTACAGAGGTTCACGAGATACGAGGAGTGGATCACCCACGGCCCCTCGAGTCGCTCGTCGGACGCCGCGCGGAAGCCGTCGGCGGCCTCGTCGCTGATCTCGGGCTGGGCCCAGACCTGCGGCGAGGTGGTGAAGATCTGCCCGCAGTTGCCGCCGAAGGCGGTCTGGCGGTGGACCGCGTTACGGACGTCGTCGTAGGGGGGCGTTTCGTCGTCGGAGGAGACGCGCGAACCGGAAATCGAGACGTGTGCGCCGACCTTCATAGCCACTCGTCAGTCCCGGGTCGTGATAGGTACTTCGGAGCGGCCTGCGTTCGTATAGTACGTCTGTCTCGTATGACATGCGGTGGCGCGCGCTGTGCTGCGGTGAAGGCGAGGCGCGACGGTTAGGAGCGCCTCGAGAGAGGAACGGGGAGCGAAGCGACCCGTGAGTCGACGAGTGAACCGCAGCGCGAACTCGTGCGAGGGGCGAGCGAGCGACCGCGGGGAGCGAGCGAGTCGGCTGGGGAGGGAGCGGCCACTCCCCGTTGCCAGCAAGAACGGAAGCCGACCTATCCGTCAAACCGTCAGTGAGACAATCGAGACATCTACTGCTGGCAACGAGGAAAACCACGCCCTCCCCAACCGACTCGGTCGCTTCGCTCCCTCGTCCCTCGCGCGCGCGTTCGAGCGACGGTCCGTCGTCGACGGACCGTCACTCAGCACGCGCCACCGCAGTGGACACTCGAACGGGTATGAACCGACGGGAATCGTTCGACTGAATCACTGTTCGCCCGCCTCGAGCACCTCCCGATCCCGAACCCACGCGTCGCTCCCGAACTTCCGGGCGGCGAGGCCACGAGCGGCCTCGAGTTCGCTCTCGCGCCAGGACGACTCCTCGGCGTCGCACCAGTCGCCCAGCGCGCCCGCGATCGCGTCGACGGCCGCCTCGCGGTCGACCCCCGCCTCGTCGCGGACGCTCGTTACCCGGTCGGCGAACGTCGATTCCTCGAGGGCGGTATCGAAGACGCCGACGTGGGCCCGGGGCTCGAGAGCGTAACTGATCGAGCCGTGCTGGATGACGACGTCCCGCTGTCGGTACTGGGCATTGCCGCTTATCTTTTCGGCGTCGTCGCCCGCGTCCGCCGGCGCGACGATGTCGTGTGCCGGGTTGATATCGCGCAGATAGCACGAAGGCTGGTAGATCGCGTCCTGTTCGGCCGCGGCGAAGTCGGCGTCGACGCCCAGTCGGTCGAAGGCCGCGAGGATCGGCTCGCAGAACAGTTCGTAGCAGTCCATCAGGTTCCCCGGGACCTCGTCGGCGGGCGCGACGATCGTGTAGGAAATGTCGGCGTGCCGGTCGTGATAGATCCCGCCGCCGCCGGTCTGTCGCCGGGTAACGTCGATCCCCTCCCGCTCGCAGAAGTCCCAGTCGACAGTGTCGGCGTCCTGTCGATACCCAAGCGAGAGCATGCTCGGCTCCCACGAATACGTGCGAACGGTTCGAACGTCATCCTCGAGCGCCGTTCGCGCGGCGACTTCCTCGAGTGCCATCTGCGTCGCTCCGTCGCGAGGCTCGTCCCGGATCAGCCGCCACTCCCGATCGGCGAGGTCGCTCATACACAGTCGGACAGTGGCGAGTGAATTAGGTATTTCGACGAATCGTGAGTTGCGGTTTCAGTCCCGAATACGGACTTCGAGTGGAGTTGTATCCGTGACCAATACCAACACGGTCTCCCAGTTACTCTGACAGCGGTGTCGAACGGGCTTCATCTCTCGCAGCGAAGCGATATAAACCCATAACTATAAATAGTAAATAAAACATAGTTAGACGGATCCTTTTAACTAGTGTCCGTTCAGTGGAAGCATTCTTTTAATAGGTTATAGTAGATTGTCCCATGGATATTAGAAACCTAGAATCTCGAGCGGAAATCAGGGGCTTGATTAGAGCACACGGATTGTCGTGGCGTGAAGCCTACACGGGACTGCTTCCAGAGCACGTATTACAGGCACAAACAGTCGATCCGACCAGTGAGGAGGTTGATCAGTGGTTCGAACGATTACGGGACAATCGTGAGGGGATTTTGATCGCGGTGGACGACGATGACACCGTCCGAGGGTTCGCTGATTTCCGATGGGGGTCTTCCGTGACAAAACCGTTCGTGAAGACGAACGACGCCGAGTTAAAATCGATTTACGTCGAGCCGGATTACTGGGGACAAGGAGTGGGGACCGCTCTCCTCGAGCGAGGACTCGGCACGCTCCCGGATCAGACCGAACGGCTCCGACTCGAGGTCCTGTCCGGCAACGACGTCGGCAAGCGGTTTTACGAGGCCCGAGGGTTCGAAAAAACGGGTACCAGCAGCTACGAACTCGGGGACGATTCGTATCCGACCTGCATTTACACACTGGAGATCTGAGTCTCTCGGACTCGAGCAACGATTTTCGTATGCCGGAGTGGAGAGCGGACCGTCGACTTCCCTACCGATGGACGATTCACATATCATTATACGATTTATCACGACCGATCGGCCAGTCGAGGACTAACGGATTCGGCGTCGCAGGCCACGAACGGCCCGCATCGTGACGAACGGCAAGCGCCGCCTTCGTTCGACGTCCCGTCGAATCGCTCGTCACGCCGTTTTTACGTACTCACCGGCTATCCACGCCTATGGTGCGAAACGTCGCCGGGTTGCTCCCGGAACTCGAGGACGAGGACTTCTATCTCCTCTCGGGCGTCGAGCAGGGGATGCGCTTCTCCGAGTGGGTCCAGCGGGAGAAGCTCCCGAAGTTCGCCGATATGCCCGACGAGGAGGTCGAGTACCGCCTCGAGCGCTGTCTCAAGCGCGGGCTGGTCGAGCGAAAGACGATCCAGTACGAGGGCTATACCCTCCAGTTCGAGGGCTACGACACCCTCGCCTTGCGCGCGTTGGTCGAACAGGACACGATCTCGGAGTTCGGCTCGCCGCTCGGCGTCGGCAAGGAAAGCGACGTCTACGAGGTCCGCTCGTACAAGCCCCTGGCCCTGAAGTACCACCGCGAGGGGTACACGAACTTCCGGGAGGTCCACAAGGAACGTGACTACACCTCGGACAACGACCACGTCTCATGGATGTACACCGCCCGGAAGGCCGCCGAGCGCGAGTACGACATCCTCGAGGAACTCTACCCCGACGTCGCGGTCCCCCAGCCCATCGGGCAGAACCGCCATGCCATCGTCATGGAGAAGATGGACGGCGTCGAACTCTCCCGAACCCGCCTCGAGGACGAGCAGGTACTGGGCGTCCTCGAACTGCTCGTCACCGAGATGGCCGAGGCCTACGAGACGGGCTACGTCCACGCGGACATGAGCGAGTACAACGTCTTCGTCGACGAGGGCGGCGTGACGATCTTCGACTGGCCCCAGGCGGTCCCGACCGACCACGAGAACGCCGGCGAGTTCCTCCGCCGAGACCTGACCAACATCGTGGGCTACTTCCGCCGGAAGTACCCCCAGCACGTCCCCGACGACCTCGAGGCCGACGACCTCGCCCGCGAGATCGAAGCCGGCGAGTTCGACTCGCTCGAAATCGACTCGTAGGCACGGATACCGGTCGATACGTCCCCAGAACGCGATTCACGGTGATTTGATCGCCCCGCCGAACGATCTGTTTTCGTTGTCGTCGGCTCGAGCGATCTCCGACCCGACTGGGTGGCCACCAGCCGGCGCGAGAAGCCTCCAAAACAGCGAGCGACTCCGAGATAGCAGACACGTCACATCGATCGCTTCCGGAACGGCCCCTCGACGACGGCTTCGAGGTCGAGACGGGAGTCACCGAAACGGACCACGGCCACCGACTCAGGCCGCTCGAACCCCTCGATGACGGACAGCGGTGGTACCGCCGTTCGGCCTAGCCTGAGTGTCTGCGGACGGTCCGCCGTAACCAGCCGAGCAGTGCCGTCAGCGGTTCTTCTCGGATACGCGCCACTCTATAAATCAAATTCCGATATATCAAATTAGGATCTACATCGACGGACACGACACGCGACCGGTCGGCGACGCGAGGCTCTCTCGAGCGACGATCACCGTTTCGACGCCCGTTCCCGGAGTTCGAAGCGCTTATACTCGAGAGCCGGGAAGAGTGGGTAGACTCGCTGGTTCGCGGGCATCAGCGGGCACCTGCACGACGCCGTGTCACAGGTCGGGATGTGATCCGCGGGGCTTGGCCCCGGTCGGGATTGAACCAGCAAACGCCCGCGGGTGAATACAATGGCAGAAAGCTTCTATTCCCACATCAAGGACGCATGGAAAGACCCCGACGACGGCAAGCTCGGGGAGCTGCAGTGGCAGCGCAAACAGGAGTGGCGCGACCAGGGCGCTATCGAGCGCATCGAGCGCCCGACGCGACTGGACAAGGCACGCGAACTCGGCTACAAGGCCAAGCAGGGCATCATCGTGGTCCGGGTCTCGGTCCGCAAAGGGACCGCCCGGAAGGAACGGTTCACGGCCGGTCGGCGCTCGAAGCGCCAGGGTGTCAACCGCATCGGGCGGCGCAAGAACATCCAGCGCATCGGCGAGGAACGGGTCTCCCGGAAGTACCCCAACCTGCGCGTTCTCAACAGCTACTGGGTCGGTGAAGACGGCTCGCAGAAGTGGTTCGAAGCGATCCTCGTGGACCCGAACCACCCCGCGATCGAGAACGACGACGACCTCAGCTGGATCTGCGACGACGACCACACCAACCGCGCGTTCCGCGGGCTGACCAACGCCGGCAAGGCCAACCGCGGCCTGAACAACCGCGGCAAGGGCGCGGAGAAGGTCCGTCCCTCCAACACTGGCGGTCAGGGACGCGCGAAGTAACACGCAGCCACGACGGCCGATTCACACCGCTTCTTTCGCGAACGACGCTGCCAGCGGCCGCACTGCCGCGTCGGCTCGAGTCCGCCCTCGCCGACGGGGCGAGCCGGGTCTTCGAACCCCGCGGAGAGCGACCGAACGGGTGCTGGCCGCGTCAACTCCCGTCCCGCCGGACTCAGGGGTGGACTTATTCGGCAGGCCGATGTATCGACGCGCATGGCAGACAACGTCCTCGTGGCGGTCGACGACTCGAACCAATCGACGGAAGCCCTCGAGTTCGCCTGTCGCGAGTATCCCGATGCGACGATCACCGGACTTCACGTCCTCGATCCGGGCGACTTCTACGCCGTGACCGGCGTGGAGGGGACCGCGATGGCCAACTACGATGAGATACAGGACCATCACGAGGAACGGGCCGAAAACATCCTCGAGACGGCGCGAGAGCAGGCCGCCGACCACGGGATCGAGATCGAGACGGACCACGTCGTCGGCGGCGTCTCGCGGACGATCGTGGATTACGCGGCCGAACACGACATGGACCACATCGTGATTGGGAGTCACGGTCGGACCGGCGCGAGCCGCATTTTACTCGGGAGCGTCGCCGAGACGGTCGCTCGGCGGTCGCCGGTTCCGGTGACGATCGTCCGCTGATTGCGGTCGCGACTCGCTCGAGGTGAACCGATCGAACGGCAGTCGCTACCGAACGATAGCACCGGCGCAGTGGTTACGAGAGCGGTAACCGAGAAGACGTGATCGGGCGGCTTACGCCGAGACGGTCTGACTTTCCTGTTCGCTCTCGGTCGAGCGCATATCCAGATCGGCCATCAGCGCATCGATGGCCTCCTCGGGGTCGGTCTCGGAATCGAAGACCCGATCGAATCCCATCTCGCGGAAGAACTTGCGGGTCTCCTCGAAGTCGTCCTGGCCGACGGCGAGGTTGCCGCCGATGTAGGTCGTGACGTCGAGGTCGGACTCGGCGATTCGCTGGTGGAAGCCCTCGCAGTCCTGTTTGGCGTGGCCGTAGAGCGACGAGACGAGTACAGCCTCGGCATCGTTGGCGGACGCGGCTTCGACGAACTCCTCTTGGGAACTCTGGACGCCCAGGTTGACGACGTCGAATCCGGCTGCCTCCAGCGCCTGTTCAAGGATGGTAATCCCGACGACGTGAGCGTCGGAGCCGATCACGCCGAGGATGACTGTCTCGGTCATGTGCGTACCACCACAAACTGGGGGGACCACCATAAACCTAATGATTAATAATGTGCCAACCGTTCACACGGTTCCCCTCGGGCGATTCCTCAAGGAGTTTTGGCGAACGCGGCGTCGAAAGCAACGGTTCCTCGTTTCCGATCAGGGACACTGCGCGTTCGTTCCGTCGACGGACGAAACGCAGTGCGGGCGGTCAGTCGCTCGTTACTCGGTCCGTCGTCGGGGCGACGCTCGTGAGCGCACCGACCGGTGCGTCGGTCCGATCGCGGGCGCGTTCGATACCGTCCTCGCCGGCGGCGATGAGCGCGAAGACGCCGGCGACGTCGGCTTCGGCGGTGTGGGCGATGTCCAAGAGGAGTTCCTGCGTCTCGCCCGAGCGGATGAGGTCGTCGACGACCAGCACCGACTCGTCGGGATCGATGGCCGAGGCGGGCAGGTAGTAGGTGAGTTCGATCCCCGACTGCAGGCGCTGGCGGGCCTCGATGAACTCCTCGACGGCGGTCTCCTTGCTCTTTTTCGCGTAGGCACAGCGGACGCCGTAGTAGCTCGCGAGCGCCGCCGCGAGCGTGATCCCGTCGGTCGCGGCGGTGAGAACCACGTCCGGCCGATCGAAGTCGAACCCGTTGGCCACGACGGGCGCGGCCAGATCGAGGAAGGGCTGGTCGAAGACGGTCGCGCTGTTGTCGACGTACCCCTCGTCGTCGACGGCGATTCGTGCATCGAGTTCCGCCGCCAGCGCCTCTCGACCCAACTCCTCGACGACCTCGCGCGCGCGGTCGGTCCCGGGGAGGACGTGCCCGTTGACGTACCGATTGAGATCGCCCGCCGGAAGCCCGGTCGTCTCGGCGAGTTCGTCGTAGGTCCGGGTCTCTTTCAACATTCGCAACACGTCGACGGCCCGCAGCTGGAGGGCTGCTTTCTCGGCTCTGTTCATACAGATATGCACGATTCCGCAACTATGGGTATTACGATCGGCATCGAATCGCGAAACCGGCACGAACGTGGAGCTGTTCCGAGCCTGCGGCGGAGAGACGCCGGCCGTCGATCGGCGGGAAAAACCGAGTCGGTCCGAAACGATGCGGTCGTCGAGGACGTTACTGCAGGAAGTCCGGTTCCGTCCGCTGCTCGTCGCGTTCGGCCTCGAGGTGCTCCCGGAATTCGTCGATTTCGACGTCGTACTCCTGGTCCTCGAAGCGATCCCGAACGGAGATGTTGCCGTCGTCTTCCTCGTTGTCCCCGACGATGATCTGGTAGGGGACCCGATCGTCGTGGGCCGCGCGGATCTTCCGCTCGAGGGTGGAGTCGCGGTCGTCGACTTCGACGCGGAAGTCGTCGAACTCGTTTGCCACGCGGTGGGCGTAGCCGAGGTTGTCGTCGGAGATCGGCAGCACGCGGACCTGCTCGGGCGCGAGCCAGAGCGGGAACCGGCCCTCGTAGTGCTCGATGAGCATCATGAAGAAGCGCTCGTAGCTGCCGTAGAGCGCGCGGTGGATCATCACCGGGCGGTGTTCCTCGTTGTCTTCACCGACGTAGTTCAAGTCGAACCGCTCGGGCATGTTGAAGTCCAGTTGCACCGTGGGGCCGTCCCACGAGCGGCCGATGGCGTCCTCGAACGCGAAGTCGATCTTCGGGCCGTAGAACGCGCCGTCGCCGTCCTCAATCTCGTAGTCGTGACCGTGGGACTCGAGGACGCTCTCGAGTTGGTCCTCCGCGCGCTCCCAGATCTCGTCGCTCCCGACGGACTTCTCCGGGCGCGTGGCCAGGGCCATCTCGTAGTCGAGGTCGAAGGTTTCGAGGACGTCGGTGATCATGTCCATGATCGCCTCGACCTCCTGTCTGATCTGCTCGGGGCGGACGAAGAGGTGGCCGTCGTCGATGGTGAAAGCCCAGACCCGCGAGAGCCCCGACAGTTCGCCGCGTTGCTCTTTTCGGTAGACTTTGCCGTTCTCGGCGTAGCGGATCGGGAGGTCCCGATAACTCCAGGAGTGGTCCTGGAAGATGGCGGCATGGCCGGGACAGTTCATCGGCTTCAGGCCGAACTCGTCGTCGCCGACGTCGAAGATGAACATGTCGTCCTGGTAGTTCTCGTAGTGGCCCGACCGGTGCCAGAGATCCGTCTTGAAGACGTGGGGCGTCTCGACGTAGTCGTAGCCCGCGTCCTCGTTGAGATCCTTGACGAACCCCTCGAGTTCGGAGAGAACGGTCTTCCCGGCGGGATGATACAGCGGCAGCCCGGGGCCGGTCACGTCCTGAATCGAGAAGAGATCCATCTCGTTGCCGATGCGGCGGTGGTCCCGCTTTTCGGCCTCGCGCTTGCGCTCGAGGAAGTCCTTGAGGTCGCTCTCGTCCTCGAAGGCCGTGCCGTAGATCCGGGTCTGCATGGTGTTGTCCTCGTCGCCGCGCCAGTAGGCGCCGGCGATCTCGAGGAGTTCGACGACGCCGATCTCGCCGGTCGAGTCGACGTGGGGGCCGGCACAGAGGTCCTCCCACTCGCCCTGTTTGTAGAACGTGACGGTGTCGTTCTCGTCGGCGAACTCGGAGAGCAACTCGAGCTTGTAGGGCTCGCCCGCGAGGCGCTGCTCAGCCTCGTCGATCGAGACGACCTCGCGCTCGATGTCGTAGTCCTCGTCGATGATCGCCTCGATCTCGGCCTCGAGGTCGGCGAGGTCCTCCTCGTCGACCTCGAGGTTGTCGAAGTCGTAGTAGAAGCCCTCGTCCGTCGGCGGGCCGATCGCGAGTTTGACCGCGTCCTCGTCGTAGAGGCGCTCGACGGCCTGTGCGAGACAGTGGGCCGCGGAGTGGCGCATGACCTCGAGGTACTCCTCGCTGCCGTCGGTAATGATCTCGAGTTCGGCACCGTCGTAGGCCGGCTCCTCCTTGGCGACGAGGTCGCCGTCGAGTTTGCCGGCGACGGTGTCGCTGCCGAGGCCGGGGCCGATCTCGTACGCACAATCCTCGACCGTGGCGTCGGCGTCGACCTCGAGTTCGGAGCCGTCGGGCAGTACGACCGTTATCCGTTCCTGTGACTGGGAATCTGATTCTGACATGGGTGTAGCTGGTGTGGGTGTTGTAACTGCGTGGAAAACGCCGGTGGCGTGTCCGTCGACGGGCGAGCCGATCCCACCGTCTGTCGGTCGATCACGGCCGACACAACAAACGGTAGGTGTGAGTTAGAAGCGGGCATGAGCCCGGCGTGTAAAACGGACACCTACCATCGTGGCTACGCGTAGTCTCGAGTGGGGTAAAAGCGTTGTGATGGTGTGCGACGGGGTCGTTCGAATCCAACGCGTGGCGGTACGACGGGGACCGAGCAGGTCGTGTGGTGAGTAACGAAACCGGACTTCAATTCGAAGAGGACGGTAGCACGTCACCGTCTCAGAGGAGATACTGGAGGTTTTCATGGAGAAGAACCAACATCATTATGGCCAAAATGAGGCTCGCGATCACTTTTCCAAGCCCGTATATGCCGTACTCGATCGCGGTCCATCGTTTCGATCTGTCGTAGATGACAAATTCGGATTCATTCGGTCCGGTATCGACGATTATCTCATCAGTCCCCCACCCGGTATCGGTCCGCTTGTAGCCTGTAACGTAGACCGTGTCGCCGATATCCAGTCGGCGTTCGACGAATCGATTGTGGTTCCGTAGGAAATGCGATATTACGGGATGGATCAGCGTGTCCGGCGGTCGTGTTTCCGGATGCCGTTGCATGTACTCCTTGACCGGCGTCGGGGTATCGCTCAGCGGCGCGTTGTAGTACGATTCCGGCGTTAATTCGAACGTCGCACCGGCCGGATCGACGAGTACCCGTCCCGTTTCGTCTTCGACGTAGAATTTCGTGTACTCCGTCCCCTCGTCGAGTATGTCGAATTTCCCGTCATCCGACCGCCGCGCGTCGTCCGGACCCGAACCCGGCCTCCCCTGCGCGCTGTATGTGTATACGAGACAGTCCGTTTCGGTGAAAAGCCCGGTAACGGTTCCGTGTTCGTCCGATGGAATCGCCGTCCCTTCCACTTCGATCGGTCCGCTTTGGGCGGTAATTTCGTCGATGGATTGAGGAGTAGTGGTAACGATCGTCCAAAACGTTTGCAGATCACGCCCGCCGAGGTAGCAGAGATAGACTGCAAAGGCCAAAAATGCGGGAATGAATACAATAATCAGAAAGAGGACTACTACGATCTCAGCCATCGTCCGATGTGTTGTTATATTATCTAAATTTGGATAATATAAATAGTAGTGCTTCTATCGAGAGCGATGGTACGGTTTCAGTACTGACACACCGTGGTGGCACAGTAATTCCTCCGAATCGCTTCGAAAGAGTATCAGGTACCGGTACTCGTTTTTCTCTCCCCATTGACGATGGGATATGCGCGCCAAGGCCGTCCTTTTCGACTTCGACAACACGTTCTATCCCTACGCGCCGTGTAATCGAGCGGGAAAAAACGCCGCTCGAGAGAGCGCGCGAGAACTGGGCTACGACTTCGGTCGCAAGGCGTTCGAGGCGTTCTATCAGACGGGGCGGCGGGCGATAAAGCGTGAAGTGCCTGGCACGGCGGCATCTCACGATCGGTACCTCTACTTCAAACGCGCGCTCGAGCGCCACACCGGCCGACCGAAGCCGACCGAGGCGCTCGCGCTCGGCGAGGCCTACTGGAGGGCGTATATCGACGCGATGGAACTCGTGCCGGACGTCGAGGCGACCCTCGAATCGTTGCGAGACCGAGGGATCGATGTCGGAGTCGTCACGAACTTCACGGCGCGAACCCAGCTCGAGAAACTCGAGGCGGTGGGGCTCGGTGACGATCTCGACCTGGTGGTAACCTCCGAGGAGACGGGCCGCGAGAAACCCGGCTCGGTTATGTTCACCCTGGCGCTGTCGCGCCTCGATCGGCGTCCGTCTGAGGCGGTGATGGTGGGAGACAACGTCGAGGCCGATATCGTCGGGGCCAACGCGGTCGGCCTCGAGACGGTGCTGTTCAGCGCCGACGGTGACGACCCCGACGGGCCGCTCGAGGGCGACCGGGAACCGGACCACCGGATCGATTCGGTCGCGGCCCTGCCGGAGGTGGTGCTGTGATCCTCGAGCCCGAACGCCGGGCAGTGGTCGAGTCCGCACCGGAACTCGCGGAACTGACGCCCGGGCGAACGGGCAATTTGAGCGTTCGTGACGGCGAGCGCGGCGACGCCTTCGCGATCACGCCAACCGGCGTCCCCTACGATGGTTTCGGCGTCGAGGACGTCCCGGTCGTCGGGTCCGACGGCGAACAGCGCAACGGCGCGATGGCCCCGAGCAGCGAGGTGCCGATGCACGCCGCGATCTACCGGCGCGAGGACGTCGGCGCGATCGTCCACACCCACTCGCCGTGGGCGACGACGCTGGCCGTCGCCCGCGAGCCGCTGCCGCCGATCCACTACATGATCGTCGCCGTCGGCAAGCGCGTCCCCGTCGCCGAGTACGCGCCCTACGGGACCGACGACCTCGCAGCGAACATCGTCCGGGCGATGGCCGAGGCCGAGGCGACCGCGACGCTCGTCGAAAACCACGGCCTCGTCGTCACGGCGTCGGACATAGAGACCGCGCTCGAAAACACGCATCACGTCGAGAGCCTCGCGCGCCTGTACCTCCAGAGCCGCGCGGCCGGCCTCGAGCCGACGACGCTCTCGGACGCGCAACTCGAGACGGTCCTCGAGCAGTTCGAGTCCTACGGGCAGTAGCCGTCGATCCCTGACGAATTCACTGCGAGTCGAGCAGGTCGCTCGCGGTCACCAGCGCCTCCAACCTGACCAAGGCGTTCCCGACGTGTAAAACGATACCTGCTATCGTGGTTGCGGTAGTTTCAAATAGATTAAAAGCTGTTGGTGGCATTCCATACCGCTGTTCGGAGAAACAGATCGTAGTCAATAACAGATCACGTCCCAGTCAACCCGTAAATTGTACTCACAACCAGATGCTGCTACTGGCTATGAACAGGCTCGGTCGCTACATATATGAGGTAGATCAAAATCCAATTAATCAAATAATATTTAATAATAAATCAGTCCGGATAAAGAATATTGAATCTATATGGGTCGAGTTAATAGATTAGTTATAAACATTTCTTACTAGAAGAGGTACTGAATATTGTCGTACAGTAGAATTATCATCAGTATGGCTAAGATACTACCCGCAACTATCTTTCCGAGACCGTATATTCCGTATCGGTACGCAGTCCGCCGCTTTGGCCTGTCGTAAATGACGAATTCCGATTCGGACGATCCGTCACTGATGACGGGTTCGTCGGTATCCCATCTAGCAGGTTGTTGTTTCTCACCCGTAATATAAACTGTATCACCGATATTGAGTCGTCGTTCAACGAATCGATTGTGATTCTTAAGTATGTGCGATACTATGGGATGAATCACGATGTCTGGCGGTTTAGTGGACGGATTCCGCTGCATGTATTCCTTAACCGGTTCTGGAGTATCACTCAACGGTGCGTTATAGTACATCTCGGGTGTGAATTCAAACTTCGCACCAGCCGGATCCACGAGAATCTGTCCCGTTTCATCTTCGACGTAGAATTTTGTATACTCTGATCCTTCATCGAGAACATCGAATCTCCCGTCGTCGGATTGCGGTGCGTCGTCAGGACCGGATCCAAGCGCTCCCTGAGCGCTATATGTATACGCGAGGCAATCAGTTTCGGTGAATAATCCGGTTACCGTTCCATGTTCATCGTTTGGAACCGCGTTTCCCTCTACTTCAATCGTGCTGTCCTGTTGAGAAATACTACCAATCGAATGGGTGTCAGTGCAAGTAATTGTATAGAATTTAATAATATCCTGACTACCAAGATAACACATATAAACTGCGAATCCAAAAAAAGACGGGATAAATACAATAATGAGAAAGACCGATAGTACTTTTTCTAACATATTTTGATTCAAAACTCTAATCTACCTCAGTATAAATTTTTCTAGAGCCACTCATGAGGCATTACTATAAACAATCATATATGAAATACTATTTATTATGCCCCACACACTTATTGTGTACCCGGCACTGTCTAGTTCTGCA
>JHUT02000012.1:86696-92875 GCA_000690595.2 Natrinema mahii | reverse complement strand
GTCAGCGTCCCGGTCTTGTCGAAGACGACGACGTCGATCGCGCGCAGGCGCTCGAAGACCGTCTCGTCGAAGACGACGATGCCGCGCTCGAGGGCCGCCTCGAGACTCGTCGCGACGGAGTACGGCGTCGCAAAGCCAAGCGCCCACGGGCAGGCGACCATGAGCGTCATGAGTGCCGCGAGCGCGGTCGCGGTCGCGCCGGCACCGGTGAGCGCGGCTCCGACACCGACGACGACGGCGGCCGCAACGACGACGGGAACGAGCCGGGCGGCGAGTTCGTCGGCCTGCCGGGTGACGCCGTGGTCGGCGCTCTGGACGTTCCAGACGACCCGGGTGAGCCGCTCGATGCTGCTGGTGGTTCGCTCGCCGACGTCGACGACCGCCGCGTCGGTCGTGACGACCGAGCCGCCGACCACCTCGTCGCCGGCTTCCTTCGGGACCGGGAGCGACTCGCCGGTGACGACGGCCTCGTCGACGGTACACTCGCCCTCGGCCAGCCGGCCGTCGACCGGGATGCGCTCGCCCTCGCGGACGAGCAGGCGGTCGCCGGACTCGAGGTCGGCGACCGGGAGCTCGGCCGTGGAGCCGTCCGACGCGTACAGCCGGGCGGTGTCGACCTGCGAGACGGTGAGGTCGGTCAGCCGGTCGGTCGCGCGGCGCTTGACCGTCGACTCGTAGTAGGTCGCCCCCATCACGAGTGCGGCGACGACGATGGTCAGGTCGAAGTAGACGTCCGTGCGGCCGAGCGCGGCGGTGATCGAGGCGTAGGTGTACGCGCCCAGAATCGTCAGCGCCGCGAGCAGGTCCGTCGTCGGCCGCCGGAGCTTCAGGCTGACGTACGCGCCCCGGAGGACGGGGCCGCCGGTCAGGTAGACGATCGCGCCGGTCAGGACGACAAAGAGCGGGAGATAGAGGGAGCCGCTAAAGCCGGTGAACGACCCCTCGAAGTGGGCGATCGCGCCCCAGTCGGTAAACGCGGTCAGGTACATCGGGTAGAAGACCGCGACGAACGGCAACAGCAGAAAGGAGCCGAAGACGACGCCGACCACGTAGCGCATCTCGAGCATGTCGTCGGCGCGGCGCTTTCGGAGCCCGTCCATCTCGCGCGAGCGGCGGGTGCCGCCGCTCTCGGTCTCGTCGTCGGTACTCGCGTCCTCGCGCCGGTAGGCGGTGTAGCCCAGCGTACTCAGCGCGTCCTCGAGGACATCGTCGCCGATCCGGTCGGGATCGTGATCGACCCGGACCGTCTCGGTGACGTAGCTCGCCTCGGCGTCGGTCACGCCCGCGCGGCCCTCGGCGACGGACTCGAGGTAGGCCTCGCAGCTGGCCGAGTGCATGCCGTCGACCCGGAAGAAGGTCCGGACGGTTTCGGCTCCGTCCGAGGCCGCATCCGGGCTCGAGTCGGCCGGCCGGTCCGTCGAACGGGGGCCGGCGTCGTCGCCGGTCCCGTACTCGGCGGCGATATCGCGGCAGCCGCTCGAGCAGAAGCCATCGGGGGCCGTCTCGTCGGTTCCCGAAAGCGGGGTCCCGCAGAGCCGACAGCGGTCGGTTCCGTCGCCCGTCGCGTCTCGATCGCTCACGCTAGGCGCTGCGAGTTCGACGGCAATAACAGTGGCCGATCCGACCGTCGCTCATCGCCGCTCGACGACGGCCCCCTCGTCGCCGACCGCGACCGCCCGCCGGCCGTCGGGCGCGACCGCGACGGCGATCAGCGACTCGAGCGGGCCCGCGTCGATTGCGTCCCAGTCGCGCCCGCTGCGCTCGTAGATCACGCCGTCCGCATCGCAGGCGATCGTCTCCCCCTCCCGACGAGCCAGTCCGCAGATCGCTTCCTCGCCGACCCGTTCGGGCGTCCACGTCGACCCGCCGTAGCGGTGGACGACGCCGTCGTCCGCGCTCACCAGACAGTCGCCGCGGCCGAGCGTCGCGACGGCCTCGAGCGTGCCGCCGGCGCCGACGGGGCCGACAGCCTCGAACGACGCTCCGCCGTCGGTCGTCTCGAAGACCGCGTCGTTCGTGTCACAGCAGTAGCCGACCGCGGCGTCGGCCAGCGCCACCCCACTCAGGCTCGAGCCGCTGCCGGGGGTGACGGGCTCGTCCCACGCCAGCTCGCCGTCGCGGTAGCGCCCGCGACAGACGGCTCCGGAGCCGTCGATCAGCAGAACCGTCTCGTCGCCGCTCCGGCCGGCGACCGCGACCCCGAGCCAGTTGTCGGTGATCTCGAGCGGGGCCGTGTAATCGGTGTGCAGTCCCGTCTCGGGCTCGAGTCGGCCCAGCGAGCCGCTGTCGCCGGCGACCCAGACCGCCGCGCCGTCGGCCGTCGCGTCGACTCCCTGGAGTTCCTCGCCCTGCGCGGCTGGCCCGTCCGCGAGTGCGACCGACCACTCGGCGTCGCCGCCGGCCGAGAGGACGACCCCGTCCTCGCCGACCGCGTGGGCCGCGCCGCCGTCGGTCACGCAGACATCCCGCAGGGTGGCCTCGGTGGGAACGGCGACGGGCCGCCACTCGCGGGACCGGTCGGTCCCGCTCGCGGCGTCGGATCCGGATTCCTCGTTGTCGGGTTCGTCATTATCCCCTGACTCGACCGCCGCGTCCGGGCGCTCGAGCGCCGCGTCACCGGTCGCCGCTCGATCGGCAGTCGTCGCCTCGCGGACTCGAGCGGCCGTCGCCTCGTCCGCCCGCTCGGGTGCGTCGTCCCGACCCGCCGACGGTCGCCACAGGTACAGCACGATCGGCGGGACGACATAGGACGCCAGCGCGAGGGCGATGAACGCGCGATGGTAGACCGACAGCGTCCCGAACGCCGTCAGTCCGGCTGCCGCGACCGCGTGGATCCACGTCTTCGTGTACTCGCGAAAGAACGGGAGGAAGCCGTCGCTCGAGCGTGCATCGTGGGTTGCCATTGGTCCCGTGACTGTCGTCTTGCCTACCGGACTAGGGCGCAAAAACGTGCTGCAGGCAGCCCGCAACCGCCCGCTCACGGGGAGAGACCCCGGCGTCGCTATCGGTCGGTGGTCGACGACGCGGGAGTCACGACCGCGTCTCGAGCGAGACGGTGAGGACGCCGTTGTTGTAGAACGCGCGTCGGTCGTCGCCGAACTCGAGGCCGGGCGGGAGCGGCGTGACGGTGCGTTCGACGACGCGGTCGTCGCTCTCGGGGTTCGCATCGCCGTCGTGGCCGTCGAGAGCGCTCTCGCCGCGATCGACCGCGATCCGGAGGCGACGCGAGCCGACCGCGACGGTCACGTCGTCCATCGCCGCGGGGGCGACGTCGACGGCGGCGCGGAGTCGGTCGGCCGCCCCGTCGTAGACGACCTGCGTCGGAAACGGGAACGGCGTCGTTTCGGCGGGGCCGCTGGTGGACATGGCCCCACGTTCCGACGGCGGCGGGAAACCGCCCCGCGTGGACAGTTGCGCGCTTGATACCGGTACGCGTTACAGCTGTCGAACAACATGCGGTGGCGCGCGCTGGCGGCCGGCCGAGAATTATCGAGGGCGGCCGCTACCATTGCGCGAGGGATGAGCGAAGGAACGGAGTGACTGAGCGAATCGGCTGGGGAGGACGTGGTAACCCCTAGTAGCCACGATAGCAGAACGCTCGTTGTAATGTCTCTCGAGCGGTCTCTTGAGAGAATCGACTCGACAAAAGCGTTCTGCTATCGTGGCAACACGGAGAAACCTCACCCTCCCCAGCCGATTCGCTCACTGCGTTCGCTCATCCCTCGCACAGTGTCGTCGACTATCCTCACTAGCGTTCGGATAGCCGACAGCGCGCGCCACCGCACGGGATGTAGCCGATCAGAGTGAGACACGGCCCACTGTAGCGAGCGGTCACCCCACCGAACGCGTCACAGATAGCCCAGATCCGCCAGTCGATCTTTGGTCCCCTCGCGCATCTCGACCTCGCCCGACTCTCCGACCGCCTCGAGCGGGTCAAATCGCTCCTCGAGTCGCCGCCGGAGCGCCCGGACCCGGTCGGGTTCCGCGTCGCTGATATCGGTTCCCTCGAGCGGGTCCGATCGAACGTGATGGAGCCGTTCGAAGCCGTCGTCGCCGCAGACGTACTTGTAGTCGGCCGTCCGGACCGCCCGCAGCCGGCGGTCGAACGCGCGGACGCGGTCGGGAATCTCGCCGAAGCGGGCCTCGAGTCGCTCGATCGAGGGCTGGGGGGCGACGTACTCGGCGAAGACGGCCTCGCGGGGGTCGGCGTCCGAGTCGGGATGCAGCGACCGGCTCGACCACCCCTCGCGGAGCGCGGGGTCGTCGACGCCGGCCGTCTCGAGCAGGGTGGCGGGGAGATCGAGCAGGCTCACGAGGTCGTGGCGGGTGTCGCCGCCGGTGAACGGGCCGCCGTGGGCGACGAGGGGGACGTTCAGCAGGGTGTCGTAGAGGTTGTACTGGTGGCCGAAGAAGCCGTGTTCGCCGACGTGTTCGCCGTGGTCGCCACAGACGACGAACAGGGTGTCCTCCCACTCGCCGGCGTCGGAGAGCGCGGTCCGGAGCCGGCCGAGTTGATGGTCGACGTAGGCCAGTTCCGCGCGATAGAGGCCCCGAAGCATGGCGAACTCGCGGTCGGAGATCGCGTAGTCCTCGCAGTCGTAGGCGCGGGGATCCTGCCTGATCGCCGTCGCGTCCTCGTAGCTGGCCCCCTCGGGGAGAAACCGCTCGGCGTACTCGCGGGGCGGGTCGTACTCGACGTGGGGCTCGATGACGTTACAGAACAGAAAGAAGGGGCGGTCGTCGCTGCGACGGCGGAGCCAGTCGGCGGTCCAGTCGACCGCGCGGGCCGAGCCGTCGTCGCCGGCGGGCTGGAACAGCTCGCTGTAGAGGATGTTGGCGGTGTTGACGACGGGGTTGCCGTCGAGGAGTCGCTCGCGGGTCGCGGCGAGTTTCTCCCGGAGGTCCTCGCCGCGGACGACCGCGCCCATGTCGGCGTCCGCCTGAATGTACTGCCAGCCCTTCCGCAGCTGTTCGAAGCCCCGATCGAAGCCGAACTCCTCGGTGATCCAGGTGTTGTTCGAGACGCCAACCGTCTCGTACCCCGCGTCGGCGAAGGCTTCCGGTAGCGTCCGCAGGTCGGTCTCGAGGTAGGTGTGGTCGCCGTGAGTGCCGTGTTCGGAGGGGTAGGTGCCGGTAAACAGCGACGCGTGGGAGGGCAGCGTCCACGGCGCGGTCGCGAAGGCGTTCTCGAAGGCGACTCCCTCGGCGGCGAGTCGCGCCACCGCGGGCGTCGGGCGCGCGCCAGCGCCGTCGCCGCTCGCCGCCCGATCGCCCGGCGGGGATTGCGTGCCGACGTGGTCGGGACCCGCCGCGTTCCCCTCCGAAAGCCCTTGCAGGCCGACGCTTTTCGACCGCGCCGTGTCGAGAACGACGAGAACGACGTTCCGCACGGTCCGATGTGACTCGTCGTCACGTCCGTTCGAGTCCGACATGGATGGGGGTACCTCCACGCGGTGGAGGGAAGGCCACCGGCCCGGAGTATGCAGGGCCGTAATCAATCCTCGCGGCCGATTTGCCGTCGAATACACCCCAGAACCTCGATAGCCGATATCGCTCGAGGCGAGCGGCGACCGGTGCCGTCCCGGACGGGTAGTCAGGTGCCGGTCGAATCTTCATCCGGCCGGACGGCGTATCGGGGGTGAGCGGACTGGTGGCGCGCCCGGCCACGGGACCGACAGCGACTCGCGGCCGCGGGCCGCCACGACCGTCGCTCGGAGGACACCCAATGACTGCACACGACGACGACGCGACGACCGACGAGTCGATCGACGAACTGCCCGGGTTCGAGGACCCCGCGAACCGCGAGGAACTGGCCGACCCGGAGAGCGGACTCGCGGCGGCGTCCGAGGCGCTCGAGGGCGGGACGGTGCCGATTCTCGGCGGCGGCCTCCTGCTCGCGGCCGCGATCCGCTCGCTGGCCGCGAACCGCCGGCGGGCGATCCCGCTCGCCGTCGCCGGGGGCGCGCTCGCCGGGTACGGGCTTCGCAGACGCCGCTCGAGCGCCGAAGGCGGTGACGTGCCGGCTATCGAGGGCGGCACCGAGGGGAAAGACGTCGCGGACGCGGCCAGTGCGGCCGCCGAGCGCGTCGACTCCGGCCGCGAGTCCGAGATCGAGGGCGACGGCGAGCTCGCGGACCCGGGGATCGACGACCCCGCGGACTCGGGCTCGCGGATCGAGT
>JHUT02000012.1:86424-86558 GCA_000690595.2 Natrinema mahii | reverse complement strand
AGCGAGGCGACGGGGCCGGACCCCACGCAGGCCCAGCCCACTCAGACGGCGGACACGGAACCCGAGGCGAGCCCCGCGGAGGATGCCTCCGAGATGAAAGTCGAGCCGCCGGATGACGACGACTCCGACGCGGA
>JHUT02000012.1:86263-86402 GCA_000690595.2 Natrinema mahii | reverse complement strand
TCACCGACGAGCCGGACGAGGACCCCTCGCGGTCCGGACCCGACCTCGGAAGCGAGGAGGGAGATCCCCGACGCGAGACCGGGACGGACGGGGTGGAAGTCGACGTCTCCGACACCGCGATGGCCGACGAGACCAGCGA
>JHUT02000012.1:0-86040 GCA_000690595.2 Natrinema mahii | reverse complement strand
GCTCGAGCCGGGAGCGAGCTACCGCGAGCGAGCGGGCGTTCGCTCCCCCCGACCGCCGGCGCGCTCGAGGCGGTAGACGACGGGGGCGGTGACGAGCGCGGCGACGACGAGCCCGAGGGGGCCGCTCCCGGCGAAGAGGGGCGCGGGCCAGTAGTAGCCGGTGAGCGCGACGAGGGCGGCGAGCGCGGCGGCGACGGCCGCGGCCCTCGCCGCGAGTCCCCGGTCGGTCCGTATCGGCCCGCGTCCGGCGGCGACCGATCGGGCGAGGACGCCGAGTTCCCAGCCGGCGAAGGCACCGACGGACGTCCCGACCAGGAGGACGGCGTCGCGGGCCGCACCGCTTACGATCATTGCGCCGACGGCGAGGACGACCGCGAGCCCGAACCCGAGCGTGCCGCGGTGGGCGGGATACCGATCCAGCAATCGCCACGCGAGCGCCGCGAACGCCAGCCCGACGCCGACCCCCGCGACGACGTCGACGAGGTAGTGAACGCCGAGCCCGATCCGCGAGAGCGAGACGACGGTCACGGCGGCGGCGGCACCGAGATACCGCTGGCGGCGCGTCCCGACGGACAGGGTCTTGGCCAGGCTGAGGTAGACGACCGTCGTAATCAGGGCGTGGCCGCTCGGAAAGCCGTAGCCGGTCGCCGTCGCGGTGGCCTCGTACAGCGGGTGGATCGAGTCGGGAAGCGCCCCCATTCGAACGAGTACTCGTTCCGGTCGCGGGAGCGCGAAGACGTGTTTCAGCCCGAGGATCAGCGACAGGCCCGCCAGCAACAGGCCGGCGACCCCGGCGGGAACGGCCCGGTCGTCCGTCTCGAGCCAGTAGAACGCACCCACGAGCAGGCCGAGAAACCACACGTCACCGAGCTGGGTCACCAGCCCGAGGACGACGACGGTCCACTCCGGCGCGATCTCGCGAAACGCGTCGAACCAGTCGATTCCTCTGGACACGTGCGGAGTACGGGCGACCGGACACATAAACGGTACCGATCGACCAGACGGCCCGACCGCGGCTACCGGGGCTCGGACGCCGCCATCCGTCTGTAGGAACCTATTTGTCCCTGAACGGGCAACCGCCGGCGTATGGGAAACGGAGCATTCGAAGGGTACGGCGGACGGCACGTGCCGGAGCCGCTGCTGGAACCGCTCGAGCAGTTGGCCACCGCGTACGACGACATCGCGGCCACCGACGAGTTCCAGTCGGAGCTACGCGACCTGCTCGCGACGTTCGCGGGCCGGCCGACGCCGCTGTACTACGCGCGGAACTTGAGCGAGCGCTACGGGGCCGACATCTACCTCAAGCGGGAGGACCTGCTCCACGGCGGCGCACACAAGATCAACAACTGTCTCGGCCAAGCCCTGCTAGCGAAGCAGGCCGGTCGCGACCGGCTGATCGCCGAGACCGGGGCCGGCCAGCACGGCACCGCGACCGCGATGGTCGGGGCCCTGCTCGACCTCGAGACGGAGATCTACATGGGGAAAAAGGACGTCCAGCGCCAGGAGATGAACGTCTTCCGCATGCGACTGATGGGGGCCGAAGTCAACGAGGTCACCCGCGGCGACGAGGGGCTGGCCGACGCCGTCGACGCGGCGCTGGAAGACTTCGCCGAGAACGTCGACGACACGCACTATCTGGTGGGCAGCGTCGTCGGCCCGGACCCGTTCCCGCGGATGGTCCGGGACTTCCAGTCGGTGATCGGCGAGGAAGCCCGCGAGCAGATCCGAGAGCGGACCGGCGATCTGCCCGACGCCGCGGTCGCCTGCGTCGGCGGCGGCTCCAACGCGATCGGGCTCTTCCACGCCTTCCGCGACGACGACGTCGACTTCTACGGCGCCGAGGGCGGCGGCGAGGGCGCCGACTCGAGCCGCCACGCCGCGCCGCTGGCGGCGGGGAAAGACGACACGATCCACGGGATGAAGACCAGAGTCATCGACGACGACGTCGAGGTCCACTCCGTCTCGGCGGGACTGGACTACCCCGGCGTCGGCCCCGAACACGCCATGTTCCGCGAGGTCGGCCGCTGTGAGTACACCGGCGTCACCGACGACGCGGCGCTTGCGGCCTTCCGCGAACTGAGCGAGACCGAAGGGATCATCCCGGCGCTCGAGTCGAGCCACGGAATCGCTCGCGCGATCGAGTTGGCCGAAGAGGGCGACCACGACACGATCCTGGTGAACCTCTCCGGGCGAGGCGACAAGGACATGGAGACGGCGGCGGCGAAGTTCGAGTTATAGGGTCGACCGGACCCGCCCCGTCAGGTCGGCCGCCGCGTCGGGTTCGAGCGGCGTCCGCGACAGCGACAGCCGCACGTCGTCGTCCGTTCGGCGGGGGACCAGATGGACGTGGGCGTGGTCGACGCTGCCGACCAGCGGGCCGCTGGTGTGGAAGACGCTGAACCCGTCCGACTCGAGGACGGACTCGAGCGCGGTCGCGACGGTTCGGACCGTCTCGAAGACGGCGGCCCCCGTCGACCCGTCGGCGGTCACCACCTCCTCCTCGTGGGCCCGCGGAACGACGAGGGTGTGTCCCGTCGTGGCCGGGTTCTCGTCGAGGAAGGCGAGTGTCAGTTCGTCTTCGTACAGGACGTGGGCCGCGTGCTCGCCGGCGGCGATTCGGCAGAACTCACAGTCGTCATGCATAGCCGAATGTTCTCGTGCACTAACAAATAGCTATCTCCGGCCGCGTCGCGATCACAGCACGCCGTACTCGTCCCGGACCGTTCGGTACAGTTCGAGGTACCGCTTGGCCACCGCCGAGCGGTCGTAGTCGGCAAAGCGGTCGTCGAACTCGCGATGCTCGAGGTCACGCGCCGCGAGGATAGCCTCGACGAGTTCGGTCTCGCTGGTGGTGCGGAACCCGCGGTCCCAGCCCTCGACGAGTTCGTGTGCGCTCGAGTCGACGTGGTACTCCACGACGCCGACGCAGCCGGCCGCGAGCGCCCACAGCATTTCCGTGGGGAACACGGTGTGGTCGGCCGTCTGGGCGAAGACGTGTGCACCCCGGTAGGCCGCGATCCGCTCCTCGAGGTCGCAGTCGCCGGCGAAGGTCACGCGGTCTTCGATCCGGAGGTCGCTCGCGAGTCGCTCGTAGGTATCGCGTTCGGGGCCGTCGCCGACGACCGTCGCCTGCCAGTCCCGACCCCGCAGTTCCGCGAGGGCCAACAGCAGGCTCTCGAGGTTGGCCGCCTCGTCGAGCCGGCGGGCGTAGATCACGTCGACCTCGTCGGCCGGCTCCACCGACCGGATCCGGTCGCAGTCGATCGGGTTCGGGACGGCCGCGACGCGGTCGCCGTCCGCGCCGAGTTCGCGGACCCACGTCGTGACGAGCGACGACGGGGTGACGATCCGATCCGGTCGCCGGGCGGCGGCCCGCGTCCACCGCGTCTCAGCGACGCCGCCGTCGCCGTACCACTCGAGGACGAGCGGGGCCCGCGCGAGCCGCGCGCCCCACGTGGCGGCGAGGACCTGACTCGCGGGCTCGGCGCTGGCGTGGATCACGTCCGGACGCGTGGCGGCGAGGACGAACGGGAGACGAAGGAGAAACGAACTCCGGGCCTCGAGGCCGCTCGAGACCGCGTGATAGGTAATCCCGTTTCGCTCGAATGTCGCGTCTTCGCCGGCCCAAAAGCCCGCACAGTAGCAGTGGACGTCGTGGCCGTTCTCGGCGAGGATCTCACAGACGATTCGGAACCGCTGGTTCGTCTCGGTATCGCGGTGGTGAGCCGTTTCGAACGAGACGAACGCGATTCGCATACTCGGCGGCAACGTAGCCCCGGGCTATAAAGTCACTTTTTTCACTCGATTCGGCGGCCGGCGGGACGCGCGGACGGACGGCCAGCCGACCACGGGCGGCCAGTACTGCGGTGAGATGCGAAAACGGACGGCGGGGCGTATCGACTAATCACTCGCCGCTGTCGTTGGCCGACTCCTCATCGTCGCCGAAAAACGACTCGAGGTCGTCGAAAAAGCCGTCGTCATCGTCGCTCGAGGTTTCGCCGTCGTCGCCGTCCGTCTCGCTGTCACCGCCGTCGTCGCCGTCCGTCTCGCTGTCACCGCCGTCGTCGCCGTCACCTGCGTCGCTATCGTCTTCCTCACCGCCCTCGTCCCCGTCATCGCTATCGTCTGCCGCAGCGTCCGATCCGCCGTCCCCGTCGTCCGTCTCGTCGCTACCGTCGTCACCGTCCGTCTCGTCGCTCCCGGAATCGGCCGCTTCGTCCGTCTCGTCGTCCCCGCCTTCGCCGTCCGTCCCGTCAGTTTCGTTCCCGTCGGATTCGTCGTCGTCCGACTCGTTCCCGTCGTCCGACTCGTCCTCGTCGGCGGGATCCGGCTCCCCGTCTCCGAACACGCCACCGCCGTCCTCGCTCGAGGCATTGTCCCCATCGTCGCCCGAAGCGCCGTCGTCACCGTCGTCGCGCTCGGGGTCGTCGGTTTCACCGTCCAGTTCCGGTGGCTCGCTGCCGCCGTCGGTCGCCGCGTCCTCGACCGGATCCCCCACGAACAGCTCCGGCCCGACGGCCGCGACGGTGAGCCCGAAGGCCGCGAGGATGAGAACGGTCGTCACGAGGACGACGCCGACCGACGAGGCGTCGGTTTCGGTTGCCATCGAGCGACGCCACTCCCTCGAAGGGCTTTGTTAACCGATGCAATTCCGCGACGGGGAGGTGCCGGTCACGGCGCTCGAGCGAGCGTCCGCGGGCCGACCGCGAGAAACCGGTCCCTACTGGGGGTCGCGGGACCGTGGACGGTCCTGCGACCGAAACGATTACTCCCCCGCGTCCGTACGGCCCTGGCATGGGTTACGACATCGAGCGCTACCTCAACATTCGCAGTGCCTACGGCGCCTCGTTCGGTCCCGAAGGGGACCGCCTCTCCTTCCTGATGGACACGACCGGAACGTCGCAGGTCTGGACCCTCGAGGGGGCCCGGGAGTGGCCCGAACAGCGGACCTTCTACGACGAGCGGGTGACCTTCGCCTCGTGGTCGCCCGAGCGCCCGGAGCTGATCTTCGGCATGGACGAGGGCGGCAACGAACGCGCCCAACTGTTCAGACTCGACGCCGAGACCGGCGAGATCGAGAACCTGACCGCGATGCCGGATGCCAAACACCGCTGGGGCGGCTGGAGCCACGACGGCGAGCGGTTCGCCTTCACCTCGAACCGCCGCGACGAGTCCGTCTTCGACGTCTACGTACAGGACCGCGACGCGACCGGCGACGACGCGGAACTGGTCTACGAGGGCGACGGCTGGCTCTCGCTGTCCGGCTGGAGCCCCGATGACTCCCGGCTGCTGGTCTCGCAGGCCTACTCCAACTTCGATCAGGACCTCTCCGTCCTCGATCTCGAGGCCGACGAGCCCGACCTCGATCATCTTACGCCCCACGACGGCGATGTCCGCTACCAGAGCGCGAGCTGGGCTCCGGACGGCGAGGGGCTCTACCTCGTGACCGACGAGGGCGAGGCGGAGACGCTCTATCTGGCATATTTGGACCTGGCGACGAACGACCTCGAGACGGTCATTGATGGAGACGGCTGGAACGTCGACGGCATCGCGCTGGACGACGAGACGGGCCGGTTCGTCTGTTCGCGCAACGTCGAGGGCTACACCGAGTTGACCGTCGGCGAGTTCGATCCCGACGACCCGACCGCGTTCGAGACGTTCCCCGACCCCGACCTGCCGGGCGGGGTGGCCGGCGGCGTAAGCTTCGACCCCGACGCCGAACGGGTCGCTCTCTCGACGAGCGGCGACACGGTCAACACGAACGTCTTCGTGGTCGACGTCGAGACGGGCGCAACCGAGCGCTGGACGGACGCGCCGACCGCGGGCATCCCCCGGGAGTCGTTCGACGGCGCCGACCTCGTCGACATCGAGAGTTTCGACGGGCTGGACGTACCCGGCTTTCTCACCCTCCCGGACGAGTCCACCAAGGGCGAGACACCCGTCATCGTCGACATCCACGGCGGCCCCGAGAGCCAGCGCCGCCCCTCCTTCTCTTCGGTCAAGCAGTACTTCCTCGATCGGGGCTACGCCTACTTCGAACCCAACGTCCGGGGGTCGTCCGGCTACGGCGCGGACTACGCGGCGCTGGACGACGTCGAGAACCGGATGGACTCGGTCGCGGACATCGAGGCCTGCGTCGAGTGGCTACAGGACCACCCCGCGATCGACCCGGATCGGATCGCCGCCAAGGGCGGCTCCTACGGCGGCTTCATGGTGCTGGCCGCGCTGACCGAGTATCCCGACCTCTGGGCCGCCGGGATCGACGTCGTCGGGATCGCCAACTTCGTCACCTTCCTCGAGAACACGGGCGACTGGCGCCGCGAGTTGCGGGAAGCCGAGTACGGGAGCCTCGCCGAGGATCGGGAGTTCTTGGAAGAAATCTCGCCGATCAACAACGTCGAGAACATCGCGGCCCCGTTGTTCGTCCTCCACGGCGAAAACGACCCCCGCGTACCCGTCGGCGAGGCCGAACAGATCGCCGACCGGGCCGCCGAGCAGGGCGTTCCCGTTCGAAAGCTCATCTTCGAGGACGAAGGCCACGGCTTCTCGAAACTCGAGAACCGTATCGAGGCCTACAGCGCGATCGCGGACTTCCTCGACGATCACGTCTGATCCCCCACGGGAGGCCGAATCGGTTCGCGGAGTTATTACAAAAACTATACCTGACGTGATCGTCGACTGACGAGTATGACTGCCATTCGAACGAACTCGTTGACCAAGCGGTACGGCGACTCGGTCCTCGCCGTCGACGACCTCGACCTGACCGTCGAAGACGGCGAGGTCTTCGGCTTTCTCGGTCCGAACGGAGCCGGCAAGTCGACGACGATCAACATGCTACTGGACTTCGTCCGGCCGACCGAAGGAAGCGCGACGGTCCTCGGACTCGACGCCCAGTCGGAAACCGACGAGATCCGCCACCGAATCGGCGTCCTCCCCGAAGGCGCGACCCTCTACGATCGGCTCACCGCACGCGAACACCTCGAGTGGGTCATCGACACGAAAGGCACCGACGACGATCCGGACGCCATCCTCGAGCGCGTCGGCCTCTCCCCCGCGGACGGCGACCGTCCCGCCGGCGGCTACTCGAAGGGGATGGCACAGCGACTCGGGTTCGGGATGGCGCTGGTCGGCGATCCTGACCTCCTGATCTTAGACGAGCCCTCCTCGGGACTCGATCCGACGGGAATGCAGGAGATGCGCGAGATCATCGCCGACGAGGCCGACCGTGGCACGTCCGTTTTCTTCTCGAGTCACATCCTCGGGGAAGTCGAGGCCGTCTGCGATCGTATCGGCATCATGAACGAGGGCCGGCTGGTCGCGACTGGAACGTTGGACGACCTCCAGGGCGAACTCGATCTCGGCGCACCCATTTCGCTCGAGGTCGAGTCCGTCCCCGAAAACCTCGCGCTCGAGGGACTCGACGGCGTCCGCTCGGTCACCGTCGAGGACGGGACGATCACCGCGACCTGCGCCGAGCCATCGGTCAAGGTCGACGTCGTCCGGCACGTCGCCGATGCGACGACCGTCCGAGATATCGTCTCCGAGGACGTCTCGCTCGAGCAGTTGTTCAACACCTACACCAACGGGGGACGAAAGGAAGACGCCGCGACGACGGAGGTGACGGCATGAGTACCCTCGACGTCGCGAAGAAGGACTTCCTCGACGTCCGCCGGGCCAAGATTGTCTGGTTCGTCGGCGCGTTGTACACCATGTTCATGCTGTTGCTGGTGTACTTCGGGCAGAACAACCGACCGGACCCGTCCATCCTGAACGCGCTCTGGAACCTGACCGCCGTCGGCGCGATGTTTATCCCGCTGATCGCGCTCGTGACGGCGTATCTCGCGATCGCCGGCGAGCGCGAGTCCGGCGCAATCAAGTACCTCCTGTCGATCCCCAATAGCCGCACCGACGTCGTCCTCGGGAAGTTCGTGACCCGAACGGCCGTCGTCAGCGCCTCGATCCTGATTGCGTTCCTGATCGGCGGCATCCTCACGCTGGCATGGTACCCCTCGCCCGAAATGGACACGTTCGCACTTATGGCGGCGCTGACGGTCCTGTACGCGCTGACCTACGTCGCCGTCGCGATTGCGATCTCGGCCGCGACCGCCTCCCGGTCGCGTGCGATGGGCGGCTCGATCGCCTTCTTTTTCATCACGAGCGTGTTGAACGTGTTCGGGCCGCTCCAACTGGCCATCGACTATCTGCTCAACGACCTCGCGGGTCTCGAGGTCTCGCTGAACCAGATCATGTTCGTACAGTCGCTGATCAGTCCGACCGCGGCGTACGTCAACTCGACCGGGCTCGCGTTCCCCGACGGGTTCAACACCATTCCGCCGAACCTGCCGTGGTTCCTACAGGGGGAGACGATGCTCGTCGTCTTGCTCGCCTGGCTCGCCGTCCCGCTCGCGCTTGGTATCTGGCAGTTCCAGCGGGCCGACCTCGGCTGATCGGGTCGCCCGCGCGGCCGATCCGACCTCGCAACTCGTCTCGCTGCCTCAGTCGATGACGCCCGTTTTCGTCGCCACGTCTCGAGCCGCCCGCTCGTTCATTCCGCTGCCGAGGATCGTGTAGCGGTCGCGGATCTCGTGGCAGGTCGTCAACGCCTCGATGACGGTCTCGTCGTCGATGCCCAGTTCCGCCGCGGTCGTCGGCGCGTCGATGCTCGCCAGCGCGTCACGGATGGCCCGCCAGATCCCGTCCGCTCCCTGGTGGAGGTAGGCAGTCATGATCGAGCCGACGCCGACCTGATGGCCGTGTAAGGCCGCGCCGGGTGCCAGTCGGTCGAGTTGATGTGAGAAGAGGTGTTCGGCCCCGCTGGCCGGCCGCGAGGAGCCGGCGATGCTCATCGCGACGCCGGAGGACATCAGCGCCTTGGTGACGACCCAGGCAGACTCCTCGAGCCCGGGCCGAATGAGGTCGGCGTTGTCGACTAAGATCTCGGCGGTCATCTCCGAGAGCGCGGCGGCGTACTCGGAGTACTCGACGTCCTGGAGTCGCTGGGCGAGCCGCCAGTCCATGACGGCGGTGTAGTTGGAGATGATGTCGGCACAGCCGGCGGTCGTCAGCTCCCAGGGGGCCTCGGCGAGGATCCCGGTGTCGGCGACGACCGCCAGCGGCGGTTCGGCGGCGACGCTGTGTCGGGAATCGCCGTCCGGCACCGAGCCGCGATTACTGACGATTCCGTCGTGGCTCGCCGCCGTTGGAACGGAGAGAAAGCCCATCTCGAGGTGGTGGCTGGCCAACTTCGCGATGTCGATGGCCTTCCCGCCGCCGATGCCGACCAGGTAGGACGCCTCCTCGGCCTCGGCGACCTCGATCACCCGCTCGACGGCGTCGAAGGTCGCTTTCTCGATCGTGACGATCGCGGGGTCGATCCCGGCGGCCTCGAAGTCGGCCGCGATGGGATCGGCGGCGACCTCGCGGGGTGTCGGACTCGTGACGAACAGCGGCCGCCCCTGTAAGTGGAGATCGTCGACCACGTCGACGACCTTGCTGCGAACGCCGTGGCCGACCACGACGTTTCGCGGGAGGCGAATCCACGTCGACTTCTCGAACATACCGGATCCCACACACCCTCGGGACATGTGCTTTTCCTCATCGGAGTGAGCGGAGCGATCATCGATATTATAAGATTTCCAACTTCAATGGCCGCATATGCTCGGCCTACTCGCGCTCTGGCTCGGATTGCTCGCCGTCGGCTACGGCAGCGGCCGACTCTACGGCCGGTACTCGCTCCGACGCGCCGACGAGGACGACCGCTCCCGCGGGACGTATCGACTCCTCGCCGTCGTCGGTCTCGTGACCCTGCTCGCACTCGCGTTCGCCGGTCTCGTCGACGCGACCGAGCGCGCGATCGCGGCCGTCCATCCGGCGCTGGCGGTCGGGGTCGCCGCGCCGCTTTCCTGGCTCCCGACGGCGGGCGGAACGATCGCCGCCGTCCTGGTTGCGTACCTCGGCGTCTTTCCGTTCGCCCGCGAACGGCGCGACCTCGAGATCAGTGCCAGAACGGCAGTCGGCCGCCTCGCAAAGTACCTCGGGGCGATTACGCTCTTCGTGGTGGTCGCGCTCGCGCCGTTTACGGCGCTGGTCGCCGCCTCCGACCCCAGCCCGCTGCTGATTCCGCTCCTGTTTGCCGCCCTCACCGTCGGGTGCTACGCCTGGCTCCAGTACAGCGTTCGGCTCTCGCAGACGATCACCGCGCCGACGCCCGACCAGCGCCGACGGCTCGAGGCCGCGGCCGACCGGGCCGATCTGTCGGCGGCGATCGGTGGCGTGATGCCCGGTCGCGAAACCGAGACCGCCGGCTGCTATCTCGACGGGCCGTTCTGGAATCGGCGAGCGTACGTCACCGACTACGCGCTCGACGCTCTCGATGACGAGGCACTAACGGCACTGTGTGCGCGGGCAACGGCCGCGGACGACCGTCGGCTCCTCGAGCGACGGGCGCTGGTCGTCGCGGTCCTCTTCGGACTGTTCCTGACGCTGACCGTCTGGGCGTCGCTGGCCGTCGGGCTCGTCGGCCTCGCGGTCGCCGGGCCGCTGCTCGGCCGAACGCTCCAGCGCGCCGCGTTCGCCGCCGATCGACGCGCCGCGCGGGCGGTCGGCACGGACGCCCTCGCGAGCGCGATCGAGGCCGGCACCGACCCGACCGACGGCCGGAGTCGAGTCCACGAACGGCTCGCGCCACGGCCGTCGACGAGCCGGCGGCTCGAGCGACTCCGCGACGCCTAAAGCGTCTCGAGGATCGCCAGCACGCGCTCTTCGTCCTCGCGGGCTGGTCCGTTGTCGTCGCCGTCCCGATCGCTCTCGAGGTGATCGTCGACCGTCCGAGCCAGCGAGTCCTCGAGCGGCGTCGATTCCCAGCCCAGTTCGGCGAGTTTCGCCGTCGAGAGGACGTGCGGGTAGGACCGGTAGAGCGGGTAGTCCTCGAGGGCGACCTCGCCGGCTGCGAGTTCGCGTGGCCCGGCGTGGACGATCTCGACGGCCGTCTCGAGCGTGTCGGCGAGTCGCTCGACCAGTTCCTCGAGCGGGACGAGTCGGCGGTCGCCGACGTTGTAGGCCTCGCCGGGGTCGCCGCGTTCGGCGACGATCCGCAGCGCGGCGGCGACGTCCTCGACGTAGACGAGGTGACGGAGGTTCGTCCCGTCGCCAGGGACGACGACCCGGTCGAAACGATTCACGCGGTCGATCCACCAGTTCAGCCGCTCGGTGTAGTCGTGGGGGCCGTAGACGATCGGCGGCCGGACGACCATGGCGGGTACGCCGTCGTCGGCCGCCGCGAACGCCGCCCGGTCGGCCTCGGCCTTCCGATTGCCGTAGGTCTCGAAGCTATCATCGGTCGCCTGCTCCGGCGTGCAGTCGTGCAAGGGCGTCTCGCCCTCCCGTTTGGGGATCTCCTCGCGCCCGTAGGCCGCGCCGCTCGAGACGTACACGTAGGCCTCGCAGTCCGCAAAAATGCGGGTTGCAGCGCGGACGTCTTTGGGGTGGTAGGCCACGCAGTCGAAGACGGCGTCGGGGTCGACGGTCGTTGCAGCGGCCTCGAGGGCCGTGTCGTTCGTCCGGTCGCCCTCGACGTGGGTGACGCGGTCGTCATCCGCGAAGGGGTTCTCGCGGGTACCCCGCGTGAACAGGGTCACGTCGTAGTCGTGCTCGAGTAGTTCCGCGACGAGGTGGCGGCCGATAAAGCGCGTGCCGCCGATGACTAAGGCGTCGTCCATACCGACCCGTCACCGCTGTCGGGGAAAACGATGGCGGACGAGCGGTCGACGGGTATCGAGGATGTGGGGTCCGCGTGAGTTTCACAGATGGATACGCGCCCACGTATCGGCCGAGACGACCGAAACATGCGGTGGCGCGCGCTATCGATCGGCCGAACGGCAGTGAGGACGATCGACGACACTGCGCGAGGGATGAGCGAACGAAGTGAGCGAATCGGCTGGGGAGGACGTGGTCATCCCTAGTAGCCACGATAGCAGAACGCTCGTTGTTACGTAACCTCGAGAGATCTGTCGAAGAAGAGCCTCGAAGAGGCCGTTCTGCTATCGTGGCAACACGGAGATGCCTCACCCTCCCCAGCCGATTCGTTCGTTCCCGTTGGTCACTCACTCATCCCTCGCGCAGTGTCAACGACTGCTCTCGCTGTCGCTCGAGCAGTCGAGAGCGCGCGCCACCGCAGGTCGGTCGGCCGAAACAGGTTCAAGCGCCGTCCGGACCCGGACAGCGCGGTCGCCTGCAGGGGCGGGTTCTTTGCCGCCGTCGGTGGTAGGGCGGGTCGATATGTCCGACCAGCTCTGGACGGATCGCGCCCGGGAGTACCCCCTCGAGTGCGATCACTGCCACTATCCGATCCCGGGCGAGCCCGAGGTGGACGAGGACGGCCGCTACTGTTCGGCGGCCTGTCGCGAGGCCGCCGGCGACGGCGCGACGCTACCCGATCCCGACGCCTACAAGCGGGTGATGACGGGGATCGAGCCGCTGGACTCGCTGGTCCCGAACGGGATTCCGGCCGACTCGTTGGTACTCCTATCGGGCGAGGAGGGCACCCGCCGGGCCGAACTCGGGACCGAACTCGTCTGGCGCGCCGTAGAGCGCGGCGAGCCCGCGGTCGTCTGTTCGGTCGCGAACCCGCCGACGGCGACGCTCGAGGGCTTCTACGAGAACGGCTGGAACGTCCTGCCGGCGCTGGAGCGCGACCGCCTGCGGATCGTCGACTGTTTCACCCATCGGCTCGACGACCGCGACGAGTTTCGCGCCGGGCGAACCGAGTGGGCGACCTTCCTCGGCGAGGCCGCCGCCGACGCGGTCGTCGAGGTGGGCGATCCGAGCGACCGCCGCGAGGTGGCAAACGGGCTCCACCGGGCGCTCGACGACCTCGAGATGACCGAGACGGGGCTGGTGACGATCGACTCGCTGGCCGAACTCGAGTCGCTTTCGGGTACCGAACTCGTCCACGACTTCGTGAAAGACGTCCGAGCGACGGTCTGTACGGCCCGGTTCGTCCCGATCGTCGCCGCGACCACGACGGCGGGGCGGGCGGAGTATCCCAGACACGAGCGGCTCTTCGACGGGATCGTCGACCTGCGGCTGACCGACGGGGGCGCGGCGGAGACCCGGCGCAAGCAGCTCGCGGTCCGGAAGCTGACCGGGGCGGCGGTTCTCCCCCAGTGGGTGACCTACGACTACGAGCCCGCCCGCGGGCTGTTCGCGGTCGGGCCGAACACGGACACACGGCGGGCCGGCGATCTCGGGAACGACCCCGTCCAGTCGACCCAGCGCAGATAGTGACCGAGGTGTTTGGGGCTCGGTATCGACGCTGGCCGACGCTCGAGCCACCTCGCGGTCGCGAACCCGGACCGGGCGTGAGCCGCGGGGACTCCGATGCCGACTGCACGCGAACGCACGCTCAGGCTTTATCCCGACGTTCGGTATAGGACCGACCGCAGTCACACACCGACCAGCGGCGGGCGCGTCGTTCGAGCGTCAGTGAGAGACGATCTACAGCCACACCATGACCGATCGAAACCGGGACCGAGACCGGCGTACCGAGCGATCGACCGACCGCGGACGCGGCACGCGGGACCAAGGCGGCGACCGGGACCGCGAGGGCGGCGATCGCGGCTGGCTCCACGGCCTCTTCAGCCGCGGCGGGAGCGACGATCGGGAGGCCCAGGGGCCCGACCGCGGGCGGGAACAGCGCCGCGCCGAAGGTCGCCAGTCCGACCGCCAGCAGGGTCAGGGATCGAGCCAGCGTCACGAGCGTAGCCAGGGAACCGGCCACCAGCAGGGCCGACAGTCCGGCCGGCGGCGGGGCGGGACCGATCAGCAGGGCGACCACGGGCAGCGCAGTGGCTTCGAAACGAACGCGATGCGGGAAGCGACCCTCGAGTACGGCGGCGAGGCCCGCCATGAGAAACACCGTGGCGGGCAGCGCGGCATGCAGGGCCGACGCGGACGGGGACAGCAGCAAGGAGGGATGCGCGACTACGGCGAAGAAAGCCAGCAGCGAGGCGGGGTGGAGAGACAACACGAACAAAGCCAGCAGCGGCGACAGCCCGGCGAGCAGGACCAACACGGCCAGCGCGGCCCGATGGAGCAGGGACACCGAACGAGGGGCCAGTCCCAGCAGCGACGAGAGGAGACGCGACGCGAAGACGACCGGCAGGGAGCCCAGCAGCGCTGGCACGAGAACCGAGATGCCCAGCCGGGCGCGACGACGAGCGAGCAGGACCGACAGCACCGCGGGCAGCAACACGGGAGTCAGTACCAACAGGGCCAGCCCGAGTCCCGTCGCCACCAGCGAAGCGAGGGCCACGAACCCGGACGACAGCGGGACCGCAGCTCGCAGGAGACGGACCGGTCACAACGGGACTACGGCGACAGCCAGCAGTTCGACCGCGGCGGGGATCGCGACACCACCGGCGGCCGCATGAACCGCGAGCAGCAATCCGGCGGCGGCCTCGAGTACCGCCAGCAGGGACGCCGCGCCGAAGAGGGTGATTGGACCGAGTCCCGCGAGTCGCGGGGCTCGAGCGACGCGGAGACCCAGCGACGGGACGACGACACGAGTAACCGCCGGCACGTCCACGAGGGCGATCCGACCGTCGACGAGGACCACGGCCGACCCGAGGACCGATCGCGCTGAGACGCGACTCGCCACGCGGAATCCCGCGGGCCGACATCACCCTCGTTTTTGCCGCTTCCGTCCCGAGAGGCCGACATGGGCGGGACGTACGTTCTCGTGATCGAGGCGACGCGAGCGGCGACCATCGAGGTCGGTGCGATGGGCGACCTGGCGTTCGAAGCGGGCGCGTACGCCTACGTCGGCTCGGCGTTCGGCCCCGGCGGCTTCAGCCGGGTCGATCGCCACCGCGAACTGGCCGCCGGCGACCGCGAGACGCGTCACTGGCACGTCGATTACCTGCTCGGCCATCCCGCGACGCGACTCGAGACCGCGGTCACGTTCCCCGACGCCGATCGGGAGTGCGAACTGGCGGCCGCGCTGCCGGGCGAGCCGGTCGAGGGGTTCGGCGCGTCGGATTGTGACTGTCCGGCGCATCTCCTCGCGGCCACTGATACGGCGGCGATTCGAACCGCCGCGGTCGACGCGGGCGGCGTCGTCGACGAGTAGCGCTTGCAGTCGCCGATGCGTTCTTGAGGCTGGTTGTGAAACGGTATCTATGGTCAACTCAGACGCCGACTCGACGACGCAACCGACGCCGGAACTCAACGACGACGCCATGGCCCGCTTTCCCGTTCCGGAGTTCGAAGAACTGCCGTCGGACCTTCAGGAGCGGATCAAAGCGGAAACCGAGCGGTCCGGGTTCACGCCGAACGTGTTCTCGGCGTTCGCGTACAAGCCCTCTCACTTCCGGGCGTTCTTCCAGTATCACGACGCGATCGTCGAGGACTCCGCCTTAGAGCGCGAGGAGATCGAGATGATTATCGTTGCCGTCTCCGGCACCAACCACTGCTGCTACTGTAACGTCGCCCACGGCGCGCTCGTCCGGCTCTACGCCGACGACCCGACGCTGGCCGACCAGCTGATCGCGAACTACCGGAGCGCCGACATCGGCGACGCCCACCGGACGATGCTCGACGTGGCCGTCAAACTCACCGAACGGCCGGACGCGATCGAGCCCGCCGACCTCGAGGCGCTGCGCGAGGCCGGCTTCAGCGAGGAGGCGATCTGGGACATCGCGGCCGTCACGGCCTACTACAACATGAGCAATCGCATGGCGACCTTCGCCGGGATGCGGCCCAACGACGAGTTCCACACGCTCGGGCGGGAGTGAATCGCACGGCGACCAAAGGCACTTGTCGCGTCCGCGAGACGGACGGCCATGGTCGACAGGGAAGCCGTCCGCCGTGCGTACGACGAAATCACGTCGACGTACGCGAACGAGCGAGTCGCGACGTACGACGAGGCCGAGTCGGCAGCGCTCGCGGCGCTGTTCGATTCGGTGCCGGACGGGTGTCGCCTCCTCGACGCCGGCTGCGGGCACGGAATCCCGGCGCTCGAGTACGCCCTCGACCCGTCGAACGGGGTCGATCCGGAGCTAGCCGTCGGCCTCGACCTCTCGCGGGGGCAACTCGAGACGGCGACGCGGCTCGTTCCCGACGCGACGCTGTGCCAGGGTGAGATGACTCGGCTCCCGTTCGCCGCGGACACGTTCGATGCCGTCACCGCACTGTACTCGCTGATTCACGTCCCGATCGACGACCACTCGACGGCGATCGAGGCGTTCGCCCGCGTCCTTCGACCGGGCGGGCAGTTCCTCCTCACCGAGGGGTGGACCGAGTGGGCAGGGTCGAACCCGGACTGGCTCGAGACCGGCACCGAGATGCAGTGGCACATGGCCGGGGCGGAAGCGACGCGGGAGCAGCTCGAAGCGGCCGGGTTCGAACTGGTCGCGACGGGCGAGTTCAGGGACGCGTTGGCCGACGAGGAAGACGCCCGGTTCCCGTATTTCCACGCGCGGCTGGCGGAGTAGTCGAGCGGCGGCGGGACGTGTCGGCCGGCGCGAACCGAAGAAAAACGCGGCGGCGGAATCAGTCGTCGCTCGCGGCGAAGCTGGCCGATTCGGCTTCGGCCGCGGCCTCGGGTTCGCCGGGCAGTTCGTTGCGGACGTCGTCGCTGCCCTGCTCGGTGATCGCCTCGTAGTAGGCCTCGGGCATGACCTTCACGAAGGCCTCGAGCGCGCGCTCCCAGTTGTCGAGCAGCAGTTGCCCGCGCTCCGAGCCGGTGTAGGCGACGTGATTCTCGATGAGTCGGCGGAGCATCCGTTCGTCTTTCTCCTCGAGGTCGTCGTGGAGCGAGACCATACCGGTGTTGGCCTTGGCCGCGAACTCGTCGTCGGGATCGTAGACGTAGGCGACGCCCCCACTCATCCCCGCGGCGAAGTTCGTGCCCGTCTCGCCCAGCACGGCGACGACGCCGCCGGTCATGTACTCACAGCCGTGGTCGCCGACGCCCTCGACGACGGCCTTGGCACCGGAGTTGCGCACCGCGAAGCGCTCGCCGGCGACGCCGTTGACGTACAGCTGCCCGTCGGTCGCGCCGTAGAGCGCGACGTTGCCGATCGAGACGTTCTCGGTCGGGTCGTAGGCGGCGGTCTCGGGCGTCCGAATCGTGAGTTTTCCGCCAGAGAGGCCCTTGCCGACGTAGTCGTTGGCGCTGCCGTCTAAGTGCATCGAGACGCCGCTTGCCAGGAACGCGCCGAAGCTCTGGCCAGCGGTCCCTTCCGCGTCGACGGTGATGGTGTCCTCGGGGAGGCCGGGCTCGCCGTAGCGGTCGGTGATCCGGTTGGAAAGCATCGCGCCGACGGTGCGGTCGACGTTGGTGACCTCGGTCTCGAGGCTGACCGGCTCCTGATCCTCGATGGCGTCGGCCGCGGCGGCGATGAGATCGCGGTCGAGTTGGTCCTCGAGTTCGTGGTCCTGCTCGCGGATCTTGCGTCGGACCTCGCTGCCGGGGTCGGCAAGCACCTCCGAGAGGTCGACGTTGCGGGCCTTCGGGTGGTCGACGTCGTCGCGCTGTTCGAGGGCGTCGACCTGACCGATCATCTCGTCGATCGTCTCGTAGCCGAGTTCGGCCATGATCTCGCGCAGTTCCTGCGCGATGAAGGTCATGTAGTTGATGACGTGTTCGGGCTCGCCGGGGAACCGCTTGCGAAGGTCCTCGCGCTGGGTGGCGACGCCGACCGGGCAGGTGTTCTTGTGACACTGCCGAGCCATCACACAGCCGCCGGTCACGAGCGAGGCGGTACCGAAGATGTACTCCTCGGCACCCAGCAGGGCGGCGACGGCGACGTCGCGCCCGGTCTTCATCCCGCCGTCGGCGGAGACGCGGATGCGGTCGCGGAGGCCGGTCCGACAGAGCATCTGGTTGGCCTCCGCGAGGCCGAGTTCCCACGGGAGACCGGCGCTCTTGATCGAGGTCTTGGGCGAGGCACCGGTCCCGCCGTCGTGGCCGGAAATGTGGACCACGTCGGCGTTGGCCTTCGCGACCCCTGCCGCGACCGTCCCGATGCCGGCCTCGGAGACGAGCTTGACGTTGATGTCGGCCGTCTCGTTGGCGGCCTTGAGATCGAAGATCAGCTGCTTTAAGTCCTCGATCGAGTAGATGTCGTGCAGCGGCGGCGGCGAGATCAGCCCGACGCCGGGCGTGGACTTGCGGACGTGGGCGATCATCTCGTTGACCTTCGAGCCGGGGAGGTGGCCGCCCTCGCCGGGCTTGGAGCCCTGGGCCATCTTGATCTGCAGTTCGTCGGCGTTCGAGAGGTACGTCGAGGTGACGCCGAACCGGCCGGACGCGACCTGCTTGACGTTACACTCGCGTTCGGTGTTGAACCGCTCCGGCGGTTCGCCGCCCTCGCCCGAGTTGCTCTTGCCGCCGAGCCGGTTCATCGCGATCGAGTTGTTCTCGTGGGCCTCCGGCGAGAGCGAACCCAGCGACATCGCGGCGGTCGAGAACCGCTGGACGATCTCCGTGATCGGCTCGACGTCCTCGACCGGGATCGGATCGCGATCGGAGTCGAACTCGAGCAGGCCACGCAGGGTCTGGAGGTTCTGTTGCTGGTCGTTGATCTGTTCGGCGAACTCCTGGTAGCGCTCGTAGTCGTTCGAGCGGACGGCCTGCTGGAGCGCGCCGACGGTGTCGGGGTTCCACTGGTGGTGGATGCCGCCCGAGCGGTGTTCGAACTCGCCGTGGCGGTCGAGGTCCGGTTCCTCGCCGTCGCCGAAGGCGGTCGCGTGGCGCTCGCGGAGGTCCTCTTCGATCTCGGCGAGGCCGATCCCCTCGGTGCGGTTCTCGGTACCCTCGAAGTACTCGGCGACGAGGTCGGAATCGAGGCCGACCGCCTCGAAGATCTGGGCGCCCTGGTAACTCTCGACGGTCGAGATTCCCATCTTGGCCATGATCTTCAGCAGGCCGTCCTCGAGGGCGTTGACGTAGGCGTCGATCGCAACCTCGGTGTCGGCACCGTCGGGGCCGGCGGTGATGTCCTCGATGGTCTGGTAGGCCAGGTACGGGTTGACCGCGCCGGCACCGTAGCCGACCAGCGTCGCGAAGTGATGGACGGTCCGTGGGTCGGCCGACTCGACGACGAGGCCCACGTGATTGCGCAGGCCGTTGCGCACGAGGTGGTGGTGGACGCCGCCGGTCGCCAGCAGGCTCGGGATCGCGACCCGGTCCTCGTCGACGTTGCGATCCGAGAGGACGATGACGTCGTGGCCGCCGTCCTCGATCGCGTCGACGACGTCCTCGCGGACGCGCTCGATCGCAGCCTCGAGGTCCGCGCCGAGGTCGTCGCTCTCGGGCTCGTAGGTGATGTCGATCGTCGCGGTCGTGATCCCGTTGGCCGAACAGTCACGGACCGACTCGAGTTCGGCGTCGGTCAGGATCGGCGAGTCCAGCACGAGCTGGCGGGCGTGTTCTGGCGATTCGTCTAACAGGTTCCGCTGGAAGCCAAGCCGCGACTCCATCGAGGTCACGAGTTCCTCGCGGATGTAGTCCAGCGGCGGGTTCGTGACCTGTGCGAACAGCTGTTTGAAGTAGGAAAACAGCGGTCGGTTGAACTCGGTCAGCACCGACAACGGCGTGTCGTCGCCCATCGAGCCGACGGGGTCTTTCCCCTTCTGGGTCATCGGCTCGATCAGGTTCTCGAGTTCGTCGTGCGTGTAGCCGAACGCGGCCTGGTGGTCGCGCAGCGCCGGAACCGCCGTCTGTGGCGAGCGGTCGTTCGTGATCCGGATGTCGTCTAGATGGACCTGCTCCTGTGCGACCCACTCGCCGTAGCGGTCGTCGGTGAGGTCGTCGAAGACTTCCTCGTCGGGGATGACCCGACCCTCCTCGGGGTCGGCGAGGAAGAGCTGCCCGGGCTTGAGACGGCCCCGTTCCTCGATCTCCGCGGGGTCGGTCTCGAGCGCGCCGGCCTCGCTGGCCATGACGAGTTGGTTGTCGGTCGTGACGTCGTACCGGCACGGGCGCAGTCCGTTACGGTCCAGCACCGCGCCGACGCGTTCGCCGTCGGTCGCCGCGACCAACGCGGGGCCGTCCCACGGCTCGACCAGCGACGCGTGGAAGTCGTACCAGTCCTTGCGGTCGGCGTCCATCGCGTCGTCGCCGCGCCAGGCCTCGGGAACGAGCATTCGCAGGGCGTGTGCGAGGTCGCGGCCGTCCTGCATCAGCAACTCGAGGGCGTTGTCGACGCTTGCGGTGTCGGACTGATCGGGATCGTCGATGATCGGCTTGACCGCCTCGAGATCGGAGAGGACGTCGCTCTCGATGTCGGTCTCACGGGCCCGCATCCAGTTGATGTTGCCCTGAATGGTGTTGAACTCGCCGTTGTGGATGATGTTGCGGTAGGGATGGGCGAGGTGCCACGCGCCGAGCGTGTTCGTCGAGAACCGCTCGTGGACCATCACGAACGTCGATTCCATGCGCTCGTCGGTGAGATCGGGGTAGTACGCGGGGACCTGAACGCCCTTCAGCAGTCCCTTGTAGACGACCGTCTTCGCGTCCAGCGAGACGACGTAGAACCGCTCTTTGTTCTCGATGTCGGCGTCCTCGACGGCGTTTTCCAGCGCGCGTCGAGCGACGTAGAGCCGGCGGTCGAAGTCGTCCTCGGAGAGATCGTCCTCGGGCGCGACGACGACCTGGTGGACGTCGGGTTCCGAGTCGACGGCAGTCTGTCCGAGCCCGTCGTTGTTCGTCGGCACGTCGCGCCACTCCAGCACCTCGAGATCGTAGGTAGCGAAGGTATCGGCGGCGAGATCGCGGAGTTGCTCGCGTGCCAGATCGTCCTGCGGCAGAAAGAGCGAGCCGACGGCGTAGGTCTCGGGGAGATCGGTCTCGAGAACGCTCTCGAAGAACGAATCGGGCGTCTGGAGCATGATGCCGGCGCCGTCGCCGGTGTCTTTCTCCGCGCCGGTCGTCCCGCGGTGTTCGAGGTTTTCGAGCAGTTCGAGCCCGTCGGCGACGATGTCGTGGCCCCCGTCCCCATCGAGATCCATGACGACACCGACGCCGCAGTTCGACCGCGCGTCCGCGGGGTCGGCGAGCCCCTGCGAACGCTCGGTGGATGACTCCATATGTGGCTGTGACATACACCCCCGTAGCGGGAACAGATATAAGAGGCTAATCCATTATGGCTAAGTGTATTATATACACATATAGACCAATATAAGGTATATGTAAACACCTTAGTTCCGACTATCGGGACCGACTATCGGACGGGAAAACGCGCGGTCGTCGGAGCGACGGTCGAAATCCCGACCCGGAAACGCGAGTTTCCGGTGGCGGGACGAAATGTCAGAGGCACGTAGTGTTCACCCACCAGAGTGAACACCACATGGTTCTGATGCGTTCCCTAGGCTAAACAACCTTGGGCTAAAGTATTAGGTTTGTGTGAAACAGTCACCCAAGAGCAGTCGATCGAGACCGGTCGGTCAGGGGGACTCGTTGGTATTTCACTTGGTTCGGAGAAAAAACGACGACCTGATCGGATCGCCGTCCTCCGTCTCGCGAGTCCACGGCATTCGTCTCTGACTTCTCGTATCGTTCTGCTGTCTTTCATTTCCGATATCAAACACTACGTGCCCAACGGCACTGTCTAGTTGAGTCAATTTGAGAAGTGAGCAGGTCGTTGAGTGAATTGGTTAGGCTCGCAGACCTGCTCAGCAAGAGCTATGAACCGCATTTTGAAGAATCTTGGGAGAATGAGCGGACGGCGACGCCCGTTAGGGCGTTCGCCGTCCGCCTCCATCAGACCGGTTGTTCACTTCGGGAGACAACAACAATTTTAGCGGAATTAGGTGTTCAACGCTCTCATGGGGCGGTTTGGAATTGGGCTCATCGGCTAGCTAACAGTGGACGCGACCCGCCTGAGGCGCACCCGAAGCGGGTCGCCGTTGACGAAACCGCTGTCAAGATTAACGGCGAATGGTCTTGGTTGTACGCTGCAATAGACATCGAGATAAAGTTGATTCTCGATGTTGCGTTATTTGGGCGGCATGGCACCGGTCCGGCGGCTGCGTTTCTCCATCGACTCGCGGAGAAACACGATCTCTCGGATGCTGAGTTTTTCGTTGATCAATTCGGCTACCGGACTGCCCTTGCTCGATTAAGTTTGAGCGATCAGGTCAACTATACCGACCGAAACCTCATCGAAAAGTGGTTTCACACCCTCAAAATGCGTATCGACCGCTTCCATAATTCATGGGTGGGCAGTCGGTCGAGCGTCCGCGAATGGCTTGAACAGTTTATGCATTACTACAACCATCAGAGACCGCATCAAGCTCTCGATGGAAAGACGCCGATCGAGGAGGTACAGAACTAGACAGTGCCTGCCCAACTGATTCTAACGTCGTATGGTAGTTTACTATAGTAGCCGCTGAAACGATTTACACACTAATCGCAACGCTGTCATGCGATCAGGTGTGAAATGACTCTCAGCGGCTACTATAGTGCCCTGTGATCCGAAGTACTCCGAACTCGAGCCCCGCGAGCAACAGAGTGCCGACGAGAATGATGGGGAAGACAAGGCCGAAGTGAATGATAATACTGTTACTCTCGTGGCTGACAGTGAACATCGCCCAGAAGACGTTGTACGTGACGGCGAAGAGCCCGAGTGTTGGACTGACCAACAACCCACGACTGAACAACCACAGGGCCGGTAGTGTCATTCCGGCCATTATTATACAAAAGACGACAAGAGCTGCAGAAAATATCAGCACATCGACCGAACCGGCGAACTCGCCCCTCATATCGTTCAAACCGGGATCGAGAAGCAACTGTCGTATGATCCACATACAAAGAAACAGGGTGCCCCCCAGGAGACAGCCAGCGAGAACCGTTCGTCTGGACTCGGTCAATCGCGATCGGAAATAGTAGCCGAGGCCCGCTACGAGCGCCCCGACGATGCCAGCTATCTCGAGGACCGTTTGTTCATCCAAAAATAGTGCCGATGACGCATCCATACCCATTATATAGATTCTATTAAAAATAAACCTTTTGTATCATCTTACAATTTAATGGAATTAATGGGTGTTGGGATTCCGAAACCGGACACCGTAGCAAAGCACTGACAACCGCCAGTGGGATTAGAAGCCCAGCATGCAGGCGCAGGGCCGTGCCACCGAGGAACTGTGATCGTGGGAGTGGTGTTTTTGATTCCGGATCTCGTTTTCAGCGTCCGATTTTCCTTCGGTACTGAATCCACAGAACAAGCCTGTGCACGGGATCTCGAAACCGTCGTTGACAATCGCAGCTATTTTCCCGTCGTGCGTGTCGACACCACCTCTTCCTGCCTGATACAATGATGACCCGGCTTCACCATCATCGCTGGCGTTGTCGTTGTTCTCCCAGCAATCTCGGACCTCACTTCGGGATTTGTTGTATCTCCAGTCGATCTCGTCGATCGGAATCTCGCCACGGACTTTGTTGTGATCCTCAGGATCCCGGTGAACCTGCCCAACGACGTCGAACGAGTTGTTGTAGGAACTCACGTCGTACAGACGGATATGCACCTGGGAGAAAATCCGCCAGTCGGCGCGGTTCATAACGTGTCTATCAGTTTCGACGACATCCCCATCGTAGTTGAGATATCTCGATTGGGCGTAGGGATTGTCGTTGGAGCCTCCGATTCCGGGAATATCGCCGACAAGATCTGCGATATCATCCACACCAGACGTCCAGCCACAGGCGTCTTCCATGAATTTGCCAACTTTGGCAGCGTCGCCGTCCTTGAAGGCCAAATTCGTTGGTGATGTTCGCTCCTTCGGATCTCGCCGCGCCCTGCTCTTAGAAGAGTAGTTGTACAGCGGGATATCGTCGATGGCAGTGTGATACTGCGGAGCCAGGCCGCCACCGAACATCGGATGGTTGGTATTCCTCTGTGTTTTGATCTTCGCTTCGGCCCGATTGTGTTCGGTGCTAGTGCCGATGACTTTCGTCGTTTCTGTCGTGTACGTCAGACCATCGTTTTGAACGATCTCTTCGGAGAGCCACTCCTCGGCAATATAAACCGGTTCCTCCTCGAACACGGGATCGCCAAAATGTTCGGCGAGGTCCTCACTCCGGAAGGTCCGCTCGTGAACGAACACATCGTCGTTGTACCGCTGAATTTCGCCTTCGAGTGTTCCTTTGGCCTCGACGGGCACTCCCTCTTTGTTTCCTGGTTCGGCGGCACCGAGTGCGGTGTATTCTCTATCGTCCTCCTCTGCGGCGACCGATCCCACAGTAGCCAGAGAGGCCGTGCTCGCCAGACCAGTCAGGAACGTTCGCCGACCATTCATATCCGCGCCAGTATTTTCCTCATTGTCTATACTATCTAAATTATCTCTATCTATCATCGCAATATTTGGTAGTTATTTCAATCAGATAAATATTACTATTTTATTGGATTTTAAATTGTCATTAACCGCCGTATACGGAGAGGGCGGCGGTTTTGGTCGTACCAGAAGATCGTTTAGCAGTACGTCCGAGATTCGTTCGTGTCGCTGAACCGTTTAGGCTTCCAAGTCAATCAAGCAAAGACGCTCTTCCGTAGTCTATCGGAAGGCATTGACAGCAATGCGATCAATGAGGCCGTTTGAGGGAATACGACATCTATGCGTACCGTCGCCGGATTTTTACAGCAGAAATGTGTATACAAGAACCTATATTTAAAAAAAGACGGGCCGGGAAATAGTTGCCCGCTGTAAGCTGGTAACAGACTCAGTACGACTTCGCAAAGTACGCGATTTCGTCGGCTGGATCGCCACAGACCCCGCATTCGTCGTGCTCGGGTTCGGGGACCTCGCCGGCAGTCGAACCGCCCTCGTCGGCCAGGGGCTGCATGACGATCTCGGCGGCGATCTTCTCCTTGATGACCTCCTCGCAGGCCTCGTCGCCACACCACGGCGTCTTCACGTAGCCGCCGTGTTTGCCGATCGTCCCGAGGATCTCTTCGGGACTGTGAGCTTCGCGGACGTTGTCCTCGGCCGTATCGCACAGTTCTTTTGTAATATAGAGGAATCCTCTTCTGAGAAATGTAGTATCTACGCACTATCGCGACGACGCCGTGCCGCGACAGTTCCCGCGATTACTGCCACAAGTAGCAGAACGATCATACCGACGAACAACACGGATTCTGCGATGTCTTCAGAATTCAATAATTCATCAATTGATAATAAGATCCCTAGCCCGGTACCGGCGGCGAAAGTGACAACTACGGTTCGGTCGTATTCGCTGTTGTAAGTATGAAATGTTACAAACAACAGAGATAGTGTAATAATTGCATACACTATAGATTTAATCAAAGTCATAAAAATGTGATAATATGCTAGTCTTTTGTTGGTACTTCTTCTTCGAAGTATTCTTTTGTCATTGGATACGTTTTGTCATTGTGTGAACCGTGAGCTTCGCAAGGATTATCTTCTGGTTGGTTTGCTTCTTCCCGTAACCATTCTTTTTCTACCTCGACTGTTTTTACTTCGTCACATCCATGCCCTCCAGTTATACATTGAGCAGCTTGGTCGCCGGTCATCCCAATAGCTCCGAGACATCCTATAACTGCGGGCCATGTAACTAACGAACCTAAGCAAGCTAACCCAGCGAACCCAGCATCAACAATTAATCGGGCTAAACATGATAGGCTAAAGTCTGATTCGGGAACCAGACAGATATCAATTTCACAGTAATCAGAAGATGCTGTATGGATGCCTAGTTCTGGGCTAGTATCTGGATGAAAGTCACCTGAATCCATAGAGACTTCATTGTTACTGACAGAATATGCTGTCGATCTATTATAAATTTCAGCAGTACTCTGAGCAGAAACGTCTTTGGCTTTTTCAAAATGATGAATAATCGGTCCGAATTCCCTTATTTCGAGAGTCCTGTTACCCATCCATAGGAGGAACATCTCATCACTGTTATTCTCTTTCTTTTCAAATTCAACAAACGCTGAGTCGAATCTGCCACTTTTTCTTTTCTTCTCTATTTGTGTTCAGTTAATACTAGCATCATCCCAATTAGGAGACCATCCCTTATCGGCTACTTCGTCAATGAGCTTTGTAACATTCACATTGCTCTTTATATCCTCTAATACGTCCGTTCGGACTTCACCCTTCAACTTCTTTGAAGAAGTTTCGTTTTCTGACGTGGCAGCCTGTACACCTGTAGCTCCCAGAACCGTCAAACCAGCACTCGATGCTCCGATGCTTTGGAGTATGTTTCTCCTACGCATATCTGTACTTCTGGTACCAATACATATTAGTTTTACTATTTTCCTGTAGACACGCAACAACCATCGGAGTAGGCCTTTTAATTTCCTATGTAGGTTTTTATTAAAATTTATTATAATTAGATATGTGTATAATGGGGGAGGAACTCCGGTGGGTGAATATGATAAACGGTTCTGATAGCTGGAACAGGATATTCAGTACGACTTCGCGAAGTACGCGATTTCGTCGGCGGGATCGCCACAGACCCCGCATTCGTCGTGCTCGGGTTCGGGGACCTCGCCGGCCGTCGAACCGCCCTCGTCGGCCAGGGGCTGCATGACGATCTCGGCGGCGATCTTCTCCTTGATGACCTCCTCGCAGGCCTCGTCGCCACACCACGGCGTCTTCACGTAGCCGCCGTGTTTGCCGATCGTCCCGAGGATCTCCTCCGGACTGTGGGCTTCGCGGACGTTGTCCTCGAGGTTCTCCTCGGCCGCCTCGTAGAGCTTGTCGAAGATTTCGTCCAGATGCTCGTCGACGGCGTCGACGATCTCGTCGCGATCCTCGACGGATTCGGCGTTGTCCGGCCGGTGGACCAGCGTGACCTCCTCGTCGTCGACCTCGTGGGGACCGATCTCGAGTCGAAGGGGAACCCCGTTGAGCTCGTGCTCGTTGAACTTGAAGCCGGGATTGCGCCCGTCGCGGTCGTCGAGTTCGACGCGGACGCCAGCGTCCTCGAGGTCCTCGGCGATTTCCTCGGAGTACTCGAGGACCTCCTCTTTGGTGTCTTCCTGCCAGATGGGGACGATGACGACCTGCGTGGGCGCGACCGTCGGTGGGAGGACGAGCCCCTGATCGTCCGAGTGGGTCATGATGAGCGCCCCGAGCGCGCGCCAGGAGAGGCCCCACGAGGTGGTGTAGGCCGTCTGTTCGTCCTCGTTCTCGTCGGCGAAGGTGATGTCGAACGCCTCGGCGAAGCTCTGGCCGAGGTTGTGGCTGGTCGCGCCCTGGACGGACTTGCCGTCGGGCATCAGCGCCTCGACGGTCGTCGTGGTGTCCGCGCCAGGGAACTTGTCGTGTTCGGGCTTTTTCCCCCGCAGGACCGGGATCGCGAGGACGTCCTCGTAGACGCGCTCGTACTGGCTCAGTCGGGTCCAGACCTCCTCCCACGCGCCCTCGTTACTGGCGTGGGCTGTGTGGCCCTCCTGCCACATGAACTCCTTCGTGCGGAAGAACGGCTTCGTCTCCGTTGCCTCCCACCGGACGACCGAACACCACTGGTTGAGCCGCATCGGGAGGTCGCGGTGGCTGCGGGTCCAGTCGGCCATAAACGGCGCGATGATCGATTCGCTCGTCGGACGCACTGCGAGGCGTTCCTCGAGTTCGTCGTGCCCGCCCTGAGTCACCCACGCAACCTCGGGGTCGAACCCTTCGACGATGTCTTTCTCCCGCTCTAAGAAGCTCTCGGGGATGAACATCGGGAAGTAGACGTTGTCGACGCCGGTGTCTTTGAACCAGCCGTCGAGCGAGTCCTGAATCGCCTCCCAGAGGGCGTAGCCGCGGGGTTTGGTGACGATGAACCCGCCCATCGGGGCGTAGTCCGCCAGATCGGCCTTCTGGACGACCTCGGCGTACCACTCGCCGGGCTTGTGCGATTTCGACTCGGTGATGCCGAGTTCTTGACTCTCGTCGCTCATTAGTACGACATGCAGTCAGCGCGGGCTTAAACCATGCGAAGGGCAACGCCCGCTCGCGGCCGCCGTCCGGGTCCGCGTACCGGAGGTGTTTTGTACCGATGGCCACTCGGTGGGAGTAGGCGGCACGGTCGGCCGGCCCCTTTCAGCCGTCGCGGTTTCCGTGGCGGTTCCGCTGTCCGACCTACACCGTCTCTCTAACACTCTCGAGCGCCAGCTATCGTCCCCGCATCCACCACCGAACCGATACCGGCGGGACCGCGGGCGACTCGAGCAGTCACGTCCGCCGACAGCGATCGGTGTGGAAACCTCGGAAACCCTCGCTTCGTTTCATCCGGTTCTCACAGGTTTATGGACGCGACCGTCTTATAGGGGAGCGACATGAAGGCAATCGAAGTCGAGTCCTACGGCGACAGCGACGAACTATCGGTCGTCGACGTCCCGACGCCCGAACCCGGCGCGGGCGAGGTCCGGATCGAGATCGAGGCCGCGGGAATCAACTTCGCGGACATCATGCAGCGACGGGGTCACTACCCGGACGGACCCGAAGCCCCCTACGTTCCCGGCATGGAGGCCGCGGGAACGGTCGACGCGGTCGGCGAGGGCGTCGACGATCTCTCGGTCGGCGACCGTGTCGTCGGCATGCTCGATACCGGTGGCTACGCGGAGTACGTCACCGCCCCGGCGGCCCTGCTCTTTCCGGTCCCCGAGGCGATGAGCTTCGACGAGGCCGCCGGCTTCCCCGTCCAGTTCCTCACCGCTCACGCGAGTCTGTTCGAGTGGGGCGGTCTCGAGCCGGACGAGTCCGTCCTGATTCAGGCCGCCGCGGGCGGGGTCGGCACGGCCGCCGTCCAGCTGGCGTCGAACCACGGCGCGGCGGTCTTCGGCACCGCGAGTACACAGGAGAAACTCGACCTCGCAGCCGAGTTAGGCTGTGATCACCCGATCAACTACACCGAGACGGACTTCCGCGAGGTCGTCGAGGCCGAGACCGATGGCGAGGGCGTCGACCTCGTCTTAGAGAGCGTCGGCGACGACGTCTTCGATCGCAGCCTCGACGCGATGAGCCACTTCGGACGCATGGTCACCTACGGCGTGGCAAGCGGCGTCCCCGCAGAAGTGAGCAACCAGCGGCTGCTCTTCGAGAACAAGACGGTCAAGGGATTCCACCTCGGGCAGGCCACCATGCACGACCCGGACCGGGTCATGAAAGCGATCCCCGAACTCACCGACGGGTTCGCGAGCGGCGACCTCGAGGTTATTCTGGGCGAATCCTTCGCGCTCGAGGACGCCGCCGAGGCCCACCAGTACATCGAGGACCGGAAGAGTTCCGGGAAGATCGTCCTGAAGCCCTAGCGGCGTCGGTATCGGCCGCGGGTCAGAACGATACGTCCCACTCGAGGTCGTGATCGACGAAATCGGCCTCGTCTAAGGGCTCGCCGCCCTCGAACCGGAACTCGCCGGCCACGGTGTTCCCCGCGAGAACGCCGGGCAGCCAGAGGTGGTCGTCGTCCCACATCCGGTCGTAGGGCACGTCGTCGACGGTGACCCACTCGGGATAGGCCTCCTCGGAGGCGGTCGGCTCGCCGGCGAACGACCGGGTGCGGTAGACGTGACAGCGCGTGTGGCCCTCGCCGTCGAGCAGGAAGGTGAGTTCGCCGGCCTTTGCGAGGTCCGTGACCTCGAGGCCGACCTCCTCGCGCGTCTCGCGGACGGCACACTCGCGGGGGGTCTCTCCGGTCTCGAGTTTCCCGCCGGGGCCGTTGTACCAGCCCTCGCCCAGACCGCGGCGTTTCTCGATGAGGAGGACCTCGTCGGCGTCGCCACCGTCGTTCCGGAGCGGGAAACACAGCGTCGCCTCGATCATACGCGGGGATTCGCTCGGAGCGTGAAAAGGGTGTACGCTCTCCTCGACGGTGTCTCGAGTCGGTCATGAAACTGGAAGCCCGAGAGCCCCTTCTGCTATCGTGGCACCACGGAGGTACCACACCCTTCCCAGCCGATTCGCTCGTTCGCTCCGCTCACTCGCTCATCCCTCGCGCGGCTTCGAACGACAGTTCGCCGTCGGCTCACGGTTCCCTGCGGTCACCGTTCGCAGTACCGAGGCCCTCCCGACGGTCGGGCCTCGTGGCTCACTGTCGCTCAGCACGCGCCACCGCAGTACACCGACGGAGAGCGAACCGATGGTCACCCATCGGCGTGCGAAAAGACGAACTCCCGAACCAGTTTCGCCGCGAGTGCGGCCGCCTGCCCGTCGTCGCGGTCGTTGACCTCGACCACGTCGAACCCGCCGGCCTGCGGTGCCACGTCGCGCACCACGTCGCGGAGTTCGCGGGGCTCGAGCCCGAACGGCTCTTTCGTGCCCGTCCCCGGCGCGTAGCCGGGGTCGGCGGCGTCGATGTCGACGCTCAGGTAGACCTCGCGGTCCGCGAGTCGGCCGTCGGGCGTCCAGTCGCCCACGTCTTCGGGGGGAACGACGGTCACGTCGTCGGCAGCGGCTCGGTCCCACTCGCTCTCGCTGCCCGTGCGGATGCCGAGCAGGACGACCTCTTCGACCGAGTCGACGTCCTCGAGGATCCGCCGGGTGACGGCGGCGTGTGAGAACCGCTCGCCGTCGTAGGCGTCGTACAGGTCGAGGTGGGCGTCACAACAGACGACCACCTCGGGTTCGACTGCGCGTGCGCCCGCGAGCGAGACGGTGTGTTCCCCGCCCAGCGTCAGCGGGACGGCGTCGTCCCAAACGGCCTCGCGGAGCGTACTCGTGAGATACTCGAGGTAGGCTTCGACGTCGTTCCACGCGCGGACGTCGCCGCGGTCGACGACGCCCAGCTCGGAGAAGTGCTGGTCCGTCCGGTGGTCGTAGTCGTCGAACGGTTCGGCAAACGAACGGATCCGTCGGGGACCGAATCGGGTCCCCGGCTGAAAGGTCGTCGTGGCGTCCAGGGGCGCACCGACGACCACGAAGTTCGCGACTCCACGGTCGGCAGCGTCCGCCGCGTCGGTTCCCTCGCCGTCGTCGGTCGCCCCGGGAAACATTAGACGATCTTTCGCTGGTCTTCCATCTCGAGGTACTCGATGTTCTCGTCGGGGGAGACATCGATGTCCTCGGGGACCCGCATCGTGATCGTCTCGTACGTTTCGAGGTCCATGACCTGCATGTCCGAGCCGTCGACGGAGACGACCTGCCCGTTCTTGCGCTCGATGATCGGGACCCAGATCTTCGCGTCGACGGGCTGGGAGAGCGAGCGTTTCTTACCGTCGAAGACGCCCTCAGCCTCGACGCGGGCCTTGGCGCTGCCGTGTTTGCCCGGCTTGGCCGTCGAGTAGGCGTTGATCTTACACGGTGTGTCCTCGATCATGACGTAGCTGCCTTCCTGGAGATCGCGAACTTCGGTCTGCTGTTTCGCCATGTCCCGGCGTAATCAATCGACGTGCATAAACCGTTTGGAATGGCCGCTGGCGTGCGTTCGATGTGCTAACAGGGGCGTTCCGCGACGGTTGCCCCGAGCCCCGACGCGGGCCCGGCCGGCGGGGCATCGATCTCCCCGTACGGGCAGGGACAGATCGCCGGACAGCAAACCTACAGGTTTTCATAGGAATGACCGTAACTGGGCGAGCGTCCGGGTAAAATTCACAGCGATAACAGCGCGTAAGCCCCTCCCTGAAGGGGTGAGAGAAAGCGCGTAAGCCACATTACACAAACCACCGAGACAGCATTGCCGACTCTCCCCGCTATTCAAAATTATTAATAAAGAGTGAGCGTTACTGTGAGATAGATGGCGTGGGAGGTAACGCGAACCGTGCGCGTCCGACTCGACGTTCCCGCCGACCGCAAGAGTGACCTCCACGCCACCAACACAAAATTCCAATACTGCGCGAACCGCACCGCAGACTGGGCGTGGCGCTATCCCGACGAGAACTGCGTAACCAGCAAAAGCGAGGCCGAAGCCGCCATCTACGACGCCCTCCGCGAGGAAACCGACGGGTTGCACGCGAATCTCGTACAGAAAGCCATCAAACGCGCCACCGACGACATCGACAACTGCGTTGACCGACTCGCTGACGGCGAAAACACCAGCAAGCCAGAGTACGACACATTCAGCATCGTCTATGACAAGCGAGCGGCGACGTACTATCGCGACAAGGTGAGTCTCGCCACCGTCAACGACAGGGTCGAATGCGAGTACGATCTTCCTGAGAATCCCGATGGCACGCCGCACGGCGAGTACCTGCTGAATGAAGACTACTCCTTCTCAACCAGTACCGTCCACTACGACAGTGAAGCCGATGAGTTCTACCTGCACGCAACAATGGAGCGGAAACCTGACGTGGACAGTCCTGAGAAAGCCGAGGATTCGAACGTCCTTGGCGTGGACTGCAACGTCAACGACCATATCGCCGTGACCAGCACGGGTAGGTTCATCGGCAACGCCGACTACCTTAATCATCGACGCCGCGAGTTCGAAAAGCGGCGTGTTAACCTGCAACAGACGGGTACACGGAGTTCCCACCTGGCCTTCCAACGTCTCGGTGGCAGGTTCGGACGCTGGAGCGAAGACTACCTCCACCAATGTTCGAAGGCCATCGTCGGGGAGGCCCGCCGCCACGAGTGTACGCATATCGCGTTCGAGAACTTGGAACGGATTCGAGAGCGTATCAGCGACGGCAAGAAGTTCCAGCAGTGGGCGTTCAACGCGCTCCAGAAGATGGTCGAGTACAAGGCCGACGAGTACGGTATCGTCGTGGACACGGTACATCCACAGTACACGAGCCAGCAATGCTCGAAGTGCGGGTGTACGCTGGAGGAAAACCGCGACGACCAGCACTTCGAGTGTCTTGACTGTGAGTACACGGCGAACGCGGACTATAACGCGGCGAAGAACGTGGCACGAAAACTCGCGCTCAATCTCCAGCAGGGGCAGAAGTCCCCCGCTGGAGGGGTGTTCTGTCAGTACGCCCTGAAGTCAGGGGTGATGACCGTGAACGCTACTGAAGTGGCGTCCGACACTCCCGTGTCGGTAGAACGAGAGTCCACTGACAAGCCCACCCTTTAGGGGTGGGTAGCTGACATCCATCCAGTCCAACCCGGACATCTTCGATTGCGGTCACACGAGTAAAGTGTTGCTGGCCGACCAGTTGGGGACTCGAACGTCGATCGACCCAGCGGCCGTTCAGCCGTCAAATGACGGGCCGAACCCGACGGTATCCGTCGCAGGCTCGAGCGGGCTCGCCGGCAGTCCGTCCGCGACCTCAGGGTCGTTGTACGCCCGCGGCGCGACGTCGTTGGGACCGTCGGGGTAGCCGATCGCGGCCAGCGTCTGGAGGTGGGCGCGACCGATCCCGAGTTCGAACTGCCCGCCGCCGTAGCGTCGAATGTCATGCTCGTCGCAGTAGCGCAGCGTCTCGCACAGGGACTCGAACGAGCCAAAGCGGGAGGGTTTGATATTGAGCCAGTCGGGCTCCCACGGCAGCGCCTCGATATCGTCGACGCCGTGGATCGGCGCGTCCCAGGAGACGCGTTCTCGGACGGCAGGGTCGTCGAACAGTGGCCGGGTCTCGTCGGTCAGCGCGGGATCCTCGACGACGGCCTCGGGGAAGGCCTCGAGGACGCGTTCGTACAGCTCTGGGTCGGCCGGCACGTCGACGTCGGTTCCCTCGTAGTGGCCTTTCAGATCCAGAATGCGGACGGCGTCGGTGCCGACCGCCTCGTCGATCGCGTCGACGAGGGCCGCGTCCCACTCGGGCGTCGGGTCGAGCTTGAATTCGAGGGCCGGACCCCGCTCGCGCAGTTCCGCGAGCCGATCGGCCGTCGGCGGGTCGCCCAGCCGGGTGCTGGCGACGAACCGGACGGGATCGGGGGTTCGATCGAGGACGCTCCCGAGGTCGGTTTCGGTCTGTCGGAGCGCCAGGTCAAGGGCGGCGCTCTCGAGGCCCCAGCGGCGGTAGTTCCGGAACACCTCGCGATCCGGCGCGCCGCCGGGGAACAGGTCGAGATCGTCGAGCCGGTCGGCGAAGCCATCGAGCGTGTACGTCCCGGTGAGATCCGGCAGGCCGGTCTCGGCCAGCCGGTCGTGATCGGCAGTTTCGTAGGTGACGTCCTCGCCGCGTCCCGTGACGGTCCCGTCCCCGTTCGGCGCGGGCCCGGACAGCGAGATAACCGTCGTTACCCGGGTAAACTCACTGGTCGTCTCGCGCTCAAGGCGGGCCGTCGAGACGCCGTCGATCGACACCGAGCGGTCGGCGATCCGGTCGTACTCCATACCGGTCCTACGGGGGCGGGACGGAAGGACGTTTGCGGTCCCGTTACTCCTCGCCGCGGCGCTGGCGGAGGTTCTGTCGCGTGAACTGCGGCCGGGAACCGATTCCCGTGGCCGAGCGGAACGACCGATAGAGCTGGATCAGGATGACCACCGAGAAGACCGCCGCGACGATCGAGGCCCGGGGGGCCTCGAGGGCGTACAGCACGCCCATCGAGAACAGCGACATCGTCAGGAGCATGCCGTAGACGAGCCGCTTGGCGAGGTTCTCGAAGACGTTCGACTCGTCCTCGACGCCGATCCGGACGTAGAGGTCGTCGCGATCGAGTCGGTCGAGGGCCCGCTCGGCCTTGGGGGCGATCCGGGTCAGGGACTGGCCGGTCCGCCGGAGTTGGTCGCCCGTCTGATCGATGTACTGTCGGATCGATTCCTCGCGGTAGCCCTGCTCGGTCAGGTAGTCGGTCGCGACCGAGATGAAATCGAAGTCCTCGTCTAAGGTCACGCAGACGCCCTCGACGACGGTCGCGACCCGGAGGACGAGCGCGAGGTTCTTCGGGAGGCGAAGGGGGAACTCGTAGATCGAGTCCTCGACCTGCCCGACGATCTGGTTGACCCGGTACTGCTCGACGTCCTCGCCGCGGGCGTCCTGGATGGCGATCTCCATGACCTCGGCCATCACGCCCCGATCGGCCTCCGGCGAGAGCGTCCCGATCTCGACTAAGGCGTCGAGGATACCGTCGATGTCCTGGTTGGCCACGGCGATATAGAAGTCGACGATCTTCTCCTGGACGAACGGGTCGACCCGGCCCGACATGCCGAAGTCGTAAAAGACGATCCGCCCGTCGTCGGTCACCGCGAGGTTGCCGGGGTGGGGATCGGCGTGAAAGACCCCGTCGTCCATGATCATCTGCAGGTAGGACCGCTCTAAGTTCTCCGCGACCCGCGTCCGGTCGATCCCCCGGCGCTCGAGTTCCTCGACATCGTTGATCTTCGTCCCCTCGACGTACTCCATGGTCAGCACGCGGGGGCCGGAGTGGCTCTCGATCACGTCGGGGATGAGAAAGCGGTCGTCGTCCGCGAAGTTCGCCCGGATCTCGGTGAGCATCTCGGCCTCGCGTTCGTAGTCCATCTCCTCGCGGATCGTCTTCGAGAACTCCTCGGCTAAGTTCTCGAGCGAGAACGACCGGGCGTCGTCGACGAAGGACAGCAGGATCGGCAGGGACCACTTGATCACCCGCAGGTCCGCCTGCACGAGCGACTCGATGTTCGGTCGGCGGATCTTCACCGCCACATCGCGGTGGTCGGTACCGTCACTGCTCTCCCGTTCGCGCTCGCTCTCGGCGTCGAGGCGCGCGCGGTAGACTTGCCCCAGGCTCGCGCCGCTGATCGGCTCGGTGTCGAACTCGGCGAAGCGCTCGTCGACGGGGCCGAGTTCGTCCTCGAGGACCGCTTTCGCTTCGTCCCAGCCGGCCGGCGGCACGTCGTCTTGCAGCGACGCGAGGACGTCGACGTACGACGGCGGGAGGATATCGGGGCGGGTCGAGAGCAACTGCCCCAGTTTGATGAACGTCGGACCGAGCGTCAGCAGCGACTCGAGCAACACCTCGGCCCGGTGGCGATGGGTCTCGGGATCGACCCGCCGCCGGCGACCGAACAGCAGGAAGCGCCGCCGGTCACGAGCGTAGGCCAGCAACAGCGGGAGGAACTGCCAGGCGACGATGACGAACCGCTTGTACGCACGGAGGGAGGCCAGCCTCGGTCACCCCGTTTGGGCGTCCTCGTCGACGACATCGATCGTCGTCTCCTCGCCGGCCCCGCGTTTCGGCAGCCGCAACTCGAGGACGCCCCGATCGACCGTCGCCTCGCCGCCGGCGTCGGAGGCGTCATCGGGCAGCGGAAGGTCCATCTCGAGAAACAGCGACCGGTTTTCCTCGAGATAGCGGTAGTCGCCGGCGGGGTCTTTCTCCCGCTGGGCGTCGATGGAGATGCGACCGTCCTCGATCGCGACCTCGAGCGACTCGGCGGCAACTCCCGGGACGTCGAGGACGAGGAGATAGGCCTCCTCGCTCTCGAGGAGATCGAAGAAGACGTCGTCGGAGAGGTCCCGCAACGCGTCGCGGAGCGCTGACATAGCTACCGGTTCGAACGCCGATACGAAAAAGGCCGCGGTCGCGGCGATTCATCGATCGCTCGAGCGTCCCGCGGGGAGAGAGAGAGAGACTGTCCGCCAACGGGCCGCCCTCGAGTCGGGCGACGGCGGGCAATCGACGTGCGGTGGCGCGCGCTGTCGGCCGCCTGAGTACTTACGAAGGCGGGCGAGAACATTGCGCGAGGGATGAACGAACGAAGTGAGTGAATCGGCTGGGGAGGGTGTGGCCCTCATTGTTGCCAGATAGCAGGACGCGTTAGCTGCTGTTCACGGCAAAACCCACGCTCTGCTCGAGACGACTATAGTAGCCGTTGAATCGATTTACACACTGATCGCAACGCTTTCGTGCGATCAGGTGTGCAATGACTTTCAGCGGCTACTATAGATGGTCGACCTGAATAGATAGTCGACTGGAGAGAGAGAGAAGCGTCCTGCTATCGTGGCAACAGGGATTTCCTCGCCCTCCCCAGCCGATTCGTTCGCTCCGTTCAGTCGCTCACTCATCCCTCGCGCAATGTTCTCGGCCGTCCTCGCTAGCGCTCGGTCGGCCGACAGCGCGCGCCACCGCACGTCGAACGCTCCACGAACGGCGGTATCGGACGGCGGGTTCCCCCACGCTTTTGGCCTCCGGCGACCCGATTCAGGGTATGGAAGGAGCCGACCGCGAGCGCACGGAGGCCGGGTTCAAGGTTCGGACGCCGGTCGACGAGGCGCGCCGGATTTTGCAGGAGGCGGTCGTGGGGGACGGCGAGGAGGGAGACGTACCCTGCGGAACCGAGACCGTCGACGTCGATCGCGCGGACGGCCGCGTCCTCGCCGCGCCCGTCGAATCGGCCCGCGACGTCCCCCACTACGAACGGGCGGCGATGGACGGCTACGCCGTTCGGGCCGCGGACACCTTCGGGGCCAGCGAGCGCTCCCCGGAAGTGCTGCGATTCACGGAACCGGCCGACGGTGCCGACGCCGCGGGCGACCACGCAACCGCAGACCGGATCGAGCCCGGTGCGGCCGCGCGGGTCCACACCGGCAGCGCGCTCCCGGCGGGAGCCGACGCCGTCGTCATGATCGAACGGGTCACCGAACGCGAATCCGTCGGCGAACTCGAGGTCGAGGACGCCCTCGCGGAGGGGGAAAACGTCGCGCCCGTCGGCGAGGACGTCGAGGAGGGTCAGCACCTCTACGACGCGGGCCACCGGCTCCGGCCGTCGGACCTCGGCCTCCTTCGCTCGGCGGGCTACGGCCGCGTCGCGGTGGCCCAACAGCCCACGGTGGGCGTGGTGCCGACCGGCGAGGAACTCGTGGCGGGCGATCCCGATCCCGGCGAGGTGATCGAGACCAACGGGCTGACCGTCTCGCGGCTGGCCCAGCGCTGGGGCGCGAGGGCGACCTACCGCGACGTTGTCACCGACGACCCCGAGTCCCTGCGCGTGGCGATCCAGCGCGATCTGACCAAAGACGTCGTCGTCACCACCGGCGGCTCGAGCGTCGGCGAGCGCGATCTGCTGCCGGAGGTGATCGACGACTTGGGCGAGGTACTGGTCCACGGCGTCGGGCTCAAGCCCGGCCACCCGGTCTGTCTGGGGATCGTCCAGGACACCCCCGTCCTCGCGCTGCCGGGGTATCCCGTCGCCTGCATCGTCAACGCCGTTCAGTTCCTCCGGCCGGTCCTGCGGTGGCTCGAGGGCACCACGCCCGATCCCCACCCGACGACGCGGGCCCGCCTCGAGCGCAAGATTCCCAGCGAACCCGGGACGCGGACGTTCGCACGGGTGCGACTCGAGGAACGCGAGGGCGACGACTTCGGCACCGACGAGCCCCGCTACGAGGCGATCCCGACGCGAGCGAGCGGGTCGGGCGTCCTCTCGAGCGTCGCCCTGGCCGACGGCTGGGTCGTCGTCGACGACGACCGGGAGGGGATTCCGGCCGGCGAGACGGTCGCCGTCGAAGACTGGGAGCAGCACTCGTGAGACGACCCCGTGACTGCACGACCGAGGCCGCAGTCCGGACACGCGCCACAGAATCGCCGCCGAAATCGCGTCGCGCCTACTCGAGGGACTTCGCCCGGTTCTGATACTCGCCGCCGCAGTCGCAGACGCCGGGGTGCGTGGTCGATTCGACGACGTCGCCGCACTCGAGACACTCGTAGGTCGATACGGACTCCGGATCGTTCTCGCCTTCGATGTCCTGGTCGTGTGGCATACCCTCGCTTGGGTCTCGGATCACATAAAGTATCGGCGAGCTCTCACGACGGCGAGTCGTCGGCTCACCGGATCGCGTGTCGAACCGCGTCCCCAAGCGCGTTCACGCGGGCGACGTGTTCGTAGGAGCCGTCCCGGACGCCGTTGGTCACGTAGGCGAAGCCGACGTTTTCCTGGGGGTCGGCCCAGCCGACGCTGCTGCCCAGCCCCGCGTGGCCGAAGACGCGTTCGGGCGAGAGCGAGCCGTACGGCGCGACCGTCGTCCCACCCTTCCAGAAGCCAAGCGCGAAGCGGCCCTCGCGGCCGATCGTGCCGTCGGCCTCGGTCTCGGCCTGCACCTGCGTCATCCGTTTTACCGTCTCGGACTCGAGCAACTGCGTCCCCTCGAGTTCGCCGCCGTTGGCCAGACAGGCGTAGAAGCGGGCCATGTCGCCGGCGGTGCCGATCCCGTTGGCGGCCGGGATCACCGCGCGGTGGACCTCCTCGGAGTTGAACGGTGCTGCGACCTCGGCGTTCTTTCCGAGCCCCTCGTCGGGGTCGCGACAGCGGTCGAACGGCTCGAAGCCGACCAGGGTCGCGACGTCGTCGTCCTCGTCGTCGCGCAGACCGATCCCGGTGTCGTCCAGTCCGAGCGGGTCGAAGACCCGCTCTTCGGCGGCCTGCTCGATCGGCGTTCCCGATACCCGCCGGACGAGTTCGCCGACCAGCCAGCCGAACGTCAGCGCGTGATAGGCCGGCGTCTCGCCGGGCGTGAAGTTCGGCTCCATCGCCTCGAGTGTCTCGACGACGGCGTCCCAGTCACCCCAGAGGTCGGGCCGGTCGTCGATCTCGCCGCGGTTGAGCCCCGACGTATGACTGAGTACCTGCCGGACCGTGATCTCGGCCTTTGCGGTCCCCGCGTCGGCGAACTCGGGCCAGTGATCGACGACCCGGTCGTCGTAGGCGAGTTCGCCCTCCTCGACCAGCGAGTGCAGCGTCACCGCGGCGTAGGGCTTCGTACTCGAGAAGAGGATATGCCGCGTCTCGCGGGTTTCCGCGGGACCGTCCGGGGCCTCGACGCCACCGGCGAGGTCGATCTCGGGTTCGCCGTCGACGTAGACGGCGAGTTGGGCCCCGTGATGGAGGCCGGCCTCGAGGTGGCGATCGAAGAGATCGGCGATGCGCTCGCGGTCCCGCTCGGAGATCCGTGACATGGCACGGTACTCTCCGGGCGGACGTTTAACGGTTGTCGTATGAGAACATCTCGCAGGCAACCGTCCGCGAGTCGACCGACGTTTTTAGCCGCGGCGCTCCAAGAACGGGTATGAACCGCAAGGAGTTCCGCGATCTCGCCACCCCCGACGAAGCGCGGGCGGCGATCGACTCGCTGTCCCTCGAGGGCGGCGTCGAACGCGTCCCGCTCGAAGACGCCCGCGGCCGGGTTCTCGTGGCGCGACTCGACGCCGAACTCGACGTTCCCGGCTTCGACCGGGCGAGTCTGGACGGCTACGCGCTCCGGGCACGGGACACGTTCGGCGCGGACGAGGCCGATCCCGCCCGCCTCGAGATCGTCGGCGCGGTCCACGCCGGCGAGAAGCCAGACGTGGCGCTCGAGTCGGGACAGGCCGCCGAGATCTCGACCGGCGCGGTGATGCCCGACGGTGCCGACGCGATGGTGCCGGTCGAGCGAACCGATACGGCGTCAGACGGGAGCGAGGTTCTGGTCCGCACCTCGGTCGCGCCCGGCGACAACGTCATGTTCGCCGGCGCGGACGTCGCCGCGGGCGAGCGCGCGCTCGGCCCCGCGACGACGATCACGCCTCGAGACATCGGCCTGCTGTCGGCGCTGGGCGTCGACGAGGTGCCGGTTCGGGCGAAACCGCGGGTCGGCATCGTCTCGACGGGCGACGAACTCGTGCGACCGGGCGAGGCCCTCGAGAGTTCCCGCGGCGAGATCTACGACGTCAACAGCTACACGATCGCCGCGGGGGTCGAGGATTCGGGCGGCGAGGCTGTACTCTACCCCCACGCCGGCGACGAGCAATCGGAGATGGAGGAGATCTTGCGGACCGCGGCCGACGAGTGCGACCTCGTCCTCTCCTCGGGGTCGACCAGCGCGAGCGCAGTCGACGTCATCTACCGGGTCATCGAGGAGCAAGGCGAGTTGTTGCTCCACGGCGTGAGCGTCAAGCCGGGGAAGCCGATGCTGATCGGCCGGCTGGACGACAGCGCTTACGTCGGCCTTCCCGGCTACCCCGTCTCCGCGATGATGGTGTTCCGGACCTTCGTCGCGCCGGCGATCCGCGAGGCCGCCGGCGTCCCGGAACCCGCGTCGGCGACCGTCTCCGGACGCCTCGCCAGGCAAGAGCGATACGAAGAGGGCCGCCATCGGCTCATGCCGGTCGGTCTGGTCGAGAGCGGCGACGGCGAGACGCTCGTCTACCCCGTCGACAAGGGCAGCGGCGCGACCACCAGCCTCGCCGACGCCGACGGCGTCGTCGAGGTCGGCCCCGAAACCGACTACCTCGAGAAAGGCGAACCCGTCACGGTCACACTCTTTTCGCCGGACGTGCGGCCGCCGACGCTGTTTGCCGTCGGCGAGGACGACCCGACGTTCGCCCGGCTTCTCGACGGCCTCGAGAACCCCCGCTCTCTCTCGGTGGGCAGCCGGCCCGGCCTGCGGCGGCTCCGGGACGGCGTCCCCGACGCGGCCGTCGTCGCTGGCCCCGCCGACCCGGAGTTCGCAGCGGTCGAACTCGGCCGCTGGGAGCGCGAGTGGGGGCTGGTCGTCCCCGCGGGCAACCCCGCCGAACTCGAGGGGCTGGCCGATCTGGTCGATCGCGACCTGCGCTTTATTAACCGGACGACGGACTCCGGACTGCGCTCGAGTCTCGGCGCGGCGGTGGCCGAACTCGCCGAGCAACGGGGGGTGGACCGCCACGAGATCGTCGACGCGATCGACGGCTTCGAGCTGGGGCTGCGCGCCCACGAGAGCCCCGCCCGGAAGGTCATCGCGGGCGACGCCGACGCCGGGCTGGGCCTGCGCGAGACCGCCGACCGGCTGGATCTCGGGTTCGTCCGGCTCGGCGAGCAGCCGGTGCGGGTCCTCGCGAATCCGGATCGAACTGAGAAGGAAGGGGTCCGGGAACTCGAGGCGGCGCTTTCGGACGTGTCGTCGGCGCAGCGATAGCAGCGAGTCCTTTCGACCAGTTCTCGGCCGCTCGAGAGCTATCGGCGTGGCCGTCGCAGTGAGGAACGGATCGTCCTAAACCAGTCACCCGGCACGCGGTGGCGCGCGCTGGGGCGCGGTGAGTCAATGACGAACCGCGACCCGACATTGCGCGAGGGATGAGCGAGCGACTGACAGGAGCGAGTGAATCGGCTGGGGAGGGCGTGGCTCCTCCGTGTTGCCACGATAGCAGAACAAACAGGTCCCTCCTCTCGAGCTACCGATACCATTCGAGTCGTCGTTCCTCGAGCCCGCCGTTTTTGACCGCTCGCCCCCTACGGACGACCATGCGAACCGTTACGACGCTCCCATCCGCCACCGAAATCGTCGCCGCGCTCGGCCGCGAGCCGGTCGGCGTCTCCCACGAGTGCGACTACCCGGCGGCGGCCGCGGACGCGCCCGCCGTCACGCGCTCTCGGATCGACGCCGACGAGTCGGCCTCGAGCGCCGAGATCGACCGCCAAGTCCTCGAGACCGCCGACACCGAGGCCGGCGTCTACGACGTCGACGTGGAAACGCTCGACGCCCTCGAGCCCGACGCCGTCGTCACGCAGGGGATGTGTGACGTCTGTGCGGTCGACGAGGCAGTGATCGAAGACGCCGTCGACCGCATCGATGCGACCCCCGAGATCGTCCCGACCGATCCCCACAGCGTCGGCGACGTGCTGGACGACGTCGAACGGATCGGCGCGGCGATCGACCGCAAGCAGCGGGCTCGAGAGCTACGGGCCGACCTCGAAGCCCGGCTCGAGGCGGTCCGGGAGCGGACGGCGGCTATCCCGCCGGCGGACCGCCCGCGCGTGGCGATCCTCGACTGGACCGACCCCGTCATGGTCGCGGGCCACTGGACCGAGGAACTCGTCGATTGGGCCGGCGGCGAGTACGGGCTGGCCGACGCCGGCGCGCGCTCGCGTCCCCGAGAATGGAACGAGATCCGGGCGTACGACCCCGAGGTGCTGATCGTTGCGCCCTGTGGGTTCGGCCTCGAGCAGATCGCGCGGAACGCGACGGATCTGACCGAACGTGACGGCTGGGGTGAACTGACGGCGGTCCGGGAAGAACGCGTCTGGGCGATGGACGGCGACCACTACCTCAACCGGCCCGGCCCGCGGCTGGTCGACACCCTCGAGGCGCTGGCACCGATCGTCCACCCCGAACGATTTGACGGCCCCGACCCCGAGGTCGCGGTCCCGTTCGCGGACCTCGAGGGGGTCGCGCCGGCGAGCGAGGGCGACACCGCCGATCCCGACGCTCGAGCCGGGGTCGACTCGCGACCGTGATCGTCCTGCCGGCCGGGATTCGGGCGGCGATCCTCGAGCGCGCCCGCGACGGAGACCCGACGGAGATCTGTGGCGTCCTCGGCGGCGCGTACGACCCCGACGGACGGAGCCGCGTGGCGTCGCAGTACCCGGCCGCAAACGTCGCCGAGACCCCCCGGACCAGATACGAGATCGATCCCGAACAGCAACTCGCGATCTTCGATCGGCTCGAGGACCGCGGCGAGGCGATCGTCGGTTTCTATCACTCCCATCCCCGCGGCCCGGCGCGGCCGAGCGCAACCGATACTGCACGGGCGACCTGGCCCGATCGGTCGTACGTGATCGTCTCGCTCGAGCCCCTCGCGGTGGGGTCGTGGCGGTGGCGGACCGGCGGGGACGGAGCCGACGCTCCCGGCGATCGGTTCGAGCGAGAGCAAGTCGTCGGCGAGTGAGACGGCCGGCTACGCGATCAGTCGGCCGACTCCTCGAATTCGGCGGCCCGCTCGCGCGCCTCGGCCGCCCGCTCGCGGAACTCCTCGATCCGCGTTTGCAGCTTCTTCCCGGCGGTGTAGGCGAACTCGTCGGGCATCATCCCGTACTCGATCTCGAGGGTGATCAGCGTGTCACAGCCGTCGACGATCTCGGGGGCCCAGCTGCCCTGTGCCAGTTTCGACTCGTCGGTGACGACCGCTTCGCCGTCCTCGACGTCGATAAAGGCCGAGACGATGTTCCAGATGTTCGGATTGCTCGAGCTGACCTCGTCGAACAGGCCCTCGAGGCGCGACCCTTTGATGTCCTCGTCGCGCAACTCTTCGAGGAGGTCCTCGAGGGCGTCGGCGATCTCCTCGTCGCGGGCGGCCCGCTCGCGGAGGTCGGCGGGCGAGTCGTCGGTGTCGTCGCGCGTCATCGCTGTCCCCCCGTCTCGTCGGTGGCGGCGATCATAGACGATGGTATCGGCTTCGGCACCGTAAACGTACGCTTCCGTTCTGAGATCGTGTCGTGGAGTCGGTGCTTCAAGCGAAAAGTCGACTGAACACTCCGCTCTCGGTACAGACGACGACAACAGGGAGCGCGCTGCTATCGTGGCACCACGGAGCGGCCACACCCTCCCCAACCGATTGCTGCTCACGGGTGCGTAGCACTTGTTATCATGGTTCGTGGGACCAGATCCCGCGATAACGCTCGCTCCCTTCAGTCGCTCGCTCATCCACTGGAAGATGCGGAGCATCTTCCAAGCAGTCGCTCGTTTCACTCGCGACGACCCCGCACGAGGGTATCGGCCGCTCTCGCTAGCGCTCGATCGGCAGACGGCGCGCGCCACCGCATGTTCTGAAAAACAACGCTACGAGGCGTTCTCGAGGACGCCGCTCACCCACAACCGGTTCGGGTCCGCCGTCTCGTCCATCCACTCGATCAGCCGCTCGCGCATTTCCCGTCGGGCGTCCGCATACTCGGGGTGATCGATCAGGTTTTGCAGTTCGGCGGGATCGGCCTCGAGGTCGTACAGTTCGTCGATATCGGGGCCGTTGTAGACGTACTTGTACGCCGCCGTCCGGACCATCCGCTGACTGTAGAGGCCGAACTCGTCGCCGTGGTACTGGGCGAACGTCGAGTCGGGCCACTCGAGGGCAGCGGGCGGTTCGCCCCCGTTCTCGAGCAGCGGGACCAGGCTCCGCGCATCGAAGCTCTCGGGAGCGGGCACGTCGGCGATCTCGAGGAACGTCGCCGCGAGGTCGTGGAGGTGGACCGGCGTCTCGCAGGTCGCGCCGTCGGTGACGCCGGGCCAGCGGATCTGCAGCGGGATCCGATAGGTATCGTCGTACATCAGCGGCCCCTTGTTGAACTGGCGGTGGCTCCCGGCGAAGTCCCCGTGATCGGAGGCGTGGACGACGACCGTCTCGTCGGCCAGCCCGTGGTCGTCGAGGGCCGCGAGGATCCGCTCGAGCTGGTGGTCGATCATCGTGAGAAAGCCCCAGTACTTCGCGAGCGCCTCGGCCCACAGCTCCCACTCGAAGCCCGCGACGCCGCGGTAGGCGAGGTAGTTCTCGTGGACGCGCGGTTTCCCCTCGTAGGTTTCGGCGTAGCTATCGGGCGGCTCGATGTCGTCTGGATCGTACATCGAGGCGTACGGTTCGGGGACGACGTAGGGGTGGTGGGGCCCGTAGAAGTCCGTTCGGTGGAAGAACGGACCGTCCCGGTCGCCGTCGGCATGAGACTCGATCGCGTCGATCGTCCGTTCGGCGAGGAAGTACGCGCGCGTCTCCTCGACGTCGACGGTCGTCTTCGCGGCGACGAACGTCCCCTCGTCGCCGTCTCTGGGATCCGCCCCGGTGTAGATCTCCGCCTCGAGGTCGGCCTCGTCGACGGGCGTGCCCCGCTCCCTGCGGTACTCGCGGAACGCCTCGTCGATGTCGTCGTGGTGCGTGTCGCTCCCGCCGAGATACGAGAAGCCGAAGTCGGCGGGCGTCCGATCGCGGCCGGCGTGCCACTTGCCGGTGTAGGTCAGGTCGTAGCCGGCCGCGACGAGTTCCTCCGAGAACGTCGGCAGCCCGTCGGGGAGATCCTCGCGGATTGCGTCGGGCTCGTGGCAGTTGTTCAACATTCCGTGCCCGTGGGGAAACAGCCCGGTCAGCAGCGACGCGCGAGCGCTCGAGCAGATGCTGATCGGGGTGACCGCCTGCTGGAAGCGGACCCCCTCGCTCGAGAGCGCGTCGATCGTCGGGGTCTCGACCGGGGGCCCGTCGGGCGCGCTGGCGTCGTATCGCTCCTGATCGGTGAGGACGAACAGGACGTTCGGGCGGGAGTCGGAGTCGGCCATCGACCGTCGTACACCCCGGTCGCAGTTAATGGTGGGACCTGCGGCGACTCTCGGCGGCTCGCACGGCTGCCGTTATAAGACGCAACCGCGTGAACCCCACCGTTCATTGGGCCGCCCTTCGAGGGGCCGCACGTGCCGAGCGCGTACTGCGACGAGTGCGGGTGGGAGTATCGGACCGACGGGGCAGACGGGAAACTCAGCCGGGCGATGATCGACCACTTCGTCGAGACCGGCCACTCGCCGGTCGAGCGCCGCGACGCGGACAGTCGCCCCGAAAACGACGGTGATAGTCGGGGAGCCAAAGCACAGTCGGCAAGGCGGCCGGAGTCAGGAACGGAAGCACAGCGGCCAAACCGCGAGTGAATCAGGCGAGGTCCTCGAACGTCGGCCGCTCGCGGTCGCCGGGGAACTCGTCGACGGGGACCTGCGTCTGGTCACCCGACGCCATGTCCTTGATCGTCACTTCGTCGTTCGCGAGGTCCTGTTCGCCGACGATGACGACCGTCTCGGCGTTGATCGAGTCGGCGTAGTCGAGTTGTGCGCCGAACGACCGGCCCGCGACGTCCGTCTCGACGACGTGGCCCCGATCGCGTAACTCGCTGACGATCCGGGCCGCTTCGGCCCGCGTGTCGCCGATCTGGAGGACGTAGTAGTCGGTCGTCACGTCTTCCTCGGGCCAGACGCCGGCGCGCTGGCAGAGCAACGCGAGCGTCGCGTGGCCCGGCGCGACGCCGACCGCCGGCGTCGGCTGGCCGCCGAAGCTCTCGATGAGGTCGTCGTAGCGTCCGCCGCCGAAGATCGACCGCGACACCTCGCCCGCGGAGTCGAAACACTCGAAGACGACGCCCGTGTAGTAGTCCAGCCCGCGGGCCGTCTCGAGCGAGATCGTACAGTACTCCCGGGCACCGAAGTCCGCGGCCGCGTCCAGCACGTTCTGGAGGTTCTCGACCGCCGCGGTCACACGCTCGGTCCCCGCGAACGCCTCGACTTCCTCGAGGTCGCCGCCCGCGATGAGGTCGCCGAACTCGGCGGCCTGGTCCGCCGAAAGCCCGGCCCCGATCAGCAGGTCGTGGTACTCCGCCCGCGAGAGCTTGTCCGATTTGTCGACCGCGCGGATCGCCGCCTCGGTGTCGACCTCGGTATCGTAGCTCTCGAGGACGCCCCCGAGGATGTCCCGGTGGGAGATTCGGAACTCGAAGTGGTCGCCGGTCAGTCCCAGCCCGGTCAGGGCGTCGGCGGCCCACGCGAGAATCTCGGCGTCGGCCGTCGGCTCCGACGAGCCGAAGATGTCGACGTTGGTCTGGTAGAACTCGCGGTAGCGGCCCTGCTGGACCTGCTCGTAGCGCCAGAACGGCCGCGTGGAGACCCACTTGATCGGCTTCGAGAGTTCCTGCTGTTTCGCGACGACCATCCGGGCGACGGTCGGCGTCAGCTCCGGCGTCAGCGTGACGTGGCGACCGCTCTGGTCCTCGAAGGCGTAGAGTTCGTCGACGATGTCGTCGCCGCTCTTGTCGGTCCACATCTCGGCGCGCTCGAGTGCCGGCGTCCCGATCTCGCGAAAGCCGTACTCGCGGGCGGTGTCCTCCAGCACGTCGATTGCCTCCCGTCTGGCGGCCATCTCGCCGGGGTAGAAGTCACGAAAGCCCTTGATCCGGTCGTACATGGACATCCGTTCGGGGACGGCGAACTTCTATCCTTTCGTTCCGCTCCCGCGGCGCTCGCGGTCGCCACCCGTTTGCGTCAGCGCTGAGTACCGTTCGTTCCACCAGTCCCGTCCCGAGACCGTCCCGTCGATCGATACCGGTCTGCGTCCGACACCGACTGTGCAACGCGTCGCCGACGCCCACGGCTGGCAGGTGACGAGTACCGAAGCGCTAGCCGTCAGCGGATGTCGGTCACGTACGTCTGATCGTGATCCGGGAAGTAGTCCGCGATCGCCGCCCGCCCCTCTTCCGCGGCGATGAGCGCCCGGAGCTCCGCCTCGTAGTCGGCCCGGTCGATCTCCTCGCTGGGGCCGACCGTCACGTCCAGTCGCGCCTCGACGAGTCGGTCGACGGCCGACCGACCGAAGCCCGACAGTGGGGCGATGTAATCGACGTCGTGGCGATCCTCGAGGCTCTGGGCCTGTGCCCGCGAGACCGTCGGCACGCGGTCGTCCCGACGGGTGCCGTCGGCGATGGCGTCGAACTCCCGGGCCGCCAGCCGCTCTAAGGCGTGCTGGTGGACGTGCTGGATGCCGTTTCGCGGGAAGCCGTCCTCGCGGATACGGTCGACGGCCTCGCGGGCGACGTCGGGGTCACACTCGAGGCGTTCGAAGGCAAAGCCCGCGGACTCGGCCGTCTCGCGGGCGTGTTGCCAGTCGTCGCTGATCCCGAAGTGGGCCGTCAGTAGCGTCACGTCGTAGAACTCCTCGAGCAAGAGCGCGGCGAGCGTCGAGTCTTTGCCGCCGCTGTAGAGCAGTCCGAGCTCCATCACCGGCGCTGGATGTCGAAGCTCTGGGAGTCGGGTTTCAGCTCCTTGAGGAGCTGTTTCATCTTGTCGTCGTCGATCTTCCCCTGAATGCGGCCGCTGCGAGCGAGGCTGATGACCTGGCGCTCGACCTGCTCGCCGAACTGGGGCTTGCTCATCTTGACCGTGTTGAGCCGCTTGCGGGCGTCGTCGGTCAGGTGCTGGCGCAACACGGCTTTCTTCTGGGCCTCGGCCTGCTGCTGGGCCGCCTCCTGGCCGCCCTCGCCCTGCTGGGCCTCCGCCCGGTCCTGTAGCTGCTCCATTTTCTTCTGTCGGAGCTCCTCGAGTTTTTCCTCGTCCGGTGAGCCACTCATCGTTGTCCCGTACTTGGCCGGCGGGCGGGAAAATGATTACGGACGACGGAGGCGTCGCTCTGGGGGGTGCAAGCGGCACGAAAACGGTTCAACTGCGTTCCGCGATCAGGCGTAGCGCTCGAGTTCCGGGCGGTCGAGTTCCTCGAGGACCTCGTCGGCGGTCTCGTCGAGCAGGCTCCGGCCGTCGGCGGTGATGCGGCGACCCTCGCCTTCGGCGGTCTCGACGAGGTCTTCCTCCTCGAGCTGCTGGAGGATGGTCCGGATGAGGTTCTTCGAGCCGTCGGTTCGCTTCGCGGGCGCGACCTGATAGCGGTTCGAGCCGCCCTTCGCGCCGCCGTACTCGGTCGACAGTCGCTCGACGCCGATCGGGCCGCGGTCGGCGACCTTGCGCAGGAGGCTGGCCGCGCGGGTGGCCCAGAAGTCGTCCTGTTCGGGCGGCAGTTCGTTGGCGACACCGCTCTTGGCGAACTGTCCCCACTCCGGTTCCTCGAGTCGGTCCGCGAGATCGTCGGCGAGCGCCTCGATGAGGTCGTCCGCCGGAACGTCGTACATCGTAGCCATTGGCGTGTGCTTTCCGTCCGCGGCATTTAAGACCATCGTATCGCGCCGATCCGGCCGGCCCGGGTGGCTTTTCGCCCTCGAGTCGAAACGGGGGGTATGGACGAACGCGCCGCCCTCCGACTGCTCGAGGGGGAACTCGCGGCGGCCGGCGACGACGCGGCCGTCGTCGACGGGCTGGTCGTGACGACGGACATGCTCCACGATCGCACCGATTTCCCGGACGGGACGACCCGGTACACCGCCGGCTGGCGCGCCGTCGGCGCGTCGCTGTCGGACGTGGCCGCGATGGGTGCCGAGGCGACGGCCGCGGTCGCAGCCTACGCCGCACCAACCTTCGAACGGGACGAACTGCTCGCCTTCGTTCGTGGCGCGAGCGAAATCTGCGACCACGTCGATGCCGAATACGTCGGCGGCGACCTCGACGGCCACGACGAGTTCACGACGGCCACGACCGCGATCGGCCGCGCCGACGACCCCGTCCGTCGGTCGGGGGCCCGCCCCGGCGACCGCGTCTGTGTGACCGGCACTCTCGGCCGCAGCGCGGCCGCGCTCGAACTGTTCGGTCGGGGCCACGCCGAGCGGGCGAACGACCTCTTTCGGTTCGAGCCGCGGATCGCCGCCGGACGGGCGCTCGCCCCGCATGCGACGGCGATGATGGACTCGAGCGACGGGCTGGCCCGCTCGCTGCATCAGCTGGCCGAGGCCAGCGACTGCGGGTTCGCGATCGAGTCCGACCGCGTGCCGATCGACGACGCCGTCCGCGAAATCGCCGACGGCGACGACGACGCGCTCGAGCGCGCGACGACCTTCGGCGAGGACTTCGAACTCGTCGCAACCGTCCCCGCGGACGCGCTGTCGGCGGTCCGGTCGGCGACCGACGTCCCGCTGTCGGTCCTCGGGACGGTTCGGGAGCGCGACCACGGGATCAGTATGGACGGCGAACGGCTGGCGGACCGGGGTTACACGCACGGGTAGGCGCCGGCGACTGACGGCGACGGCTCAGCCGATGACCATCACCGGAACCGGCATGAAACAGAGCAAGCCGAGCCCGAACGTGACGACGCCGAGGACGGTCCGACCGGTGCCGAGTCGATCGTCCCGAATCGGCGTCGCCGCCCCCGCCGACGCGAACACCGTCGTCAACAGCCCCCAGATGAGCCAGACCGAGACCGCGTTCACGGTGTACTCCTGGACGTAGTAGAGATAGCCCGCGAGGACGAACAGCGCGCCGGGGACGAGCGCGGCCACGGTGTCGTGAAACTCGCCGGTCATCGCCCGCAAAATGTGGCCGCCGTCGAGCTGGCCGACCGGGATCAGGTTCAGAAACGTGACGAACATTCCGACCCACGCGCCGATGACGACCGGGTTCACGCCCGTCGTCGGATCGTCCCGATACAGCGGCTGGTCGAACGTTGCCGCGAGCAACTCGAGCAGCGGCGGATAGCCGAGTTCGATCCGGACCGCATCGGGATTCTGGAGTAGCGCCGGGTCGACGGTTACGGGAGGCAGGTGAAGCCCGATTACGCTCACGACGACCGTCGCGACCAGCCCAGCCAGCGGCCCGGCGACGCCGATATCGAACAGCGCCTTCCGGTCGGGCATTCGGCCTTTCATCCTGATGACCGCGCCCATCGTCCCGATAAGCGTCGGGATCGGAATGAAGTAGGGCAGCGAGGCCTCGACCCGGTGGTACCGACTCATGACGTAATGACCCATCTCGTGAACCATGAGGACGCCGAGGATCGCCAGCGAGAACGGCCACGCGTGGAGGAGGTCGACCGGGTTCGCGAACGGGTCAAGCGCCGGATACCACCACCACGAGCCGACGAACAGCGTCGACGCGATCGTCGCCAGCAGCAGGATCACGTTCGTCCAGGGAATCCCGTCGATGCCGCGGGTCGCCCGCTCGGCGACGAGGACGTACTCGCCGTGTCGGCGTCCGAACTCGAGGTCGTAGCCCCGGTCGTTGAACGCCGGCCAGAGGTCGCGCATGACCCGCTCGGGGTGGGTCAGCGGATCGCCGTAGTACACTATCTGGTCGTCCTCGCGCCGGACTTCGTAGACCGCAAACACCGACTCGATCCGCTCGATGGGCGGTCCGTCAGCGGGGGAACGGCCGTCGCGTGCCGGTCCGTCGAAGCCGGACCGATCGCCGTCGTCCATTATCCGTAGTTCGGCTCGGGACCGTATAAAACGACTGTCGTCGGCAGCCGAGTCCGTTTCTCGCAAGCAGGACGACGGCCACCGGGACGGCGACGCGGCTACCGGCGGGGAAAACGAGTACGAACCGCGATCGGACGACGAACGCGTCAGCGCGTCGGGCATCGTGCCGGATAGCGTCTGTGACGCGCCGGCACGCGGGAGTGGACTGCGGGGACGGACGGGCTCGGTTGTCGCGTTACGCGGGGGCGACGCGCCACGTCGTCGCGCTCGTGTACGACCACTTCTCGATCTCGAGGTCGCTGACCGAGTCCGAGAGCTTGACCATCAGCGCGCCGATCTCTTTGGGCGACATCCCGACGTCGTCCGCGATGAACTTGCCTTTGAAATACAGCTCGCCGTCTTCGGCACGTTCGCGCAGGTAGCGTTTCAGGCGGCGTTCCTTGCTTTCCGTGGAGGGGTGGGCTGTCGTGCTCATCGACATCCGTCCCTTGTGGCGAGAACCGGTTATAAAGACAGGTTGGTTAGCCCCGTTTCGATTGTGTTCAGCGATCTGGGGGGTAAGCAACGTTTTATGATCGGTAATAAGACTATTATTTAGTGGCTCAAAAACAGTTAGACGTTTTAGAACCGCTTCTAACTCATTATCTTCGCGTCGTCGTTCACGGGTGATTCAATCTCTGCTTTGCCGACCGTTTCGCGCGTTTGGACGAGCGGTGAACGACGGGAACGCTCAGGATCGCTCGTGGACCCAGAACTCATCCTCGACCGTGACCTCCTTTTTGAACAGCGGGACTTCGTCCTTCAATCGATTGATCCCGTCCTCGACGGTCCGAAACGCCTCCCCGCGGTGACCGGCCAGCACGACGACGAACACGATGTCCTCGCCGTCCTCGACGATCCCAGTCCGGTGATAGAGTTCGACCGCGAAGACGCCCGCCCGCGACTCGAGGTCGGCCTCGAGGGCGGCCAGTCGCTCGTCGGCGACGCCCTCGTACTTCTCGAACTCGAGGTACTGCGTGCGCGCGTCGTCCGCGCTGTCTTTCGCCCGGACGCGGCCGGTAAACGTCGCGATCGCGCCCGCGCGGTCGGCCGCCGGCGACTCCGTGACCCGGGCCACCAGCGACTCGAGGGTTCGGTGGGGCTCGGCCGCCTTGAGGTCGTCGACCAGCGCCGCGAGGTCGAGTCCGGCGGGCCCCTCGACGGCCGCCAGCACCTCGCCGGCGGCCTCGCGGTCGGACCCGTCGCCGCCGACGAGGACCGAGGGGTACTGCAGCGAGGGGACGCCGACGACGACCGCGTACTCGCAGTCGGTCGCCAGCCGGTCGAGGGCGTCGCGGACGCCCATCCCCGTCCCCGAAGCGGTCCAGTCGCCGTCGACGCCGAGGTCGTAGGTGACGTCGCCGCCGCGCGTCGCCGACTCGCGCACCTGCGTCCCGTCGGCGATCGTCGCGTCGTATCTGACGACCCCGACTCGCCCCCGCTCGGAGAGCCGGTCGACGGTCCGGTCGACGACCGCCTCGAGCGCGTCGCCGTCGGCCCCCGCGTCGCGAACACCGAGTACGTGCATGGCTAGACTGTGGGTCGGTCGGGCTTTGTAGCTGTCGACGAAAGCCCCGCGGCGGGGGAGGGTCGTCACGGTCGGGACACGGACCCGCGAGCCGTCGAACGCTGGTCCGGAATTTTGGGTCTCGGTCGCGAACGGTCCGTATAGCGCTCCGAATCGGCTTCACCGGTGACGTCATGCTCGGGCGGCTCGTCGACGAGCGCCAGCGGAGCCGTCCGGTCGACGCGGTCTGGGGAACCACCCTCGACGACTCCGCGGACTGGACGGGCTGGTGTGCAACCTCGAGTGCGTCCTCTCGACGCGGGGCCGGGAGTGGCAGCGCACTCACCGCCCGTTTCACTTTCGGGCCGACCCAGACTGGGCGGTCCTGGCGCTCGAGCGGTGATACGGTGTCCTGCCAGTCAGTTCCGGTATACCCGCAGGACAGTCGCGGGTACACCGGTACCAAGTGACGATACTCCATACGAGTCGCGACGGCCGCCGGCGTCGGCGACCGGCTCGAGCGGTGTGTCACCACGCCGTCCGGGCAGTTGACAACCCTTAAGATAGCAACTCCGCTACACCGGGGTAGTATGAAAGTGGTCGTCTCCATCGGCGGGAGCGTACTCGTCCCCGAGCCGGGCGCGGATCGGGTGGCCGAGCACGCCGCCGTCATCGAGGACCTCATCGCCGAAGGCTGTCGGATCGGGGCCGTCGTCGGGGGCGGCGGCGTCGCCCGCGACTACATCGGGGCCGCGCGTGACCTCGGTGCCAACGAGATCGAACTCGACCAGCTCGGGATCGACGTCACCCGACTCAACGCGCGGCTGCTCATCGCCGCGCTCAGCGAGGAGTCGGTGACGGCACCCGCACTGGACTACGAGGAAGCCAGCGAGGCGCTTCGCCGGGACGACATCTGTATCATGGGCGGGGTCGCACCGGCCCAGACGACCGACGCGGTCGGGGCCGCCCTCGCGGAGTACATCGACGCCGATCTGCTGATCTACGCCACGAGCGTCCCCGGCGTCTACAGCGCCGACCCCAACGAGGACGACGACGCGACCAAGCACGACCGGCTCTCCGCGACGGAGCTGGTCGACGCCATCGCCGGCCTCGAGATGAACGCGGGTGCCTCCGCGCCCGTGGATCTGCTGGCGGCGAAGATCATCGAGCGCTCGGGGATGCGGACGATCGTCCTCGACGGCACCGATCCGGACCGGATCGCCCGCGCGGTTCGGGACGGCGATCACGAGGGGACCGACATCGTACCCGACGGAGCCGGCGCGGAACCGACCTACTGGGCGGCCGACGAGCAATGAGTGCCGACGGCGATACCGACGAGGAGACCGGAGACGCGGCGGCGTCGGACGCGATCAGCCCTTATACGCTCCAGAGCGAGGACGCAAGCGAGACGCGACACGCCTTTTGGGCGGACACGGTGGCAGACCGGATCGAGGAGCGAGATCCCGACGAGCCGATCGTCATCAAGGGCGGCATCTCGCCCTCGGGCGTCCCCCACCTGGGTAACGTCAACGAGATCATGCGGGGGTACTTCGTCGCCGAGGTGCTTCGGGACCGCGGCCACGAGGTCCGTCAGGTCTTCACCGCCGACGACCGCGACCCGCTCCGAGGACTGCCCCGAACCCTCTGTGACCTCGAGGGGAACCTCGTCGATCTCGGCGAGGTCGACGCCGGCGCGCTCGGCCGGAACCTCGGCGCGCCCTACACCGATATCCCGGATCCGTTCGGCTGCTGTGACTCCTACGGCGACCACTTCGCGACGATCATTCAGGACAGCGCCGACGCGCTGGATGTGCCGATCGAGCTGGTCTCGAACACCGAGTTGTACGAGTCGGGCGAGTTCGATGACGTGACTCGGTTCGTCCTCGAACACCGCGATCGGGCGAGCGAGGTCCTCTCGAAGTATCAGGACAAAGTCGACGCGGACGGCGACTACGTCCCCTTCAACCCGATCTGCGAGGAGTGCGGGAAGGTCACCGAAACGGTGACGAGCGTCGATCTGGCCGGTGACGAACCGACCGTCGACTACCGCTGTACCGACATGGAGGCCGGCGATCAGACGATCGAGGGCTGTGGCCACGAGGGCACCGCCACGCTGCGGGAGGGGAAACTCCCCTGGCGCTTCGAGTGGCCCGGCCAGTGGCAGCTGCTCGGCGTCGACTTCGAGCCCTTCGGGAAGGACCACGCCGAGGGCTCGTGGCCCAGCGGTCAGGACGTCGCCCGCAACGTCCTCGAGATCGAGCCCCCGGTGCCGATGGTCTACGAGTGGTTCACCCTCGACGGCGAGCCGTTCTCCTCCTCGGCCGGCAACGTGATTCTGGTCTCGGACGTCCTCGAGTTGCTCGAGCCTGAAGTCCTGCGCTATTTCTTCGCGAAGGACCCCGTGAAGGCACGCGACTTCAGTATCGAGCGTCTCGATCAGCTGGTCGACGAGTTCGACCGGCTCGAGGCGGTCTACTTCGGCGAGATCGAGGCCGACGAGGACGAGCGAGCCTTCGCCGAGCGGGTCTACCCGTTCATTGTCGAAGCGCCCCGCGAGGAGCGGATCCGGCTGCCCTACACGTTCGCCGCGGTACTCGGGATGTTCGACGACCCCGACCTGCGCGAGGAGGTCGCCCGTCGGGAGGGCCACATCCCCGACGACGCGCCCGAGTGGGCCGTCGAGGCGGCCTTAGAGCGGGTCGAGCAGGCCCGCAACTGGGCGCGACGCACCGGCAACGAGTTCGACTACGAACTCAAGCGCAGCGAGATCCCCGACCACGAGTTCGACGCGGCGACCGAGGACGCGCTGGCGGAGTTGGCCGACTTCATCGAAGCGGGCCACGACCCCGACGAGATACAAGGCGAGATCTACGAGACCGCAAAGCGCCACGACGTCGACGTCGGCGACTTCTTCGCGGCTGGCTACCGGCTGTTCTTCGACGAGGACCAGGGGCCGAAGCTCGGTCCGTTCCTCGCGAAGGTCGACCGGGAGTTCGTCGTCGCGCGGCTCCGGCGGGAGCGCTAGGACAGACAAAAGCCATTTGAGAACGCCCGCCCGAGATAGTACCGATGGATCACGGTTCCCTCGGTTTCGTCTCGCCCCCTGCAATATACGGCTCCGAACTCCTCACGTGGGTCCTGATCGGTCTCCTCTGCTACTGGGCCGCGATCGTCGGCCTGCGAAACGCGGACCGGCTCCCGGACTACGTCGGCACGCAGGGACCGATCCTCACCCTCCACACCAAACGCGGCCGCGCCCTCCTCGATCGGCTCGCTCGCCCCAAACGGTTCTGGCGAGCGTGGTCGAACCTCGGCGTTGGTATCGCGCTGGTCGTGATGATCGGCATGTTCGTCTTTCTCGTCCAGGCGGCGCTCACCGCGCTCTCGACGCCGGAAATGGCGACGTCCGCCGTTCGACAGCCGCGAAACGTCCTCGTGATTCCCGGGGTCAACGACTTCCTCCCGCTGTCTGCCACGCCCGGAATCGTCTTCGGGCTGCTCGTCGGCCTCGTCGTCCACGAGGGCGGCCACGGGCTGCTCTGTCGCGTCGAGGACATCGACATCGACTCGATGGGAATCGCGATGCTTGCGGTCCTCCCGGTCGGCGCGTTCGTCGAGCCCGATCAGGAGAGCAGCAAGTCTGCCTCCCGCGGCGGCCAGACCCGGATGTTCGCCGCCGGCGTCACGAACAACTTCGCGATCACGCTGCTTGCCTTCGCCTTGCTTTTCGGCCCTGTCGTCGGCTCGATTGGCGTCGCCTCCGGGGCCGCCGTCGGCGGCGTCGCCTCCGACTCCCCCGCTGCCGACGCCGGGATCGAACCCAACGACCGCATCACGGCGATCAACGGCACCGCCGTCGAGGGCAACGACGACCTCGCGGACCGCCTCGAGGCCACGAGCGGCGAGCAGGTCGCCGTCGAACTCAACGGCGAGGAGACGGTGACCGTCGACCGATCCCTGCTCGTGACCGCGGCGATCGACGACGGGCCGACCGACCTGTCGACCGGCGACGAGATCCGCGCCGTCGACGGGCAAACGGTCGCGACCGAACGCGGCTTCTTCGACGCCGTCGGCGAGAACGAGCGTGTGAGCCTGACGATCGACCCCGCCGACGGCGGCGACCGAATCGAGCGCGAGGTGACCGTCGGGGCCGCCGTCTCGGTCGTCGACGACGAACCGCTCGAGGCCGAGACCGGGCCGACCGACGAGACGATGGTCATCACCCGGTTCGACGGCGAACGGGTCCACAGCTACGCGGAGCTGGCCGACCTCCTCGAGGACACCGAGCCCGGACAGGAGGTCGCGGTCGCGGGCTATCTCGGTGACGAGCGGGGAAGCTACGAGGTGACCCTCGACGAGCATCCGCGATCCGACAGCGGGTTCCTCGGCATTCAGCCGTACCAGGGAACGTCCGGCGTGGCGGTCAGCGACATCGGGGTCCAGCTCTATCCCGCTGACGAGTACCTGGGGCTGCTCGGCGGCGATGGCGACACGCGGTTCGGACCGATTACCGACACGTTCCTCGGGAAAGTGGGGCTCGCAATCCTGTTGCCGGTGATGGGCGTCAGCGGCGCGCTGCCGTTCAACTTCGCCGGGTTCACCGGCGGGATTCAGAATTTCTACGAGGCACAGGGGCTCCTCGGCGCGTTCGGCGACGGGACCGTCTTCCTGCTGGCGAATCTGCTGTTCTGGACCGGCTGGATCAACCTCCAGCTTGGCTTTTTCAACTGCATCCCGGCGTTCCCGCTGGACGGCGGCCACATCCTCCGGACGAGTACCGAGGCGGTCATCTCGCGGCTCCCGATCGACGCGACCCGCGGAATGGTCCGAGTCGTGACGACCACGGTCGGCGTGACGATGCTCGTGAGCTTCCTCATGTTACTGTTCGGGCCGCAGTTGGTCTCGGGGTAGCGGGCGTCGACCGACTGCTCGGCCCGCTCTCTCACTCTTCCTGCTCGACACCGTGGCGCTCGTAGAACTCCTCGGGCGTCGCCTCGAGGCGTTCGAACTCGGTATCGAAGTAGTGTTCGTAGTGGCGGACGACCTGTTCGACGACCCAGCGGCTGAACGCCTCGTCGAAGTGCCACTCGCCGTCCATCGGGGGGATCTCGAACCGGTCGTCCGTCGAGAAGGCGGCGTAGACGTGGAAAAAGCCGAGGATGACGTCCGCGAAGTCCCGGGCCTTCTCCGCGCCCGTCTCGCGGCGGTCCTCGAGTTCCGCCTGCCCCTCGGCGGTCAGTTCGAAGTACTTCCGGTCGGGTTCGTCCTCGCGTTCGATGCGCTCGGCCCAGCCCTTCTCCTCGAACTTGTAGAGGATGGGGTAGACCGAGCCGTAGGACGGCTCCCAGTGACCGCCGCTGATCTCGCAGATCTCCTTGAGAATCTCGTACCCGTACCGCGGTTTCTCCGCGAGCAGCTCGAGGACGAGATAGGCGATGAGTCCTTTCGGCGGGCCACTTTTCCGCATGTGTCTCGGGGATAAAACGGACGGCGCTAAAGGGTTTCGGTCACGTCGAGAACGGACGGTGCAGGTTCGGTATCGGTTGATCTGGTGGCGGCGGTCGGCCCCGAAACTGTCAACCGAAATCCGGTCCTTCTTGAGCGCCCGGTTCCAACCCGCAACTATGGAACGACGGCGACCACCGCAGACCGAAGAAGGCTGGTACGTGCTCCACGATTTCCGGTCGATCGACTGGGACGCCTGGCGCGCCGCTCCGGAGCGGCGACGCGAGCGGGCCATCGAGGAGGGCATCGACTATCTCGAGGCCAGCGAGGCCGTCGACGACGCCGACGAGGGCGATTCGGCGACGTTCGCCGTTCTCGGCCACAAGGCCGACCTGCTCGTCCTCCATCTCCGACCCACCCTCGGCGACATCGACGCGCTCGAGCGGCGGTTCGAACACACCGCGCTCGCGGAGTTCACCGAGCGAGCCGACTCCTACGTGTCGGTCACTGAGGTCTCGGGCTATATGTCCGAGGACTACTTCGACGAGGACAGCGAGGTCGAGGACGCCGGCCTCGAGCGCTACATCGAGTCCCGGCTCAAACCCGAGATTCCCGACGGCGAGTTCCTCAGTTTCTACCCGATGAGCAAGCGCCGCGGGCCGGACCACAACTGGTACGAACTGCCATTCGACGAGCGGGCGGACTACCTCTCGAACCACGGCGAGATCGGCAAGGACTACGCCGGCCGCGTCACCCAGATCATCACCGGCAGCGTCGGGCTCGACGACTTCGAGTGGGGCGTGACCCTGTTCGGCGACGACCCGACCGACGTCAAGGAACTGCTCTACGAGATGCGCTTTGACCCCTCGAGTTCCCGCTTCGCCGAGTTCGGCCGATTCCTCTCGGCGCGGCGGTTCCCGCCGGCGGACCTCGGGGCCTTCCTGGCCGGCGACCGCGTGCCGGCCGACGGCGAGGAGCCTCATCACCACGCCGGCGGTGACACCGAGGGCCACCACGGCGGGTCCGGCGGCCACCACCACGGCGACGGGTCGGACTCGAGCCGCGGCGACGAGAGCGGGGGCGTCCGCGACGAACTCGAGGACGAGGGCATCTACGCGGGCCAGCCCCACGGCGAGGACGTCCACGCGGTCGTCCTCTACTCGGACGCTGATCCCGACGAACTGTTCGAAGAGGTCGACGGCTACCGGGAGAACTTCGACCATTACGACACCCACGTGAAGACGGCGGTCTACGAGGCCCAGAACGCGGACAGCGAAACCGCAGTCGTCAGCCTCTGGGAGACCGACCGGGCCGCCAACACGGCCGCCGGGTTCCTCGCCGAACTGCCCGACGTCGTCCGACAGGCCGGTGACGACGAGGACGACTCGTGGGGGACGATGGGGATGTTCTACACGGTCAAGCCCGAACACCGCGGGGACTTCGTCGGGACCTTCGACGACGTCGGTGACGTCCTCGCCGACATGGACGGCCATCGCAAGACCGACCTGCTGGTCAACCGCGAGGACGAAAACGACATGTTCATCGCCAGCCGCTGGGACTCCCGGGAGGACGCCATGACGTTCTTCCGGAGCGACGCCTTCTCGGAGACCGTCGAGTTCGGACGGGACGTCCTCGCAGACCGACCGCGACACGTCTTCCTGGCCTAAAGCGGTCCCGTCTCCGCCCCCGTCACGACCAACCGTCATAGGTGTGGGACAGTCTCACCGGTAACGACACGGGTTGATCGGTCCCGTTCATAGGGTGTGCCGATGACTACGGCACAGGAGTCGTTGCCGCGACGGACGTGGGGGCAGTATCGCTCGATTCCGATCATCTACCGTATCGCGGTCGCGTTCGTCCTCGGGACCGCGCTCGGAGCCATCGCCGGCGAACGCGCCGCCGTTCTCAGCCCGCTCGGCGATCTCTTCTTGCGGTTGCTCGAGATGCTGATCATCCCGCTGATCGTCTTTACGCTGCTCGGAGGGATGCGCGAGCTGACGCCGTCGAAACTCGGGAAGGTCGGCGGGCTGACCGTCGCCCTCTACGCCGCGACGACGACGATCGCGGCCCTGATCGGGCTGGCAGTCGCGAACCTGTTCGATCCCGGCACGGCCGTGGAGTTCACCGGTGGCGAGGCCCAGCAGGCCGAGCCACCGACCGTCTCCGAGGTCGTCCTCGGTATCGTCCCCGAGAATCCGCTGGCCGCGATGGTCAACGGTGAGATCCTGGCGACGATCTTCGCGGTTATCGTCTTCGGGTTGGCGTTGACGATCGTCCGCGAGTCGACGACCGAAGAGCCGATCGCGGACGCGATCGACGGCTTCTTCGCGTTTATCGACGCCGGCACGCAGGCGCTGTTCACGATCGTCTGGGGCGTCATGGAGTACGGCGTCGTCGGCGTCTTCGCGCTCATGGCCGCCGCGATCGGAACCGAGGGGGTCGGCGCGATCGTGCAACTGGGCGCGCTCGTCGGCGTCATCGCGATCGGCATCGCGATCCACATGACCGTCACCTATCTGGGCGTGATGACCGTCGGCATCCTCGGTCAGTCGCCGCTCGCGTTTCTCGACGGGGCGAAAGACGCGATGGTAACGGCCTTTACCATCCGCTCCTCGAGCGGGACGCTGCCGGTGACGATCACCGACGCCGAACGGAACCTGCGGATCGACGAGTCGGTCTACGGCTTCGCCCTCCCGCTCGGAGCGACGATCAACATGGACGGAGCCGCGATCAGGCAGGCCGTGACGGTGGTCTTTGCCGCGAACATGGTCGGCGTGTCGCTCGGCCTCGGCGATCAGTTGCTCGTCCTCGCGACCGTGATCCTGATCAGTATCGGCACTGCCGGGGTCCCCGGTGCCGGGCTCATCATGCTGACCGTCATTCTGAACGCCGTCGGACTCCCCCTCGAGATCGTCGGCTTCGTCGCGGGCGTCGACCCGATCCTCGGCCGGATCGCGACGACGAACAACGTCACCGGCGACCTCGCCGTCGCGTCGGTCGTCGGCAAGTGGACCGGCGGAATCGACCTCACAGAAGGAGTGTGGGCCGACGGCTCGCACGCAAGCGCCGACGGCGAGGACGGCGTCGCAGCCGGTGACTGATCACGGACTCGAGTCCGCCGACTCGTCGTAGAAGAAGTAGGCGGCGATCCCGGCCAGGCCGAACGCCAGCGTCACGAACGGCCACTTGCCGGGGTCGCGCCCGGTCAGGTGGCCGTGGGCGGTCACGAAGATCGCGAAGCCGACGTGAGCGACCAGCGTCGCCGCGAGAAACGCCTGTGGTTCCATTACCGAATACTTCGACGCGGCGATCAAAGCCGTTACGAAGCAACAGGGAAGGCCACGTCACGGGCGGTGCCGTGGCCGGGCGGGCGGCTCACCGCACCCGCGGTGAGTCGCCCGACTCGGGGGAGGGCAGGCCACCACCCGATTCCGACCGCGAGCGAAGCCGTGCGCGGCGCTTCGCGCCGCGGACAGTCGAGCGGCCGACGGCCGCGAGACGGGCTGAGCGAGCGGACCGACGACCGATGTGGAGGGGCGCAGCGCGCCCCGAAACGGAGGGAGGAGTGTTTTTGATCGAACTTTTGCCGAGTGACGAGCGGACGGCTGCGCTATCGGCGCAGCCGTCCGCTCAGAACGCAGCGCAAAAGTTCGTTAGTCGAAATCGTGGTCCGGATCGTCCTCGACTTTCCGCTTCATCGAGTCGCGGCGGGCCTTCGCGTCGCGGCCGGTCGCCTCGAGCAGGAAGTCGTTCTTGATGTCGACGGCGTCGGCCGCGGCCTCGAGTTCGTCGGGGCCGAGTTCGGTGGGGTCGCGCTCGTTGAACTCGACGCCGAGTTTGTCCTTCTTGCCGGAGTACTCGACGGCACCGACGACGATCTTCTCGAAGACGGGGTTGTCCGGCTCCGCGATGAGGTAGAGGTCGCTGCCCTTGTACTCCTCGGTGCCCGTGATCGGGCCGAAGTACTCCTCGACCGTCGACTCCATGTCCGGAATGCGCTCCTCGAGATATTCACCGCGACGCATCTTGTACTCCTTCATGGATTGGGAGAAACACGGCGGCGCGTTTACCTCTTTTCATAGCCAACGATTCGATCCGCTGACCTGTCAGGGACGGGGCGAGCAACGGTCCCGGGCGCAGACGCTATCCGGTCGACCGTCGCCGATCGAACGGCCCGGCGATCGGACACCGGACGGCGGGGACGGAGCGGAAACCCGGGCGGCGATCGTTCGGAACCGCCGAGGCGTGGGAGTCAGCGCCGCTCGCGTTCGCTGAGATACCCCTTCCGGCAGTCGGGACAGATGTCGCCGGCCCGCAGCGAACCGCGATCGCCGGCGGCGACGTACTCACATCGGGGGCAGTAGAACTCGGTTGGCACGTCGTCGCCGGGGCCGCTGTCGGCCTCGACTGGCGTCGGGACCGACTCGGCTCGCTCGATGCCGGTTCCCGGTTCCGACGGGGCGTCGGCGGCGGCCTCGGTCGCCTCCTGTGTCGGCGGCTCGGCGGTTACGGAGCGGGCGTCGGCGGCCTCGCCGGCATCAGCGCCGCCGACGGGGTCGTCCGGCTCGTCGTCGAGGAGGACGGCGTCGTCCTCGATCGCGGCCGGATCGATCTCGGTACCGGTCTCGGCCGCGTCGTCGGCAGCTGCGGGACCGTCGTCGGGCCAGTCGGTCGGTTCGTTCGGCTCGTCCGCCGGCGGCCCGACGTCGTCGGAGTCGGGCCACTCGCCGCGGTCGCGGTCGGGATCGGCGACCGGCTCGTCGTCCTCGAGGATCTCGCCGTCGTCGGTGACCGGTTCGCCGTTCTCGTCGGTCGGGAGATCGATCTCGTCGTCGACTCCGGCCGGGTCGGGCTCGGCCGCCTCGAGGTCGGGGGCGGCCGGGTCGCCGTCGTCCGCGTCGACGGCGTCCGCGTCGGCCGGATCGGCGGTTGCGGGGCCGGCGGCCGCCGTCGCGGGTTCGTCGGCATCGATGAACTCGGCGTCCTCGGAGCCGTCGGTCGGGTCGGGCTCGGACTCGAGTGATGGTTCGGACGGTTCGGTATCGGGGTCGGCGGGGGGNNGGGCGAGTCGGCGTCCGTCCCGGCGGAGAGGCTCGTCACTTCGGTGTTCTCGCTGATGACGTTGCGCTCGCCACAGCGGGTACACTCCTCGTACTCCTGGACGGTTACGACGACCTCGCTGCCCCGTTCTTCGCGCTCGCGTTCGACCTCGGCCTCGCCAAAGTCGTGTCCGAGCAGCGAACATCGCAGGACCATTGTCCCACCGTACCGACCGGTCACATAAAAAACGTACTGGTGAACTACCCAACTCGCTCATGGCTGACGCTGTTCGCCCCTTGAGGGGAAGGCTTCCTGCTTCCACGACGCGCTTTGCAGATACAGGCGTATCCACAGGGAGCGCAGTCTCCACAGGCGTTGATTCGGAGTGTCCCACTCCTACTTTTTCGAGGCCGCGAGAAAGAATGATGAAAACCGTGCGGCGTTGACGAGACGCTTCGCGTCTCGTTCGCTCTCGTGAACGCTGTATCCCCTCCCTCCTCGCGCCTTCTTTCGGTTGGCGCACGCTGAAGAAGGGGATTTAGCGCCTACTTTGAGCGAAGCGAGTTTTTCGGTCGTGACAGCGGTCTGAACTCCGGCCGACTGGCAGGCGGATCGGACCGTGGGCTTGAGGGGACGGGTTCGGCGGCGGCGTTCGTGGCTGTCGGAACGACAAACGTCAAATCCCGGGTCGTCGAATGGACACACGGATGAGAGCAAAGCGGGAGTACCGGAACCGGGAGGGAACAGAGGTGGCGGTACTCGACGCCTTGGTCGATCGCGCCGACGACGGAATGACCGTCTTCGAACTTCGAGCGGCCGTCGAGGTCGATATCGACGAACTCGAGGACGCCCTGGCGACGCTCAAAGACGACGACCTGATCGTCGTCGACTCGGGCTCGGAGACGGTGATCAAACCCGCCGACCGCGTCGTCCCCGACGAGCCGACCGACGAGGACGACGACCAGTCGTTCGGCGAGTGGCTTCGCGACCGGCTACCTTTTTGAATCGAAACGCCTGATACGGTCAGGCCCCAGAGAGTATCCATGAGCGTCATCGAGTCCGTCCACGAGGATCACGGGGCCACGTTCGACGAGCGCGCCGACCGGACGATCGTCGACCACTTCGGGCGGCCCGAACGGACCCATCGCGCGGTCCGCAACGGCGTCGGCCTGTTCGAACCGGCCTACGGCGTGATCGTCGTGGAGGGCGACGATCGGCTCGAGTACGTCGACAACGTGGTCTCGAACCGGGTCCCTGCCGAGGACGGCGAGGGCTGTTACGCGCTGGTCCTCGATCCCCAGGGCGGGATCGAGGTCGAACTCTACGTCTACAACGCGGGCGAGCGGCTGCTGCTTTTCACCCAGCCCGAGACCGCCGCGCCGCTGGCCGAGGAGTGGTCGGAGAAGGTGTTCATTCAGGACGTCGAGATCCGGGTCGCGACCGACGACTATGGAGTCTTCGGCATCCACGGCCCGCAAGCGACGGAGAAGATCGCCAGCGTTCTCAACGGGGCCGCCTCGCCCGACCGCCCGCTTTCGTTCGTCCGCGGGACGATGGGCGACGAGGGCGTCACGGTCGTCCGGACCGACGCGCTGACCGGCGAGGAGAGCTTCGACGTGATCTGTGCGGCCGACGACGCCGAAGCGGTCTACGACACGCTGCTCAACCACGGCCTCAACGCCGCCCCCTTCGGCTACCGGACCTTCGAGAGCCTCGCGCTCGAGGCCGGCACCCCTCTGTTTCACACCGAACTCGAGGGGGAACTGCCGAACGTCCTCGGTCTCCGCAACGCCTTAGACTTCGAGAAGGGCTGTTACGTCGGTCAGGAGGTCGTCTCCCGCGTCGAGAACCGCGGTCAGCCGAGTCGGCGGCTCGTCGGGCTCACGCTCGAGGGCGCGGCCGTCCCCGAGGGGGGCGCGGCCGTCTTCGACGGCGACGCCTCGGTCGGCGAGGTGACCCGCGCGGGCGAGAGCCCGATGCTCGAGGACGTCATCGCGCTCGCCGTCGTCGACTACGGCCTCGAGAGCGACGAGTTGACGGTTCGCGTCGACGGCGAGGAGGTCGCCGCGACCCGGACCGACCTGCCGTTCGTCGAGGGGTCGAATCGGTCGGCTCGGCTGCCGACCTACCAGTAGGACCGCGCGGCCGCACGCCTCGCCCGGAGTGGACCTTATGTATCCCGGCAGCAACGGTCGAGCCATGTCCGGAGACGCCCTCGAGCGGGACCTCTTCGACCGGGAGCCGGACGATCGGATCCGCGTCCTCGACGCGGACGGCACCGTCGTCGCGCCCGAACTCGAGCCGGCCCTCGAGGCCGAGACGCTGCGGTCGATGTATCGGGACATGCGGTTTTCCCGCCGGTTCGACGAGCGGATGATCAGCCTCCAGCGGCAGGGCCGGCTGGGGACCGACTCCTCGCTGGCCGGTCAGGAGGGGTCCCAGATCGGGTCGACGTACGCGCTGGCCGACGACGACATGCTCTCTTTTCAGTATCGGGAACACGGGACACTGGTCGCACGGGACCTGCCCTGGGAGTACCTGCTGTACTGGATGGGCCACGAGGACGGCAACGCCGCGCTGGCCGAGATCGACGTCTTCCCGCTGAACATCTCCATCGCCGCCCACCTGCCCCACATCGTGGGCTGGTCGTGGGCCGCGAAGCTGAACGGCGACGACCGAGTTGGCGTCGCCCACTTCGGGGACGGTTCGACCTCCGAGGGGGATTTCCACGAGGTGCTGAACTTCGCCGGCGTCGTCGGGCGTGGCCCGACTGCACGTGGGATGTAGTCCCACGCTGTCTTCGACACACCGACGGTCTTTTTCTGTAACAACAACCAGTGGGCGATCTCGGTCCCGCGGGAGCGCCAGACCGCGAGCGCGACGTTCGCCCAGAAGGCCACCGCCTACGGCTTCCGGGCGTCCAGGTCGATGGGATGGACCCGCTCGCGACCTACGTTGTCACGAAGGCCGCCCGGGAGAAAGCGCTCGCGCCCGGCGACGAGCGGTTGCGGCCGACGCTGATCGAAGCGGTCCAGTACCGCTACGGCGCGCACACGACGGCCGACGATCCCGACAAGGACGAGGTCGAGGAGTGGCGCGAGTCCCCTCGCCGATCTGCGAGAGCGCCACGGCGCCGACGCGTTACTCGAAGACGAGTAAACGTCCGAGACAGCGTATAAAGGCCGCAGTGAGACAGGAAAACGGCTACCCGAACGTCGTCGCAACCCCCAGTCGATATGCAACTCGAGCAGCCGTCCCGGGAGGCGAGTTGGGAGGGCACGGTTCCGAACGCAGTCGACGGACGGGTCGTCGGGCTGGTCGTCGTGACGGCTGGCCTCGCGGCGTCGATCAACGTTCCGTACGGCGGGCTCGCGATGGCGGCCGCGGCGTTCGCGGTCGTGACCGGCGTCGGCCTCGGCTGTCACCTGCTCGGCGAACGAAAGCTCCGTCGGCTCACCGACGACCTGGTCGAGCGGTGGGTCGCGGCCGGCGGCGAGATCGACGGAGTCACCCGCTCGGCGACGGGAACGCGAACCGAGTGGCGCGTTCACACCCCTGAGGGCGACATCGTCATCGGCGGGGTCGCGCTGGTGCCGATCGCCCGACTCTCCGTGGAGTGGCGCGGCATCGCCGACACGATGGCCGCCAGCGAGGCCGAAGCCGACATCGATCACCTCGCCGAGAGTCTCTACCGGGAGATCTTCGAACTCGAGGCCGCGAGCCAGCGGTCGTAGCGCGGTCCCGGACGACCGCTCGAGGGGCCGCTGGCCGGGTTTTCAATCGAACAGTTCCGCGTGGCGCTGGGCCAGGTCCGTGTACTCGCCCGACGAGTAGTCGTCGAGGATCGCCGCCGCGTCGATCCCGGTTTCCTCGAGCGGCGTGATCTCCGCGGGGACGCCGCGCACGAACGAATCCGGCGGGATCGTATACTCGTCGGGGACGACGGTGCCGGCGGCGACGATGCTGCCGGTGCCGATCGTCACGCCGGTGTTTATCGTCGCGTTGAACCCGATCAGCGACCGCTCGTCGACGGTCGTCTCGTTGAGGACGGCCCCGTGGCCGACCATGACTTCGTCGCCGAGTCGCGAGGCGTGAATCGTCGCGTTGTCCCCGACGTGCGTTTCTCGGCCGATCCGGACGGGGCCGACGTCGCCACGAAGCACGACGCCGGGCCAGACGCTCGCGTCCGCCGCGACCGCGACGTCGCCGACGAGCGTCGCCTCGCTGCTGACGCGGGCCGTATCGTCGATCGTCGGCCGGTCGTCCTCGAACGCGTAGGTCCTGCTGTCGACCATATCTGACCGTACCACGATCGAACGCATAATACCGGATCACGGTCATCGTGACAGTCGTCGGCGCGTTGTCGATGGGGATCGAGTCACGACCACGAGCGGGGGCCGGTGACCAAAGCGGAGAAGGAAAGACCGGACCGGTCGGCGGCGTTCAGAACGTCTCGAGGTAGCGGTCGAGTTCCCAGTCGGAGACGTCGACGAGGTAGTCCTCGAACTCCTGCTCTTTGGCTTCGATGAACTTCGGCGCGACGTGATCGCCCAGCGCGTCGTAGATGACCTCGTCCTCCTCGAGGGCCTCGACGGCCTCGCCGAGGTTCGAGGGCAGCGTGTCGATACCGTACTCGTCGCGTTTTGCCTCGTCGAACTCGTAGATGTTCTCGCGGACCGGGTCGGGACACTCGAGGTCGTTCTCGATGCCGTCGAGGCCGGCGTGGATCATGACGGCGAGCGCGAGGTAGGGGTTACAGGACGGGTCGGGCGAGCGCAGTTCGACCCGCGAGGCCGCCGGCGTTCGGGCCGCCGGTTTGCGGATCAGTGCCGAGCGATTGCGGTCGGACCAGGCGACGTAGACGGGTGCCTCGTAGCCGGGCACCAGGCGTTTGTAGCTGTTGACGGTGGGGTTCGCGATCGCCGTGATCGCCGGCGCGTGCTCGAGGATGCCGGCGGTGAACGCGTGGGCTTCGTCGCTCAGGTTGAACTCGTCGTCCTCGTCGTGGAAGGCGTTCTCGCCGTCCTCGGTGAACAGCGAGAGGTGCGTGTGCATCCCCGAGCCGTTGATGCGCGGGATCGGCTTGGGCATGAAGGTGGCGTGCAGGTCGTGCTGGGCGGCGATCGCACGAACGACGGTCCGGAAGGTGCCGACGTTGTCGGCCGTCGTGAGCGCGTCGTCGTAGGTGAAGTTGATCTCGTGTTGGCCCTCGGCGACCTCGTGGTGACTGGCCTCGACCTCGAAGCCCATCTCCTCGAGGCCGTAGATGATGTCACGGCGGACGTCGCTGGCGAGGTCCTTCGGCGCGAGGTCGAAGTAGCCGCCGGCGTCGTTGGTCTTGGTCGTGGCGCGACCGTCCTCGTCTTCCTCGAACAGGAAGAACTCGGGTTCGGGCGCGGCGTTGACCATGTAGCCCATCTCCTCGGCGCGGTCGAGCGCGTTCTTGAGGACGCGACGCGGATCGCCCTCGAAGGGCTCGCCCGTGGTGGTATCGTAGACGTCACAGATCATTCGGGCGGCGGCGCTTTCCTCTTTCTGGCGCCACGGGAGGACCGCGAACGTCTCGGGGTCGGGCTTGAGCCGCATGTCCGACTCCTGAATGCGAACGAAGCCTTCGATAGAAGAACCGTCGAAGTAGATCCCCTCGGTGAAGGCCTTCTCGGCCTGCCGTGCCGGCACGGAGACGTTCTTGACCGTCCCTAGAATGTCGGTAAACTGCAGTCGGAGGAAATCGACGTCTTGCTCCTCGATCTCGTCCAATACCGCCTGTTCGGTTTCAGAGAGGTTTCCGCTTGTCATCTTTCTCGTCGTATCCTCGTAACCAGTATACTAAAGCACTACCGTTCCGTGCAAATCTTCGCTCTTCCTCTCGAAACTGCATATTCGTAAATTTCTAAAGGGCACAGTGAGTGGGTGTACCTGATGACGTACGAAAATCTCGATGCAAAACTAGTGAATGCACTTCTCGGCGACGGCCGAGCGAGCCTGCGAAGCCTCGCAGAGGAACTCGACGTCTCCGTGACCACCGTCTCGAACCACCTCTCCGATCTCGAGGAGCAGGGCGTGATCGAGGGCTATACCCCGCGAGTGGATTACGACGCGGTCGGCTACGACGTGACCGCCGTGATCCAACTGCAGGTCGAGGGGAACGCCCTCCCGGACGTCACCGACACGCTGCGCGATCACCGCCAGATGACCAGCGTCTACGAGGTTACCGGCGACTACGACGTGATCGCCATCGGCAAGTTCGAGGACACCGACGGGATGAACGACCAGATCAAGCAGTTGCTGACCGACCCCGATATCAAGGCCTCGAACACGAGCGTCGTTCTTAACGCCGTTTCCGAGAACGAACAGTTCGAACTCGAGGTCGAGGACGAGGAGTAATCGGACGGGTCTTTTTGAACACTCCACAACCGGGGCAGTGGCGACACTAAACGACGGGTAAGATCGGCGAGTGAGCGGTTCGAAGAACCCGAACGACGCCGTTCACCGAGCGCGGCGGAGCCGCGCTCGGGCCGACGAGCGACCGTCGGGAGCGAGGAGTGCTTTTATACTAAATTTTGCCGAGGGCCGCCTTCGGCGGCCCGCAGAGCAAAATTTAGTTCTACATCATGCCGCCCATGCCGCCGCCCATGCCGCCCATGCCGCCGGCACCGGGCGCGCCTTCCTCGTCGTCGCCCTTGTCGGTGGAGAGGTCGCCGGCGGAGATGATGTCGTCGATCTTGAGCACGAGGTTCGCGGCCTCGGCGGCGGAGGTGACGGCCTGTTCCTTGGCGTGGGCCGGTTCGACGACGCCGGCGTCGAACGTGTCCTCGACGTCGCCCGAGAAGACGTTCAGGCCGGCCGTGACCTGCCCGTCGTCGTGGGCCGCACGCAGGTCGACCAGCGTGTCGATCGAGTCGAGTCCGGCGTTCCCGGCGAGGACGCGCGGGACGAGTTCGAGCGAGTCGGCGAAGGCCTCGACGGCCAGCTGTTCGCGGCCGGAGACGGAGTCGGCGTAGTCGCGCAGACGGCCGGCGAGTTCGACCTCGATGGCACCGCCGCCGGCGAGGACGCGGCCGTCGGAGACGGTCTGTGCGACGACATCGAGCGCGTCGTTGACGCCGCGTTCGAGTTCGTCGACGACGTGGTCGGTCGAGCCACGCAGCAGGAGGGTGACGCCGTGGGCGTCCTCGCCCTCGACGTAGAAGAGTTCGTCTTCCTCGTCGCGGGTGACGTCGCCGAAGCCGAGGTCATCGGCGGTCGCGCTCTCGAGGTCGGAGACGATCGCCGCGCCGACGACTTCCTGGAGGAACTCGAGGTCGGACTTCTTGGCGCGTCGCACCGCGAGGATGCCTTCCTTGGCGAGGTAGTGCTGGGCGAGGTCGTCGATGCCCTTCTGGCAGAAGACGACGTCAGCGCCGAGGTCGGCGATTTTGTCGACCTTCTCCTGAAGCTGTTTCTCCTCGCGGTCGAGGAACTTCTGGAGCTGGTCGGGGTCGGTGACCGAGACCTCGGTGTCGACGTCGGTCTCCTCGACTTCGATTGCCTCGTCGAGCAGGAGGATGTCGGCGTCTTCCGCCGAGCGAGGCATGTTGTCGTGGACGGGGTCCTTGTCGATGATGCCGCCCTCGAGGAGATCGGACTCGCCGGCGCTGCGGCCGGTCTGGGTCTCGATGTTGAGGAACTCGAGGTCGACGACGTTGTCGCCGTTCTCGTCCTCGACGGTGACCTGGCGGACGGCCTCGACGATGAGTTCGGCGAGGTACTCCTTGTTGACCTCGGTGCCCTTGCCGGTCATCGAGGTCTCGGCGGTCTTTTGCAGCAGTTCCTCGTCCTCGGTGTCGATGTCGGTCGCGATGTCGTCGATCTCCTCGCGGGCCTGCTCGCTCGCGAGGTGGAAGCCCTTGATGATCGCCGTCGGGTGGATGTCCTGCTCGAGGAGGTCCTCGGCGTTTTTGAGGAGTTCACCGGCGATCGCGACGGCCGTCGTGGTGCCGTCGCCGGCCTCGTCTTCCTGGGTCTCGGCGACTTCGATGATCATTTCGGCCGTCGGGTTGTCGATGTCCATCTCCTTGAGGATGGTGACGCCGTCGTTGGTGATCGTCACCGATCCCATGGAGTCGACGAGCATCTTGTCCATGCCCTTCGGACCGAGTGTGGAGCGAACGGCTTCAGCGACCGCACGGGCGGCGCTGATGTTGTAATCCTGCGCGTCCTTGTCCTTGACGCGCTGGGAGTCCTCGCTCATTACGATCATCGGCTGCCCCTGCTGCATTCGCTGACTCATAGTCACTCGATCGATTGATTGTGCTTCTACATAAAACTTTTTCAATCGTCGCAGTCGGCCGCGGCGGTCCGGCGGCCGATTCGGCGACGAAAACCGCCACAGTGTGCGGGATTGGCGACCGATTTCGGCGACCGGCTCGGCTCGTGAATCGTTCCCAGCCGGGGGTCGACGCGGTGCTTTTATATTGGATAGCGTGTGGCCGATGGGAGCCGCGTTCGAACCGACCGGTGGCCGCCCCCTTGCAGACACCGCTGCAAACCCGTCTCACGACTCTCGCCCGAGGGTGGCGGCGACGGACCCACCGGCCAGTTCCGACTCGGAAAGCCACGGTTTCATCGGTGAAACGGTTCCCGACTCGGCGTCGTTCGGCTGATAAATACTGACTCGAGTGCGAGTCAACACAGCGGAAGGGTTATGCCGGTAGTCACGTATTACCACTCGAGCATGGACGAGTCCCCGTCCGTTCCCGAATCGATCGACGACCCCCGGATCACCCCGCAGTTCTGTCGCCGGCTCCCCGGCCCGGACGGCGACCTCGTACTCGTCGGTGTCGTCCACGACCACCCCGCGAGCGTCGCGCGCGTCGAGCGGGTCCTCGAGCGGGTCGGTCCCGAGACGGTCGCCCTCGAGTTGCCGGCCGTCGCCGTCCCGCTGTATCGCGTCTACGCTCGTGACGGCGACGCGACGTCGCCGCGGTTCGGCGGCGAGATGAGTGCGGCGATCCGGGCCGCACCCGAGGCCGATCCCGTCGGGATCGACGCCCCGAACTGGTCGTTTCTCCGACGGCTCGTCGGCCGGCTGGTCGCCGATCGCGTCTCGCCCGGCACCGCCCGGCGGGTCCTCGCGAGCGTCGGCGGCGCGACCCGCGAGGCGCTCGCCTGTCGGGTCGCCGCGACGCTGACCCACGCGACGTCGATGACTGTCGTCCCCGGCACGCGGACGGAGTACGACTGCGACCGCGACGATCCGCCGGAGCGACAGGCCGAACACGAGCGCGCCCACGTCGCCGGCGTGCAGGCGCTGCTTGGCAGCGTCGATACCGAGGGAACGGCGCTGTCCTATCGCGACGATACGCGCGAGCAGTGTATGATCGATCGCCTCGAGGACCTCCGGGACGAGTCAGGTGACATCGTCGCCGTCGTCGGCGTCGATCACCTCGAGCGACTCGCGACCGCCCTCTCGAACTGACGGCGGCAGGAGCGTTGTGCTCCCGATATCGGCCGGTCAGCGGCGCGTCGGCGGTTCGATCAGGACCTCGCCGTCGCCTCTGACCGTGACGTGATAACCGTCGACGGCGAACGAGAGCGCGCCGCCGGTCCGGGGACTGCCGTCGTGACGCGGTCGAAAGAGCCTGTCCAGCGCGTCGGGATCGACGGCATCGTACAGCGCGACGCGGGCGTCGGTGACGTCGACGCCCATGCAGTCGGCCAGCGCGTGGATCACGGTCGTGCTGAGCGTCGCCGGGCCAGTGGGATCGTGCAAGATGCGATACAGGGACGGAGAGCGAGACCGGGCGGCGGAAACGTAATCATTCATTGCGGTTCGTCTGCTCCCCGTTCCGAACCTGGATATCAAAAGCGTAATCGTTTATTACTCCATCAACCAAGCGGATCGACCGACGATCGTCTATCGGTGGTACTGAAATTCTCCGCGTTCAAAACGAATCGTGAACCCTACCACGACGGGACCGACGAGCGATCGGTCGGTCGGCTCCGACGAGCGACGCTCGAGGGCGGCCGCCGTCCCACCGGGCGCGTTACCGTCGCAGCGCGGACACGCAGTTCCAGCAGTACGTAAACGCCTGCTCGCCCTCGTTTGGCGCGCCACAGTGGGGACAGCGGGTTGTCTCCCCGTCGACCGCCGCCGCCCGATCGTCGGGGACCGGCTCGGCGTCGACGTCGTCGGTCGCCCGCGGGTAGCGGTCGGGGCCCGGTGAGGAACGGACGCTCGCGCGGTTCGGGTCAGCCAGCGACGGCGCGCGCTCGCCGTCGTCGTCGTCGCGACGAGCGTAGAGATAGTACAGTAACAGGTGTAACAGGGCAAACAACGCGATGTACCCGATGAGCCAGCCCCACAGCTCCATCGCCGTGGGATACGTTCTCGAGGCACTTGGCTATTCCCCGCCGTCCGAACGAGAGACAGTCCGGAAAACCGGACTTACTCGGGCGGACGGAGGTCGCGCCCGAACTCGTCGAAGACCTCGAGGTCGTCGGGAACGTCGTACTCGATCCGTCGTTGCTCCTGACGGTTCGTGCCGGCCTCGTCGACGGGCGTGGCGACGTCCTCCCAGCCGGGTTTGATCTTGACGCTCGTGGCGGGCGTTCCGATCGCGATGTGGTGGGCGGGGACGTCGTTTTGTACGATGCCGCGGGCGCCGACGATGGCGTTCTCGCCGACCTTGCAGCCGGCCCGAACCATCGCGTCGTAGGTGAGCCGCACGTCGTCCTCGACGATGGTGTGGTAGTTGCGGACCTCGGTCTGGTCGACGACGTCGTGGTCGTGGCTGTAGACGTGAACGCCGTCGGAGATCGAGACGCGGTCGCCGATGGTGAGTTTCCCGCGGTCGTCTAAGTGGACGTCGTCGTGGACGACCGTGTTATCCCCGATCGTGATGTTGTGGCCGTAGGTGAAGGTGATTCCCTTGAAGAACCGGCAGTCGTCGCCACAGTCCTCGAAGAGGTGGTCCGCGAGCATCCGCCGGAATCGCAGCGCGAACTCGACGTTGTCCGCGATCGGGAGGCTGTCGAACTGCCGCCAGAGCCACTGGAGGTGTTTCGAGCGCCGGAACCGTTCCTCGTCTTTCTCGGCGTAGTATTCGCTCTCGAGGGTGGTGTTACAGGGATCGTAGCTCTGCAGGCGGACGCGCTCGGCCGCCGACACCGATTCGCCGCGCTGCCAGCGCTCGTAGGCCCGACGGTCGCCGGAGAGGTCGATCAGGACGTCTTCGACGACCGAGCAGGTGTCCTCGTCGCTCGCAAGCCGTCGGTCGACCTCGTCGATGAACTCGCGCATCCCCGATTCGGCCTCGTCGGGGAGCGACACGTACCGCTTTGTCATACCCCGACGTATTGCTCGCCGCGTTCATAGGGGTTCGGTTGTCCGGTCCCGGTTGCCGGACCCGCTGGCACGCGTGTCACCGCGATTCGTCTTCGGCCTGCCAGCCGGCGAGCAACAGCGCGGGGACCGCGAGCGCGCCGACGACCACCACAGCGCCGACGACGACGCCGCTGATCGTCAACCGATCGGTCGCGAACTCGAGAGAGCGACCGGCGAACAGTCCGAGCGGGACCAGCGCGAGGACGACCCCGGACAGGATCACCCGGGGGTCGCGGAGGCGGGCGGCGGCCATACTGTAGCTGTCAGCCGAGCCCGCATAACGGTTCGCCTCGCCGACGCGGTCCCGCCCGAACCGGTTCGGACGGGGCGCTCGAGCGTTCCGCACGCCATAAGTTCCCCCGCTACCAAGGGCTCGATATGCAACACAGCGAACTGGGCGACTCCGGCGTCGAGGTCAGCGAGGTCGGCTTCGGTGCGTGGGTCGTCGGGACCGACTGGTGGGGCGACCGCTCCGAGGACGACGCCATCGAGATGGTCCAGTACGCCGTCGATCAGGGGATCACCTACTTCGACACGGGCGATGTCTACGGCCACGGCGACAGCGAAAAACTGCTCGGCCGGGCCCTGTCCGAGGTCCGCGACGAGGTCACCGTCGCCACCAAGGTCGGCTACGACTTCTACAACAACCCACAGGCCGGCCACGGCGAACTCCCGAAGGAGATGGAGCCCGACTACCTCCGCGAGGCCGTCGAAAAGAGCCTCGAGCGGCTCGGAATGGACTCCGTCGACGTCCTGCAACTGCACAACGCCGACGTCGACGAGATCACGCCCGACGTCCTCGAGCTACTGGACGAACTCGAGGAGGAGGGCCTGATCGACGCCACCGGCCTCGCGCTCGGTCCCTCGATCGGCTGGCTCGCCGAGGGCGACCGCGCCATCGAGGAGGAGTTCGACTCCGTGCAGTTAGTGTGGAACGTACTCGAGCAGGAGGTCGGGAATCACTTCCTCGAGACGATCGAGCGCACGGGCTCGTCGACCAGCCTCATCCCCCGCGTGCCTCACTCCTCGGGCATCCTCAACGAGCAGGTCACGCCCGACACCGAACTCGGCGAGGGCGACCACCGCGGCTTCCGCCCCGACGAGTGGTACGAGACGGGCTGGGAGAAACTCGAGCAACTGCGCTTCCTAGAACAGGGTGGCGAGCGCACGATGGGCCAAGCCGCGATCGCGTGGCTGCTCTCTCACGATCCCGTCGCGACCGTGACGCCGACGTTCCGTACGAAAGGCGACATCGACGAGTGGGCGGCCGCGAGCGACGTGCCGAAGCTGACCGACGAGGAAATGAACCGCGTCGCGGAGCTGTACGAGAACGACTTCGATATCGACCGCGACGACGGGATGGACGCGCTGCGTTCGTCCGTCGACGGCGCGGACATCGAGTCGGCCGGACTGGACAAGCTCGCCGCCGACTGATCGGGAGCGGGGTTTTTTCGACGTCTCGAAGACGAAGTTCAGGCCGCCGAACACCGCCGGACGGCCGAGTTCGAGGCATGCGACGGAACCACGTATATATGACCCTCTATATCTGGGTCGTCTCCCTATCGGGGATGGAGCCGAAGGTCTAGTCGTCGAGGACGCCACTCACCATGACATCGTACGAATTCACCTGCCCCGACTGTCGCCAGGAAATGGCGGTGACCGAGCCCGTGCGAGAGGCGACGTTGGCCAACGGCTGTCCCGTTTGTGGGCGGCCCGTCGCTGACGACCACTTCACACCAGTCGCCGGCCGGACCGAACGCGCCGATCCCGCATAGCCCGACCACCGATGCGCCGACCGAGCGTCTCGAGCCCCCGTCTGTATTACTGACCCGATCGGGAGTCGCTCGTCTCACCGCGTCCCGACTCGCGTTCCACGTGAGCTGTTGCTGTGACAAACGCACACGTAAGCCGTAGTATTAATGTAGCAGACTCACAGACGGCTGTGCATGTTTCACAGCGCGGTGAGAGCCGAATGAGTGTGCAGCGTGTTCTGGAGCGAATCGGTGCAGTGACGAGCAAGTATTTCGTCGTCTGGGTACTGGTCGTCTCCCCGCTCGCGCTCGCGACGGCCCACTTCAGCGCGGGTGCCGCACTGATCCCGGCGCTCTTTAGCGTCTGGCACAACGTCTCCGGCCCGGCGCTGGCGACGTTGTTCACCTATCTCGACGGGGACGCGCCCGTCGCCGACGAGGAACCGGTCGCCGCCGATTGATACGGATTGCTGTAACGATTTACCGGCGCAACCGCCGCCGGGTCGCGGTTGCGTCGGCAATGACTGACAGGAAACCGTCTGAAGCCGCCGGGCTTCGTCCCCGATCCGACCGAGAAATTCCCTTAAGGTCCTTGAATTGCATCCATGACAGGTTTTTACGTCAGAACAGTGTGGCACATAGTACCATGGACGACGTCACGTACGTCCGGAAGGCGTGTGCCTACATCACCCGCGGCTCGAGCGAGCTACTGGTCTTCGAGGGGCCGGGCCACGACGGACTCCAGATTCCCAAAGGCACCCTCGAGCCGGGGGAATCTCCGCAGGAAGCGCTGTTTCGGGAGGTCAGAGAGGAGAGCGGACTGGGAACGCTGAACGGCGCACAGCACCTGACGACGGACGTCTGGACGCGCCGCGAATCGCCGCCGAAACGCTACGTCCGGCACTTCTTCCACGCGACGGTCTACGAACCTCGGGACCGGTGGACCCACACCGTCACCGACGGCGGGGCCGAACACGGTGCCGAGTTCGAGTTCCGCTGGGTCCGACCGGCGACGGCGGGGGAGTTCGCGCTCGAGTTGGACGAGTACGTCGACCTACTGCCGGTCGCCGCGGGAACCGAACCGGCCTCGAGCGCCTCGGACTGATCCCCCGGTCGCGGCGACGCGGGCCGGACGGACGCGCCCAGTTGCGCCGCTCTCGAGCGCGAGTGCACCGAAAACGCGGACCGACGCGAACCCTATTTCGAGAGCGCCCGCTCGACGGCTTCCGCCACGTTCATCGCCTTTGCGGCGAGGTCCTCGGCGACGAGTCCGTCGTCGACGGCCGCCTCGAGGTCGTCCGCGTCGACGATCTCGACGGTCCCGTCACGCTGCCGGATCACGTCGACGTAGAGGTCGACGTACCGCGCGGTGTCCGGAAAGAGTTCGACCGGCGTACAGACGTTGACGTAGGTCCCCTTCGCCGTGCCGTCGGCCGCCTTGTAGGTCGTCGGATACCACCATCGACCCTCGCGGAACTTCGTCACTGCCACGTCGCCCGACTCCTTGGGCGCGCCCAGGGCGTCGTAGCTGCCGCCGGCGCTCATCGAGCGCTCGAGGGTGAGTTTGCCCTCGGGATCCCAGTCGGTGACCTCGCCGCGACCGAGCGAGATCAGCCGGCCGTCGGGCTTGCCGTGGCCGATCTCGAGGCTGTCGCCCCGTTCGGGACCGAACTGGCGGGCAACCGCGTCGAAGGGGAAGGCGTCGTCGTCGGTGGTGTCGGCCCCCATCGACCCACAGACCGCCTCCGCGAAGTCCACCGCGGCGCTTGCGGCCCGGTCGGCCGCCTTCGTCCGGTGGTGGCCGGGCATCGTCGTCTCCACCCGGCGGCGGACGCCGTCCAGTTCGAACCGCGACTCGCGACCGAACCAGATCCACTCGGTCCGCTGAGGCGCGGCCAGCAGCGACGGCGCGCCTGGCTCGTCCGGTATCTCGGAAAGCGCGTCCTCGAGCGCCCGGACCCGACTCGCGGCGTCCTCGAGAGCGGTCCCCATCGCCTCGAGGTCTGCGTCGGCCGCGGCGTGTTGCCAGCGCAGCCCCCACTCCTCGGGAATCTCGACCGAGAGCAGGTCGGTCATGCCGACCAGTTCCTCGGCGCGCTCGCCCCGCAGCGCCGCGGAGACGCCGCTGCGATCCCGCGAGAGCGTACAGAGCCCGCCCGCGACCTCGAGGGCCGGATCCACGCGCGGGCGGTCGTCGTCCCACGGCGGCGCGGGCTCGCTGACCTGCACGCGGTAGCGGTCGCCCGCGTCGACGTAGCCGTCGACGGCGTCGTACGCGAGATAGCCCCGCCGGCCCTCGCCCAGATCGACGACCGCGCCGCCCCCGCCGCCGGCCTCGAGGACCTCCGCGTCGAAGACCGCGCCGCGGGGGACGTCGCTCTCCCAGCGGAAGGCGTCGATCGCCAGCCCCACGAGGGCCCCCGCGACCGTCTCGACCGCGTCGGACTCGCCCGAGATCTCGACGCCCTGCCGGTCCCGGGTCGTCTCGAGCGTCACGTCGGCGGGCGCGGTCTCGAACGAGCCCTCGAAGCGCTCCCGGATCGGGTCGGACGCCTGCACGACCTCGTGGTCGCCCTCGCACAGGAGTTGGGTGACTGCCGTCGTGTAGATGCCCCGGACTCGAGCCCGCGTCATTGGAGCGTCTCGCGGTCGGCCGCGAACCGCACCCGGTCGTGGATCGTCGGCCCCAGGGAGAGTTCGACCGAACCGTCCTCGAGGAGTCGTCCGCCCTCGACGTAGACGCCCCAGGTGTCGAACCGGAGCCAGCCCCGCATCTCGTCGCCGTGAGTCGTGATGTCGGCGTAGTCGACGGCGTGTTCCGGATAGTCGGCACTCGAGTGGGCCATGTCCATATCGGAGTAGACGGTGTCGTACTCGTCGAAAAAGTCCTCGAGCGCCGCCGCGTCCGCGGCGACGGCCTCGACGACCGCCTCGGAGGCGGCCCGGAGGTCGTCGGTCTCGAGGCCGGCGTCCCGAAGCGCCCGCTGGGTTCGCTGGTCGAAGTGCATGCCCGCCGGTTGGGCCGGGAGGCCTTTGATAATTCCGAGTCCGAGCGATCGGCGCTTCCGAGACCCCGCGAGTCGGACCGGCCGGGACGTCACCGACCCATGACAGGTAATGACAGTGCTGTCAGGAGTTGCGGGAGAACGCGACCGACCGTACCTGATCGTTCGTACAGTACGAACACTATTAATAATTATTTATGGCAAACATTTCGTGTGAGTCCTGGAAAGAGCACGAATGTAAAATTACTGTTCGAATTCGATAGACAGACACCGCATGTTCAGCATCGATGATTTTATTGTGCAAGTATTGCCAGAGTGGGTATGGCGATATCACTCAGGCAGTTCTACGATCGCTATCGGTCCGTTCCGATCATCTACCGCATCGGCGTCGCGTTCGTTCTCGGCTCGCTCGTCGGCCTGGCGGTCGGTGAACCGGCGACGCGGCTCGAGCCGCTCGGCGATCTCTTCGTCCGGCTGCTCCAGATGATCGTGATTCCGATCATCGTCTTCACGCTTCTCATGGGTGCCAGACGGCTCTCGCCGTCGAATCTCGGGAAGATCGGCGGGCAGGTCGTCGCGCTGTATCTGGCCACGACCGCGATCGCGATCGGCATCGGGCTGTTCGTCGCGAACCTGATCAACCCCGGGACCGGGCTCGAGGTGGCCGACGCGAGCGTCGAGACCAAGGAAGCGCCCGACATCGTCGAGGTCTTCATGAACATCGTGCCGACGAACCCGATCGGGGCGATGGCCGAGGGCGACGTCCTCCCGACGATTTTCTTCACGATCGCGTTCGGGCTCGCGCTGGCCTATCTGCAAGACGAGTACGACGTCAGCTCGGCCGTTCACGAGGGCACCGAAACGGTGTTCGAGATCGCCGAAACCGGCGCGGAGGCGATGTTCAAGATCGTCTGGGGCGTTATGGAGTACGGCGTGATCGGCGTGTTCGCCCTGATGGCGACGACGTTCGGGAACGCCGGGGTCGACGCGATCGCACCGTTCGCCAAACTCATCGGCGCGCTCGCGATCGCGGTCGGACTCCACATCGGCGTCACCTACCTGCTGATCATCCAGTGGGGGCTGCTCCGGGAGTCACCGCTGGATTTCCTCCGGGGTAGCAAGGAAGCGATGGTGACCGCGCTCTCGATCCGCTCCTCTAGCGGAACGCTGCCGGTCACGATGAACGACGCCGACGAGAACTTCGGCGTCGACGAGGAGGTCTACAGCTTTTCGCTGCCGCTGGGCGCGACGATCAACATGGACGGAACGGCGATGTATCAGGGCGTCGCGGCGGTATTCGCCGCCAACATGGTCGGACAGACCCTGACCATCGGCGAACAGCTCACCGTCGTCGCGACGGCGCTCCTCGCGAGCGTCGGTACTGCCGGCGTCCCCGGAAGCGGCCTGATCATGCTCACCATGGTCCTCACGCAACTCGGCCTCCCGCTCGAGGTCGTCGGCATGGTCGCGGGCGTCGATCCGATCCTCGACCGCCTGCGAACGATGAACAACGTGACCGGCGACTTGGCCGTCACGACGCTCGTCGCCGGCTGGAACGACAAGATCGACCGTACGGCCACCGTCTGGTCGGAGACGGACGTCCCGGACTCGACGCCGGGCACGACCGACGACTGAGAGCGGCGTCGGGACGCCGCCGGTTGCCGAACCTATACCCGACCGGCAGCCATACGCCAGCGTATGCAACGCAGGCGAGACCCGGTCGAACGAGCCGACGAGCGAACCGACGACGGGTCGACGGACCTCTACGACGTCTCGACGTGGGAACCGCGGTCGGTCGCGGACCTGCTCGCGTACACCCTCTACAACGCGATCAGCTACGGGTTTCGGGCGATCGTGTTACTGATCGCGATCGCGATCACCCTCTCCCTGCTCGTCTCGCCGGCCGCGCTCGTCCTCGAGGACCCATTTCTGGCGGGCTTTTTCGCGCTCTCGGTCGTCCCCGCGGGACTGCTCGCGGCGTACATCTGGCACGCCGATATCACGACGAGCGAACCGCTACGGCTGCTCGTCGCGACCTTCCTGCTGGCGATCCTGTTCGCGACGTTCGCCGCGGTCGTCAACTCCGTCATGCGGCCGCTGTTCGGCGTCGGTGCCGTCGGGAGCCTCCTCTTTTTTTACCTGATCGTCGGCCCCGTCGAGGAGACGGTCAAACTGCTCGCCGTGCAGGTCTTCGCCTACCGGAGCAGCAGTTTCGACGCCGTCATCGACGGCGCGGTCTACGGCGCCGTGGCGGGACTGGGCTTTGCGGCCATCGAGAACGCGATCTACATCGGGCGGGTCGTCGGCGAGGCCGATCCCGAGGCCGGCCTCCTCGTGACGGCAAGCGGGATCGCGACCGTGCGGGCGCTGGCCGGTCCCGGCCACGTCATCTACTCGGCGATCGCGGGCTACTATCTCGGGCTGGCGAAGTTCAACCGCGGATACGCCGGCCCGATCGTCCTCAAGGGACTGCTCGTCGCCGCGTTCGTCCACGGCACGTACAACGTGACCGTCGGGATCGTGCCCGGGCAGGTGGCCGGCGCGCTCCCGATCGGCTACGGGGTCGCCTTCGTCGGCTACGTCGTCTGCTACGACCTCGCGATCGGCTACTACCTCTACCGGAAGCTCGCGCGCTACCGCCGGACCTACCAGACCGTCACGAGCGACGGCGTCGGCGACACGCGGCCGGAGCTGACCGAGTTCGAGCCGCCTCAGCGCTGAGCGGCCCGTCTAGATCTCAGTCGAACCGCGCTTCCAGCAGCCGTTCGACGTACTTCGCGAGGACGTCGACCTCGAGGTGGACTGGATCGCCCGGCTCCTTCTCGGCGAGCGTCGTAAGTTCGTAGGTCGCCGGGATGATCGCGACGGTAACCCGGCCGCGTTCCTCGTCTCGGTCCGCGACGGTCAGACTGATGCCATCGAGCGTGATCGACCCCTTCTCGACGACGTAGCGGTCGTAGGACTCGGGGAGGTCGAACTCGAAGAACCAGTCCTCCTCGACGGATTCGATATCGGTGACAGTGGCGACCGCATCGACGTGGCCCTGCACGACGTGGCCGTCGAACCGGCCATCGGCCGGCATCGCCCGCTCGAGGTTGACCGCGTCGCCGGTCGCGAGGTCGCTCAGATAGGTCCGTTCGACCGTCTCGGTCGCGAGGAAGACCTCGAACCACTCGCCATCGCGGAACTCCTCGACGGTGAGACACGCGCCGCTGACGCTGATACTCTGGCCGTGTTCGAGCCCCGTCGCGACCTCGTCGGCACCGATCCGGAGCCGGAGGCCGTCGTCAGTCCGTTCTCGCGCGACGATCTCGCCGGTCTCCTCGACGATCCCCGTGAACATAGCCGCAACTGACGGGCGACGCGTCAAAGCCGTTCCGGGTCCGATCGCTCCCCGGAGTAGCCACTGAAACTCATTGCGGATCCCACCACACCACGGCATCGCGATCGGTGTATCAGTCGTTTCAGTGGCGACGATCGACCGCCTCGAAGGCGTCGTCGTAGGGAACGGTCCGGACCCCGGTGACCTCGAACCGCGCGCCCCCGGTCGCGCTCTCGGTCACCGCGACGGTCCAGTCGTGAGCCTGTGCGATCTCGCGGACGATGTTCAGCCCCAGCCCCGTCCCGTTCTCGGCGGTCGTCCACCCCGGCTCGAGGACGCGGTCGCGATCGGCCGGCGGAATACCCGGCCCGTCGTCGGCCACGGCGAACCCCGCGTCCGAGAGCGCGACCGTGACGGTGACGGCCGGGCCGCCGTGGTCGACGGCGTTGCGAAAGAGGTTCTCGAACAGGTTGCGGATCCGACTCGCGTCGGCGTAGAAGAGCCCGGTAGAGTCGACCCGAAGCGCCGCGTCGGCGGTCGCCACGCAGTCCCAGCAGTCGGTGACGATCGCGTCGAACTCGAGCGGCTCCACGTCGTCGACCTCGTAGCCGCCCCGGACCATCGTCAACACGTCCTCGATGATCCCGTCCATCCGATCGAGGACGGCCTCGATCTCGCCGCCGTGGGCGGTCGCGTCACCGGCCGGCTCGCCCTCGAGCAGTCCCTGGGCGACGTTGAGCGGGTTCCGGAGGTCGTGGGCCACGACGCTCGCGAACTCGTCTAACCGCTCGTTCTGGCGCTCGAGGTCCCGCTGGTAGGCCAGCCGGTTGAGCGCGATTTCGGCGTTGACCGCCAGCACCGACGCGAGTTCCTCGTCGGACGGCTCGAACGCCCCGACGGCGGGATCGACGACGCTGACCACGCCGTGGTCGCCCATCGGGTGGTACATCGCGGACCGTGCGTCGCCGCGATCGTACCCGTCCTCGAGGGTCCGAACGTCGTCGACCCGGAGCGAGTCGCCGCTGTCGTAGGCGCGACTGACCGGGGCCGGCCCGTCGGTCGGGTACGTCGGCCGGTCGCCCATCTCCGCTTCGGCCCCGTCGGTCACGGCGGCCGGCCGCAATCGGTCGTCGTCGGCGAGCCGGACGACGTTGTACTCGTAGCCGAGGATCGTCCGCGCGGCGTCGGCGACGAGGGCGGCGATCTCCTCGCGGTCGTCGGCGGCGATCAGCCGCCGCGTCGCCGCGTGAAGCGCCCGAAGTTGTCGCTGGTACTCCTTCCGGTCGGTCACGTCGCGGAAGACGCCCGCGATCAGCCGGCGGTCGTACAGGTCGAAGACGTGGGCGTTGATCTCGACCGGGATCCGCTCGCCGCCGCTGGTCTCGACGTAGATATCGGAGCCGTCCGGGAACGCGTGTAAGATCGACCGGTCGGCGGAGGGGCTGGCGACGTACTCCTCGAAGAGCGCCCGATAGCGGTCGGCCTCCCCGGAGGGGTGAAGGTCGGTCTGTGGCCGCCCCACGAGGTCGCACGGTTCGTACCCGAGCAGGTCACCGGCCCGTCGGTTCACCTCGATTATCTCGCCCGTCGCCGCGTCCGCGACGACGACCGGGTCGGGAACCGCCTCGAGGATCGTCTGGTACTTCGCGCGGAGCGCTTCCCGGTCGCGAACGTCCCGAACGGCGGCCATGACCTCGCGTCGGCCGCCGCTCCCGATCGGGCTTAGACTGATATCGAGCGGGATCTCCGAGCCGTCCTTTCGCCGCCCCGAGAGATCCAGCCCGGCACCCATCTGGCGGGTCTCTGGGTCGGCGATGTAGGCGTCGCGATCGGCGACGTGATCGTCTCGAGCGGCTTCGGGGACGAGGATCTCGATCGGCTCGCCGACGAGTTCGGCCGGATCGTAGCCGAACAGATCGGTGACGCGAGCGTTCGCGTAGGTGATCCGCCCGTCGCGGTCGACGACGATGATCGCGTCGGGCGAGGCTTCGCAGATCGCTTCGTATCGCTGTCGCGGGTCCTGATCCATGAGTGGCGGTCGGTCTCGGAGCCGATACTGACATGTCGATTCCCGACTGGTTTCAACCTTTTAGTAAATGATCTGTGACGTTCGCGGCAAACGAAACCGCCCGAAGGGAGGCGACCGCAGCGATCGACGACCGCGTCGTCTCGTCGCCGCGTTTTTAGCGGTCGCCGCGCTACCGTGTATCGATGGCCGGTATCATCGAGACGATCAAGTTCGCGGGCACGCTCGTTCTCGCCCTGCCCGCAGCGCTCGCCGGGCTCGACCTGCTGTTGCTCCGCGGCCAAACCGCGTTCGGCGTCGCGCTGATCGGGCTCGCCGTCGGCCTCGTGGTCGTCCAACACTGGCTGACGACGCCGACCGACGTGCCCGAACTGCTGGCCGAACGGGTCGTTGGAACGGTCGCGAAAGAGCCCGACTCCGAGACCGACGACGAGCCGTAGGACCGCGATCGGGGCCTCGGTCGGTCAGTCGAGCAGCGACGCGGGCGACAGCGACTGTGACGGGGCGGCGAGCCACTCGGGCCGCTCGCCCTCGTCGGAGACGACCAGCACGTCGGCGATCCGGATCCGACTGTCCGGACCGACCTGCCCGGCCACGTCGAGTCGGACCACGGAGCCGGGACCGACCTCGTCGCCGCCCGCGAGGGGACGTTCGCGGGGCTCGAGCCCCGCGCCGGCGACCACGGTCGCGACCGTCTGCTCCGTGTCGAACCCGAACGACCGTACTTCCGCCTCGAGGTCGGCCGCGACGGCGGTCACCGACTCCGGGCCGGCGGTCAGCATCGACCGCGCCGAGCGAAACGACTGCGTGACGGCGACGTGGACCCGCCGNCCCGCCGCTCCCGGCCACCGTCGCCGTCGACGACCAGCGTCCGAACGAGGCCGCCGTAGTAGCCCGTCCGATCGCGGGGCGCGGTCGCGAGAACGATCGGCTCGCCGGGCCGGAGCGGGTCGTCGGGATCGCGACTCGAGTCGGGATCGACCGCGGTGTTGCCGGCCGGCAACCCACCCGCGCCGACGATCGCCTCGTCGATAGCGGTTCGCAGGCGGGTGGCCGTCAGCGGCTCGGACTCGCCGCCGTCCTCGCCCGCGACGAGATGGCCGTCGACGACCGTCGACTCGGCCAGCAGCGACGCCGCGCGCCGGATCCCGGCCGCGGCCGCCCGCTGGGCGGCGGCGATGCGCTCGCGCTCGCCGACCGTTTTCG
>JHUT02000010.1 GCA_000690595.2 Natrinema mahii | reverse complement strand
TGCCGGCCGGCGACGTGCGGCTCGCGGCCGGCGACGTCGCGTACGTCCTCGGCCGGCCGGACGCGCTCCGCCGGGTGACCGAACGGACGCTGGTCTCGACCGACGAGTCCGCGTCGGAGGCGGCGGCCGACGACGCCCGGAGCGAGGACGCCGATTCGGCGCCCGATCGGACGCCGGAACGGCCCCGAGAGCGGTAGCTACTTGCCGCCGGCACCGATATCGCCACGTATGCCCACGGAGTGGAAACTGTTCGCGGATCTGGCCGAACGCGCCGGCGACAAGCACGTTACTGTCGACGCCGGGGCCGGCGACACCGTCGGCGACGCCCTCGAGGGCCGCGTCCTCGAGGACGGCGACCTGCGCTCCCAGATCAACGTGCTTCGCAACGGCACGAACGTCCTGGTCGAGGAGGAGGGGCTGGCGACGGTCCTCGAGGAAGGCGACGAGTTGGCGCTGTTCCCGCCAGTCAGCGGCGGATAGCCGTCAGCGAGTCGCCGTCAGGTCGATCCCCAGCACGAAGTCCGGTTCCTCGGCGATCTCGACTCCCGCGTATGGCGCGTCGGTGACGAACCGGGCTGTTTCGGGAATCAAGACCCGCGTCTGTTCCGCGCCGCAGTCGGCCGCGTCGCGAGCGATCGCGGCGAACAGCGAGCGGGCGGCCTCGACCCCGTCCCACGCGGCGACGCCGTACTCGACCCACCGCTCGGTTTCGGGATCGTCGCTCGAGCCGTCCGTCGCGTCGCCGTCGACCGGCCGGTCGTCGGTCCGCGAGCGGTAGGCCGTTCCGGCGAGACCGTCCTCGCCCTCGACGGCGAAGACGGCCGTCTCGTCGGCCAGCCGCTCGAAGTCGTCACGCGTGAGTTCCCGCACCGCCCACGACTCCTCGGGTGCGAGGCCGAGGCCGTCCAGATGCGCGCGTGTGTCGCTGTGGGTCCAGTAGCGCCACGCGTCGGCGGGGTCGCTCGAGACCGCATAGGGACCCGCGGCGTCCGGATCCGGCTCGGGGTGGGCGAAGCGAAACTCGGTGACCGGCTCGAAGCCGCTGGCTCGCGCCGCGCCCAGCGAGGCCGCGTTCCACGAGAAGATCATCACGCGGCCGACGGTCGCGCCCTGCCGGCGGGCCCACTCGAAAGTCGCCTCGTTCAGCCGGTGGCTCACGCCCCGCCGGCGGTAGTCGGCCGCGACGCGCATCCCCTGGAACCAGGCCTCGTCCTCGGAGAGCATGACGGCCTGGACGATCCCCGCGGCCTCGCCGTCGACTTCGGCGAGGAAGGTTTTCTTGCCCTGGCCCGGCTCGTCCTCGAGCCAGTCGTGGTAGATTCGCGGGATGTAGTCGCCGCCGCGGTCGGGCCAGATCTCGCCCGTGAAGTCGGCGACGGCGTCGTAGTCGTCGTGAGTAGCGCGTCGAATCTCGATGGCGGACTCGGAATCCAACTCTGATGCCATAGCTGTCGAGTATTGGCATCTCATGTGATCGCCCGTGAAAGAACTTCGCGGGCTCGAGGCGGGATCGACTGCAGTGGCACACGCTGTCGGCCGTCCGATTTCGAGTGCGCGTCGCAAAACAAATTCTCGACTCCGTCTCCGTTCAGCCGCGTCCAGCGGACGTGATCACTCCCAGGGGACCGACCGCTCCTGGATCTCGCCGGCCAGCGACGTGCCCATCGCTTCCGCGACGTCGTCGCTGTTTGCGAGCGCCCACATCAGCTTGACCTTCGCCGTCCCGGGCAGCGTGTCGCCGGCCTCGAGGACGCCGGCCTCGAGCAGGTCCCGACCCGTGTCGTAGACCCGGTCACAGACCCGCCCCTCGAGACATTGACTCGTCATGACCACGGTCGTCCCGTCTTCGATGAGTTCCTCGATGCGGGGGATCAGATCGGTGTGGACGTGCCCGAGCCCGGTGCCCTCGACGATCAGCCCGTCCGATCCCTCGACGACGTCGAGGAACGCGGGGTCCATCCCGGGCGTGAACTTGAGCAGTTCCACGTCGCCCTCGAGGTCGGGGGCGATCTCGAGGTCGGTTTCGCCGCGCTCCTGATACGCCCGCCGGAACTCGACGGTCTCGGTCTCGTAGTCGACCTCGCCCAGCGGCGCCGCGCCGACGGTCTCGAAGGCGTCCCGCCGCGAGGTGTGGTTCTTCCGCACGCGGGTCCCGCGGTGAAGGGCACAGCGGTCGTCCGATTCGGTGGCGTGCATACAGACCATGACCTCAGCGCAGTCGCTTTTGGCGGCCTCGACCGCCGAGACGGCGTTCATCACGTTATCCGAGGAGGGGCGGTCGGCCGAGCGCTGGGAGCCGGTGAAGACGATCGGCACCGGCGTCTCGAGCATGAACGAAAGCGCCGACGCGGAGTACTGCATCGTGTCGGTGCCGTGCATGACGACGACGCCGTCGGCACCGGCCTCGATCTCCTCGGCGACCGCCTCCGCGAGGTCCTGCCAGAGCGGGGGCTCCATATTCTCCGACAGGATGTTGGCGACGACGCGCCCGCGGTAGTTCGCCCGGCCGGCCAGATCCGGCACCGCCCGCAGGACGTCCTCGGCGTCGAACTGCGCCGTGACGGCACCGGTGCGGTAGTCGACCGTCGAGGCGATCGTCCCGCCAGTCGAGATCAGCGAGATCGTCGGCAGGTCGTCGTCGAACTCGATCTCCGAGGCCCCATCGTCGCCCGCGGCGTCGGTACCGTCGATCTCGTAGACGTCCTCCGCGAGGACCGACACGTCGGCCTCGTCCCGGTCGACGCCGACGTTGTAGCCGCCCTCGAGTTTCACCACGAGTTGCTCGTCCGTACTCGAGGGGAGCAACACGCCTTCGTACGTACGGTCCGCGCGATCGACGCGGACGCGGTCGCCTGGGTTCATGCGTGGCCGTAGCGCGGCCCCGGACTTGAAGGCACGCTTTCGGGCTACCGGCGGTCCGACCGGTCGAACCGACCGCGGAACCCAAGAGGGCGAGACGACTCCCTCGTGAAACGTCGCCAAACGCAACAAATAAACCCACGACCGATTACATACGTGATATGCAAATCGAGCCGCAGGCGTTCGACCGGGTTCTCTCCTCGATGTGTACGGAACCCCACCCGGCGGCACGCGACGCGGCCGAGCGGTTTCTCGCGACCAATCCCGGCGATCCGGGCACCTATCCCGGCGTCTCGGAACTCGAGGACGACGCGGTCGCCCTGCTGAGCGAGATCGCCGGACTCGAGGAGCCGGCGGGCTACATCACGAGCGGCGGCACGGAAGCGAACATCCAGGCGGTCCGGATCGCCCGCGAGCGGGCCGACAGCCGGACGCCGAACGTCGTCATGCCCGAGTCGGGCCACTTCAGTTTCCAGAAGGCCGCGGACCTGCTCGGAATCGAACTCCGGATCGTGCCGACCGACGACGACTACCGGGCCGACCTCGAGGCCGTTCGGGCCGCCGTCGACGACGACACCGCCGCGGTGGTCGGCGTCGCGGGGACGACCGAGTACGGCCGCGTCGATCCCATTCCCGAGTTGGGCGAGATCGCACACGCAGTCGACGCGACGCTGCATGTCGACGCCGCCTGGGGCGGCTTCGTGCTTCCCTTTACCGACTACGAGTGGAACTTCGCCCACGCCGCGGTCGACACGATGGCGATCGACCCCCACAAGATGGGCCAAGCCGCCGTTCCCGCGGGCGGCCTGCTCGTTCGCGATTCGGCCCTGCTCGACGAACTCGCCGTCGACACGCCCTACCTCGAGTCGACCTCACAGGCGACCCTGACCGGCACCCGCTCGGGTGCGGGCGTCGCCAGCGCCGTCGCCGCGATGGAGGAGCTGTGGCCGACCGGGTACCGCCGGCAGTACGTCCGCTCGCAGAACAACGCCGAGTGGCTCGCCGACGCCCTCGAGAAACGCGGCTACGAGGTCGCCGACCCGACGCTGCCGCTGGTGGCGGCCGACGTCCCCCGCTCGACCTTCGACGCGTTGCGGGCCAAGGGCTGGCGGATCTCGAGAACCGCGACCGACGAACTGCGCGTGGTCTGTATGCCCCACGTCACCCGCGAGATGCTGGCCTCCTTCATCGGCGATCTCGACCGGCTCGAGGTGCGTGCGAGCGTCCCGATCACGAGCGACGACTGACTGTCCGTCGTCGCTTTCGCGACCTTTCCCGTCCGTTCGTCGCTGCAGTAATTCTCTTTGGAGTGGCGTTCAACTGACCAGCCACGGATGGGAGAGCAGACACGCCGACGTCGATGTTCGGAGGATCGGACGGGGAGGACCAGGCGGCGGTTCCTGACCGCAACCAGCGTAGCGTTCGCGGCCGGACTGGCTGGCTGTCAGGACACGACGGATGCCGGGGATCCCGACACGAACGACGGGGCGTCGTCGTCGCTCGAGCCCCCGACGGGAACCAGCGAGGACGGAATCGACGACCCGACGGCGCTCGTCGACGCGACGCAGGAAGCGTTGTCCGCGAACGATTATGACCTCGAGCAGGAACTCGTCAACGCCGTCGATGGCGAGGAATCGCTGGCCGTGACCCAGCGGCGACGGAGCAGCCTCGAGGACGAGCGACGGCTCTTCGTGTTCGATGCGCAGTCCGAGACGAACCGTCGTTATGTCGAGGGCGACACGGTGTACAGTCGGTGGACGTCGGACGGCGAAACGACCGTCGAATCGAGCGAGGCACGGCGGGCGTTCGCCGAGACGCATCCACCGGAACTACTCGGTGGGAGCGAGAGCCTCGGGGGAATCGTCGAAACGGGGACGTACACACCCGGCGAGACGGCCCGTCGGAACGACCGGCGAGTACTCCGGTTCGACCTCGAGTCGGCGGACGAGTCGGCCGTCTCCGGGACAGTGACCGAAGCAACCGGGACCGTCTTCGTCGACGCCGACAGCGTCGTTCACGACGCGAGCCGATCTCTGACCGTCGAGGAGGACGGGGTGACGACCACGTTCGAACAGTCGTTTGTCGTCCACGAACTCGGCGCGGTCGACGTCCAACGGCCCGACTGGTTCGAGGCGGCTCGAAACGCCGGCGACTGATCGCCGGCGCGTCCTGCGGTCGGCCACGCCGATCGAAACCGGCGGGTTTTACGCCCGCGAGCGCGACGTGACGACCATGAGCCACGAGGACTTTCCGACGGACGAACCCGCCGTCGTGACCTGTGGGCTCCCCTACGCGAACGGGGACCTCCACATCGGTCACCTGCGGGGGTATATCGGGGCAGACGCTTTCTCACGCGCGCTCGAGACGCTGGGACAGGAGACGGCCTACGTCTGCGGGTCGGACATGCACGGCACGCCGGTCGCGGTCAACGCCGAGCAACAGGGCGTCGACCCCGAGGACTTCGCCCTGGACTGGCACGAGCAGTACAAGGAGACGTTCCCGCAGTTCAACGTCGACTTCGACAACTACGGGCACACCCACGACGAGACCAACGTCGAGACGACCCAGGAGATCGTCCGGACGCTGGACGACGAGGGCTACATCTACGAAAAAGAAATTCAGGTCGCCTACGATCCCGAGGCCGACCAGTACCTTCCCGACCGTTACGTCGAGGGGACCTGCCCCTACTGCGGCGCGAAGGCCCGCGGCGACGAGTGCGACGAGGGCTGTCAGCGCCACTTAGAGCCCGGCGAGGTCGAAGACCCGACCAGTACGATCACGGGCAACCCCGCGGAGTACCGCGAGCGCACCCACAAGTTCTTCGAGGTCTCCGAATTCGCGGACTTCCTCACCGACTTCTTGGACGGCCTCGAGGGAACCTCGAACGCGCGCAACCAGCCCCGGCAGTGGATCGAAGACGGCCTGCAGGACTGGTGTATCACGCGGGATATGGACTGGGGGATCGACTACCCCGGCGAGGATAGCGTTGCTCCGGAGGAGCAACGAAGCGGAGGCGGCGAAGCCGCCGACGACGGCGACGACCTCGTCCTCTACGTCTGGGTCGACGCGCCGATCGAGTACATCTCGAGTTCGAAGCAGTACTCCGAGCGCGTCGGCAAAGACGCGTTCGACTGGGAGCAGGTTTGGAAGGGCGACGGAGAGATCATGCACGTCATCGGCCGGGACATCATCCAGCACCACGCGATCTTCTGGCCGGCCATGCTCGAGGGCGCGGGTTACAACAAGCCCCGCGGGATCGCCGCGACCGGCTTCATCACGATCAACGGCAAGGGCCTCTCGACGAGTCGCAACCGGGCGATCTGGGCCAAGGAGTACCTCGAGGAAGGGTTCCACCCCGATCTGCTGCGGTACTATCTGACGACGACCGGCGGGCTCCAGCAGGACGTGGACTTCTCCTGGGATGCCTTCCAGGAGACGGTCAACGGCGAACTCGTCGGCACCATCGGCAACTTCTGGTACCGCTCGCTGCTCTTTGCCTACCGCAACTACGAGGGGACGCCGGACGCGGACGTCTCCGAGGAAGTCCGCGAGCGTATCCAGGACGCGATCGGCGACGTGCGCGCAAACGTCAACGACTACTCCATGCGCGGGGTCGGCGGAGCGGCGACCGAACTCGCGCAGTTCGGCAACGAGTACATCCAGCGCAACGAGCCCTGGAAGCTCGACGCCGAGAGCGAGGAGGCGACGCAGGTCATCCGCGACTGCGTCCAGATCGCCAAGGCCGTCGCCGTCCTGCTCGAGCCGATCACTCCCGACAAGGCCCAGGCCCTCTGGGCACAGATCGGCGAGGACGGCGATATCGCCGACGCCCGTCTCGAGGACGCGCTCGCGGCCCCGCCCCGGAGCTTCGACGAACCCGGCGAACTCTTCGAGAAGATCGAGGACGACCGCGTCGACGAACTGACCGAAAAGCTCGAGGAACGCGTCGCGGCCGCCGCTGACGAGGCGGACGACGACGCGGAAACCGAAAGCGACGAAAGCACCGACGAGGAAGCCGACGGTATGAGTGACACCGCGGACCTCGAGCCGCTGGCCGACGAGCGGATCGGGTTCGAGGACTTTCAGGAACTGGACGTCCGGGTCGGCCGGATCGAATCCGCCGAGGGAATCGAGGGCGCGGACGACCTCGCGCGCCTCGAGGTCGACATCGGCTTCGAGACGCGACAGGTCGTCGCGGGGATCAAGCAACTGCACGATCTCGACGAGCTGCCGGGCGAGAAATGCGTCCTGCTGGCGAACATGGAGAAAGCCGAACTGTTCGGCGTCGAGTCCAACGGAATGATCCTCGCCGCGGGCGAGGAAGCCGACCTGCTGACGACCCACGGCGACGCCGCGGTCGGCGAGAAGATCAAGTAGACGGCTCGCTCGAGCGGGGCCGATCCGAGCGGTCGCGCGGTGACCGTTCGACGCCCCCGTCTCGGTAGTATCTGTCAACCCGCCTCAAATACAGCTATGTGGGTAGATGCAATACGTTCGCATATGTCACAGAGTGACGGGCGCGTTCGAGGGACTGTCGGTCGAGACGCGCGGTCGAACTGGCTCGCGGGGCTTCCCACCGCTTGCGGATCGGCGGAAGTTCGGGCGCTCGTCGTGATCGCCCTCTCGCTGTTTGCGCTCATGGCGCTTGGCAACCTCGCCGGCCTCTGGTAACGGCCCGATCCGGGCCCGCAACTCGAGGGGGTGGCGTGGCGGGCGACGGCGCCTCGACGAAACGGGTACTCGAGAGCGAGTAAGCGACCGGCTTTTAGGTTACCTGGCGCTAGCCCCTGACATGAGAAACGCGAAGATCGTCTGTACGCTGGGACCGGCGTCGAACGACCGGGACACGATCCGGGCGTTGGCCGAGGCGGGGATGTCGGTCGCACGGCTGAACGCGAGCCACGGGAGTCGCGAGGACCGCGCCGCGTTGATCGACCGGGTCCGCGCGGTCGACGAGGAGCGCACCGAGCCCGTCGCGGTCATGCTCGACATGCAGGGGCCCGAGATCCGGACCGCGCCCCTCCCCGAGGGCGAGACGGTGACCCTCGAGACGGGCTCGGAGATCCGCTTCGTCGAGGGCGAGACGGCGACCCCGGAGACCGTCGGGCTCTCGCTGTCGATCGACGCCGTTACACCCGGCGACCGGATCCTGCTCGACGACGGGCTGATCGAGACGACCGTTCTCGAAAACGAGGGCGAGGGAATCCGAGCCCGCGTCGACACCGGCGGCGATCTCGGCGGCCGCAAGGGGGTCAACGTCCCCGGCGTCGAACTCGATCTCGACGTCGTCACCGACTCCGACCGGCGGGACCTCGAGCTGGCCGCCGAAAAGGAGGTCGACTTCGTCGCCGCGAGTTTCGTCCGGGACGCCGACGACGTTTACGAGGTCGACGAGGTACTCGAGGCGGCGGGGGCCGATATTCCGGTCATCGCGAAGATCGAGCGAGCGGGCGCGGTCGACAATCTGGACGAGATCATCGACGCCGCCTACGGCGTGATGGTCGCCCGCGGCGACCTCGGCGTCGAGTGTCCGATGGAGGACGTCCCGATGATCCAGAAACGGATCATCCGGACGTGCCGCGAGGCGGGCCGGCCGGTCATCACGGCGACGGAGATGCTCGACTCGATGGTGACGGCGCGTCGGCCCACCCGCGCGGAGGCCTCCGACGTCGCCAACGCCGTCCTCGACGGCACCGACGCGGTCATGCTGTCGGCCGAGACCGCGATCGGCGATCACCCCGTCGCCGTCGTCGACGCGATGGACAGCATCGTCCGCGAAGTCGAGGGCTCCGCGGAACACGCCGAACTGCTCGAGCAACGGGTCCCGGCCGCCGGCGAGGCGCGGACGGACGCGCTCGCTCGCTCGGCCCGCTTTCTGGCCCGGGACATCGACGCGGACGCGGTCGTCGCCGCGACCGAGTCCGGTTACACCGCCCTGAAGACGGCGAAGTACCGCCCCGGCGTGCCCGTCGTCGCCTCGACGCCGAGTCAGGCGGTGCGCCGCCAGCTCGCGTTGACCTGGGGCGTGACGCCGCTGTACGCCAACGTCTCGGGACAGGGGGCCGGCGCGGTCGTCGAGAAGGCCGTTCAGGCGGCCCTAAACGCCGGCGTCGCCGAGAGCGGGGACACCGTCGTCGTCCTCTGTGGCATGATGACCGAACTCGAGGGGGCGAACACGACGAACATGCTGAAGGTCCACGTCGCGGCCGACGCGCTGACGACCGGCCAGGTGGTCGTCGAGGGCCGGGTGACCGGGCCGGTCGTCGACGTTACTGACGGCGATCTCTCGGAGGTCCCCGAGGGCGCGATCCTCTCGCTGCCGGCCGATTTCGACGCGGAGTTCTCGAGCGAGACGGATCGGATCGGCGGGATCGTCAACGCCCAGCGCGGGATGACCGGCTACCCGGCGATGATCGCGCGCGAACTGGGCGTACCGATGATCAGCGACGCGGACGTCGGGGCGCTGTCGGGTGGCGAGACGGTCACCGTCGACGCCGAGCGCGGCGTCGTCTACGGCGGCGACATCGGGGACCGTCCCCAGCGCCCCTGAGACGGACTGATGTGCCGATCTCCCGGTCCGACCGGAGACGACGGCCACCCGACCGTCTGCCCTCGCGCTCGGACCGCGGGTTTTTGACGGCGGATCCGTTACGATCAGCCATGGCAGACGAATCGTCCGGGACGCGAGACGACACCGACGACCGGACCGAGCGGTCGGTCACGGAGTCCGACGCCAACGTCGGGGCCGACGCGAACCGGCCCGACTCGGGCGGAGGCTGGGGCGTCGCCGACCGGAGCGGCGATTCCGTTCGGGACGAGCGCACCGACGATGACGACCGCATCCCGCTCGACCTCTCGGACTCGAGCGACGCGGCCGACGAGGACGGGGCCGACGCGGCCGACGAGTACACTCCGGAGTCGAATTCGACGCCTATCGAACCCGGCGATCCGGACGTAGAGAGCGCGCTGTTCGTCCTCCTGGGCGCGATCTCGATGGTGCTGGTCCTCGTTCGCCTCGTGATGATCCCGCTCGGCTGACGGGCTACCGATAGCGTGAGAGTCAGGGGATCGAGCGATAAAATCACTCGAAGACTGCGGTAAACATTTAATCGGGGCGAGACCTTAGCCCCGCACATGGTGGAATCCCTCGCAGGGAACGTGCCGTTTTTGCTCCTAGTCGCGGGACTCGTGTTGATGGTCCTCGAGGCGGTCTCGCCCGGCGCACACCTCATCGTCATCGGCATCGCGCTCGTCGGTGCGGGGCTACTCGGGGTGTTGTTCGCGCCCTTCGCGAACGTCTTCGTGCTGGCCGTGTTGACGCTGCTCATCGGTGCCGCGGCCGCCTACGTCTACCGCGAGTTCGACTTCTACGGCGGGAAAGGCACCGGCAGGACGACGGACTCGGACTCGCTGGCCGGCACGACGGGCTACGTCACCGAGACGGTCACGACCCGCAGCGGCGAGGTCAAACTCGAGGCGGGCGGCTTCGCACCCTACTACAGCGCTCGGACCACCGACGGGCAGATCGAGGAGGGGTCGGAGGTCATCGTCATCGATCCCGGCGGCGGGAACGTCCTGACCGTCGAGTCCCTCGACGCGATCGGCGAGGATGAGATCGATCGCGCGCTCGCACGCGACCAGGCCGAGACCGAGGCGGCCGCCGAGGCCGATGCCGGCCCGACGGCCGACACGGAGACCGACGGCAACTCGGCCGACGGCGACGCCGCGACCGACCCCACTGACGCCGACCCCGAAACGGAGACCGAGACCGAGCGGTGACCCGCGCTCGAGGCCGGAAGTGTCGACGAAACAAGGGAACGCTTTTCTCCCCACCGCCGTAAAGCGAAGATATGGTGGTCCAACTCATGCCGATGCAGGCCCTCGGTGGTGCCCTGCTACTCGTCGGTGCCCTCCTGCTCGTCCTCGTGATCGCCGCGCTGCTGAGCGCGGTCGAGATCGTCGACGCGTACGAGAAACGCGCGCTAACCGTCTTCGGTGAGTACCGGAAACTGCTCGAGCCGGGGATCAACTTCGTCCCGCCGTTCGTCTCGAACACGTACGCGTTCGACATGCGAACCCAGACGCTGGACGTGCCCCGGCAGGAAGCGATCACGCGAGACAACTCGCCCGTGACCGCCGACGCCGTCGTCTACATTAAGGTGATGGACGCCAAGAAAGCGTTCCTGCAGGTCGACGACTACAAACGAGCCGTCTCGAACCTCGCCCAGACGACCCTGCGTGCCGTGCTGGGCGACATGGAACTCGACGACACGCTGAACAAGCGCCAGGAGATCAACGCCCGCATCCGCGAGGAACTCGACGAACCCACCGACGAGTGGGGCATTCGCGTCGAGTCGGTCGAGGTCCGCGAGGTCAACCCCTCGAAGGACGTCCAGCGCGCGATGGAGCAACAGACCTCCGCCGAGCGGAAACGCCGCGCCATGATCCTCGAGGCACAGGGTGAACGCCGCAGTGCCGTCGAGAAGGCCGAAGGTGACAAACAGAGCGAGATCATCCGCGCCCAGGGTGAAAAGCAGAGCCAGATCCTCGAGGCACAGGGTGACTCCATTTCGACCGTGCTGCGAGCCCGCTCGGCCGAATCGATGGGCGAGCGCGCCATCATCGACAAAGGAATGGAGACGCTCGGCGAGATCGGGCAGGGCGAGTCGACGACGTTCGTCATGCCCCAGGAACTCACCTCGCTGGTCGGGCGCTACGGCAAGCACCTCTCGGGCAGCGACGTCGAGGCGGACGGCCAGGAACTCGAGAGCCGCGAGTTCGACGACGAGACGCGCGAACTGATCGGGCTGGACGATATCGCCGAGATCATCGGCGAAATCGACCAGGAGGCCGAGATGGACGTCGAGGCGATGGAACAGGAGGCCCAGGCGATCAAGGAAGGGCAGGACACGGCGGATATCTCGGATCCCGACGAAGTCATCGAACAGATGGATCAGGACTTCCAGGGCCAGACCGACGGCGGGACCGGCGTGCCGAGCGACGACGCCGGCGACGACCCCTCCGCCAGCGACTGATCGGCCCGCGTCGCCCGCTTTTTCGCCGACGCAGCCGTTCGGTAACCGATTGCTATCGGAACACAGGAGAGCGAAACCTGTTTTACGGGCCGAGCCGTTGGGGACCGTAGATAGACATGACGAAGCCCGACGGGGTCGACGACGAGAAACGAGCGACCCTGCGCCGATTCGCCGCCCTCGGTGCCGCCTCCCCGCTCGTCGGTCGCGCCGGTACAGCGGCGGCCGAGACCGGCGAAAGCGACGCGCGCGACGCGATCGCGGGCTATCTCTCGACGACGCCCGGTGCCCACTTCTCGAAGATCCGCGACGACCTCCAGCTGGGGACCGGCGAGACCCAACACCACCTCCGCCGGCTCGAGGACGCCGGCGCGATCGAACGCTACCGTGACGGCGACTACAAGCGCTACGTCACCGCCGGCCGGTTCGACGAGTTCGAGAAGCGGGCGCTGGGCTACCTCCGCCGGGAGACGCCGCGTGGTATGCTGATCGAACTCCTCTTGACCCCGTCGGCGACGGCCGCCGACCTCGCGGACGCGCTCGAGGTCTCTGCGCCCACGGTCAGCAAGTACGCCGGCGAACTCGAGGAGGCGGGCCTACTCTCGCGGACGGACGGCTACGCGGTCGAACGCCCCGAGACGGTGCTGGTGCTGGTCGTTCGCCACGCCGACTCCTTCGGCGACCGGGCGCGGACGCTGGCCCGGAACGCCGACGGCTATCTGTCGTATCAGGGCGACGCCGCCGAGTAATACGGTTTTCCCAGTCGCGAGTCACGAGGATTTGTCATTCGGAACTATCCCTGAAACCGACTCGGGCGGCGCTGTTGTTCATGAGGCGTGTTGCAGACAGCGCGTTAGTAGCGGAAATCGATACGAATCCAAGACGGGACGTCCGGTCGAGGCGATCGGTTACCAACCGAGTACTGTCGGCAGCTATTTCGAGACGAGGGTGTCGTCTTTGGCGACCACTTCGTCACGTTTGCGGTCGACGAAGAGCGCGTCCTGCCACTCGGGACCGTCGGCGTCTGTCTCCTCGGTTTCTGGCACGTCTTCGAGGTCCTCTAGCCTGGCGGTAGTACCGAATTTGGCGGCCGACAGCGACCGGTGGGGCTGCTCGCCAATCGCTTCGATTTTGTGTCGGGCGCCTCCGGGGACGTAGACGAACTCCATCGGGCCGATCTCGATGGTTTGATGGCTCCCATCCTCTCGTTCGAGTGTGTATCTGGCTCGCCCCTCGAGACAGAGGTTTACTTCGTCGAGTCCGGGAACGTGCGTGTGCCAGTCGATCCGTCCGGACGGCTCGAGCTCGAAGTAGAGCAGTCGGAACTCGTTCGTCCTGATGATCAGTGGCGAGTGCCGTACGCCCTCGGAATCCGCGCCGTGGGCCTCCGGCGTCTGTACCTTGTACATCGTTTGCTCGGGGAGGTGCTTGTGAGCAAGGTCTTCCGGTGTCAGCTCCGAGTCGTCTCTCTGACCCATAAATGAACTACGACCGACACGAACTTGTTATTTTTATGATTTCTAATGAACAGTCGTAGAACCCGTCAGTAAGTGGTGATCACGCGTTCGACTGAACTCGCACCCTGTATTCATTCCCAGCGGGATCCGATAAGATGGGCTGCGACGTGAGACGGCAGTCGGTTGTACTGGCCGTGATTCTCACACGCAATTCCGAATACGGAACCCGCACCCCCAACTGCCGTTACAGCGATTCGAGCGCCGCCGGGAGCGCCGCCAGTCCCTCGAGTTCGACGGTCGCGTTCGGCGGTCGTTCGCGATCGCGGTTGTGATCGCGTCGCACGTAGACCGTCTCGAGGCCGGCCGCCCGTCCCGCGGTGACGTCTTTTCGGGAGTCGCCGACGTAGACGCCCTCGGCGACGCCGAGGTCGGCCAGCGCGTCCTCGATGTAGTCGGGCTCGGGTTTGCGTCGGTCGTAGCCCTCGAAGGTGGGATCTCGCCCCCGGACGACGTCGAAGTCGATCCCGACGTAGTCGGCGACGAATTCGGCGGTTTCGTGGCGGTTGTTGGTCACGAGCCCCACCGTCGTCCGGTCGGCGAGGTCGCGGATCGTCGCGACGTCGTCGTAGATCTCCCGCTCGCCCGCACGGAGCCGGTCGTGGGTGCCCTGCGAGGCGTAGCGCTCTTTCAGCTTCCAGAAGCGATCGGCGTCGACCCCCAACGCCTCGCAGTGCGCTCTGATTCGGTCGGCGTCGTGTCGCCTGAAGTCCCGCCGTCGTGTCGGCGACGGATCGACCTCGAGGTCGGAAAGTGCCGCGTCGGCGGCGTCGGCGTACACCTGCGGGTCGGTGCGCGGCCCCTCGAGAACGATCCCGTCCATGTCGAACAGTACCGTCGTCATTCGTCCCTGCTAGGGGTGCAAGCGAAAAGAGGGTTCGGCAGCCGCGGGGCTCGTGCAACGATCGATAACCGGCAGTGAAATAAGCCCCTGCGTCGTCTCATACGGTCTGCTGTCGTTGTTTCCCGGAACGACCGCAGGTCGCGGTCGCGCCGGACCTGACTGACAGCGGCCCGTATCAGATGTCGACCTTCCAGGTGGTACTCGAGGAGTACCCCCACTTCTCGATGTCGACGTCGTAGTCGCCTTCCTGGAGCGCTGTAATGTTCGAGCCGACCTCCTTGGCCGTCATGCCGAGTTCCTGGCCGATCAGACGGGATTTGAAGTAGGTCTTCGTCGCCGCGTTGTTCCGAAGGTACTCCAGAATCCGCTGCTGTTTGCTCGTGAGGTCGGGGGCCATTGCAGTGCTCATACACGATCGGATGGCAGGAACGCCCTTAGGGGGTTTGGTACGTGCAGTTAACCCGCTGCCGTCTTGCGATTTCTGTCGCCGGTAATCGGTGTATACCGTCGCCGAAAGCTTTCGTTGGTACGTGCGGTTAATATATTCATATCGACGACTGTCATCTGTACGTGTCGGTTTCCGATCGCCGGAGTCGGCCGGCCACAAAGCCGTGAAAACGGTGAGTCGGTCAGGAGTCGGCGTCGTAATACTCCGTTAGGAACGGGCCAAACGAACATGCAACCGCCTGTCCGAGCGCCGCCGTCCGATCGGTGAGTCGATCCGTGAAGACGCCGACCGCTCCCGCCCCTTCGGCGAGCCCCTCGGTGCCGAGCAACTCGTCCATCACCGGCCCCAGCTCCCGGCCGTCCTCGAGTCGCGCCGCGACGTCGTCCGGAAGCCGGATCGTCGGGCCGGCACCGCGTTCCAACCGATCGCCGTCGGTGACCGCGCCCCACATGATCAGCGAGACCCCCGGGGCCCCTTCGAGTCGCGCGACCCCGCCCTCGAGGCCGACGCCGTAGTCGGCCCCGGTCGCCTCGAGCGCCCGTCCGGCGCGATTCTCCGCGCCCGTGATCGTCTCCGCGATTGATCGGGGCTGTTCGCTCACGCCGGAGTCGACGGCGACCGCGCGGACGGTCGCCTCGTCTCGCTCGATGGTGCGTTCGACCGCGTCGATCTTGACCGGGTTCGTGCTCCCGACTGCGATCTCCATATCGGCCGTTCGAACGGAGGTGATTTGGGAGCTGTGTTTCCGCTCACGTTCGTAGCTTTAACCTTTCTATCTATCATGCTCTTTCGCCCGAATTATCCGTTTTCGCGGGATCTGTGGTCGAGATTTCGAAACCCTTAACCCTCGAGTGTCTGAACGTGGGAGGTAACGACTCCGCCCGGGCTTTTACGATCGGTTCGGCCGGGAGCATTCGCGATATGACTAACGCACCATCGAACACGAGAGTACGACGTAGCGAACCCGAAACGAACGAAACGGAAACCGAAACGGAAGAAGAGGATCTCGTCTGTCCGGAGTGTGCGGGCAATCTCGTCGTCGACGACGAACACGGCGAAACGGTCTGTGAGGACTGTGGCCTGGTCGTCGAGGAGGACTCCGTCGACCGCGGTCCCGAGTGGCGCGCGTTCGACGCCGCCGAGAAAAACGAGAAGTCCCGCGTGGGCGCGCCCACGACGAACACGATGCACGACAAGGGGCTCTCGACGAACATCGACTGGCGCAACAAGGACGCCTACGGCAACTCGCTTGGCTCGCGCCAGCGCGAGAAGATGCAGCGCCTGCGCAAGTGGAACGAGCGCTTCCGAACTCGGGACTCCAAGGAGCGCAACCTGAAACAGGCCCTCGGCGAAATCGACCGCATGGCCTCTGCACTCGGCCTCCCGACGAACGTCCGCGAGACGGCGTCGGTCATCTACCGACGTGCACTCGACGAAGACCTGCTTCCCGGTCGCTCGATCGAGGGCGTCTCGACGGCGTGTGTCTACGCCGCCGCCCGGCAGGCTGGCGTCCCCCGAAGCCTCGACGAGATCGCCGACGTCTCCCGTGTCGAGAAAAACGAGATCGCCCGCACCTACCGCTACGTGGTTCGGGAACTCGGCCTCGAGGTCCAGCCCGCCGACCCCGAGAGCTACGTGCCCCGCTTTGCCTCCGGACTGGAACTCTCCGACGAGGCCGAACACCGCGCGCGGAGCCTGCTCCAGAACGCCAAGGAGAAGGGCGTCCACAGCGGTAAGTCGCCGGTCGGCCTCGCCGCGGCAGCGGTCTATGCCGCCGCACTGCTGACCAACGAAAAGACCACGCAGGCCGCCGTCTCCGACGTCGCCGACATCTCCGAAGTCACGATCCGGAACCGCTACCACGAACTCCTCGAGGCCGAGGAGACTATCGGGCTGGCGTAACTCGCGGCGACGTTCGCCGAAACGATACCGTTTTCCCCGCTCTCGCCCGCACTGCGTAGCAATGAGTCTCCGATTCGATTCGTTCGTTCTCGCGGCGTCGACGGCTGACCTCGCCGACGAGCCTGCGGCCCGCGAGCACGCCGACGCGATCGAGTTCCGGATGGACCTGGCCGACGACCCGCTGGCCGCCCTCGAGGCCTACGACGGCGAGTTGCCGATTCTCGCGACCAACCGCGCCGCGTGGGAGGGCGGCGAGTGGGCCGGACCCGACGAGGACCGACTCGAGGCGCTCGCCGAGGCGACCGCACTCGAGGGCGTCGACGCGATCGACATCGAACTCGCGTCGATCCTCGAGGGCGAGGCCGAGGCGGTGCTCGAGACGGCCCGCGAGCGCGGCGTCGCGATCGTCGCGTCGGCTCACGACTTCGAGGGGACGCCGCCTCGGACGGAGATGGTCCGGACGCTGACCGAGGCGGGCAAGTACGCCGACGTGGCGAAACTGGCGGTAACTGCGGAGTCGACGGCGGACACGCTCGCGCTGCTGTCGGCGACCGAACAGCTGACCGCTCACGGAGATACCGTGGCGACGATGGCGATGGGGGAGGTCGGGAGCCACACGCGTGCCGTGGCTCCGGTGTACGGGTCGAAGATCGGCTATGCGCCGGTGGATCCGTCGGAGGCGACCGCGCCGGGGCAGTACGACCTCGAGACGCTCGCGGAGCTGGTCGGTCGACTCGTCTGAAAACGAGAGAAATCGGAATGTTAAGGGTCGGGCTCCCCTACGACCCCAACACACAATGACATGGTTCCGTGCGCTTCTCGCGGCCGGCCTCTCGATACTCCTGCCGGGTGCGGGCCACCTCGTGATCCGGGACTGGCTTCGCGCCGCCGTCTTCGCCGGCCTCTTCATCTCGGCGAGTGTGATCTTTCTGCCGATCGAACAGCTCACCGCCGCCGGGCCGATGACGAGCGTCGGCGACGTCAACGCCTACGCGGACATCATGGCCGAAGAGACCGACGCGATGACCCAGTTCCTGCTCTCGTTTATCGGCCTCTTCGCCGCGATCGACGCGACCTTCCGTGCGCTCGGGTTCCCGCCGGGCAGCGACACCGGCGGGGACGGCGTCACCTGTCCCGAATGCGGGAAGGAGGTCGACGAGGACCTCGAGTTCTGTCACTGGTGTACCACCCGGCTCGAGCCCGCCACCGACGAAGAGCCGCCCCACTCCTGACGCCCCCTCGTTCGGACCGATCCGACCGATCACTGTCGGCGGCATATACCCACGCTATAGGAGCTCTTGAAACGGTTCACACACCGATCACAACGCGGTACTGCGATCGGGTGTGCAGTGACTTTCAAGAGCTACTATAGTAGTACTTCCACGGAGCCCTTTTGACTCCGCGTCGGATACCGCGGCCATCGTCGTCGGCCCCGCGGCGTGGGGTCGATCGACGGTCGTTCGCCCCTGCGTTCGATAGCGTCAGCGACACTGGTTACAGACGAACTCGGTGGGGCTGACGGCCTCGAGCTGTGGCTCCGGGAGGTACCGGCCGCACTCGCGACACCAGGACCAGTAGATCCGGTGTGGATCGGCTGGCTCCGCGCCGGTCGTGCTGGTCGCCGCCGTCTCGTCGCGCTCGATCGTCACGGCCCGATCCGCGACGCCGGTGACCGTGCCGTCGATCGGGGCGTGCTGGGCGGTGCTGATCCCTTCGCCCGGACGGGCGATCCGCTCGCCCCTTTCGACCTCGTCGCCGGTCCGAACGATCGGCTCGCTGGGCGTCACCACGCCCTCGAAGTCGGGATTCGTCAGCAACGGTACGACGACACGGTCCGGCTCGAGCCGGGCCGTCGGGGCCGTCTCGTGGCTCGCTTCCGACCAGGCCGCCGACGCGAGGACGTTGATCCGGCCGCCGCTCCCGAGGCGGTTCTCCTCGACGACCGTGTCCGCCATGACGAGCAAACAGTTCGTCCGCTTGCGGACGCCGAACTCGTCCGGCGGGCGCTCGATCTCGAAACACCAGCCCGGGCCGCCGTCGAGGATGACCTCGTCGGCTGCCAGCTCGTCGGTTCGCCCCGCGGCCGCGAGGAGGTCGGTCGCGGGCGTCCCGACCGGGACCCGGAGGAACCGGTGGGTCGGGACGCGGCCGTCGACGTGGACGAACTTCTCGGTCATCGGCTCGCCCTCGACCAGCGCTCGAGCGACGTTCGCCAGCGTTTCGGTGTTCTGGACGATCCAGCCGTGGTCCATGGGCAGTTCGTCGCCCGCCATGACGACGCCCGCGACGATCCGCATGAGGACGGTCTCCATGCCGAACTCGTACTTGTCGGCGGTGTAGGCGAGCACGACGCCGGTTTCGGTCCCGTCGATCGGCAGGTCGTCGGGCTCGTAGACCGTCGCCTCGGTCGCCGCCTCGAGGTCGCCCAGCCACGCCTCGCGGTCGGTCCGCTTGGCGGCGACGACGATCCGATCGACCGCCCGATCGAGCAGGCCGTCGAACAGCGCCGCCAGCTCGTCGGCCCGCTCCCGGCCCAGCCACTTGTCCATGTAGTAGTTGGGCTCGCTCTCCTGGTGGTTCACCAGCAGCGAGTCGACCTCCTCGAGCCGGTCCCACTTGGCGTAGGTCGGGAACCCGGCACCGCCGGCCCCCGCCAGTCCGGCGTTTCGCAGCGTCACCGCGAACGCCGGCGGGTCGACCGCACTGACTCGCTCTCGAGTGACGCTCATGGCGTGGCAAAGTGTGTGGTACCGACCACCATAGATCGTGGCTACCGTTTTCACACCGCGATCGGAAAATAATCCGTTAGCGATCGCGTCGATATCAGCGCCAATGACAGTCCGTGTTTCCGTTGGGCGACCGGCGGCGTTCGATCCGCCGTCGTATCGTTTCCGGGGTACGGCACCAATTACCGATAGTGGCGAACCGACGGGTCGACGAAACCCGCTATTTCTCGATGATGCTCTCCTCGACGGCCTCGCCGAAGTGTCGGGCCGTGTCCTCGTAGTACAGCAGGATCTCGTCGCCGGCCTCGAGGTCGGTCACTGCCTTGCGGCCCTCGTCGGCGGCGACCTTGATCGTCTCGGCGTTCTGGAGTAGGGTCTCGATGCGGTCGCCGTCGTCGGTCTCGAGGGCGATCCGGAACATCGGCCGCTGTTCGATCTTGACCCGACCGACGATGGCCTCGCGGGTGTTGCCGTCGGTGTCGACGACCTGAACTTCGTCGCCGCTTTGCAGTTCCGAGAGGTACTTCGTCCCGCCGTCGGGCGTGCGGACGTAGGCGTGGACCGCCCCGGCGTTGACCCGGAACGGCCGCGAGGCGACGTAGGGCGATTCGGCCGTCTCGGCGTGAACGAAGACCAGCCCGCGGCTCATCGAACCGACGAGCATCCCCTCGTCGTGCTCGAGCAGGCTGCCGGTATCGATACAGACCCGGTCCGCGCTGCCGGCGCGTTCGACCTCGAGGACTTCGGCGTGGGTTAGATCGAGACGTTCGCGTGCGGCCTCGTCGCGGACCTCGACGGTCTCGCGAATCTCGTCGGGATCGTCCGAATCCAGCAGGACGGCGTCGGAGCCGATCTCGAGCGTCTCGAAGGCCGTCTTTGCCTCCTCGGCGCTCGTGACGCCCGCGATCAGGTTCGTCTCCTCGCCGATCCGAGCGATCAGGTTCTCGAGGGGGATGATCGTCCAGTCCTCGCCGACGACGATGGTGTGGTCGGCCTCCTCGGCGGCGGTCTCGGCGAACCGTTCGTACTCCTTGCCGAGGATGCGGACGTACGCGCCCCGCTGGAAGTCGCCATCCCGGCGCAGCGTCGAGAGATCGGCCGACCCCGAGAAGTCCTCGGGCAGGTCGATCGTCGCGTCGCCCTCGCCGTCCTTGCCGACGACGATCGCGTCCGCCTGCGGTGCGGCCGAGTCGTCCTCGCCGTCGTCGGCTTCGGCGTCGTCGATGTCGTCGACCAGCGTCACGTCCCCGTCGGTCCGAAACGCCGCGACGTTGATCTCGCCGAGTTCGCGGACGCGTTCCACGTCGTCCTCGTCGACCAGTACCCAGTCTGCACCCGCCTCGAGCGCGGCGGTGATCCGCGCCCGGCGGTCGTCCCAGTCGCCGACGGCGTCGTCGGCTTTCACCCAGACAGATCGCGTCATGAATCGACCCTCGAAGGGAACCGGCTTGAACGTGGCGAATCGGGCAGGGGGCGTCGGTTCGATCGGCGTCCCCACTGACTCGGTCGCTCGCGATCGATCCCGTCGTGAGTGTTCACTTCCGTACCAATAGTTCCGACACTCGCGATAGTAACGATAGTTACGATACTTTCAGGATAGTTGATAATACCCTGCCGGGAGAGCGTACGAATATGGGCCAGCGACACCTCGAGGCCGAAGCCGCACCGTCGATCGACTGCGCCGTCCGCCGACTCGAGGTGGACTCTGCCGCCGCGGTCGCCCGTGCGGCGTTCGACCACGCCGGCGAACTGGCGACGCTGGCGTACGATCGGGCCGCCGCCGTCCTCGGTGCGGTTCGACTCGCCGCCCGCCGGACCGACGCCGGCGAACCCGATCGCGCGGAGATCGCCGCCGCGTTCGACGTCGACCCCGACCGGGTCGTCGCCGCCGACGAGTTGCTGGCGTCGCATCTCGGGTCGCCCGCCGACGCCGACGCGATCCGCTCGCTGCGTCGCGCGCTCCTCGTCGCCCGAGAGGTCCTGACCGCCGTCGACCGCGACCGCAACGCTGGCCCCGAGCTTCCGGGTTCGCGCCTCGCTGACGCCGCACCCATCCTCCTCGCTCGCGCGAGCGGGCATCTCGACCCCAGCACCGACTACGAACACCCGGGACTCGAACCGGCGGCGCTGCGGGCCCACGTCGAGCGCCTCGAGGCCGACCTCGAGATCGCGCGGCTGGGACCGCGGCTGTACGCGCTCGTCTACGAGGACGGCGACGACGGCGAAACCGACGACGCGTGACCGCCCCACCGCCCCGCTGACGCACCCACCTCCGACTACCGGCGTTCGCCGCCCTCGTCCATGAGCTTGTGGCGGAACGCCCGGTAGGCGTTCTCGCCGCGCTCGGTTAGTTCGACGACGCGCCGACGACCGACCGACTCGATCGTGACGTAGCCGTCCTCCGAGAGGGGCTCGAGGATGCGACTGTCGAGGACACGAAAGGCCCCCTTGTCCTCGCTGGCGCGCTCGTCCGGCGAGCGCCGATCGGCCATGAAGGCGAGGTCTCGAGCCCGCGCGTACTCGATGAGGTCTTTCTTCTTCGGCGGGGCCGTCCGGTCGTCGTGAAAGCCCTCCCACGCGCTCGGCTCGGCGAGAAACTCCATGATCGCGACCTGGTCGCGGGTCGGCGACTCGATGGGGTAGGTGGGGATCTCCTCGATCTCGTCGAGTCCGAACGAGATCGGCTCGCGAGTCCCGTCGTGGCCGTACTCGGTGGGCTCGACGTAGTAGGCGTGGGCGTCCGTCGAGACGTCCATGCACGCGATGGTCGCGCCGATCGCCGGGATCGTCCCCGCGCCGGAGACGTTGACGTACACCTGATCCTCGGCGTGGACGTCCGCGATCGTCGTCACGTCCCCGAGGACGGCGTAGACGTCCGTCAGGTCACACTCCCGGGTCCGGACCTCGGGGACGATCGACTCGAGTTCCGCGCGCAACTCCTCGTGGTAGTCTGCCGCCGCCGTCGCGTTTCGCTCTTCGACGCCGCGGTTTGCCCCGCTCGTTCCCCGCTCGCCGGCTCCCTCGTCCTCGAGCAGGTAGACCAGATCCGCCCGCTGGTCCCGGATCGGCTCGAGGATCCGATCGAACTCGTAGCCCAGCGGGACGACGTGAACTCGCTTGACGACATCCATACGATGTGGGACTCGTCAGTAAAAATAACTGCTGCGGATCGGCGGTGGGCTCGAGCCGAACCCTCGACAGCCGCCGAATTTCTGCCGGCCGGTCATCCCACCGCTCGGGCGGGACTGAAAGGGGCGACGCGCTCGTCCGGCGAAGCGACGCAAGAACCGCAACCGAGCAAAGCGAGGTGCGGATCGCAGCGAGCTGTAGCCGACGAGCGCGTCGGGGCTTTCTGGCCGTTAGCGGTAGCGATACGCTTGACTACGGCTCGAGCAGCTAGTCGGCGAAACGTTCAGAACGCCCCAGCCCCTACACGTACTCGAATGGCCGCCTACGACGCGATCTGTTTCGATCTCGACCACACCCTCTGTGCCTCGACGCAGGACCCCGAGGCCCTGCTCGAGTCGGCCTTCCGGCGGGCCGGCCGCGAGCCCTTCTGTACGCCGGCGGACCTGCGCGCTGCGATTCCGGCCCTGCCGACCGCCGAAACCGCCCGGGGGTTCTACGACAACCTCTTTACCGAAGTGGCGACGCGAGCCGGCGTCGACACCGCCGTCGCCCCGCGACTCGCCGCCGGGTACCTCGCGGCGCGGGATCCGACCGCCGTCGAGTTCCGCCCGGGCGCGAAGGCGGCCCTCGAGTCCGCCCGCGAACGCGGACAGGTCGGGCTCATCACGAACGGCGGTCGGGAGACACAGACGCGGAAACTGCGGGCGCTGGACATTGCGGACGCCTTCGACGTCCGTGTCTTCACGGAGCCAAGTGCTGGGATCCACCCGAAACCGCATGCGGCCCCCTTCGAACGCGCGCTGGCCGAACTCGAGGTGGGGCCGGACGCGGCGATCCACGTCGGCGACTCCCTCCATGCCGATATCGCCGGGGCCAACGCGATGGGACTGGACTCGGCGTGGCTGGCGACCGACGCCGACGGCCCGCGCGACCACGAGCCGACCTACGAACTCGCGTCGCTCGAGGCCTTCGACACGATCGTCTGACCGCTACTCGTCGGGCAGGAGGTCGGTGTGAATCACGGCCCGATACTGGGTGTCGCTCCCGTCCTCGAGGCGCTTGAGCAGGGCCGCCGCGTCCGCGAAGCGCTCGGGAACGGTAAACGAGTCGGCCTCGTCGTCGTCGCGTCGCTTGCAGAACTTCACGAACGCCAGCAGATTCTCGTAGGTGCCCGGCCGGGCGTAGACCACGCCGATGTCGCCCTCGAGGCGCGCCTGCCAGTCCTCGATCACGGGCTCGACCTCGTTGCGGGGGCCCTGCATGCGCTCGGTCAACTCCTCGGCGTCGACCGCTCCCTCCTCGACCATCCCGTCGAGGACTGCCTGGACGTCCTCGGTGTCGCCCTCGAGCGCCGGCGCATCGGCTTCGGCCGCGAGCAACTCGGCGAAGGCCTCGACCTCCGCGCGCCGGACCGCGACGGGGTAGACGAAGTCGTGGGTTTCCTTCGGCAGCGTGTACGACTTGGCCGAGACGCCCTGTTCGCCCTCACCGGGACTGCCCAGCATGAGATCGAGTATTCCCATACCCGAAACAGGTAGTGTGAGTCGAATAAGCCTTCCGCGCTCGCGCCGGCTCGGGTCTCCGCTCGAGCGATCCTCGCTACCAGTCGTCGCCCAGCGCCGCCTTCGCGCCGCCGTAGCCGCCGGCGGTTGTCCACGTCCGGCCGCTGGCGACGTGCTCGACCTCGTAGGACCCACCGCAGGCGCCACAGCGGTAGCCGTCGGGCGATTTGACTGGCTTCGACGCCCGGTGGCGCTTCGCGCGCCAGTCACACTCCGGCTCGAGACACCGCAGGACGTAGCGCGGGTCGGCGAACGCCTCGCAGTGCCGCGGTGCCTCGAGCGCGGCGGCCTGCTCGCGAAACCGCGGCCCGTGACCCGACTCGCCGAACCGCTGGAACTCCCAGGTGTGGACGAGTTCGTGTCTGACGATCCCCGCGAACGCGGGCCAGTCGTAGGCCTCGTAGGCCCGCCGCGCCAGCACGATCGTCGCCGTTTCCGTCTCGGCGTCCCACCGACACGCGCCCGCCCGCCGTCTGGCCCGCGTCGAGACCGCCCACTCGAGGGCCTCGAGGTCGACCGACAGGTCGTGTTCGGCGACGACCTCGCGGGCGTGGATCCGCGCGCGGGCGAGGATTTCGTCCGCGACGGTGAGGTCCGCGTCGTCCGTCACGGGCCGACGGACACACGGCGAGGCCGAAACGCTTCCGGAACGGCGGAATACTTGAGCCGCCGGCATCGAGTCGGACGCGATGAGCGACCGCGATCCCCCGACGTCCCGCGATCCCGATCCCGACGCGCCCGTCCGGCCGGCCGCGCTCGTGCTGCCGGCCGTCGCCGACCCGCCGCTGACCGAACGCCGTCCGTGGCTCGAGCGCGCCGAGATCACCGACGCCGTCGCGGTCCCCGGGACGGACACGCCGCTGTACCTGCGCGAGGACGGTGTCGCCGTCACGACGACCGGGATCGGCAAGAGCGACGCCGCGACGACCGTCACCGCCCTGCTTGCGGCCCCCGGCGTCGACCTCTCGTCGGCGTACGTCGTCTCGACGGGGATCGCCGGCGGCCCGCCCGCCCGGACCGCGCTCGGTTCGGTCGTCGTCGCCGACGCGATCGTCGACTGGGACCGCAAACACCGCTGGGACCGCGGGAACGCCGACGCGACTCCAGCGGCCGACGAGCCGGCGGACCGGCTCGATCTCCTCGCGTATCGGCCCCGCGACTACGTCCACCGCCTCGAGTCGCGGCTCGTCGAGCGCGCGAAATCGGCCGCCGCGGCGGTCGACCTGCGAACGGACGACGACGCCCGCGCGTACCAGCGGCAGTATCCCGACGCGCCGGACGCGGGCCCGACCGTCGAGACGGGGACCAGCGTCTGCGGCGACGAGTTCTGGCACGGCCCCGAGCGCGCACGCGAGGTCGCGTGGCTCTGTGCGGCGTACGGCGTCGCCCCCTACCTCGCGACCCAGATGGAGGACGCGGCGACGGCGACCGCCCTCGAGCGGTTCGACCGGCTCGAGCGCTACCTGAGCGTCCGGGCGGTGGCCAACTACGACCGGCCGGCGCCCGGTCAGTCGGCCGCGGAGAGCTTCGACGGCAGCGACGCGAGCCTCGAGCTGGGGATCGACAACGCCGCCCGGGCCGCGGGTGCGGTCGTCGACGACCTCGTCGCCGCGGACCCGCTCGGACTCGACGGCTGACGCGACGCGCCCGACTCAGACCGGCCGGCAGTCGCCGTCTTCGACGAGGGCCTCGAGCGCGGCGACGACCGCCTCGCGCTCGCCGTCGCGGACCGCGGGCCCCTGCTCGAGTTGGAGTCCGCCCCGATCCCCGTCGGCGAGCCAGTTGACGAAGTTGGCCGGACTGACGCCGGCGTAGGGGCCGTCCGACGCCGCCTCGACGGGGAGAGAGACCGCGTTCTCGAGGCGGCGGCGCACGCGTTGCTTGACGGCGGCGTCGATCCCGCCGCCGACGACGACCCGATCGTCAGCGAGCCCGTGGAGGCTGATGACGGTCTCGAAGCCGCGGTCGGCGATCGCCGACAGCAGCGGGTAGTCGGCCGGGTCGATGGCCGACGAGGGCGGATGCCACGCCGCGAACGCGTCCTCTTCGTCGTAGCCGAGGCAGGCCCAGCAACTGGCGTCGGACAGCCGGGTCGCGAGTTCGAGAGCCTGCTCGCCGGTCCCCGGTTCGACCCCGCCGCCGTGGGCCGCACAGATCAACACGTCGTCGTTCGCGCCGTCGTCGTACAGCAGTTCCGTACAGTGTCCCGTCGCGGTCCGCGCGACGGGCCGCGTCGTGAGCGTCGGATCCGACACGGACGCGGGCTACGACGGGTGTCGAGGTAACTCTTGGCACGCTCGACGAGGTCGGGCTCGTCCGAGAGCGACCGACGAGGGACCGATTATTAACCCACTCGCGAGAAGTTGCTAATAATTGCCGTCGAAACGCCGTTTTGTAGCAGCTGATTTCATAAGTCGGGCTCCCCGAGACCGACCTACGATGGGTCACAACGAGTCGACCCGCGCTCGCGACTCGAGTTCACACGCGGGTCACGACCATGATCACGGCCACGGCGGCGGGTCCACGAGCAGCCGCAAACTCGCCGCCGTCTCCGTCGTCAACGTCGTCGGCTTCCTCGTCGAACTCGCGGGCGGGCTGGCCTTCGGCTCGGTCGCGCTCATCAGCGACGCCGTCCACATGCTGTTCGACGCGCTGGCGTACGTGATGGCCTTCGCCGCCGCCCGCGTCGCCGAGGGGTACGGCGACGGCGACCGCTGGTCCTACGGGCTCCACCGCCTCGAGCCGTTCGCGGCCTTCCTGAACGGCCTGCTTCTCCTGCCGATGGTCGGGTTCATTCTCTGGGAATCGTACCAGCGATTCCTCGAGCCGGTCGCCATCGGGACCGGCCCGACGATCGCCATCGCCGTCGGCGGCCTGTTGGTCAACGTCGGCTCGGTCTTTCTCCTCCACGACGACGCGATGAGCCTCAACGAGCGGGGCGCGTTCTACCACCTGCTGGGCGACGCCGGCGGCTCGATCGCCGTCATCGTCTCCGTCCTCGTGATCGAAGTCACCGGGATCCGCGTCGTCGACCCCATTACCGCGGGGTTGATCGCGGCCGTGGTCGCGTGGTCGGCGGTCCGGGTCCTGCGAGGCAGCGGCGCGATCTTCTTCCTCGAGACGCCGCTGGATCTCGGTGAGATTCGGGCCCACCTCGAGGCGATCGACGGCGTCGACCGCGTCGACGACGTCCACGCGTGGCAGATCTGCAGTCAAATTACGGTCGCGACGGTCCACGTCGAAACCGGCGTCGAGACGATGGCCGAGGCGGAGGCCGTCGTCGGGCGGGCCCACGACGAACTCGCCGGCCACGGCGTCGATCACGCGACCGTCGAACTGAGCCCGCGCTACGCGGATCGCGACGTGCATCTGAACGCGCACTGCCATTAGCCGGTCGGCCCGCCGGGAGGCGGCCGTTGCGAAGGGCCGGCAGCCGCCGCGGACCGACCGTCGCGAGAGAAGAGCCGGGAATCAGGCCTCGAGCGCCAGCCCCGCTTCGGCCAGCGCGTCGTCGACCGAGCGGTCGTCGTGGACGACGCCCGCGACGGCCCGGGCGATGGCTTCGGGGTCCTCGTGCTGGAAAATCGAGCGACCCATGGAGATGCCAGCGCCGCCGGCGTCCATCGTGCCGCGGACCATCTCGATCGTCTCGCGGTCGCTTCCCTTCGAGCCGCCGGCGATGATGACCGGCAGTCGCGTCGATTCGACGACGTGCTGGAAGCTCTCGGCGTCGCCGCTGTAGCCCGTCTTGACGATATCAGCACCGAGTTCCTCGGCGAGCCGAACCGCGTGTCCCAGCGCTTCGGGGTCCGTCGAGTCGACGCCGGGGCCGCGGGCGTAGGCCATCGCTAGCACCGGCATCCCGAGCTGGCGGGCCCGCTCGGTGACCTCCGAGAGCTGACTGATCTGATCGGGCTCGTGGTTCGAGCCGACGTTGATGTGGAAGGAGACGGCGTCGGCACCGACCCGCACCGCTTCCTCGACGGTGCCGGTCAGTCGCTTGTCCTGCTCGTCGGGTCCGATCGTCGTCGAGCCGTTGAGATGGACGATGTAGCCCTTCCCGTTTTTGTTCTCGTGAACGCGGGGCGCGATCCCCTTCTGCGTGAGGACGGCGTCGGCGCCGCCGCTCGTGACCCCGTCGATCGTCGATTCGATGTCTTTCAGTCCCTGGACGGCACCCATTGTGATGCCGTGGTCCATCGGGACGATCACGTACGAGTCGTCCGTCCCGATTCGTTCGAGTCGTGCGTCGATTCCTGTAGTCATTTGCGGGAGTGTAGCAAGCTAGTGGTTATGGCTGTTCTGGTTCCGGTGCATCTTCCGGATCGATCGTGACGGTTTCCGCGCCGCGGCGCGCGCCCCGCTTGAGTTCGCGGGCTTTGGCCTCGAGTCGGTCCACCGCGTCCGCGGGCGTGTCGGCCTCAGCGATGATGTCGACCAGCGCGCTGCCGACGATGACGCCGTCGGCCCCGGCCTCGACGATCTCCGCGGCGTGGTCGCCCTTACTGACGCCGAAGCCGACGGCCTTGGGCACGTCGTACTCGGCGAGGCGCTCGAGGCTCTCGTGGGTCGCGCCCGAGACGTTCTCGCGTGCGCCCGTCGTCCCGAGTCGGGCCTGGACGTAGGCAAAGCCCGAGACGTGGGACATGATCCGATCCAGACGCTCGCCCTCGGTCGTCGGCGCGATGATGAAGACGAGATCGAGCCCGTTGTCGTCGCAGGCCTGCCGCAGCGGCTCGGCCTCCTCGGCGGGCAGGTCGGGAACGATGATCCCCGAGAGACCGGCGTCGGCGGCCCGTTCGACGAACGGGCGAACGTCGGGCTTGGCTCGCGGGCGTTGCCCGCTCACGGCTTCGCCGTTCGCTTCGTCGAGGCCCTCACTCCGCTCGCGCCTCGCACCGCTCGCTTCGTCCGAGGCGCGTGGCGCCTCGCTATCCCCATACTGGAGGATCATGTTGTAGTAGGTCATCACCAGCAGCGGCGCCTCGGTCTCGAGGTCGTCGACCAACTCGAAGAAACCCTCGGGGGTCGTCCCGGCCGCCAGCGCGCGGGTGATGGCGTCCTGAATCGTCCGGCCCTCCGCGATCGGCTCCGAGAACGGCAGCCCGAGTTCGATCAGGTCCGAGCCGCCGCGGTCGAGCGCCTCGACGTATTCCTCGGTGTCGTCAAGCGAGGGGTCGCCCGCGGTGATGTAGGTGATCAGCGCGGGGTGGTTCTCGCGGATCGCGGCCTCGACTTCGCCGTCGTACTCGCTCATCCGTCGAACACCTCCACGTCCGGCGCGGCCTCGAGGTCGCGTTTCTCGGTCTCCTCTAACACGGTCTCTAGGTCCTTGTCGCCGCGGCCCGAGACGTTGACGACGACGAGGTCGCCGAGTTCGTCGGCGGACTCCTCTAGGTACCCCAGCGCGTGACTCGACTCCAGCGCCGGGATGATGCCCTCGAGCCGCGAGAGCCGGTGGAAGCCGTCGAGCGCGGCCTCGTCGTCGACGTTCGCGGGCGTCACGCGACCGGTCTCGACGAGATGTGAGAGTTCGGGCCCGACGCCGGCGTAGTCAAGTCCCGCGCTGACGCTGTGGGACTCGACGATCTGGCCGTCGCCGGCTTGCAGGAGCTTCGTCATCGCGCCGTGGAGGACGCCGTCGGTGCCCGTCGACAGCGTCGCGGAGTTGGGCGCGAGTCCTTCTTCCTCGTCGATCTCGAGGCTCGAGCCGCCGGCCTCGACGGCGACGAGGTCCACGTCCTCGTCGGGGACGAACGCGTGGAAGGTGCCCATCGTGTTCGAGCCGCCGCCGGCGCAGGCGACGACGCTGTCGGGCAGCCGCCCCGCCGTCTCCCGGATCTGCTCGCGGATCTCGTCGCCGATGACCGCCTGGAAGTCACGGACCATCTGCGGGAACGGATGCGGGCCCACCACGGAGCCGATGACGTAGTGGGTCCGTTCGACGGTCGTCGCCCAGTCGCGCATCGTCTCGTTGATCGCTTCCTTCAGGGTGGCGCTGCCGGCCTCGACGGGGGTGACCTCGGCCCCGTTCATCCGCATCCGGTAGACGTTCGGACGCTGGCGGTTGACGTCGGTCCGGCCCATGTAGATCTCACAGGGCATGTCGAGGTGAGCCGCGGCCATCGCCGTCGCGGTGCCGTGTTGGCCCGCGCCGGTCTCGGCGATAATCCGCTCTTTGCCCATGTACTTGGCCAGCAGGACCTGCCCCAGCGCGTTGTTGAGCTTGTGGGCCCCGCCGTGGAGCAGGTCCTCGCGCTTGAGGTAGACCTCGCGATCGTAGCGCTCGCTCAGTCGGTCCGCGCGCTGGAGCGGCGTCGGCCGCCCGCCGAAATCGCGCATCCGCTCGCGGAACTCGTCCATGAAGCCGTCCTCGTTTTCCAGGACGTACCGCTCGTAGGCGTCCTCGAGTTCCTGTAAGGCCGGCATCAACGCTTCGGGGACGTACTGGCCGCCGTAGTCGCCGAAGGTGCCCGTCCGTCCGGCGTCGCCGTCGTCGTGGTCGTGTTCTGTACTCATGTCTGAATAGTGTCGTCGTGGTCGCTCATGTGGAGTCTCCCGCTGTCGATTCCGCCCGCGTGAGCCGCCGCGTGTTCTCGGTCACGTCGCTGTCGCCCGCACCGTGGTCCATGATCGCGCTGCCGACCAACAGGGCGTCGGCACCTGCCTCACGCATCCGCCGCACGTCGGCCGGCGAGGAAATCCCGCTCTCGGCGATCAGCGTCACGTCGTCGGGAACGTCGGGGGCCACCGTCTCGAAGGTTTCGAGGTCCACCTCGAGCCGCGCCAGATCGCGGTTGTTCACGCCGACGATCTCCGCGCCCGCGTCGATCGCCCGCTCGAGTTCCGCGCGGTCGTGGACCTCCACGAGCGGCTGAAACCCCCGCTCGCGGGCCGCGGCGACCAGCCCCTCGAGGTCGTCGACGAACCGCGCGATCAGGAGGAGCAGGTCGGCGTCGACGACGTCCATCCCGTCCTCCTCGAGGACGAAGTCCTTGCGCAACACGGGGACGTCGACGGCTTCACGGACGCGGGTCAGCGCCTCGGGCGAGCCGTCGAAGTGGGTTGGCTCAGTCAGCACCGAGATCGCCGCCGCGCCGCCCGCGACCATCGCCCGCGCGAGTTCGGCCGGGTCGTCGGCGCGGGTCCCCTCGGCGGTCGGACTCGTCGGCTTCACCTCCGCGATCACCGGGACCCGCCCGTCGGCTTCGGCCGCCGCCAGCGCGTCGGGAAGCGAGCGCGCGTCGACGTCGACGACGCCGTCCCCGCCCGACCGGTCCCGAGCGGCCTCGAGGATCGATCGTACTGCCGGGGCGAGTTCCGTATCGGAGTTCATTATTGTACATCGACGTACTCATATGTACATAAGACTTGCGCCATCCCGGCGACGGCGACGGTCGGTGGCGAACGGGACGGTACCGACGAGGACGGGGACGGGCCGACGTTGACCGACCGCGACGTCGCGGCCCCGGAACCGAGCGACCGGGACCGGCGGCTATTCAAGCCCGGCCCGTCTACGGGCGGCCATGGACGACGTTACGGAGGCCGGAATCTACGCGCGGGAATCGTCGTACCTCGATCGATACGTCCAGCTCGGCGCCGCGAGCGGACGCGTCCTGAGCGTCTCGTTCCCCGAGATTCCGGACGACGACGCCGAGGACGACCACCCCGTCCTCGACCGGATCTTCGAGTACCTCGACACCGTCGAGCAGGTCTCCTTCGAGGACGTCCAGGTCGCGATGACGATGCCCACCGACCGGCGGGCGGTCCTCGAGAGCGTCCAGTCGGTCCCCTACGGCGAGCAGGTCTCCGTCGAGATGCTCGCCCGGATGACCTCGGGGCTCGACCACGAGGACGAGGACGACCTGATCCTCGTCCGGACCGCCCTCGACGAGAACCCGGCCCCGCTGTTGATCCCCGACCACCGCGTCCGCGACGGGCCCAGCGCTGCCCCGCCGGACGTCGAACAGAAGCTCCGCTCGCTCGAGGGCCTCTGAGCGTCGGTCGCCGTCTCAGAACTCCGACCGATCGACTTTCTCGGGCGCTTCGAAGTCCGTCGACAGCTCGAGCAACTGCACCAGAATCCGGCCGGTCGCGCCCCAGACAGTGTAGCCGTTCACGTGGAAGTAGTGGATAACGATCTCGCCGTAGTAGGGGTGTGAGCGGCGCTCGTACTCGTAGTTCGAGCGGTCGAGCAGCCCCGACAGCGGGAGGACGACGATCTCGGCGACCTCGCTCTCCTCGCGGACGTACTCCCGGTCGGGGACGTGGGCGACGAAGGGGGTGACGGCGTACTCGGTGACCGTTCGGATGTCGTCGAGTTGGCCGACGACCTCGGCCTCGCGTCGCTCGAGGCCGATCTCCTCGTTGGCCTCCCGGAGCGCGGTGTCGAGGATCGTCCCGTCTTCGGGTTCGGCCCCGCCGCCGGGGAAACTCATCTGGCCGGGGTGTTCGCCGAGGTGGTCGGCCCGCCGGGTAAAGAGGAGGTGGTCCTCCCCGTCGCGGTCGACGATCGGCGCGAGGACGGCCGCGTCGTACTCCTGATCGGTGATTTCGGTCGGCTCGTAGCTCGCGACCGGATCGAGCGTCAGTCGGGCCGTCATTCTCCGAGGCGCGCCTCCAGCCGCGTCCGTTCGGCGGTGCAATCGATCGGGGCCCACGCCTCGAGGTCGTAGGTAACGTCGATCAGGGTCCGGACCCGCTCGGCGTTCTCCGCCTCGACGGCCGTCTCGACGGCCTCGCGCAGCCGTTCGCCGGCGGCCTCGCCGAGCGCCTCGCGGTCGAGCCGTCGACGGTCGATCCCGAGGATGTGCGGAACGTCCTCGGCCTCCTCGGGAACCGTCGGAAAGGCCGCCGGGCCGGCGACCAGCAGCGCCTCGCCGTCGGGTCCCACGTCGTCCCCGTCGGGCTCGTACCGCACGAGTGCGAACGACTCGAGGGCGTCCTCGATCGCCGTCTCGAGGGCCGTCGCCTCGACCGAGCCCCCGTCGGCGCGGTAGGCGGCCTCGGCGAGCGCCCGCTCGAGTTCCGTGCGGGTCAGCCCGCCGAAGAGATCGACCACGCCGGCCAGTTCGTCGGCGGTCGCATCCATACGGGGTGCAAGGAGCGGTGAGAGGATTAGTCTTGCGAGCGCGAGCCGGCGCGGTGGTCCCGGTACCGTAGCCACTGAACGTCATCGCACACCTGATCGCACGACGCCGTCGCGATCGGCGTGGCAATCGTTTCAGTGGCTACGATAGGGCCGGGCCGCCGCCAGCACGTCGGCCGGCGCGAACGGGACCTCGGTCCAGCGTGGCAGCCGCGCGTCGGCTCCCGGCGGGGCGATCGACTCGGCGTAGCGGGCGAGTTGATCTCGTTCCTCGGCGGGCTCGTAATCGAGGCCGTTGAACGCCGCGTCGGCCCGGTACTGGGCGATCAGTTCCTCGCCCGCGGCTCGGTAGCGCTCCGGCAGGCTCCCGTAGGCGGGCTCGACGCCGTGGTCCTCGAGGACGCCAAGCAGCGTCGCGGCCACCGCTCGGCTCATCCCCTCGAGGCCGGCGTCGCCGGCGACCGCGCGGTGGTCGTGGACGTGCCGGCCCAGATCGACCTGCGCGGAGCCGTCGAACCCGGCGACGTCGAAGGCGTCGCCCAGCGTCCCGACCTCGAGACCCCACGCCCGTGGGGCGCGCAGTCGGCGGGCCAGCGACGCGGTGGCGGCGAACTCGCCGGCCAGCGCGTAGCGAAACGCCCCGAGATAGTCGAGGATCGGGGCGTCGTGGGCGTCGGCCAGCGCCCGCACGAGCGGCGCGTAAAACAGCCGGAAGAGCCGCCCGTAGAGCCGCCCCTCCTCGACGCGGGCGTAGTAGCCCTTCGCGAAGTCAAAGTCCAGTTGCAGCGGCGCGAGCAGGCGGTGGACGTGTTCGGCCTCGTAGCTGCGGGCGTCGGCGTCGTGGACGACGACCGCGTCGCCGACCGCGGCGGCGGGGCCGAGCGCGAGCCAGACGTCGCGGCCCTTGCCGAACCCGCCGTCGAGCCCCGCCTCGGCAAACAGCGTCTCTACCTCGGGCGCGTTACACCAGAGGAGCCTGATCGGCAGGGCAAACGAGGCCAGCCACTCCCGGAACGGCTCGACCCGGTCGGGCTCGGCACGGATCGGCACGAAGACCGCGGCCGGCGCGGGCTCGAGGCGCTCGAGTTCGCCGAGGACGCGCGCAGCGGCCGGACTCTCCAGTTCGCGGCCGGCCATGGGGACGACGACGGCCGTCTCGGCGACCGCGTCGACCGCGCTCGAGCGGGCCCCCTCGGCCGTCCCCGCCTCGGCGAACTCGTGGAGCGTCGCGATCCGCTCCTGGACGTACTCCATCGGTGGGGTCTTCGGCCGGACCGGTAAAACGGCCACGGATCCGGTCAGGGAGGCGAGTCGCGAGCGGACGACGACCGTCGCCGCATCGACACTCGAAAAAGCACCGGTCTTTTTCTCCCCCACCTTCTTACAGGGCGAATATGAAATCAGTCCGGAAGGCACTCCGCGACGGCGAACTCGAGAAAGACACCTACGATCGACTCGTCTGTGGCGAGTGTGAAAAGCCCCTGAAGACCGAAAACGACCCGGACGAGATCAAGACGGTCCGTATCTGTCCCGACTGTGCGGATGAGTGGAAAGAGATCCGGTAGCGGCCGTCTCACGTACCGTCGCGGCCGGCCCGTGAGAGCTAACCGGGCCGCCGTGCGAACCGACCTTCGCCGTACTGGCCGGTGTCTTTTGGCCACGGGCGACGAGTGCCGACCGTGAGCGACGACCATCGCGACCGTCCGGCAATCCTCGAACACGACGACCCCAGACGGATCGTCACGCTTCCCGACGGTAGCGTCGATCGCTGGTACGCGCTGGGTGGCTCGGGCGGCGACCGCTTCGAGTCGGCCGACGCGTTCGCCGACCGACTCGCGGCCGGCGACCGCACGTTCTCGCTCGAGCCGACGGCCGTTCGGCCGGGCGGGCAGGCGGTCAACGCGGCGCGGCAGGTCCACGCCCTCGGCGATCGGGCGACGCTTCTCGGCCACCTCGATCACCCGGTGTTGGCCGACTTTCCGTTCGAGACACACTCGATGGGATCGCCGGCGACGGTCCGCGTCGTCGACGTTGGCGGGGACGAACTCCAGCTCGCCGAACCGGGGCCAGCCGAGGACTGGGGGCTCGCGGACCTGCTCGCGGTCGTCGACTGGGACCGGCTCGTCGCCGCGGACGCGCTGTGCTGTACGAACTGGGTTTCGGTCCGGGGTCTCACCGCAGTCTTCGATCGGCTGGCGGCGACCCCGTCCGCGGACTCGCTCCCGGTGGTCGTCGATCCCGGGCCGATCGAGACCGTCGACCCGGCCGCGCTCGAGGGGCTGTTCGACTCGCTCTCACGGGCCGACGGCTCGCTCGCGGTGGTCCTGAGCGTGAACCCGACGGAGTTTCGGGCCGCCGCGCGCGTCGTCGACGTCGACGTCGACGCCGATCCCACCGCCGACTCGCTGGCCGCGCTTCGCGCTACGCTCGGTCTCACCGGCGTCGTCTTCCACGGCGCGGACGCGGCCATCGGCGCGACGCGGGCCGAGACCGCCGTCGTGGAGATGTACGACGTCGGCGACCCGCGGCGGACGACCGGTGCCGGCGACCGGTTCTCGGCCGGGCTGACCTGCGCGCTGGCCCGCGGGTACTCCCTCGAGTCGGCGCTGTCGCTCGGAAACGCCTGTGCGGCACACTTCGTCGGGACGGGTGACACGGCCGATCCGGCGGCCGTCCGGGCGCTGCTCGAGGACTAGCGCTCGCCGGCCATCGCCGAGAAGAGCCGCTCCTCGAACTCCTCGCGGCTGATGCCGTCGGAGGGTCCGATCCCGTTCATGTGATCGATCGAGAGCTGGCCGCCGCCCATCCGCGCGTGGCCGCCCGCGCTCGCCATCGGAATGTCGCTGATGGCGTGGCGAAGCGCCTCGCCCATGTGGACCCGGTCGTCCCGGGAGCGCCCCGAGAGGTGGATCGTGCCGTCGTGTTCGCCGTAGACGACGACGGCCGTCACCCCCTCGAGGTGCATGAGTTCGTCGGCGGCCTGTGGGATGGCGTCGACGTTGCCGATCTCGCCGACGTCGCAGACGGCGAAGGGGCCCTCGATTCGCTTTTCGGTGATCGCCGTCGCCTTGACCCGGAGGACGTCGTCGCTGACCTGCGGGTTGGCGATCCGGTCGAGCAGGTCCTCGTCGATCCCGGAAAACAGCGTCGCACAGGCGTCGAACTCGGCCCGCGAGCAGCCGTTGGTCAGGTGGTTCGTGTCCGACTGGATGCCATAGAGCAGCCCGGTCGCGAGTTCCGGCGATACCTCGGGGCCGCTTCCGTCCTCGTCGCCCAGCGTCGCGCCGATCTCCTCTAAGTACTCGACGAGGATCGTCGAGGCCGCGCCGTAGTCGGTCCGGACGTCGGTGAACTTCGTGCCGGCACCGTTGCCGGGGTGGTGGTCGACGACCGCGATCGGCTCGACGGTCTGGGCCCCAGTGAAGCCACGCGGCGTGTTGTGATCGACCAAAACGACCGGGTCCGCGGCGAGCTGAGAGCTGGCGTCGATCGCGTCCATCTCCAGCTCGAGAACGGTCCGGAACGCCCGGTTCTCCTGATGGCGGATCTCGCCGGCGTACTGCAGTTCGGCGTCGGTGTCGACCGAGTCCGCGATCGTCGCGACGCCCATCGCACACGACATGGCGTCGGGGTCCGGGTTCGGGTGCATCAACACCGTCACCTCGTCGTGGGTCGCGAGCAGCCGCTGTAGCTGCGCGCCCGGCGGCCGCCGGAACCACCGTATCACCCACCAGCCGCCGACGGCGAACCCGACGACGACGAGTACCAGCAGGGAGAGAACGAGCGGCTCGAGGGAGCGCACCGAGTCGCCGATCGACTCGGTCGCGAGCGGTGTCGCCCCGACGATCCCACCGTCGATCGGGGCGCTCCGATAGCTCATACCCGGAAATCAAATCGAACCCTCAAGAATTTTCCCCCGATTCCGGCGCGCTGTTACTCCTCGGTCCCGCAATATAGCAGCCACTGAAAGTCATTGCACACCTGATCGCACGACAGCGTTGCGATCAGTGTGTGAACCGTTTCAGTGGCTACTATAGCGCTCGATCGCGTCGCGATACCCCTCGCGGAAGGTCGGGTACGCGAACTCGTAGCCCAGATCGCGCAGCTTTTCGTTCGAACAGCGCTTGCTCGTCAGGATCCGCCGCCGGCCCGCCTCGCTGATATCGTCGTCTTCGAGCCGCTCGGCCTTCGTTTGCTTGGGCGGCCGGTCGACGCCGCACTCCTCGGCCAGCCAGTCCGCGAACGCCCACTTCGATGCCGGCTCGTCGTCGACGACCTGGACGACCTCCCCGCGCGCGAGGTCCTCGGTGAGCAGGTACCGGACCGCGCCGGCGGCGTCGTCGCGGTGGACCATATTGAGATACCCCTCCGTGACCGGCCCTTCGAGGTAGCGCTCGAGCCGATATCGACCGGGGCCGTAGAGGCCGGCGTAGCGCGCGACGGTCCCCTCGACGCCGTACTCCGGGGGCAGTTCGAGGGCGATCCGTTCGGCCTCGGCCAGCACTTCGGTCTTCTCCGTCGTCGGCTCGAGCGGCGTCCCCTCGTCGACCCAGTCGCCGTCGTGGTCGCCGTGGACGCCGGTCGAGGAGGTATATATCAGTCGGTCCGGGGGATCCTCGCGTTCGCCGAAGGCCTCGATCGCAGTCTGCAGCCCCTCGACGTAGACCTCGCGGGCGGCCTCGGCACCGCGACCGCCGCTGCTGGCGGCGAAGACGACGGCGTCGACGTCGGGCACCGCGGAAAGCGCCTCGCGGTCGGTGACGTCGGCTCGAACCCCCTCGAAGCCGGCCGTCTCGATCCGGTCGATCCCCTCGGTCGACCGGCGGACGCCGATCGGCTCGTGGCCGCGGGCCGCGAGCTGGCGGCCCAGTTCCACGCCGACGTGTCCACAGCCCAAGATTGCAACCTTCATACCTCGACTCGCGGTCGGTCGCACATAATTTCACCGCTCGAGGGCGGGTTTCTCCCGTCTCCGCGCCGATTCCCGCGACTCTTCACGCGGGCGATCGGGGAGCGGGCGTCGCCCGGCCGAACCGGGGCCGTCGGCGTCGGCTACTCGACGGTGACTGCGAGCGCGTGGGGGAGACAGGCGTTCTCGGCGTAGCCGCCTTCGTTCCACGGATACGCGTCGTCGGCCTCGTCATCGGGCGCTGCGATCCGCATCGGCTGGCGGCGGCCGCGCTCGTCCGTCGCCCGCGAGACGAGCGTGTAGCTGCCGGGCGCGGGCTCCCAGTCGTAGCGAAACAGCCGCCAGGCACAGTCGTACTCCGGGCCGACGCACTCGGCCTCGGCCCAGTCCTCGCCGCCGTCGGTCGAGACCGCGACGCTCGTCACCGCGTCGTCGCCCGCCCAGGCGACGCCGACGACCTCGATGGGCCCGTCCTCGCTCGAGAGGGTCGCGCCGTCCTCGGGCGCACCGATCGTCGACTTGACGTTCTGGTCGAAGGTGTAGGGGTGGTCGATCTCTGCCGACTCGAGCTGGTCCCAGGTGTCGAACGTCGGGATCATCGCGTTCGACTCGGGGTCGATGCCTTCGGGGTGGACCCGGTAGGACGACTGCTGCCACTGCGTGAAGTCCTCACCGTCGCGATCGGTCCACTCCTCGCCGTGGACCATGGTTTCGGTCACGTGGAGTTCGGTGACCCACTTGACGCTGTTGACGCCGTACCAGCCGGGGACGAGCAGTCGAACCGGGTGGCCGTGTTCCGGGGGCAGCGGTTGCCCGTTCACCTCGTAGGCGAGGATGCAGTCGTCCAGTACCTTCTCCATCGGAATCGAGCGGGCGAACCGGTCGTTCTCGCCGTCGACTTCCGGGCGATCGCCGCCGATCGCGGTGAGCCACATGTCGTCGTCGGTCGAGACACCGTGGTCGGCGAGGACCGACCGCAACGGAGTGCCGGTCCAGAACGCGGTGCTGACTGCGCCATACTCCCACTGAACGCTTCCCGTCTCGGGCTCGAAGTAGCCCCGTCCGTTGCCCGCACACTCCATCGTGTGGGCGACGGCGACCGTCGGATACTCCTCCCGGATCGCCGCCATCTCGAGGTCGGCGTCGCGCTCGACCGCGCCGCCGAGTTCGACCGTCCACTCCTCGGCCGCGGGGTCCAACATCTCGTTGCGATGACAGACGTAGTGTTCTTCGACGGGCGTCAGCCAGTTCGCGTACGTCCCCCGGTCCGCGGCACCGACCACTCGATACCGGTCCGCGAGGTCAGTGACGGCCGCGGTGCCGGGTTTGCGCGCCAGGATCTCGTCCGTCTCCCGGCGGCGGTCCTCGCCGCGTTCCGTGTTCGACATGGTGGGGAGACACCGCCGAGGAGGATAAATCACGGGGCGTGGTATCACTGCCCTCGATCGCGTCCCGCGCTACGGCGCGCCGTCCGCGATCACGTACTGGACGTGGACGAACTCGTCGAACGACATCGGCGCGCGGCCCTCGATCTTCTGTTGAATCTCCTTGGCGTCGAGATCGATCTCGAGTTCGCTCTCGACGGCGTCGACGTCGAGTACCGCCGTCGACATCCCAAGCAGCAGGTGTTCCAGCGCCATCGTCTCCGTCGTCTCGGGATCGGGCGCTCCCTCGGCCAGCGACTGGATCCGTGCGGCTTCCTCGAGGGACAGTTCCGGCAGGTCGCCCGCGGCGACCGCCTCGAGTCGCTCCCGCTCGAGGCCGGTTTCGGCGGCCGCTTCGGCCGGACCCCGTTCCTCGACGATCGACGCGAGGTCGTCCGCGTACTCGGCCCGGAGCGCGGCGGGCGAGTCGGGGACGGTCATCCGCTGTTCGTGGAACATACCCGATCCGACGGGAATGCCCCACAAATGTATTGTGAACTGCGGCGATCGGCCCGTCGATATCCCCCATCTCGGGCGCATCGGTCGTGCGGTCGCCGCACGCCGATCCACGTCTCAAATTACCGGAACGTTAAACAGCCCCCTCCCATATGAAACTGATATGAAAGTAGCCCTGATCGGGGTCGGTCAGGCCGGTGGGAAGATCACCGAGCGGCTCGCGAAGTTCGACGCGACCATGGACTTCGGAGCCGTCCAGGGTGCCCTGGCCGTCAACTCCGCGAAGCCAGACCTCCAGTCCCTCGACGTCGTCGACACGAAGCTGATCGGTGCCGACCGCGTCAACGGCCACGGCGTCGGCGGCGACAACGAACTCGGCACGGAAGTGATGCAGGCCGACATCCAGCAAGTACTCGGCGCGCTCGACGGCCGCGTGACCTCGAGCGCCGAGGCGATCGTCGTCGTCGCCGGACTGGGCGGCGGCACCGGCAGCGGCGGCGCGCCGGTGTTGGTCCACAACCTCCAGCAGGTCTACGACGTGCCCGTCTACGCGCTGGGCGTGTTGCCCGGGCGCAACGAGGGGGCGTTGTATCAGGCAAACGCCGGCCGCTCGCTGAAGACGCTGCTACGGGAAGCCGACTCGACGCTGTTGATCGACAACGACGCCTGGCACGAACAGGGCGAGAGCGTCGAAGGGGCCTTCGAGACGATCAACGACCGGATCGCCAAACGGGTCGGCCTGCTCTTTGCCTCCGGGGAAGCCGTCGAGGGGGTCGGCGAAAGCGTGGTCGACTCGAGCGAGGTTATCAACACCCTCCGCGCGGGCGGGGTCGCGGCGCTTGGCTACGCGACCGAGGTGGCAAGCGACGACAGCGCAGAGAACATCAACACCGCGATGACCGTCTCTCGGCAGGCGCTGTTGACCGGGACGAGCCTGCCCGACGCGACCACGGCCGACTCCGCCTTGCTGGTCATCGCCGGCCAGCCCGACGCCATCCCGCGCAAGGGCGTCGAGCGCGCCCGGCGCTGGCTCGAGGACGAGACCGGCAGCATGCAGGTCCGGGGCGGTGACTTCCCGCTCGACAGCGACCGGCTGGGCGCGCTGGTGCTGCTCGGCGGCGCGGAGCGGTCCGATCGGGTGCAGGCGTTCATGGAGCGTGCCCGCGAGGCCAAAGAGGCTCAGGAGGCGGAGTCGACCGATCACGCCGCGGAGTTCGCCGACGACCGGCTCGAGAACCTGTTCTGAGACGGCCTACTGTCCGTCAGTATCGGTGCGATCACGACCGCTCTGTGGTTGCACGGGAATCGGCACACCAACCCGTCTGAACCGTCGGAAGGGCTTTTTATCTCGGGTTCACTCTCCGGTGTAATGACCGACGACTGGACCGCCGGGGTCGTCACCGATCCCGGCGGTGACGATCCGCCGGCCGTCGAAAGGTGGCAACCGGTATCGATTCCCGGCCGTCCCGCGGCGTTCGCCGATGCGGACGGCCCGATCGCCTATCGCACGATGGTTCCGGACCCACGAGACGAAGCGTCCGAACGGGCGCTGCTCGCGGTCCGCGGTACGGACGGCCCGGCCGAAATCTGGCTGAACGGCTCGCGGCTGGGGAGCCAGGACCACCCGTTCGTGCCGACCCGCTTCGAGTTCGAGCCCCGCCCGGAGAACGAACTGCTCGTCGTCTGCGAGCCCCCCGACTCGTTCGCGGGGATTCACGCGACCGACGCGGTCCCCGATCGGTTCGACACGCCCGGGATCCGCTGGGGCGTCGCGGTCGAGTCCCGCCCCCGGACGTTCCTGCGATCGTTCGAGGCCCGTCCGCGACTGGGGCCGGTGTCGGCGGGCGACGCGAGCGAGGGGGCCGCGATCGACGTGACCCTCGAGGTCGACGCGGGTGCGGCCATCGACGACGCCGTAACGCTGTCGCTGCGGCCCGAGGGCTTTCGCGGCGGCGCGGCCATGGAGCGGGTGCCGGTGCAGGCCGAGGCGGGGGAACGGACCACCGTCTCGCGGACGCTCACGATCAGGGAGCCCTCGCTGTGGTGGCCCCGCGAGTACGGCCCGCAGGACCGCTACACCGTCCGGGCGAAACTCGAGGGTGATACCCGCGAGCGGACGGTCGGACTGCGCCGCGTCGAGCGCGACGACGAGGGCCTGCTGGTCAACGGCAGGCGGGTGCGGGCCCGCGGGTTCACGCGGCTTCCCGGCGGCGATCCCCGTGCAGACGTCGACCGGGCGGTCGACGCGAACGCGACGCTGCTTCGGGCGCGCGGTCACGTCCCGTCCCCGTCGTTCTACGAGGCCTGCGACGAGGCCGGAGTGCTGGTCTGGCAGGACCTGCCGGCCTGCGGGGCCGATCTCCCGGTCGAGCGGGGGACCGAACTGGCGACGGCGCTGGCCGAGGCGTACGGCGGCCACCCCAGCCTCGCGATGTACGGCGTCCAGGACCGGCCGACCGATCCGTACGCGGAGCCGCTGGGGACGGGCCTGCTCGCGAAACTCGCCGTCCGGTACCGGGCGTGGCGGGCGTCGGTCGATCGGGAACCGGCGGACGAGATCGCCGAGACCCTCCCCGACGAACTGCCGGTCGTGTCGGTGGCCGGCCCCCCGGGAACCGACCCCGACGCGGCACATCTCTTTCCCGGCTGGCGATATCTCGCGGCCGCCGATATCGACTGGCTGCTCGAGACCTACCCGTCGCTCGGTGAGGTGGTCGGCCGATTCGGCGCTGGATCGCTCACAACCGATGAGGCCGACCCGGCGACGATACCGGGACTCGAGCCGGCGCTGCTCGCCGACGGGGCCGACGCCGCGGACTCACAGCGCGAGCAGGCACGGATCCTGAAAACGGTCGCCGAGACGCTCCGCCGGCGGGAATGTGGCGTCCTCGCGGCGTCGACGCTTCGCGACCCCGCATCGGGCGGGGGCATGGGCGTTCACACCGCCGACGGTGAGCCAAAGCGGGCCGCCGCAGCGATCGCGCAGTCCTACGAGCCGATTCAGGCGGTCCTCGACGGGCCGCCGACGCCGGGGACCGCCGGGATCACGCTCTGTAACGACAGCCACGAGGCCGTCGAGGCGACCGTCGGCTGGCGGGCGGGCGAAGAGATGGCCGCGACGACGGTCGATGTCGACCCCCTCGAGACGGCCTCCGCCGGAACGGCCCGGATTCCGCCCGACGCGGATCGGGTCGACCTCGAGGTCGCCGTCGGCGATCGGGCGGTCCGTAACCGGTACTATTTATAACTCCGTTCGGCTCCCCATGTCACGGGCTAACGGGGCGAGACGAGGTCCCTGCTAACCGTTTTCAGGGGTTGGGGTACCGGTAGGTTTAAATTAGAGGCGACAGTAGTAGCAGTCACCAGAACGCCACCGGGGCGCGTATCGCTCGACGATCGATGACAGGAAATCTTATTCACCGAGGTTTCGCAGATCGTGAGCAGTCGCTTCGAACGGCCCGCCGGCTACTGCCGAACCGATCGCCGAATCGCCGGCGATCGGCTCGGACGGCCGGCCGGTCGGCTTCCCGGTGCGGGTATGGCACAGAGGTTTGAGTAACATGGTAGACGAATCGAAGAACATCGAACTGACAGAGGACGACCTAGAGAACAAATCGAAAGGACAGCTCATCAAGATGGCCGGTCAACTGCGAGACCGGCGCAACGAGCTGAACCAGATGGCTTCTGACCGGGCTTCCAAACGCGACGAGCTCAACGCGAAGACTCGCGAGAAAGTCGACGAAGCCCAGGAGCATCGCGAGAAACGCGACGAGCTCAACGAGCAGGTCCAGGAACACAAGGAGAGCCGCAACGAGCTCAACGCCGAGGCCAACGAACTGTTCGACAAGGTCGAGCAGCTCAAATCGGACATGGAGCTCGACGAGGGCAAGGACCTCGAGGACCTCGAGGAGGAGATCGAAGACCTCGAGTTCAAACAGCAGACCGAGGTCCTCTCGAGCGAGGAAGAGCAGGAACTCATCGAGAAGATCGAGTCAAAGCGCGAGGAGTACGAGGAGCGCAAGCAGAAGCTCGATCAGAACGAAGACCTCGAAGAACTCGTCGAGGAGGCCGAGGAAGTGCGATCGGAAGCCTCCCAGCACCACCAGAAGGTCACGGAACTCGCCGACAAGGCCCAGGAACATCACAACCAGATGATCGAGGCCTATCGGGAGGCCGACGACATCCGTGACGAGGCCGACGAGATGCACGAGAAGTTCGTCGAGGCCCAGGAAGCCGCCGACCGCCACCACGAGGACTTCGTCCGCGTCCAGAAGCGCCTGCGCGAACTGGACAAGAAAGAGGAAGAAGAGCGCAAGTCCGAGCGCGACAAGAAGAAAGAAGAGGCCAAGGAAGAGGCCGAGGAGATCTACCAGAAGTTCAAGGAAGGCGAAACCCTCGACACCGAGGACCTGATGAAGCTCCAGAAGACGGGACTGCTCTAAGTCGATTCCGTCTACCCCGCGGTTTTTCTCCCCCGAATCTTCGGGGCTCTCGAGTCCCTCGAGCGGCGGCTACGACGAGCCGCTATCGGCTTCGGGACCGCGATCGAGCGGCGGGACCGTACCTGTCTCTCGGTCGGCCGCCCTGTCCACGGCAGTCCCCCGCCTCGCCGGCCGGCGGCTCGTCCCGCCCGTGACGCTGCCGGCCCGGTGTCGTGTCGATAGGAGTGACGTACGGGTCCTGTAGCGCCGCCCTAGCGCCTGCTATCGGCCGTCGGCCGCCGAAATCGACGGGTTCGACTCGCGGCGCGCGGTCGCGCTGCCGTTGCCGTCCGGGCGAGGGGAGTCTCGGTACCGGCCGTGGGTAGTCCACGCCTACAGCCACTGGTCGAGAGCCGAGCCGGTGGTGTCGTCGTCCCGGCGCTGTACCCGATCTATAACAATGGAACCGGCCATCCTCAGTCGCTGTTCATGCAACGTCACAGGGAGGACGCGAGCGTTCTCGTGCCGGGAATCGCCGCCCCGAGTACGGTCGCCTGTTGCCGCTCGCTTCGACCGCACGGCGTTCGAACCGTCGTGGGCTCCGAGTCGCGATCGACGCCGGCGGCGACGTCGGCCTACCGCGACGAGTTCGTGGGGCTGCCCGACCCCGAGACCGATCTCGCCGCGTACGGCGACGCCCTCCGCTCGCTCGCCGAACGGCCCGATATCGAGACGATCGTCCCGGTCCGCGAGGAAGACGTCTACATCCTCGCGAACCGCAGGGACGAGTTCGCGACGGATGTCGCGACCCCGTGGCCGACGTTCGAGACCCTTCGCCGTGTCCAGGACCGGGTCGACCTCTTCGCCGCCGCCGACGCGGCCGGCGTCGCGGCCCCCGAGACCGCCCTCCTCGACGAGTGGGACGACTGGGACCGCGAGACGATCGTCAAACCGCGCTACACCGTCGCAGCGCCGGCCTATCTCGGCTCGAGCGCGGCGCACGCGACGATCGGCTCGACCGAGTACCAGCCCTCGGGGACGGAACCGGACCGGCAGGCCGAGATCGACACGCGGGGCCACGTGCCGCTGGTCCAGGAACGGATCCCGGACTCGCCGGAGTACGGCTTCTTCGCGCTGTACGATCACGGTGACCCGGTCGCGACCTTCCAGCACTGTCAGCGACGGGGCTGGAAGTACTGTGGCGGGCCGAGCGCCTATCGCGAGTCGGTCTTCATCCCGGAACTCGAGGACGCGGGGCGGGCGCTGCTCGACGAACTCGAGTGGCACGGACTCGCGATGGTGGAGTTCCTGCGGGATCCGGCCGACGGCGAGTTCAAGCTGATGGAGATCAACCCGCGGTTCTGGTCCTCGCTGCCGTTCTCGGTCCGGGCGGGCGCTGACTTCCCCTACTACTACTGGCAGCTGGCGACCGGCGAGCCGATCGCGTCGGAGTCGACCTACGAGGTCGGGATGGGCGGCCATCTGTTGCGGGGCGAACTCAGCTACGTACACAGCGTCGCGACCGAGGAGTATCCGCTGGTCGAGCGACCGTCGCTCGGGTCCGCCGTCCGCGAGGTCGCGACGTCGCTCGTCGCCCACCCCCGATTCGATTACGCCGTCGCCGACGATCCGGTGCCGTTCGTGCAGGACGGCGTCAACCTCGTTCGGACGTGGCTCGGGAGCCGATCGGGGACGGACGAGGCGGCGGCCGAGACAGGGGACGACGGGACGGAGCCGACCGGCGCGACGCCGACGATCGATCGCCCGGCGACGGAGCCGACAGAACCGGCCCAGACCGACGGCGGTCCGACCGGACCGCAGTCCGGCGATGCGGACGACGGGACGCGGTGACCGACACGTTGCCAGCGCGAAACGTCGATGTAACCGTCCCAGACCAGCAACACAGTACAATCCGAATTACGGAATTCGTAGCTGACTCGAGTTCACAGTACCAAAATATAGTAGCCGCTGAAAGTCATTGCACACCTAATCGAACGACGGCGTTGCGATCAGTGTGTGAATCGTTTCAGCAGCTACTATAGATCGCAAAGCGGGAGGTCAGGTGTCAGTCGTACTCGGAGACGAGTTCGAGCGCCGTGTTCCGAGTACGTATAGCATAGTCATGACGAGCAAACCGCCGAAGAAGAACGCAAAAAGGAGTTCGGACCATGTTTCATCGGAAATGAGTGTCCCTATCGTCCCGCCGGCTACGACTGCCCATGTCGCTTTCAGGATCGTACTCTCCCGTGTATACTCGATAAGAGCGCCGAGGGTTCCGAGCGCGGCCGCGACGAGTAAGTAAGGCAGTGGCGTCACGACTTCGACTACCTGCCCCGTAGCGATCGTATATAGCCCCGTTGCCACCACCCCGGATAAAATCATGGTGAACGTAGTTCTTGTCTGTGATGTGTGATTAGTCATCTAGTTTCAGCTCTGACTTATGGACTAGGGTCGGCGAGTGCGAGATATCCCGGAACGCTCTCTGCTTCCTCGAGATCTTCATGCGAATATTCATGACCTGCTGCAGTACCAATACGAATTTGGGGGGTACCGACTGGACCGTCGCTGGCTTCGTCCCAAAGGCCCACGGTGAATTCGTCCCCGGCCGTATCGAAGTCTATGATAACGCTCCCAATGGCCCCACAGACCCCTGCTGCACCCCACCCCGCACCGGGGAGAGCCGCACAGATTACACCCCCAATTGCACCCCCAACTGCCTGTCCAATATCTTCCCCTGCTACTGCTGCAACCCCGACTTCGTATTTTGTGACACTAGGAAACGAGTATTCACCGAGAGTATCCCCCCAAGGGTCGGTTTCTTGGAGGATTTCGAGATCAGTGTCGACTTGTTGAGTACCAACATTGGTACGAGGGTTCGCTTCTATGAGATGAACCGAAGTACTCTTTTTATCAATTCGGTATCTGTATGTTTCACCTTCAATACTTACGTCCACTATCTTCTGTTGTTCTGTTTCCGAGACCACTTCAACACTACACCCATCGCATTCGTCGTTTGATTGCGCTGCGCCGCTTCCGACTGCGGCAATGCCCAAAGTGAATCCCGATGCACACGTGCGCAATACCGTTCTTCTTTTTCTCATATTGCGACCTGAAATACCATGGATGGAAAGTAATCTGTTGAGCACTATTTTCTATTCTGTTAATGTATCGTAGCTATTATAAACTACTTTCCTGGCCCAAATATATGGGAATTGGACGGTACCGGTCCTTACTATAGTTACTGACTGAACTTCAGTTTGGACCACCAACGCTTAACGGAGCGCACACGCAGCTATCAATATATGACTCGAGGTGTCACCGATGGTCAGTAACGAGACCGAGCGACTCCTGACGGTCGCTCTCGGCGGGCTCGCGTCCGCGGCGGTCGCGGTCGCGCTGTTCGTCGTTTATCCGAGGACGTTGACGGACCTGTTCGGCGTGTTGGTCGCGATCGCCGCCGCCCTCGTGGGGCTGCGATTCACGAGCAATATCGCCGGCTCGCTGTACCCAAGTTACGACGTCGCCGAAGTCGCCGTCGAGGGGCCGATCAGCCGCGACGGCGGCGGTGGGCCCCTGCCGACGAGCCCGGGCGCGACGCCGGCCGACGACGTCGTCGACCAGATCGATCGCGCCGACGAGGACGACAGCGTCGACGCGCTGCTCCTGAAGCTGAACACGCCCGGTGGCGAGGTTGTCCCCAGCGACGACATCCGGCTCGCGGCCGAGCGTTTCGACGGCCCGACCGTCGCCTACGCGACCGACGTCTGTGCCAGCGGCGGCTACTGGATCGCAAGCGGCTGTGACGAACTCTGGGCCCGCGAGGGATCGATCGTCGGCTCGATCGGCGTCATCGGCTCCCGCGTCAACGCCAGCGACCTGGCCGAGAAGGTCGGCCTCTCCTACGAACGGTTCGCCGCTGGCGAGTTCAAAGACGCCGGCACTCCGCTGAAGGACCTCGAGGACGAGGAACGCGAGTACCTGCAGGGAATCATCGACGACTACTACGACACGTTCGTCGAACGGGTCAGCGACGGCCGCGACTTAGAGCCGGAGTTCGTCCGCGACACGGAGGCGCGGATCTACCTCGGGGAGCAGGCCCACGAGCTGGCGTTGGTCGACCACCTCGGTACCCGCCGCGAGATCGAGGCCGAACTGGCCGACCGGCTCGAGACCGATGAAGTCGTCATCGAGGAGTTCGAGCCCGAACGCCCGCTGATAGCCCGCGTCGGCGCGGGCGCCCAGAAGGTCGCCTACGCCTTCGGGGCCGGTATCGCCGGCCTCGGTGACGGTCGGGGGTTCCGCCTTCGGAGCTAGGGGTATCGTCCGCTCGCGGGGCCGTCCCAGACGGTCGAGACCGCCGCGGGACGGGTCGAACGAGTAAGTGGTTTTATCGTTGCACAGAATGCATCGGCTACCGTGACAACGCTGGTCGTCTGTCTCGACCGGACCGACGACGTGGGCCGCAAGACCGGCCTGCGCTCGCCGGTCGTTGGCTGGGAGGCAGTCCGCGCGCTCGTGACCGACGTCGGCCTCGCGGATCCGGAGGACTCGGGAGTCAACACTCTGCTCGAGTCGCTGCGGGTCGCCCAAGACTTGCGCGACGAGAACGAGGAGGTCGTCGTCGCGGTCGTCTCGGGGGACCACGAGTCGATGGTGTCGGCGGACCGGGCGGTCGCCGAGCAGCTCGACGACCTCATCGCGGACTACGACCCGGACTCGGCGGTCGTCGTGACCGACAGCGCCGAGGACGAACGGCTGATCCCAATCGTCGAGAGCCGCGTCCGGGTCGACTCCGTCGACCGCGTCGTCGTCCGTCAGGCCAGGGACATCGAGTCGACCTACTACCTGCTCAAGCAGTTCCTCGCCGACGAGGAGTTGCGCCAGACGATCCTCGTCCCGATCGGGCTGACGCTGCTGGTCTTTCCGCTGCTCGCGACGACCGTCGGCCCGGCGGAGGGCGCGGCCGCGATCACGACCGTCATCGGCCTCTTCCTGCTCTACAAGGGTTTCAACATCGACGAACGGCTGACTCGACTCGCCCGGGGGACCCGCGAGTCGCTGTACTCCGGGCAGGTGTCGGTCGTCACCTACGTCGTCGCGGCCGGGCTGACCTTCGTCGGCCTGTTCGTCGGCGCGCTCGGCGTCTCCGGACTCGAGGATACCTCCGGCGTGGTGATCCCGGCGACCCGGTTCGCGTTCGACAGCGTCCCGTGGCTGGCGATGGCCGCGCTGACGGCCAGCGCCGGCCGCCTGCTCGACGAGGCGATCGGCGACGACCCCATCCGCACTTCCTTTCTCAACCTCCCCTTCATCGTCATCGCCGTGGGGCTGGTCGTCCGCGGGTTCTCCGCGTACTTCCTCGAGCAACAGGGCCAGATGGAGCCCGTTGTCGTCTCGGCCAACGAGTTCCTCATCTTCTCGAACGAGCGGTTCGTGATGGGGGCGGGCGAACGCCTCGCGCTCTACGTCGTCACCGCGATCGTCATTAGCCTCGTCGGCGCGCGGATCGCCGCTTCGCTTGGCGGCTCGAGCGACGCGGACGAACGCAGCGACGGCGGCTCCGACGGAGGATCGCCCGACGGGGCGACGATCGACGCGGCCGACGGCGAGTCCGCGATCGGCCCCGACGCCCCCTCGGAACCCGGCCCCGGCGCGGCCCCGGATCGGAGCGATCCCGAACTCACCGACGGCGGCGCGGACGCGGCCGCCGATCGCGACCGCTGACCGTCCCGACTCGGTATCCATTTACCTGCGCCGGCCGACGACCGACCATGAGCGACGCAGACGGGACGTGGGTGAGCCTCTTTTCGGGCGGGAAGGACTCCGCGTGGGCGCTGTACCGAGCCCTCGAGGCGGGACTGCCCGTCGAGCGACTCGTGACCGTCCACCCCGCGGGCGACTCGTATATGTATCACGTCCCCGCGACGGAACTGGCGACGCTGGCGGCCGAGAGCATCGGCATCGAACTGATCGACGTCGAACCGGACGACTTCGCGGCCGACGCGGCCGTCGACTCCGGGACGCAGGGCGACGCCGAACTCGAGCCCCTCGAGGCCGCCCTCGAGGACCTCGACGCCGATCTCCCCGGTGGGATCGCGGGCGTCACCGCCGGTGCCGTCGAGAGCGAGTACCAGACAAGCCGCATTCAGGGGCTGTGCGACCGCCTCGGCTGTGAACTGTTCGCCCCACTCTGGCAGGAAGACCCCCGCGAACTCGCCGACGCGATGCTCGCGGCCGGCTTCGAGATTGCGATCATCCAGGTCGCGGCCCGCGGACTGGACGAGTCGTGGCTCGGCCGCACGCTCGATCGGGCGGCGCTCGAGGAACTCGAGGCGCTGCACGAGGAGTACGGCGTCCACATTTTGGGTGAGGGCGGCGAGTTCGAGACGTTCGTCGTGGACGGACCGCACATGGACCGGCGGATCGACCTCGAGTACGAGCGCGAGTGGGAGGGGACGCGCGGCCGGTTGCGGATCACGGACGCGACGGTCGCATAGAGCAGTGTACCGCGAGCGAACGAAAATGCGGCGCGTAGCGCCGCGAGTCAGTGAGCGAGCGGACTTTTTTGGTCCAGAGTGTTGCGCGAGCGGTGAGCGAAGCGAACCCGAGCGGAACAAGGTGGTCCACCCGGTCCGTAGCGGCGGTTCGACGGGGTTCAGCGGGACTTCCGTCGCTTCTACGGACGAGCGGCCTCGAGGACCGCCTCCCGGTCGGCCGGTTCCGTCGCTCGCCACCACGCGATCCGATCGATCTCGAGCGGGCGATACCCCGAGACGACGGCGAGCCACTCGCAGGAAGCGATCGTCCGCCGGGGCGTCGCGGTGTCGATCGGCGAGCGCTCGAGATCGCCGTCGACGGCCGACAACAGTTTTTCGAGGGTCGGATCGGGCCGCGGCGTGTCGACGCCGGCCAACTGCCGCAGGTACTGGAAGGTCCCGGGGCCGACGCCGGCGATCGACCCGATCGGGTCCGACTCGTGGCGGTAGTGGTCCGCGGTTTCGGCCCACTCGACCAGCGCCGCGAGGTCGTCTTCCGCCGGGGAGTCGGCGAGGACGGCCGCGACATCACAACAGACTGCGCGCGTGCGTCTGGCACCCAGCGCCGCCACGAGGTCGTCGTCATCGCGCTCGAGGGCGGCGAGGTCCGAAAACGATGCTACCCGACCGGTCGCGACGAACGCATCGCGAAACCGCTCGACGGCCGGTTTGATGCCGTCGAGAAACCGCTGGCCTGTCGCGGCCGCGGCGGCCTCGACGACGAGCAACAACGGGTTCGAGCCGGTCCAGCGCCGGAACTCGAGGAACTCGGCCGCGAGGTCCGCGGCCGGGACGCCGTCGGCGCGGGACTCGAGGGCCGTCCGGGCCGTCTCGTCGACGCACATGTGCGTTGATCACGGGTGACACACGGAACGCCCATAGGTGTATCGCCGATTCCCGCGATCGACGGCCGCCGGGTGCTACTCGCTGCCGTTCGTGATCGTCGTGTGGGCGCCGATGAGCGCCCCCGCGAGATCCAGTTCCTCGAGGGTGGTCCCCCGGTCGATGATCGAGCGGCGGATGTCGCCGTCGCGGACCGTCGCCTCGGGGAAGATGACGGTGTGTTCGAGGTTGGTCCCCTCGAGGGTCACGTCGGCCATGACGTGGACGTTCTCGCCGATCGTGGCGTCTTCCAGCGTCGCGGAGTCGGCGACCAGCGAGTCGCCGTCGAGATGCCAGGCGACGGCGTCGAGATAGCTCTCGGGCGTGCCGATGTCGAACCACGCTTCTTCGAAAGTGTAGGCGTAGGTGGCCTCGCGGTTCTGGAGCCACTGGACGAACCAGCCGGGCTCGTCGGGGTTGTTGCCGTCCTCGAGGTAGGTCGGCAGGAGGGAAAGCGACGCCTGCGGAAAGGCGTAGCAGGCGATCGAGACGAGCGTACTCTTGGGGTCGTCGGGTTTCTCCTGGAAGTCGACGACGCGGTCGCCCTCGAGGTCGACCAGACCGTAGGAGGAGGCCTTCTCGCGGGAGCCGACGTCGTAGGCGGCCAGCGTCGGCGCGTCCCGCGCTTCGAACGCGTCGAGGAAGTCGGCGACGTCGAAGCTGATCAGGTTGTCGCCGGCGATGATCAGCAGGTCGTCGTCGACGTTCTCGCGGTCGATCAACTGGGCGAGCGCGCCAACGACGCCGAACTTGTCGTCTTCCTCGGTCGTCTCCTCGACCGAGAGCTGGGGTTTGTCGAACTCGCTGTCCGCGAGGTGGGCCTCGAAGTCGGGGGCGAACCGCTCGTTGGTGCTGACGTAGACCTCGTCGATCCGCTCGTCGGCCTCGAGTTCCGCGAAGATGCGATCGACGACGGTCGACTCGCCGATCGGGAGGAACATCTTGGGCCGATGTTTGGTAATCGGCCACATCCGAGTCGCGTACCCGCCTGCAAGGACGACGGCCTTCATAGGGCGGTGTTCTCCTGCGGGGTCTAAGTCAGTTGTCCTTTCACGGGGGACGCGAGCGGCGGTCGCAGACGGCGGCCTCGAGGCGGCGAGCGGAGAGTAAACGGTAAAAGCGCACCCGCCGTTACCCCCGGTATGCGCGAGGCCGACGAAACCACCCGACAGAAACTCGCCGACGCCCTCAGGGCCGAGCCGGCGACGCCGAGCGAACTCGCGACGCAGTTCGATCTCACGCCCCACGCGGTGGTTGGCCACGTCGAACACGTCTCGCAGTCGGTGGCCGACGGCGACGAGCAGTTCCTCGTGGCCCCGCCGACCTGTCGGAACTGCGGGTTCGACGACTACGACGACCTGCTGAACCTCCCCTCCCGGTGTCCCGACTGCAAGAGCGAGTCGATCGACGAACCGACGTTTACCATCGAGTGACCGAACGGTCCGGCGCGGGCGACTGTCATCGATAGCGTATAATTCCGTCCCCGATTCGACACTAATATTTAGCGCGCAGGAGCAAACCCGATAGTCCCCTCGAGCGAGCGGTCGTGTCCCGGTCGACGAACCCCCGCGTGTCCGGGCACCGTCTCGGCCGTTCGACTCGAGTTCATCGAACAGATATGAGTCCCGCACCACACTCGGAACCCGACCGCGCCGAGTTCGTCCAGACGGTCCTCGAATGGCTCGACGAACCCGACGCGTCGGCGGAGGCGATCGACGACGCGTTCGCGCTGCTTGCCGACCAGCGCCGCCGGCTACTGTTGCGGGTCATGCGCACCTACGGCGAGGAGGTGACGCTGCCCGACGCCGCGGAGGAGGTCGCCATTCGCGAGACCGGCCACAGCGTGACGAACATCTCGGCCGAGCGGGTCACCGAGGTCTATCTCTCGCTCTATCACGATCACCTGCCGCGGCTGGTCGACGCCGGCCTGCTCGCGTACGATCAGGAGCGGGACCTCGTCGCCCCCGGCGACATCTAGAACTCGACGTTCGAGGTCGACGTCCGGTCGACATCGTCGGTCTCGAGCGGACCGGGGCCGACGAACTCGTAGTCGTCGTCGGTCAGGTAGACGTCGCCGTCCGCGACGGTGACCTCGAGGTCGGTGAGGTAGGCCCCCTCACAGGGGCCGAAGGTACAGCGGCCCGAGTCGGGTTCGAAGTACGCGCCGTGGTTCGCACAGACGAGTTCGCCGTCTCGGATCGGTGCACCCGACCCCTTGTCCAGTTTGATGTGGGTGAGATGCTGACAGTAGTTGAGCCAGCAGGCCACGCCGTCGTCGCTCGAGTCGTCGGTGGCGGCCGGCTCGCCGCCGTCGCTCTCGGTCCGCGCGGTCCTGACCAGGATGGCTTCTTGCTCGTCGCCCGCGTCGTCGGCGACGCGAAACAGCACCGTCGAGTCTGCGGGCACGTCCGCGAGCGCCGTGATCCGTCCTGCGTCCATGGATCCCCGATTACCGGTCGGTCGCCCTGAACGTTTCGACAACGAGCGTGCATATGTCTGACGGAGTTTTAACCACCTCTCCGTCCAACGCCGCCTATGGATTCCCTTCTCGTCTACGGCTCCTACGGCTACACCGGCCGGCTGATCGCACGCGAGGCGGTCGCTCGCGGCGGCTCGCCCGTCGTCGCCGGCCGCGACGGCCGCGCGGTCGCCGAGCAGGCCGACGCGCTCCGGGTCGAGGGCCGGACCGTCGATCTCGCGGCCGACGACCTCGCGGACCGACTCCGCCCCTTCGACGCCGTCCTCAACTGCGCCGGCCCGTTCGTCGATACCGCCGGCCCGCTGGTCGAGGCCTGCCTCGAGACGGGGACCGACTACCTCGACATCACCGGCGAGTTCCCGGTCTTCGAGCGGCTCCGCCAGCGCGACGAGCAGGCCCGCGAGGCGGGGATCACGCTGTTGCCCGGCGTCGGCTTCGACGTCGTCCCCTCGGACTGTCTGGCGGCGTTTCTCACCGAGCAGCTCCCGGCCGCCGACCAGTTGCGACTCGGGATCAAGGGCGGGGGCGGCCTCTCGCGAGGCACGGCCCGGACGATGCTCGAACACCTCGGCGACGGCGGCGTCGTGCGCCGCAACGGCCGGCTCATTCGGGTGCCGACCGCGTTCCGGAGCCGTGAGATCGACTTCGGCGACGGCCCCGAACACGCCGTCACGATCCCGTGGGGCGACGTCGTCACCGCCGCTCACAGCACCGGGATCGAATCGATCGAGGTCTACGCCGCCGCGCCGCCGTGGGCCGACCGGGCGCTCTCGGCCGTCGACTCGCTGGGCTGGCTCCTCGAGCGCGGGCCGGCCGAGCGAGTCCTGAAGCGACTCGTCGACGCCCGACTCGAGGGGCCGGACGACCGCCAGCTGGCGACCGGTAGCGCCGTCGTCTGGGGAGAGGTCGTCGACGAGGCGACCGGCCGGCGGGCGCGCGCCCGGCTCCGTACCCCCAATCCCTACGCCCTGACGGCCGAGTCGGCGGTCGCGGCCGCTCAACGGGTCCTCGAGGGCGACCGGGTCCCGGCCGGCTTTCAGACGCCCGCGTCGGCCTTCGGCAGCGAGTTCGCCCTCGAGCTGTCGGCGACCGAGCGGGAACTGCTCGAGGCACCGGCCGAGTCCGGCGGGCAAGCGGCGGCGATCGGCGAGTCCGAGCGGCCGTCGCCGGTCGAGCCGCGGTGAGTACGGCATACAGCTCGCTCGAGTTCCATCGAGCGGTGATTCTCGGGTGATCCGCTCTCGCCGGCCGACAACTCCTCGGATTCCCAACCACATTTTTATGCGGCCGGTTCGAACCGGTCGCTATCGATGTCCTCCGATCGACCGACCCTTCGCGAGCGGTTCAGAGACGATCTCCGGACCGGCTCGCTGCCGGTGCTGCTGACCGCGGTGCCGATCGCGATGGCGGTCGGGCTCGGGAGTACGTGGTACTGGGACGAGTTCGCCGGCGGGTTCATGGTACTCATGCTGCTCGGCGTGATCGTGCCATCCGTTCACGAAGCACACTGGCCACAGGAGTGGCCCTGGTCGACCGACGTCCTGTGGACCGTCGCCGCGTCCGCCGTCGCGCTCGGGCTGTTCGCCGGCATCTATCTGCTCGCCGGGGTCCCGATCGCCGACCCGACCCATCGCGCGGCGATCGCCTTCGGCGTGACCAGTCTCGGCGGCTGGTCGCTGTCGTGGGCGATTCGACCGGGGCGGTGACGGCCGCCGCTACTCGTAACAGGTCCGCTCGACGCGGTCGTCGTATAACCGTGCGAGCCGATCGGTGACCGGTCCGCCGCCGATCGCCTGGCCGTCAAGCGTCGCGATCGGCCGGAGTTCCCACGTTCGGTTGGTCAGCAACGCTTCGTCGGCCTCGAGGACAGCCGCCGGCTCGTATCGTCCCTCCCGGACCGGGATCCCGGCCTCGCGGGCGAGTTCGAGGACGATCTCGCGGGTGATCCCCGGCAACACCGGGCCGTCGGTCGTCGGCGTGTGGAGCGTGCCGTTCCGGACGAAACACAGGTTGCTCGTCGCGCCCTCGGCGATCCGGCCCTCGAGATCACACATGAGCGCCTCGTCGCTTCCGGGCTCGAGTTCCGTGCGCGCGAGGATCCCGTTCAGGTAGTTGTGGGTCTTGGCGGCGGCGGGGATCGACTCGTCGGGGACGCGGCGCGTCGCGACGGTTTCGACGGTCGCCGGCCCGTCCCAGACCGATTCGCCCTCGAGCCCGCCCCGCGGGAGCGGTTTGGCGTAGACGACGACGGTGGGGTCGACCTCGGGGTCGGGCGTGAGCTTCCCCGGTTGGACGCCGCGGGTGATCGACAGCCGGACGTAGGCGTCCGCGAGGTCGTTGGCCGCGAGCGTCTCGTCGATCCGCGCCCGGAGGTTGGCGGCGGCGAGCCCATGCTCGAGCGAGAGCGCCTCGCAGGTCCGCTCGAGGCGCTCGAGGTGGGCGTCCCACGCGAAGACCGTCCCGCCGTAGGCCCGCAGCGTCTCGAAGGCAGCGTCGCCGTAGCGAAAGCCCCGGTCGTCGACGCTGACGGTCGCCTCGCTGGCGGGGACGAGGTCGCCGTCGACGTGGTAGATGGGGTCGTCGGTCATGGCGGTGGGTTAGGTCATCTCGTCGTGGCACTCGGAGGTGTATGAACCTGCTGGCTGTGCCTCGAGAGTCCTGCCGTCGTCACTCCCGCCACGGCATTACACCTATTACAGCTCGTTACATAGGTTCGATATGCCCATCGACATCGAACGGTTCGAGGAGGATCCGGTGACGGAACTTCGAGCGAACGGGCGGACGAACGCGGAAGAGATTCTTTCCTTTCTCGCGTCATCGCCCGAGCAGGCGTTCACGCCGAACGAGATCCACGAGGCGACCTGCGTTGCACGAGGGAGCGTCGGCGTCGTCCTGTCCCGGCTAGAAGACCGCGGCCTCGTCCGCCACCGCGGCGAGTACTGGGCAGTTGCCGACGACGAGGACCCCGAGCAAACGCTCACCGCGTTGGCGACCGCTCGTGCGGCGACCGATCGACTCGGTCCGGAAGATCCCGACGAGTGGGGTCCCGGTGTCGAGACGGACGATACGGAACAGTAGATGACCGATCTGCAAGGAGAGGTCTGGTGGGGGCCAGCACCGCACAAATCCGATGCCGCGTATCGTCCGTGGCTCGTCGTAAGCGATACCTCACATCCGTTCGCAGCCGAAGAGTGTATCGCCGTCGGAATGACGACACAGGATCACCCCGATGGCATTGCCGTTCCTGACGAGGCGTGGACTCGAGGTGGATCGAACGCGGATGCATACGTTTCTCCGTGGTACGTGACGACGATCAAACACCGAGATCTCGACAATCAGCAGGGGAAACTCGCGGACGCACTCGTTGTGGAGGCTATCGAGGCGCTTCGCGGCTATACGTCGCTGTAATAAGCACTGACGGGGATCTGCTCCGGCGTGTCGTCTCACCGTTGTCAGCCGGGTTGAACTCCCCAGTCCAACTGTCGTGTACATCGGCTGTTATTGGGATGTGTCTCGGAGACGCGCCGATCGATAGCCACCACATTTTGTAGATAGCACGGGCAAACCACGGCATCGTTCCGTCTCTCGAGCCACCAACTACCCACCCAACCAATCAATATCCTAACGTTCTTTAGGATAGATTCCGTAACGTACAGACGCGCACGAAAGTGCGCTGAGCCGGAGTGCTTGCTTGGAGGCCTGCGCTCCGGCTCAACTATCGCCCCCGCGTAGCGGGAGCAATCCACCATTGACGGTGGCGAAATAAAGAAGTGCCGACGTCTCGCCGACCAGTCGCTCCCGTCGCCGACGCCCTCGCTGGGTTGCGTACCGCCGCGCCGGGGCCACAGCAACGACCTATGGTCTCGAGCATCACCATCCACTGCGACTGTGGGACAGACAGCCGTATCGCACCGACCGACGGTCCGACCACGTGTCCGGACTGCGAGACGACGTTCGAACTCGCGCTCGTCGAACGCTCCGACGATCACCATGCATCCAGCACTCGCTACGGCACTGACGTGTATCGCGGCCCGTGAGGACCGCGCCGTGGCGGGTCTGCCGCCCCTCGGCGACGCGGTCGACACCGAGGCGCTGACTGCGGTCCTCGAGTCGAACCCGACCGTCACCGTCCGCTTCGAGTACGCGGGCTATCGCGTCGTGGTGGGTCCCGACCCCGACGCGGTCACGGTGATCGAACGGGATCGCTGAGGCCGCTGCACACTGCCGGGTGGTCGCTTTCGCGAGTCGAATCCGGCCCTCCGTAGCCGGCCGGATTCGGACGGTTCGATACGTCCTGATTCGTACTCGAGTTCCGTAGCGGATGTTGCGTTCGATCGGGACTGCCATGCTGTGTCGAACGCGAAACGGGACCCGAGTAGTGACGAGTTCGTTGCGACAGTGAGTGAATTAGATTTCTGTTGCTGTTCTGTGTGGTCCGAATAGAGACGACCGAGATCGATGGGACGCCAAGTGTATCTGTACGTCGATGAGGGGGTGATCATTCGCAGACGGACTGCTATACAGTTGCGAGTTGCATCGGTTCTATGATTGGCTTATTTCTTTGGTTGGATGGTGTCTATCAGTATCAAACGCTCTCTGGAGATGTTGCCTTACGACTGTGGACTTGAGCTTCCACCATTCGGTTCAAAGAACACAACCAGCGCACCGACGGCACAGACAATTAGCATTCCTACTGCCTCTGGGGAGTCTGGCACTGCATAGATCAATACGGTGTTGATACCGATGACCACTGCTAGCAGAGCCAAAACGGTCCATCTTTCAGCCTGAGTTCCAAACCCAGACGTATCTGAGGCCCGGGTTATGAGACTCAAACTAACGTACAAGACGATAGCTAGTAGACCAACAACGACATCAGTGATCCCGCTACCAAGTGGGTCACCACGTATCAGGGTCTGAATCTCAGGATATATCAAGGCCGCCGCTGTCGCTACAACGATGATGGGGACAGCGATCTTTCGTATGTCGTCAGTTGTCTGACTCATACTGTCATACTGTAAGTGGCTGAAGTTTGTAGCTGTTATTGCGAGCCCACGGTCGGAGTCGGGACCAGCGGGTCGACCGGGCTAACGTCTGTCTTAATGACGACACCGCAGCCGTCGTTTTTGATGTTGACGACCGCCCAATACGCCGCAACCCCAGAAAAAATTGCCGTTGCGACCGGACCAGCTACTGCTCCTGCCGCAATGTATCCCTTTGCGACGAGACACTCATCGGTCGGCACGGGCGGCGAGCCGACAGAAGTTCGCGATCAGTTGTTTGCCCACCTCGAGCGAGATCTCCTCGCCGCTCCCGTCCTCGCCGGCCGCGCCCGGATCCGCCCGCGTGAGGATGCTCTCGGGGTGGAACTGCACCCCGAACTGGGGCTTCTCGCGGTGGCGGACCGCCATCAGGACGCCGCGATCGTCGGTCGTCCGGGCGGTTTCCCCGAGCGTGTCCGGCAGGCCAGCGCGCTCGACCGACAGCGAGTGATAGCGGCCGACCCGAAACGTCTCGGGCAGCCCGTCAAAGAGTCCCGTCCCGTCGTGGGTGATCGTCGACGGTTTCCCGTGGACGACCTCGGGGGCGTGGCCCACCGGCGCGCCGTTGGCCGCACACAGCGCCTGATGGCCCAGACAGACCCCCAGAATCGGGTACTCGGTCTCGGCAAACAGCGACATCGAGATCCCCGCCTCCTGCGGGGTGCCCGGCCCCGGCGAGACGACGATCCCCGTCGGCTCGAGGGCCCGAACCCCCGCGAGGTCGATCTCGTCGTTCCGGCGGACGATCACCTCGTCCGCGACTTCGCCGACGTACTGGACCAGGTTGTACGCGAACGAGTCGTAGTTGTCCACCACGAGAACGCGGGTCCGCGACTCAGTCACCCCGCTCACCCCCGTCGGCCGTCTCCGGGCTCGCCTCGTCGCTTTCGGCCTCGAGGCCCAGTGCGGCCCGCTCGCCCAGCGCCTCGTCGACGGCCGTGATCAGCGCCCGCGCCTTGTCCAAGGTCTCGTCGTACTCACGCTGGGGGTCGGAGTCGTGGACGATCCCCGCGCCCACCCGGAGGTGGTACTCCTCGGCCTGCCGGACGAGCGTCCGGATGACGATGTTCAGCGTCGCACGGCCGTCGAAACCGAAGATCCCCACGCTGCCGGTGTAGGGGCCCCGCCGGGTCGCCTCGAGCTCGTCGATGATCGCCATGGTCCGCGGTTTGGGCGCGCCGGTGATCGTCCCGCCGGGGAAGACCGCGCCGACGGCGTCCGACAACGTGGCGTCGGGCCGGAGTCTACCCGTGACGTTCGAGACGAGATGCATCACCTCCGAGTAGCGGTCGATCCGGCGATACTCCGCGACGTCGACCGAGCCGTACGCACAGACCTTTCCGAGGTCGTTGCGCTCTAAATCGACCAACATCGCGTGTTCGGCCCGCTCCTTCTCGTCGTCCAGCAGGTCGGCCTCGAGCGCGTCGTCCTCGACCGGCGTCTCGCCGCGGGGTCGGGTGCCCGCGATCGGCTCCGTCCGGACGAACTCGCCGTCGCTCGCGGGTCGTCTGCTCGCGGGTCGTTCCTCCCCGCTCGCTCCATCGGGGCGCTCACTGTGTTCGCGCCCCGCACCGCTCGCGGATTCCGAGGCGTGCGACGCCTCGCGCTCAAGAAGGAGTTCGGGACTCGCACTGACCAGGTCGGCCGCCCGGAACTCGAGCAGACAGGAATAGGGCGCGGGATTGACCCGCCGCAGGGCGTCGTAGGCGGCGACGGGGTGGACCGCGGCGGGCGCGACCAGCCGCTGGGAGATATTCGCCTGAAACGTGTCGCCATCGCGGACGGACGCCTTGACCCGCCGCACGCGGTCGGCGAAGGCCTCGCGGCCGCAGTCGCTCTCGAAGGTCGCCTCGGGGCTCGAGACCGGCGGGTCGCCGACTGTCGGATCGCCCTCGCGAATCCGCGCGGCGAGGTCGAGCGCCCGGTCACGGCCGCGCTCGTAGGCGGCCTCGAGCGCGTCGTCGGACGGCGTCTCCTCCGCGTCGCCGGCCCTGACTCGCGGGCAGGCCGTGATCCGCAGCGTCGTCTCGCCGTCGACCGGTGCCTCCCAGGCCGCCAGCCGGTCGTAGACCGCGGCCTCGAGCCGCGGCAGCCCTCGATCGTCGACCGCCGACTCGGGGAGGGTCTCGAGTTCGCGGGCGACGTCGTAGGAGAGCCAGCCGACGGCCCCGCAGGGGTAGGGGACGTCGCAGTCGCCCCGCGCCAGTCCGTCGGCGGCGAGTAGGCCCTCGAGAGCGGCCAGCGTCGGCGAGCCACCCTCGGCTCGTGCCACTGCGTCGGGGCCGACGGTGAGCCGGTCGATCGGATCGACGCCGAAGTAGCCCCAGCCGGGTTGGCCGCCGGTCGTCTCGAGGAAGGCACCGCCCTCGCCGTCGCGGGCGCGGCGGTAGGCGGCGAAGGGGTCGTCGACGGTGAGTCGCACCTCGACGGGAACGCGGCGTCCGGTGCGCGTCGCCGGGGCGTCACGGGGGGTCGACGCGCCGGGCTCGGGGTCGCAAGCGGCGGCGCGAAACGAGTCGAGCGTCGTGACGACGCGCGGATCGCTCATGTGGCCCGGAACGGATCGAGCGGATAATTCGCTTGCGATTCGGAACCTCGGACTCGAGGGCGATCGCGGCCGTGGCCGAATCGTCGCTTATCGCCCGGCGGCCGTCACTCGCCGGAGCAAAAAGAAAGAACTCGAGAAACGGCGCGAGGTGGGGTCGGGTGGCTATCTGACTTCGGCGCGGTCGATCCAGCCCTGAATGCGCTTCTCGGAGATGTCGGTCTGCTCGGCCAGGTCGGCGGCGTCGGCGACGGCGAGTTCGCCGACGGTCTCGACGCCCGCGCCGGCCAGCCGGTCTGCGTAGGCCGGGCCGATTCCCTTGATGGAATCGACCGGTTCCTGATTTTCCGGTTCGGGCTCGGTGTCGGGTTCGGTGTCGTCGTCAACGTCGTCGTCGGCCTCCGCTTCCGCGACCGACTCCTCGAGCGCGGGTTCGGCGGCGCTTTCCTCCGCAGCGTCGGAGTCGGTCGCCGCGGCCTCCTCGTCTGCGGCGTCGTCGGCCCCGTCCGCGGTTTCGGACTCGGGTTCCGCCGGCTCGGACTCGGCCGTCGCGTCGGCGTCGGGTTCGGCCTCCTCGACGGGTGACTCGGGCTCGGTCGTCGGTGCCGCGTCCTCGGTCTCCGGCCCGGTCGCCTCCGCCGGTTCGGCGGCCTCCGCCGGGCGATCGGGGTCGTCGGTCAGCGACTCCGTCGACCCCGACGCCGTCGACCCCGCCGCCGCCGACTGGGGCGGCTCGGTGGCCCCCTCGTCCGCCGCGCCCGCGTCGTCGTTCGATCGTTCCCGCTCGACCGTTACCCCGACCTCTCGAGCGCCCCCGCGCTCCGAGTCCGACTCGTCGAACCCCAACAGGGACTTCAGCTTTTGGAGGATTGCCATTATCTGGTCGTAGTGGGTTCCAACACTTAAATTCGCCTGATACTGTGGCTCCGACGGTGCTGGCGCCGCGTTACAGCCGCGAGCGCAGCGCCTCGTTCATCGCCGCGACCGGCGCGTCCCGGCCGGTCCAGATCTCGAACGCCTCGACGCCCTGATAGAGCAGCATCCACGCGCCGTCGATCGTCGTGGCCCCCGCCTCGGCGGCGTCGCGCAACAATCGCGTCTCGAGGGGCCGATACACCGCGTCGAGGACGGCCAGATCGCCGTGGAGCGCGTCGGCCGGCACCGGCGTCGCGTCCTCCTCCATCCCGACGCTGGTGGCGTTGACCAACACGTCGGCCTCGGCCAGCAGCCGCTCGACGTCCGCCAGTCCGTGGCCGCTCGCCCGGGGGACTGCCTCGGCCAGCTGGCGGGCCTTCGGCTCGGTTCGGTTGGCGATCGCGACCGTCGCGCCGGCGTCGGCCAGCCCGAACGCGACCGCTCGCCCGGCTCCGCCGGCTCCGACGACGACCGCCCGCGCGTCCTCGAGGTCCACGTCGTGGTCCCGGAGCGCGCGCAACGCGCCGACGGCGTCGGTGTTGTAGCCCGTCGGCGGCCCGGAGCCGGAGAAGTCGATCGTGTTGACTGCGCCGATCCGGGTCGCCAGGTCCTCGGGTGCGACGATCTCGAGGGCCGCCTGTTTGAACGGGATCGTCACGTTCAGCCCCGCGATCCCGAGGGCGTCGGCGCCCTCGATCGCGGTCTCGAGAGCATTCTGATCGGGTTCGAAGGTCACGTAGCGGGCCTCGAGGCCGAGTTCGTCGTAGGCCGCCTCGTGCATCGGCGGGGACAGGGAGTGTCCCACCGGGTTGCCGAGGAGCCCGTACACGTCCATTGCCATCGTTTCTCGGTAGTCGGCGCGGGGGACCTATAATGGGACCGGCTCCGGCAGGGCGTTGTCGGTCCCGTCTCACGTCGGACCGGCCTTCGATCGATGAATTGAGCGGCGAACTCTCACGGGACGACGGACCCGACCGTCCCGCAATCGTGGCAACACGGCGTGGCCACGCCCTCCCCAGCCGATTCGCTCACTCGCTGGCTCACGGCCGCTGGCCGTTCGCTGCCGCTCGCTCACTCATCCCTCGCGCAACGTTATCTCCCGTCCTCACTGGGCTCGCGGTTCCCTTCGGTCACCGCTCGTATTTCGAGGCCTCACTGCGTTCGGCCTCGCGACGTTCGGACAGGCGACAGCGCGCGCCACCGCACTGAGGCGGGGTCGATCGTGCGCAACGAGTGCCGCCGCGACGACGGGCGTTTCGCGTCGCTTTTAGGCCCTTCGTGAGTAGCCGCGGCCATGCTTTCGGGAACGCCGCTGTTCGTCCTCCTGCTTGCGGCCGGTATCGCCGCGCTGTACGGCGGTGCCGAGCTACTGGTCTCGGGGGCGGGGCGGCTGGCGCTCGGGATCGGGCTGCGGGCGACGACCGTCGGCGTGACCGTCATCGCCTTCGCGACGACCGCGCCCGAACTGTTCGTCTCGACCATCGGCGCGCTGAACGTCTCGAGCGACGTGGGATTGGGCACCGTCGTCGGCTCGAACGTGGCCAACATCGGGCTCGTGCTGGGGGTGTCGGCGCTGATCAAACCGCTCCCGATCGGCGATCGGGTCCTCCGCCGGCACGTCCCGACGATGGTACTCGCGGCCCTGCTCTTGCTCGGGTTGGGCGCGAACGGGCGGATCGGCCGCCTCGAGGGTGCGATCTTCCTGCTGGTGCTGGCCGGATTCACGGCCTTTCTCCTCTACTACGTGAACGCGGATCCGCCGTCGGTGGCCGACGATCCGGACGCCGGTGCGGGCGTCTCGGCCCGCGATATCGGGCTCGTCGTCGCCGGCCTGATCGCGCTGGTGGTCGGCTCGCGGTGGCTCGTCGCCGGCGGGACGGGGCTACTGTCGGCGCTTGGCGTTCCGGATCTCATCATCGGGCTGACGGTGCTGGCCCTGGGGACGTCGCTGCCCGAACTGGCGGCCTCGGTCGTGGGTGCTGTCCGCGGCGAGACGGAGTTCGCGGTCGGGAACGTCGTCGGCTCGAACATCTACAACGTCCTCGCGGTACTCGGGGTCGTGGCGCTGATCACGCCGATCGAGGTCGCACCGGCGACGCTCCGGTTCGAACTCCCGATCATGGTCGCCTTCACGCTCGTGCTGGTCGGCATGATGAGCTACGGCCGGCGGCTCACGCGACTCGACGGCGCGGTTCTGGTCGTCGGCTACGCCGGCTTCCTCGTCCTGCTGGTCTCCTGAGGTCACATCGGCAACGGCGTCTCGTCGCAGTCGTCGGCGGTCGGGAGCCGATCCAGTCGCGATCCCAGTTGCTCGCAGACGATCGAAACCAGCGCGTTCGCCCGTCCGTCACCCGTGATCGCGCCGACTCGCGACGCCGACGCGTCGGCCCTGCGATCGACCGTCACGAGCATGGCCGCTTCGCGGTCGGCGAGGATCACGTACCCCTGGTGCGACGCGTCCATCGGGAAGGTGAGCCAGTCGAACCGTGGCTCACAGATCGTTGCCGACGGCACCGTCGACCGAACGGTGTCGCGAACGCGGGGCGATCGCGATGCGACGTAGACGTCGACGCCCCGGTCGGCGGCGTTTCGCAGGTTCTCGAGACACGTCGACCCGAGCAACGCGGCGCGTGGCGCCATGACGAACAGTTCCTCGTCGGCCCCGGCGGCGATCTCGTTACCCCGCTCGACGACGGTCGTCTCGCCCTCGAGCGTCCAGCAGCTCTCGACGTCCGTCTCCGTCCGTTCATTTCCGTCTGGCTCCCGGGCGACCGTCCGCGCCGGGACCGACGGCTCGCGCTCGGGTCGCGCTCGTCGCGTCGAGTCGGACCGAACGAGCGCGGCGGCCTCGGCGAGCGGCCCGTCGGCGAGCCAGTCGACGTCCCAGTGTGGCGCATCGGTTTCGAGCGCGGCCCGTCCCGACTCGTCGTCGTGGGTCACGAGCCCCGCCGCCGCGAGTGCGGGGAGCTGTTTGTGAGCCAGTTCCGTCGCCACGGCCGTCCGCCGCGAGTCGGTCACGTCGGCGGGGCGGTCCGCCTCTCCCTCCCGGACGAGGACGCCGGCGGCGAGGTCGTCGACGGCGATCGATCCGTCCCGATTCGCGAGTTCGGTACAGACGGTCAGCCGCCGCGGTTCCCGGAGCGCCTCGAGGGTCCGGGTCAGCGTCTCCTCGTCGAGCGGAATGGCGTCCCCGGTCGGATCGTCGAGGAGGCTCCCGACCCACTCGAGATCGAGGATCGGGTGGGCAGTGAGCGAGACCGTCGGCTCGTCGCCCTCGGCGTCCCGCGACAGGACGCCGCGATCGAGCAGTCGCGGGACGTGTCGGTGAACCAGCTCGATACGGAGGCGCTCGCAGTGGGCGTCGGGAACGATCGGAGTGCCCCGTTCCACGGCCGCGACCTCGGTCGCGAGGTCGGCGATCGGCATGGCGGGTTGCGCCGCTGTGGCGACCGTCGGGGACTGCCCCTCGTGGTCGCGCAACACGGAGAGGAGTGCCCGCCGGTGCGGGTCCGCGAGGACGTCCGCCGCGGTCGTCGTCGGCTCGAGGGCCGGGGGGAAACTCATTGGCGGATAGAGACTGCGAGCGGTGGAAAGAACTGTACCAGCATACTCTGGTATCGCTCGGTGGTGCCACCGAGTCACTCCCCGTCGCCGAAGTACGCCGAGAGCAGTTTCGCCTGTGCGACCCGGAGGTGCTGGTGGAACGTCTGGCGGGCGATGTCGAGCCGATCGGCGATCTCCGAGGCGTCGCTGTTTCGCGTCGGCCACTCGAAGTAGCCGCCGTGATAGGCCGCCTCGAGGGCGAGGCGCTGTTTCTCGGTCAGCGCCGACTCGACGGCCCGCCGGAAGTCCCCGCGGGTCCGGACCGGCCGATCGACGGTCCGCTTCGAGACGAGCCGGGTGTCGGGGTAGGCCGAGGTGATCGCTCCGACGAGTTCCCGGAGGTCCGCGTCCGGACTGGCCTGTACGGTCAGCTCGGCCGTGCCGTCCCGGACGACCTTCGACTCGAGGCGCGCCCCGTACTCCCCGAGCAGTTCGGTGATCGTCGAGCCCCGGACGACGATCTCCCAGTAGCTCTCGTCGTCGTCGGCGTCGATGAGACGCAGTTCCGTGACCGCGGTCGCCTCGGTCGCCGCCGACCGGAGCGTGTCGGGATCGGCGTCGGACACGGTGAGATAGTAGACGAACACCTCGTCGGTCAGCGGCAACACGTGGTCGATCGAGAGATCGCAGCCGGCCGCCCACGAGAGGTCGATACAGACATCCCCGCGGTCGGTCGACTCGAGCTCGAGTTCGACGACGGTGTCGAGATAGAGGAGTCGACGGACCGCCATCGCGTTGATCGCGTGCCCGATGGTGCCGCCGAACTCCTGTAATACCTCCCGCTCGCGGTCGGCGAACGCCGACGGTTCGCGGGCGGCGATCACGAGCGCGCCGAGGGGGCGATCGCTCGCGACGATGGGAACGACCGCGACCGACGCGTACTCGCGGGCCGCTGCGTGGGTTCGCCACGCCTCGCTCTCGCTCTCGGGGAGGGTCCGGTAGCGCTGGACGCTCCGGCTCTCGAGCGCCGGCGAGCCGTCGGCCTCGGCTGGCGGATCGACGAACGACGAGAGGAGGTCCGCGTCGGCCGTCGGGTCGATCCCCGCCCCCGTCTCGGGCGTCCAGGCGTAGCCGTCCGTCCCACCGGGATCCGCCCGACCGATGGCGGCGAACCGGTAGGCGTCGGCGGCCGCGAACGCCTCGACGATCGCCCGCTCGATCTCGTCGCGCGTCTCGGCGGCGACCATCGTCTCGTCGATCGTCCGCACGATCGCGTTGAGTCGCTCGAGTCGCTCGAGTTCGCGCTCGCGGGCCTTGCGGTCGCTGATGTCGCGGCCGACGCCGGTAAACCCGAGGACGGTGCCGTCGCCGTCGGTGATGCGGGCGCTGTTGAACTCGTATGGGATCCGCTCGCCGTCCGCGGTGAGGAGTCGCCCCTCGGCGGTCACGCGCTCGCCGGCCTCGAGGATGCGATCGATCGCCGCCCCGATGTGGTCCCGGTCAGCCGGCGCGATGAATCGGAGCAGATGCATGCCGACGAGGGCGTCCGATTCGTAGCCGGTCATGCGCCGGAACTGGTCGTTCCACTTGATCAGGTTCCCTTCGGTGTCGACGGCATAGAGGATGTCCGGCTGGGCCTCGAGGACGCCCTCGGTGAACGCCTTCTCCTCGCGGAGTTCGCGCTCGCGGGCCTTGCGGTCGCTGACGTCGCGGCCGATCCCGGTAAAACCCAGGACGGTGCCGTCGTCGTCGGTGATGCGGGCGCTGTTGAACTCGTAGGGGATCCGCTCGCCGTCCGCGGTGAGAAGCGCCGCTTCGACGGTGACGGGCGTCTCGCGTTCGAGGACCCGATCGATCGACGCCTGGATCCGGTCTCGGTCGTCCGGCGCGACGAACTCGAGGGGGGCCATCCCGACCAGCTCCGACTCGGAGTAGCCGGTCACGTCCGGCACTCGACCACTCCACTCGATGAAGTTCCCCGCGGTGTCGAACGCGTAGACGACGTCCGGCTGGGACTCGACGACGCGTTCGGCGACGCGCTTCGCCTCGCGAAGCCGCCGTTCGCGCTCGTGGTCGTCGGTGCGGTCGTGGACGACCCAGACGTAGCCGGCCGGCTCGGCCGCCGGCCCCACCGCGACGCCGACGTCGCCGTCGTCGACCGTCGCCAGCACCTCGCGGACCCACACCCGGTTGCCGTCGCTCGCGACGCGCCACCCCTCTGACTCGACCGTCCCGCTCGAGCGCGCGGCCTCGAGTAGTCGCTCCGGGCCGCCCGCTTCGCGTTCGGCCGCCGGGAAGAGGACGCGGTACCGCGAGCCGACGGCCGCGTCCGCGTCGTATCCGAGAAGCGTTCGCGCGCCGTCGTTCCACGCGGTGAACCGCCCCTCGTCGTCGAGGACCGCGACGGCGGCGTCGCTGACGACCGCGCTCAGGTCGTGGATCCCGAGCCGGTCGGCGATCCGTCGGTCCTCCCGTGGCACGGCGCAATCGGCCTCGGTCCCCGACTCCGCACCGTCGGACGAGTCGTCGCTCATACTCCACAACTCCGGTGTGGTGTGTGGTATTTCCCCACGGACGAAAAGCTACGGGCCGCGTTTGCCGCGGGCTTTTAGCGCCGCGGCTCGAGAAGGCGCGGCGCGACCCCGGCGGCGGGTCCGAACCGGCGAGGTTAACGGGGCCACCCACCGACGGGAACGTATGACGACGCTCGCGATCGTCGAGAGCCGCGCCGACCGCGCCTCCGAGCACATCTGTGACCGTCTCCGCGAGCACGCCGACTGGCAGGTTCGCGAGGACGACTCCCGGCCCGACGCGGCGGGGGGCGGCACCTACTACCGCCTCGAGGACGCGGCCCTGCGTTCGTTCGACGACCTCCACATCGAACTCGAGTCCCCCGCCGCGGCCTTCGACTGCGACCCCGACCTACTGGTGTTCGCCTCGAGACACTCCGGGGACACCGGCCCGCTGCTGACGGGCCATTTCACGGGCAACTTCGGCCCCGCCGAGTTCGGCGGTGAGCCCGACGCGCTGGCCGAGGCCGCCCCGAACGCGCTGGCCCGCCTGCTCGAGGCCTTCGACGAGTACGCGCCGGCGGGCTACGAGGTCGGCATGGAGGGGACCCACCACGGCCCCACCGACGTGGGCTGTCCGTCGCTCTTTGCCGAACTCGGCAGCGGCGACGAGCAGTGGGACGACCCCGCCGGTGCCGACGCGGTCGCCCGGGCCATCCTCGACCTTCGGGGCGTCGACCCGCATCGCTCCAGACAGGTCGTCGGCTTCGGCGGCAACCATTACGCCCCGCGGTTCGAACGGATCGTCCGCGAGACCGCGTGGGCGGTCGGCCACGTCGCCCCCGACTGGGGCCTCGAGGCAATGGATCACCCGACGGCCCACCGCGCCGTCCTCGAGCGCGCGTTCGACGCCAGCGACGCCGAGATCGCGCTGCTGGACGGCGAGTGGCCGGTCCTCGAGGAGACCCTCGCCGATCTCGACTGCCGACTCGTCGGCGAGACGTGGCTGCGCGAGGTCGACGACCGGTCGCTCGAACTGGTCGATCGGACCGAGGCCGCCCTCGGTCCGATCGCGGACGGCGTTCGCTTCGGCGACCGCCGCGCGGACGAGATCCGCGTCGTCGACCTCCCGACCGATCTCGTCGAGACCGCACAGGGAATCGACCCCGATCGAGTCCGGACGACCGTCGAGGCTCACGCCGTCGCCTTCACGACGGACAACGGCGGGACACGCGTCGGCTCGCGGGCTGCGGTGCCCGCAAACGCTGGCGATGCTGCGGACGACCGCGACGGTGCCGCCGCTCGCGACGGCGACTCGAGCGACCCGCGGCGGGCCATCGTCGAGGGGTTGGCCGACATCCTCGAGGCGAAGTTCGACGCCGTCCGACTCGAGGCCGACGCCGTCGTCGCCGAGGAGACGGCCTTCGACCCCGAAATAGCGCGCGAGGTCGGTGTTCCCGAGGGGCCGAAGTTCGGCGCGCTCGCCGACGGCGACCCGGTGACCGTCGACGGGGAAACGGTCAGTCCCGAGAGGGTTCTGACCGATCGCACGCGACGGTTTCCAATCTGACCGAACCGAAAGCCGACAGTAAGAAGAGTATATACGACCACTGCAGTGGCTTTCGTGGTGTCCCGTGTTCGACACGTAAAAATATATTACCGTGTCAGACAGGCGGCTGACGTGTAGGGGAAAGGTAATTATGCTCCATCTTTTAGACAGGGCCAAGAATGGACTCCATAATCGACGACGCAATCGACGAGGCCGAGGACGGGGCGGCCGCGGTCCCCGACGAGGCGCCACAGGGTGGGGAGTCGGCCGACGACGCCGGGTCGGACGGCCGACAGACCGGGACGATGACCGACGACGAACTCGAGGACGTTCTCCAGGATCTCCAGACCGATATCACCGTCGTCGGCTGTGGCGGTGCCGGTGGAAACACCGTCAACCGCATGCACGAGGAGGGGATCCACGGCGCGAAACTCGTCGCTGCCAACACCGACGTTCAACACCTCGTGGAGATCGAAGCCGACACCAAGATCCTCATGGGCGAGGACAAGACCGGCGGCCGCGGGGCCGGCTCGCTCCCGCAGGTCGGCGAGGAGGCCGCCCTCGAGAGCCAAGAGGACATCTACCAGGCCATCGACGGCTCCGACATGGTCTTCGTCACGGCTGGACTGGGCGGTGGCACCGGGACCGGCTCCGCCCCCGTCGTCGCCAAGGCCGCCCGCGAGGCCGGTGCGCTGACGATCTCGATCGTCACGACGCCCTTCACTGCGGAGGGCGAGGTCCGGCGGACCAACGCCGAGGCCGGCCTCGAGCGCCTGCGTGATGTCTCCGACACCGTGATCGTCGTCCCCAACGACCGCCTGCTCGATTCCGTGGGCAAACTCCCCGTCCGCCAGGCGTTCAAAGTGTCCGACGAGGTGCTGATGCGCTCGGTGAAGGGGATCACGGAACTGATCACGAAACCCGGCCTCGTCAACTTGGACTTCGCCGACGTCCGCACCGTCATGGAGCGAGGCGGCGTCGCCATGATCGGCCTCGGCGAGGCCGACTCCGAGGCCAAGGCCGAGGACTCGGTCAAGACCGCCTTGCGCTCGCCCTTGCTCGACGTCGACATCTCCGGCGCGAGCTCCGCGCTGGTCAACGTCACCGGCGGCAACGACATGGCTATCGAGGAGGCCGAAGGCGTCGTCGAGGAGATTTACGACCGGATCGACCCCGACGCCCGCATCATCTGGGGAACCTCCATCGACGAGTCCCTCGAGGGCAGCATGCGCACCATGATCGTCGTTACGGGCGTCCAGTCGCCCCAGATCTACGGCCGGCCGGACGGCGAAGAGCCGGTCCAGCCCGAGCCCACACAGGGCGACGACATCGACTTCGTCGAGTAATCGACCCGCCGTACTACGTCGCCGATTCGAGTCCCAGCCGCGGTTCGTCTTTTCGCTTCGCCGGCCCGCCCGCAGCCGCGTGAGCGCTCTCAACAGATCGGTTTCGGATCGAGTCCCAGTTCGTCCAGCGAGTCCGCGTACGCCCCGTACGCGGCGTCGATCACGGCTTCGGCGGCCGCTCGAGCCTCGTCCCACTCGTCGTCGTCCGCGGTGATCTCGGCGAGCAACGCGGCCGCCCGCTCGCCCTGTGCGGCCGTCTCGGATCGCAGTTCCCGGAAGCAGTCGGCCCGCTCCTCGTCGCCCTCGTTGACGAAGAAACTCACCACCTGCAGGTGGGTCCGATCTCCGACCAGCGCCCGCCCGACGAGCCCGCCCAGCCGGGCCGCCGTCGACTCGAGCGAGCGGAGTTCGGCGTGCATCGGGTCCACGCCCTCGGCGTCGCCATCGTAGTCGCCCGCGAGCAAGTCCGTAATGCGGTCGGCGTGGTCGCGCTCTTGCGTGCGGAACTCGGCGAAGACCTCCCGCGCCCCGTCGTGGTCCTCGTCGTCGGCCCACGCCGCGAGGGTCGCCGCGGCGACGCGCTCGCTGTCCGCAGCGGTCCGGAGGACCTGCGTCTCGGTCAGGTCGGCGTCGGTCAGCGCGACGAGGCGCTTCGACGACCCGAGCCGCTCGAGTTCGGTGGTCATCGATTCCGCGACCGCGTCCTCGAATTCGTCGGCGTCCATACTGGTCCGACACCGTCCAGGATGTTGAACGTTCGCCAGCGGCGGCCGCCGGCGGGTTTACCAGCGCCGGGGACGTACCCGGAACCATGACCGACCGGAGCGACGCCGACGGACCGAGCGATACTCCTGCCATCGCTCCCGCGGCGCTGGCCGAGCGGCTGCGAACCGGGGCCGACCTGACCGTCCTCGACGTCCGGGACCGCGACGAATTCGAGCGCTGGCACCTCACGGGCGAGGGGGTCGACGCCGTCCAGGTCCCGCACATGAAGTTCATTCAGGCGCAGGCGACCGGCGGCGTGACCGACCTCGTGGCCGACCTCGAGGAGCCGATCCTGGCGGTCTGTGGCCGCGGCGAGGCGAGCGCCCACGCCGTTTCCCTCCTCCGGGACGCGGGGATCGACGCGGAAAACCTCGCCGGCGGGATGGACGCCTGGGCCGACCTGTATCTCGCCCGCGAACTCGCGGTCGACGCGCCAGCGACGGTCGTCCAGTACGACCGCCCCTCGAGCGGCTGTCTCGCCTACGCGATCTATAGCGACGGCGAAGCCGCGGTGATCGACCCGCTTCGCGCCTTCGCCGACCGATACGCCGCCGACGCCGATGACCGGGGCGCGACCGTCGAATACGCCGTCGATACGCACGTCCACGCCGACCACGTCAGCGGCGTCCGGACGCTCGCGGACCGAACCGATGCGACGGCCGTCGTTCCCGCGGGCGCGACCGACCGTGGACTGGCGTTCGAGGCCGCGACCGTCTCCGACGGTGACGAACTCCAGGTCGGCGACGCGACGCTTTCCGTCGTGGCGACCCCCGGCCACACGAGCGAGTCCGTCTCCGTTCGGCTCGCCGGCGACGATGCCGGGACCCTGTTCACCGGCGATACGCTCTTCCTCGAGGGTGTCGGCCGGCCGGATCTGGAACGCGGCGACGACGGCGCGGCCGCCGCTGCCGAGGCGTTGTACGAGACGCTTCAAAACCGCGTCCGCGCGTTCCCCGACGAGACGACGATCGCGCCGGGCCACTACAGCGACGCCGCCGACCCGCGTGCGGACGGGACCGACGCGGCCCGGCTCGGCGACCTCCGCGATCGGCTCGAGGCGCTCTCGATGGACGAAGCCGAGTTCGTCGCCCACGCGACGAGCGACCTCCCGCCGCGGCCGTCCAACCACGAGCGCATCGTGGCGGCGAACCTCGGGCGCGAGGCGATCGACGACGAAACGGCGTTCGAACTCGAGTTGGGACCGAACAACTGCGCCGTCGCGGACTGACCGGTCAGTCGTCGGCGACCGCGCCGTCGCTCGCCCCCTCGGCCTCGAGGTCGCCCTCGATGCTCGGCGGGTACTTCCCGCGGTCGAGTTGCAGGTCCGACTGCGGCCGGGCCATACAGGTCAGCGCGTAGTTCTCGGCCTCTTCTTCGGTGAGCCCGCGGGCGGCGGGCTGAGTGACCTCGCCCGCGACGATCTCGGCCGAACACGCCAGACACATCCCCACCCGACAGGAGTACTCCTGCGCGATGCCCTCCTCGAGACACCGGCTCAGGATCGTCTCCTTGTCGGTACAGGTAATCGTCTCACCCGTCCCGACGAACTCGATGGTGTACTCAGTCATACCTCTCGGTACGACTGACCTCCCTAAAACGTTTTATGTGCCAGCGGACGCCGGCTGCGGCTGGCTCCGTCCAACCGCGGGAGGTGGCTAGATTTCCCGAACGAAATCTTCCGCGATCCACCAGTCGTCGTCTAGCTTGTGCCAGTCGACCTTGTAAACCTCCGTGCCGTCGTCGTCGGCGATCGCCTGAACGTATCCCGCCCAAGAGTGGTTGATCTCCGTCCAGTCACCGCTTCTGTCGCTGTTCTCCCAGCCGGGAGCGTACCCGAAGTCTCCCCAGGCCTGAACTTGATCACCCACGTCGATCCCCCGATCGGATGCACTGGCCGTGCCGACCGCGGCGACCGTACCGACACCCGCAGCGACCGTCGCGGCGGACGTTTTCAGCACGTTTCGTCGAGACCGTCCGTCGTCGTTTCCAGGCATTGCATTCAAACAGTGAATGGTGGCACATATAAATTTAATCTAGAAAATATTACGAAGGAGACCTGTACTGGATCGGTGAACCCGTGGGCCACGGCTGTAAGTGAAAAGACAGCCACACCACAACGTCGCGCTTGCTCCGAACCGGGTACTGCCGCGGTCAACGCGACACCACCGCGGACCGACCATAAAACGTTTTCTTACCACGGCCTCCACACAGTTGATATGAGTACGCAGGAGCAGTCGGCCGCCACGACGCCGAAGACTCAGTCGCCGGACGCGGTCGTCGTCGGGGCCGGAACGGCAGGGTGCTACGCCGCAGCGACCATCGCACGAGCGGGGTACGAGGTCGTCATCCTCGAGCGCAAGTCCGAACAGGAGGCGGGCCACATCGCCTGTGGCGACGCGTTGAAAGGTGCCGACGCCTTCCCCGAAGCGATCCCGAAGTCCAAACTCGAGCCCGCCTTTACGAACACCGACGTCGACCACGGGCGCTTCGAGATCCCACAGGAGGATACCGTCCTCGAGATCCCGGTGCCGGGCGAACTCGCCGTCATCGACCGCTGGGAGTACGGCCGCCGGATCATCGACGGGGCCGAGGATCGGGGCGTCGAGTTCCGTTACGATACCGTCGTCCAGAACGTCCGCCAGAACGACGGCGGCCGCGTCACGGGCGTCGAGGCGATCCGTAAGGGCGACCCGGTCACCTACGAGGCCGACATCGTCATCGACGCCGCCGGCTCGCTGTCGGTGCTGCAAGACCACGTCGACTTTTCGGATTCTACCTTCGACACCAACGTCGACTACAGCCACTTCTGTTCGGCCTACCGCGAGATCGTCGAGGTCGAGGAGCCCGTCGAGTGGGACGACGCGCTGGTCTTCAAGCCGACCGAGCGCGCGGCGGGCTATCTCTGGTACTTCCCGCGGACCGACACCGAGATCAACGCCGGCCTGGGCTTCCAGATGACCGAAGAGCCCATGCAACTGGTCGATGACCTCAAACGCGACCTCGAGAACCGCCCCGAGTTCGAGGGTGCCGAGGTCGAGGACAAGCTCGGCGCGGCGCTGCCGACCCGCCGGCCCTACGACTCGGCCGTGCATCCGGGCTACATGGCCATCGGCGACGCCGCCGGCCACGTCAACCCCACCACCGGCGGCGGCATCGCCGGGGCCGCCTACGGCGGCAAATACGCCGCCGAGCGAGCCATCGAAGCGCTCGAGACGGGCGAGTTCGGCGAGGACGTCCTCTGGGAGTACAACCAGAAGGTGATGGACCACTTCGGCGCGCGCTACGCCGCGCTGGACGTCTACAACATCCTCTCGACGGCCGTCGACGTCGACGACCTGATGAGTCTGCTCGCTGCGATGCCCGGCGACAAGCTCGCCGAGGCGCTGTACTCCGGCAGTACCGATATCGGACTCAAACTCAAGCTCGAGGCCCTGGTCAAGAGCCGGGGTCACTGGGGCACCATCTGGAACCTCTACAAGACCAAGCGCCGCGCCGACGAACTCCTGGCCCACTACGAGAACTACCCGACCAGCCCCGAGGGGCTGGCGGGCTGGCAGGACCGCCGCGACGAGCTGATGGAGAAGGTCTACGAGACGACCGGGGCCGACCCGAAGTACTAACAACGAAATTTTGCGCTACGGTCTATCGCGCTGACGGCTTCGCCGCACAGCGCGATGTCCCTCGGCAAAATTTCGATCAAAAGCACTCCTCCCTCCGTTCCGTTCACTACGTTCACTCCACATCGGTCGTCGGCCCGCTCGCTCACCCTTCGGGTTCGCTCGCGGTCGGCGTCGGGTGGCCGCCTGCCCTTCCCCGAGTCGCGGACTCCTCGCAGCGCTCGGAGCCCGCTCCCGGCCACCAATCGCTCCAGCGGGCCGCATCGTTCCGTTCTCGAGCGATTCGTCCGATTCGACCGCCGGCGTACAGTTCGGTCAGCCGTACTATCGATTCTCGTGAAAATACCCCTACGCTGTTAGGGTATTTTTGCTTTGGTGTTCGTGGGGTAACGAGTTACGATGGTACAGAACCACACGCGCCGACGCGCACTGACACTGATCGGCACCGCGGGCGGCGTCGCGCTCGCCGGCTGTATGGGCGGCGACGGCAACGGCGACGACGGCTCGAGCGACGACTCGGGCAACGGGATGGGGGAGGACGACGGCATGGACGACTCCGAATCGGACGGCGGCATGGACTCTTCGATGTCGAACGTCCGGGTCGCGCACCTCTCGCCCGACGCCCCCAACGTCGACGTCTCCGTCGACGGCGACGCCGTCCTCGAGGACGTGCCCTACCGGGCCGTCAGCGACTACCTCGAACTCGAGTCGGGCACCTACGAGGTGATGATTACGGCCGCCGGCGACGCCGACACCGTCGTCTTCGATCAGGACCTCGAGATCGCCGAGGGGTCGTTCACGATCGCGGCGCTGGGCGAACTCGCCGATGAGAACCAGCCCTTCGAGCCGGCAGTTCTGGAAGACGACGTCAGCGATCCCGGCGACGACGCGCGGATCCGGCTGGTCCACGCGTCGCCGGACGCCCCCGCAGTCGACGTGACGGTCGGCGACGGAGAGACCGTCTTGTTCGAAGACGCCGCCTTCGGCGACGCGGCCGCGACCGAAGTGCCGGGCGGCGACTACACCCTCGAGGTCCGCCCGGCGACCGAGACCAACGACGGCGACGTGGTCGCGACCGTCGACGTCGCGCCGGAGGGTGGCAGCGTCTACAGCGCCTTCGCAGTCGGCTACCTCGAGCCCGATTCGGCCCCCGCCGACGAGGCGTTCGACCTCGAGGTCGTCATGGACGCCTGATCGACGAGACGGATCAGCGCTGGGACCGAAGCCGTTCGATCCGGCGCGCCGTCGGCGGGTGCGTGCCGAACAGCCGCCGGTGGAGGAACCGCCGCGTACGGTCGAAAAAGCGGTGTTCCTCCCACGGCGGCGGGACGATCGAGAACGCGGCCGTCGAACGATGGTTGCGGAGATCGTTCGAGGGCCGCTCCTCGAGGTCGGAATCGAGTTTCTCGAGGGCGCTTGCCAGCGCCGCGGGGTCGCCGGTGATCGCGACGGCACCGCGGTCGGCGACGTACTCTCGATAGCGGCTGACGACGGCGACGGACCACCGGACGAGGACAATGACCATCCCACACGGAACGGCCACAAACGGGTGGAAATCGTAGCGCTCGATGAGCGCGGCCGCGGACGCTGCGGGCACCGATAACGCGGTCAGCACCGCCGCGTCCCTGTTTTTGGCGTGGGCGAGTTCGTGTGCGAGGACGGCGTCGAGTTCGCGGTCGTCGACGGCCTCGAGCAGGCCCTTGGAGATGACGATCGTCGACGCTCCGGCCTGATAGCCGACGGTCGCTGCTGTCGGCGTCGACGAAACGCCAAGACGGACCGTCGGTGCGGGGAGATCGGCCTGCCTGGCGAGCCGGTCGACACGGCGCTGGACGGCTGTTCGGCGCTCCTCGAGGGTCTCGTCGGGCCGATCGAGGACGCGGACGACGCCTTCGATATCGCGGAGCACAGCGGCGTCGTCGGTCCGTTCGGAGTAGACGATCCACGCCACGTGTGCGAGGACGACGAGGACGCCGACCGCAGCGGCGGCGGACAACGGATCGACGATCGAGCGCCACGCGACCGCCTCCGTGAATGCGAACCCGACGAACGACCCGAGAGCCACACCGCCGAGCAGGCCGAGGATTTTCGGCCAGTTCGCGATCGCTTCCGCGGACAGCAGCGTCTCGCCGATGGCTTCGACTGCGTCGGCGGTGCCGTCGTGAGCGATGCGATCCGAAAGGGTCCGGTCGGGATAGTAGCGGCGGATCACTACCGCGACACCGAGCCACCAAACGAACGCACCAGCGAACAGTAGCGAGAGGACGAAGAAAACGGAAAGAAACCCCTCGAGCGCCATGAGGAAAAACAGCGCGACGAACCCGCCGACGGTGAACTCGAGTGCGAGGACCGCAAGCTGTGCGGCTCCGACGAGAAGTCCGGCGACCGCCATCCGCACCCAGAGCCCGAGGTGGAGGGGCGTCGGACGGCTCACCGAACGAACACCTCGGGCGCGGCCGTTCGCGAACCAGAGACTGGATCAGCGGATTGCACCGTCACCGATCCGTACTGGTAGGATACCCAAGAATATTTGGAGTCCGTTCTCGGTCGGTTACTGGTCGTGGCCGAGTCGCTCGATCGCGCCCGCAAGCGTCTCGATGCCGTGTTGGATGCTGTCCTCGTCGACGTCGAACGTCGCGGTGTGGTGGCCGCCGGGGTGGTCGGTCCCGACGCCGACGTAGCAGGCGCTGCCGCCGTTTTCTTGGACCGTCCGCATCAGGTAGGTCGCGTCCTCGCTGCCGCCCAGTTCGTCGCGCTCGAGGACGCGCTCGACCCCCGCCGTATCGCCGGCGACGTCGGCCACGACCGAGACGAGGTCCTCGTCGCTGGTCGCGCTGGGGGCCTCCGCACCGATCTCGATGTCGACCTCGCAGTCGTGCATCGCGGCGGCGCTCCGGAGGACCTGCCGGGTTCGTCCCTTCATGTACTCCATGAGTTCGGTCGTCTCGCCCCGGACTTCGGCGACGATCCGAGCCTCGGCCGGGATGACGTTGGCGGCGCTGCCGCCCTCGACGACGCCGGCGTTGACCCGGGTCGTCCCCTCGCTGTGTCGCGGGATGCCATAGAGGTTCTGTACCGCCGTCGCCATCGCCTGGACGGCGTTGCGGCCCTGCTCGGGGTGCCCTCCCGCGTGGGCCGACGCGCCGGTGAACTCGGCCTCGAGGTGCGACACCGCGAGAAAGCCGTCGATACCGGCGACGATCTCGCCGGTCGGGTGGTCGAGGCCGATGTGAACCGCGAGCAGGTAGTCGACGTCCTGTAGGTGGTCGCTCTCGGCCATCGCCTTGCCGCCGCCGACGACCTCCTCGGCGGGCTGGAAGAAGACTTTGAGGGTGCCCGCGAAATCTACGTCGGACCGCTGTTCCGACGAGGATCGCGACTCGTCGAGTCCCGCACCGCTCTCGGCGATCCGCTCGAGAACGCCGATCCCGATCGTCGCGTGGGCGTCGTGGCCACAGGCGTGCATCGCGCCCTCGTGATCGGAGCGAAAGCCCTCGGCAACGGGCCGGTGGCTCGGGTCATCGGACTCGGTTTGGGGCAAGCCGTCGATGTCGACCCGAAGGCCGACGGTCGGCCCCTCGCCGCGCTCTATGACGGCCACTGCACCCGTGTAGCCCCCCTCGAGTCGCTCGAGGGTGGCCTCGTCGACGCCGGCGTCCCGCGCCTGTTCGTACCAGTGGGTGAGTTCCGCGTCGTCGGGGACCGCCAGCCGGTGGTCGCCGGCGATCGCGTCGGGGCCGACGTGGAGTTCGGCGAGGTCGTCGCCCAGTCGGGACTCGAGTTCCGCGACGATCCGCGCGGTCGTGTAGAACTCCCGCCAGGCGGGTTCGGGTCGACGGTGCAGGTCTCGACGCAGCGTGACGAGGTCGTCCGCGGTCATACCGTCACCTCGTCGTGAACGACCAAAAACTCTCCCGCCGGTTTCGATGCGCGACGATCGGAGAACACGGCTCGAGGCCCGCTCATACGGTCGACTGTAAGTCATTACCGGTGGGGCAGTGACCGTCTGCGGTCCCACCGGGAAAGCGTTACAGTAGACCGTATCAGTTACTGCGGCCGGCCCCGTGAATCTGCTCGACCTCGGCCTCGATGTGGACCGAGTCGGGGAAGTTCTGCGAGGCGATGTTACGCGCGAGGTCGTCGTGGCCGTGGATCTCGAGTTCGCGGGTGAAGACGGTGTACTCCCAGGAGTCGAAGTGACGGTCGTCGTCGGCATGGAGCCGGCAACGCTGGGGGACCGACAGCTTTTCCGGCGGGTGGGAGTGGGGACCTTTCAGTGCCGCCCCCTTCCGTTCGGCGGTGGTTTTGATGTCCTCGACGATGCCATCGAGCGCGGCGCGATCGCCGCTCTGGAGGGTGAGACGGGTGACGAAGGTCATGGCTGGTGCTGTCGCATACGTCTGCGACGGGCGCGTAAAAACCTGCTGAGACGCGTCGCCGGCACGACAGTGAACGACTGCAGACGATCGCCCGTGTCCCGCGTGACGATCGGGCCCGATCCGTGTCCGTAGGACGAACAGTCCGATATTCTCTTAACGTCGCACCTGTTAGCCCACCTAATGGCAGTCGAAGCTACGAGCGCAGGCGCGATCCTCTTCCGCGACACGCGGGGCCGGCGCGAGTATCTTCTACTCAAGAGCCGCCCGGGCGATTGGGAGTTTCCCAAGGGCGGTGTCGAAGGAGACGAAGAACTTCAGCAGACGGCTATCCGCGAAGTAACGGAAGAGGCAGGTATCGAACAGTTCCGACTACTCGACGGCTTTCGCGAGGATTACGACTACGTCTTCGAGGCCAACGGCAAGACGATCCACAAGACCGTTCACCTCTTCATCGCGAAGTCGTTCGAGGCCAGCGCGGAACTGTCCAACGAACATCGCGACCTCCAGTGGCGCGACTACGAACAGGCGGTAAACACCGTCACGCAGGACGGCCCCCGAGAGATCTTGGAGCAGGCCCACGAGTTCATCGACGAACGCGAGGAGGACGACGCGGAGTAGTCTCGCAGTCAGCGAGACGTCGCTTCTCTCGCCGTTGTACGACGGGGAATCGCGGCCGGCCCCGAGACCCGGTCAGTAGCGCCGTCCGTAGCGACCGCTTGCGGCAGGCACCGACCGATCGGGCAGCGTTTTTGTCCCGCCGAACCCAACGGGAGGCGTGGACGCACACACCGCCGAGTTCGGGTTCGAACTCCGGGCCTGCCGATGGGCCGAGCGCGAGTGGCCACCGGACGTGTCCGAGAACGGCGGCGCTGCGGACGACGACACCGCCGTCCTCGTCGCCCGCCAACTCGGGACGACCCGCCGCCGCTGGGACACGATCGTCCTCGAGTGCGACCCCGAGGGCCTGCGCCGCCGCGCCCGGTTCGGCCCCGGACGGCTCGACGGCGACCTCCTGCACGTCGTCCGAAACGCCCCCGAGGAGTGGCGCTACTACCGCGACGCGCTTCCCGACCCCGGCTACCCGTGGCGATACGTCCGCGAGTCGATCCACGAGGCCGCCGACCGCGGGGTCCTCGAGACCCGCAAGCACGGGAACCGGATCGAGATCCGGCGACGGTGGGCCTACCCCGACTGGCTCGAGCGCATCGTCGCCATCGAGAACAAGCCCGACTTAGACGCCAGCGCCGCCGGCGCGCTGGCCTCGCAACTCGAGTACGACGTCGCCGTCGGACTGGCCGACGCGGTCTGGGTCGCCACGCGGCAGACGGGCGAGTCGGTCGAACCCGTGCTGCTCGAAGACCTGCCGGTCGAAGCCGGGGTCCTCGCGCTCGAGCCCGACGATTTGACCGCAGAGATCGCGTGGTATCCCCGCTCGCTCCCGGTGACGGAACCGGGGACCCGCATCCTCGAGCGGCCCGACGGCGGGGCCCGGGACGGCTCGGCGGCCCGGTTCGAGTACGCCGACCCCGACTGGAAGGCCGACAAACGGCTCGCGATCGCCGAGCGTGCCTACGAACGCGGCTGGCGATCCTTTCTCGACACGATGCGGCCCGACTGCCGGCGCTTCGAGTTGCGCGCTCCCGACGGCTCGCAGGCGCTGCCGTACTGCAGCGCCAAGGGGCGGTGCCAGACAGCCGCCGAATGCGCCGGCTCCTGTGGCGACTTCGAGCCCGAGCCGCCCGCTTGGCGCACCCGCGGCTGGCCGATCGAGGGCGGGCCCGGAAAACGGGTCCAGCGAATCCTCGCGGAGCGCCGGCGACGACGGCGGCCGGAGCTGTAGTCGTCGACCGTTCGAAACGGAGAGTCAGTCGGCGACGGCGACCTCGAGGTCGTCGCGGGCGACGGCCAGCCGGAACGTGGGGACGGTGCGATACTCGACCTCGACGACGCCTTTGCGACGCAGACTCTGGAGGCCGGACCGGACGTCTTCGGCCTCGGCATCGACGTCGTACTCGTCCCGGAGCTTGTGCAGCACCGAGACGACGCTTTCGGACTCCTCGTCGGGACCGGCCAGCACCGCCACGATCCGCGCCTGCAGTTCCGGGACGCGGACCTTCGAGGGGACCCCTTCGTCGTCCGGATCGCTCTCGATTCCCGGCTCGACGTCGACTAACTCGGCGGCTTCGGCGGTCGCCCTGATCAGGCTGTTGTCGTCCCGGAAGTAGTAGTCCCCGAGTTCGTTCTCGAGGTACTGGTGGACCTCGCTCCCGCTTTCCATCCCCCACCGCTCCTGCAACTCACCGTTCTTCGTCGGCTGTAGCTCCACCACGTCCGCCAACCGGTCCTGGGCCTCCTCCGAGAGCGTCATCGTCGAACCGTATGGGGATCCGGTACTTTTGCGTTGCGTCCCGGCCCGCTATTTCGGCAGTTCGTCAGTTACGTCTCGTAACTCTTCGGGGATCGACCACGGAAAACACCGGTCATGGAGTTCGAAAAGACGGAACTCGTTGAGGTGGACCCAACTATACGAAACGGCGTCCCGGTCCGCATCCTCCCGAGCATCTATCTGCTCCACGAGTTCGTCAACCGAAATTTCGACTCCGTTTCGACGAGCGCGGTCTACGAGTGCATCGAGTTCGGTCTCGACTGCTTCCGAATCGAGTTCCTCGTTGAAATACATATTTACCGCAGCAGCGACCACGTCAGCATGCGACTCGAGTTTTCGGGCGGTCATCCACGCATAGTCCCTCGGTAATACGGTTGCCTTTTCGAAATATGGCGTTGAGCTGATCTTCCCGAGTTCGGTAACCTCTCCACCCGCATCTTGCTCGTATACGGCGACGATATAATCCGTATAGGCCGCGAGGAGATGGAACCTGATTCGAAAGGTGGGAAGACGGTCGATATCGATCTCCCGAAGATCCCCCATGAGGAACGGATACGTCCCGACTCGCTTGTCCAACTCGTTTTGCACCACACGTAGCCGACGAATGAACGGATCTCGATAGCTTCCGAGAACGAAATACGACGTCTCCGGGGTTTGAAGGTGGGGAAGTTCATGGTTAGCGAACTCGAGGACTTCCGATGACTCGTGTGGCTCGAGTTCGAGACCTTGCAGTGCCTCGTCAACGCGGTCCATGATTTCTGCGGCGTTTTCGGGCGGCCCGGGATCGGTCATTTCTTTCGGGTTAAGAGCCGCTCAGTAAATACGTTCGCAATTGATCCGGTTATTCGGAAATATACCATACCAGTTCATCCGAACCATTATCCGAATCGAGATACAATCGCTGTATAAGAGCTGTATGGGCGACTCCTCTGCCGCGAAAGATGCCGGGCCGTTCGAAGAGCAGCGGCAGGTCTACGAACTACTGTCGCAGGAAACGCGTCATTTGATTCTGCAGTACATCCTCGCACATCCGTCGCATCTTCCGTCGCTCGACGAGTTAGCGTATCTGATACCAAAAAACAAGGCGGCGATTCGAGATCAGCTACTGGTACTCGACGAGGCGGATATCGTCAATCGATACGACCATCCACCGAACGAAGACTCTCGGGACTTGCCGTCCCAGTTCTACGGATTGAGCAAACACGGTGTCTCCGTACTCGACGAGTATAACTATCTTCGCGGGTTGCCAGTCGCGCGTGCAGTGTACGACAATACCCGGCTCTCGGAGAAAGCACAGCGCCATCGCGATGCACCACGTCCGGAACTCCCGACACCGGTCGATCGCGCACTCGCTATCGACGAGGAAACGGACACTCCGGACATCGATCGAATCGAACGATATCTTCGTCAGGAGCAGCCGTCCTCACGGATCGTCTCGGATCAGGTCGAAATCATAACTGCCCTCTACGAGAACGATATCGGACCGGATCACGACGGGGTCAAACGGACAGATCTGTTGGATACGGTCGATGGATCTCTCGAATATCGTCTGGAAACAGCTCTGGACCAACTCATCGATGTCGATCTCGTCGAGAGAGTCACGCCGTCAGGGCCGGATATCTTCGCGATTAGCGAACGTCTCGATGAGATCGTGAACGGTCAGGTCACGGACGAAGCTGCGGCGAATATCGACGCGCTCATCGAACACATCGACGACGAGTTACAATCGGTCGAGTTGGACGATGAAGCGGCAGAGCTAGACGGTCCGCCGGCAATGGCAGCTGAACCCTCTATCGCACTGGCCGACGGCGCGGGTCGAACGATTCGGAGTATTCTCGCGGCTGAATTCGACGTGGCTCCCGAAGCCGTTCCTGAATACCTTCGGTCCGAACGCCCGGTCGACCGATTGAACGCCGCAATTGATGCGATCGAATCGTCTCGAGAGGTTACAAAATCCGAAGAGTATGGCCGGATTGTCTTCGTTCACCAGGCATCACGGTATCGACTCGCGGATCGAGCGGTAGCACTGCTCCAGTAACGGTACCCCGGTCTTTTGCTGTCGATCAATCGCTCCCGACGACTGGCACCGATGCCGTCGTCTCGAGGGTCTCTTCGACCTGCGTGTAGACGAGGATCGTCCCGAGGACGGCGAGTGCCGTTCCGAAGACGAACGGGGTTTCGAAGCCGAACCGCACCAGCGCGCCCGAGGAGAGCGGCCCGACCGCGATCCCGTAGCCGAAAGCCATCGTCAGCACCGAGAGCTTCGAGCCGGACTCGCCCTCGCCGGCGAGATCGCCGGCCAGCGCCAGCGACGGGGCAAAGACCATGGCAGCGGCGACCCCCTGGCACAGGCGGGCGACGAACATCAGCGCCGAGGAGAGGAGAAAGCCCTGTACGAGCGTCGTCGGGATCAGCAGTGCCATCCCGGTCACGATGAACGGTCGCCGGCCGTACCGATCGCAGGCCCGCCCGATCGGTGTCTGCAACGCCACCTGCGCGATGATAAACCCCGCGAACTGCAGGCCGAACCAGGTCGCCCCCTGCTCGAGGCGGGCGTTGACCTGCGGCTGGATGGTCGCAAACAGCGCGATGGCGGTCGCCATGAAAAACGACGCGACCCCGAGGGTGAAGATCGGATCGAGCAGGTGCGATCCGGTCCGATCGCGGATCGGGATCGAGAGGTCCGCGCCGGCGTTGGCGGCCGTCGACTCGGGGTCCGAGACCAGGACCGTCACCATGACGTAGCTGATCGTCGCGGTGATCGTCGCGACGTAGAAGGCAGCGTCGAACCCGGAGACCGCCAGACCGCCGGGGAGCGCGTACGGGCCGCGACTGACCACTGCCCCGGCCACCGCCGGCCCGGCCCCGAACCCGACCAGCCGGAACGTGTTGTAGACGCCCATGTTCCCGCCGCGGTCGCCTGCCGTCGCGAGTTCGTTGACGAGCGCGACCGACGCCGGGATGATGAAGGCGACGCTGACGCCCTGTAATCCACGGATGACCAGCAAGGAGCGGTAGGTCTCCGCGAAGACGTACGCGACGTTGGTCATCGCGAGGCCCGCGAGCCCGATCAGGATAAACGGCTTGCGACGGCCGATCCGATCCGACAGCCGGCCGGTAAACGGCTGGAAACTGCTGTTGAGAAAGCCAAAGAGCGAGAGGATTACCCCGATGAGCAGCGACTCGCCGAGACCGAAGGCCGTCCCGCCGACGACGCCGCTGGTCACGTACAGCGGGATGACGATGATCAGAAACGAGTTGCCGATCCCGTCGGCCATGCGGGCGCCCGCCAGCGCGAGGACCCGCCGATCGACGGCGAAGGGGGCGACGAGTCGCTCCACGACGCTCGGCATTGGCAATATCTGCGTGATCCCGACCGATTATACTTTCGAACGGAACAGTCGGCTGAGGACAGTCCGCGGGAGCGTCGCTATAGTAACCACTGAGAGTCACTGCACACCCGATCGCAATCCCGACGAGAACGGCCGTCCCCGGACAGTGGGCCGTCCAATATCTCTGGGGCCGTATAGTTAGAAATATAATATGATGGGCAGTTTCTAGAGACGATCGACGGTGATCAGAAGACGAACTGCTATCGATATGTTCTCGGTACTCGCCTCTGGATTTTGTGTCATATACGTCAACTCGACTATAATCGAACTTTCGATAGTCTGGTCTCTCGTTCTCCTCGTACTCGTTTTGGTCGGTGTTCATCGAGCGACCGAACGGATATACGAATCGCTCTCCGGAACCTCGATTCGAGACGACGAGACCGGTGACGGCGAGAAAGCCCTCGCGGATACGTACGACTCGGTCTCCATTCTGGTGGTCGTTTCCACGGTCTGCCTCCACGAATACATCGACGCCAACGTCGTCTCACTCTCCGGTTACCAGACGGTAGTTCTCGTCGCTGGTCTCGTGTTTGCGATCCACGGAGCGATCGAACGGACGTACAGGCTTGCCGTGCGATGACTTCATGCTCGAGTCTTCCGTCGACCGTCCCGTCGCTTTCCGCTCGTTCTCGACGCCGTCGTCCCTCCGCTTGCGGGGCGACTTCTTTTCTACACACTTAACCGGGGTGAGCAACAACCGAGTCGTATGGAATTCTGCGACGAATGCGGTTCGATGATGAAAGCTGACGACGGCCTCTGGGAGTGTGGCAGCTGTGGGTACACGGAGCCGAAAGGCGACGCCGACCAGTACATCGTCACCGACGATCAGGAGGTCGGCGAGATCATCGAGTCCTCCGGCGAGACCTCGCTGCCCGAGACCGACGCCATCTGTCCCGAATGTGGCAACGACCGTGCCCACTGGTACATGCAACAGATCCGCTCGGCCGACGAGTCCGAGACGCGCTTTTTCATCTGTACCGAGTGCGAACACAAGTGGCGCGAGGACGACAACTAACGAAATTTTGCTCTGCGGTCTATCGCGAGCAAGGCGCTGAGCGCCTCGCTCGCGATGTCCCTCGGCAAAATTTCGATTAAAAGCACTCCTCTTTCCCCTGGCTCGCGGCCTTCGGCCGCTCGCCTCGACGCGGCGCTTCGCGCCGCGCTCTCCGGGTCAGTCGTCGGCCCGCTCGCTCGTTTCACTCGCTCGCGGTCGGTGTCGGGTGACGGCCTACCCTCCCCCGTTGAGCGGACGCGTAGCGTCCGCGATGCTCGGAAGAGTTTGCTCTTCCGTAGGATCGCGGACTCCTCGCGATGCTCGGAGTCCGCTCCCGGCCACCGCTCTCTCGAGCTGAATGCGTGAATTGAGGAAAGAGAATCGCCCTATTCGTTGCGCGCGATCGTCAGATAGCCGGTGTGGCCGACGGGTGCGGTCGTCGGCCGCGAGCCCCGCTCGTCGAACTGCATCTCGCGCTGGATCGTCTCTCGAGTAGTGACGTTTGCGAGGCCGACCTCGCGGGCCGTCCGTGCGACCTCGCGGGTCGACTCGATGAAGGGGCTGTAGACCGCGACGAAGCCGCCGTCGACCAGCAGGTCGGGGGCGTGTTCGACCATCGCGGGCGCGTCGGCCGTATCGAGGGTCATGACGTCGAACGACGACGGCTCGAGGCCGTCGACCTCGTCGGTCACGTCGCCGGTTCGAACGTCGACCGACGCTGAGACGCCACCCAGCGCCATGTTCTCCCGGGCCACGTCGGCGAACTCGCCGTCCTGCTCGTAGGTTACGACCTCGGCACCGGCCCGGGCCAGCAGGGCCGCGAGGACGCCGGTTCCGGTACCGGCATCGAGGACTCGGTCGCCGCCGGCGATGCCGGTCTCGCCGATGACGAGCCCGATGTCGCGGGGCACCATCGGCGCGCCCGTCCGCTCGAAGTGATGAAAGAGATCGGGGCCGCGCAGCCGACGCACCTGAAACTCGTCGCCCAGATGCGTCTCGATGGTGTCGCCCGACTGCACGTCTTCGGGGACCTCGAGCACGCCGAGGTCGGTCCCCTGTTCGCCGCCGGGTTCGACGAGGTACTCGCGGTCGCCGCGAACGAGCAAGACCGGGACGCGATCCGTGCCACTTTCGGCGTCGTCCGCGCTCTCGTCCTCGCTCACGCGAGTCACTCGAGGGATTCGACTGCTGCGGCGAGGTCGCCGTCGGCGTCCTCGAGGGCTTCGCGGGCCTCGTCTTCGCTGACGCCGGCGCGGGTCGCGACGAGTTCGACGTCCTCGTCGGGGATCGACGAGCCGGCGTCGCCGCCGGCGTCCGCACTGCCGCCGGCCGAGCCGGCCTCGACCTCCTCGGGCGAGCCGATGACCTGGTAGGTCTCCTGGCCGCGGGCGTCCATCTTGGTGACCTCGGCGTCGTCGAAGACGAGGTCGTACTCGTCGGTGCGGATGATGACCTCTTCGGCGTCGATGTCCTCGACGTCGATGCCCATCTGTTCCATCATCTGTTCCATCTTGCGCGGGTTGAGTCCGCCGCCGCCTCCTCCGAACATACTCGACACGTGGCCACGGGCGACCTTTTAGTTTGTCGTTCGCTCGAGGGTGGGCGGACAGTCTCGGCCATCAGTGTCGGCGCGACCGCAGGACCCGCGGTCGCGCCGCCGATCGTACAACAGCCCGTCTCAGGCGTCGTCCGGCCGCGAATAGCCCGGATCGAACAGCTGTGCCGACGTCGGTTCGGGATTGCCTTCGGTGAGGTTGTACTCGGAGAAGTCCTCGACGCCGGCCTCCCGGAGGAAGTCCTCGTCGTAGACGCGGTTCCCGGTGAACTCGGCGGGATCACGGGCCAGGATCTCCAGAACCGTGTCCGAGACGATATCGGGTGTCCGCCAGTCGTCCTCGGTCCCCATCTCGAAGTATCGGGTCGCGCGCGTGTCGATTGCGGTCACCGGCCAGAAGGTGTTACAGCCGATTTCGTCGTCGGCCAGTTCCTGAGCCATCGACAGCGTCACGAACGACATCCCCATCTTCGACCAGGAGTAGGCGGCCGACCCCGGGGCGCGGTCGAGTTCGACCGGCGGCGCGTTCGTCAGGATCCAGGCGTCGTCCTCGACGCCTTTGAGGTGGTCGATGAACGCCCGCGAGACGAGGTAGGTGCCGCGCACGTTGACCTCGTTCAGGAGGTCGTAGCGATTGGCCGGCAGGTCCTCGACCGCGCCCATCTGGATGGCCGAGGCGTTGTTGATCACGATGTTGATCTCGCCCATCTCGTCGATCGCCTCCTCGACGGCCGCCTCGATGGCGTCCTCGTCGCGCACGTCCAACTGGATCGCGTGCGTCTCGACGCCCTTCTCGGCACAGGCCTCGGCGGTCTTGTGGATCGTCCCCTCGAGGTCCGAGTCCGAGTCGTCGACGGTCTTGCCCGTCGAGACGATGTCACAGCCTTGCTCGGCGAGCGCGAGTGCGAGTTGCTTCCCGATTCCACGCGTGGTACCCGTTATAAACGCGGCCTGTCCGCTCAGATCTGGTTTCTGCGGCATTAGTGATCTATACACATACCCGCACCCATAATAGTCCATTCAAACTCCCGGGCCGCCGATCGACGTTTTCAATCCCCGGCGGCGCGTGGGCGACGGTAATGGCCGACGAACTCGACGCCCTGCTCGAGGCCCTCGAACTGAAAGACGAGCGCCGGACCGGCTGGGTCCTCCGCGGGATCGACGCCCCGGAGTCGGTCGCGGCCCACACGTGGGGCGTGGCGACGCTGTGTCTGTGCTACGCCGACCGGGCCGCCGACGTCGACCGCGACCGCGCGGTGTCGATGGCGCTGCTTCACGATCTGGGCGAGGCCCGCATCGGTGACATCGCGACGCGCGCCGAGGACGGCACCCAGCGGGTCGACGGCGACGAGAAAGTCGCCCGCGAGCGGGCCGCGATCACGGACCTGCTCGAGCCGTTCGACGGCGACGACGAGTTCCGTTCGCTCTGGGAGGCGTACGAGGCCCGCGAGACCCCGACGGCGCGGTTCGTCAAGGACATGGATCTGATCGACAACTGTCTGCAGGCGCTCAAATACGAGCGCGAGGGCCGCTACGACGAGACCGAGCGCAACGAGGCGTTCGACGAGTACGACAACCTCGACGAGTTCTTCGCAACGGCCGCGCCGCGGCTCCGGACGCCCGTCGGCGAGCGGCTCTTCGATGCGATCAAGGCGCGATACGAACGGGAGATCGGTCGGGAATGTCAGCTCTAGCGGTCCTCGCGGACCGGCTGCTGGTCCGTCACCTCGCTACGTCTCTGCGGGCGCACCCTCGCGCACGTTGACTGCCATCCCGGTCTCGAAGTCCCGAATCGCCTCGGCGTCGAGTTCGGCCGTCCCGACCGCGAGCAACTCGCCGCGCTCGTGGACCACCAGCACCTCGTCGCCCGGCCGGATCTCGTCGCCGACCTCAAGGACGAACTTCGCGAAGACGTTCTTCTCCTCGCGGACGAACGGCTCGCTCTCGTCGTCGACGACGACTCGGTAGGCCGGCGGCTCGAGCGCGGCCGCGAGCCGGCGACCGCCCTCGAGACCGAGCGTGAACCGGCCGTCGGTGCCGAAGGAGACGATCCGGCCGGCGTCGGCGTGGATCTGCTGGGGGCGGCCCGACGTGGTCCGTTTGACCGTCAGCGATTCCGACGGCGGGAACAGCGCTGCCCCCGCATCCGCGCCGAACTGGTAGTCCGCGATGGTCCGAAGTTGGGGCAGGGCCGCGCTCCCGTCTGCTGACTCGCTCATTGGGAGGGGTTCGCTCCGGCCGGTCGAAAGCCCTTCGACCTGTCTTCGACGCCCGATTCCCGGAGCAATCGCCCAACACATCAACTGTGTGACTGAAACGAGATAGAGACTGTTATTATCGTTGATTCAGTAGTGCCGGTACCACATGGACGTCACGCAAATCGGTCTCGGGGTCGCCCTGCTGGTCATCGGGACCCTGACGCTGATCGGGCCGGCCGCGATCGTCACCGGCCCGCTCGTCTATCTCGTTACCGGTGCGACGCTGCTCGTTACCGGCTACGCGCTGATGATCGGTCTCTGGCAGACCCGCCAGCCCAACTGATTCTCGGGCCGGTCCGGGTCGGCGCGCCTACAGCAGGAACGTCTCGTGGCGCTCGCCCAGATCGAGGAAGGAGTCGGCGGCGTCGATGAGTTCCTCCGCCGTCGAGGATTGGAACGACATCACCTCGACGCGGACCCCCTCGTGGCGCAGGTGCGAACACAGCCGCGAGAAGTCGCCGTCGCCCGTACAGAGGACGATCGTGTCGACGTGGTTGGCAAGCGTCACCGCGTCCAGACTCATCCCGACGTCCCAGTCGGCCTTCTTCGAGCCGTCGGCGAACGTCTTGATGTCCTTGATCTTCGGCTCGAAGCCGATGTCGATCAGTGCCTCGAAGAAACTCTCCTCCTCCGGCGAGTCCGCGCGGATCACGTACGCGATCGCACGCGTGAGCTGGCGGTCCTGAACCGCCTTCTCGAGCAGGGCGGAGTAGTCGATGTTGCGGCTGTGCATGCTCTGGGCCGTGTGATAGAGGTTCTGGGCGTCGACGAGGACGGCGACGCGCTGCCCGGGGTGAATTTCCGTCATATACTAGCATGTCGCGGGCGGCTATAAAAAATCGCGGCGTTCGGGACGGTCACGATGGGGCGCCGTCGCGGTCAGTTCCGGAGCTTCCGAATGCGCTTTTCCGTCGGCGGGTGGGTGGCAAACAGCGTCTGCAGCAGGCCCTTCTCCGAGTTGAAGATACACAGCGCGCTCATGCTGTCGTCGAGTTCGGACTCCCGTCCCTGCGAGCCCTGCGATATCTTCTCCAGTGCGCGGGCGAGCGGATCGCCGCTGCCGATGTACTGGCGGGCGTCGTCGTCGGCGACGTACTCGCGGTACCGCGAGATCGCCAGCACGAACACCATCACGAGCATCTGGGCGATGTTCGAGATGATCATACCGACGATGATGCTGCCGATGTTGCGTTCGCCGCCGAACATGTAGACCATGTAGGCGACCCAGCCGACCATCATCGCGATGGAACTTCCGAAGACCATCGCGAGGACGTCGCGGTTCTTGATGTGGGCGAGTTCGTGGGCGATGACGCCCTCGAGTTCGTCCCGCTGGAGCAGGCGGATGAGTTCGGTCGAGACGACGACGTAGCTCTTGCCCTTCCGGCCGGTCGCAAAGGCGTTGGGGACGCCCATATCCATGACCATCAGCGTGGGTTTTTCGATGCCCATGTCGCGACAGAGCGACTCCGTCATCCGATGGACCTCCTGATACTGGCCGTCTTCGGGCATCTCCTCGGCGCGTCTTGTGGCCCTCCAGGTTCCGATCTTGTACTGGATGACCGGGAGGACGAGCAGGCCGAGCCCGACGAGCGGCCACGCGCGGACCCCGAACATCGCCAGGCCGAAGGCACCGACGAGCATGTAGAACGCGAACAGGATCGAGCCGACGATCGCCATTCGCACTTTCAATCCGAAATTCGTCATAGCTGACTCTAGACAACGACTCGGCATAAGCTACGTGGATTCGTATGTCAGCTCTCCCCATTCGCGTCGACAGTCCGGTCGAAGACACAACGGCTAAGTCGGTCCGGCCCAGTCTCCCGGGTATGCGCCACGTCGCTCGCTCGGGACTCGAGTCCGCCGTGAGCGGCGTCGCCCCTCGTTTTTCGAAACGTAAACGCGCCTGCGAGTGCTCGCGGCGGGCGTAGCGCCCCCGTCCCGGGTACGCTTCGACCGTGCGCGATCGATTACCACCGACCCCAACGACCGATCGGAACCGATAGGACCTCCCGATCGGAGTCCGACACACGACTCAACGACACCAACACATGACTGCTATCGACCTTTCGGGCGTCTTTCCGGCGATGTGTACGCCCTTCGACGAGGACGAACGAATCGACTTCGAAACCCTTCGGACCGACGCTCAGCGCCTCGAGACCGCGGGCGTCGACGGGCTCGTCCCGGTCGGCTCGACCGGCGAGTCGGCGACGCTGACCCACGACGAACACGTAGAGGTCGTCGAGGCCGTCATCGAGGCCGTCGACGACGTGCCCGTCATCGCGGGCACCGGCTCGAACAACACCCGCGAGGCGCTGGAACTGTCCGAGCGGGCCGCCGACGCGGGCGCGGACGGCCTCCTGCTCATCTCGCCGTACTACAACAAGCCCGAACAGCGCGGGCTGATCGAGCATTACCGGACGATCGCGGACGCCGTCGATCTGCCCCAGATCGTCTACAACGTCCCCTCGCGGACGGGCCGGAACATCGAGCCCGACACCGCCGTCGAGCTGGCGAGCCACGAGAACATCGTGGGCTACAAGGCCGCCAGCGGTGATCTGGGCCAGATCAGTGAGGTCGTCGAACGCACGCGTGAGGAGGACTTTGCGGTGCTGTCGGGCGACGACGGCATGACCCTCCCGACCCTCTCGGTCGGCGGCACTGGAACGATCAGCGTCGCCGCGAACATCGAACCCGAGCGCACGTGTGCCATGGTCGGTGCGGCGCTGGACGGCGATTACCAACGCGCCAGGGAACTGCACCACGAACTCGGCCCGCTGTTTCGCGAACTGTTCGTCGAGACCAACCCCATCCCGGTCAAGGAGGCCATGGAGATCCGCGGCTACGGCCCGGCTCGCCTGCGCTCGCCGCTCTCCCGACTGGCCGACGAGTACCGCGAGGACCTCGAGGCAGTGCTGGCCGACCTCGAGCGCGAGGAGACGGAACTGGCAGACTCGGCGGAGGGTGATCGATGACGGTCCGACTGGGCGTCACCGGCGCGACCGGGCGAATGGGCCGGGAAGTCATCGCCGCGGCAGCGGGACGCGAGGACTGCGAGGTCGCTTTCGCGGTCAACCGCGATCCCGACGGCGAGACGGTCGAGGGCGTCGATATCGAGCCCGCTGCCGAGTTCGATGCGCTGGTCGCCGACCGCGAGCCGACCGCCGTGATCGACTTCACCGGCCCGGAGTCGGCCGTCGACTACGCCCGGGCCTGTGCCGACGCCGGCGTCGCCTTCGTCACGGGGACGACCGGCTTCGACGACGACGAGTACGACGCTCTCGAGGACGCAAGCGAGGGGATCCCGGTCCTCCACGCGCCGAACTTCGCCCGCGGCGTGCAGGCCCTGCTCAACGTCGTCGGCGAGGCGGTCCGGAACCTGCCGGGCTACGACGTGGAACTCGTCGAGACCCACCACAACGGAAAGCGCGACGCCCCGAGCGGCACCGCCAACCGGCTGCTCGAGGAGATCGAGGCAAACGGTGACTTCGGCGAACGCGTTCACGGCCGCGAGGGCGAGGCCCCGCGGACGGAGGCCGAGATCGGCGTCCACGCGCTTCGTGCGGGCACGATAACGGGCGAACACGAGATCGTCCTCGCGGACAACCACGAGGAGGTCCGGCTCACCCACCGCGCCGAGGACCGCGGGGTCTTCGCCGCGGGCGCGGTCGACGCGGCGGTCTGGATCGCTGGACAGAAGGCAGGGTGGTACGACTTCGCAGACGTGATCGGAGAATGAGCGCACTCGAACGCGAAATCGGCGAGCTGTGGGACCGCAAACAGGACGGCGACGTCAGCGCCGACACCGCCGGCGAGGACGAATACGCCACCCTCGAGGCCTTCCTCGACGCTCTCGAGTCCGGCGAGGTCCGGGCCGCCGAGAAATCGGGCGGCAAGTGGGAGGCAAACGAGTGGGTCAAGCAGGGCATCCTGCTGAACTTCGGCCTTCGGGAGATCCAGCAGTACGACCACGGCGGCACGACGTACAACGACGTCTTGCCGCTCGCGGACTCGAGCGAATACGGCGACCGCGGGAGCCGCAACACGCCCGACGGCACCGTCGTCCGGCAGGGTGCCCACATCGGCTCGGACTGTATCATGATGAGCCCGTCGTTCGTCAACATCGGCGCGTACGTCGGCGACGGCACGCTCGTCGACTCCTGTGACACCGTCGGTTCCTGTGCCCAGATCGGCGACAACGTCAAACTCGGCGCGAACACCCTCATCGGCGGCGTCTTAGAGCCGGTCGAGAACGCGCCGGTCATCGTCGAGGACAACGTCTCGCTGGGCGCGGGCTGTCGCGTCACCAGCGGCTTCGTCGTCGGCGAGAACAGCGTCGTCGGCGAGAACACCCTCCTCACGCCGCGCATCCCCGTCTACGACCTCGTCGAGGAGGAGGTCATCTACGGCGAACTGCCCGCCGACCGCCGCGCGTTCACCCGCTTCGTCGAGTCCTCGATCAGCGACCACGACCTCTTCGAGGGCGGCGCGTACAAGCCCGCCGTCGTGGCGACCGACCTGGAAACGGAGACGCTCGAGGCGACCGAGCGCGAGGACGCGCTGCGGGAATAGACGAGCCGCACCCGCCGGCTCCGTGCGAATCGCTGTGATCGCACTCGGCCCGGGGAAACCACAGGAGATCGTGGGAGGACTTTTGATCGTTCCCCCAGTAGTGGATCGTAATGAGCAAACGAGCCGAAGCCGACGATCGGGGTCGCATCGTCATCCCCCACGAGATCCGTGAGAGACACGGCGATCGATACCGCGTCGTCGAACTCGAGGATCGGATCGAACTGATCCCGTTGAACGACGACCCGATCGAGGGCCTCCGCGATGCCGTCGGTGATGCCTTCGACGGCAGATCGATCGACGAGATCAAGCGCGAGGCACGCGAGAACGCTCGAACGGACGCGATAGACGACGCGAGTGAATAGGGTCAGATGATATACGCCGATACCGACTTTTTCATCGCGTTGGTGAAAGACGACGATTGGCTGCAGGATCGGGCGGCCGAAATCGCGCACGAGAACGAGGGGGAGATCTACACCTCGCGAGCGACGCTGCTCGAACTGCTCGTGATCTCGGACCGATTTGAGTTCGATCGGATGGAAGCGCTCACGTCCGCGCTCGAAATCGCGACTATCCCCGAAGACGAGGATGTCCTGTTTCAGGCGGCGGACTATATGGAACAAGACGGTCTCACTGCGTTCGATGCGTACCACGTCGCCTACGCGGCGGCAGATCCGATCGTTTCGTCGGACAAATCGATCGACGACGTGACGGACGATCGGATCGCGATCGAAGAACGGGAATCGGAGTAGCGAAGAACCCAAACGCTTGAATCCTCTCGCTCACTTTGACGTACCAATGACTGACGACGCGGCTTCGGTGCCCGTCCGCCGCCTCTCCGACTGGGACGCGGCCGAACTACGCACGCTCGTCGAGGACTACGGCTCGCCGCTGTACGTCCTCGACAGAGAGCGGGTCCGGGAGAACTACCGCCGCCTCGAGGCCGCCTTTCCCGACGCCGAGATCCTGTATGCGGTGAAGGCGAACGCGCTGGGGGACGTTCTCTCGACGCTACGCGAGGCGGGCGCGGGCCTCGAGTGTGCCTCCGCCGGCGAAGTCCAGCGGGCGCTCGAGGCGGGCGCGTCCGGCTCGGAGATCCACTACACGGCGGTCAACCCGCCCGCGCGAGACCTCGACTGGATCGTCGACGCGTGGGCCGACGAGCCCGACCTGACGGTCACCGCCGGCTCCGAGGACACGATCGACCGCCTCGCGGAGCGCGGCTACGACGGCCGACTCTGTCTGCGCGTGAACCCCGGCATCGGTGCCGGCCACCACGAGAAGGTCAAGACGGGCGCGGCCGCGAAGTTCGGCGTTCCCGCCGAGCGGGCCGTCGACGTGCTGGCCGACGCCGCCGACCGCGGCTTCGACGTCGTCGGGATCCACGCCCACGTCGGCTCCGGCGTCTCGAGCGACCAGCTCGAGGCCCACCGGGAGTTCGTCGCGCGGATGGGCGACCTCGCCCGCTCCGTGGCCGACGCCGTGGGGGAGCTCGAGTTCGTCGACGTCGGCGGCGGCTTCGGGGTGCCCTACCGCGAGGACGAGGCGCCGCTCGACCTCGAGGGCGTCGCCGAGGCGACCCGCGAGGCGCTGAGTGACGTCGACGCCGAACTGACGATCGAGCCCGGCCGCTACTTCGTCGCAGACGCGGGCGTGTTGCTGACCGAAGTGAACACCGTCAAGGAAGCCCGTGAGACGACCGTCACCGGCGTCGACGCCGGGATGACCACCCTGCTCAGACCGGCGATGTACGACGCTTACCATCCGATCCGGAACCTGACCGCCGAGGCGGGGGACGGCTCGAGCGGGGCCGCGAACGATCCCGACGGTCGCGAGCGCGTCCCCCAGACCGTCGCCGGTCCCATCTGCGAGAGCGGCGACGTTTTCTGTACCGACCGTCAACTACCGGCAAGCGAACGCGGTGACATCCTCGCGATCGGCAACGCGGGGGCCTACGGCTACGAGATGGCGAACCAGTACAACAGCAGACCCCGACCGGCATCGGTCGTCCTCGCGGACGGCGAGGCACGGCTCGCCCGTCGCCGCGAGACGGTCACCGACGTGACGCGACCCGAACGCGAGGCGCGAAGCGCCGCGACGGCGGACCGAAAGAACGACCACGACCGAGCGACCGACACCGACAACGACCCAGTACGATGAGTGTCCCATTCCAGAAATACCACGGCACCGGCAACGACTTTCTAATCATCCAGGCGGACGAGTACGTCCCCGACCGCGGCGCGCTCGCCGAACGCGAGTGCGACCGCGACGACGGCGTCGGTGCCGACGGGATCCTCTATCTCGCCCTCGAGGACCGGTTCGAACCGCCCCGCGTCGTGATGACGCTGGTCCAGCCCGACGGCGCGACCGCGCCGATGTGTGGCAACGGCGCGCGCTGTGCGGCCGACTGGGCCATGGACCGGACCGGAGCCGACAGCGTCATGATCGACACGCAGGCCGGCACCCTGCGCGCGGACCGGACCGACGGCGGGATCATCATCGAGATGGGGACCCCGACGTTCGACCCCGAGGAAGTCCCCGTCAGGGCAGACGAACCCGTCTTCGAGGAGGAGATCGAAGGCCTCGAGGTGACGATGGTCAACACCGGCGTCCCACACGCCGTGAGCTTCGTCGACGACGTTGACGCGGTCGACCTCGAGACGGTCGCGCCGCGGGTCCGCTACGCCGACGCCTTTCCCGTCGGGACGAACGTCACGATCGCCAGCCACGACGGCGAGGGCGGCTTCGACCAGCGGACCTACGAGCGCGGCGTGGAGGGCGAGACCGAGTCCTGTGGTACCGGCGCGGTCGCCATCGCGGTCGTCGCGCGTCGACTCGGACTGACCGACGCCGACCCGGTCGAGGTCCGGCCCCCGGGCGGGGACCTGCAGGTGAGCTTCAACGACCGGGGGAACGCGACGCTCGCCGGCCCCGTCGAACACGAGTTCGACGGCGAGGTAACCGTCCGGTCGCCGACCGAACTGTGAGCTGGGTCCAGCGATGAGCGGGGACGAGCCGACCGCGAGCGACCCCGACGGTGACGACGAGTTCGACCCCATCGACTTCCTCGAGACGGCGGTCCAGCACGCCTCCCACGAGGACGTCGATCCGATGCGGGAGTTCCTCCGAGAGACGCTCGAGTCCCACGGGCTCGAGCCCCGCGTCGACGACGCCGGGAACGTGCTAGCGAGTCGCGGACCGCCGGCGGCCGACGCCGAGCGCCACGTCGTCTTGAACACCCACATCGACACGGTCTCGCCCCACGTCCCCTACGAGCGCGATCCGGATGCGCCCGCGGCCGACGGCGGCGCGGTGATCCGCGGACGGGGCTCCTGTGACGCGAAGGGGCCGCTCGCGGCGCTTTTGTCCGCGTTCTTCGCGGTCGAGCCGACCGACGACCGCGTCACGCTCGCGGTCACGCCCGACGAAGAAGTCCTCTCGACGGGCGCGTACGCGCTCGTCTCCGGCGACGAGTCGCTGACCGCGGACGCCGACGCCGTGATCGTCGGCGAACCGACCGACCTCGACGTCTGTACGGCCGCCAAGGGCCGGTTCCAGGGAACGATCCACCTCTCGGGTGCCAACGCCCACGCCGCCGAACCCGAGACCGGCGTCAACGCGGTCGCCGCCCTCGAGGGCGTCCTCGAGGCGGTCCGGACCTTCGGCGAGCGCGCGGACGCGCCGCCGACCCACCCGCAACTCGGCGCGGCGACGCTGACCCCGACAGTCGTCGAGGGCGGCGCGGCGACGAATCAGGTGCCGGCAGACGCCGCACTGACCGTCGACCGCCGGAGCGTCCCCCCGGAGACGGCCGACGAGTTCCACGAAGCGCTGACCGCGCATCTGCGGGCCGCCGTCCCCGACGATGTCGGCCTCGAGTTTCGCTTTACCGACCGGCCGACGCCGTTCCTCGAGGCCTGGGACACCGATCCCGACGCGCCGGTCGTGCGGACGCTCGCGGACGCCGCCGGCGGCGAGGTTCGGCCGTTCACCGCGGCGACGGAGGCCTCTTACTTCGCCGCGGACGCCCCCACGGTCGTCTTCGGTCCCGGCGTCCTCGCCGACGACGAGGGCGCGGTCGCACACGCGCCCCGGGAGTACGTCCGGGTCGAGTCGGTTCGGGCGGCCGCACGGGCGCTCGAGGCGACGCTGTCGGAACTGGTCGGATAAGTCGACGAACGACTCGTCTCGGTTTCGGCGGGCGTGGCCTCAGGACAGCAGCGTCAGGAGTCCCCCGAGGACGGTGAGGACTGCGCCGATCGTCACGACGTTCACGAGTCGGTCGTCGGGAATCGTCGGATCGTCGACCAGCACGACCTCGTAGCCCGTCGCGAGGAGCATCCCGACGCCGCCGACCGAGAGTAGGACGGCCGGGACGGACACGGTCCCCGACGCGAGCGTAGCCAGTCCCATGAGGGCGAGCGCGCCGCCGATGACGGCCATGGACGCGTGATAGCGGAGGGCGGTTCGCATTAGTGTCACTTGAGCCGGTACGAACAATAATGTTCGCTTCGTGAACTGCTTGACGGCCGGAACGGTCGTCCGGCCGCCGTCAGACCGACATCAGCGCGATCGCGACCACGCTCAGGGCGATGGCGGCGAGCTTTCGCGGGGTGACGGCCTCGTCGAACGCGACGATCCCGAGCAGGGAACTGACCACGATGAACAGGCCGTAGATCGGGACGACGATGCTCACCGGGCCGAGCGCGAGCGCCCGGTAGTAGGTCAGCAATCCGATCGTCAGCAACACGCCCATCGCGAGGATGTACGGGGTGCGGGGATGGCGCAGATACGGCCGCACGGGATGTCCGCGATAGCGGACGACGAGGCCGACCGTGACGAACATCACCGAGTTCGAGAGAAACACGGCGAGGGAACTCGGCAGGTCGGTCATCGCGATCGAGAGCAGCGGGGCGACCAGACTGTAGGCCAGACAGGCGAGGACCGACAGCTCGAGGTATCGGCGCATTATTCTTCACCCCCCGCGGCGAGGTAGATCGCAGCCGTCGCGACGGCGATCCCGGCCGCCCGCGTCGCGGTCAGGTCCTCGCCCAGAACGGCGATGCCGACGATCGAACTGCCGACGATGAAGAGGCCGTAGATCGGGACGACGACGCTGACCGGCCCCTGCCCTAGGGCCTGATAGTACGCGAGGATCCCCGTCGAGAGAAAGAGGCCCGCGACGTAGACGATCCCCGCCGACGGCGTCGTCACGTCGGCCAGTTGGCCCGTCCCGGTCACCAGGAGGACGACCGCCGTCAGACAGAGGAAGACCGTCGTCGAGAGAAAGAGCGCGACCGCGGGCGGAACCTCCGCCGTCACGAAACTCGTCAGCGGTGCCATCAACCCGTACGCCACGAGGGCGACGATCACCCAGAGGAGATACTCCATACCGATGGTCGCTCGAGGGCGACCTATACAGTCACGATCCCGGAACGGCGTGCCGGTGCCGTCATCGTCGGTCACGTCCCACTCGAGGGCCTCGAACGGTCGGCGGAAATCAACGGGGTCCGCCGGAGCGAGTGATGGCCCCGACGCGCTCGAGAAACTGAAGATGCTCCACGGTTTGGCTCCACAGCGGCCTTTGGAGACCGTTCTCCTTCGTCGGCATGATCTAACAAGTGTGGCACATCTAAGAAATTAGTATATGTTTTTATAATGTACTGTCGTGATCGCGGTAAACAAGGCTACAGCCCACGCGAATGTCGCGATTCCGGCGGTCGTTGTGACGGCGATCGCGACCGAAATCGTCGTCAAACCACCGACCGGTGTCCCCGCGTAACGACGGGTTCGGGATGGTCTGCGGGCAATCATCACACACGACTGACGTCAGTTTCATCGCATGTGACAAACAATGGCTGAATTCGATCCATATCCGTCGAACTGGACGCACAGACTCCTCGTACGAAAGACGGACGCGACCGACCGGAGCTACGACGCTCGACTGATCGAGGCCGAAAACGCGGTCCTCGAGTGGGCCGTCGAACATGGAACGGCGCTTCGCGTCCTCGTGTGGGAAGACGAACTCGCCACTCGGGCCCCAGCGGCGCTCGAGGCGCTTCGAACCGACTTCCGACGCGTTTCCGATGAGGATCGGACGTGGGCTCCGAATCTCGGAACCGAGTTCCACCGATCGCTCGAGGGCGACGGGCGGACGGTGATGGTCCCGTTCTCGATCTCGTCCGAACCAGAGCGGACGTGGCGGCTCTACGACATCAAACAGATTTTGGTCGTCGACGACGACGAGTGGCGGTATCACTCGACGCCGGACGAGGCACACGTCAGAAACGTCAATCTCCGAGGCCTCGATGCGACCACGAAAGCCGAGTTACGAGAGTCCGTTCGCTCGCTCACCGAGACGTGCCTGCTCGCCCGGTCGGACCTGCACTCTTGGACCGCCGGTGAACGACGGTACGAATTGCGGGTGGGCACGACCTGCGTCGAACTCGTCATCGACGGCTCCACGCGGTCTCGAACGTACGATCTCGAGGCGATCGCAGCTATCGAATTCGACGAGACGGACCAGACCGCCGTCGTCACTTGGTCGACCCCGGACGGAGCGGCATCGACGCGGCTACGCCGACGACTCGACCGGCTACTCGGCCGAGATCGACCGTCCGAACTACGATTTCCCGACGCGGAAACGATGGCAGCCGTCAGGGAGTCCCTGAACCGAATCTCGACGGCGTGTGAGTACGACGTTCGACTTCGAAGCCGCCGGTAGCGACCGAGATGGGTTCCTGAAACGTAATTTTACTACCGGCTTCGTCGACGCGGCGGGCGACGCAGATCCCGCCGGAACCCGTCTACTCGAGGCCGTCGACCAACTCGCTCGCCACGCCCGTGTACCCGGCCGGCGTCAGCGCGCGCAGCTCCTCGCGAACGCTCTCGTCGACCTCGAGGTCGTCGAACATCTCGCGGAAGTCCTCGAGGGTGACGTCCTTGCCCCGGGTGACGGCCTTGACGCGCTCGTAGGCGTCTTCTTGGCCCTCGCGCCGGAGGATCGTCTGGACGGCCTCGCCGATGATCTCGGGGGTATTCTCGAGGTCGTCGCGCATGACCTGCTCGTTCGGCACGACCTTCGAGAGGCCGGCGGCGGTCTTCCCGTAGGCGATCAGGCAGTGGGCGAAGGCCCCGCCGATGTTGCGCTTGACCGTCGAGTCCGAGAGGTCCCGCTGGAGCCGGGAGGTGGTGACGTAGTCGGCAAGAAAGGTGAGATCCGAGTTCGCTTTCGAGAGGTTCCCCTCGCTGTTCTCGAAGTCGATCGGATTGACCTTGTGGGGCATCGTCGACGAGCCGGTTTCGCCTTCGACGGCCTCCTGTCCAAGGTAGCGATCGGAGACGTAGAGCCACATGTCCAGATCGAGATCGAGCAGGACGTCGTTGGCCCCGCGGACGGCGTCGAACAGCGCCGCGAGGTCGTCACAGGGGTTGACCTGCGTCGTCAGGGGTTCGAACTCGAGGCCGAGTTCCGTGACGAAGTCCTCCGCGAAGTCCTGCCAGTCGACGTCGGGGTAGGCGGCGACGTGGGCGGCGTAGGTGCCCGACGCGCCGCCGAGCTTGCCGCTGAGATCGTCGGTCGCTTGCCGGATTCGGCCGGTCGCACGGCCCAGCCGAGAGGCGTAGACGGCCATCTCCTTCCCGAAGGTCGTCGGCGTCGCGGGCTGGCCGTGGGTGCGAGCGAGCATCGGGAGGTCCCGGTACTCCCGCGCCATCTCCGCGAGGGCGTCACGGACGTCGTACAGTTCGGGCAGCAACACCTCGTCGACGGCGTCGCGGACCAGCAGCCGGTGGGCGAGGTTGTTCACGTCCTCGCTGGTCAGCCCGAAGTGGATCCAGGCCGAGGCGTCGCTACCGTCGGGCAGCCGGTGGCGGACGAAGTACTCGACGGCCTTGACGTCGTGGTTGGTCGCCTCGAAGCCGGCGTGGCCCTCGGTCTCGAGTTTCTTGATCAGCTCGGCGTCCTCCTCGGCGAAGTGCTTGTAGAGACTTCGTAGCTCCTCGCGTTCCTCGAGGCCGAGTTCCAGCGGCGTCGCCTCGAGGTCGGCCAGCGCGATCAGGTACTCGACCTCGACGCGGACGCGGGCCCGCATCAGGGCGGCCTCGCTCGCGTACGGCGACAGCGGTGCGGTCCGTCCGTCGTACCGGCCGTCCAGCGGCGAGACGGCGTACAGGGCGTCGGTGTCGGTCATCGTGCGAGTCTTTCCAGCGCGGTGCAAAAGCGTATCGAAACCGCGACCCGTACGGGGTCACGAGCGTGCATATCTCGAGCAGCCGATTCGGAAATACTGCCCGAACAATACATACTCGTGCATAACCTAGGGATCGAGACCGCAACGGCTTTGCCCCTCGCGGGCGGGCATCCGACCATGACGCGAATCGCCGGGATGGCCGGCAACCGAGGGCGCAACCTGTTGAACATCGCCGACCGAGCGCCGGGCGGGGCCGCGTTCGCCGTGATCCTCGCGACCGATCCGGACGCGCCGGTGCTCGAGGGCGCGGCCGAGCGGGGGATTCCGACCGAAGTCGTCCCGCTCGAGGACGACATGGACCGCCGCGACCACGAGGAGGCGGTCCTCGAGGCCCTCTCGGGCTACGAGTTCGACCTCGTCTGTCTGGACGGCTACATGCGGATCCTCTCGGAGACGTTCCTCGAGGCGGCCCCCACGACGCTGAACGTCCACCCCGCGCTGCTGCCGTCGTTCCCCGGCATGGACGCCTGGGGCGACGCGCTCGAGGCGGGCGTCTCGGTCACGGGCTGTACGGTCCACGTCGTCACGGACGCGACGGACGATGACGGAAACGTCGTCGAGGACGACGTCGACGCCGGCCCGATCGTCACGCAGGAGCCGATCCCGGTCTACGAAGGCGACGACGAGGACGACCTGAAAGAGCGGGTCCTCTACGAGGGCGAGTTCCGCGCCTACCCCCGCGCCGTGAAGTGGTTCGCCGAGGACGCGGTCGATATCGACCTCGAGGCGGGCGAGGTCACCGTCGATGCTGACGTGGCCGGCATTGAGGACGCCGAGCACGACGGCCTGCCGAGTCGGCGCATCGTCTCGGACGACCGCGCCGACGAACTCCGCTACGGGGAGAATCCCCATCAGGACGCCGCGGTCTACGCCGACTACACCACCGACGAGGCCAGCGTCGTCCACGCCGACCAGTTGAACGAGGGCGCGAAGGGGCTCTCGTACAACAACTACAACGACGCCGACGGTGCGCTCAACCTGATCAAGGAGTTCGACGAGCCCGCCGCGGCGGTCATCAAACACACCAACCCGGCGGGCTGTGCGACCGCCGACGACCTCGCGACGGCCTACGAGAAGGCCCTCTCGACGGACCCGATGAGCGCCTTCGGCGGCATCGTCGCCCTGAACCGCGAGTGCGACGCAGAAACGGCCGAGCAAATCATCGACTCGTTCAAGGAGGTCGTCGTCGCCCCCGGCTACACCGACGACGCCCTCGAGGTCCTCTTCGAGAAGGACAACCTCCGCGTCCTCGATGTGGGCGAACTCGGCGAACGAACAGAGCGCTTCACCGAGAAGCCGCTCGTGGGCGGTCGTCTCGTCCAGGAACGGGACCTCCAGTCGATTTCGGCCGACGACCTCGAGGTCGTCACCGAGCGCGAGCCCACGGACGACGAACTCGAGACGATGGTCTTCGCGTGGCAGACCCTGAAACACGTCAAGTCCAACGGCATCCTCTTCGCGGACGGCACGGAGACGGTCGGTATCGGCATGGGACAGGTGTCCCGCGTCGACGCGGTCCGACTGGCGGCGATGAAGGCCGACGAACACGCCGAAGGAAAGGACGCCGAGGGCGCGGTGATGGCCTCGGACGCCTTCTTCCCGTTCCCGGACGGCATCGAGGAGGCCGCCGAAGCGGGCATCGAGGCGGTGATCCAGCCCGGCGGCTCGGTCAACGACGAGGACGTGATCGAGGCGGCGGACGAACACGGGATGGTGATGGCGTTTACGGGTCAGCGGTCGTTTCGGCACGATTAGCACCCGCGAGTGAGTGCAACGAACGAGCGGTTTTTGGTCCAGATTTTTGCGCGAGGGTGAGCGACCAACGAGAGCGAACCCGAGCGGAAAAAGGTGGATGTCGCGATGGCGTTTACTGGTCAGCGGTCGTTTCGGCACGATTAGCACCCGCGAGTGAGTGCAACGACCGAGCGGTTTTTTGGTCCAGATTTTTGCGCGAGGGAGAGCGACCAACGAGAGCGAACCCGAGCGGAAAAAGGTGGATGCCGCGATGGCGTTTACGGGTCAGCGGTCGTTTCGGCACGATTAGCACCCGCGAGTGAGTGCAACGACCGAGCGGTTTTTTGGTCCAGATTTTTGCGCGAGGGTGAGCGACCAACGAGAGCGAACCCGAGCGGAAAAAGGTGGATGTCGCGATGGCGTTTACTGGTCAGCGGTCGTTCAGACACGACTGAGCGAGAGCGAAGGCGTGTCTGAAACGCGAAAGACGAGCGAAGCGACGTCTTTCGTTGGTTCCGGCATGATTAGAACCGCGATCGAACGGAGTGAGTGAGCGGCTTTTTGGTCTCTTTGCGAACGAAGTGAGCAAAGGTCAGCGAGAGCTTTGCTCTCGCCAGACAGGTTTTCACACGAGCAGTCATCGTTCGACCACGGAGCGGCTGAAACCGGTGAGAACCCGACCAACGATGCTCACAGCGTGACGCCGGCCGGGCGCAGCCAGCTGGTCTTCGCACGCAGCCAGCCGCCGACCCGCGCGCCGACGGCGGCGACCGCGACGGCCAGTCCGAACAGCAACGCGGTAAACAGCGTCAGAACGACCACCGCTGCTATGCGCGCTGCCCCCGACTCCATCCCGGTCGCGATGAAGAACACGCTGTCGGAGACCAACCACAGCCCCGGCAACGCGCCGATGACGCCGGCCCTGTTCGCGGCTCGAGAGCGCACCGACGGGTCGGCGACGAGAGAGCCGGCGATGAGGCCGGCGACAAACACCGGACCGAGGGTGAGTTCGCTTCCCGTCCGGACGTAGGTGGCAGTCGTGAACGGGAGGGCAGCGACGCCGCCGACGAGTCCGGCTCGCCAACCCTCGTCCTCGAGCAGCGGGCGGAACGAAAGGGTGTAGCTCACAGCCGACTAGTCCGTGACCCGGCCCCATAAAGACAGCCACTCGACATGTGCGGCCGATCGGGTCCCCGAGCGTCCTGATACGAAGCGCGCCGACCCGCGAGTTTTAGCCGGTCGCGACTGACCGCGTACACATGACGGCGACGGGAGCTGCCGATAGAACCGCGACCGACTCGAGCGCCGACGCCGGTCCGCGACCGCACGCCGCCCGGGGTGGGCAGGCGTGATCGAGGACCGCGACCGACTCGCGACGAGCGAGGCCCGCGAGGCCGCGCTCGCCTGCGTCGAGGCCGGCATCGAGGCGGGCCATCCACGCACCGTCGTCCGCGAGGCCGTCTCGCTCGAGGGCGAGACCCTCCGCGTCGCCGACGCGACCGACGACCTCGAGGCGTACGACGAGATCGTCGTCCTCGGGGGCGGCAACGCCGCGGCCCACGTCGCCGCGGCGCTCGAGGACGTCTTGGGCGATCGGATCGACGGGGGCGTGGTCGTCACGGACGACCCCGTCGAGACGGACCGCGTGACGGTCCGCGAGGGCGACCATCCGACGCCGAGCGAGCGCGGGGTCGCGGGAACGCGGACCCTGCTCGAGGCAGCCGACGCGGCGGGCGAGGACACGCTCGTGCTTGCGGCGATCACCGGCGGCGGGAGCGCGCTCATGGCCGCGCCCGCCGGCGACGTGTCGCTGTCGGCGCTGCAGTCGACGACCGAGGCGTTGCTCGCAAGCGGGGCCGACATCGGCGAGATCAACGCGGTCCGCAAACATCTCTCGGCGCTGAAAGGCGGCCGACTGGCCTGCCGGGCCGCCCCCGCGACGGTCGCCGGCGTGATCCTCAGCGACGTGGTCGGGAACGACCCGAGCGTGATCGCCAGCGGTCCGGTCGCCCCCGACGAGTCGACGTTCGACGACGCGCTCGCCGTTCTCGAGCGCTACGGGATCGGCGCGCCCGACGCCGTCCGCGAGCATCTCGAGCGCGGCGCGGCCGGCGAGGTCGCCGAGACACCGGGGCCGGACGACCCGGCGTTCGAGCGCGTTTCGAACCACGTCGTCGCCGATGGGATGACCGTCCTCGAGGCGGCGCGGGACGCGGCGGCCGAGCGGGGGTACGAGCCGCTGATCCTCTCCTCGCGCGTTCGCGGCGAGGCCCGCGAGGCGGCGACGACCCACGTCGCGATCGCGGCGGAGAGCCGGGCCACCGGGACGCCGATCGAACCGCCGGCCGTGATCCTCTCGGGCGGCGAGACGACGGTGACGGTCCGGGGCGACGGGGCGGGCGGTCCGAACCAGGAGTTCGCGACGAGCGCGGCGCTGTCGCTCGCGGCGAGCGAAACGCACGTCGCGGTCGCCGCGGTCGACACGGACGGCATCGACGGCGCGACCGACGCGGCCGGCGCGCTCGTCGACGGCGCGACCGTCGAGGACCCCGACGCGGCACGGGCGGCGCTGGCCGACAACGACGTCTATCCGTATCTCGAGTCCGGAAACGGCCTCGTTCTCACGGGGCCGACGGGGACGAACCTGAACGATCTGCGGGTGCTGGTCGTTCAGTAGAACGGTAGCGGACCAGTCCCGCGACGGTTCGGAGGACGACGGGCGACGAGTGTGACGCGCTCAGTTCCAGTTGTCCGCTTCCGGCGCGAGCGCGTCGATCACGCGGCAGGCGTTCTTCGAAAACGCGCGACGGAGCATGTCCTCGGAGACGTCCAGCGTGAGGATCTCCATGACCGCGACGTTGGGGTGACAGGCGGGCGCGCCGCTGCCGAAGAAGACGCGGTCCGGATGCTCGAGGACGGCGCGCTCGAGTTGCTCGCGATAGCGGACGAAACTCGTCTCGAGGTAGCAGTCGTCGTACTCGTCGAGGAGGTCGATCATCTCGTCCATCAGCTCGCGGTTCAGCGGGTGGCCGCCGAAGCGGCCGACGACGACGGGGAACGACCGGTCGAGCAGCGTCTCGGCGAGGGTCTCGGGGGGCGCGTCGACGCCGCCGCGGACGATCACGGGGAGGTCGACATCCTCGAGGGCCGCCAGCACGTCCTCGTCGGGGTAGCCGTCGACGGCGGGGTCGAGGACGAACCCGTGAAAGCGGTCGTCGTAGGCGAACTTCTCGACGTCGCTCGGCGAGGTGTGGCGGTCCTCGCGGCCGGCGACGGCGTTGCGCAGCCGGTCGGTGGCTGTTTGGCCCGGCGTCTCGGTGCCGTTGATCCGGGCGAAAGCGACGAACGGCCGGTCGACGCTGCGTCTGGCGACGCCGTTGTTCGGCGCGAGATAGTCCGCTTCGGGGAGCGAGGGCGGGAAGACGATCGACCCCGTGATCCCCGCCTGATGCATCTCCCGCTCGAGTCGGTCCGCGGTGATCGTCGGCACGCCGGGACCCCCCGTACCGTCGGCCGGCGGCAGCCGCGTCGCGACGTCGACGACGCGGAACCCGTGTTCCAGCTCCAGCATTCGTCCGGTCATTCCGAGCGGACCCATATTTCCCTACCGGCTCGTCGCCGACCCGTCGTGTCGACGGTTCACACGGGCAATCGCAAGACGGAGTGGTGGTGGGAGGGAAATACTTATATAGAAGTGCTAACGACATAGGTAGTGAGGATCAACGATGGCACAACAGCGACGCATGGGTGGACAGCCCATGTTCATTATGAGCGAGGACAGTCAGCGAACGCAGGGTCGGGACGCCCAGTCGTCCAACATCATGGCCGGCAAGGCCGTGGCCGAGTCGGTACGGACGACGCTCGGGCCCCGCGGCATGGACAAGATGCTCGTCGACTCCGGCGGGGACGTCGTCATCACGAACGACGGCGCGACCATTCTCAACGAGATGGACATCGAACACCCCGCGGCCCAGATGATCGTCGAAGTCTCCGACACTCAGGAGGAGGAAGTCGGTGACGGGACGACCACCGCCGCGGTACTGGCCGGCAACCTGCTGGGCGAGGCCGAGGACCTGATCGAACAGGACGTCCACGCGACGACGATCGTCGAAGGCTACCACGAGGCCGCCGAGATCGCCCTCGAGGCGATCGACGAGCAGGTCAACGAGGCCGACGTCGACGACGAAATCCTCCGACAGGTCGCCGAGTCGAGCATGACCGGCAAGGGCACCGGCGGACTCACCGCCGAGTCCCTTGCCGAGACAGTCGTCGAGGCGATCCGCCACGTCGATTCCGACGAGGGCGTCGCCCGCGACAACGTCACCGTCCACACCCAGATCGGTGCCTCCTCGAACGCGACCGAACTCGTCCCCGGGATCGTCGTCGACGAGGAACCCGCCCACGACGGCATGCCGAGCGCGGTCGAAGACGCGTCGATCGCCATTCTGGACGTCGAACTCGACGTCCGGACCGGCGACGTCGACGCCGAGTACGCCATCGACTCGATCGACCAGCTCAACGCCGCCATCGACGCCGAAGAGGGCGAACTCGAGGGCTATGCCGAGGCCGTCGCCGACAGCGGGGCCGACGTCGTCTTCACGACCGAAGACGTCCACGACCGCGTCGCCAACGCCCTGGCAAACGAGGACGTCCTCGTCTTCGAAGGGCTGGGCGACAGCGACGCGCGACAGGTCGCCTCCGCGACCGGCGCGCGCCGCGTCGGCGACCTCGACGACCTCGAGGACGCGGACCTCGGCTCCGCCGACCGGATCCGCACCGAGAACTTCGGCGACGACGACCTGGCGTTCGTCGAGGGCGGCGCGGCCGCCGAGACGGTCACCGTCTTCGTCCGCGGCGGCACCGAACACGTCGTCGACGAACTCGAGCGCGCCATCGGCGACGCTCTCGACGTCGTCGCGACGGCGCTCGAGTCCGGCGAGGTCGTCCCCGGCGCGGGCGCGACCGAGATCGCGATCGCGGACAAGGTCCGCGAGGAAGCCGCCGGCATCGAGGGCCGCAAACAGCTCGCCGTGACGGCCTTCGCCGACGCGGTCGACATCGTCCCGCGGACGCTCGCGGCCAACACCGGCCGTGATCCCATCGACGCGCTCGTGGACCTCCGTGCCGCCCACGACTCCGAGGGCCGTGCGGGCCTGATCACCGACGGTGACGAGGTCACGATCGACGATCCCTTCGAGTACGGCGTCGTCGACCCCGCCGACGTCAAGCGCGAGGCCGTCGAGAGCGCGACCGAGGCCGCGACGATGATCGCCCGCATCGACGACGTCATCGCCGCCGAGTAACGTCGCTGTTTCCCGCGTTCGCGTTTTTTCGTATCGCTTGCTGCCGGTCCCGGTCGATTATGGCCATTACTGTTAAGTGTTAACAAACATCATATTCGTCTAGTATGTCCGGAACCGCTCCGCGAGACACCCTGACGCCGATCGGTGGCACTGACGGTCGGACGGTCTACTACGACGAGGACCGCGAGACCTACCACACCTGGTGTGACGATCGCGCCTACGAACCGGTGAGTACGGCCCTGCTCATGGCCGTCTCGTCGGTCCTCGGCGTCGAGCCGGACGATCTCGAGGCGCTCTCGGAGCGTCTCGATCCGGACGCGCTCAACGCCCTGGTCGCCCACTGGCGGGGCGAGGAGTCCCGGATCGACGGCTCGGTGTCGTTTCCGTTCTCGCAGTGTGCCGTGACGGTGCACGCCGACGGCGAGATCGTAATCGACCCGGTGCGACAGCGGCCGGCCGACGATTGACGGCCCCCTCACTCGCCGCTCTCGGGCTCGAGGACGACCCGATCCCCGGGTGCAAGGCCGAACGCGTCGTCGCCGCGGCCGCGATTGACGTCGAATTCGACGTAGCCGTGGCTCCCGACGGTCGCGAGCCGCTCGCCCGCCGGCACCGCGGCGAAGGTGTCGCCGACTGGGACCGGATCGCCGTTCGCGACGATCCGCTCCCGCCCCTCGAGATAGGTGCCCGGAACGTTCGTGATGGCGTTCCCGAAGCCGTCGACCACCAGCACCTCGCCGACCGCCCGCTCGCCGTCCAGCGTCGGCGCCGGCAACGTCAGGTCGACGTCGATCGCCGCCGGCTCCAGCCACTCGAGCGAGTCCAACTCGTCCGGAGCCGTGTCGTGGACGGCGGCGGCAGCGGGTGCGAAGACGTCCCGGCCGTGGAACGTGTTGCTCCGGCCGCCCGGCGGTCGCTGCGGGCTCGCGCCGGCCGCCTCGTCGGCGGGCGCGGTCGGTTCGACCGGCTCGAGCGCCGCCTCATCGACGGCGTAGCACTCGAGTTCCGCGGACCCGGCGAGTCGGGTTGCCGCGGGCACCAGGACGCCGTTGTCGGGGCCGACGAGCACGTGATCGCCCGCGCGGAGAACGATCGCGTCGCGGTCGGTCCCGACGCCGGGATCGACGACGACCAGATGGGTCGCCGGCGGGAAATAGGGCAGTACCTCTCGGAGCCAGAAGGCGGCCGTACGGACGTCCTGTCGGGGGAAATCGTGTGCGACATCGACCAGTCGGGCATCGGTGCGGTCCAATAGCACGCCCTTCATCGCCGCGGGGTAGGGCGAGCCGAAGTCGGACGCGAGCGTGAGCATGGTCGCGGCTACGACCCTCGAGGCCAAATCAGTCCCCGTTCGAGTCCGAGTCGCTGACCATCTGCATCCGCTCGATCCCGTTCATCTCCTCGACGACCTCGACGACGGCGTCGGGCACGAGCGACTGCCAGTCGCCGTCGGTGATCATTCGCTCGCGGACTTCCGATCCCTCCAAGACGTCGCGGTTGAACATCGGGGACTGGCGGATCTCGATGCCGGCCTCCCGAAAGAGTTGGATGACGAGCGGATTGTTCGAGTAGGCGATATCGAAGTCGGGGCTCATGCTCTGGACGTGGCTCACCCACACCGAGTTCCGTTCTAAGTCTTCGATCGGGACCGCGTAGGTGACCAGATCGTACTCGACCAGCGACTTCGTGATCATCATGATGCGTTCGCCCGCAGTGAACGGATTGCGCACGGTGTGTGAGTCGTCGGCGCTCCCGATCCCGAGGACGAGTTCGTCGACGTCTTCGGCGATCTGCTTGACCATGTTCAGATGGCCGTTGTGAAACGGCTGGAACCGACCGATGTAGAACCCCCGAGTCATGCCGGGAACTGCTCGGGCACGGCGCTTAAGCGTGGCGAGTCGTCTCGAGCGGATCGTGGGCTACCGGCCGGCAGCGGACCGCCGAGCCCCCACTCGTCCCGTCGGCCACCATGACCGATCGCGAGCCGATACATTCACACGAATGTAACTGAATTAAAATCTCACCAGCTGTGTCCTGATTAGCCACGTCGGGCGCTGTGACCGCCGGTATCAGCAACTGACACCATCCTCCGCATGGAGAAAGTATATCAGTCCCAATCCCTTCGAAACAGATACCGAACAGAGTTCTATGAGTAACGATACGAACGTTGACGATCCTCCCGAAGACGCTCCGGGCGCTGCTCCCGACGAGGACGGGCGCGAGCGGCCCTCCGAGCGTCAGGGAGACCGGCCGCCGCTCGAGGACGAGGGCGACCGCGGCGACGACGTCGACGATCCGATCGACGACATCGAGCCGTCGTCCGACGAGGACGACGACCTCGAGACGGTCGAGGACCTCGGGAGTACGGTCGAGGTCGATCCGGGCGTCGAGGTCGACGAGGAGATCGCCGAGGACGACCTCCTGGGCGGGCTACAGATCGACTCGACCGAGGACATCGAGGTCCCCGATCGACTCGTTGATCAGGTCATCGGCCAGGACGAAGCACGCGATATCATCATCAAGGCGGCCAA
>JHUT02000009.1 GCA_000690595.2 Natrinema mahii | reverse complement strand
GTGGCTGTCGGGGTTTTCTGCATTTATATCGTGCTTCGATCTGGTACAAGGGCTGATCCGTACCGCTATGCTTAAACGAACGCAGTAACAACGCTAAAACGCGCCAAGGTGGCAGAGTCCGGCCGAACGCAGCGGCCTGCAGAGCCGCCCACCGCCGGTTCAAATCCGGCCCTTGGCTTTTTCGATTCTTCAACGAGACGACTATCGTTTTAATCCGGTCGTGTAACCAGTGTCACTTCGACCAGTCGATCGCTTCCTCGCTCACGTCGGTCACGAGACTGCGCTCTCCCTGCGTTCAAATCCCGCGGTTCCGATGCTCGCCGCTTGCGGTTTTGCTCGTTGCGAGAAGCGGGCCGGGCGCGATTTGAACACGCGACCGTCTGGTTAAAAGCCAGACGCTCTGCCAAACTGAGCTACCGGCCCTGTATTCCCTACTTTCGGTGTGTGGCGGTTAAACGTTTCTTTCTTCGTTGCCCGGGACTGCTATTCGAAGTACTGTTCGAGCGCTTCGGTGACGATCCGTCCCGGGTCGACGTCGTCGACCGACGCCCGACGGCGGAGATCGCGATAGGTCGTCGGCGAAAGGGTCAGACTGAGTTCGCCGAGAGTAACGTCGTGATCCGCGAGGGCCCGTTCGATCGTGTCGCCGTTGTTGATCGCACTGGCGACGCTTCGGACGTCGCGGACGGTGAGATCACCGTCGAGCGTCGCCCAGGCTAGGAGCAGTCGCGCTTCGCCACCGACGCGGGCGATGTGTTTGGCAGCCGTCGGCGCGATCTGTCCGATCGCGACCTGTTTACGCACCGAGCGCGGCAGATCGTGGACGCGAGCCCACTTGCGGATAAAGGAGACGGTAGCCTCGCCGCCGGCGCGTTCGGCGGCCGCCTTGTAGGATCCCTCGCCGCGAACGAGTGCGGCACAGGCGGCCGCTCCGCGAAGCATGTATAAGTGGTCGTCGTTGGTCGCACCGCCCGCAAATTGGCGGACGATCTCGGCGGCGTCCGTGAGGCTCTCGGGGTCGTCAGGATCGAACTGGACGGCCTCGCGAGCGTGTGTTCCCGCAACCGATTCGTCACCTCGGATGACGGGTGCGCCGACGGGCGATTCTCGGTCCGTCGGGATCGAACGACCGTTTTCACCGCGGCGGGACGAACGATCTCCGGACCGGTTGTCAGTCATGCACCTGAATACGGGATTGGCAATCAAAAAGGTCGTTGCCGTGGCGAAATTCTCGCACTACTCGTCGCGTTTCTCGGCGAGGTGTTCCCAGATTTCCGTACAGCCAGCCCCTTCTTCGATACCGTCGAGGTGGGCGTCGTCGCGCTCTTCCGTTTCCTGCTCGAGCGGCTCCGGTTTGCATTCGGCTGCGTCTGTCATGGACCGCCCTTCGGATTCCGGCGGCATAAGTATCGCTTCGGCTGCAAGCGATACCCGCACTCTCTCTTACGGGATGATTATGCCGCTACCTCTGACGGATCGACCGCTCGAGACGATCGCGAGTGGCCGATCGAGATGGTGGTGCTCCGAGCCGATAATATCGGCGGTCCGTCCCGTCTCTCGAGTCAGCCCTAACTCGGGGACGACGCCAGCGGCTCCGCACTGGTGGCTCGCGAAAGCGAACGGGGGAAGTCACGACGGACACGAGAGCCGTCTCGGAGTGTAAGGTCCGGGGTATTGATTTCGACGACGGCGGTCGCCGTGGGTCGGGGTGGATCGGTGGTCGGAGTAGCGCCCGTTTCTGACCGGATCGAACCGACCGGGTGAGGGATAACGGCCAGTGGACGTGAACCGAACCCGCTGGTGAACTCGCGAGTCGGCGGCGAATTGTCCCGTTCCCTTTGGAGCAAAAACAGCCGGTAGATGTGGCACGAACGCCGTCGTCGACCGATGGCTCGTGGGGGTCGTGCTGGTGGCTCCGGCACCGACCGGGGCGCGAGTGGGGCCAGAAGCCGGCCGTTGCGCCGGGTAGTGGCACCCAGCATCTCCCGCGCGCGGTGAGGAAGTCTATAGTAGCCGCTGAAAGTCATTGCACACCTGATCGCATGACAGCGTTGCGATCAGTGTGTGACTCGTTGCAACGGCTCCTATAGGTCGAACGGTCGCTGGTCGGGTTCGCTTCCGGCTCGTCGGCCTCGGTGACCGAGACCCGCGAACGGGGCGGTGGACGAGTCGTATACGTTGGCTCGGCGAATTGACCCGACTGAGATGCCCGATCGACTGCCGTCGGTCACCGCACACACGACGCTCGATTACGTCGAGGGGAAGGCAGTGGGCGAGACGTTCGAGTGGGAGTCGGTCGCCGTCGTCGACGCGACGGCCGAGCGGGAGGACCCCGAGAGTGTCCGGCTCCGACTCGAACGCGATAACCTCTCGGCGGAGTACGTCCCGAAGCATATGGATGCCCTCGAGTTGGCGCCTGCACAGGCCCGGACGCTGGCCGCGGATCTCGAGAAACACGCGACACCGGTCGAGGAGACGACGGAACCGGAGTCGTGAGCGCCTGCCGCCGCAGCCTCTCGCCGCGTTTGCCCGGCGGGTGAACGAGCGACTGGGTTCACGACGAGCATGGAGCGATCCACGACCTGTTCGAACGCGGCCGCGAAGACAGCGATCACGCGGAACACCAGTTGTTCGATGCGCTCGAGGAACTGGGGTCGAAACCTGATCCCGATGGCGGACCGAGTCGGCCGCGATGTCGACGCCGCGACCGCCGGGACGCGTACGGCTTTTACTGTTCGGCGTGTAACCCCTTGCTGTGACGACGTTCGCGCCGGAGGACGGCGAACGGGTATCGATCCGGCCCGCGGAGCGAGCGGACCTGCTCGCGGTCGTTCGTATCGAGAACGACTCGTTTTCCCAACCCTGGCCCTACGACGCCTTCGACCGCTTTCTCGGCGATCCCGGGTTTCTGGTCGCCGAAACAGACGGCGGGATTGCCGGCTATATCGTCGCCGACGTGACCCAACAGATCGGCCGCGCGCTGGGCCACATCAAGGATATCGCCGTCCATCCCGACCACCGCGGTGCCGGCGTCGGCTCCGCGCTGCTGTCCCGATCGCTCGGCGTCCTCGCGGCCCAGGGGGCGGGAACGGTCAAACTCGAGGTGCGGCGCTCGAACGACGGGGCCAAGCGACTCTATCGGGAGTTCGGGTTCGAGCCGCTCCGCCGGGTGCCGGCGTACTACGGCGACGGCGAGGATGCGATCGTGATGATCCGCAAAGTGGAGTAGCGGGACGTTTTACCGTCCGCGACCGTAGCTTCGGGTATGGGATACGCCTGTCCGGTCTGTGAGGCCGAGGAGGCCGACGCGATCCATCTCGCGAATCACCTCGCGATCACCGCGTCGCTGGGCCGCGAGGAACACCGCGAGTGGCTTGAGGAACATGCCCCCGACTGGGCCGACTGTAGCCCCGAGGAACTCGGGGCCCGCGTCAGCCCGCACGCGGCAGAAATCGACACGCCGGCGTTCGAAGGGACTGGTCACGATCACGGCCACGGCCGCGAGCCGGGCCGTCCGGACTCGCTCGAGGGGGCGGTGAGTCGACAGAGCCGCGGCCCCGGCCGCGGCGACCTGACGGCCGAAGCGGCGGACGTCCTGCAGGAGGCCGCCGAGTTGACCCGCGAGATGCAGGCGGCAGACGAGGACGACGGGGGTGACCGGCCGGCCGACGGCGACGGGAACGAAAACGCGTAACTGCCAGTCGGCCGACCGTCCGACTATGCACACCGAGGGGAGTTTCAGCTTCGAGTCGGCCGCCGAGGCACGGGAGCGCTACGAGTCGGTCGGGCCCGCGGCCCAGACGGTCGTCCGCGAGGTCGCGAAGGCCATGGACTTCGATCGCGAGGAGTACGACGACCGGGTCACCGGCGACGTCGTCGAAACGGCTCGAGACGCCCTCTTCGCCAGCCTGCTCGAGGCCCACGTGGGATCTCGCGAGGAGTACGAGGAGTGGCGCGAGGGGTACGACGGCGAGGTGACCGAGGTCGGCCACGAGGATGTCGATCGGGTCGTCTGGCACGCTGGACCGGACGGTACGGCCGTCGCCGCGACCTTCCAGAACGAGCCCGAGGCGGCCGTCGCGACGCTCCGGCGGCAGGCGTTCGGGCGACTCTACCGGGAGAGCGTCTCGGAGGAGAGCCGGGACTGACGACGAACCGGACCGGATCGGTGACGGACGGCGACCGCGTGCGGAAACGATGCGGGGTTGTCTCACGGCGAAATCGAAAGCCCCCCGACGCGCCGCCGATCGACCCGGAACAGTTGACGGCCGACTGGCTGTCCGATCTCCCGAGCGAGTGATCGACTCGCGCCCGACTGACTCGACGAGCGACCACCATCGCTTAGCCCCTCGAGTGCCCATCTCCCGACGATGACTGTACCCGACGAGTGGGCGTTGCTCGAGGAGCGAACCGAGTACGAGACGAGTTGGTACGACGGTGGTTACGACCGTCTCGAGCAGCCCGACGGGACCGAAAAACGCTATTACTGGGCCCAACTGCCGGACGCGGTGGTCGTGGTCGCGCGGGTCGACGGGCGCGTCCTCGCCGACGCGGACGGCGACGGCGATCACCTCCTGTTCGTCGAGCAATACCGGCCGACGATCCGCGAGACCCACCTCGAGTTGCCGGCGGGGATCGTCGAGGACGGCGAGTCCTACACGGCGGCAGCGGCCCGCGAACTCGAGGAGGAGACCGGGTTCTGCCCCTCGAGTACGGCCCTGCTCCAGGAGTACGCCGTCGCGACGGGCGTGTTGCGCCACGATCGCGGGATCGTCTACGCCGAGGGGCTCGAGCCGGGCCAGCGGGAACTGGATAACAACGAGTTCCTCGACGTCCGGACGATCCCGGTGAGCGAGGCGCTCGAGCGCGTCCGCGAGGGGCCGACGAACGACGCGACACTCTCGGGGCTGTTGCTCGCCAAGGAAGACGGCGTGCTCTGAGACGGACCGTCGAAATCGGTACGACGGGCGAGTGTCGGGGAGCTGTCGGGCCGTCGAGGGCCCAAACCCCGGTTCTTATTCGCGTCGACGCCAATCGTTCCGGTAATGGACGGCGAAATCTCTCCGGACGAGGTCAAGGAACTCATAGCGGACGACGCGGACGTTCGGATCGTCGACATCCGCGACGAGCGGCGCTTCGAACACAGCCACATCCCCGACAGCGAGAACATTCCCTTCGATCAGCTCATGGACCGACTCGAGGAACTCGAGGGCGAGGACCGGATCGTCACGGTCTGCCCCCACGGGAAGGCGAGCGTCCAGGCGGCCCAGCTCATCGGCACCTACGAGGGGACCGCCGACGCTCGCGTCGAGAGCATGGAAGGCGGGCTGGACAAGTACGGGATGAAGTTCGGGCTCGTCCGCGAGGATGACGGCGAGGACGGCGAGGCCGAGCGGGAATCGCCCTTCTAACGGTCGACGGCCGATCCCGACTGCGATCGTCTCGAGCGATAGCGGTGGCTCCCGAGGACTGACGGCGCGAAAAACGGATGCTGAAGGGGCGACGCGGTCGTGGGTTCGGAAGTCGTCTCAGAGCATCGCGGGCATCAGGCGACGTTGAAGCCGCGGTCCCGAAGGAACTCCTCGATGCGGCCGGTGTGGTTGCCCTGGAGTTCGATCTGGTCGTCCTCGACGGTGCCACCACAGGCGAATTTTGATTTGAGATCCGACGAGAGACTGTCCAGATCGACGTCCTTCGGATCGAATCCTTCGACGATCGTTACCTCTTTCCCGTATCTGCGCTCGTCAATGCGGATGTTGAGTTGCTGTTGGCCCTTGGCCACGTCCTCGCAGACGCAGAGTTCCTCGGGCAGCCCGCACGTCGAGCAGACTTCCGACATTACGTTCGATGGTATGAAACGGGCATATTAAACACTATCGGGACCCGCATGCCTTCGCGTGGTTCTTTTTCAAGGGGCGAGCCGGGAACGCGGGGACCGAGCGGCGGCTCACCCGGTCGCCGACCACGGACGACACGGAGCCGCGGTCACTCCCGACGGCCGATCACCGGGAGGCGTTCCCGGGCGAGGTCGTCGACGACCGCGATCGCCGCGTCGGCGTCCGCTCTGTCGACGCCCCCGCCGTAGGCCGCCCGTTCGTAGGCCTCGAGGACGCGCTCGAGGCGCGGATCGGTCGGCAACTCGCCCTCGTCGGCGGCCGCGGACAGGGCCGCCAGATATGCCCGAGCCGACTCCGAGGGTCGCCGCGGCCGGTACTGCCGAGCCAGCAATCGCTCGAGGCGCTCGAACGCGCGTTCGGCGTCGCGATCGGGGTCGCCTCGGGAGCCGTGCCAGTAGACGCCGACCTCGCGCCGGAGTCGCGCCACCGCGCCGGTCCGACGCGCTCCCGCGGCGAGGCCGACGAGCGCCACGACTCCGAGCGCGACCGACTCGCGGGCGATCGCCGAGAGGCGCTCGAGCCAGGAGCGTTCGTCCCCGCCGTCGACGGTGGTGCCGTTGAACGACGTCTCGGGGTCGTCGGTGTCGTTCGTCGCGTTGTTTTCGGGTTCCGTGTCGTTTTGGGGCTCCTGCACGTCGGACGGGTCGTTCGGTTCGGTCTCGTTCCCGTCGAAGGCGTCCGGCGTACCGCCGTCTGGTGGCTCCTCGATCGTTCCGGGGTCGGTCCCGTCGATCGGCACGTCGGCGCTCTCGTCGGTGTCGGCGTCCTCGTTGCCGTTCGCGCGGGCGTCCCGAAGGCGGTCGGTGTGGACGTCGCTCCGAGTGCCGCCCGGCGTCGGATCGAACCGGACCCAGCCGTGATCGGGGAAGTAAGCCTCGACCCAGGAGTGGGCGTCGAGCCCGCGAACGACGTAGGTGTCGTCGTCGACCTGCTGGCCGGTCGTGTAGCCGGTGACGTAGCGGGCCGGAATCCCCTCCTCGCGGAGCATCTGGGTCATCGTCGTCGCGAAGTAGACGCAGTAGCCCGCCTCCATCTCCAGCAGGAACCCGCCGGCGACGTTACCGGACGGCTGGGACACGTCGAGCGAGTACTCTTTCGTCGACTCGAGGTAGTCCTCGATCGCGACCGCTTCGTCGTAGGGGGTGTCGGCGTCGGCGGTGACCTCGTCGGTCCGGTCGCCAAAGGCGCTCGAGGTGTCTTCGGGTGTCTGGAGGTACGTGTCGGTGATCCGGTCGGGGTAGTCGGTCCCCGCGGCCCGAAGCGCCGCCGGGCTGGGGTCGACGACCGCGCTCTCGACGGTGTAGCTTTCGCCCGCCTGAAGCGGCGTTTCGGGTCGGGGCTGGCCGTGTCTGGAGACGGTCGTCCGCCGCGTGACCTCGCCGCCGAGATCGACCGGCTGGGCGGCGACGGGCATGATGCCCAGCTCCGTCTCGGCGGTGACCGTCTGCGTGACGGTCTCGGTGCTGCCGGGGGGCGAAGCAAGCCGCCCGTCGTAGCGTTCGTCCTGTCCGGTCCGGATCCACTCGTCGCCGGCAAATCGGTCGTAGACGCCCGTTCGCCAGTAGGTGGGCTCGTCGGATTCGACGGTGAACCTGACCTCGGGCGAGAGATCCACCTGTCCCGAGATGCCCGAGCGCTGGGGCGCGGCGTCGATCGTCGCCTCGAGGCTCCCGGGGTCGCCCTGGGTCAGGTGTGTCGGCCCCGTCGGTTCGCCGGGGACGACCGAGACCGACAGCGAGAGCGCGACGGTCACCGCGAACAGGACCGCGAGCAGGTCCGTCTGGGCGATCGAGCCGCCACGTCGTCGGAGTTCGCCGAAGGCGACGGCGCCGACGGCCGCGAGGGTGCCGGTCAGGGTGACGAGCGTCCCCGCGTCGCCGGTCAGGACGAGAAAGCACAACGCCGCGCCGCCGGGGACGACGCTCGCGGCGTACCGTCCGCGGACGGCGAGATACCACGAGAGGAACACGGGGGCGGGCGCGAACCCGAGCGTCCAGGTCCCGGCCTGGACCATCCGGAGCAGCGGGAGCCCGGTCGCGAGTGCGACGGTGTCGGAAACGAGCCGGTCGGTCGCCGTGAGAACGACGCCGAGTTCGACGCCGGCGGACGTGAAGTAGTAGGCGAACCCGACGCCGGCACCGGTCGCGGCGACGGCCGCCGCCGTTCGTGGACGGATCAGTCCCGCGAGGATCGTCGCCGCGGCGAGGCTCAGGCCGACGATCGCCACCAGCGACCGACTGCCGCCGACGACCTGTGTCACGCCGTACAGGACCGAGACGTACGACGCCGTCAGAGCCAGTACGCAGCCGAGCGCCAGCCAACGGGCGGCGTCGACCGTCCCGTCGGTATCGATCGCGACCGTCCGCTCCCCGGCGTGGCTCGAGGCGTCCGGGCTCATGTGCTCACCTCCGAGCGGCTGCCGGGCCCGCTGTCGGCCCGTGTGTCGTCGCGTTTCGTCCGATCCGAGTTCCCCGTGTCGAACACCCGATCGAAGGGGATCTCCCGGCCGTCGACCGCGATCGTCGTCCCGGTCGACCCGGCCCGGACCACGACGTCGGCGTCACGGCGGTCCCGCTCGGGGAGTTCGCCCGACCCGGCGACGGCGAGCAGTCCGAGCAGGTCGCGGTGGTGGCCGCGGCCCGTTCCCGGCGGCTGCGTCGCGTCCGGCGTGACGAGCCCGACCGGTGCCCCCCGCTCGAGGAGGGCGGTCGCGACGCTGGCGGCGGCCGACGCCATCTCGTCGGCCCCGTCGTCGCGGTCGGCCGGGCAGTCGGCGGCGATCGTGACGGCACCGGCCGCGTCGTCGGCGTACTCCGTGACGACGAGGTCCTCGTCGGGGCGTTTGGCCGCGCTCTTCCAGTGGACGTCCTGGAGTGGATCGCCGCGCTGGTACGTTCGGAGGTGGTCGAACTCCTCGCGGGTCCGTCGGTCGGCGACGCCGGCGAGCGTCCGTCGATCGACCGCGGGTCCACTATCGAGGGCCCGAACCCGGGGGTAGACCAGAACCGTCGCCGGCTCCTCGTACTCGAACCGCCGTTCGACGAGGCCGACGACGTCGCTGACGACGATCGAGAGCGGTCCGACTCGACGGCGGCCACGCGCCTCGAGTCGCAGGTCGTAGGAGACCGCCGTCTCGCCGTCGAGGGTCGTCGCCGCGTGCGGGGCCGTGATCGCCGAGAGGCCGTCGCCGACGGTATCGGAGACCGTCGCGGCGACGGCCCCGTCGGTCTCGATCGCGACCGCGGCCGTTCGTTCCTCGCCGATGAATCCCTCCGCGAGCGGGCGGCGGCTCACGCGGGGCCGTTCGGCGCGGGCGACCACGACGGCCCCGGCGAGGAGGACGACGAGCAGCGGGACGACGACCGCGTTCAACGCGCGCGGCCCGAACTGCCAGCTCATCGCGACGGCCGCGAGGACGACGGCGACGGCGACCCAGCCGCGGCGCGTGAGTCTCATTCGACGGGGACGCGCTCGAGTGCGTCCTCGACGACCGCGATCCCGTCGCGCTCGCGACCGTTCGTCTCGATCCGATGGCCCAGGACGACCCGCGCCTCGGTCTCGACGTCGTCGGGAATCACGTACTCCCGACCGTTGGTGACTGCCCGGGCCTGAGCCGCCCGTAGCAGGGAGATCGTCCCGCGGGGGCTGACGCCGATGTGGGCGTTCTCGCGGGTGTACGCCGCCAGCCGCGTGACGTACTCCCGGACCGGCTCGGCGACCTGTACCGTCGAGACGGTCTCGCGGGCGGCGACGAGGGTCTCGCGGTCGGTCACCGCCTCCAGCGATTCGATCGGGTGGTCGCCGACGGTCCGGCCGAGCAGTTCGGCCTCCTCATCGGGGTCGGGGTATCCCAAATGAAGCTTCTTCATGAAGCGATCGACTTCGGCGAAGGGCAACTCGTAGGTCCGGTTGGGCTCGACGGCGTTCTGGGTGGCGATCACGGTAAAGGGCGTCGGCAACTCGCGAGTCTCGCCGTCGGTCGTGACCTGTCTCTCCTCCATGGCCTCGAGCAGGGCCGCCTGCGTCTTCGGCGGCGCGCGATTGATCTCGTCGCCGAGGACGATGTTGCCGAAGACGGGGCCGGGCTGAAATTCGAACTCGCGGGTCTGCTGGTTGAAGACGTTGACGCCGGTCACGTCGGTCGGGAGGAGATCGGGGGTAAACTGGACCCGACTGAACGAACAGTCGACGGATCTGGCGATCGAGCGGGCGAGCATGGTCTTGCCGACCCCGGGCACGTCCTCGAGCAGGACGTGGCCGCGTCCGAGTAAGGCGGTGATGACGTGTTCGATCACGTCGCCGTGCCCGACGATGACGTCGGCGACGTTTCGCTCGATGTCGTCACAGAGCCGTTCGACGGCGTCGATTCGGAGGGGGTCGCCGTCGGTCGGGGGGTCGGTACTCGCGTCCGGCGGCGGATTGGCATCGGTCATACTCTCGTCACTGGCCGCGGGGACCCGGACGACGCGGCCGATACTACGCTATCCGGCGCTCCGAGACATATGTTTTGTGTCACGGGAATTACCACTCCCGTGGGACGTATCGGTGGCCGGTCGGCCGTCCGTCGTTCGTGGCTGTCGCCGACGGTGCCGCGGCTACCCGGTTTGCAGTCGGAAAACGATACCTCCGTGCGGGACGGCCTAGAGCCGCTCGACGTTAGTCGCGCGTGGCCCCTTTTCGGCCTCCTCGATGTCGAACTCCAGCTCCTGCCCCTCCTCGAGGTCAGGACCGCCGATGTCCTCCATGTGGAAGAACACGTCCTCGTCCGCGTCGTCAGTCTCGATGAATCCGTAGCCGCCAGTGTCGTTGAAGAAGTCGACCGTACCTTTCGCCATTGCAAGTGTACAAAGCCGCGACGAAGATATAAAACTTCGGGAGCCCGCCCGCAGGACACCCTCGAGAAGCCGGTCGTTACCGCCGGCAGTCACCGATTACCAGGATTTGCAGTCCGGACAGACGAGGTCGCCGTCCGCGCGCCAGACCCGGTCGACCGCGGTCTCACAGCGGCTGCACGTGTACGTTCCCCACGCGTACGTCGAGCGGGCGGTCTCCCCGTCGCTGGGCGTCGAGTCGCCGCTCGCCGAGTCGGTCTCGGCGACGGATCCGTCGCCGTCCGATTCGGTGGCCGTCCCGTCGTCGTCGAACGCCGAGAGCGTCGCGTCCTCAGTCACGGGCCGGTGTTAGAACGGGAGCGGCTTAATCGCTCCGACGAGGGTCGTGTGGTCGATCGACGGGGCGGGACCGGCACGGACAAGTAGTCCCGATAACAACCCCCGCATATGGATACCATCACACCGTCGAACATCGTCGTGGACAACCTCTCCGAGATGATCGAACTCTTCAGTGACGTCGCTGCCGGGGACGGCCTCGCGCCGTTGCTGGTCCTGATCGGCGGCCTCCTCGTGGTCTTCGCGATGGTCGTCTTCGGTGCGCTCACCCTCGGCGCGGTCGGCAACCTCTTTACTGCGAACTGACTCCCTCTCGTTTTCAGCGCCCGTCGCTCGCGCGCGCCAGCGCCTCGCTCGCTCGCTCGACCGCGTCCTCGAGGGCCGGTCCCAGCGGCGAGCCGACGACGATTCCGTCGACGTGGGAAAGCGCCGCCGCGAACCGATCGGCGACCGTCTCGGTCGTCCCGGCGATACAGAAGGCGTCGATCATCGCCGGCGTGACGCGGCCGAACGCCTCGGGCAGGTCCCCCTGCTCGAGGGCCTCGCTCACCGCCGTCGCCGCCTCCCGATCGATGTCGTGGCGCTCGAGGACCGGCTCGGCGGCCCCGCCGACGATGAAGGCGACGGGCGGCCGGGCCGCCTCCCGGGCCTCGCTCTCGTCGGCGGCGACGCTGACGCTGGCGAAGGCCAGCGACTCGAACGCGCCGCGCTCGTCGGGCCGCTCGGCCAGTCCCTGCGCGATCTGTTCCGCCGACCACTCGAGGTCCCGCGGATGCGCGGCGTTTATCAGCACGCCGTCGGCGTGTTTCGCGCTCATCCGAAGCATGTGCGGGCCTTGCGCGCCGACGTAGACCGGGATCTCCCCGGCCGGCTCGAGGTTCAGCGAGGCGTCCCGCGCGGTGAAGGTCCCCTCGTGGGTAACCGTCTCGCCGTTCCAGAGATCGCGAGCGACGTCGAACGTCTCGAGGACGCGCCGGAGTGGGCTGTCGCGCTCGATGCCGAGGGTCGACAGCGAGGAGCGATCGCCGGCGCCGACGCCGAAGACCGCCCGGCCGTCACTGATCTCGTCGATCGTCGCCGTCTGGGAGGCGAGTTTCACCGGGTGAGTCTCGTAGGGGTTGACGACGCCCGGGCCAAGCTGCAGGTCGTCGGTGGCGTCGGCCATCCGGGAGCAAACGACGAAGGGGTCGCGGTTGAAGTAGTGGCCGCTCGCAAACGCGATGTCGAACCCCTCGTCCTCCGCGAGCGCGGCCAGGTCGGCGATCCGCTCGGGCGGGTGTTCGGGCGTGAGTTCGATCCCCCAGGTCGGCTGGCTCGAGTCGTCGCTCATGCATCGACCCTCCACTCCCGCAGCGCCTGTCGAATCAGGTCGTCGTCGACCGACCGGAACAGTTCGTCGCTGCCCTCGTGGTCGCCGAACTCCCAGTCGCGGACGACGACGGCCGGGGTCCCGCCCGCGCCCTCGCCGGTCACGAGGTTCGCGGCGGCGGCGAGTTCGTCGATCACCGACTGGACGGTGACGCCGAGTTCGTGGCCGTCCCGGTCCCGTTCGCCGCGCCAGTCCCGGCTGGCGGGCAGCCCGGCCCAGCCGATCGCGACGCCGGTCTGGCCGTGTCGGAACGGTCGCCCGCAGGTGTCGGTTACCACGACGCCGACGTCCTCGTGGCCCCGCGCCGCGAGTCCCGAGCGGATCCGCTCGGCGCTCTCGCTGGGTTTTCGCGGCAGCAGGAGGATGTCGTGACCGGGCACGTTCGAGCGGTCGATCCCCGCGTTCGGCGCGATGTGGCCAAAGCGCGTCTCGGCCAGCAGGAACGGACAGTCGATCAGCAGCTCCGAACTCTCCTCTATGACCGCCTGTGCGAACCGCGGGTCCTTCTCCTCGCCCGCGACCGACTCGATCCGATCGGCGATCTCCTCGGCCCGCCCGCTGACGGGATACTCCTCGAGATCCGCCGTCCGTCCCTCGGCCTTCGAGACGATCGTACTCGCGACCGTGAGCACGTCGCCGGGCTCGAGGGCGGCCCGGTCCGCGACGAGGGCGGCGATGTCGTCGCCGGGGCGGACCTCTGGCAGGTCCGCCACGCCGTTGAGTTCCATACCGATGGGTGGGGAAGCGGCGTCAAAAGGGCACCGTCACCGGAGAATGGAGTCACTGATGGACGGGCTATAGCTTCGCGACGGTTGCACACTCCTGACAGGAGATGACCATCTCGTCGGGTTCGGGCATCCGCTCGTCTTCCGGACTGACCGCTTCGACGTCGTGGACCGTTTCTCTTCCACAGTCCGCACAGTCGAACAGCACCTTCGTGTCCGTCCATCCGTGGCGGGGCTCCCCGACGCCGAGCGCCACGGCGACGACTCGTTCGTCGCCTTCGTTGCCGCCGGTCTGATAGGAACCGCCGCGCTCGAAGTGGATGACTTCGCCGGGGCCGACCTCGTGGGTTTCGGGCTCGGCACCCGGCCCCGATTTCACCTCGAACGTGGCCGTCCCATCGATCACGTAGAACAACTCCTCTTGATCGTGGTGCGTATGGTGGCCGCCGGAGAACGACTCGCCGGGCTCGAGTTCGAAGTGGACCATCGCAAAGCCCATCTCCTCGATGGCTCGCGAGAGCGGTTTGCGGTGACTGTTGATGCCCATGAAATGGGGGACGTTCTCGACGTCGTCGATACTCCGTTTTTCCATGCTACCACTAGGCACGGTGTGTTCCCTCTAAAACGTTCCCGCCGTTCGGAATCTATGGCTGAATATGCAGTTAATACCCTGCTACGTGTCGGTTACTGTCCGTTTCGGTCGATCGACTCGCCGTGCGTTCCGGCGGCCCGGTCGGTCTCGACCGACTCCGCGTTCCGCTCGCCCGGATCGCCGTGCCCGCCGCCGCCGGGGGTCCGCACGGTGACGGTCGCCCCGGCGTCGACGTCGACCGTCGTCTTCGCGGGCACCGTCTCGCCGTCGATCAGGTTCTCGCCGGTCGCGCCGTCCCCGCCGCCGGCGACGCCTTTCGGCGCGTGGCGGCGACGTTCGGTCAGCAGCGACACCGTCGCCGGCGTCTCGACGGTCACCGCGCGCTCGAGGCCCTCACCCCCGCGATGGCGGCCGCGGCCGCCGCTGCCCTCGCGGAGCGCGTAGCGCTCGACCCGGAGCGGGTACTCCGTCTCGAGGGACTCGACGGGCGTGTTGAGCGTGTTGGTCATGCCGACCTGGACGCCGTCCATGCCGTCGCGCTCGGCGCGCGCGCCGAAGCCGCCGCCGATCGTCTCGTAGTAGGCGAACGAGCCGTCGCGCGCGCCGATGGTGAGGTTGTTCATCGTCCCCTGACCCTGTGCGGGGACGCGGTCGGGCGCGGCCGCGGCCAGCGCGGTGAAGACGACGTCGGTGACGCGCTGGCTGGTCTCGACGTTGCCGCCGACCACGGCGGCGGGCGCGGTCGGATTGAGCAGCGATCCCTCGGGCGCGCTGACGCACACCGGCTCGTAACAGCCGTGGTTCGGCGGGATCTCGGGGTCAGTGAGACAGCGCACCACGAAATAGACGGCGCTCGTCGCGACCGCAAGCGGTGCGTTGAGGTTACCCGCGACCTGCGCGGCCGTCCCCGAGAAATCGACGTCGATCGACTCGCCGTCGATCGTCACCGCGACCGCGATCTCGACGTCCTCGTCGGTCACGCCGTCGCCCTCGAGGACGTCGGTTGCCTCGTAGGTCCCGTCGGGCAGGGCTGCGATCTCGTCGGTGAGCCGCTCGCGCGAGTAGTCGATCACGGCGTCGAACCCCGCGAGGACCGTTTCGCGGCCGTGGTCGTCGAAGAGGTCGGCGAGTCGCTTCTCCGCGCGTTCGTTGGCGGCCTGCTGGGCACGCAGGTCAGCCCGGCGCTCGTCGGGGTTGCGGACGTTCGCGAGAACGAGCGAGCGGACTTCAGTCTGGGGCTCGCCGCCCGCGACGAGCCGGGTCGGCGGGAGCCGCAGTCCCTCCTGGTAGATCTCCTCCGCGCCCGCGGGCATGCTCCCGGGAGTCATCCCGCCCACGTCGGCGTGGTGGGCTCGAGAGACGGCGTAGCCGACGATCTCCCGATCCCCGTCGCCGTTCTCGCCCTCGGAACCGGCTTCGTCCCGACCGGGGGCAATCGGCGAAACCATCGTCACGTCCGGCAGGTGTGTGCCGCCGGTGAAGGGATCGTTGAGGACGAACACGTCCCCGGGCTGTGGGTCGTGTTCGCGAACGGCCGCGACGGCGGCCGGCATCGCGCCCAGATGGACCGGGATGTGCTCGGCCTGTGCGACCATCCGTCCGTCGGCGTCGAACAGCGCCGTCGAGCAGTCCCGTCGCTCCTTGATGTTCGGCGAATATGCGCCCCGGATCAGCGTCTGGCCCATCTCCTCGGCGACGCTCTCGAGTTGGTTCCGCAGGACCTCGAGGGTCACCGGATCGATACCCCCGCTCGCGTCCGTCATCGCGACTCACCTCCGCTTGTCATGACGAGCGTTCCGTCGGCGAGGATCTCGCCGTCCCAGTTCGGGGGGACGACCGTCGTACTCTCCGCCTGCTCGAGTACTGCCGGCCCCGGGACCGACGCGCCGGTCTCGAGTCGCTCCCAGTCGTACACCGTCGTCTCGCGTGCGCCGGTCTCGGGGAAGTGTGCCTCCCGGGTGCCGACGACGGCAGCACCGCTGCCCTCGTGGCTGATCCCCGGTTCGGTCCCCGGAATCGTTGCCGTCGTGCGGAGGGTAACGACCTCGATCGATTCGTCCATCGCGTAGCCGTAGGTCCGCTCGTGGGCCTCGTGGAAGCGGTCTGCGACCGCCGCCGCGTCGAACGTCTCGCCGACGGGGACCGTTAACTCGAAGCTCTGGCCCGCATACCGGCAGTCGGCGGCCCGCTCGACTCGTGCCGCGTCCCGATCGGACGCGTCCGCGAGGACGTCGGCCACGAGGTCGTCGTAGACGGCCTCGAGCGTCGTCGGGTCCGCGCCCTCGAGGTCGACGCCGACCGTTCGGACGGCGTCGTAACTTTCGTCGGCCGCGAGCAGGCCAAAGGCCGACAGCACCCCGCCCGGTCGCGGAACGACGACGCGATCGACCGACAGCGAATCGGCCAGTGCCGCGGCGTGCATCGGTCCCGCACCACCGAAGGCCACGAGCGCGAACTCGCGGGGGTCGTGGCCGCGCTCGACGGTCACCGAGCGGATCGTCCGCGTCATCGTCGCGTTCGCCACCCGGTAGACGCCCTGTGCCGCCTCGAGGGGCCCCTCGAGGCCCGCTTCGTCGGCCAGTCGGCCGAGCGCATTGCGGGCTGCCTCGACGTCGAGGGTCATCTCGCCGCCCAGTGCGGTCTCGGGGCCGATGTAACCAAGTACCACGTTGGCGTCCGTGACGGTCGGTTCAGTCCCGCCACGGCCGTAGCAGGCGGGGCCGGGCTGGGAGCCCGACGATTCCGGGCCGACACGGAGCGCGCCGCCCGAATCGACCCACGCGATCGAGCCGCCGCCCGCGCCGACGGTGTTGACGTCGACCATGGGCGTCCGGATCGGCAGTCCGTCGATTTCGGCATCGGTCGTCCGTTCTGCCCGACCGTCCCGGACGAGGCTCACGTCGCTCGAGGTGCCGCCCATGTCGAAGGTCACGAGCCCCCCGACGTCGTCGTCGACGGTCGCCGCGGCACCGACGACGCCGGCGGCGGGGCCTGATAGCGTCGTCGTGACGGCATGTTCGCACACGGTTTCGGGATCGGCGATCCCACCGTTGGCCTGCATGATCCGCGGTGCGGGGATGCCGGCGTCGCCGGCCTCGTCGACCAGCTGGCCGACGTAGGTATCGATCGCCGGGCGGACGTAGGCATCGACCGCGGTCGTCGACGTCCGCTCGAACTCGCGGAACTCCGCGAGGACCTCGTGGGAGGCCGAAACGGGCACGTCGAGTTCCTCCCGCAGCGTCTCGGCGACGATCCGCTCGTTGTCGGGATCGGCGTAGGAGTGCAGCAGACAGACCGCGACCGCCTCGACGTCGCGCTCGCGCAGCGTCGCCGCCAGCTCGCGAACGTCGCTCTCGTCGACCGGTCGCTCGAGGCCATCGGCGGTCGTCCGTTCGTCGATCTCGAACCGCCGGTCCCGGGGCACCAGCGGCTCCGGCTTCTCGGCCTCGAGATCGTACAGATCGGGCCGGTCCTGCCGGCCGATCTCGAGGACGTCCCGGAACCCCTCGGTGGTCACCAGCGCCGTCTCCGCACCGCCGCGCTCGAGGAGGGCGTTGACCGAGACGGTCATCGCGTGGGCGAAGCCGTCGATCTCGCCGGGCTCGATGCCGGCGTCGTCGCAGGCCTTCTCGATCCCCTCGAGGACGCCGACGTGCTGGGGATCGGTCGAGGGCACTTTGGCGGTGACGAGCCGGTCGTCGAGCGAGAGCGCCACGTCGGTGAAGGTACCGCCGACGTCGACGCCGATTCGGGCGTTCGATCCGGAATCGGCGGCTGTTCGTTCGGGAGGTCCCATCGATACGCGTCGGATTGTGCGGCCGTCGATTTATACTCCGTCGTCTCCCGGTCGAGATCCGCGCCTTCGTTCCCCGGGTCGGGTTTATCCGGTTCGACGATCGACCGTGAGGGTGCCGTCGGTCACGGTGGCGACGAACATCGTCTCGCGAGTCGTGGGCGCAGCGCCCGTGGCGCTTCCCGGATTGAGTACCCGGACGCGACCGGCTGCGCGGCCCTCGTCGAACGCGACGGTTTCGTCGACCACCGCGTGGGTGTGCCCGGCGACGGCGACGAGGTTCGTGTCGGCCGTCGCGCCCGCGTTCTCGCGGGCCGTTTCGACGACTCGCTCCCGCCAGTCGCCTGACGATCCGTCGCCGTGAGTGACGACGAACCGTACGCCGTCGACCTCGAGCGTGGCCGTCCGCGGCACGTCGAGCGTCGCCGGATCCACGTTTCCCAACACGGCGGTCAACTCGCCACCAGTGAGGTCGACGACCCGCTCGTAGGCCCCGAACGACTCGAAGTCGCCCGCGTGGATGGTGTGATCGGCCGCCTCGATCTCGGTGACGACCCACGCGGGAAGCGCCGGCTCTCGAGTGGGTACGTGGGTGTCGGAAACGATCGCGATACGTGTCATGGCCGTGCGTTCGTCGGCAGTCTGGAAAAGCGTTCGTCAGCGGCCGATCCCCGGTCGTCTCTCGCTCGAGTCGTGCTGAGTCGCCGCTCACCTCGCGGACGGGTTCGGGGCGAGTGCCTCGCGGTCCCAGTGGGGCGTTCGAAAGCGACACCTTCCCGGTCGCCGTGGGCCATCGTATGTGCCCGGACACCGACACCACGAGCGGGGATTCGGCTCACGTCGTCACCGCGTTCCTCCGCCATCGGAGTGACGTTCTTTGCTTGCGCCGCAGCGACGCCGTCGGCACCTACCGTGGCCAGTGGGGCGGCGTCTCCGGGTTCGCGGAGGGCGACCCCAACGAACAGGTCCGCACGGAGATCCGCGAGGAGACCGCCCTCGAGCCCGGCGAGACGGTTTCGCTCGTTCGCTCCGGTCGTCCGGTCGCGTTCGAGGATTCCGATCTCGAGCGCGAGTGGGTCGTCCACCCGTACCTGTTCGACTGTGGCACCCGCGAGGTCGAGTTGAGCGAGGAACACGACGCCGCCGAGTGGGTCCCGCCGACCGCGATCCTCGAGGACGACCGCGAGACGGTCCCGAAGCTGTGGACCGCCTACGAGCGGGTCGCGCCGACGGTCCGGTCGATCGCGGCCGACGACGAACACGGGGCCGCGACCCTCTCGGTGCGCGGGCTCGAGGTGCTGCGCGATCGCGCGGGGCTGCTCGTCGCGGAACGGGAGGAATCCGGAGCGGATCCCGCGGGCGAGCGGGACGAACTCGCGGAACTCGCCGGCCGGTTGCTCGAGGCCCGCCCGTCGATGGCCGTCCTCCGGAACCGGGTCAACCGGGCGATGGCCGGCGCTGCCGAGGCCGACCGCGACGACTGGGGCGCGCCCGCCGTCCTCGAGTCGGCGCTGTCGACCATCGACCGTGCCCTCGCGGCCGACACCGAGGCCGCGGCGATCGCCGCCGATCGGCTCGGCGGGAGCGTCGCGACCCTCTCGCGGTCGGGGACCGTCCTCGAGGCGCTCGAGGCGGGCGAGCCGTCCCGAATCTTCGTCGCGGAGTCCCGTCCCGCCCGCGAGGGGATCGGCGTCGCCAAGCGGCTGGGGGCGACGACCGACTGCACCGTGACGGTCCACACCGACGCGGCCGTCGCGACCGTCCTCGCGCGCGAGGACGTCGACCGGGTCGTCGTCGGGGCCGACACCGTCCTCCCCGACGGCTCGGTGGTGAACAAGACCGGGACCCGCACGCTCGCGGTCGCCGCCGCCCGCGGGGGGATTCCGGTATCGGTCGTCGCCGCCACGGCCAAGGTCTCGACCAGCGAGGCCGTCAACCTCGAGTCCGGCGACCGAGCCGCGGTGTACGACGGCGACGCCGCGATCGACGCCCTGAACCCGACCTTCGACGTGACGCCGGCCGACTGCGTGACCGAGATCGTCACCGAGCGTGGGGTACTCGAGCCCGCCGAAATCGAGGCCGTCGCGGACGAACTGCGCGCTCTCGAGGCGTGGTAGTCAGTCAGTTCTCGCTGTGACGGTCGGTCGTCGGACCCTCGTCCGTGAGGTTTTTGCGGACGGCTGGTCTACGACCGCTAGGTGGCGATGACGAAAGTTACCCCCGCTTAGCCCTTTGTGATGAAATCTTTCACTGAGCCACCATCGTTCCACCACCATAGATACATCTGTAGACCTCGTTCCGCGGAGCATCATTTCCTATCGCTTGGGCTTGAACCACGCAGCGGATCCTTATACAACCGTATAAGGTAGAAGTCAACCCAACTGAGCCCCGTTTACTGAGGAGAGGTACAAACCTTCAATTCGGATTCGTTCGTAGATCGCCCCATGGAACTCGAACTCGAGCGACTCGGGATCCACGAGTCCGTCGACGACGTCTTTCCGCCGGCTGAACTGGCCGACTACCTCGCTGACCTGCCGGTCGCGGTCTCGGTGATCGACGACGACGGGATCGCCGCCTGCGACGCGGTCGTCACCTTAGAGTACCACGCGGCCCTCCTCGAGGTCGACTGGGTCCACTCGATTCAGGCGGGGGTCGATCGGTTTCCGTTCGACGCCCTCGGGGACGCGGGTGTTGTCCTGACGAACAGCACGGGAATCCACGATCGGACCGTCGGCGAGACGGTCGCGGGCTATCTGCTCTCGTTTTCGCGACGGCTCCACGACCACGTCGCCAACCAGCAAGAACGGCGGTGGGACCGCCCCGAGTGGGACGCGGCGTTTACCCTGCCGGGTTCGACGGCCTGCGTCGTCGGGACCGGCACCCTCGGGCGGGGCGTCGCGGAGACGCTGGGTGCGCTCGGCGTGGACCTGCGGGGGGTCCGGCGCTCGGGCGATCCGGTCCCCGGCTTCGACGAGGTTTACGCCAACGACCGCCTGCTCGAGGCGATCGCGGACGTCGAGTTCGTGATCGTTACCGTGCCGCTGACCGACGAGACGCGTCACCTCTTCGACGCCGCGGCGTTCGACGCTATGCGCGACGACGCCTATTTCGTGAACGTGGCCCGCGGGTCGGTCGTGGACGAACCGGCCCTGATTGACGCGCTCGAGGCCGAGTCACTCGCGGGAGCCGCCCTGGACGTCTTCGAGGAGGAGCCCCTGCCCGAGGACTCACCGCTGTGGGGGATGGACGAGGTCATCGTCTCGCCCCACTGTGCCGCCTACACCCGCGACTACTTCCGGGACACCGGCGACATCGTCCGCGAGAACGTCGATCGGCTCGAGACCGGCGAGGAATTCCACAACCGCGTGGTCTGATCGCGATTACGAGGTCGATGTCCGAGAGCGCGACTCGAGCGACTGCGAGAGTCGCGTGATCCGGGGGAGGGCAGGCGCTTACCCGACACTCACCGCGAGCGACCGAAGGGAGCGAGCGGGCCGACGACTGACCCAGAAGCCGCGCTTGCGCGGCTGGCGGGGAAGGAGGAGTGCTTTTGATCGAAATTTTGCCGAGTGACGAGCGGACGGATGCGCTGTCGGCGCATCCGTCCGCTCAGAACGCAGAGCAAAATTTCGTTAGAAGAACTTGAACAGATCGTCCCGTTGTTGCTCGTGGAGCTGGCTCCGGACGGCCTCGTTGAGCGGCTCGAGCTGGCCCTTCTTCGCGCTGATGGGGGCGATGGTCTCCTGCCACTGTTTCCACGGCGGGTAGAGCCCGAGCCGGTCACAGAGGGCGTCGAGGCGCTCGTCATCGTCGTCGACCTTGTCCATCTTGTTGACGGCGACGACGGTGGGGATATCGAGCTCGCGCAGGAAGTGAAACATCTCGACGTCGTAGGGGATCTCGTCGGGGCCGGAGTGGCGGTCGATGATGTCGATGACGCTCTTGCCGTCGACGACCAGCACGGCGACGAGGATGTTGTCGGCGTACTCCTCTAAGTAGTGGACGATCTCGGTTTTGATCTCCTCGCGGAGGTCCTCGTCGACGCCGCTCATGAAGCCGAAGCCGGGGAGGTCGGTGATGACGAAGTCCTCGGGGGCCCAGTCGTAGTGGTTGGGCGAGCGGGTGACGCCGGGCTTGCCGCCGGTGTCGAAGCTGTGGCCGGTCAGCTCGCGCATGAGCGTTGACTTGCCCACGTTCGAGCGACCGACGAGGGCCACCTCGGCGTCCCGGTTCGGTCGCGTATCGAAGTCGATCATACGGTTCGGTAGGGCGGTGGGACCTTTATACGCGTTGTAACTGGGCCCGGCCGCTCGCGTGCTGGCTGCCGTCACGGCCCCCTCGAGCGCGGGACCTACGGGCCCGTCGCCACGAGCGCACCGACGGCGACCGAGACGGCGACGAGGGCGGCGATCGCGACGACGCGCCGGCTCGAGGGGGTCGCCTCGAGGTCGACGTGGCGGCTGTCGCGGACGGTCTGGACGCCGAACCAGGCGATCGACGATCCCCCGACAAGCATCGCCGCGGCGAAGACCCACGATACCGTGTCGCCGACGACGATTGCGGATCGGATCGCCGAGAGCGTGACGACGGCCGCGAGGAGGACGTCGCCGATGCCGACGAAGGCGTTCCACGGAATCGTTCGGTCGCCAACCGGAACCGAGCCGACGAGCCCACCGACGATCATGAGAATCGCCGCGAGGACGAAGCCGGCCAAGAGAGCCCCGGTGAACGGTCCGGTGAGAACTTGCGGCCCGAACGCAGCGAGATACGCACTGCCCAGCCCGAGCATGACGATGCCGAGCGGGAGGGCCGTTCGTCGCTTCATACGGGCAGTTGTTGGCTGTCCTACAACAGTCTTTCGCGGCGATCGCGGCGTCGCTCGCGCCCGATCCGACCGACGGAATGGGACGGAATGCCCCGGAGTTATGGGCCCGGGGTTCGTCAGGACCTCCCGTGCGGCTCGTACAGTTGACGATTCCGACGGGCAAGCGGGAGACGATCCTCGCGATCCTCGACGAGCGGGGGATCGACTACGTCGTGACCGACGAGACCAGCAGCCGGTCGTACACTGGGGTCATGTACTTCCCGCTGCCGGACGCGGCCGTCGAGCCGGTGTTAGACGAGATTCAGGACGCGGGGATCGACGATGACGCCTACACCGTCGTCGTCGACGCCGAGACGGTCGTTTCGAGGCGGTTTCAGGCGCTGCGTGACGAGTACGAGAACGGCGACGTCGGTTCGGACCGCATCTCCCGCCAGGAGCTGCAGGCCGAAGCCGACGATCTGACGCCGAGCTTTCCCGTCTACGTGGTGATGACGATCATCAGCGCCGTCGTCGCGACCGCCGGGCTCTTGCTCGACTCGCCGGCGGTCGTCGTCGGCTCGATGGTGATCGCGCCCCTGATCGGACCGGCGCTCGGCGCGAGCGTCGGCACGGTGATCGACGACGAGGACATGTTCGTCGAGAGCGTCACCTACCAGTTCATCGGCGTCGTCGTCGCGATCGTGGCCGCGGCGATCTTCGCGCTGGTCGTGCGGTCGCTGAACATCGTGCCGCCGGATCTCGTCCTCTCGAGCGTCGGCGAGATCTCCGAGCGGCTCGCGCCGGACCTGCTGTCGCTGGCGATCGCGCTCGGAGCCGGCGTCGCGGGCGTCGTCAGCATCGCGACGGGGACCGCGGTCGCGCTGGTCGGCGTGATGATCGCGGCGGCGTTGATCCCGCCGGCTGGCGTCGCGGGCATCGCCATCGCCTGGGGCCAGCCGACCTCCGCGATCGGCGCGACGGTACTCGTGTTGGTCAATCTGCTGTCGGTCAATCTCGCCGGGCTGGTGACGCTGTGGTATGCCGGCTACCGTCCCGAGAGCCTGTTCTCGCTCGGCGAGACCGAACAGCGCCTCCGCAAACGGATCGCCGGGCTCGTCGTCATCGTCCTCGTCTTCGCCGTCTTTCTCGGGGGCATCACCTACGCCTCCTACGAGTCGGGGAACTTCGAAGAGGACGCCCGCGACGAAGTCGAGCAGGCCCTCTCGCAGTCCCAGTACGAGGACTATCACCTCCTCGAGTTCGAAGTCGTGATGGACGATAATTACCCGTTCCGGAACCCCGAGCGGGTGATCGTCACGATCGGCGGGCCGCCCGGCGAGTCCGCGCCCGCATTGGCCGATACCCTCCACGAGCGGATCAACGACCACGCCGACGGCTCCGTGGGCCTCGAGATCAGGTACGTCGAGGTCACCGAGCGCGGCACCGGCTGAACACCTCGCTTGCGCCCCTCGAATCGGGAGTCGGGCGGCCGAAAAACGGTTTTCGCGTTACTCGTCGAACGGCAGTTCGGGCTCGTAATCGATGGCCGCGACGGCGGCGTCGAGTACCGTCTCGACGTCGTCGCCGGTCTCGACGCTCATGGTGTAGTCGGCGCCGAGGTCCTCGAGCGACGCGTTCCAGACCTCTTTCCGGTCGATCTTGTTCGCGATCGTGAGGACGGGGATCTCCTCGAATCGGGCCGCGATCGCGTCCCGTAGCTCGAGTTGCGAGCCGATCGGGTAGCCACACTCCCCCGAGGGATCGAGCATGACGAGCATGCAGTCCGCGAGGTGTTCGATGGCGCTGACCGCCTGGGACTCGATCTCGTTGCGTTCTTCCGGCGGCCGGTCGAGCAGGCCGGGCGTGTCGACGATCTGGTAGCGGATGTGGTCCCGTTCGAAGTGGCCAACACCGATCCCCTTCGTCGTGAACGGGTAGGAGGCGGTCTCGCCGCGGGCGCTGGTGACGTCGTTGACGAACGAGGACTTGCCGACGTTGGGGTAGCCGGCGACGACGATCGTCGGCTCGTCGGGGTTGATCTCGGGCAGGTCCCGCAGGTCATTGCGCGACTCGTTGATGTAGAGCAGGTGGTCCTCGACCTGCTCGACGATGTCGGCCAGCCGGGCGAAGGCCTGTTTCCGGTGCTTGCGCGCGGTGTCAACGTCGGTCTTGCGCAGCCGCGGCTGGTACTCCTCGTGGATCTTGCGGGCCTTCCGGCTGGCCCACATCACTTCCGACAGCGCCTGCCGGAGCCGGTCGACGTCGACGATCGCGTCCGCCAGCTCGTAGTAGAACGGGTGAGCGTCGTACTCGAAGTCCGGCCACGCGGTCACCACGTTCTCTAAGTTGTCCGAGATGATGTTCGCCGCCGTCTGGAGCATCGACTGCTGGGCCTCGAGGCCGCCCTTGGCCTTGCCGGCCCGCGCCGCCCGCGAGAACGCCTTGTCGATCAACTCTTCCGACGTGGGCGTCGTCGGAAGGTCTTCGAAAATCATGGGCAGCAGTAGGAGCCGCGACCATAAAAGGGCGTTCGTTGGCCGCCGTCAGCTTATCCCTGCCGCCCGCCTACGGGGAGCCATGACTGATTGGCGCGCCGTGTTCGTCGGATTCGTCGTCGCGACGGTGGTTGGAATCGTCGGTCTCGTGGTGCCGGGGGTCGGCCAGATCGCCGCGGGGCTGGCCGGCGGGTTCGTCGCCGGCTACATGGCCGGTGGCGGGCTCGGCAGCGGCTTCTGGCACGGGCTGCTTGCCGGCGCGCTGGGCGGGATCATCGGCGGCCTGTTGATCGGCGTCGCCGTCGGCATCGCCGGGTTGGCGCTTGGCCCCGTCGGCGGCGCGATCTCCGGTGCGGCCGGGATCGGCATCTTCGCGCTGGCCGTCGCCGTCTCGCTCGTGATGGCCATCGAGAGCGCGATCGCCGGCGTCGTCGGAGCCGCGGTCAGGACATAAAAACCCGTCTCGAGTCTCCGTCAGGCCGCGGCCATCTCTCGGCAGCTCTCGGCACACTCCGGCAGGATTTCCGCACAGGCCTGACAGTGGTCGTGGTCGTGCTGTTCGCACTCCTTGGCACACTCCTCACAGAGGTCCGCACAGAGCTCGCCCAGCTCTCCGTGGTAGCCGGAGTTGCGGGCCATAAACCGGGCGTGCAGCGAGGCGATGTCGGCCACGTCCCGGCAGAGCCGGATACAGCGGGCCATGTCCTCGCCCTCGCCTGCACAGGCGTCGGCACACCACTCACAGACCTGCGCGGCCTCGAGGCAGTGGTCGATACACGCCTGCATCTGATCGTCCGAGTGCGCGTTTCGGAGTTGTTGAAGCGCCATCACCGGGACGGACGCCACGCGGATGGAAGAATTTGTGTTCGGCGACTGCAAGCAGTCCCACAGCCGTCGGGACCGACGCTACGCGGTCAGCGACGCGCCTCGAGTTCGGCCTCGAGGTCCGACAGTTCCACGTCCTTCATCGCCAGCAGGACCAGCAGGTGATAGACGATATCGGCGCTCTCGTGGGCGATTTCCTCGTGATCGTCGTCTTTCGCGGCCAACACGAGTTCGGTCGTCTCCTCGCCGAGTTTCTCCAGGACCGCGTTCTCGCCCTTCTCGTGGGTAAACAGCGAGGCGGTGTAGGAGTCCTCGGGCAGCGTCTCTTTCCGGTCTTCGATCACGGCGAACAGCTCCTCGAGTACGTCGTCCATCTAGAATTCACCCGACACGTTGCGGATGTCTTCGAGGTCGGCGAACTTTGCCCTGTCGTCTCGGCTGTCCGCGAACACGTCCTCGGTGATCTCGATGCCGGCGTCGGTCCGGGCCGCAAGCGCAAGCGAGTCGCTCGGCCGGGCATCGACGACCGTCTCCCCCCGTGGTGTCTCGAGGTGGAGGTCGGCGATGTAGGTCCCGCCCCGCCCGCTCTCGCGTTGTTCGATCTCGGTGACGACGACGCGGTCGATCCGGCTGCCCAGTTCCTCCATGACGTCCAACAGGAGGTCGTGGGTCAGCGGCCGCCCGATGTCCTCGGCCTCGAGCCCGCGGGCGATGCTGGTCGCCTCGTTGAACCCGATGAAGATCGGGACGACGTCGTCTTCGCCCTCGACGGCGAGGACGACGACCGGGACCGGTCCCTCGGGGGTCCCCGCGACCCGAACCGCGTCGATAGATGCCTGCATACCCCTACCCTCGGGCAGGAGGGAGAAAACAGGTCCGGTCGCGAATGCATGCACGCGGGACCGTCGACGGCGGACAGGTGCGCGACCGGAACTCGGGGGCTACCGCGAACTCTCGACGTCCGGCACCGCCGCGGCCTCGTTCTCGAAGAAGGCCAGCCCGTGAATCCGACTGTCGGGGGTCAGTTCCGGATGGAACGACGTGCCGACGACCGACCCCTGTCTGACGGCGACCGGCCGGTCGTCCCACGTGGCCAGGACCTCGGCGTCGCCGACCGAATCGATGGCCGGCGCGCGGATGAACACCGCCGGGTAGGGATCGTCGAGCCCGTCGACCTCGAGGGGCGCTTCGAAGCTGTCTTTCTGCCGGCCGAAGGCGTTGCGCTCGACGCCCACGTCGAGCAGGTCGAGCTGGTCGACCCGGTCGTCGTTGGGGTCGCTCGAGGCGACGATCAGGCCGGCACAGGTCGCCAGTAGCGGTTTGCCGGCGGCGACGTGGTTCCGGATCTCGGGGGCGATCCCCTCGTCGCGGATCAGCCGTGATATCGTGGTCGATTCGCCGCCGGGCATCGCCAGCAGGTCGCAGTCGGGGACGAGCCCCGACTCACGAATCTCGCGGACCGCGACCTCGCGGTCGCGGGCCGCGGCGGCGCGCTCGATGGCAGCCGCGTGTTCCTCGACGTCGCCCTGGACCGCGACGACGCCCGCAGTCAGTGACATAGCCGCGGCTACGGAGGGGGGCGTCAAAAACGTCGCGCCACCGACTCGGCGGCGTCGGCTTCGATCGATCGTGACATGTCTGCCACATCCTTACTGCCCTCGGACACGTGTGACGAACCGGAGATGAGCCGATCCGACGCGCGTCGATGGGAGTACAGGACGCTCAGGCCGCCCCGCGGCGAAACGAAAAAGGAGGCCGAGGACCCGCAAGCGGCGCTGAACGAGTACGGCGCTGACGGCTGGGAACTCGTCGAGACGATCGACTATACGGGTGGCGGGACCAAGTATCTGGTATTCAAACGCCCCGCCGAGACGACTACCGGTGCCGATGACGGGTGAGTCGCCGTGACCGGCACCGATGACGCCGACAACGGAATGGCCGACGACTCCGACGTCGAGACGGCCGGCGACTCCGACATCGGAACGGCGAACACGATGCGCGAACGCGCCGGCGAAAGTCGGCTCAAACTCTGGCTCCTGCTCGGTGCCTCTCGGCTGCAGGTGACCGCCGTCCTGGCGCTCGGCGTGTTCGTCTCCTTCGTGGCGTTTGTCACCCTCACGCCGTCGCCCCTGTACCCACAGCTGCAGACCGGCGACACCATCGAGACGATGTTCTCGACGATGATCGGGGCGATCATCACCGGGACCACGCTTGTCGTCACTATCGGCCAGCTGGTCCTCTCCCAGGAGAACGGTCCGCTCGGCGACCAGCGCGACCGGATGGAGAACGCGATGGACTTCCGCGATTACACCGAGGAACTCATCGGGTCGCCCAGTCCGGCGGATCCGTCGGAGTTCCTCCGCCAGCTCGTCTTCGTGGCCGAACTGCGGGCGAAGACGCTTCGCGACAGTGTCGCCGACACCGACGACGATCGACTCCGCGCGGAGGTCGACGAGTTCACCGACAGCCTCGTGGGCAACGCCGAACTGGTCATCGATCAGCTCGAGGACGCAAAGTTCGGGAGCTTCGACGTCCTGTTCGCCGCGCTGAACTTCAACTACGGCTGGAAAATTTTCCAGGTCGAACGGATCACCAACGAGTTCGAAGACAGCCTGAGCGACGAATCGCTGTCCGATCTGGAGGAGCTGAAGACGTCGCTCAGCCTGTTCGGGCCGGCGCGAGAACACGTCAAGACGCTGTACTTCGAGTGGGAACTCGTCACGCTCTCACAGATGATCCTCTACGCGGCGGTTCCGGCGCTGGTCGTCGCCGGCGTCATGCTTACCGTCGTCGACGCGGGCACGTTCCCCGGGAGAACGCTCGGCGTGGCGAACGTCACGTGGGCGATCGGCGCGGCGTTTACGGTGACGCTCGTGCCGTTTCTGCTGTTCGCGGCCTACGTCATCCGAATCGTGACCGTCGCCAAGCGAACGCTCGCCATCGAACCGCTGATCCTCCGCGACTCCCAGCGGTAGCGATCGCCCGGCTGCCGATCCCAGCGTGGCCACCGTGGCCGATCGCGTCCCGTCCGCGAGGGGTTCCGACAGCGCTGTGGCTACTCGAGGCGGTGCTGAAAGAAAGCGGCGGCGTTACGAGACCAGCGTCAGCAGCTGGACCACGACGCCCAGCATGACGCCGAAGGCGATGACCGTCTTCGGGTCGATTCGGATGGCGTTCGAGTCCTCGGAGTCGAAGTACCGGACCAATCCGGCACTGGACATCAGCCCGCCGGTGTTCTGTCCTTTGTCCATACCCGTTCCTATGTCCCCCCGGAACTAAACCTTTCGACCGACTCCGGCCCGCGCTTTCGGGCGGGTTCGCTCGAGGGAGGGATTCCGTCTCTCGGCGGCTGCCTGCTCCGGTTCCGGCCGGTGTCGTCCTCGCCCGCGTCACCGATCCCGGCAATCGGCTGTCGGTGGGAAACCCTTATGCGCGGCGCGTGGCAACTAGCGATGACCGCATGACTGTCACACTGAAGGATTTCTACGCGGACTGGTGTGGCCCCTGCAAGACCCAGGACCCGATCCTCGAGGAGCTCGAGGACGACTGGGAGGGCCGATTCGAAGTCGAGAAGGTAAACGTCGACGAACAACAGGACGTCGCCAACGAGTACCAGGTTCGCTCGCTCCCGACCCTGATCATCGAGAACGACGACGGCATCGTCGAGCGCTTCGTCGGCGTCACCCAGCGCGACGACATCGAGGACGCCCTCGAGTCGGCCGGCGCGTAGGGACGATCACCGGTTTCTCGCGGTTTCGACCGTCGATAGTCCCGACTTTCCGCTCGCCTCGAGGTCTCGGTCGCGCGATCGGTCGAACCGAGGAGTCACACCGAGCCGCCGTCGGTTCGGCTCAGATCCACTTGACGCCGACGTCGTGCATGTCCTCGTTGTACTTCGCGATATTGATCACGAGCGGCGTGACGCTCTCGACCTCCGCGGCGTTGGCCAGCGGCCCGGCCTCGAGCGCGCGCAGGCCGTCGATCTCGTTGGCGACCGTCAGGACGGTTGCTTTGGCGTCGTCGTCGTCGGCGACGACGAGCGTATCGAGGTCCAGCTCGTTGTCGAGATTCGAGAGGGCGTCGGCCGCGAGGTTGTGGAAGGCACCGACGACCGGCACCTCGTCGGGCGCTCGCTGCGCGACGAGTTCGGTGACGCTACCGGCCTCGGGCGGGTGGTAGTGTAGGCCGTCCTCGTCGCCCTGCATCCCGACCGCGGGGGTCACGAGGACCGAGTCGGAATCGAGGCTGTCCGCGACCGCCTCGACGGTGTCGCCGACGTAGTACGGCGGGACGCTGACAATGACGATATCGGCGCGGTCGGCCGCCATCTCGTTGTCGAACCCCTTCAGATCGGCGTCGGCGCCGCGGGCCTCGAGTTCCGCCTCGTAGTCCGCGACCGCGTCACGGGCCTTCTCGGGGTCGCGCGAGCCGATGAGGATCTCGTGGTTCGTATCGCGTGCAACGCGCAACGCGAGTCCTTCGCCGATGTCGCCGGTGCCGCCGAGTAGTGCAATTCGCATACCTCCGTCTCCGGACGGCACCCGAATAAAAGGGCCGGAGCGCGGCCGATCTCGCCGGGTTCTCGGACGCCCTCGAACTCGGCCGACGACGGTGAACCCCGCGACGGTGTGTCGCCCGCTGCCGGGTTCATCGCCGCCCCTATAGTAGCTCTTGAACCGATTTACACACCGATCACAACGCTGTCCTGCGGTCGGGTGTGCAGTGACTTTCAAGAGCTACTATAGCCCGCCGTCGTCGGCGTCGCGCGCTCGCACGTCGCGGATCCGCCGTTCGAGGCGGTGCTCGAGGTCCGTTCGCGATCCTCGTCGACGTCGGCGTCGGTCGCCGGGTCCCGACCGTCCTGCCGGGCGGTCCGCAGGACTGAAACGGCCTCCTTGGTCTCGCGGTCGGCGGCGCGCTCCAGCGCGCGTTCGACGTCGGCGAGCGTGGTTTCGGTCACACTCGCGGTCGGGGGGCACACGCATCAACGGCGGGCCGGGAACTGCCACGTCGTCCGGTAGCGCAGTTTACATTAGCCGGCCGGTCGTCGGTCCGATATGGTCCGCCCTGCCGTCATCGCCCATCGCGGCTACGCCGGGGTCGCGCCCGAGAACACGATCGCCGCGGCCGAACGCGCCGCCGCCCGCGACGAGACCGCCATGATCGAGATCGACGTCCGACCGGCCGCCTGCGGCACCCCGGTGGTCGTCCACGACGAGCGCCTCGACGGGACTCGCGACGGCCGCCCCCTGACCGACGCGACTGGACTCGTTCGCGAGACGCCCCTTGAAGAGCTGCAGGCGACGCGCGTGCTGGGGACCGACGCGACGATCCCCTCCCTCGCCGCCCTGCTCGAGGCCGTCCCCGAATCGGTCGGGGTCAACGTCGAACTCAAGAGCCCCGGGACCGCCGACCTCCGGGTCGGCGAGGCGCTGCCCACAGACGACCGCGATCACCGGCGCGCGGTCTGGCGGCCGTTCGTCGAGCGCGTCGTCGCCGACTGCGAGGCCTTCGGCGGCGACCTGCTGTTTTCCTCCTTTTGCGAGGGGGCGATCGCGGCGCTGCGCGAGGTCGCCGACTACGCCGCCGCCCCGCTGGTCGGCGCGGACCTCGCGGCCGGCCTCGAGATCGCGGACCGGTACGACTGCGAGGCGGTTCATCCACCCCGAACCGCGATCCTCGGCCCCGAGCCGGACGGGACGGCGACGATCGGGGACGCGAACGACGGCTCCGGGATCGACCTCCTCGAGCGGGCCCACGAGGCGGGGCGGGCGGTCAACGTCTGGACGGTGCGAAACTGGGTCCAGTTCGACCGGCTCGCGGCCGCCGGCGTCGACGGGATCATCGCCGACTTTCCGGGGTTGGAACCGGCCGCCGACGACCGATAGCGCCGTCGTCCCGCGAACGGCCGCCGGCCGCTACAAGTATCGCCTGCAGGCGCACCGGACACTTTGATACGACGAATCGTACTGAGGTAGCGGTATGGTCTCCGTCGCGTCCTCGCCGTTTTGCCGGCACGTCGCGACCGATTCCGATCACGTCACCGCCGGTGACGACGATCGACGGATCGATCGGGGGGTGAGTCGATGAGCGATTTCCCGCCGCGAACGACGGTCAAGCGGTGGCTCGTCACGACCAATCACAAGGACGTCGGCATCCTCTATCTGGTGACGGCGATTTTCTTCCTCCTGGCCGGCGGGATCCTCGCGTTGCTGTTCCGCGCGCACCTGTGGCAAGCCGGCGGCACCGGTCTCCTGACGAACACCCAGTACAATCAGTCGGTCTCGATTCACGGCCTCCTGATGGTGTTCTGGTTCATCTCGCCGCTCGGCTTCGCGTTCGCGAACTACCTCGTCCCATTACAGATCGGCGCGAACGATCTGGCGTTTCCCCGGTTGAATGCGTTGAGCTACTGGTTTTACCTGTTCTCGGGGCTTCTCGTCCTGTTCTCGTTCTTCCAGGGGACGACGTGGGCCAACGGCTGGTATATGTACGCCCCGCTGAACGTCCCGATCTACAACCCCGGCTACGCGCTGACGATGGGCGGGAACACGACCATCCTCGCCCTGACGCTGTTCGTCATGTCGACCACCCTCAGCACGGTGAACTTCCTGACGACGATCCACACTCGTCGCGCCGAGGGGCTCGGTCTCTGGAACATGCCGCTGTTCACGTGGGGAACGCTGCTGACGGTCTGGATGATGCTCTTTGCGTTCGCGGCGCTGCTGGCCGCGATGATCCTGCTGTTGACCGACCGGCTCCTGCTGACCCAGTACTTCGGCACCGATCAGGGCTCGAGCCTGCTGTGGGGCCATCTGTTCTGGTTCTTCGGCCATCCGGAGGTGTACATCGTCTTCTTCCCCGCGTTGGGGATCATGTTCGAGACCGTCCAGACGTTCACCGGGCGGCGACTCGTCGGCCGGAAGTGGGTCATCATCGCGATGGTGCTGGTGGCCGTCCAGTCCTTTTTGGTCTGGATGCATCACATGTTCCTGACGACGATCAACCTCCCGATCAAGACCCTGTTCATGGCGACGACGATCGGGATCTCGTTGCCCTTCGACTTGATGGTCTTCGCGATAATCTACACCATGGTCAAGGGCCGGGTCCGCTTTACGACGCCGTTCCTGTTCACGATGGGCGCGCTCGTGTTGTTCATCATCGGCGGCATCACCGGGGTCTTCCTCGGGGCCGTCGTGCTCGACTACGAGTTCCGGGGCACCTACTGGGTCGTCGCCCACTTCCACTACGTGATGGTCGCCGGGGTCACGGCGCTGATCGCCGGCCTCTACTACTGGTGGCCCAAGATGACCGGGAAGATGTACTCCGAGCGGCTCGGAAAGCTCAGCTTCGGCGCCTACTTCGTCGGGTTCAACCTGCTGTACTTCCCGATGTTCATCGCCTGGGAGACGCCCCGGCGTGTCTTCCACTACGGCGAGGGCGCCCAGCTCTATCACCAACTGGCGACCGTCGGCGCGTTCGTCCTCGGCGCCTCGTTCCTGCTGGTCTTTCTCACGCTCGGGAAGAGTCTCGTTTCAGGGCCCGACGCGCCCGATAACCCGTGGGCGTACGCCCGGACCGCCGAGTGGGCGACGACCTCGCCGCCGCCGCTCGAGAACTGGCCCGACCGGCCCAGCTACGCCTCCGGCACACTCGAGTTCGTCGACGACGCGACGGCGGCCGACGGCGGGGCGGTCGCCCACGAACGAACGGGGCAGGCGGACGCGCTCGAGGGGGATCACGAGGACCACGCGAGCATCTGGCCGTTCGGGATCGGCGTCGGAATGTTCATCACGTTCCTGGGGCTGTCCGGACTGACGCCGTACGTGGCATCGTTCGCGGCCGCACGCGGGGCGGACTTTCCCGGCTCGGTCGCCGGCTCGGCAACCGTCATCTATCCCGCGATCTCGGTGATCGGCGTCGCGGTCCTCGGCTACTCGCTCTTCGAGTACGGCCGCGAGCGGTTCGACGCCCCCGAGATGGCGATCGCCGAGCGCTGGCCGTTCGAGGGCGTCGGAACGACCAAGACCGGGGTCTGGTTCTTCCTCGCCTCGGACGTGGTCGTCTTCGGTGCCGTCATCGGTGCGTATCTGTTCATGCGGATCAACAACGGCTGGGGCAGCTTCGAGACCGTCCCGCCGTCGTCGACGATCGGCCTGCTCAACACCTACGTCCTGCTGACCTCGAGTTTCACGGTCGTGCTGGCACTGGTGATGGCCGAACGCGAAAACAAGCGCGGCCTGCTGGCCTCGATGGGGGCCACGCTCGTGCTTGGCTTCCTGTTTCTCGGCATCAAGGGCTACGAGTGGAACTACGAGTTCTCCCACGGGATCTACTGGTTCACCGACCTCGAGTACTCGCTGTATTTCGTGACGACGGGGCTGCACGCTTTCCACGTCATCCTCGGGCTGCTCATCGCCGGGTTCATGATCTATCGGACCCTCTCGGTCAACGCCTATCTCACGGATCACCGGCCGGTCGAGTACTTCGGGCTCTACTGGCACTTCGTCGACATCGTCTGGGTGTTCCTGTTCCCGATCTTCTATCTGCTGTAGGCGGCCGGACTGCTTTCGTCCCTCGTCCACTATCGACCGGCGGCGAACGCTTCGTTTCACCCGAGATAGCGTTTCAGTTCGTCGATGACCGCTCAATGAACGACTCCGTGACTCGGCCTTGCCACGCGATCAGGTCCTCTCGGCGGGGGGAGTGAACTGCCCACGGGGAGACGAACGACTCGCACGGAACGCCGCCGACCTCCCAGACGTCGGAACGAAGAGGGAGCGAACGATCGTACTGCTTGGTGGAGACGGCGACCGCGAGGAACTGTTCACCGTCGAACGGATGCGTTTCATTGCTCACTATCAGCCACGGTCGCTGCTTCTCCGTCCCGAGTTTGAACGGGTCGTGGCTCCGAACGACGTCACCCCGTTCCGGTTCCATCGATCAACCGTCCTCCCCGTCGTTTCGTTCGCTCGGATGGGGCGTCTCCGGAGCGGCGGCCTGCCACTCGTCGGGATCGATGCCGCCGTCCGCTTCGTCGAGTCGATCCGTCGCAGTGTGGAGGTCGTACGCGGCGGCCACTCGATCGCGATCCGCCACGATCGCCCAGTACTCTCCCTTGTGTCGAACCAGATCGCGATCTTTCAACCGTGAGAGCGCCGTCCCGACGGTGTTCGGATCTTCGTCGATGGCAGTCGCGATTTCCGACCGGGTGAACGCCTTGTCCCGCCGATCGGAGAGGTACCTGACTACCCGTTCCGGGACGCTTGCCCTGTTCGGAAGGTTTCCGGATTCGAAGTCGTCGATACTCACCGGCATGGGCGTACTTGGTGTGCGCCCGTAATCAGTGTACTGCCAGAACGAATCACCACTCCGGCCAAGCGTCAGCGCGAAGGACGACCGTGTTCCGTCCAGTAGATCAGTCGGATACAAGTCGGTCTCGACCCTACGTGACCGTATGCAACTCTCGAGCGTCGTCGATCGACTCGACGAGGAACTGCGAACCGCCGACTACGCCGACGTCGACGCCAGCGCCAACGGCCTGCAGGTCGGGCCCGACGAGGCCGAGATCGACCGGGTCGCGTTCGCCGTCGACGGCGTCCGCGAGACGGTCGACCGGGCGATCGAGGCCGACGCCGACCTGCTGGTCGTCCACCACGGACTCTCGTGGGGCGGCTTCGACCGCGTGACCGGCCGGACCTACGATCGGATCGCGCCGCTGATCGAGAACGACCTCGCGCTGTACGTCTCCCATCTCCCGCTGGACGGCCACCCGGAACTTGGCAACGCCGCCGGCGTCGCCGACCTGCTCGCCCTCGAGAACCGCGCGCCCTTCGGCGACCACGGCCCCGAACACGTCGGCCAGCGCGGGACGGCCGCCGACCCCTACGCGCCCGCCGACCTGCGCGACCGCCTCGAGCGCGCCCTCGAGACCGGCGGCCAGCCGGTCCAGCACCTCGACTTCGGCCCCGACGAGATCGCGGACGTGGCGATCGTCACTGGCAGTGGCACCGACTGGCTCGACGAAGCCGTCGAGGCGGGCGCGGACGCGCTCGTGACCGGTGAGGGGAAACAGGCGGTCTACCACGAGGCCCGAGAGGCCGGCGTCCACGTCTTCCTCGCGGGCCACTACGCGACCGAAACCTTCGGCGTGCGATCGCTGCAGGAACTCGTCGGGGAGTGGGGCCTCGAGACGACCTATCTCGAGGTCCCGACGGGGCTGTAGGCGTCGGCCCGTCGGTGGTCGGCTCGAGGGCGATCGACGCCGGCGCTCACTCGAGATCGTCGGCGTAGGTCCGATAGGTCGCCGATCCGATGTCGATTCGGACCAGCCGATTGTCGGCGTAGGCGTCGTGGTCGGCGTCGTACTTCGCGTTGATTCGGCGGCGGGCCGCGTCGGCGTCGCCCTCGTCGTCGACGACCGTCGCCGTCCCCAGCAGCGACACCATCCACTGCGCGTGGCCGCCCTCGTCTTGCTGGATCGAGAGCGCGACCCGCGGGTTCTCCCTGACGTTCGCCAGCTTCCGCCCCGTCGTGACGACTTCGATGACTTCCTCGTCGGCGAGGTAGCGGTACCAGACCGGCGCGACGTGTGGTCTCCCGTCGACACAGGTCCCGAAGTGGGCCATCAACGGCTCGCTCTCGAGCAGTCGCTCGGCTTCGGGTGGAACGGTGGACACGCTCGCAGTACCCACGGAGACGACATAAGCGACCCACATGATCGTGCCGGTCACGCTCCGCTCTGTCCTCGACTGCCACACCGCTCATTAGCTCCTCGTCTCTCGTCAGTACGTATTCGGGAGTCCCTGCCATGACCCGACCGACCGCCGCCGCGGTCGAGGCGGCGTCAGCGACCGACGAGATCGCCGTCCGCTACGTCGACCCGGAGCCGACGGCCACCGTGGTCCCGACGGCCCTCGAGCGACTCCAGCAACTGCTCGAGAACCGCTTTCGGAACGCGCTCGATCACGGGGTGCCCGACCGGGGGTACCAGCGCCGACCCGACCGTGATCGTCGGCGGCTGTGCGGGCGGCTTCTACGTCGCCGACACCGGGTGTGGCATCCCCGCCGAGGACCGGGACTCGGTCTTCGACATCGGCTTTCCCACCGCCGAGGAGGGAACCGGGTTCGGGCTCGGAATCGTCAAACGGGTCGCCGACGCTCGTGGCGACCGACGGCGAGTCGGTCGGCGCGCGCTTCGAGATCACCGGCGTCGATGCGCCGCGCTACGGCGACTCGAGTTGAGACGGCAGGGCGGGCCGGCGGCCGGTTCAGTACGCCGCTCGTAGTCGCTCGAGGTCGAGTCGCAGATAGTGGCCAAGCGCCCCCGTCAGCCCCAGCTCGGCGATCCGGCGGCCGGAGTTCTCGACCAGCACCGTCCGCCGGTAGCCAGTCGGATAGCGGGCGGCCAGCAGCCGGCTGAACGCCGTGTCCTCGTTTGGGACGTCGGGAAACCCGCCGACGTCCGCGAACGCTCGCCGGTGGACCAGACAGCTGAATCCGGGGAGGATCGGTCGCTCGAGCCGCGAGAAGACGTGATTGATCGTCGCTTCCACGAGCTTCGCCCGTCGCGGGCCGGTGATCCGGCAGTAGGAACTGGCCGCCGCCAGTCCCTCACGCTCGGCGAACCCGAGCAGTTCGGTCAGATACGTCGCCCGGACACGCGTGTCGGCGTCGATAAAGGCCAGCCACTCGCCGGCGGCGCGCTCGGCCCCGAGGTTCCGGGCCGCGGCGATGCTGTGGCCGCCCTCCTGTAGCACCGCCGCATCGTACTCGCGGGCGATCTCTCGGGTGTCGTCGCTCGAGTCGCCGTCGACGACCAGGACCTCGTACTCGTAGGCCGTGTCCAGCGCGGCCAGACTCGCGAGGGCCCCCCGAAGGTAGTCGCCCTCGTTTCGCGCCGGTACTACGAAACTCACGTCGACCGCGTCGTCGCCTCCAGCGCTCGTCATCGTCTTACTCGAGCCCTCTCTTGGGTGACTTCTCAAGCTATCGGAGTCCGACCGCCCCGCGAGAGCCGTGACAACACGACCCGCAAGAGTTGATTTCGTCCCCCGACTCCCGGAGACCAGGTCTATCATGAACTTTTATAACCCTGGAGTTGGTACGGTGGAGTAAGCAATGTCGGTCGTACACGTACGCGCCTGAATCAGTCGCTGCCGACGAGTACCGATTTTCGACGACATCCAAACCCGACCGACATGAGTACCCAACACCTCACCCAACCCGACGCCGAACCGACGCCCAACCGCACCCGACCCACACCCTCGAGTACGCTTGAGGACCCCCGGACCGCGACCGACCGCGCCCCGCGGACGTTCTCCCACCGCGATCAGGGCCGACTCGAGAACCTGATCGACGAGTGGAACTCGGCCTTTGCCAACGCCGAGGCCGAGGAAGCGGCGTAATCGCTCGAGCGAACCCTAATCCAAACCGTCTTTGGAGCGACGGGTGTAGGAATGCGTGGCCGATGACGATCCACTCGCTCCGAACCGGACTCGGCACCCGGTGGTGACGAGCCCTATGAGTGCCGAGGCCATCGATTTACCGTACGATTCCTCCACTTTCACGGTGTCTAAGACACTTCGAGAAGTCACAGCTATAGTAACCATTAGAATTTCCGCCCGTAGATTGTTGCTGTAGACAATGGACCATCTCGACAAAACCTCCGTCGAAGAACTCCAAGACGCCCTTGCCAGGGTTGAGGGAGCTAAGCCGACACAACGGTTGTTAGCGGCGATTGCGTACAAGAACGGCGTGACTCAGACCGAACTTGCAGAATGACACGACACTGGTCGAAGAACAATCTACAGTTGGCTCATGCGACTCGATACGGACGAACCGCTTGAGCAAGCCGTTTCTGATGCTCATCGATCCGGGAGAAAACGAAAGCTCTCAGAAAGACAGCAAGAAGAGTTCGAACAAACCGTTCACGAACCTCCCGAGAAAGTCGGGATCGACGCGCCGGCGTGGACGTCGGCGCTCGTCCAGCAGTACCTCGACGAAACCTACGGCGTCGAGTACTCCTATCCGAGTTGCCGGCGGTTGCTCAAAGAAGCGGGATTGAGCTATCAAAAACCACGCCGTACAGCCGCCGAATCCGAGGCTGAGGAACAAGAAGCGTTCCGCGAAGAACTCAAAAAAAGCGACGGGAAATGGACGCCACAGTAGTCTGTATCGATCAAACCAAGAAATCCGTCCAAGTTGAGCCGCGTGCCGCGTGGTTTCCGCGCGGCACGCAACCGTCTGTTGAACTGTCCGGACAACGCGACTGGACGTGTCTCTTAGGCACGATCACCGAGAACGGTGATCGCTTTTTCGCTCGGTTTGAAGAGTACGTTACCGCCGATCACGCAAGACATTTCATTCTCGCATTATGCAAAGAGCTCGAAGATGACTTGATTATTGTGTTGGATGGAGCGCCGTATTTTCGGGCGTCGACCGTCACGGACCTAGCGTCCCGTGACGATCTCGCCTTCGTGACATTGCCGGCGTACTCGCCAGAGCTCAATCCCGTCGAAGAGTGCTGGAGACAGCTCCAAGCGGCACTCAGCAATCGTTTCTTTGACTCACTCAACGACCTCACAACAGCGATCGATACAGCTATTGATCAGATCTCTGTGCCAAATGTGAGCAATTATTTCTAACGTCTACTATACGAGGGGAGCAACTAGGGGCGCGTCGCGGGTGCCTGTCTCCTCGAGACTCAGGAGTGATCCCGAGAGCGAAACTGCTTCGGCTCATCGAGGTCGTATCCGCCACCGCCACCATCGTCATCGTCGTCCGGATTACTACATCCAGCGACGACAACCGTTGTAGCGGTCACGGATGTCGTGAGAAAGCGCCTCCGGTTCATGTGTGATTTTTGGTAACGTAACTCAATAAAAATGCGGGGGCGGTGTCCGGAGACTGGTCACCTCGACTGGGGGCTGCTACTATCGATCACTCGCCGCCAGAACTGAGAGGGCCCGTCTCGAGCAGTTCAACGTCGATTTCGAGGCGGTTCTGCGTCAGTGACGCTCGTCCGCCGTTTCTGTTCGAGTGTCGAGACCACGTCTCTGCGGACAGTCCATCCCAACGGCGTCCACACTCAGTTGGCGATGTATCGAGCCAAGAGGACGATCGGCAGGACCGGGATCACCAACCCCGTCGCGATGAGGACGACGGCGACGATCGCCTTCTCGAGCGTACTCGAGTCGTCCCAGACCGATCTGGAGAGGCTGTCGATTCCCGCCGCGGTGCGTTGGCGGAGTCCGGCCATCGCGACTATAGTAGCCGCTGAAACGATGGAGGACGCCGCGAACCGTCGCCGCGAACGAGTCGGAGACGACGAGGAGATCGAAGCCGGTCGCGATGTCGACGACGAACAGGGCGATCCACGCGAGGGCCACGATCTCGACGAAGGGGGGCCACCAGCGCTCGGCGTCCATCTCCGATAGTAGCCACTGAACGTCATTGCACACCGAATCGCACGACAGCGTTGCGATCAGTGTGTGAATCGTTTCAGTGGCTACTATAGTACGTCGGACGTGACGACCCAAACGGTGGGTCAGTCGAGTACGCGTGACTTCTTCGAGACCGTCGTGGTACTGCTATCCCCTCGAGTGAGTCTCCCACTGGCGACGGTCGATCGTCTCCGCGAGTGACTGTCGACGGCCCCGCCTCCAACGCACTGGAAATCGGGATTAGCTCGAGGGTGCGGGGACGCCGAGAAAATCGAACGGGTCGGTCTCGACGAGGTCGTCGGCGACGTCGCCGGCGAAGACGGTCGTCTGGTTCTCACCGAGCGACAGCGATCGAACGCCGGCATCGGTCTCGAACTCGACCTCGTCGAGGTCCAGCCAGAAGACGGTCGGTGAGAGCGCTGACTCGAAGTAGTAGCGTCGGTCCCGATGATCGGCCACCGTGCGCCAGCGCGTCGAGGAGATATGCGGTTCGTCCGGCGTACTGATCCCGTACGGCACGGAGACGTTGCGGATCGCGCCGAAGACGCTCGCCGTTGCGGTTCGACGGTCCTCTGTCTGTGGGATCGCATCCACGTAGAAACTCGCACGAGCGAACCGGTCGGCCGGGCGATTCGTCCCCGGTAACATGGCCGTGCCACCGATCGCCGACCAGTACGCGTCGAGTGCGAGTTGCTGGTCGAACGGCGGGGAGTTCGTCAGCACCTGATATTCTCGATCGTGATGGATCGTTAGCTCGCCGTCGACGTACTCGAGGATGGCGCTGTCTCCCGTGGCGTCCGAGATGGACAGATGCAGGGTTGCGAACCGGCCCTCGTCCGGGATCTCGTCGGATACGACGGTGAACTCCTCGTTCCGGTGGTTTGCGACCGCCTCCGCGACCGTCGCGAAGTTATCGAGGACGTACTGTGCCCACAGCGAGATCGACAGTCCGGGTGTCTCGCCGTCCCACTCGGGGTAGTCGGACTCGGTGAGCCACAGGACGTTCGCGACCAGCCCGGCTTCGTTCATCCCATCAGTCGTCGCGATATCGTACGCGGAGGCGACGACACTGCCGTACTCGGCGGTCCACTCCATCGATGATGGACCGACTTCACCCGTTCGCTCCATGCCGCGCGGGAAGACCCAGATGTTGGTCCCGATTTCGCCGTGCCAGTCCATCGACCGGCCGGTGAGGACGATGTCTTCGGGGCCGAGATACACCAGTCGCGTACACATCTACGATTCGCCTCCGGTCTCTCGGCTCTCGTTCCTCGTCGACCCGAACATGGGTCAGTCCTCCATCGAACAGGAACATAAGTTGCATTCGATCCGAACTGATACGTCTTGGCCGCTGGGGTATCACCGGCCGGCGGCGGTCGGCGATGCCGCTGACGACACCCCTCTCCCATCAGTTGCTGAACAGGCCGTGGCCCTTCCGGCGGCTGTCGTCGAGAAACGAGCCGATCCGGCGGGGGAGTCCAAGCGCGACGCGATCGGTGAGAAACGGCCCCACCGTCTCGTCGCACGTCCCGAGCGGTCGCCGACTCCGCCCCCAGTCAGGGATCCAGCACGACCTTGATACAGCCGTCCTCCTTGTCGCGGAAGGTCTCGTACATTTCGGGCCCCTTCTCGAGCGGTTCCCGATGCGTGACGACGAACGAGGGGTCGATCTCGCCGTCCTCTATTTTCTCGAGGAGCGGGTCGAGATACCGCTGGACGTGCGTTTGTCCCGTATTGACGGCCAGCGCCTTGTTCATCAGCGGGCCGACGGGGACGTTGTCCGCGTGGCCGACGTAGACGCCGGGGATCGAGAGCGTCCCGCCCTTCCGACAGCACTTGATCGCCTGCCGGAGGACGTGGGGCCGGTCGGCCTCGAGGTTCACCTGTTGTTTGGCCTTGTCCGTGAGGCCCATGAGACCGGTCCCGTGGGCCTCGGTGCCGACCGCGTCGATACAGCGATCCGGGCCGCGGCCGCCGGTCATGGCCATCAGCCGGTCATAGACGTCCTCTTCCTCGAAGTGGATCGTCTCGGCGTCCCCGTGTTCGCGGGCCATCGCGAGCCGCTCGGGGACGCGGTCGATCGCGATGACGCGGCCGGCGTCGAACAGCCAGGCACTCTGGATGGCGAACTGGCCGACGGGGCCACAGCCCCAGACCGCGACGGTGTCGTCCTCGTCGATCTCGGCGTTCTCGGCGGCCATGTAGCCCGTCGGGAACACGTCCGAGAGCAGCAGCACCTGCTCGTCGGGGAGATCCGCGTCGACCGTGATCGGGCCGACGTCGGCGAAGGGAACCCGCAGGTACTCCGCCTGTGCGCCGGCGTAACCGCCCAGCATGTGCGAGTAGCCAAAGAGTCCGGCCGGCGACTGGCCCATCACCTTCCGGGCCAGCTCGGCGTTGGGGTTCGAGTTGTCACACAGCGAGTACATGTCCTGCTCGCAGAACCAACAGGAGCCACAGCTGATCGTGAACGGGACGACCACCCGGTCGCCCTCTTCTAGGGTCTCGACGTCCTCGCCGACCGCGACGACCTCGCCCATCGGCTCGTGGCCGACGATGTCGCCTTCCCGCATCGAGGGGACGTGCCCGCCATAGAGGTGCAGGTCGGAGCCACAGATCGCCGTCGCGGTGATCTCGACGATCGCGTCGTGGGGGTTGGCGATCTCGGGGGCGGGCACTTCGTCGACCCGGATGTCCCCCTCGCCGTGCCAGCACAGCGCCCTCATAGGGCATCACCCGCGCCGCGGGCGGAGGGGTTCGACTCGAGCGAGGGGATCTCGCCGGTCTCGACGAGGCTCTTGAACCGATCGAGGACGACGCCCGCGAGCGACTCGGGGACGACCCCGAGTCGGTCGGTCACCGCGGCACCGACGGCCCCGCCCGGCGGCTCGAAGCGGAATCGGAAGGTCACTTCCGTCCCGCGGCCGGCCGGTGCCTCGCGGAAGCGGACCGAGCCCGCGCTGTCGACGGGCGCGTTCCCGAGCGACTCCCAGCGCAGGCGCTCGCCGGGGCGGTCCTCGACGACCCGCGTGTCCCACGAGACGCTCGTCCCGAGCGGGCCGCTCGCGGTCCAGTGCCAGCGATCCTCGCTTCGTGCGCTGACCTCGAGCAGACCGCCGTACAGCCGCGCCATCGTCTCGGGATCGCGCCAGCGCTCGGAGACCGTCTCGGGCGGCGCACCGACCGTGACGGAACGGGTCGTTTCCACCCTGCCTGCCGCGTCCGCCTGATCGGCCTCGCCGGCCGGACGCGTCCCCTCGGCGTCGCTGTCGGCTCGGCTGCTGACGAGTCCCCGATAGAGCAGCCAGCCGCCGGCGACCGCCGCCGTGACGCCGCCGAGCGATCGTCGCCTGAGCCCCAGTACCAGCAGGGTGCCGCCGGCGGTCGTTGCGGCGAGCCGGCCGCCCCGGCCCAGTGACCGCCCCGACGGTCCCGATGCCGGCGCCTGCGGCTCCGCGTTCGTTACGTGCTGGCGATCGGCCGCCACGAGTCGCTCACCCCCGGACGGAGCTGCCGGTCGGTTCGTCGGCGCCGGCGGCGTCGCCCCGGCGTCGACCGTCGATTCCGAGATCGGCCCGGACACGGCCTATCGTCCCGTGCGAGACGGTATCGGGTCATTCGGTCCGTCGCGACGTTCACCGAACGGTCGTTTGTCAGTAGTGCCCGCAAGCGCAGGCTCGAGCGGCCGCGATCGCCGTCGTCTGATGGCTCGAGCCCCGCGTCAACGACGCCGCTGCAACCGGACGACCTGCTGGGGTCGGAGTCGACCGATCGGGCGCGGCGTTCCCGTTCGGAGCGGCCGGCGGATCGTCCAGTACTTTCATTCGTTCCCTCCTCCGTTGCCGTACTATGCGGATCGATCGGGCGGAACTCCGGAAGGGGCTCGCCGAGACGCGAACGTTCTTGCTCGCACATCATCTGCCGGCCGAGTTCGACCGGTGCTACGCGGTGACAGTGTTCGGCCGCCGGCTCCATCTCTGTGCCCGCTGTCTCGGCGTCTATCCAGGCATCGCTGCGGGTCTACTGGCGTCTTTCGTCTGGAACGGCGCAGGGCTGCTCGCCGTCGCCGTGCTTCCCGCCCCGGCGCTGTTCGATTGGACCGTCACGACGTTTTCCGCACGCCGCGGCTCCAACCCCGTTCGGACCGTCACCGGTTTTCTGCTCGGCTGTGGCTACGGGCTCGGCCTCGCGCTTCTGGCAGGTGGATCGTCCGTTCAAGTCCTGGGTATCGGTGCCCTCTATGCGACCATCTCCGGCTGCTTGTTGTATTATTCGTGGTGATCGGTGAGCAAAACAATTAGGTACTTACGTCGGTTGTGAGAACTATCCGAGAACTCGATATGAAACACTGTATTAATTGTGGTGCCGAGATCGCCGACGACGCGTCTGTCTGTCCCGACTGCGGCGTCAATCAGACGACGTCACTCGAGGGAGGTCACGGCGACCGATCCACGAACGAAAAGTACTGCGTCGACTGCGGAGAACTCATCAACAAGCAGGCGGAACTCTGTCCGGCGTGTGGCGTGGAACAACCGTCTCACGATAGCGGATCGACAGACACGGACAAGGTCGCGGCCGGCGTGCTGGCGCTCCTGCTCGGCGGACTCGGGGCCCACAAGTTCTATCAGGGGAACATGAAACTCGGCGTGGTCTACCTCTGTTTCTTCTGGACCGGTATCCCCGCAGTACTCGGTCTCGTCGAGGGCATACTCATCCTGATCGCCGACGACGAGGAGTACGAAGCGAAGTTCGCCGACGGGAGTTTGCTGGGACGATAACGATCGGCGATCGGTCGTCCGTTCCCAGAGCCGGTCTCCCGGCGGTTCGATACGATCCGGGACTGCCGGCTGTTCGCCGCTTGCCGGGATCGAAACTTCTCGAGGGTTTTCTATCGCCCCAACGACGTGACTCGAGTCTCGGTACATCGCGGTCTGACTGACGGGCCAGGACCTCGGGTCGCCGTGCCGAGTCGGTACGTCGTCTGTCGATAGGCGATGCGGGCATTTACGACCGAACGGCGGGATCGGCATGACCGGAACGGTGGGATTCAGCCGACCGAACGGAACACAGTTACCCGACGAATTCTCCGGTATCGGGGATCAAAGACCCGGTCCGCCCGATCTCTCGGCCGTCGGCCGGTCCCGTGCCTTCGACCGTCGATACGGGAATCGACGACTGTCGAAACCCAGATCGAAAAAATATGAGTTATACGTCTGGAGTCGAGGGGATGCAATACGGACTCACACGATTCAATAATGTCTGGTAAATACGATCTCGTCATCGTCGGTGGGGGTATCAGTGGCGCATCGCTGCTCTACACGACCGCGAAGTTCACTGACATCGACTCGATCGCCCTGATCGAGAAGGAGTCGGAGGTCGCGGCGATCAACTCGCATCACACGAACAACTCCCAGACGCTACACTTCGGGGACATCGAGACCAACTACACGCTCGAGAAGGCCGAGGAGGTCAAGGAGGGTGCGGAGCTACTCGCCGGCTACCTCGAGAACTACGACCCCGATCGGGAGATGCACGACAAGCGCAGCAAGATGGTACTCGGCGTCGGCGAGGACGAAGTCGCCGAACTCGAGGAGCGGTACCACGAGGAGGGCTTTGGCGACCTCTTCCCGAAGCTCCGCCCGATCGACCGCGAGGAGATCGGCGAGATCGAACCCAAGGTCGTCGAGGGACGGGACCCCTCGAAGGACATGCTCGCGTTGCAGACCCCGGACGGCTACGTCGTCGACTACGGTCGGACGACCAAGTCCTTCGTCGAAGAGGCCGAGGCAGAGACCAACGTCGACATCTTCACCGGGACCGAGGTCACGGACATCACGCCGACGCTTGACGGCTACACGATCGAGACCGACGCGGGTCGGTTCGACTGTGACGCGACGGTCGTCGCCGCCGGCTCCCACAGCCTCCAGATGGCCAAGGAACTCGGCTACGGCCAGGACAAGGTCTTGCTGCCCATCGCGGGGAGTTTCTTCCTCGCCGACGACCTCCTGAACGGGAAGGTCTACACGCTCCAGATGAAGAAACTGCCCTTCGCGGCCGTCCACGGCGACGCCGACGTCCACGACGCCTCGATCACCCGGTTCGGCCCGACCGCCAAGCTCGTCCCCGCCCTCGAGCGCGGTCGCATCTCGACGGTCAAGGACTTCCTCGACGTCTTCGGGCTGAACGCGGCCGCCTTCCTCAGCTACGCGAACATCCTCTCGGACAGGATCCTGCTGCCCTACGTCCTCCAGAACCTCGTCTACGACCTCCCGAACGTCGGCCGGAAGCAGTTCCTGCCCCACGTCCAGAAGGTCGTCCCGAGCGTCGAACTCGAGGACATCGAGCGCGCGAAAGGCTATGGCGGCGTCCGGCCCCAGATCGTCGACACGAAGAACAAGTCCCTGGACATGGGCGAGGCCAAGATCGTCGGCGACGACGTCATCTTCAACATTACGCCCTCGCCGGGTGCCTCGACCTGTCTCAAGAACGCCATGCGGGACACCCACACGCTGCTTGACTTCCTCGAGGGCGACTACGAGTTCGACGAGGAAGCGTTCCGCGAGGCGACGATCGACAACTTCCCGCGCGGCGACGACGCCGCGGGCAAGAAGGTCGCCGCGCCCGACGCCGACGACTGAGCCGCCGCGCCCTCGAATCGACGCGACCCAGTTCGAGGTGGGTTCGAGGCGACTCGAGCGCCGTTTTCCCCGATCGACGATCGGCCGCGAGCCCGCGTATCGAAGTCGCTGAAACGATTCACACCCTAATCGAAACACTGTCGTGCGATCAGGTGTGCAATGACTGTCAGCGGCGACTATTGGCCGTGTCTTCTCCCGCTCCCCGCCCCATCCGCGCGCTGTAGTCCCAGCTGTAGATCTCCCGGGGCTCGATCCGAACGCGGACCTCCTCGCGGTCGTCGTCGAGCAGTTTCGTCGCCAGCGGCGAGTCCGTATCGTCGAGATACCGCTCGATCAGCGACCGGAGGACGGCCTTGTCCTCGTCGGGCGCGATCTCGACGGTGCCGGTTCCCCTGATCCCGCGGTAGGGAACGTCGTTCGTCGAGATATCGAAGCCGACCGCCGGCTCGCGGCGGAGGAACCGAACGACGTCGGCGTTCGCACCCGTCGCACACTCGAGGGCACCGTCGCGGTAACGATACCATAGCGCGACCGGCCACAGCGACCCGTCGGGCCTGTGGGTCGCGAGCCGGATCGGGATGGTCGCCTCCTGAAGGAACGCTTCGACGTCGTCTTCGTCCCACGCGCCGCGGAACTCGGTCATACGGAACCGCTTCGGAGAGCAGACTGAAAAAGCTCGACCCCGCTGTTCGACTCGGGTCGTCACTCGAGTGCGTCGGGGCCGTCCTCGAGGGCCGCCAGGAACGGCTCGAGAGACCGAGCCCGCCGTCTCACGTCGTGGTCCGCCGCCGGGGATACTACTATTAGGTCCCCGTTATATGGTGTGTGGTAGCATGACTGGAAGCGGGGACGGCTACGACTACGTGATCGTCGGCGCGGGGCCCGCAGGCTGTGTACTCGCGAACCGGCTGTCGGCCGACGGCGACGAGGTACTGCTGCTCGAGGCGGGCGAGCCCGACGAGCAACGCGAAATCTCGATCCCGGTGGCGTTTTCGGACCTCTTTCAGTCCGATGTCGACTGGAACTACCACACTGAGCCCCAGTCGGAACTCGACGATCGGGAACTCTACTGGCCCCGCGGGAAGACGCTGGGCGGCTCGAGTTCGATCAACGCGATGATCTACGTTCGGGGTCAGTCCGCGGACTACGACCGCTGGGCGGAACTGGGCAACGAGGGCTGGGGGTACGAGGACGTGTTGCCGTACTTCAAGCGGGCCGAGGACAACGCCCGCGGCCCGTCGACCTCCCACGGAGTCGGCGGCCCGCGACACGTCGACGATATTCGGTCGCCGAACGAACTCAGCGAGGCCTTCGTGAAAGCGGGGCAGGCGGTCGGCCTGTCCCACAACGAGGACTTCAACGCCGGCGAGCAGACGGGGGTCGGCTTTTATCAGGTGACCCAGCGGGACGGCCGCCGCCACAGCGCCGCCGACGCCTACCTGAAACCCGTCCTCGATCGCCCCAATCTGACCGCCGTGACGGGGGCCCGGGTGACGCGGGTCCGGTTCGACGGCGAGACGGCCGTCGGCGTCGAGTACGCCCGCGACGACGGCGACGGCAGCCCCGCGACCGTCGACGCGAACGAGGAGGTGATCATTTCGGCCGGCGCGATCGACTCGCCGCAGTTGCTCATGCTGTCGGGCGTCGGTCCGGCCGACCACCTCGAGCGCCACGACATCGACGTCGTCGCGGACCGGCCCGGCGTCGGCCGGAACCTGCAGGACCACCTGCAGGCCGGGGTCAACTACGAGTGCGAGAAACCGATCAGCCTCGCCGACGCGGACTCGCTGGTGAACCTCGCGACGTTCTTCCTCCTGAAACGGGGGCCGCTGACCTCGAACGTCGCCGAGGCCGGCGGCTTCGCGACCGTCACCGACGACGCCGACCGCCCCGAGATCCAGTTCCATTTCGCCCCGTCGTACTTCGTCGAACACGGGTTCGACAACCCCGACGGCCACGGCTTCTCGCTCGGCGCACTTCGCCTGCGACCCGACAGCCGCGGCCGGATCACGCTCCGGTCGGCCGACCCCTTCGACGACCCGGCTATCGACCCGCAGTACCTGACCGAGGGCGACGACCTCGAGGTCCTGCTCGAGGGGCTCAAGCTGGTCCGGGAGATCCTGCGGGCCGCACCGCTCGACGAGTACCGCGGCGAGGAGGTGCTGCCCGGGGCAGACGTCCGAAGCGACGAGGCGCTGCTCGAGTACGTCCGTGAGACCGCCGAGACGCTGTATCACCCCGTCGGCACCTGCAAGATGGGCGACGACGAGCTGGCGGTCGTCGACGACCGACTCCGGGTCCGCGGCGTCGAGGGACTGCGCGTAGTCGACGCCTCGGTGATGCCGACGATCACGAGCGGCAACACGGACGCGCCGACGACCATGATCGCGGAGAAGGCGGCCGACCTCGTTCGAACCGACGGCTGACCGGTGCGCTCGAGCGCCGCCGGCGTCGTCTCGCGGCGCAGAACTGATAGAGAGGTAACTATTTGACCGTCCATGCAAAACCCTCGAACGACTATGGATATCGACGACTTCGTCACCGAAAACGAACCGAAAGCCGGCGGCGAGGCCTTCCAACTCGAGAACAGCAAGCTGCTCGACGTCGCCGTCGACGGCTCCGTGATCGCAAAGGCGGGCTCGATGATCGCCTACGACGGGGACCTCTCCTTCGAGGGGATTTCCTCGGCCGAGGGCGGTATCACCGGCTTCCTCAAGGAGAAGGCGACCGGGGAGGGGACGCCGGTCATGGAGGCGACCGGCACCGGTCACCTCTATCTCGCCGATCAGGAAAAGAAGATCCAACTGCTGGAACTCGACGCCGGCCAGTCGATCTCGGTCAACGGCAACGACGTCCTCGCGTTCGAGCCGAGCGTCGATTACGAGATCAGGACCGTCGAGAGCATCGCCGGCTTCTCGGCCGGCGGGCTGACCAACGTCTTCCTCGAGGGGCCGGGGACCGTCGCCATCACGACCCACGGGGACCCGCTGGTCCTGCGACCGCCGGTCAGAACCGACCCCAGCGCGACCGTCGCCTGGAGCGGGACGACGCCCGGCAGTCACGTCGACAAGGCGTTCTCGAACATGATCGGGCAGTCCTCCGGCGAGACCTACCAGCTCGAGTTCACCGGGTCCGAGGGGTTCGTCGTGGTCCAGCCCTACGAGGAGCAGTCGCCACAGCAGTGACGGCCGCCCCGCGGGGACCGTCGGTCCCCGAGTCGGTCGAGCGGGAGCGTTTTACCGCTCCGCCGTAATCGCTCCCTATGAAACTTCGACGGCCGCGCCGGCCGCGGGACTTCCGGCCCGCGGACTCGGCCCAGCAGATCGTCGGCGGGTTCCTGCTCGCCGGCCCGTTCGTCGTCACCGAGGAGGTCTGGACGCTCGCGGCGAGCATGAACTTCTTTCAGGCGGTCGGGACCGTGATCGTCGTGTTCGGGATCGGGTACGGCGCGCTCTATACCGCGGACACGACCCGCGACGCGGACGACGAACAGGAAGTCGCCGGCATTCCGCTGCGGTTTATCTCGCTGATGATCGTCTCCTTCGGCGCGGTGACGGTACTCGCACTTCTGCTCGACGCCCCCGACACGTTCCTCGAGGACGCCGAGACGACCGGCGAAGTCGCACAGACGACGTTCAAGGCCATCAGCGTCGGCTCGGTGTTCAGCGTCGTCGGCGCGGCGACGGCCGACAGCATCTTCTCGAAGAACGGTTAGAGGCGCGAGTCGTCGTACGACTCCTTGGACCGCTCGGCGTGGTCGTTCCCGCAGTCGGGACACGCGAGCCGTTCCATGTTGTCCATCGAGACCTCGAGCGAGCCGCAGTTCGCACAGTAGTAGCCGTACTGCTGCTCGAGGGCATCGTCCTCGTAGGTCGGAAAAAACGGTGCCGCGGTGCCGGACTCGGCCTCGTCGCGGGCGAGATAGACCGTCGTTCCGTCGTCGGTCGCGGTCAGGCTGCCGTCGGCCGTCTCCGTGCCGGGAAGGTCCTCGTCGGCCGTATCGGCGGTGGCCGTCGTGTCGTCTGCGCGCGAGTCCGTCGGGAGGGACACGTCGACGTCGGGCTCGGTGTAGACGTACTTCACGAGCGACTCGCCGGCGACGACGACCTCCCGATCGCCGTCGTGTTCGAGGTCGAACCGTTCGACGAACCCGTGACCCTCGGTGTTCTCCTCGAGGACGGTCACGCGGACGTGGTCGGTCCCGCGATCGCGGAGGCGCTCGGTCACCGTCTCGTACAGTTCCGTGCCGATCCCCCGCCCGCGGTGTTCCGGATCGACGAACAGCCAGTCGACCTCGCCCCACTCGTCCGCGAGCCGTCCCTCGACGACGCCGGCGATGGTCGTCTCCTCGATCCCCTCGCCGGTCTCGACGACGCGCAGCAGCGTCTCCTCGTCGTCGATCTTCGCGGCGACGGCGTCGTCGGCGAACTCCTCGTCGGCGATCCCGTCGATCTGGCCCGGGCTGAGCCTGAACGAGGTCGTCATCGAACTCTCCACGACGTCCCGGATCCGCTCGCTCTCGGCCGGTTCCGGCTCCCGTATCTCCATAGTGGGTAGTCGCCGCCGACCCGGATAAGATGGATGCCGGCAGGAACAGCCGACGTTACGAGCGCCCGGCCACGTCACTCCTCGCCGCCGCCGGTGACGACGACCGGCCGGTCGGACCTGAGGATCACGCCCTGCGTGGTGCTGCCGAAGATTGCCTTGCCGACGGGCGAGCGCTTCCGCCCGCCGAGGACGATCGAGTCGACGTCGTACTCCGTGGCCTCCTCGATGATGTCGTCTTCCGTGTCGCCGCTGTCCTCGATCAGGGTCACGTCGACGCCGGCCTCCTCGAGGCGTTCCGTCGCGCGCCGGACCGAACCGATCCGGGAGGCGGACTTGAACTTCTCGAACTCCTTCGGGAGCTTCTCGCTGTTCTCGGTGAAGACGAAGAGGATGTACGCTTCGACCGACTCCGCCGCGTCGGGCAGCGACGCGACGTACTCGGCCTGCTCGACTGCGCGGTCCTCGCTGGCATCGACGGGCATCAGCACGCGGTACATGCGCAGTGGTTGGCATTCGGCAACAATAAAACCGGCCGTGACTGTCACCGCGCCGGAGGGGTTCGACCGCGCTCGAGGGTTACTCGTCGGCTCCCTCGCCCTCGCGCAGGGACCGGCGACGGATCTTGCCGGTCGTCGTCGTCGGCAGCCGCTCGACGAACTCGATATGTTTCGGATACTCGTACTCGGCGAGGCGGTCCCGGACCAGGTCGCGGATCTCCGCGCGGAGTCCCTCGGGGTCGTAGTCGTCGACGGCCGGCTTGACGAACGCCTTGATCGCCTCGCCGCGGGTCTCGTCGGGAACGCCGACGACGCCGGCCTGTTCGACGGCCTCGTGAGCGAGGACCGCGTCCTCGACCTCCGTCGGCCCGACGCGGTAGCCGCTGGTGAGGATCACGTCGTCGGCCCGCGAGTGGAACCAGACGTAGCCGTCCGCGTCGCGCTCGACCAGATCGTCGGTCAGGAACCACCTTCCGGAAGACCGTTGCTCTTCCGACTCCCCGCTCGCTCCGCTCGCGGGGACGTCTTCGGTCCGCTTGTTCGCCGTCTTCTCGGGCAGCCCGTGGTACTCGTCGAAGAAGACCCGCCGGTCGCCCGGTCTGACCGCGAGTTCGCCGACCTCGCCGCGCTCGAGGTGCTCGCCCGTCTCGGGGTCTACCACTGCGATCTCGTAGCCGGGCAGGGGCTTGCCCATGCTGCCGGGGCGGGTGTCGAACCACCGCGAGACGTTCCCGACGACGAGGTTGAGTTCGGTCTGGCCGTAGAACTCGTTGATCGCGACGTCGTCGAACGTCGACCCGACCCAGTCGACGACCTCCGACGTGAGCGGCTCACCGGCCGACGCGAACGTCCTGATCGAGAGGTCGTACCGATCTTCGGGGTCGTCGACGCCCATCAGCAGCCGGAGCGCCGTCGGGGGCATGAACGCCTCGGTCACGTCGTGGCGCTCGAGCAGGGCGTAGACGTCGTCGGGATCGAACTCGTCGCGGGGCCAGCCGACGACCGAGCAGCCGTGGTGCCAGGCCGCGAACAGCGTGCCGCCAAGCGCCGCGCCCCACGCCCAGTCGGCCGGCGTCCAGAGGGTGGCCTCGCCGTCGGCCAGCCCGCCGTCGAAGTAGTTGGCGGCCGCGGCGGCCCGCCCGAGCCAGAGCGCGTGGCTGTGGCGGACGCCCTTCGGCGGCCCCGTCGACCCGCTGGTGTACATGATCGCCGACGGCGTTTCGGACGTCGACTCGTAGACGTCGATCCCCGGCTCGTGGGCCGCGAGGAGGTCATCGAAGGCGTGGGCGTCGCCCCGGATCGCGTCGCCGTCGTCGAGTTCGATCACGGCCTCGAGGGCGGGACACTCGCCGCGAATCTCGTCGACGGTCTCGCGGACGCTCGGATCGACGACGACCGCTTTCGCCTCGCTGTCCGCGAGCCGGTACCGTAAGGCGTCGCGCCCGAACAGGACCGTCAGCGGCACCGACACCGCGCCGAGCTTCCAGTTCGCGAGGTGCGTGATCGGGTTCTGGGGCTTCTGCGGGATCACGACGCCGACCCGATCGCCCGCCCCGACGCCGAGGTCGGCAAGCGCCGCGGCGAGCCGATCCGACCGCTCGTCGAGGTCGGCAAAGGAGTAGGTCTCGAGGCCGCCCTCGGGGGCCTCGTATCGCAGCGCCGTTTCACTCGTGTCCTCGTGTTTCCGGAGGAAGTCGACGGCGGGGTTGTACTCGTCGGGGAGGTCCCACGAGAACGAGTCGCAGGCCCGTTCGTACGACGTGAACTCGGGCATGACCGTCCAGCTCATGGCTCGTGATACCGAGGCCAGCACATAGCCTCTTTCGACACGCGCGAAAATGAGTGGTGGTCGACGGGCCGGCGACCACGGGGCCGAATCAGTCTTCTTCGCTTTCCCCGTCCGCCTCGGATTCTTTTTCGTCGTTGCTCGCCTCGGATTCCTCGTCCGCTTCGGACGCTTCTTCCTCGTCGGCCGTCGTTTCCTCGTCTTCGCCTTCGACTTCGATCTCCGCTTCGACCTCGATCGAGAGTCCGTCGGCCTCGAGTTCGCCCTCGAACTCGCGTTCGTCGCCGACCTCGATCTCGAGTTCGTTCGAATCCACTTCGACTTCGACCTCGACGTCGACGGTGACTTCGGCGTCGTCCATATGCCCGCTTCGCCCGGATCCCTTAAAGTGGTACCGCGCGTTTTCGAGACACGAGCACGCCCGTCGTCGCCGGCCCGGAAGATATTTTTAGGCTGGCCGAAAAGAGGGGGTATGACCGATTCCGTCCGGGTGACCCTCGCGGACGACGACGACGCGACCTCGGTCCAGGTCTACGACGACGAGGGCGATGTCTCGACCGACGGCGCGACGTTTCGGTTCAGCGTCGACGGCGACTCGCGCGGCGGCGAGGAACCGACGGCGACCGAAGCCGACGGCGAGGAGTCGCGCTACGTCGCGCCGCTGTCGGCCGTCCCGACCGACGGCACGCTTCGGTGTGAGGCCCGCAGCGACCGCCGCGGGACCGAACTGATCCTTCGACGACGCGGCGACGACGTTCTCGCGTGGCGCAACTCCTGTCCACACAGGCCCGAGGTCCGACTCGATCCCGGCCCCGGCGCGATCGTCAGGGACGACCATCTGGTCTGTCACGAACACGGCGCGCGCTTCGAGCCCGACGACGGCGTCTGTACGGCCGGTCCCTGTCGGGGCGACGCCCTCGAGGGGATCGCCGTTACCGTTCGCGACGGCGATGTCTACCTGACCGACGACCGGTTCGATTCCTGCCGACGGCTCGACGAGCCGCTCGAGTAACGCTCGAAGCCGGCCGAACGCGGTCCGTAACCGAGCAACGATCCGTGATCGAGCACGACCGCGAACCCCGGTTGCCGTTGTCCGGGTACCCGGCGACGGCACCTGACGGCTCTCTCGCCCTCGAGGCGCCTACTCGAGCAGGTTCGGGACGGCGTTGATCGACTCGGCGACCGCCGCCGCGCCCTCGTCCTCGTACTTCCGTCGCCCCTCGTCGCCGGTCAGGCCGCCGGTGAGGACGCCGATTCCGTGGTACGTACGGTTCGGATCGGCGTCGCTCGCGTTGCCCGCCGTCCGAACGTCGTCCAGCGTGTCGCCGACGAACGCGACCGTGTCGGCGTCGAACCGCTCGGCCAGCGTCGTCAGCGCACGGGGATGTGGCTTGCCCTCCTCCCAGTCATCCATCGTGAAGCGATGCTCGAGCGACACCGCGTCGTCGAGACCCACCCGCTCGAGGGCGATCTCGGCCTCGGCCGCCGGGCGGCCGGTCAGCACGCCGACGTCCCAGGACGCGAGCAGCCGATCCCGCGTCTCGGGTTCGAGCAACACCGGCTCGTCGTGGATGAACCCGGGCGTCTCCCGCTCGAGGTCGGGCTCGCCGCCCTCGAGCCCGCGGTAGAGTTCGTCGCCGAGATACAGCTGCTGGAAGACGTCCCGCAGCCGCTTGCGGTCCCAGCGGCCGGTCACGCGCTGGGTCGCCCGCGCGCCGATCCCCTCGCGAACGACGCTCTCGGCCGCCTCGAGGCCGCCGCAGTTCGCGGCGATCCCGTCGGTGAAGGTCTCGAGTGACTCGTCGTACCCCTCCTCGGTCGCGAGGATGTACAGCGCGGCGGCGTACGTTAGTTCCCAGTCGTTGTTGAACCCGCCCGCGTCCTTGAACCGCTGGATGTCTGCCTTGCGGATCGTCCGATCGTAGACTGCCTCGACGGACTCGACGATCGCCCGGCGGTAGGAGTCGGCGACGTCGACGAGTACCCCGTCAATGTCCAGGACGACGGCGTCTGCGTTCATACCCGTCCCGACGGGCCCGCGGAAATAAAGGGGACCGATTTCAGAGGCCGACTGCGCCGAAGACGGCGAACGCGACGATCGCGATGCCGACGGCGTAGAGCAGATCGGCCCACAGCCACGACAGGACGTTGACGACGTAGATAGCGACGACGACCGGGATCCCGAGCAGGACGATCGGTGACCGCCGCCACTCCGCCCGCGAACGGGTCCACAGCGTGTTCGCGTCGCCGAAACTCGGGAAGGCCTTCGCGCCGACGGCGAGACCGATCCAGCCGAGGCCGATCGCCAGCGCGAGCGTCGGCGTCGAGGCGCCGCCGAGGACCTCGAGCAGTTCGAGCAACGCCTCTAGCGACGACCGACTGTCGGCCGCCGTCGTCGCGACCGCGGCGAGGGCGAGAAAGGCGACGAACGAGAGGGCGGTGTTGACGAGAAACGGGGCGACGCTGATGACGAACGTCTCCCGATACCGGTCGGGCTGGCCGTGGCGGACGTATCCCGCCGGAGACCCGAGCCGGAAGTATTCGACCTCGACGACTGGCACGCCGACGAGATCGCAGGCCCGTTTGTGAGCGAACTCGTGAACGACAGTCCCGGGCGCGGCTGCGAGTCGAAACGGGAGCGACACCAGGTGACCGGTGCCGGTGATCCACGCGAGTACGACGATCACGACCGCGAGCGCGAAGACGTGGTCGACTCCGATAGCCATCGCTTCCCGGAACGGTCCATCAAGTGATAACTCATTCGAACCGAACTGTCGGCATCGTCGCGCCGATCGCGATCCGACCGTCTACTCTCCGCGCGCTCGAGCGACGTACAGCGTCCCCGTCTCGATCGTTTTCCGTTCGACCGGCACCGTGGGCGGGTCGCCGCCCAGCGTCGTGAAGAGAAAGTCGGCGTCGGCCCCGCGGGCGACCTCGAGGGCCGGACGATGCAGTTCGGGCGGCAGGTTCAGCGCGTAGATCGCGTCCGCGTCCGCGTAGACCGACGGCTCGGGGTCGACGACGTCGTCGCGAACGAACGCCACGCCTGCCGGCACGTCGCGCTCGTGGACGTCCGTCGCGGTGACGGCGACCCCGCGGTCGGCGAGCGCTCGAGCCAGGTCGGTCCGGCGGCCGATCCCGACTTCGACGACGCGATCGTAGTCCGCGAGGACCTCGAGCAACGCGTCGGGATTCCGGCGAGAGTGGGCCACGGCGGGACGTTTATGCCACCCGCGGCCATAGCCCTTGCTATGCTCGTCGATATCGTGCCGGTCGGCAGCGTCCCCGCCGAGGTCAAGCGGGCGGCCTCCGCCGCGTTGCGATCGGTCTACGACTGCGACGTGTCGATCAACGACTCGCAGTCGGTCCCCAACGGTGCCTACGACTCCGACCGGAACCAGTACTCCGCCGAGACCTTCATCCAACTCGCCGAACGGGTCGGTCGCGGCCAGAAGAACATCGCGATCACCCCCCACGACCTCTTCTATCGCCGGCGAAACTACGTCTTCGGACTCGCCTACCTCGACGGCAGCGGGAGCGTCGTTTCGACCTACCGGCTGCAGACCTCGAGCGACGGCGGCTTCTCGAATCAGAGCGCCGCCGACATCTTCGAGGACCGCGTCCGCAAGGAGATCGTCCACGAGATCGGCCACACCTACGGCCTCGAGCACTGTGACAACAACCGCTGCGTGATGAACTTCTCGCCGACCGTCCGCGAGGTCGACATCAAAGAGGAGAACCTCTGTGGCAGCTGTCAGCGACTGATGGGCTGACTCGACTCGCGCCCCGTTTTCTCGATACCGGGCATCGGCTCCCCCTTGTCACGACAGGACGAACAGGACCGCACCGACGAGCCCGATGCCGGTAAACGCCATCGCCGTCCAGAACGCGACGGGACCGGGTTCGGGGTCCGCGCCGTCGGTCCATAGGGACTCGGCTGCGACCCCCAGCGTCTGTCCGACACCGCTGACCAACAGTACTACCGCGATGGTACTCCGCCCGTGTCTGGCGATCAGTAGCAACGCGACCGACGTGAGGAGACCGCCGGTAACGGCGATCGAGAGCCGATAGAGTCGGGCCCTGTCCATAGCCGTTCGACACGCTTTCCGCCAAAATAGTTGGAGTATAAACACTTTGGCCGGCAGCCGGCTCGAGGCCGAACTTCGAATCCCGGCGTCAGGGCGCGTAGTAGTACTCGCCGTCGTCTTTCTGCTGGCGGTCCAGTTGGGACTCGGGCTTGTTGATCCGCGGCCGGGACGTGCGCTCGTCCCGGCGGAACGTGACCTCAAGGTTCGCGAGGAACTCGTTCATGCCGTCGCGCATGGGCTGGGGCTGGCCGGCACGGCCCTTGACGGCGGGCTCGCCGTCGAAAACCATCAACCGGTCGGCGAGCAGGTCCATCATGTAGATGTCGTGGTCGATGACCAGCACGGTGGCGTCCTGCTGTTCGGCGTAGCGCCGGATCGCCTTCGTGGCCTGGACCCGCTGTTCGACGTCTAAGTGGGCGGAGGGTTCGTCGAGCAGGTAGAGGTCGGCCGAATCGGAGAGACACGCGGCGATCGCCACGCGCTGGCGCTCCCCGCCCGAGAGGTCCGAGAGGTTCTGCTCCATGATCCGCTCTAACTGCAAGGGCTGGGCGATCTCGGTGTTCCAGTACGAGGAGCCGAACTGATCGGTGATCGACGAGAGGAAGGCGTCGACCCGCATGTGCTGGTCGATGGTGACGTACTGGGGCTTGTACGAGATGTCCAGATCGAGGTCGGCGTCGCCCTCGGTGGGCTCGAGATTCCCGGTCAACAGTTTGGCGAACGTCGACTTCCCGATCCCGTTGGGACCGACGATACCCAGCACCTCGTTTTCGCGGATCTCCCCGCCCTCGACCTCGAGGGTGAACTCACCGTCGCCGTAGCTCTTGGTGAGGTCGGGGTACTCCACGAGCGTGTCCGCGCGGGTTACGCTCCGTGGTGCGTGTTCCTCGAACTCGATCGGGTTCGGTCGGATCCGCATGTTCTCGTTGTCGAGATAGCCCGAGAGGTACTCGTTGATCCCGTTGCGGACCGACTTCGGCGAGGTGATGACCCCGTACGCGCCGGGCTCACCGTAGGCGACGTGGAGCGTGTCGGCCAGCAGGTCCAAGATCGCGAGGTCGTGTTCGATGACCAGCATCGACTTGTCTTCCTCCTCCGCGAGTTCCCGGATCAGCCGCGCCGCGGTCACGCGCTGACCGATGTCCAGATACGGCGTGATCTCGTCTAAGAAGTAAAAGTCCGTATCTCGGGCCAGCGTCGCCGCGATGGCCACCCGCTGGAGCTCCCCGCCCGAGAGGTCGTCGATCGACTGGTCCATGACCGGGCCGATCTCGAGGCGCTCGACCAGCGAATCCAGGGCGTCGCGCTCGTCGGTCCGCTCGAGCAGTTCGCGGGTGTTGCCGTCGAAGCTCTCTGGGATCTGGTCGACGTACTGGGGCTTTCGCGAGATCGTCACGTCGCCGTCCCGGACGTCCGCGATGTAGTCCTGCAGTTCGGTCCCCCGGTAGGCCTCGAGTACCTCGTCCCAGCCCGGCTCCTCCTCGTGACGGCCGAGGTTGGGCTCGAGTTCGCCGGCCAGAATGCGGACGGCCGTGGTCTTCCCGATCCCGTTCGGGCCGAGGATGCCGGTGACCTGTCCCTCCTGTGGGGCGGGCAGGCCGTACAGCGAGAAGGCGTTCTCGCCGTAGCGGTGAACGGGCTCGTCCTGTAGTTCCTGGGGCAGGTTGATGATCTCGATGGCGTCGAAGGGACACTTCTCGACGCAGATACCGCAGGTCTCGCCCAGACAGATCTCCTCGGAGATGTGGATCTGCTCGGGCTGGCCCTCCGCGGCCTCCTCACCACGGAGCGTGATACACTCCTTGCCCGTGCGGTTCGGCGGGCAGTAGTTCTTGCACTCGTAGCCACAGCGATCGGGCTGGCACCGATCGAGGTCTACGACGGCGATGCTATCGTCGGCCATGTTAGCCCGTGACCTCCGCCGTCAGCAGGATTCCCCACGTCACGAACCACAGCGAGAAGGTCATGAACGCGACGAAGAGGTAGTGTTTCGCCCCGAACTCGTCGTCGCCGTAGATTCCCGCAGCGTTGATGACGACGTACTGGAGCAAGATCGCACCGAGGACGAACGCGAGCGCCTGCGTGTTCTGAGCCGCCTCGCTGGTGGTCCCGACCCAGGTAGTAGACGCAAGCGCCGCGCCGACGCCCAGCAACGCCGACATCGCGGTGACGCTGACCGAGCGAATGTGTTCGCGTCGGTCGCTGATCGATTCGGTCGACATACGTCGGTGTCCGCGGTCGGGCGTGAAAAGGCGTTCGGGTTCGTTTGGCAGCCGTCGCCGCTGGTCGAATCCGACACCCGTTCTGATATGGATTCCTGTCAATAATACTATAAGAACCCGCGCCCCGGGCGGCGGGTACGCCGGGGACATCGGAACAGCAATCCGTCTGACTCGAGACGCGACCGTCGACAGTTACCCGTTGATGTCGCCTTCAACCACTGCGCCATCCGAGATCGCAGTCGTGCCGTCGGCGTCGATATCACCTTCAATCACTGCCCCCCATTCGACCACTACGTCCCCCTCGGCGGTAATATCGCCGCCGATCGTGCTATCCCCGCCGATAACGACGTCGCCGTCCGCAGTGATGTCGTCTCCGACCTCGGAGTCCCAGCCGGTTTCGACGGTTCCGTCCGCGGTGATTTCACCGTCGACCGTACTCGAACCTCCCGTCGTCACGTCCCCGCCGGCTGTTATATCGCCGCCGACCTCGGAACTCCAGCCTGTGGTCACGGACCCGTCCGTATCGATGTCGCCGCCGATGGTACTTGAACTCCCCGTCGACACGTCATCGCCGGCCGTCACGTCGCCGCCGATCTCGGAGTCCCAGCCCGTGGTCACGGTGCCGTCTGCATCGATGTCGCCACCGACGGTACTCGAGGACCCCGTCGACACGTCACCGCCCGCGTCGACATCGCCGGTGACCTCGGAGTTCCATCCCGAAGCGACGTCTCCATCGTTGTTGACGTCGCCGTTTCTGACTTCGCCACTACCGATGGTGGCTCCGCCGTTCCCCGGTCCGCCCCCACCCGGTGGTCCGCCACCCCCTCCGGGATTACACTCGTAGGTGAGTTCACTCTGTACCGTGACGTCCGTAACCGTCACACCGTCGGCGACCGCTTTTTCGACGGCCACGGTGACGGTCGTCGTCTCGGACCCCCGTGAACCGCCGCGGTTGTTACACGTGACGAGAACCGACTCGGTGCCGTCAGTGCCGATCGTTTCGGGAACGGTGGTCTCGAGGTCGTCACCCCCGCTCGAAAAGGCGACATCAATCTCGAGAGTGGTGACGTCCGACTCGAGATTGTTCGTGAGTGTGGCGATGTCGACTTCCTCGTCCGGCCCGTCGATCGCACTGTCGCTCGGGACGACGCCGAGATACGCGTCCTCTCCGGTTGCCGTTTGCATGCCGACGCCGCGGTCGGCAGCCATGGATGTGAATCCGTAGACGGGACCGGCGAGTAGCACCGCTCCGGCCATGATAAATAAAACCCCGAAGCCGGTAGCGATATCCCTGAACATGATGTCTTCGTTATGATATGCCGAATCCGTTGGTCATCGATTCCGGAATATCTGCTGAATTGTAGTACGTGTACGGACAAAATGTTTTCTAAAAATGAGTGTCACGGCCCCAATAATTATTCGAGATCTCCGTTGCTAACTCCGTGGTCCGTCGCGTCTTCGATCGCTAGTCCCCACTGAACCGATTGACACACCGCTTCCATTGGAATCTCGGTCTCGGTGATGCTGCGTGTCTTACGGCGGCCGCTCCATCTTTCCGAGTCGCATCCGCCGCGTCTGTATCACGTGGACGATTGCCGACGCGGCAAACAGCGCGAATACCAGCGTCGCCCACCCCAGTTCCGGGATCGGTTCCGTCGGCACGACCTCGAGCCAGAGTCCAGCCATCACGATGCTACCGACCACGGAGAGTCCGAGATAGTAGACGCCCCACGGGACCGAGTCGCCCGGGACGATGTCCAGATAGACGTCCAACTCGGCGGCCTCGTCCGTGAGTTCGATCGTCCGGTCGTCGAACTCGATCACATCCGCGCGCTCGAGCGTCGGGAGGTGTGTCTGCTGTAACGAGGTGTAGACCCGCTTGCGCTCGGCGGAGGTGATCTCCTCGACCTCTTTCTCGAGTTCCCAGGCGGCGACGTGTTCGGCGAGATCGCCCAGCGGGACGGGTTCGTCCTCGCGTTTGCAGTAGTGGATGGTGTACCGTCGGCGCCGGTTGCTCAGGAGGTCGAAAATTTCTCCTTCACGGGACTGCTCGTCCTGACCAGTCACCCCTGCTGTATCCGGTTTACTCTCGCTGGTTGTCGCCATCCCCCTGTACAGTGTGAATATCAGCGGTGTTGATACATAACGCTTGTTGCTAGCAGCATCCTCTCGTTGTCACTGTCGCAATCGCAATGGCTGTCGTGTGATCGGGTACACGGTGACTGACAGTGGCTACTCCACTCACACACATTGGACGGGAATCTCCCGTTGGAGTTCGACGGTGATCGTGCCGTCGCTGGTCTCGAGGTCCATCGTGAACGTCGTGCTGTCACTTCGCTGGTAGAGCCCATCCCACCAGCTGAATTCCGCGTCACACCGAAGTGTACCATAGATGGTGTATTCGTCGTTGTTCATCTGGATTTCGTAGCTTTCGAGGGACGGATAGTCGGCCGTCCCCCCGGATATATCGAGTCCTGCATCCGTCACCTCGAGGTCGGAAGATGGAGTTCGATCGGTAATCGTGACGAGTTCGACGTCGGTATATTCGTAGTTTCCACTGCAGAAAACACAGCGAATCCGACCCTGCTCTTCGTTCAGAGTGACTTGATCGTTTTCGATCCCGACGAGCGCGTCTTTATCCGATGCGGTTTCGATACCCACCTCCCGGTCCGCACTCGTCAGATCGAACGCACCGCTCGATGCGGCGAGTACGAGTCCGCCGACGAGTACTAATCCAAGGCCAAAGACTGTGGGTAATCGCATGATATCTCGTGTTTTAACTCACTCGCATTCCTGTCGAGTGCCGGGAAACGACAAGTTCGGATTTCGTTCCAGCCGAAGCTGAACGTCACGTTTCTGGGTGCGAGTGCAACTGTTCCAGTGCGCAGGCTCACGCCACGACCAACGGAGTCCGTGCTTGGAATCAGTTCGTCGGTTTCCGTTCACTGCGTCTTGGTCTCCAGTTTGAGTGTCTATCTACAAAAATACGCATCATCGTTGGGAACCTACAATCTCACGAGTATGTTACAACCTCTTCCCGATCGCTCTCGTGTGCCTCGAGTGGCTACTAACTACGTTCAAGACAGTCTTGAACGATCGTATGGCTGGTCTTGTGCCCGTTCTGGCCACTCAATACAAAGTGGGTGGCGTTTGTGACTACGAGTAGGAACTGCGTTCCGGTACCCGAGGTGGGGACCGGGCGTAGTACGGAGACCATAATCATGAAAATGAATCGACGCAACGTGCTGGTCGGATTGGGTACGATTGTCGCTGGCGGTGGGGCTGCGCTCGGGACGGGTGCGTTCAGTAGCGTGGAAGCCGATCGTGAGGTGACTGTCAATACGGCAGGAGACGGGAGTGCTTTCCTCACGCTGAACGGCGATGGCGAGTACGTCGAAGACGACAGTTCGGATACGCTGACGATCGATCTCGGTGCGGGAGACAACGGGTTTAACGAAGATGCCAGGACCGTTGTCGAAGGTGTTGTTGAGGCAACTAACAACGCAGCGGATGGGAACGGTATTACGGTCGGCTTCGATGATGGGAGTGATAGTTTAACATCTACTACCGAGATAGAATTCGGCGATGGATCTGACTCCCAGAACGCTGTCGCCAAAGTTACTCTCTACTGGGGAACAGAAGGGTCCAAGTCAACACAAGACCTGTCAGATGGTGACACTGCGAAAATGGGCGCTATCATCGACACGCGCGATAATTCCAACGGGGCTGGTTCGGACGGTCAAACCACTGATGTCACGATTCGTGCAGAACAACAATGAACCGACGTAACCTCCTCCTCGGCTTGGGAACGGTCGTTGCTAGCGGTGGGGCGGCGCTCGGTTCGGGCGCCTTCAGTACAGCGGATGCAAACCGTGAACTCGAAGTCAACGTCGTTACCGATACCGCGATCGCTGAGGAGTTCGTCGACATCATTCTCAACGATGTCGGCACTACCGATACGCTGGCAGTCGATGATGGGTCCGGTACCGATGCCACGGCTCTATTCCCGACATCGGATACCTCAGAAGGGGACTACAACAACTATACGCCCGACCCAAACGATGTCAGTCTGATGCAAAATGACGTCACGATCGTCTTCGGTCCGACCGACAACGGACTCCCACCGAACTCGACCGTCGGGTACGATGGGCTGATTACCGTCGTGAACGAGGAGGGCAACACTTCCCAAGATTTCGATGTCTCGTTCACAGTTGAAGACTCGAGTGGCGACCCGTCGCCGAACGTTGATTTCCAGTGGGTCGACAACGGGGATTTCACGGTCGATTCCAACAGCAGTGAAGACGTCGACGTCGATGTCACCACTGACGGAGAGACCAGTACAGGAACTCTGGTCATCACCATCGAGGAATCGCCCTAACTCAGCGGCTGAACTCGATACGGGGGCGTATTCGACGTTCGACCCGTGACTCACCAATTACATGGTATCAAGCAGGACTCTGTTCGCTGCCGCCGCCGCTTGTTTTCTCCTCACGCTCGTTGTGCCAACTGCGGCGATGACGATCGGTGAGGACCCGACGAGCGACGACGTCGTCCTCGAGCCCACGAACGCCCGATACGCGACGATCGAGGACGGGAAACTCGAACTCGATCTCAGTGTCATCGATAATACGGAGGCGAGGTTTGCCGACGTGTTCACGATCACAGTCGGTGCGGATGCCGACGATATCACGGGCATCTGGATCGATCACGACGTCGACGGAGTGCGTTTCTACGCGGATGGGAACGAGGTATCCCCGGAGTCACGGCTCGATCTGTCGCCGGGCGACTCACAGACCGTCGATGTTACTGTCGATACCCACGCTGTCGAATCGACCACCGAGACATTCACCGTCGTCGTCGAATACGACGAAACCGAGACGAGCGACGAAACCGAGTCCAATATCGACGGCTCGAGCCTGTCCGTCTCGTCGACGACCGTCGAGGCGGGCGAGACGGTCACGGTCAACGCGACCTACCGAAACGACGGCGACGGGTGGGGCACTGAGACGGCCCGGCTGACGGTCGATGGGACCGTCGTCGACCAGCGGATGGTCACGCTCTCGCCGGGCGAAAAACAGACGGTCAGCTTCGAGCGCCGGATGGAGTGGCCCGGCACGTACGAGGTCGGCATCGAGGGGATCGGGCAGCAGTCGGTGACCGTCGCGGGGCCGCAAGTCGAGGTCTCGAGCGCCGCCGTTGCCGATACCACAATCACCGCCGGGGAGACAACGGACGTACAGACGACGGTCCGGAACCCGTCCGATGGGTCGCTCGAGCGCACGCTCGAGTTGTCGGTCGACGGGATCGTGGTCGATACCAGAACCGTCTCGATCCCGGCCGGCGGCGAGCGAACGGTGACGTTCCAGCGGTCGTTCGACGAGCCGGGCACCTACGAAATCGCGGTCAGCGGTGTCGACGCGGGGACGGTGACGGTCGAGGAGCGTGCCGGGTTCGATATCCGGAACCGCGAGCTGTCGCCGATGACGACGGCGGCGCTCGCGCCGCCGGCGACGGCCGGATTGCTGTTTCTGGCGGTCGCCGCGAACCGGCGCTGGTCGTTCGTCCGGTAGGTCCCGGGCTCGAGCTGGTCGTTCGTCCGGTAGGTCCCGGGCTCGAGTCGCCGCGAGACCCGTCGAACTGCTCTCGCGAGATTTATACTTCGGCGGACACATAGTAAACGCGAACCGTCTGTTGGCGATGACGGACACTCACTGATGACAAACGCGACGCTCGTCTCGCGGGGACTCGGCGCACTCCTCGCGCTGGTCGTAATCTTGCTGGTGGTCGGCCAGCTGCTGGGCCAGCCGATTCTGCTCGGCTACGTCGCGACCGGCAGCATGGAGCCGGAAATCGACGCCGGCGACGGCTTCGTCGCCGTACCCAGCGTCGCGACTGGCCCGGTCGAGGAGGGGGACGTGGTGGTCTTTCAGGCGCGGGATCTCAACGGCGGCGGGCTGACGACCCACCGCGTCGTCGACGAGACCGAAGAGGGGTACGTCACGAAAGGGGACGCCAACCCCTTTACCGATCAGGACGGCGGCGAACCCCACGTCACGGAGGGACAGATCGTCGCCGAGGCCCTGCAGATAAACGGCGCGGTCGTGACGATCCCGCATCTGGGCACCGCGATCATGGGGTTCCAAAGCGTTGCGCAGGGAAGCGTCGAGACGGTCACGTCGGTGTTCGGCGTGACCAGCGGCTCCTCGAACGGGCTCGGTGCCTTGCTGGTCGGGGTCGGGGTCGCGATGCTCGGGTTCGGGACCCTCCTCGAGCGACTCGGGCCGGGTCGCCGCGAGACGAGTCGGTCCCGTTCGCGGGAGAACGTGATCGCGTTCTGGACGGCGCTGGGGCTCGTCTTGCTCGTGTTCGTGACCTTCGCGACCGCGGCGATGGTCGTCCCGTCGGGCACCACCGAGTACGGCCTCATCAGTTCCGAGTCGCCTACCGACGATCCCCAGATCGTCGCGCCCGGCGAAACGGCGGAACTGACACGGACAGTCGACAACGCTGGCTATCTGCCGATCGTGGTCGCCCACGAGCCCGAGAGCGGCGGGATCGGCGTCGAGCCGCGGTCCCAGACGATCGGGATTCGCGACAGCGGGGAGGCGACGGTGACGCTGTCGGCTCCTGAGCAGACCGGCGAGTACACGCGCCATCTCGGCGAGTACCGGTATCTCGCCGTGTTGCCACCGTCGGTTCTGCTCTGGCTCCACGGCGTCCACCCGCTTGCTGCCATCGGGGCGGTCAACGCCGTCATCGTCGGGATCGCGGTCGCGGTCGTCCTCCTGCTGTTCGGCAGCGGCGACATCCGGGTCCGGTCCGCGGGGAGTCACGTCCCGCTGTCGACTCGCCTCAAGCGCCGCGCCCGGCGCTGGTTCCGTGATCGGAAATAACGTTCCGTTGTCGCAAATACCACGGAAAAGCCACTACCCTTATAGTGGTCTGTTTCTTTCACTTAGACATGTATTGTCCCGAATCCCAACTAGTTCGGCCCCGATCGGCTCGTCCGGAGCCGAGGGGTGAGGGGTCGGGACACCGGGGGGACAGGGATGAGCGATAACCCGCGTCTCGAGTTGCTGTTGGCCAAGCGCGGTCGGACCATCGTGATCGCACTGATCGCGATCGGCGTGCTGTCGATCGCCGCGACGGGGTGGGCGGTCGCCAACCCGGAAACGACGACGGCTCCGCAGTACACCGAGGAACGCGTGACGACCGAGGGAAGTACCAGTGCCGTCGTCACCGAAAGCGGCACGCTCTGGCCGGAGGGCCAGCGGCTCTCGGACAGTTCCGTCTACCTGCTGAACGCGACGCCGGAGCTGACGGTCGAGGCCGAAACGCGGTTGCGAAACGAGACCGGCGGGACGCCCGTCGAAGACGGGGACGTGACCCACGAGGTTTCGATGCGTTTTCAGGCGACCCGCGACGGGTCCCCCTTCTGGAACGACACCACGACGGTACTGCGCGAGTCGCCGGCCGTCGAGAACGGCGTCGCCACGTCGAACGCGACGATCGACGTCGACTCCTACCGCCGACAACAGCGGCAACTCGAGCGCGAACTCGGCGGGATCGGGACGGTCGAACTGGCCGTGGTGCTTCACACCGAGTACGACACCGGCACCCATCAGGGGACGCTCACGACCACCGCGCCGATGGAGATCACCGACGAGGCCTACTGGCTCGAGGGCGAGTTATCGGAGTCGACACCACACCGCTACCGCAGCGGGACCGACCGGACGACCACGTCCAGAAGTCCGGCGCTGATCGGCGGCCTGTCAGTGCTGGGAACGCTGTCGCTCGCCGGCGCGGCACTGGTCGTGCGCCGCTCGCCGGGCGATATCGAAGCCGCTCGCCGGGCGCTCCACGAACAGCGATACGCCGAGTGGATCTCGCGGGGATCGATCCCGATGTGGATCGGCGACTACCACGTCTCGCTCGATACGCTCGAGGACGTCGTCGACGTCGCGATCGACACCAACGAGCGCGTCGTCCACGACACCCAGCGCGGACTGTTCGCGGTCGTCAACGACGGCGTCGTCTACTACTACAGCGACCGCGGGCTCTGGGAGGAAACCGCGTGGCCGGAGATGGATCTCGACGAGGGGACGCCCGTCGTCGACGATGACGGTGAACTCCCCACCACGGACGTCTCGGACCTCGACACGAGCAACGAGTTCGCCGCACCCGACGACCCGGACGGGTTCGAGGACGACGAAGAGGTCTGGGAACAGCTCTGAGAGTCCCACGGGTTCGCCGTGACTTCGCCGCCGCGATCGCCTCGCCGTCGCGTCGGGCCGATCGTCGGGTACTCACGGACCGAACTGATCGGTTTTGCTACCTGTTCTGTATCAGAACCGAATCCCTACTTATTGATCATAAACGAAATCCATATATGACCGTTCTGCAAAATTTTCGTTCGTATGGAGACGCCACTCATTGTCACGGACTTTCTCGACCAGGCCCGTTCCCACTACGGGGACGAGGAGGCAATCGTCGGGACCGACGGCGAACGGTTCACCTACGCCGAGTTCGGCGAGCGGGTCGACCGCTTTGCGGCGGCGTTGCAGGACCGGGGGATCGAGAAGGGCGACCGCGTGGCCGTGCTGGACCCAAACACCCGCTACCATCTCGAGGCGGCCCACGGAGCGATGGGGATCGGAGCCGTGCATACGCCGCTGAACTACCGACTCGAGCCCGCCGACTACGAGTACATCCTCTCGGACGCGGGGGTCGACGCTATCTACGCCGACTACGAGTACGCCGAGAAGATCGAGGCGGTCCGCGACGACGTGCCGACCGAGACGTTCATCACGAACGACGCGGACGCCGTCGCTGGCGACTGGGAGAGCTTCGACGCCGTCCTCGAGGACGCGGACCCGGAGTATGACCGCCCCGAGATGAGCGAAGACGAGGTCATCACGATCAACTACACGTCGGGGACGACGGGTGATCCGAAGGGGGTCTGTCGCACCCACCGAACGGAGACGATCCACGCCTACCTGATGTCGATCTACCACGAGATCACCGACGACGACACCTACCTGTGGACGCTGCCGATGTTCCACGTCAACGGGTGGGGACACATCTACGCGGTGACCGGGATGGGCGCGACCCACGTCTGTACGCGCGGGGTCAACGCCGACGATGTCGTGTCGTCGATCCGCGAGGAGGACGTCTCCCTGCTCTGTGCGGCCCCGGCAGTCCTCAATCAGTTGATCGATTACTACGAGGCCGAAGACGAACCCGAGATGTCGGGGGCGAATCGGGTCCGGGTCACGACCGCGGGGTCGGCGCCGCCGGAAGCGACGATCCGTGCCGTCGAGGACCGGTTCGACTGGTATCTCAAGCACCTCTACGGGGCGACTGAGACCGGACCGCTGATCACCATCTCCGACGCGAAGCGGCTGATCGACGACGAGAACCGCTTCGAGATCAAGAAACGGCAGGGCATGGGCGTACTCGGCACCGACGTCCGCGTCGTCGACGAGGACGGCAACGACGTCCCCCGCGACGATCAGACGCTGGGCGAGGTCGTCGTCCGGGGCAACCAGATCATGGACCGCTACTGGAACAAGCCCGAAGCCACCGAGGAAGCCTTCAACGATCGCGTCGAGGGCTACTACCACACCGGCGACCTCGCGACGATCGACGAGAACGGCATGATCGCGCTTCGCGATCGGAAGAAGGATATCATCATCTCCGGCGGGGAGAACATCTCGAGCATCGAACTCGAGGACACGCTGTTCGATCACGAGGCGGTCGCGGACGCGGCGGTGATCCCGGCACCGAGCGACGAGTGGGGCGAGACGCCCAAAGCCTTCGTCGTCCCGTCGAACGACGACCCGACCGATCCGCCCGTGTCGGCCGAGGAACTGACCGAGTTCACCCGCGAGCAACTCGCGAGCTACAAGGTCGTCCGGCGGATCGAGTACGTCAAGGAACTCCCCAAGACCGCGACCGGCAAGACCCAGAAGTACGAACTCCGTCAGCAGGAGTGGGCCGACGAAGACCGGATGATCGGCGAGGGATAAGTTCACTCACTGTCGATTACCGTCTTTTTTGACGCGTTTCGATCGAGCGGCGACGATACGAGTATCATCCGCTGGAGCGACTCACGAGGCACTTTACTCGGCGATATATATAGAAACCTATCGTGGTTCGGCCCGGGGTAAGGCTCAACTTTTATACTGCTGGGGCCTTTCGAATCGTAATATGGCAGAGACCGACGGGGAGGAGATCGAAGACTTGCCACCGAGCGCGAAACTCGTCTTCAAGGTTCTCGAGTACGACGGGCCGCTGACGCAGAAACAGATCGTCGAGGAATCGATGCTCTCGGCCCGGACGGTACGGTACGCGCTCGAGCGACTCGAGGAGATCGGGATCGTCGACGAGGACATCTACTTCGCTGACGCCCGACAGAGCCTCTATCGGCTCGAGGAACCGGTCGCCGCCGACGGCAACGGCGTCGAGGAGTCCCCGAAAAAGGACGCCTGCTGCGCGGAGTAATCGGTCAAACGGCAGTCTTATTTTTCAGCCGTGACCGTCCCCCGTATGGACAAAGAGCGGCTCCCACGCTGGGGCTGGCTGTTGATCGGCCTGTTTCTCGCGGCGCTGGTCGCCAACCTGCTCAATCTCGTCGTGTTGGTCCCGACCGTCTTTCCCGAGGCGTACCGATCGATCACGGTCATCACGACCATGTCGCCGGTGTTGATCTACGTCGGCGTCTGGTACGACGAGGATCGGCAGGGCTACTGGCGACACTCGCGGGCGCGGATCGTCGGCGACGCCCTCTATGTCGTCGCGGGGGCCGCGATCGGGTCGGCGATCGCGCTCGTGGCGCTGGTCGATCGGGGGCTGCCGCCGTTCCTGCTCGATGTCCTCGCGATGGCCGCCGGCTTCCTGCTCTCGTGGGGGCTGTTCTGGTGGCGGAACCCGGACCTCTACGGCGCCGACGACGAGCGCTGACCCACATCGGAGTGCACCGGTCCTCGAGCGCGATCACCCAGCCGAGCGGTCGTCACCGCGACCGGCGAACCCCGGCGTCGGCGGTGTCGTCCGCTTGTGATCGTTCGTGGCGTACAGCGACGCGATGTCGGTCGCGGTCTCGCGGTCGATCCGCAGCCCCTCGGTCGCTTCCTCGAGCGGGCGGCCCTCGTCGACCAGCCGGGCGAGCAGGGGATCGATGACGTCGTAGCTCGCGCCGAGTTCGCCGGCGTCGGTCTGGGTGGCCCAAAAGCCCGCCGTCGGCTCCTTGCTGACGATCCGGCGAGGGAGCCCGAGATGTTTCGCGAGCGCACGAACCTCCGTCTTGTAGCAGTCGCCCAGCGGATAGGCGTCGGCCGCGCCGTCGCCGTACTTGGTGAAATAGCCCAGCAGCCGCTCCGAGCGGTTCGCGGTCCCGATCACGAGCCGCGACTGGCAGTTCGCGGCGTAGTAAGCGGTGACCATCCGCAACCGTGCGACGGCGTTGCCGATGTCGTAGGGCCGGTCGTCGTCCCCCTCGTCGTCGGTCTCGAGGGCGCTCGCGACCGTTCCCTCGAAGGCCTCGAGCAGCGGCCGCAGCTGGATCTCCTCGAACTCGATTCCCATCCCGTCCGCGAGGGTACGGGCGTCGCTGACGTCGGTCGCTTCGGTCTTGTGACAGGGCAGCCCCAGTCCGAGGACGTTCTCGGCCCCGACGGCTTCGACCGCCAGCGCCGTCGTCAGCGTCGAATCGATCCCGCCGCTCATCGCCACGACGACGCCGCTTGCATCCGCGTCGGCGACTCTCGTCTCGATGTCGGCCACGATCCGCTCTCGCATCGCCTCGAGCGAGCGGCGATCCGTGACGAACCCTCCGTTCGTCCGCTCTGCGTCCGAGAAAACGAACGTCGTCCTATCTACACTCATACGTTGGAATCACTCCGTTCTTCATGTGACATCTGGATGTTCGTCTCGTATATGAGGCTACTCCTTAAACACCTAGTTGTTCTATCCGTGTAACGGATGCACACGATATAGGATCAGCGAATTTCATTGACCACATGTCCATATTCGTGGCGCAAAATCCGTTCTTCCGTACGTTTGCGGCCTTCCCGTCGGCGGGCTCGATCGTCACCACACTCTCTCGACCGCTCGAATTTGCCGCGGCGATCCGCGAGAGGCGTTTGCCGGATCGTCGCTCACACTCGAGCGAGGTATCTGCCGACGGCGTAGACGATGCCGGAACTGATCGCCGCCGCGGCACCGACGGCGGTCACGGGTATCGGGACGCCGGTCCGTCCGTAGGGGTTTCGCGGCGCGGATTCGACGACGGCGCTGACGGTCTCGACGCCGGCGTGGCCGAGCAGGAAGAACCCGACAGTGATCAGAATCGCGAAGCCGCCGGTCGCCAGGCCGAACATCGACGCGACGTCCTCGACGTTCAGCAGCGCGTGTACCTGCGACTCCGAGAGGGAGGGTTCGTATCGCCGACGCGCGATCGCTACCGCGACGAGACAGGTTGCGGTCCCCAGTTCAATGCCGCCGGCGTAGACTCCGACCCAGAGGACCAGCGGCGACGACCACAGTGGATCGCCGCCCGGAAACGCCGCTTGCACCGCCGACGGATAGGTGGCGACGATCGGAACGACGAGCGCGAGCGCAAACAGCAGGCCGCTCTGGTAGACGAGCTTTTGGGGAATGCGGCGCTTGATCAGCGCGTACCGCTCTACTCTGAGCCGTTCGTACGTCGATTCGCCGAGGAGTGCGTCCGCGATCGGATCGTTCGGATCAGTCGAAGTCATCTGTTGTGGAGGGCGTTTCGCGATCGGGTCATGCGACTGAACACAGAACGCCCCGAAATACGCTGCGATTTCACTCGCAACGTCATATTTCTGGACATACACGCTACAATGAGTGTTATTTTCGTTAGGCTCAAGTCGTATATATTGCCCCTTCATAGCAACTACCATGGCCGCAACAGTTGGCCCAGAATCCATTTGGCTGTGGATCGGCACGATCGGAATGACCCTCGGAACCCTGTATTTCGTCGGGCGCGGACGCGGCGTTCGCGACCGAAAGATGCAGGAGTTCTACATCATCACGATCTTCATTACGACCATCGCCGCTGCGATGTACTTCGCGATGGCGACCGGCTTCGGCGTCACCGAAGTCGTGGTCGGCGACGAGGCGCTCACGATCTACTGGGCGCGCTACGCCGACTGGCTGTTCACGACGCCGCTGTTGCTACTCGACCTCTCGCTGCTGGCCGGGGCGAACCGAAACACGACCGCGACGCTGATCGGACTCGACGTCTTCATGATCGGGACCGGTATGATCGCGGCGTTCGCGTCCACCACGGGCACCCGGATCGCCTGGTGGGCGATCAGCACCGGCGCTCTGCTCGCCCTGCTGTACGTCCTCGTCGGGACCCTCTCCGAGAACGCACGCAGTCAGTCCCCGGAGGTCGCATCGCTGTTCGGGCGACTCCGCAACCTGGTTATCGTGCTGTGGTTCCTCTACCCGGTGGTCTGGATCCTCGGCACGGAGGGGACGTTCGGCATCCTCCCGCTGTACTGGGAAACCGCCGCGTTCATGGTACTCGATCTCTCGGCGAAGGTCGGATTCGGCGTGGTCCTGCTCCGGAGCCGCGCCGTCCTCGAGCGAGTCACGACGCCGACGGCTGCGCCGGCCTGAGATCGCACGTCGACTTCCGCAGTCGGCTTCGCGACGCTCGTCTCGCAGCCGACCCGCGACCGATTTCCGTTGTCGGTTCGAACGTGAGTACCGACTGTCGGCACCCGAACCGACGTGAGAGCGGCGTCCAGCCCGCCTTTCAGTCACTGCTCGTGAGTGTCCCGCTCGAGACGGACACTCGTTTATGTGTCGCGCCAGTGAAGTGATCCCCGTCCATGCAGTCAGTCCACGACCTCGGTTTTCGCGCCCAGCACGCCGTCCTGCAAAACGCCGCGGCGGATCGGGAACTATTCGAGTACGTCTTCGGTGGTGACAACACCTTGCTCGCGCTGTCGTTCGTCCTCAACATCGCGCTCGCGGGGATCACCATCCTCGCGATCGCCTCCCTCGGACGGCGCCTGACGGACCCCCGTTCGAAGGCGATCGCGACGGCGCTGTTGCTGATCTCGATCGTTTCGATCTCGAGTTACACCGGGCTCACGTCGGGGCTGACGCTGAGCGTCGTCGAGATGCCACCGGGTCACCCGGCCGCGGGTGCGACGACGGCCGGTCAGGACGGCGTTCTGACGATGTGGGGTCGATACCTCACGTGGACGTTCTCGACCCCGTTCATTCTGATCGCGCTCGGGATGATCGCCGGGTCGAACTGGACGAAGATCCTCACGGCCTGTGCGTTCACGATCGCGATGTGTGTCACCGGTCTGGCCGCCGCGTTGACCACGTCCTCGCTGGTGCTTCGCTGGTGGTGGTTTGTCCTGTCATCGATCTTTTTCCTCGTGATCGTCTACATCATCCTCGTCGACTGGACCGCTGAGGCGTCGGCGACGGGGACGGCCGATCTGTTCCGGACGCTGAAACTCCTTACCGTCGTCGGCTGGTTCGGCTATCCGATCCTCTGGGCGCTCGGCGTCGAAGGATTCGCCGTGCTGGACGTTACCATCACCTCTTGGGGGTACAGCATCCTCGACGTGATCACGAAGTACGTCGTGACCTTCGTCGCCATGCTCTACATCGTCGACGAACCCGACGCGATCACCAGCGGGACGGACTATGGCACCAGCATGTCCGGACTCGACCCGGGCGACGACTGATCGAACCGATCCCCACGTCCCTAACCAGTATGGACTCGGCACTATTGGGCTCCCGCTCGTACCCCCGTTCACGGAGGCTCCGGTTACCGCCGTCGCGCCGACGACGAACGTCGACCTACCCATGACCGCCCAGTTCACCTACGTCGGAATCCATCTCGCGTTCTTGCTGCCGCCGATCCTGATTCTGGGATGGCTTGCGATCCGGCGCGACCGTGCCTGGTGGGGGGTCCGCCCCCTCTCGGGACTCGGCATCATGATCGTCCTCGCGGTCGTCTACACGACGCCCTTTACGAACCGCCTCATCCCCGTCGGCGTCTGGTGGTACGGAGACGGTGCCGTCCTCGCGACCGTCTGGTACACGCCGATCGAGGAGTACCTCTTTTTCGTCCTCCAGCCGATACTGACCGCGCTCTGGCTGTTTCATGTGAGGCCGAGCGCCGATCGGCCGCTGGCGATTCCCCGTACACACCGGCTGCTCGGCGTCGCCAGCGGACTGGCGATCGCCGTCGTCGGCTGGGTACTTCTCGACAACACCGCGACGTACTATCTGGGCTGGCTGCTCCTCTGGGCCGGGCCAGTCCTCGCTCTTCAGTGGGGGTTCGGGTCGACGTACCTGTGGACCGTCCGCCGGCCGCTGCTGGTCGCGATCGCCGTCCCGACGCTGTACCTCTGGCTCGTCGACCGGATCGCGATCGAACTCGGCGTCTGGGTCATCTCCGATGCGCACACCACCGGGTACGCACTCTTCGGACTCCCGATCGAAGAGGCGCTGTTCTTCCTCGTGACCAATCTCTTCGTCGTCCAGGGGATCACCATGTACGTCTGGCTCCTCGATCGAATCGGCGACGTTTCGGCGTGGACGAGCGCATCGCCGCGGCTTCCGACGAGTTTCGATGACCGGTGACACGATCGATCGGCGCGCCGATCTGCGAGCGAGCGCCGAGAGCCGATCGCGAGCCGCTCGGCTGGCCGTTGGCTTCGGCTCGCCGCTCGCCGTCGCTGCCGTCGCGACGATCGCGTTCGGATCGCCGCCGCTTGTCTACCAGTACGTGCCGCTGGCGCTCAGCGTCCTCGTTCTCGGCCTCCCCCACGGCGCCGTCGACCATCTCGTGGTACCGCGGGCCCGAGACGACCCGGTAACGCCGCGATCGCTCGCGTTCGTCGGCGCCCTCTACCTGCTTCTCGGGTCCGCCTACGCCCTCGTCTGGGTCCTCGCGCCCGTCGCCGCGTTCGTCCTGTTCATCCTCGTCACGCTCGTCCACTGGGGGCAGGGTGACGTCTATGCGCTCCTCGCGTTCCTCGGTGCCGACCACCTCGAGACGCGGGCCAGTCGGCTGCTCGTCCTCCTCGTCAGGGGCGGTCTGCCGATGCTCGTCCCGCTGGTCGCCTTTCCGGCGCAGTACGCGTTCGTCGCCGAGACGATCGTCGGGCTGTTCGATCCCGACGCGGCGACCGCGCTCGAGCCCCTCTTCGAACCGGCGGTTCGGGCGGCCGTGGCGGTCGGGTTCGGGACCCTGATTGCACTCTCCCTTCTCCTCGGACTCGGCCGAACGAGCCCCGGCGAGCGGTGGCCGTGGCTCGTCGACGCCGCGGAGACGATCGGCCTCGTCGGCTTCTTCGCCACCGTCCCGCCGATCCTCGCCATCGGCCTCTATTTCTGTTTCTGGCACTCGCTCCGACACGTCCTCAGAACGATGCTCGTCGATCCCGTCGCCAGTGCGGCCCTCGAGCGCGGAGCGACCCGGACCGCGTTCCGGCGCTTCGCCAGGGACGCGGCGCCGCTGACCGTCGCCGCGCTGGGCGTCCTCGTCGGTATCTGGCTCGTCGTCCCCCGGACGCCCGCGACCGTCCCCGACGTCCTCGCGGTCTATCTGGTCGCGATCGCCGTGCTGACGCTTCCCCACGTCGTCGTGGTCACGCTGCTCGATCGGGAAGCGAGGATCTGGTCGCCCTGAGTCGAGACGCCGATCGCCCCTCGAGGAAACATCTGGACCAAAAAGCCGCTCACGAGCTGATGCCCGTTCGCATTCCCGCGGTTCTCGCTCACCGCGTTCGCTCCGAACCGCGCACTGCTCGCGGTACCGTTGCTTACGAGGGCACGACCGTCACTGGATCCTTCCGGTCGATCGCTCGCTCGAGTTCCTCGGCGATCCCGCTCCCTCTCGAGACCTGAATCTCGCACACGGACCTTTTTTCCGCTCGGGTCGCCGGGGGCGACCGCTCGCGCAAAAAATCTCCATCAAAAAAGAGCCGCTCACTCGCTCCGCTCATTCACGGTCGGTTCCCTACGAGGGCACGACCGTCACTGGATCCTTTCGATCGATCGCTCGCTCGAGTTCCTCCGCGATCGCACTGCCCCGCGAAACCTGAATCTCGCCGCCGCGGCTCACCGTCGCGGTAAAGAGGTACTCACCGCCGGCCTGAATCTCGACGGTCTCGCCGTGGTTGCCGTCGACCGGGATGACGATGTGCCGGGAGGTGATCTCAGGCTGGACCATCTGGCCGGCCTGTGAGCTGCCGCCTCCGCCGTTCGCGCTGGCACTGCCGCCACCGCCGCCAGCGCCGTAGTTGGGGTTCTCGTCGTGGGTCCGGACGTCGATGTCGATTCCCAGCCGGTTCTCGACGTCGGTGATCCGACCGCCGCCCTTGCCGATGACGCTCGAGATGTCGTCTTCCTCGACGTAGACGACGGCTTTGTCCTGACTCTTGAGTTCGACGTCGACGTAGCCCCGCGCGATCGAGCGGATCTCCCGTTCGATCTCCTGTTTGGCGATGCGGTCGACGCCGGACTCGGTGCCGGGGCCGCCGTCCTCGTCGTTGAGCGGGACGGTGACGACCTGGCGGTTGAAGGTGTAGATCTCGTACTCGGGCTCGCCGGTCTGGAAGTTCGTGACCTGAATCACGGGGCGAGCGAGGTCCTCCTCGGTGAGGCCTGCGGGGACCTTGACCTCCGTCTTCACGTCGTAGACGGTGTTGACCTCGCCGGCTTCGATGTAGACGACGGTGTCGACGACCTGTGGAATCATCCCGAGTTCGACCCGGCCGACCAGTCGCTGGAGGGCGTCGATCGGCCGCGTCGCGTGGACGACGCCGAGCATGCCGACGCCGGCCAGGCGCATGTCCGCGAAGACCTCGAAGTCGTCGGTCTTGCGGACCTCGTCGTAGATCGTGTAGTCCGGTCGGACCATCAGCAGGGCGTCGGCGGTCTTTGCCATCTCGCCGCCCAGTTCCGTGTACTGGGTGATGTCGGGCCCGACCTGCAGGTCCCGCGGTTTCTCCATGGTCTTGACCGAGTAGTCGTGATCCGCGATGTAGCGGGCGACCGCCTGCGCGAACGTCGACTTCCCGGCACCGGGGGCCCCCGAAATCAGGACGCCGCGCTGGCGCTCGAGCAGTCGTTCTTTCAGCTCGTCGGCGTGTTCGTAGTCCTCGATGTCGGTCTGGGCGATCGGTCGGACGGCGGTAATCTCGATGCCGTCGGAGAAGGGCGGCCGACCGATCGCGATCCGGTAGTCTCGGAACTGGACGATGTTCATCCCCGGCTCCGAGAGTTCGATGAAGCCGTCCGGGGACTCCTTGGCACCCTCGACGACCTCGCGGGCGTACTCGTCCATCGTTGCCTCGTCCGTGGGTTCGTCGGCGATCGGCTCGTAGACCATCGCGCCGAGTTCGCCGCGTTTGGCTTTGGGCACGGTGTCGGTCTTGAGGTGGACGCTCATCGTCTGCTCGTCGAAGAACTCCTCGACGGCGAGCGTCCCGACCTCCCGGACCTCGGGCGAGACGTGTTCGACGTCGAGCCCTTTGGCCTGTGCGACCTCGGCTTGGACGACGTCGCTGGTGACGAACGTCGCGTCCAATTCCTCCGCGAGGTCCCGAATGAGGGCGTCGATCTCGCCCTCGGAGGCGTGGCCCCGTTCGATGGCGTTGGGCCGCTCGCCGACGTACTCGAGGTCGATGACCCCCTCGTCGGCCAGCTCGGCCAGCCGCTGGAGTTCCTCGAGGCCGTCCCAGCCGCTGTCGATCCCGTCGTTTGCCTGCGCCTCGAGTTCCGCGACGACCGCCTCGGGCACGCAGATCGTCGCTCCCTCGAACTGCCCGTCTTCGATAGTCGCCGAGACGCGGCCGTCGATGACCACGCTCGTGTCCGGCACGACGTTCATACGTAAACTGGTCGACGTACGCCTATAAGGGTGTTCACAGCGAACCCGTGCCGTTCGGCCCCGTCTCACGCGCCGTCTACCGACGCCGCGTCCAATTCCTATCCGACGGGAACACTCACGGAACTTAATGAAACGACCGAACACGTTTCGGCCATGCAACCCCAGGAGACGTTCGGCCGCGGCGGACTCAACGGTTTTCTCGACGTTGATGATCTCATCGATCGAATCGGACTCGACGAAGACGAAATCGAGTGGCGCAAGGAGTTCATCGGGTTCGACGAGGCCGACGAGCGCCGGCTGGCCGACCTCGAACCGCTCTTGCAGGCCAACTCGGAGACGATCGCCGACGACTTCTACGAGAACGTCTTCGAGTACGAGCAGACTCGAGCGATCGTCGACCGCTCGCCGAAGGGGGTAGACGCGCTCAAACAGACCCAGCAGGCGTATCTCGTCTCGCTGGCGACCGGCGACTACGACCAGTCGTACTTCGAGAATCGGACCCGGATCGGCAAACTCCACGAGATGCTCGACATGCCCCTGAAACACTACGTGGGGCAGTACGGCGTCTACTACGATCTCCTCCTGTCGCGGATGAACGAGCGCGTGCAAGAACAGGTGGTCGACGCCATCGAGGAGTGGGCCGCCGAGCGCGAGGCCGAGCAGGACGGGGGCGGCCTCGGCCGGTTCGTCGGCGCACTCGGACTGGGCGGCGAGGATTCGGACGGCGACGACGGCCTCGAGGAGTCGTTCGAGCGGGCCGTCAGGGACGCCATCGACGAGGGCATGATGGACGTCCTCTCGCTGTTGCGGATCATCAACCTCGATATGCAGGTCGCGACCGACACGTACGTCGACTCCTACGCCCAGCGGCTCGAGGAGTCGATCGAACGCCGGAAGCGCCTCGCCGAGGAGGTCGAAACGGACGTTCAGACGCCCCTCGGAGAGCTGTACGACGCCAGCGAGGCCGTCGCGAAACGCGCCGAAGCGATCAGCGACCACACGGAGTCTCAGGCGACTGGCATCACCCAGGCCGCGCGCGAACTCGACGAGGTCAGCGCCGCCGTCGAGGAGGTCGCCAGCGTCGCCGACGAGGTCAGCGACGAGAGCGACCGGACCGAGCGCCTCGCGGCCGAGGGCGTCGAGGCGGCCGACGACGCGTTAGACGAACTCGAGGCCATCGAGGACGCGACCGACCGCGTCTCCGAGGCGGTCGACGGGCTCGCGACCCGCACCGAGGAGATCGACGAGATCGTCGACCGGCTCGACGACCTCGCCGAGCGAACGACGGTGCTGGCGGCCAACGCCAAGATCGAGTCCTCCCGGTCGGGCGATCAGGCCAGCGAGACCATGGGCGTCATCGCGGAGGAAGTGCGATCGTTCGCCGAGCAGACGAAAGACGACCTCGCGGAGATCGAAGCTGCCGTCGAAGCCGTTCGCGAGGACGCGGCCGCGACGGTCGCGACGACCGAGGAGACCGTCGCTCGCGTCGACACCGGGACCGATCGCGTCCGGGAGACGATCGACTCGCTCGAGGAGATCCACGAAGCGGCCGAATCGACGGCCACCGGAATGGAAGACGTCGCGACCGCGGCCGACCAGCAGGCCCACGGGGTCGAGACGACCGCCGAGACGCTCGCGGACCTCTCGCAGTCGGCCGACAAGGTCGCCAGCGCCGCGGAATCGGTCGCAGCGGCGAGCCAGCAACAGACTGCCAGTCTGCGCGAGGTCCGGCAGTCGGTCGCCCGGCTCACCGACGAGGAGGCCGAGCCGGCACAGCCCGTCTACGAGCGGGTGGACTAACGGAGCCGACTGGCCCCGCCGGTTCCGATGCACTGAACAGCGCCGCCGTCGACGGGTCGGCCATGACGCTCGTCGAACTGACCCGCGACCTCGTCTCGATCCCGAGCCACGAGGACGCGACCGCCGCCGGCGACTTCATAGCGGAGTGGCTCCGTACGGAAACCGACGCGACCGTGACTCGAGACGGGGTCGGAAACGTGATCGCTCGGAAGGGAACGGGCGAGGAGACGCTGGCGCTGGTGGGCCACCACGACGTCGTCGAACCGGCCGCGTCGCAGGTCGCTGACACGGATCCAGGTGCGAGCGCGGACGGCCACGGCGCGAGCGAGTACGTCGTCGAGGAGCGCGGCGGCCGGCTCTACGGCCGCGGTACGGCGGACATGAAGGGGGCACTCGCGGCAGCCCTGCTGGCCTTCCGCGATGCCGATCCGGCCGGGGAACTCGTCGTCGCGAGCTTCGTCGGCGAGGAGGTCGGCGGCGTCGGTGCCCGACACGCGATCGACGACGGGTTCGCCCCCGACTACGCCGTGGTCGGCGAGGGATCGACGAACTACTCCGGCTCCGACGTCACCGACGTGGCGGTCGCCCACAAGGGCCGCCGCGGGAGTACGATCACCGCCCGCGGCGCCGCCGCTCACGCCAGCGAGGCCGACGCCGGCGAGAACGCGATCTATCGGGCCACCGCGGCCGTCGACCGCGTCCGTGACCTCGAGGTCCCCGCCGTCGACGTCGCGGGCGAGACCCTCGAGGGACGGCTCACCGTCACCGAGATCGAGGGCGGATCGGCGATGAACGTCGTGCCCGCCCACTGTGCGTTCACCGTCGACGAGCGGACAGTCCCCGGCGAGCGCGCCGCCCTCGAGCGGGTCGCCGACCTCGAGGGGGTCGAGTGGACCGTCGATCAGGACCTGCCACCGATGCGTTGCGAGGACGGGGCCTTCGCCGACGCGGTGCTGGCGGCCGCCGACGGCGCGCAGGCGGGCGACCCCGCCCTCGTGACGAAGCCCCACGCGACGGACGCGGGCTGGCTCGCCGAGGCCGGGACCGAGTGTGTGATCTACGGCCCCTCCGAACCCGGCGAGGCCCACACCGACGACGAGAGCGTCTCGATCGACGTTCTCGAGCGGTGTCGGGACACCTACCGGCGGGTGGCGGAGTCGTGGCCGACTGCAGCGTGACGGGGTGGGTCTCAGTGCCCCCGTGGCTCAGAGCCCCGGGACCCCGACCGCTGCGAAGCCGGTGATCCCGAGCGCGGCCAGCGCGTAGAGGACGATCAGGACGGTGACCCAGGCGACGAGGCCGATCATCGCCGCGGCGGTCCAGTCGCCGGGATACCGCCAGTTGATGACGCCGATATAGGCGATCAGCGCCAGCAGCGGGCCGAGGAGGGGGATCCAGCCGACGACGAAGCCGACGATCGCCCAGACGATCGCGCCGATCAACGCGGTGACGATGGCGTGGTCGTAATCGCCCCGGCCGACGATGACGCGTGCCCCGGCGTAGATACCGAGAGCGCCGATCAGCAGACTCACGACGAACACGACGGCCGACGCGATCGGTGCTGCGAGAGCCATGGTGGCTCGACGTAGGTCTGGTCGGCGGAACAGTTCGCTGCTTGCACGTTCCGCATCGTTCGCATCAGTTCGCAGATGTCGGCGTACGAGGCCGGACGACGGCATCGATACCGGGTACGGACCGTCTCGAGACTCGACACCTCGGGCCCTCTCACGTGTTGGTGGGTGCGTCATCGGGGGTTCGTGCCGTCCGGAACCCCGACGTTGATACCGATTCCGGGCAAACGGTACGTTCATGGCGACTGATCAGGCCGAGAGTGACGCGGACGAGGCCGACACCTACGAGCAGTTCGAGAAGCGAGTACAGCGGATTTCGAACGTCGGCAACGCGGCCGGCATCCTGCGGTGGGACCAGGAGGTCGTGATGCCCGACGAGGGCACCCCGGCCCGAGCACAGCAGCTCTCGACGCTGTCCTCGCTCAGTCACGAACTCCTGACCGCCGACGAGACCGGTGACTTGCTCGCGGAGTTGGAAGGGACGGACCTCGAGGACGAGCAGTCCGCCGTCGTCCGCGAGATCCGCCGCCGGTACGACCGTGAGACGAGCGTCCCACAGGACCTCGTCGAAGAGATTTCGGCGACAGCCTCGAACGCCCACCCCAAGTGGAAGCAGGCTAAGGAGGAAGACGACTTCGAGCAGTTCGCGCCGACCCTCGAGCAACTGGTCGATCTCAAACGCGAGTACGCGAATCACATCGATCCCGACGCCGACCCCTACGCCGTCCTCTTTGCGGACTACGAGCCCTACATCGACCTCGAGACGGCCGAACGCGTCTTAGAGCGGCTTCGCGAGACGCTCGTCCCGCTGATCGACGCCGTCCAGAACAGCGACGCCGAGCTGACGACGGACGCTTTTTCTGGGGAGTTCGACGACGACGATCAGGAGGCACTCGCCCGGGACGTGCTGGACTCGCTGGGCTACGACTGGGACCGCGGGCGGCTCGACACCGCGCCCCATCCGTTCTCCTCCGGAACACAGTTCGACGCCCGCGTGACGACCCGCTTCGAGGAGGACGATCTGCTGGGCTCGATCACCTCGACCATCCACGAGTTCGGCCACGCCAACTACACGCAGGGGCTGCCCGACGACGGCTACGGCACGCCGCTTGGCGAGGCCCGGGACCTCTCGGTCCACGAGTCCCAGTCGCGGCTCTGGGAGAACCACGTCGGCCGCTCGCGGCCCTTCTGGGAGCACTTCCTGCCGATCGCCCGCGAGCGGTTCCCCGAACTCGCCGACGTGACCCCCGAGGAGGCCTACGAGTCGGCCAATCAGGTCCACGACGACAACCTCATTCGGGTCGAGGCGGACGAACTCACCTACCACCTCCACATCGTGATCCGCTTCGAGATCGAGCGGGATCTGATCCGGGGCGACCTCGAGGTCGCGGAGGTCCCGCAGGTCTGGAACGACAAGTACGAGGAGTACCTCGGCGTCCGGCCGGAGACGGACGCGGCGGGCTGTCTGCAGGACATCCACTGGTCTCACGGTGACTTCGGCTACTTCTCGACGTACTCGCTGGGCTCGGTGCTTGCGGCCCAGCTATACGCCGCCGCCGAGGCCGATCGCGGCCCCTTCGACGACGCCATCCGCGCGGGCGAGTTCGACGACCTCAACGGCTGGCTCCGCGAGAACGTCCACCAGCACGGGAAGCGATACGTCACGCCCGACCTCATCGAGCGGGCCACCGGCGAGGGGCTGACCGCCGACTACTTCCTCGAGTACGTCGAGTCCAAATACGGCGAGCTGTACGACCTCGAGGGGTACTGACCGCGCTTCGAACCGGGTACCGTCGGCTCACCGATCCGGACTCCGCGACCCTCGTTTTTACGACCGCTGCGGCCCTATCCACCGGCGATGGCAGCACCACTCGAGTCGAAGACGGCGATCGTCACCGGTGCGAGTTCCGGCATCGGCGCGGCGACCTGTCACGAACTCGCCGACGGCGGCGCGAACGTCGTCCTCGCGGCCCGGAGCGAGGACCGACTGTCCGACCTCGCGGCCGATCTCGAGGCCGACTACGGCGTCGACGCGCTCGCGGTCCCGACTGACGTCCGCGAGGCGGACGCCGTCGACGCGCTCATCGAGACCGCCGTCGACGAGTTCGGCGGGATCGACGTGCTGGTGAACAACGTGGGGCTGGCTCGGGGCAGCGACATCGAGTCGATGACGACCGACGAGTACGAGACGATGCAAGAGACCAACGTCGACGGCGTCTTCTACGCGTCGCGGGCGGCGCTTCCGCATCTCCGTGAGCGCGCGGGCCATCTCGTCTTCGTCGCCAGTTTCGCGGGCCGACACCCGCGCCCGTCCAACCCGGTCTACGCCGCGACGAAGTGGTGGGTCCGCGGCTTCGCCAAGAGCCTCGCGGCCCAGGTCGGCGACGACGATCTCGGTATCACGATCGTCAATCCCGCCGAGGTCCGCTCGGAGTTCGGGGCGGCCGACGGCGAAAGCTTCGCCGAGCGGTTCGAGGAAGGCGAGGTCAGCGAACCCGAGGAGGTCGCGCAAGCGATCCGCTTCGCCGCGAGCCGCGAGGGCTCGAGCATCAGCGAACTCGATATCAACCGTCGGGACAAGTTCGCCGATACCTTCCACTGAGCCGGAGCGCGACGGCCGACGGTACAAAAGGGGGTTGGCACTGCCGGCTACGGACTCACCCGTCGTCGACCCCCTCGCTCGAGTATGCGACTCTCCATCCCCGGCGCTCCCGGCGTCTACTTCGACACCGACGCGGAGTCGACCGCGATCAACGTTGCCCTGACCGCCGCCGGCCGCCGCGCGCCGAAACCGCAAGGCTACGCCGTTCAGGCCCTGCCCTACCTGTGGTCGTTCGACGTCGACCTCCGGGAGGTCCCCACCGACCACCCGATCCAGTACCTCCACCCCGAGGGCGCGAAGAGCCCGAGCGAAGGCGTTTCCCAGCGCGGTATCCGCGAGGCCGGCACCGAACTCGAGTCGGTGTTGCGGTTCGTCTGGTCGGTCAACGAGGAACTCGAGTCGGCGACGACCCGACTCCTCGGGGGCGGGTCGGGCGAGCCTGCGGAGGGCGTCACCATCGAGATTCGGGAGGGCGCGGTTCGCGTCGACGGTTCGGAACTCGAGACCGACGAGTTCGACGTCAACGAGTTCTGACGTCGGCGGGTCGCGCGTGACTGCCGGTCTCCCGCCCGTAGATTCGGTACCGATTTCGGGAGTCGATCCGAAGCGACGGCCATGCCCTCCGGGCTGACTGCCCTCCGGATACGAATGGTCGCTGCAATCGTCGGTCTCGGCGTCGTGACGGTCGCCTTCCTCGCGGGCGTGTGGGCCGTCTTTTACGGCGTCCTCCGGTTGCTCGATGTCGGGATCGCCGCACGGGTGGCGTTTGGCACGACGGTCGCGACGCTCGTGACGATCGGCTACCTCGAGTACAGACAGCTCGAGATGATCGAGCGCCTCGCCGACGCCCATCCGGTGGATCGCGAGACGGCACCGGATCTCTACGAGACGGCGACCCGGGTCGCCGCCCAGCTCGGCGTTCCAGCGCCGACGATCGCCGTCTCGGATCGCGACGCACCCGAGGCCCTGGCCGTGGGCCTCCGACCGGACGCCGTCCATCTGGTGCTCTCGCTGGGAACGATCGACGCGCTCGACGGCGACCAACTCGAGGCGGTGATCGCACACGAACTCGCCCACGTCGGCAACCGCGACGCGATGGTGATGACGGCCGCGTCGCTTCCCGTGGTACTCGCCGACGGACTGCGATCACGGCTCGAGCGGATAGAGAATCCCGGCTGGGCGGCCGTCGTCACCGTCCCGCTGGGGTTCCTGTCGACGGCCGTTTGGGTCGTCGGTAGAACGATCACGGCGCGGTTCTCCAGGGCGCGGGAACGGGCGGCCGACCGGGCCGCCGCGGAAGCGACCGGTTCGCCCGCCGCCCTCGCGAGCGCGCTCCGGCGGCTCGACCGGGAGATCGACGAGACGCCGGACCGGGACCTGCGGGAGGCCTCGAGCGTCTCTTCGCTATCGATCCTCTCGCTCGAACCGGCCGAACCCGAGAAGATCATGCTCGGGCCCGAGGGCGAGACCGACCCGTCGTACTGGCGGCTCCGCAAACGGCTCTACCGCCTCGAGCGGGCCCTCTTCGATACCCATCCACCGACGGACGATCGAATCGCCGCGCTCGCCGCCCTCGAGCGACGACAGTGAGACGGTTATAACACCCTGGCCGCGCTGGGTCGACCTGATGGCTCGCCGCGCGTTCCGGATCGCCTACGACGGGACCGACTATCACGGCTACCAGCGCCAGCCCCAGCCCGACGTGCCGACCGTCGAGGACGCGATCTTCGACGCGCTGTGCGAACTCGCGGTCCTCGAGGGCGACGCCGACAAACCAGCCGGCTACGCCGCGGCCGGCCGCACCGACGCGGGCGTCTCGGCGCTCGCCCAGACGATCGCGCTCGAGGCCCCCGACTGGCTCGAACCGCGGGCGTTGAACGGTCGGCTCCCGGCCGACGTTCGGGCGTGGGCGGCGGCCGACACGCCCCCGGACTTTCACGCGACCCACCACGCGACCCACCGGGAGTACACCTATCACCTGTACGCGCCACCCGCCGAGACGAGCGGCGCGCCGGCCGTCGACGACGACCGATTCCACGCGGCCTGCGAGGCCCTGTCCGGTACCCACGACGTCTCCAATCTGACGCCCGACGATCACAACACCGAGCGCTCGCTGTCCCTCGCGGCCGAGCGGGACGGCGACTACCTCGTTCTCACGGTCGCCGCGGGCGGCTTTTCCCGCGAACTCGTCCGTCGGCTCGTCTCGCTCGCCCGCGCCGTCGGGACCGGCGACGCCCCCCGCGAGAAGATCGACCGCGTCCTCGAGCCCGAGCCGCTGCCCGGCCACGAGGGGATCGCACCCGCCCCGCCGGAGCCGCTCGTGCTGACCGACGTGGCTTACCCCGACCTCGCGTTCGAGATCGACGAGGAAGCCGCGGAGAGCGCTCGCGCGGTGTTCGGTCGCCGTCGCATCGACCGGCGAACGGGCGCGCGAGTCGCGGGACAGCTCGCCGACGGGATGCGCTGATCGGCCGGCCGCGTGGCCCGCCGCACCGCATCGCCTCGAGCGCGAGCCGGCCGCGCCGGTGTACCAGCGCTTTTGTCCCCCGGACGCACATCTCGGCGCATGGAACTGTCTCCGGAAGAGTACGGTGCCTACTGGCGCGCGTCGATCCGCGTCGCCGCGGGCGCGCTCGTGATCTTCTTCGGGACGCGGCTGACTGCGCCGCTGCGGACCCACCCCGAGGTCGGCGCGTCCGTGCTCGGCATCGTCCTGTTCGTCCTGCTGGTCCTCGTCGGAACCTTCCTCGCCACGCTCGGGCTCGCCCGCGTCGTCCGGACGGCGGTCGACGCCGAGAGTTAGGCCTCGAGCGCGCGGACCGTCCCGCTCCCGTCACCGACGACGATCGCGCCGTCGGCGACCGCCGGCGACGCGACGACGCGACTGTCGGTCGACAGCCGCCACAGCCCCGACCCGTCGGCCAGCGAGGCGGCGACGACGCCCGCCGTGGTTCCGACGACGACCGCATCGCCCGCGATGACCGGCGACGACCAACTCGACGCGTACTGCACCGTCCCGGTGCTGCCGGCCGGCCGCGAGAGCGACTCGACTCTCTCGAGCGGGGCTCTCCATCGCTCGCTCCCATCGCTCCGATCCAGCGCGACCAGTCGCTCGTCGGAGTCATGACGCACGACGCGTTCGTCGCCGACAGCCACTGAGGGGGCCATCGGTGGGAGTTCCTGTCGGCGGACGCTCCCTCGAGTCCCGCGCAGGGACAGCGACGCGGCTCCCTTGCCGCCCCACTGGACCGCGCCATCCTCGGCCGCCAGCGCGACCGGCGTCGCTCCCCCGACGTAGACGGTCCCGTCGACCAGTGCTGGGGACGAGCGGACCGCACGCTCGGTGTCGTAGGTCCACTCGCTCGAGCCGTCAGCGGCGTCGAACGCGGCGATGCCCGCTTCCGTCCCGACGACGACGCGGCCGTCGGCGACCGCCGGCGAGGTGACCCCGCCGGCCGTCCGGCGCTGCCGTGCCAGCGACGTCCAGCCGGTCGTCGCCGGCGAGCGCCACGTCACCGCGCCGTCCGCGAGCCCGATCGCGACGAGGTCGCCGGCCGGCGTCCCAACGTACGCCGTGCCGTCGACCGCGGTCGGCGAGGACGGCACCGTCGGTCCGGACTGTTGTTGTGCGGTCAGTCGCGCAGTCGTCTCACCGTCGTACGGAACGTGACGCCGACCGTCACCGTCGCGGTCGACGACGAGCAGCCCCTCGCCGTCGGGACAGACCACGGCGTCCTCGGCGATGGCCGGCGATCCGGTTCGGGCCCTCTCGAGGGAGATCGTCCAGCGCTCGTCGCCGTTCGCGAGATCGATCGCGGACAGCGTCGAGCCGGCCGCGAGGTAGGCCGTGCCGTCGGCGATCGCGGCCGTTCCCGGGCCGGTCGGGAGGTCGACGGTCCAGCGCTCGGTCGGTTCCTCGCCGAAGCCGCCCGCGTCTGCGACCGCCGCGTTGGACGGGCCGCCGCGAAACGACGGCCACGTCCCGCTTTCGGCCGCCGATCCGTCGCCGTCCCCGTTCGACTCGTCGTCCGTGCCGTCCCCGAGACAGCCGGCCCCGAACGCGAGGGCCGCCCCGAACGTCCCGAGTACCCCTCGGCGCGAAATCGGTCCCATCGTCTCCGCTTCGACACCGAGCCGTCAAAAGTAGTTCGCCGGCCGAACCGTCTCGAGATCGAACCGGTTCGGACGTCGGTCGGGTTCGCCGCCCGCCCGCGTTCGATCCGTCCCCGACCGCCGCAAGCACGCGGTCGGGCCGGCGGTGGATCAGTCGTCGACGGTGCCGACGGGTTCGGCGTCCGCGGACTCCGCGGCCGCTCCCGAGTCGGGCGACCGGGCGTCGAACAGCGGGCTCTCCGCGCCGGGGACGAACGTGTTGAGGACCAGTGCCGACAGCGCGGTCACGATGACCGACTGTCCGAAGAACAGCTCCGCGCCGCTGGGGAGTCCGGAGAGGGCCTCCGGCGTCGTCGCGACGCCGAGCCCGAGGCCGAGCGAGACGGCGACGATGACCGTGTTCCGACGATCGAGGTCGACGTGCGTGACGACCAGCCGGAACCCGCTGGCGGCGACCATCCCGGCCATCAGCAGGACCGCGCCGCCGAAGACCGAGCTGGGAATCGTCGTCACGGCAGCGCCGACTTTGGGACTCAGCCCGAGGACGGCCAGGAAGACGCCGCCGATGCCGACGACGTGACGGCTCATCACGCCGGTGAAGTTGACGATGCCGACGTTCTGGGAGAAGGAGGTGATCGGGAACGCGGCGAAGACGGCGCCGATCGAACTCAACAGGCCGTCGTTGAACAGCCCGCCGCGGAACTCCTCGTTCGTCGGGTTGCGTCCCTCGGCGGCCGTGACGCCGGACATGTCGCCGACCGTCTCCATCGCCGAGACCAGAAAGAGGACGGCGAAGGTGGCGATCGCGATCGGTTCGAACTCGAAGCCGAACCGCGTGGGTTCGGGCAAGGCGATCCACGCGGCCTCGCCGACGGTCGAGAAGTCGACGAGTTCGAGACCGGTGGCAACCGTCAGCGCGACGGCGACGGCGTAGCCGACGGCGATAGCGACGAGGACCGACAGCAGCCGCGTGACCCCTCTCGTGAGCATGTTGAGCCCGACGGCGACCGCCAGCACGAGCGCGGCCAGCCCGATGTGATGGAGCGCGCCGAAGTCGGCCGCGTTGGCCCCGCCGGCGGCGTAGTCCATCGCGACGGGCACGAGGTAGAGGCCGATGATGACGACGACGAGTCCGGTCACCAGCGGCGGGAAGAAGGGTTTGATGCGTTTGAACTGCCAGCCGATCAGTCCCTCGACGACGAACCCCGTCACGAGGATCGCGCCGAAGACCGCGGCCATCCCGTAGTCCGCCCCAATCGAGATCGACGCGCCCACGAACGTGAAACTCGAGCCCATGACGATCGGCAGGCGGGCCCCGACCGGACCGACGGTGTACGCCTGGACGACCGTCGCCAGCCCGGAGAACAGCAGGACCATCTGAACGATGTAGGCCGTGTCCGCCGGACCGAGGCCGACCCCGCCCGCGACGACGTAGGCCACCGCCGTCGCCGGGACGATCATCACCGCGACGTGTTGCAGGCCGAGCAGAATCGATTTCGGTAACGGCGGTTTGTCGTCCAGACCGTACTCGAGTTCGATCCCGCCGTCCGGTTCCGTCGACATTGTATGACCGCCAGGTTGCAGATGGGTGTACAAAAAGATTCGCAAACACGCTCAAATGGGCGAATTAGCCACCTACGATATGCATGTATGTGGGTACTCGACGCCGGATACACGGGATCGCCTCACCCCCGTCGAGCGATCGACTCGAGACGAACCGCCGGCCGCCGTCGGTCCTCGACACGCCTGTCAACTCGTCGAGTGGACGGTCACCTCGCCGTCCTCGACCGTGATATCGACGAGACTCGTCGCCTCGTAGGCCGTGTCGTCGAGCGCCGATTCGCCGACCTTGCGCAACACGACGACGATGTCGGCGATCTCGGCGCCGATGCCGTCGAGCGCGTCACAGATCGCGGCCAGCGTACCGCCGGTCGAGAGCATGTCGTCGACGATCACGACCCGGTCCCCCGGTTCGACGTCGTTGATGTACATCTCCGACTCCGAGTAGCCCGTCTCCTGGTGGAGCGATACCTCGCCCTCGAGCCCGTAGGCCCGCTTTCGAATGACGACGAGGGGAACGTCGGCTTGCAGGGAGAGCGCGGTCGCGAGGTGGATGCCCATCGCCTCCGGCGCGACGATCTTGTCCACCTCGAGGTCCGCGGTCCGCATCACCTCGACGACGACCTCCCGCAACAGGGCGGGATCGAGCTGTGGAACCCCGTTGCTGATCGGATGGACGAGATACTCGTACCCGTCCTTGTCGATGATCGGTGCGTCGTCTAACGACTCGAGGAGCCGGTGCATACTGGCGATTCGGGAAATCGGAGTGAAAAGCCGTTCGTTCTTCCGGCCGCCGGTCCCCGTCGCGAGCACTCAGCGGGCCGGATCGGTGGGGACCCGGCTCCCGCCCCCTGAAAGGGTCCGACACGCTTTACCGCCACCGCTTCGAACGCGTGGCTATGAGTTCCGTACCCGAACGCTCCGAGGTCGACGAGCAGTATACGTGGGACCTCGAGAGCATCTACGCGACCGACGACGACTGGGAGGCGGCCTACGAGGCCGTCGCCGAGCGCGTCGACGACCTCGAGGCCTACGAGGGAACCGTCACCGACGACGCCGAGACCCTCCTCGAGACCCTCGAGCTACGCGACGAGATCATGCGCGAGGTGTCGACCGTCTCGGCCTACGCCCGGATGCGCCGCGACGAGGACACGACGAACCAGCAGTATCAGGCCCTGACCGCCCGCGCCCAGTCGCTGGCGGCCGACGCCCAATCGGCGGCCTCCTTTATCGAGCCCGAACTCCAGGAACTGACCCGCGAGGCGTTCGACGAGCTGGTCGACGACGAACCGGATCTCGAGACCTACGACCACTACGTCGACGACGTCCTCCGGATGAAACCCCACACGCGCTCGGCCGAAGTCGAGGCGCTGTTGGCCGACCTGAGCGAGGTCACCGGTGCGACGGGCGAGGTCTACAACATGCTCTCGAACGCGGACATGGCCTTCCCGACCGTCGAGGATCCCGAGGGCGAGGCCGTCGAGATCACCCAGAGCAACTTCACCAACCTCCTCAAACGCCCCGACCGCGACTTCCGCAAACGGGTCTACGAGGGCTACTTCGACGAGTGGGAGTCGGTCCGGAACACGGTCGCGGCCAGCTACAAGAACAGCGTCAAGGCCGACGTCAAGACCGCTCGAGCGCGCAACTACGACACCGCCCGCGAGGCCGCCCTCGACGGGCCGAACGTCCCCGTCGATGTCTACGACACGCTCGTCGATACCGTCCACGACAACCTCGACAAGCTCCACCGACACGCCGAACTCAAAGAACGGGCGCTCGGCGTCGACGACCTGCAGATGTGGGACCTCTACATGCCGCTGACCGGCGACGAGGGCCCCGACCTCGAGTACGACCAGGCCACCGAGTACGTCGTCGACGCGCTCGCCCCCCTCGGTGAGGAGTACCAGTCCCGCGTCGCCGACGGACTCGACTCCCAGTGGATCGACGTCTACGAGAACGAGGGCAAACAGTCGGGTGCCTACTCCGGCGGCACCTACGACACCCAGCCGTTCATCCTCCTGAACTACCAGCAGGACATCGCCTCGATGTACACGCTGGCCCACGAACTCGGCCACTCGATGCACTCGGAACTCACGAAGGACGAACAGCCCTACATCTACTCGAGCTACGAGATCTTCGTGGCCGAGGTCGCCAGTACGGTCAACGAGGCCCTGCTGACCACCCATCTCCTCGAGACCGTCGACGACCCCGAGTTCCGCAAGCACGTTCTGAACGAGTTCCTAGAGCGGGTGCGCTCGACGCTGTACCGCCAGACCCTCTTCGCCGAGTTCGAACACGAGACCCACCGCCTCGAGGAGGCGGGCGAGCCCCTGACCGCGGACCGACTGGACGACCTCTACCGCGGGCTCAAGGCGGACTACTACGAACCGGCCGCGATCGACGACCGCATCGCCCGCGAGTGGATGCGCATCCCCCACTTCTATCGGGCCTTTTACGTCTACCAGTACGCGACCGGCATCTCCGCGGCGCTGGCGATCGTCGACGACGTCTTAGAGCGCGGCCAGCCCGCCGCCGCGGACTACCTCGAATTCCTCCGTCGCGGCTCCCGGGAGTATCCCCTCGATCTCCTGCGGATCGCCGGCGTCGATATGAGTTCCTCGGACCCGATCGATCGCGCCCTCGAGACCTACGGCCAGCGCCTCGCGGAGTTCGAATCGCTGCTCGACTGACACGGTCTGTCGCACCGATTTCCCGGTGCGACCGCGACGGTCGCGGTCGCTCCGGAACTGACAGCAGCCCGTCTGCGCCGTCACCGCGTTTCGCGCCGGACGTGCCGTTCGGGCCGAAACCGTCAAACTGCGGGTTCTGTTTCCCAATCGCGTCAGAAAACCCTCCGGGACCCAAAGGCACATTTACCGTCGAAATCCTATCGGCGTACATCAGGATGTCTCGAAGCCCGTCTATTCCCGACCGACCTCACCGCGATATCGACTCGGATCTCCCTGACGACGAACGGCTCGAGGCGCTTCGGGGACACTACGAGGACCTCGTCGACGTCAACGAGCAGCTGTCGGACCAGCTCGACGACGCCGAGGACCGCCGCGAGCGCCTGCGGGAGAAAGTCGACCGCGTCGAACGCGAAAACGAGACGCTGAAAAGCTCCTCGCTGTATATCGCCACCGTCGAGGACGTCCTCGACGACGAGGAAGTCATCGTCAAACAACACGGCAACAACCAGGAAGTGCTGACCGAGGTCTCTTCCCGACTCGTCGACGACCTCGAGCCCGGCGACCGCGTCGCGGTCAACGATTCCTTCGCGATTCAGTCGATCCTCGACGCCGAGACCGACGCCCGTGCCCAGTCGATGGAGATCACCGAGAAGCCGACGGTCGCCTACACCGACATCGGCGGCATCGACGAACAGGTCCGAGAGGTCCGGGAAGCCGTCGAGCAGCCCCTGGCCGAGCCCGAACTCTTCGACGAGGTCGGCATCGATCCGCCAAGCGGCGTGCTACTGTACGGGCCGCCGGGGACGGGCAAGACGATGCTCGCGAAGGCCGTCGCCAACGAGACCGACGCCACCTTCATCAAGATGGCCGGCTCGGAACTCGTCCGGAAGTTCATCGGCGAGGGATCGCGGCTCGTCCGCGACCTCTTCGAGATGGCCCGCGAGCGCCAGCCCGCCATCATCTTCATCGACGAGATCGACGCCATCGCCACGCGTCGCACGGAGTCGAAGACCTCCGGCGACGCCGAGGTCCAGCGGACGATGATGCAACTCCTCAGCGAGATGGACGGCTTCGAGGCCCGCGGCGAGGTCCGCATCATCGCCGCGACCAACCGCTTCGACATGCTCGACCGCGCCATCCTCCGGCCCGGCCGGTTCGACCGCCTGATCGAAGTCCCCGAACCCGACGCCGAGGGCCGCGAACAGATCCTCGAGATCCACACGCGGAACATGAACATCGCCGACAGCGTCGACTTCGCCGCGCTGGCGGCCGACACCGACGGCTACTCCGGGGCCGAAATCGAGAGCCTCGCCACCGAGGCCGGCATGTTCGCCATCCGCAACGACCGCGACGAGGTCTCTCACCAGGACTTCGTCGAGGCCTTAGAGAAGATCGAGGAAGACGACTCGAGCGACGTCGTCTCCTCGGCCGGCTACTTCTACCAATAAGCGCGAAGTTTTGCGCTGCGGGCGCGGCGGAGCCGCGCCCTCGGCAAAAATTCGATTAAAAGCACTCCTCGCTCCCGATGGTCGCTCGTCGGCCCGAGCGCGGCGGAGCCGCGCTCGGTGAACGGCATCGGTCGGGTTCTTCGAACCGCTCCCTCGCCGACGTTTGTGATGGGACAGGCGTCACTGGTTGACAACCACCTGCGTTTTCCACGTTGTTCCGTTCGCCTCCGTCCTCGTTTTTGGGTCCGGATCGCAAGCCCTTACGCCGCCCGTCTCCAAGTTCGGGTATGAGTACGATCCGAGTCGTCTGGGGAGCCGCGTCGGCGCCCACGGCGATGGCCTCCTACGACGCGGCGCTGGCCGAGGCCGGCGTCGAGAACTACAACCTCGTCTCGGTCTCCTCGGTGATCCCGGCCGGTGCCGCGGTCGAGGCCGTCGGCACCGCGCCCGACCTCGGTCCCGCCGGCGAACGCCTGACCGTCGTCGAGGCTCGAGCCACGACCGCCGGCCCCGGCCGCGTGAGTGCGGCGCTCGCGTGGTCCCAGTCCGCCGATACCGGTCCGGGACTGTTCTACGAGACCGCCGGCGAAACGGACCGCGAGGACGTCGAACGCCGGGTCCGCGAAGGACTGGCCGCGGGCCAGGAGCTTCGCGACTGGCAGTTCACCGAGCCGCGGGTCGCCGTCGAGAGCTGCCAGGCCGACTCGGGCCAGCACACGACGGCGGTCGTTCTCGCGGTCTACGGCGACAGTGAGCCGATCCTTTAGGACGGACGACTGTCAGTCGGCTCCGGCACACTCGCGTGGCGAGTTCCCGGATCCAGTGACGCCAACCCGCTCGAGATTGTCCCAAAGCGAACCCTTTTGACCGGTCGGCTCGTTGCTACTGGCACACACTTCTCATGAACGGAAACACGCCGTACGCAGGGCTACCGGGCGAGACTGGGGCTGGGCAACGAGCCGCGGCGGACGTTCCGGATCTCTCGAACGCGCAAAAGCGGCTCCTCCACCGCGACGTCTCGCGGATCGCCGCCCGCACGCGGGAGTTTCTCCCCAACGAATACGTCGTCGACTCGGACATCTCGAGCGGGATGAGCGGCCCGCAGGTCACCGTCGCCGTCCGCCCGCCGGTCGGCCACGCCGTCTCCGCCGGCTTCACGCCCGACTTAGAGGACGCGGCGGCCGCCGAGGAGGCCATCACCGCCGACGAACGCGACGAGGTCGCCCGCGGGCTGGCCGCGAGCGCCGCCTTGCAGGTCAAACAGGCCGTCAGCAACAACGTTACGCCGACCGGTAAGTAATCGGTCGACCCGCACACTCCCGTTTTCGCCGCCGTCAGTACAGCAGATCCTCGAGCTGGTGGCGTCGCCGCTCGAGATCGACCGCGGGCTCGACCGACGGGTCCGCGACGAGGCGATCGAGGACGAGCAGCGGGTCCGTCCCGGCTCGTTCGACCGACTCGAGGAGCCCCTCGATCGCGGGACGGTTCGTCGCGAGCGAGGAACACAGCCCGATCGCCAGCGCCAGCGGGACGGCGCTTTCGGGATCGGTCGGGAACGCGTCGCTGATTCGCGAAAAGTCGGTGTCGTTGCCCGCGGCCCCGGCGTCGCCGATCGGCTCGAGAGTCAGACAGCGTGGACAGACGGCGATGGCTCCGCTTTCTGCGGGGACGTGGTCGCGATGCTCGGCGGGGACGGCCATCGAAAGCGTCGGCGAGTCACACTCGGGACAATCCATCGGTCAGCGAAGAGAGGGCTGCAAACGCGACGGCCCGGCGGAGTCAGTCGTCCGCGGTCGCCTGCTCGAGTTCGTCGTCCGCTTCGGCCTCGGCTTCGGCGGCCGCTTCGGCTTCGCGCTCTTCGGCCTCTTCGGCTTCCTTCTTCTCCTTGATCTTCTTCAGGCGGAACGTCTCCTCGCGTTCCTGTTCCTCGAGTTTCTGCTCGATGTACTCCTGGTTCTCGTAGAGTTCGGGCAGGAGCTTGAACTCGAGAGCGTTGACGCGGCGCTTGGTGGTCTCGATCTCGCGGAGCATCTTCTTCATCGCCGTCTCGACCTCGGCGGCGAGGATGATGCTCTCTAAGAGGTCCTCGTAGGCCTCGGCGGCCTCGTCGATGCGGGCGGAGGTGCCCATGATCCCGTAGCCGCGCTGATCGAGGCTCTTGGTGACCTTCGAGGACTCGATCTGGGGCACGACGACGCCCATGATGTTCTTCGACTCGGTGGTGATCTCGGGGTGTTCCTGCAGCGCCGCCGCGGCACCGCGGACCGCGACGTCGCCTTCCATCGCCCGGGCCATGTTGATCTTCTTCTGGGCGTCCTCGTAGTCCTGTGCGAGGTCGCCGCGGACGTCCTGGGCCTTGTCCAGGATGTCCATGAACTCCATGATCAGCCCGTCGCGTTTCTTCTCGAGCGTGCCGTGACCCCGCTCGGAGAGCTCGATGCGATCCTCGATCGCCATCAAGTTCTTGCGGGTGGGCTTGACGTCGTTGGCCATCTTGTCGAGGGGTAACGCCCCCAGTCGGATAACTGTTTACAGTTTTCCGCGGGGTCCGCTCGGGCGAACCGTGGGAACTCGCTTACTCGAGGACGTGGACCCGCTGTTCGTCGATCGAGAGCGGGACCGAGTCGCCGACCCGGTAGCCGTCGATCCCGTCGGCGTGCAGCGTCACCGTCGTATCGTCGGGCAGCGTCGCCGTGAGTCGGGTTCGGTCCCCGAGATACGTCACGTCGGTCACGTCGGCTTCGAGCGATCCCTCGCCGAGGTCGAAGGCGGCGGGCCGGGCCGCGACCCGCACCGAGCCGTCCGTCTCGGCCGCCACGGGCAGTTCGGTAAAGCCCAGATCGACGTGGCCGTTCTCGGCGACCCCCTCGAGCAGGGTCGAACTCCCGACGAAGTTCGCGACGAAGGGGTTTTCGGGTCGGCGGTAGATCTCCGCGGGCGGGCCCACCTGCTCGAGCGTACCGTCCGCAAGCACCGCGATCCGATCGCACATCGCCATCGCCTCCTCCTGATCGTGGGTGACGTAGAGGGCGGTCACCTCGAGATCGGCCAGCAGGTCGCCGATCTCGTCGCGCAGCCGGGTCTTGAGTTCGGCGTCCAACCCCGTCATCGGCTCGTCGAGCAGGAGGACGTGGGGCTCGATCGCGAGCGCCCGCGCGAGGCCGACCCGCTGCTGTTGGCCGCCAGACAGCGTCGTCGGCCGGCGGTCGGCCAACTCGGCGATATCGAGCATGGCGAGCAGTTCGTCGGCACGCTCGCGGCGCTCGGCTTTCGGGACTCCCTGCATCTTGGGCCCGAACGCGACGTTCTCGCGGACGGTCATGGTGTCGAACAGGGCGTAGGACTGGAAGACCAGGCCGACGTTGCGCTCTTCGGGCGGGACGTGTGTCACGTCGACCCCGTCGAACAGCACCCGGCCCTGCGTCGGCGTTTCGAAGCCGGCGATGGTCCGCAACGTGGTGGTCTTCCCGCAGCCCGAGGGGCCGACGACCCCGAGGATCTCGCCGTCCCGGATCGTCAGGTCGACCCCGTCGACGGCCACCTCGTCGCCGTAGGCCTTGGTGAGCGACTCGAGGGTGACGTCGCTCACGGGTGGTCACCTCCCTCGAGCGCGCTCCGGTCGATCGGTGTGCGAGCGATTCGACGCCGTACTCCGTTCGTAGCGTGTCTCATTGGTGTGCGGTCGAGAACCCCCGTTTGCCGAGCAGTTGCAGACTGATGATCGCGCCGGCGACGATCAGGAAGTACACCGACACTGCCGCGGCCGACTGGAGGTAGAGGGCGTTGTTCGCGATGTTATCGTAGAGAAACATCGCGAACGGGTCGGGGCTGCCGCTGGCGACCATGTGTGTGAAGTTGAACTCCGCGGCCGCGAGCGTCCAGGTGATGATCGCGCCGGCGATGATTCCACGTTTCGCGTGCGGGACGACGACCGTCAGGAACGTCCGTGGCCACGAAGCGCCGAGCGATCGGGCGCTCTCCTCGAGGCGAACGAGGTCCATCGACTGGAACGAACTCTGGACGGTCAACACCATGTACGGTGATTTGAGCAGACAGTAGCCGGCCAACAGTCCGAGTGCGGATCGGCCGTGCTGGGGGTAGGTCTGGACGAAGGCGATTCCCAGGATCAGCCCCGGGACGAGCGGCAAGATCGCGAACGTGTTGACCCAGTCCCGTGCGTAGAAATCGTATCGGGCGAGCGCGTACGCGACCGGGACGCCGATCACTACGTTCAACACCATCCCCCCGGTCGCGATCAGGAGGCTGTACGTCAGCCCCGGAATCGCGTTCTTTCGGACGCCGTATTCGCCGAACCCGAGTACCTTCCGCCAGTGATCGAACGTGACGAACCCCGTGGGCAGGACGCCGCTGCCGCTCTCCGCGAACGAGGAGACGAACGCGACGAGTACCGGAACCGTCAGGAACGCGGTCACGACGGCGACGACGCCGGCGACGATCGGCCGACCGAGCAGCGTCGAGAAGGCCCTGCCGGACCGCGACCACCGGCGGTTCCCTGACGCCGTTACCGAGCCGCCGTCGGGACGAGTCGTCAATGCGGCGTCCGCGTTCTCGGCCGCAGTCGAGCCGTCGTCGGCTCGCGGTGACGTGTTCCCGGTCATCTCAGACCTCCACCGCGTCGTCGTCGACGAACCGCAGCCCGACGAACGTGAACGCGACGATGAAGACCACGTAGACGAGCCCGATCGCGGCCGCCACGTCGGGGGCGTACGAGCCGACGCTGATCTCGTTGTGTATTTGCAGCGTGACCACCTGGTGGCTCTGGAGGATGAGTACCGTCCCGAAGATCGCGAGGCCGGAGCGGAAGGTGAGGATCGCGGCGGCGGCGATGCCCGGCCTGATCTCGGGGAGCGTCACGTGATAGAACGTCTCCCAACGGCTGGCACCCAGCGCACGGGCCGCCTCCTCGGCCTGTTCGTTGACCTCGGCGTAGGTGCCACGAAGCACCATCGTCGCCCGTGGCAGCAGTGAGTAGACGTAGCCGAGGAAGAGGCCGGTGATCGCGGTCGCGCTCGCGAGCCCGTGTGCCCCCTGGCCCGTCGCGACCGCGATCGCGTTCGTTACCAGCCCCTGTCGGCCGAGCAGGACCGTGATGAGGTAGGCGACGACGATCCCCGGCAGCGCGATGGGGAACGACACCGCCGCGACGACGATCCGCTCCGCGGGCAGGTCGTACTTCTCGAGGGCGTGTGCGACGGCGACGCCGAGCGCGACGCTGACTCCCGTCGCCAGCCCGACGAACCACAGCGTGTTCCAGGCGACCCGCCGGTACTCGGGGGTCGTCGCGAGCGTCTCCCACGCGTCGAACGACCAGCCGTCCATCCAGATCGTGTCCTCCGCGAGGCTGATCCGAACGAGCATCGCCAGCGGGACGAACCCCGCGACGATCGCGAGCGCGAAGAAGGGCAGACAGAGGACTGCGATCCGCCGGCGCTCGCGTTCTCGTTCGGTCGTCGGACGGGCGGTCGTCGACGCGAGCGTCGCGATGCGACGGACCGACGTTGTCGCCGATTTCCGGACCGACATCCGCGATCACTGGGCTCCCTGCAGCGGGGTTCGGTCGACGAGTTCCTCCTGAATGTCGGTCTGGTTCTCGACGAGGGTCTGCTGGTCGACGGTAAAGCCCGCCGCCTCGTAGGACGACTGGTTGGGGAACTCGTCGGGCTGGTCGAGTTCGTTCGCCCGGATCGGGCGGACGTAGGCGTCGAAAAACAGCGCCTGACAGTCCTCGGTCAGGACGTAGTCCATGAACAGCTTCGCCGCCTCGGGGTTGGGCGCGTTCCGCAGGAGCGCGTAGCCGTAGGGGACGTTCATCGCGCCCGGCTCGCCGTCGGGCCCCTCGAGGATCGCGACCTCGATCTGGTCCTCGTCGAACTCGTCGTTGTTGTACTTGAGGTTGAGGCCGGTGTAGTCGTACTCGACGACGGTCGAGATCTCGCCGCTGGTCATCGGCCCCTCGACGTTACGCCGGAAGTCCGCGCCGTGGTCGGCGATCTCCTCGTGGTACTCGATGACCGGATCGAGATCGTCGAGGTCGCCGCCGTAGGCCCGATTGACCGACAGCGCGGAGGCCTGCCCGTTGGCGGTGTGGGGTGGCGTGAACGCCAGATCCTGCGCGATGTCGGGGTGTTTCAGATCCTCCCACGTTTCGGGGGCGTCGAGCCCGCGTTCCTCGTAGACGTCCGCCCGGTAAGTCACCGCGGTCGTCATCTGTCGGGTCGCGGTCACGTGTCCGTTGTCGGTCTTTAGATCGTCGGGGACGACGTCCCAGTTGGCCGGCTTGTAGTCGGTCGTCAGGTCGTCGTTCATCGCCTCGAGGCCGAACGAGTAGCCGCCGTTGTACGCCGAGTGGGTCGGGTTCCGGGCGTTCGCCCGCATGTCCTCGAGGGCCTCGCCGGAGGAGCCCTGCGCGTCGTACAGCGGGAGGTCGTACTCTTCCTCGAACGCCTCCATGACGGCCCCCCAGTTCGACCAGCCGGTCTGGACGCAGTAGATCTGCAGTTCGTCGGGAAACGTCGAGGCGTCGACCTCGGTTTCGTACTCGCCGTGGCCGACGGTGTACGTTTCGCCGCTCTCCCCGCCGGTGAGGTCGCTAAGACAGCCCGCGACCGCGACGGCCCCGGCGGTGGCCCCACTCGAAAGCACTGCGCGTCGCGTCGTCCCTGTCGGGTCGGACATACCCGAGAATCCGCCAAAACCTACTAATCCGTTGCTATGTTCGGAATACTGACCTATATAGGACGCCGTAACGACACGGAGCAGTCGGGTCCGGTCCGGACCCGACTATCGGCTCGAGCGTCACCCCTGCCCGACCATCCGCTCTTCGTCGTCCCACTCCTCCTGACGGAGTTCGTACTTCTGGACCTTGCCGGTCGCGGTCGTCGGCAACTCGTTGACGTACTCGATCCGCCGGACGACCTTGTACCCCGCGAGCTGGTCGCGGGTGAATTCCGTCAGTTCATCGGGCGACACGGGCGGATCGTTCGGATCGTCGTTCGACGGGACGACGAAGGCTTTGGGCGTCTCGCCCCACTCGTCGCTCGGTGCCGGGATCACCGCCGCGTCCGCGACCGCCTCGTGGTCGAACAACGCGTCCTCGAGTTCGATGCTCGAGATGTTTTCCCCGCCGGAGATGATGATGTCTTTCTTGCGGTCCTGAATCGCGATCATGCCGTTCCCGTCGACGGTCGCGAGGTCGCCGGTGTGGTAGTAGCCCTCGACGCGGTCGGTGAAGGCCTCCTCGGTGGCCTCGGGCTTGTTCCAGTACTTCTCCATGATCTGGTTGCCCCGGACGACGACCTCGCCCAGCGTCTCGTCGTCCCGTGGAACGTCGTTGCCGTCCTCGTCGACGACCCGGATCTCGGTGCCAAGATAGGCCAGTCCCTGCCGTTTCTTGATCCGGAACTGGTCGTCGCTCGAGTCGTCGAAGTGCCGGCGCGCGTCGGAGGTCGTGATCAGCGGCCCCGTCTCGGTCGCGCCGTAGACGTGTTTCAGGTACCAGCCGAACTCGTCCTCGACGGTCCGGATGGTCGCCTCCGGCGGGGCCGAGCCGGCGGTCGCGAGTCGTACGTCGGCGTCACCGGTCGTTGCGGGCTCGTTCTCGCGGTAGTAGTCGATCAGCATGTTCAGCACCGTCGGCGCGCCGCACATGTAGGAGATGTCCTCCGAACGAACGGTCTCGAAGATCTCCGCGGCGTCGACCCCGCGCGTACAGACGTGGGTCGCGCCGATCCCGGTCACCGCGAAGATGTGGCCCCAGCCGTTCGCGTGGAACATCGGTAACGTCCACAGGTAGGTGTCGTCGTCGGTGATATCCTGATGGGCGACCAGCAAGTAGGCGTGGATCGTCTCGCAGCGATGCGTTCGGCAGACCCCCTTCGGATCCCCCGTCGTTCCCGAGGTGTAGTTGATCGTGATGATCTCGTCCTCGCTCATCTCCGGCCGGTCGTACTCGGGGCCGGCGTCCTCGAGGACGGCGTCGAACTCCTCCCAGTCGCCCTCCACTTCGGCGTCGTCGTTCGTAATGAACGTCTCTGTCGGCACCTCGTCGCGGATCGCCTCGATTCGCTCGGCGTACTCGTAGTCGGCGTAGATCGCGTCGACGCCCGCGTCCGAGAGGATGTACTCGAAGTCCTCGGGCGTGAGCCGGTAGTTCAGCGGCGTGTGGATCGCCCCCGTCTGCATCGTTCCGTAGGCCGCCTCGAGGTGGTAGTGGGTGTTCGGGTCCAACACGGCGACCCGATCACCCTTCTCGATCCCCCGTTCCTGCAGCGCCGCCGCAAACCGATCGGCGCGCTCGCCGAGGTCGTCGTAGGTGAACCGTTGGCCCGTCGTCGCAACGACCGCCTCGTCGTCCCCGTAGTGGGTTCGCGCCCGGTCTAAGAACTCCGGGACGAGCAGTGGTTTGTGCATACATAGCACGCTTCACCGACGATCCATACGATCCTTTCCCCCCGTTGCACGCAGTGACAGTGGTCGAACGCGACGCACGCGTGCGCGTGAACGAATCTCGTCGCTCGAGTCGCGAAACCGCAGCGGCGGCGAAAAGTGAGACGGTCGTCAGTCGGCCTGGACGGCCTCGGCCGATTCGTCCTCGCGGTAGTGTTCCGCGATGAGTTCCTCGTCGATACGGTTGAGTTCCTCTTTCGGCAGGTCCGAGAGGAGGTCCCAGCCGAGCTCGAGGGTGTCGTCGATCGAGCGGTTGGTGTCGTACCCCTGCTGGACGAACTCCGCCTCGAAGCGGTCGGCGAAGTCGAGGAACTTGTTGTCGCGCTCGGACAGCGCCTCGCGACCGACGATGTTCACGAGGTCGCGCAGGTCCTCACCCTCCGCGTAGGCGGCGTACATCTGGTCGGAGACGTCGCCGTGGTCCTCGCGGGTCAGGCCCTCGCCGATCCCGTCGTCCATCAGCCGCGAGAGGCTGGGCAGGACGTTGACCGGCGGTTCGATACCCTGGCTGTTGAGGTCCCGATCCATCATGATCTGGCCCTCGGTAATGTAGCCGGTCAGGTCCGGAATCGGGTGCGTGTCGTCGTCGCCGGGCATCGTCAGGATCGGGATCTGCGTGACCGAGCCCTCTTTACCCTCGATTCGACCGGCGCGCTCGTAGAGCTGTGCCAGGTCGGTGTACATGTACCCGGGGTAGCCACGGCGGCCCGGGACCTCCTCACGTGCGGCGCCGATCTCGCGCAGTGCCTCACAGTAGTTGGTCATGTCCGTCAGGATGACCAGTACGTGGTAGTCCTTCTCGAAGGCCAGGTACTCGGCCGTGGTCAAGGCGAGTCGCGGGGTGACCTGGCGCTCGACTGCCGGGTCGTCCGCGAGGTTCATGAAGACGACCGACCGCTCCAAGGCCCCGGTGCGCTCGAAGTCGTCCATGAACTCGTTTGCCTCTTCCTGGGTGATCCCCATCGCGCCGAAGATGACGGCGAACTCGGAGCCTTCGCCCTCCTCGTCTTCTTCGGGCACCGTCGCCTGCCGGGCGATCTGCAGTGCGAGTTCGTTGTGGGGCAGGCCGGATCCGGAGAAGATCGGCAGCTTCTGGCCCCGGACCAGCGTGTTCATGCCGTCGATGGCGGAGACGCCGGTCTGGATGAACTCCTCGGGGTACTCCCGGGAGTAGGGGTTGATCGCCTTGCCGACGATGTCCTGTCGCTTGTCGGGGACGATTTCCGGGCCGCCGTCGATCGGGTTCCCGGAGCCGTCAAGCACCCGCCCGAGGAGGTCCTCGGTGACGGGCATCTTCATCGTCTCGCCCAGGAAGCGAACGGAGGCGTTGCGGTCGATCCCGCCCGTCCCTTCGAACACCTGGATCGAGACGATACCCTCGCTCGATTCCAGCACCTGGCCGCGCAGCGTCCGTCCGTCCTCGGTCTCGATCTCGACGATCTCGTCGTACCCGACGGGCTCGTCGACCTCGGCGAACACCAGCGGACCGCTGATTTCCGTGATAGTCTGGTACTCTTTCATCGTTAGTACAGTGCGCGTAGTTGTTCTTTGAGGTCGTTCTCGATCTCGTCGATGAACTCCTCCCACTCCTCGGCCGTGCCCATCCGGTTGAGCTTCGGCGCGGCGTCGACGTCCGTGATCTCCTCCGGCGGCACGCCGGCGTCGAGTGCCTCGAAGGCCTCGTCGTTGAACGTCTGGATCGCACCGAGCATCCGGTAGGTCTTCTCGGGTTCGCAGTAGGTGTCCACGTCGTGTAGGGCGTTCTGCTGGAGCCACGCCTCACGCAGGTAGCGGGCGACCTCGAGCGTGAGCTGCTGGTCCTCCGGCAGCGCGTCCTTGCCGACGAGCTGAACGATCTCCTGAAGCTCGTCTTCCTCGTCCAAGACGTCGACGGCCCACTGGCGCGTTTCGGCCCAGTCGCCGGCGACGTTGTCCGTCCACCACGGGTCGAGCTGGTCCTTGTACAGTGAGTAGGACTCGTTCCAGTTGATCGAGGGGAAGTGCCGACGCTCGGCGAGGTCGGCGTCCAGCGCCCAGAACGTCTTGACGATACGCAGCGTGTTCTGGGTGACCGGCTCGGAGAAGTCACCGCCCGGCGGCGAGACCGCCCCGACGACCGAGATCGATCCCTCGCCGCCGCCAAGGAGCTGGAACTTGCCGGCGCGCTCGTAGAACTCCGAGAGCGCAGCGGCCAGATACGCGGGGTAGCCCTCTTCGCCGGGCATCTCCTCGAGTCGGCTCGAGATCTCCCGCATGGCCTCGGCCCACCGGGAGGTGGAGTCGGCCATCAGCGCGACGTCGTAGCCCATGTCGCGGTAGTACTCCGCGATCGTGATGCCCGTGTAAATGCAGGATTCACGGGCCGCGACGGGCATGTTCGACGTGTTGGCGATGAGGCAGGTTCGGGCCATCAGCGGGTTCCCGGTCTGTGGGTCCGGCAGTTCCGGGAAGTCCTCGATGACCTCGGTCATCTCGTTGCCCCGTTCGCCACAGCCGATGTAGACGACGATGTCCGCGTCGGACCACTTGGCGAGCTGTTGCTGGGTGACGGTCTTTCCGGACCCGAATGGGCCCGGAATCGCCGCCGTCCCACCCTTCGCGAGTGGGAAGAGGCCGTCCTGGACGCGCTGGCCGGTCACCAGCGGCTCGGTCGGCGTCTCCTTCTCACCGGCGGGCCGGGCTTCACGAACCGGCCACTCCTGGTGCATCTGGATCTCCTCGCCGTTGTCGAGTTCGACGACGGTCTCCTCGACCGTGAACTCGCCGCTCTCGACCGACGCAACTTCGCCGCCCTCGTAGTCCGGCGGCACCATGACCTTGTGGTCGATGGTGACCGTTTCCTCGACGACCCCGACGACGTCGCCGGGCTCGACCGCGTCGCCTTCTTCGACGGTGGGTTCGAACTCCCACTCCTTCTCGAGGTCGATACCGGGCGCGTCGACCCCGCGGTCGAGGAACGCGGTCCCCATCTTGTCCTCGAGGACGTCCAGCGGACGCTGGACGCCGTCGTAGATGGAGTCCATCATGCCGGGTCCGAGGTCGACGCTCAGGGGCTCGCCCGTGTTCTCGACGGGTTCGCCCGGGCCGACGCCGGAGGTTTCCTCGTAGACCTGAATCGTGGTCAGGTTCCCTTCGATCTCGATGACCTCGCCCATCAGTCCTTCGTCGCCGACGTAGACGACGTCGTTCATCCGGGCGTCGAGGTCCGTGGCGGTCACGACGGGACCGCTCACGCTTTCGATTACACCGTCTTCGTCGACGGTCTCGGTTTGTTCTGCCTGGCTCATAGTTTAGCTGTCTTCGTCCTCGTCCATCAGGTCGATACCGATCGCACGCTTGATCTGGTCGCGCAGCCCCCCGCCACCGGTGCCGCTCCCGATGGTGACGACGACCGGCTCGACGCTCGTCTCGACTTCCTGGCGCACGTTGCGCGACAGGTACTCGAGGTCGTCGTCGTGCATGACGACGATGCCGACGCCCTCGTCTTCGAGGGCTGCCGTTGCAGCGTCGTCGAGTCGCTCGTCTTTCTCGTCGTCCGGGACGTTCTCGAACCGACGGACGCCCGCGAGGCGGAAGCCGGTCGTGAACTCCGGGCTGCCGACGACTGCGATCTCCTGGCTCATAGGATCACCAGCTCCTCTTCGATCTCGTTCTCGTCGAGTCCGACCTCGCGACCACGCGCGATCGCGCGGATGTTCTCGACCTCCCGTTCCTTCGCGAGGATGTACGACAACACGGCCGATACCGAGGCCGGATAGATGCTCGAGAGCGTATCGGCGTACTCGAGCAACGCAGCGTCTAGTGCGTGTTCGAACTGGATAAGGCTGTCAGCCTCGCGGAGCTGTCCGAGCGCCGCGGAGAGTCGGTCCCCGTAGCGGCGGTTCTCGGCGATGTGATCGACCAGCGCGTCGTAGTCGCCGACCAGTCGGCTCAGCTCCGACTCGTCGAACAGGACGCCGCCGTCGATGTAGTAGGTCGCGGGGTCGAGATCGGCACCGCTGCGGGCGAGTCGCAGCGCGTTCCGGGCGTTCCGGAAGTCGATCTCGGCCTGTAGGAACTCGATGTACTTCGCTTCCGGGCCCTCCTGTGGCTCGTCGCCCGGGCCACCCGAGACGTCCGCCAGCAGGTTCTCGTAGAACTCCCGGTCTAAGGCGTTCTCGAGGGGGACGAGCGCGCCGGTCTCCTCGAACTCCTCGTAGGCGACGGTCAGCGGCTCGTAGTAGATCGTCCCGTACAGCACTTCGATCGCGTCCTCGATGTCGTCGGTCTCGAGGAGCCGGTCGATCGTCCGCTCCTCGAGTTCGCCGGCGCGGATGAGGTCGGTCCGGATGTCCTCGGGGGCGGTGTCGGTGTAGATCCCGCGGATGATCGTCTTCAGGTTCCAGACGTCGAACTTCCGCAGGTAGCGGGCGATGAGGTCGTAGAGGCGACCGTCGGCCCAGTCGATCAGGTCTTCGAAGTGCTTCGCGAGGTTGCGGTTCAGCGCGTATTCGATCAGGTCGACGCCCGAGAACCGCGCGCCGAGTTCGTTGATCTCGCGTTCGTACTCGGTCTCCTCCATGAACCGCGCGATCTCGCTCGGCCCCATCCGGATCAGCTTGCGGTAGTCTTCGTCCGAGAACAGCGAGGCTCGGCGCGACCGAACGCGAGCGTTCACGTATTCCGGATTCGAGGCACCTGCGCTCATTGCTCGAAGAGTCGGTTGCTGATCTCCTGGAGGTTGTCTTCCCAGACGTCTTCCAGCACCGAGTCGAACGTGTTGTTGACCCGGACCCGGGACTGGTCGCTCTCGACGACGACGCCGCCGAGACAGTCGACCTCGCCGGCGTAGGCGTAGCCGTCGTAGTCCGCGACGATCGACTCGAGCAACTCTTCGTCGTCGGCGCGACCGTAGACGCTGACGTCGTCGCCCTCGTCGAACTCCTCGCTCGCGGCCTCGAGCAGGTCGCGAGTGAGTTCCTCGCGGACGTCTCCCTCGAGGGCGGCGAGTTCGTCCTCGACGGCCTCACGGACCTCCCCGAGGACGTCGCGGCGGGCCTCCAGACGCTTCTGTTTCGCCTCCAGCTTCGCACTGGAGAGGCGCTGTTCGCGGAGCTGGTCGATCTCGCGGTCGACCTCGGCTTCCGCATCGGCGCGGATCTCCTCGGCGTCGGCCTCGGCCGCCGATTCGATCTCCTCGGCGCGCGTCTCGCCCTCACTGCGGATGTCCTCCGCACGCGCGTTGGCCTCTTCTCGAATGTCTTTGACGACTGTGTCCAAACTCATTGTGGGAGAAGGGGGAAGTGGTTATCCGAGGATGAAGACGACGACCAGGGCCAGGATCACGAGCGTCTCAGGAAGGACGGTCATGATCAGACCCGGGACGAACATGTCGTCGTCCTCGGCGATCGCGCCGACTGCTGCGGCACCGATACCTCGCTCTGCATACCCCGCTGCGAGCGCCGCCAGACCGACAGCGATCCCTGCTGCGGCGGCTCCGTACCCGTCTGCCATGTTCTGGGCTGCCTCCGGGCCCATTGCGGCAGATCCGTTGTTCTGAAGTGCGATACTTGCCGTCTCGACGAACGCCGGCAGTTCTGTGAGTGCGATTTCAGTCATGGTTTACTTAGTCCTCGATGTGATCTCGATCGGTTCCGAACGGTTCGTAGTTCTCCCCACCGCCTTCATAAAACTTGTTAAAGAATTCGACGTACTCGAGGCGTACGCCCTGTAAGCCGGCGCTTGTCACGCCAAGAACTAACACGACGATGTGTCCGAGTACGAGGATAACAAGTCCACCGAGCAGGGCCGCGGTGCCCGAGTGCATGAGGCCGTTGAAGATGACCTCGGCACCCTCGCCGTAGTGTTCGGCGACGTAGCTCGGTTCGTGGTTCCGAAGGAAGTGGAACTCGCCGTCGGGGTCCTCGTAGGCTCCGAAGAACAGCAGGTTGACGACGAAGGCCATGCCGGCCTTCGCGAGCAACACTGCTCCCATCCGGGTGTACGAGAAGACGTTCACGACGACGTCGAGCGATTCGACTGCCTCGACGGGTTCGCTGACGATCAGCATGACGAGCCCGATCAGGAAGACGAGCAGCGGAGCCGTCAGCGGGAACTCGATCCCGGGAACGGTAACGAGTACCCACTCGGGGAACCCGGTGAAGCCGATCGGGAACGGTCCGTCGCTGGCGAACGTCGTGAACAGGAAATCTGGCTTCGAGCCCTCGGCCTGAGCCGAGAAGATCCAGACCCAGATCCCGTTGATCATGAGGATCCAGGAACCGCTGTGGAAGAGGGCATCCTTGAATCCGTGGCTGAGATTCTCGTAGAAGTCCAGGATGTACCCGATGTTCAGGTGGACGATCCCGGCCAGCACGCTCACGACCATCCAGCCGAGCGCGAAGTCACCCGCGGCCGGCTCGAGGCCCTTGTTCAGCGGCAACAGCTCGACGTTGAACAGGTCGTGCCAGACGACCTCGCCGAGGATGTGCAGGCCGAATATCTCGCCGTACACGAACCCGAAGAGAGTCGTGAACAGCCCCGCCCAGATGGCGACGCCGCCGAGACTGGTGATCCCCTTGCTGTCGAACTGGGTCGCCATGTACGCACCGATGGCGATGTACAGAATCCCGTAGCCGGCGTCTCCGATCATGAACCCGAAGAACGCCGGGAACGTCAGGAACAGGAAAACCGTCGGATCCAGCTCGCTGTACTTCGGTCGGTTGACCGCCTGCACGAGCAGTTCGAACGGCTTGGCCGGACCAGGGTTGTCCTGTATCGTCGGCGGCTCGTCGCCCATCGTGACCGTCGAGCCGCCGTCCGTGACCGCCTTCTGTTGTTGGTCGTCCGCGTCGGCGGCTGCGTCGTCTTCGTCCGCTGCCGACGGCGCACCCTCCTGGACGTCTTCGGTGTGGCTGTGTGCGCCGTGGCGGTCGTAGTCCGCCCGCTCGAGTTCTTCGATCTCGACGCTGTCGCCGACGGCGTCGTCCAGCGCGGCGACGAGTCGATCGTAGTCGTCGGTCGGGATCCAGCCCTCCGCGACGAAGGCGCGATCGGTCGTCGCGAACTGCAGCGGCGCTTCCGCCTGCTGGACCTCGACCGTCAGCTCCTCTTCGGCCCGCAGGAGGAAGCCGGCCTCCTCCCGCTTGATCGTTTCGAGCTCAGCGTCGAGCTCTTCGAGTCGGGACTCGAGACTGGCCTTCTCGTCCTCGAGGTCGGCGACGTACGCCTCGGGACTCTGTTCGGTCTCGGGCACCGTGTGGCGCGTGACGTCGACGCCGACCAGCGCGTCGTCGATCGGTGCGTCGTCGGCGTCCGCGGTCGGCGCGGCGACGATCGCCACGACGTCTCCGCCGGTAAACGTCTCGAACGCCCGGACGTCGTCGGACGCCGCGACGGCGTCCTCGATCGCCCCGACGGGGCCTTCGACGACGGCCACGTCGACCGACTCGTACCCCGACAGCAGGTCGAGGTCGATCCCGAGCTCGGCGAAGGGCGCGACGCGGTCGATCTTCTCGTTGACCTGCCGCAGTTCGTCGGTGATTTCGCCGCGCCGGTCGTCGAGTTCGTTGACCCGCGTCCGGACTTCCTCGAGCCGATCCTCCCAGCCCGCATCGAGTCGCCCCGGCTCGGCCTCGTCGGCCGATAGCTCGAGGGTACTCTCGAGGGCCCGGACGGTCACGAGCTTCTCGGAAGCCTCGTCGGCTCCCTCGATGGGGTTCCCGTTGTCGAACCCCTCCCACGAGCCGTCGTAGTCCGAGAGATGGACCAGGTTCAGGTCGTGGATCGTTTCGATGACCGGAGCCATGACGGCTCTGGATCCGGTCACCGAGACCTTGCTCATCCGCTCAGGTCTGAGCATGGACGTCCTCCTGGAACAGTTCGACGACGTGGTCTGTCACTTCGTCGACCCGCTCTCGGGCGCGCTCGGCGAGTTCCTCACGCTCCTGTTCGCCTTCTTCGAGGACCTGCTCACACTCCGCATCGATCTCTTCGCGAGCTTCCTCCAGGCGGCGCTCCCGCAACTCCTGGGCCTCCTGTTCCGCTTCCGTGCGAATCTCCTCGGCACGTTCCCGGGCCTCGGCTATTCGCTCGTCGCGGTCGTTTGCTGCCAATGCGACGATCTCGTCGGCCTCCTCTTCTGCCGACTTAATTCGTTCGAGAACCTCTGGCCTCGGCATACTCTAAGCAACCGGACGTTTGCCAGAGCGCGTATATGGTAGTTGCGAAAGTGCCTCAGCGGGAGCCGGGCCGATCGCCGGTAATAGCGGCTTACGTTCCGGCCGCGAGCCCCCGGGAACGGCAGACATATGCCGATCCGACCGAAACTCGCTACTAATGGGACTTCTCGAGAACAAGGCCCGCGCTCGATTGTTCTATAAGTACCTCTCGCGGGTCTACGATCAGGTCAACCCGTTCGTCTGGACCGAAGAGATGCGCGCCGAGGCCCTGTCCCTGCTCGAGTTAGAGGCGGACACGACGGTGCTGGACGTCGGCTGTGGCACCGGGTTCGCCACCGAGGGACTGCTCGAACACGTCGACGAGGTGTATGCGCTCGACCAGAGCGAACACCAGCTCGAACAGGCCTACGAGAAGTTCGGCAAACGCGGCCCGCCGGTTCACTTCCACCGCGGCGACGCCGAACGGTTGCCCTTCACGACGGACACGTTCGACGTCGTCTGGTCGTCGGGTTCGATCGAGTACTGGCCGAACCCGATCCTCGCGCTCCGGGAGTTCCGCCGCGTCCTCAAACCCGGTGGGCAGGTGCTGGTCGTCGGCCCGAACTACCCCGACAACGTCGTCAGCCAACTGCTTGCCGACTCGATCATGCTCTTTTACGACGAGTATGAAGCCGACCGGATGTTCAAGGCCGCCGGCTTCGAGGACGTGAAACACGCCTTCATGGGGCCGTCCTACGAACCCGACGTCGCGATCACGACGATCGGTCGCGCGCCCGAGTAGCCGGTTCACGTCGCCGTCGTCTCGAGGGTCGCGATCCGCTTTCCGTCCGTCTCGAGCGTAACAGTGACGGAATCTCCCGTCGAGAGCTCCGGCCGGTTCGTCGTCGCGAGTGAGAGGCCGGCCCGTTCGCCGCTCGTCCAGTCGGACTCCGTCTCGGCGTTGAACGGCCCTGCCGGCGTGCCGTCGAACCCGCTCGCACCGACGAACGGCACCGACGGCTGGTCGGCGAGTTCCCGCCCGTCGATCGCGATCGTTACCGACAGCTCGTCGACGTCGATCGGGTCGCCGGCGACGTGTTCGATGTCGATAGTCGATGTCGACCCGTTCGCCTCGAGGTCGAATGTTGCCGTCGGCCCCGGCGACGCGACCGACCACGCTCCGACGCCGACGGCGACGACTGCCGCCAGACAGACTGTCAGGGCGAGCAGTGCGAGGACGCCGATGAGCGGACTGAGACCGCGTCTCCGTGCGGGACCGGCCGCCGTTCTATTCGCCGCCCTCGATCGTTCAGTGGGCACGGCGATGCTGGTCGCCCGCTCCGATATAAATGATCGGACGGAGGCGTGAGCGGCGTCTATTCCCTCCCGACACTCACATTGATACTGTCAGTTCCCGTGCCGGCAGTCAGCTCGTAGGGTGCTTCGGGGGGAACAAACCACAGCGCGCCGTCCTCGGCGGTCTCGCCGACCTCGTACCCGTCGATCGCCACCGTTGCCGACACCGGATCACCGGTCTCCGCATCGGTCACGGTGACGTGGCTCGGTCCGTTCCCGGCCGTCTCGTTGATCGACATCTCGAGGTCGTTGGACCGCTCGGTTAGGATGGTCGATGTCGGCAGTGCGTTCACGTTGAGCGTCTGCACTTCGCGATAGATGTTCCCGGTTCCGCCGCCGAGGTAGGCCTCGAGGTGTCCCTGGTCATGGTTGTTGTCGATCTTGTACAACTTCACCGTCGTATACTCGTTGAACGACGGAGACTGAACCGTTTCGTACGCCCAGGGGTACAGTTCGCGAGCGTGGTCGTAAGCGTCCAAAATGTCTTCGAACTGCGTCGACTGCGACGTATTTCGATTGTCGAAGCGGGTCGCTTCGCGGACGTAATTCTCACCGACGAGCGAGATGACAAAGCCGTTCCGTGACGTTTCGATAGTGATCAGGTTCTCGCCCGCTGATGCTGATTCACCGTATCTGTAGGCTGTATCGAGCTGTGACCGGATTTTCGTTCGGTGCATCTCGAGTTGGTCCTGCTCGTCTTCGACCGGGAGCGAGACGTCCCGAACTCGATCCGATCGCTCCTCGAGTTCGGTAAACGCCTCGGAGAGAACTGCCGCTTCCCGATGATTTCGAAGCAAGACCTGCAGTAGCTGTGCGTTCGACAGTTCGTCGTTGGCGTGGGCGCGGACGGCTCGCCGCTCTCGTTCTTCGAGCGTGTCCGCTTGCCCTTTCAACCGCTCGTAGCCCTTGCTGAGCAGTTGCCGTCGCTCGCCCGCGCTCGCACTGTCGAACGCCTGCTCGACGGTCGTGTATTGGGCGTGATCGACTCGAATCTCGTCGTCCGTACTCGCGAGCGCTGCACCGAGGTCGGGGCCGTATTCGGCGTACTCGCTTCTGGACGTCCCATCCAGCGAGAGCCGGTTCGTCGTGTTAGCGACCGTCTCTGGAGACGGGCCGTTAGCCGTACGTAGGGTTTCCTGGTGGAGTGTCTCGGGAGGGTCGTTCGCCCCGGTTACGGGGTTTGCCATCACCGGAATCGCAGTCAGCGATAGAATCAGAAGGACTGCGAGGAGGGGCGGAATCGCGCGGTTCATCGAACGACCGTATGGTCCCCTGATACAAAAACTGGTCGCACTTCAGTTCCCTCGAAGACCCGGATTGAATTCGTGCTACCGAGATTTCACCGCCCCTGTCAGAGCTGTTCTCTGGCTCCGAAACGCTTTACGACCGCCAGTGACGTTTTATTTTCGATGGAAAGGGTTTTTTCCCCCGGGCGACCACCCGATTGTACGCATGCGGGTATCCACCGCCGTCACAGTCGCCCTCACAACCCTCCTCATCACGACTCTTCTGGGGGCGGTGGCCGTGACACCGACCGTGTCCGCTTCGACACCGGCGTCAGAGCGGGCCGATACGATCGGTGACCGGTCCCTGACAACGGTCGAACGGTCGCCAACTGACTATCGCGTGGCCGACTCTCGGTTCCGAACGACAGGATTCCAATCGTCGGCCGTCACTACCCAATCGACGGAGCCACTCGAGCGGCCCGCTACTCGCCAGGTGTTTCGACTTACCGTTCACGACAACGGCGATGTCCGGTGGACGATCGAGAGTCGGTTTCTCATAACGAACGAGAGCGACGAGGCGGTGTTCCGAGAGTACGCCGAGGAAGTCACGAATAACCAGCGTAACGTCGGCTACGATCTCGACGTGTTCGAGGACTTCCGTCGAACTGCCGAACAGGAGACCGGCCGGGAGATGTCGATCGAGGACCCCGGATGGGACGACCCGACGGTTATCGAGTCGCCAAACGACGCTACCGTTCGTAACGATACGACGACCGACGACGTCCGAATCGGTGTCATCTCCTACTCGTTCACCTGGACGGACTTCGCTACCGTCGACGGCGATCGGATTCACTTCGGCGACGCGTTCCGAGCCGAAAACGGCGTCTGGATGCAACTGTACGACGGACAGCGCCTCGTCGTCGAAACACCCCCGCAGTACGCCCTCGAGACGCCAACGCAACTCTCCTGGGACGGCCCTTACGAGTTCGACGCTACCGAACTCGAGATCGTTTTCATCCAGACCGGCGATTCGCTGGTTCCGATGTGGGGGTGGCTGCTCGGTGGCCTCCTCGTCGTCGGCCTCCTCGGTGGCGGTTACCTCGTGTCACGACAGAACGACCGGACGCAGCAGCTGCCGGTCATCGATAGACTACCATCGCTCGGGGCCATCGGGATCGGGAGTATCACTGGCAGGGGGGATCTCATTGAGGTGGGCGAATCGAGAGACGCCGATTCCACGCCAGACGCACCGAACCCGACGCCTTCGACAGGTGAGGAGAACGACGACACTGGGACCAGCCTCGAGTACGAGGAACCGGACGATGCGGTCGATCCCGAACTACTGAGCGACGAGGAGCGCGTCCTTCGAATGCTCAAGCAAAACGGCGGTCGGATGAAACAGGCCTCGATCGTCTCGGAGACCGGCTGGTCGAACGCCAAGGTGTCGCAACTCCTCTCACAGATGGACGACGACGACGAGATCGAAAAACTCCGGATCGGTCGGGAGAACCTCATCACGCTGCCGGGTGTCGATCCGACCGAACTCGATTAGCGACCGGCTTTTTCGTCGGGGACGCTCGCTTCGTTCGCGAACCACTCCTCGAAAAATCCGCACCAAAACGACCGCTCGTTTCGCTCACGGGTCACTTCGTTCCCCGTTCGCAGTCACGGTTCTCACTCGCTCCGCTCGTTCCGAACCGCGCAGCGCTCGCGGCACTTACGCCAGTGGCGTCCGCTCGACGACCTGTCCGTCGTAGGTCGGATACTGCTCGACGATTTCGCCATCCTCGAGGTCACCCTCCTCGATCATCTCCTCGAGAAGCCACCAGGCGACCTCGACGTGGTCGCTCTTGACGGTGTAGAACTCCTCGGGGACGCCAAGCGCCTCGAACTCCTCGGGGTCGGCGTACGTTTTGCCATAGACGAGGGTGCCGTCGTCGGTGACGTCGTCGAACTCGCGGCGGATGTTGCGGGCCATGCGTTTGAGGCGGCGGCGATGTTGGGCGGCGTCTTTGAACACCGAGGTACAGAAGTAGACCTTCTCGTGATCGCCCATCACCTCGAGAATCTCCTCGCGGGAGCCGTCGACAGCGCTCATGTGGTCTTCCTTGAGTTCGTAGCCCTGTTCCTGCATCCGGCGGTAGTTCCCGTCGCTCATCTCGAACTCGTTGACGTTACAGAACTCGGCCGCGCCCTCGTCGATGAGTTCGAGGAACTCCTCCTCGGGGCGGATGCCAGGGATTTCGAACGCGGGAGTTAGCCCCTCCTCGCGGGCGATATAGAGAATGTCTTCCCACTCGGTCCCGTGGAGATCGCCCCACTGTTCGTACGGTGGGTGGAAGCGAATCTCGTCTAACCCGGCCTCCGAGAGGCGGCGCATGTTCTCGCGGCCGCCGGTGATGCCGGTGTAGAGGTGCGTGTGGTGGTCCTCGCCGAACTCGTCTTTGAGCAACTCGAGATAGTGGCAGGTCCGGCCCAGCGCCTCTTGGGGTTCGCCGCCGGTAATCGACGTCCCGAGTGCGTCCATCCGATGGGCCTCGGTCAGGACATCTTCGTCGCTCTCGACGAGTCGTTCGTTGGCGTAGACGTCGGTGACGTTCTTCCGGTTCTCGCCGAGCGGGCAGTAAAAGCAGTCGCGCTGGTCACAGTAACCGTAGACGAACAGCACCATCTTGCCACCTTTCGCGCACTGCTCACAGCCCTTCGAGATCATTCGTGGGTACGTACCCACCCGAGCCTCAAAAGCCGTGCGAAACCGTCGGTCCGTGTGTCGTGGCAGCACGCAGCCATACACTATTATACCATGGGATATGTACGTAACGTAACTGATGTCTCCGGGGATCCGCGTCCTCTGTGTCGATGCCGACCCCCAACACCGCGAACGGACCGCCACCGGTCTCGAGCGACGGAGCGACGAGATCGACGTGACGACCGCGGCGAACGGCCGCGACGCGCTGGCGGTTTTCGACGGCGTGAGCGACGCCACCGACCGAGCGATCGACTGCATCGTCAGCGACTACGAGATGCCGGATATGAACGGTCTCGAGCTGTTCGCGGCGATACGGGAGCGCGATCCGGCGGTCCCGTTCGTCCTCTTTACCGGCACGGAGCCCGACGCGATCGCGAGCGAGGCGATCTCGGCCGGCGTTACCGACTACCTCCGGAAGGGGTCGGGAACTGCCCGGTACGCCCTGCTCGCAAACCGGATCGAGAACGCCGTCGCGAAACGCCGCGCCGAACGGGCCCGCCGCGAGAGCGAACGGCAACTCGAGCGATACCGGACCCCCGTCGGGAACGATCGAATCCACGAACTCGTGCCGACCGCGCTGTTCACCCTCGACGCGGACGCCGTCATCGACTGGTGTAACGACGAGTTCGCCGACCCCTTCACCGAGGAGCGGACGGAACTGATCGGAACGCCGTTTCCGGCTCTCATCGATCGCGGCTACTACGACGAGCAGGTGACAACCAAGTACATCGAGAAGGTCCGCACCCTGCTCTCCTCGACGACTGACCGCGAACGGGCGAAGTATCAGGTTCGGTTTCAGTCGCCGGACGGGGAGGAGCGGATCCACGACGTCCACACCAGGCTCCTGCCGCTCGAGAACGGGGAGTTCACCGGAACGGTACACGCGATTCGGGACGTCACGCGTCGGCGACGCTACCGACGCGAACTCGAGCGCCAGAACGAGCGGTTAGCGGAGTTCGCGAGCCTCGTCAGTCACGACCTGCGGAACCCGCTGAACGTCGCACAGGGGCACCTCGATTTTATCGAGGGGGAGGCAGCGGACCATCACGTCGAGAAACTGCAGCGGTCGCTCGCCCGGATCGAGGAACTCATCGACGGCCTCCTCCAGCTGGCCCGGCAGGGAAAAGCGATCGGCGACGAGGAGCGGTTTCCGCTCGCGGCCACGGTCCGAGCGGCCTGGGAAACCGTCGACACCGGCGACGCCCGCCTCGAGATCGAAACCGACCTCGAGCTGTACGGCGACGAGGCCCGCGTTCGCTCGCTGCTCGAGAACCTCTTTCGAAACGCCGTCGAACACGGTTCGACGAGCCCTGCTTCGCACACTCAGCAGGACGCCGTCGAACACGGTTCGACGAGCCCTGCTTCGCACACTCAGCAGGACGCCGTCGAACACGGTTCGACGAGCCCTGCTTCGCACGCTCAGCAGGACGCCGTCGAACACGGCTCGACGAGCCCTGACTCCCACCCCCGTCAGGACGCCGACGAACACGGGGGCGACGCCGATCGGCTGACCGTCACCGTCGGGCCGCTCGAGCGAGAGTTGCAGTCTACCGGTAGCGGCGACCGTCCCGACGGCTTCTACGTCGAGGATACGGGTGCGGGGCTGCCGGCGGATCGCGAGTCGGTGTTCGAGTTCGGCCACACGACCGCGGCGGAGGGGACCGGGTTCGGACTGGCGATCGTCGAGGGGATCGCCGAGGCCCACGGCTGGACCGTCGCCGCGTGCGACGGCGACGACGGCGGTGCGCGGTTCGAGTTCCGGGACGTCACCGTTCCGACCGACGGGACGAAATCGGCGCGATCGACGTAGCTGTGACGGCCAACGGGGCGTCAGTCGCCGACCCTCGAGCGGAGTCGCGGCCCACGACAGCCGTGCCGTCCTCGAGCCCGTCGAGCGTCTTCTTCCGTCCCCAGAAGATGGAAATACCCCGCCCTCGAACGTCCGCCTGATGCTGCTGGTCCTCTGTGTCGATCTCGACGACGACCTCGGTCGCAAGACCGGCTTTTCGACGCCGGTTATCGGCCGCGAGCCCGTCGAGGAGGCGGCCGTCGCCCTCGCGACCGCGGACCCGGAGGACTCGGACGTCAACGTGATCTTTCAGGGGCTACACGTCTACGACGATCTGGCCGACCGCGACGAGAGCGTCGAGGTCGCCGTCGTCACCGGCAACGACGAGGGCGACGTCAGCGCCAACCGCGAGGTCGGGGACGAGGTCGACACCGTCCTCGCGAGCCTCTCGACCGGCGAGGACGTCACTGCGCTGGTCGTTACCGACGGCGCACAGGACGAGTCCGTCATCCCAATCATCCGCTCGCGGGTGCCCATCGACGGCGTCCGTCGCGTCGTCGTCCGGCAGGCACAGAACCTCGAGTCGATGTACTACACGATCAAGCAGGTACTGGACGACCCCGAGACCCGCGGGACGGTCCTCATTCCGCTCGGAATCCTCCTGTTGATCTACCCCCTCGCCCTGTTCGGCTCCGTCCTCGATATGCCGGGGTTCGTCCTCGGGACGACCTCCGCCCTGCTCGGGCTCTATCTCATCTCGCGGGGGCTGGGGCTGGGCGACCGCCTCGACGCGAGCGTCGAACGCGCCCGCCGGTCGCTGTACGCCGGGCGGACGACCCTGCTCGCCTACGTCGTCGCCGCCGCCCTGTTCGTCCTCGGCGGCGTCAACGGACTCGATACCCTCGAGGCGGTCCGGGCATCGACCGCCGGCGACCTCGGGGTCCCGGTCATGCTGGCCGCGCTCCTCAACGGATCGGTCCGCTGGTTCGCCGTCGCGGGGCTGACGACCAGCCTCGGCCAGATCACCGACGAGTATATCGCCGGCTCGCTCGAGTGGCGCTACCTCAACGCCCCCTTCTACGTCCTCTCGATCGCCGTCGTTCTCCACGCGGTGAGCGCCTTCTTCCTCGACCGGGCCGAACTCACCTTCCTCGCGACGGCACTGACGGCAGGGACGCTGCTGGGCATCGTCAGCACGCTCACCTTCGCCGTGGCGGAATCGCGGTTTTCGGACTCGGAGCGGGAGGACGACAGGCGGGGCGCCGAGCGGGTCTGAGCTAGCGCTCGCGCTCGACGACGAACTCCGCCAGCTCGAGCAGGTAGCCCCGTGCCTCCGGGTCGGCGACCTCGACCCGCTCGAGGGCGTCGATCGCCCGATCGGCCTCGGTCCGGGCGCGGGCGTTGGCCGCTTCGGGTGTGAGATCGGTCACCTGGACGACCGACGGCCGTTCCAAAGCGGCGTCGTGGCCGGTCGGCTTGCCGAGTTCCTCGGGGTCGGCGACGGCGTCTAGCACGTCGTCTCTGATCTGGAAGGCGACGCCGACGCGTTCGGCGTACTCGCCGAGCGCGTCGACGGTAACGGGATCGGAGTCGGCGGCGATCGCGCCCAGTTCGGCCGCGGCCCGAAAGAGCGCGCCGGTCTTGCGCCGTGCAAGCGTCATGTACTCGTCTTCGTTTTCCGGCTGGGCCGAGAGTTCGGTCGCTTCGCCGACGCCGAGTTCAACCATCGCGTCGGCGACGACGCGGGTGGCGTCGGGGTCCGCCGAAAACAGTGCGAACGCCTCGCCGAGCAGGCCGTCGCTCGTGATGATCGCCGGTCCGTGGCCGAACTCGGCCCACGCGCTGGTCGTCCCGCGTCGGAGTTCCGATCGATCGATGATGTCGTCGACGACCAGTGAGGCCGTGTGGACGAGTTCGATCCCGACGCCGAACTCGACCGCGTCCTCGGCCCGCCCGCCGACCGTCTCGCAGGCCAGCAGGGTCACCATCGGTCGAACGCGCTTCCCCCCGGAGAGCGCAACGTGGCGGACCTCATCGCTGAGCGTCTCGGGCTCGAGTCCCTCGACGACCTCGACGAGACGCTCCTCGATCAGCGCCCGTCGCCGCTCCAGCAGTTCCATCACCCGCGCTTAGGACGGCGGTGAAAAGTACGTGACGGTTCGACCGTCGACTCGGTCTTACTCGTCGTCGAACCGAGTGAAGGAGAACTCGTCGTCCGACGACCCGTCGGCGTCCGTGTCGTCGGCCTCCGACTCGGAGTCGATTCCGGTCTCGGCCGCCCCGTCGTCGTCGGCATCGGTTCCGTCTTCCGCATCGGTCACGCCCCTCGTGGCGTCCGTCGATGCTCGGTCGGTCGGTTCGGACTCGGTTATCATCTTGGCCGTCGTATTGGGATTCCCATCACGGTGCTCAACCATGTCGTCGCCGTCGATGTTCGTCTCCTCGAACTCGAAGGACATCTCGTGATCGGATTCGTACTCGTCGACGGAGACGTCTTCCGCTCGATCGGTTTCGAAGTGATCGAGCGTCTCGCTCAAGTGTGCGGCCTGATCGGCGAGTGAACTCGCACTTTCCGACACCTCAGAAAGGGCGGAGGTCTGCTCTTCGGCAGCCGCCGCGACGCGCTGGGATTCGGCCGCGGTCGCTTCGGAGATGTTCGTCGCCGAGGAGACCATGGCGACGACCTCCTGCGTCGAGGCCGCCTGTTCCTCGGTCGCCGCGGAAATCTCCTGGACGCCGTCGTTGGTCCGATCGGCGTAGTGGGAAATCTCGTCGAGCGCCTCCGCGGCGTTTTCGACGGAGCCGACGTGCTCCGAGATCCGCTCTGCGGTGCGCTGGACCTCGGTCGCCGTTTCAGTCGTCTGTTCGTCGATCCGCTCTAACCGCTGTTCGATGTCCTCGGCGGTCGATTTCGTGTCCGCGGCCAACTCCTTGACCTGCGTAGCGACGGCACCGAACCCGGAGCCGTCCTCGCCGCTGTCGCCCCGCGAGGCTTCGATGTTCGCGTTCAGGGCGAGCATGTTCGTCTCGCGGGCGACGTCGGAGATGAACTCGACGAGTTCGTCGACCTGTGCCATCTCCTCTTCGAGATCCTGGATCGCATCGACGGCATCGGTCGACTCCGATTCGATCACGTGCATCCCATCGATCGCTTCCTGTGCCGCTTGGCGACCGAGCCGTCCAGTTTCGGCCGTCTGCTCCGCGAGGTCGGCGACATTGTTCGAAGAGGCCGCGATCTCCTCAGTCGTCGTCGACAGGTCGCTCATCTCTTGGTTAACCGATTGCAGGTTCTGGTTCTGGCGGTCCGCACCGTCCGAGATCGACTGAATCGACTCGGAAACCTGCTGTGACGCCGAACGAACCTCCTCGGAGCTGGCAGTCACCTGTTCGCTGGCCGCCGCCACCTCGTCGGCGAAGGCCTTGACGTTGGCCGTCGTCTCCTCGAGTTCCACGAGCATCTCGTTGAACGCGACCGCGATATCGGTCATCGCCTCGCTCTCGCTTTCGGGGTCGAGCCGCTGGGTTAGATCGCCGTCGGCACACTCGTCCATCACGTTGCTGAACTCCTCGGCTTTCATCTCGAGGTGGCGGTTCATCGATTCGGTCTCCTCGCGGGCCACTTCCGCCTCCTCACGGGCGATCTCGGCCGCCTCGATCTGGTTTCGCAACGAGGCGCGCATGCTATCGAAACCATCGTACAGCCGGCCGATCTCGTCGACACGGTTCGTCTCGAGATCGACGTCGAGGTTGCCCTCTTCCATCTCGGCTGTCCGGTCGCGGAGCCGAGTCAGCGGGACGACGGTCTGCCGCCCGAGGACGACGCCGACGGCACCGAGCGCGATGAGGCTCGCGAGTACCATCGTGATGACGTTGGTCCCGACATCGCTCGCGACGCCGTAGGCTTGCTCCGCCGGGACGCTCGTGACGGCGACCCATTGGGTGTTGCCCACGGGGACGTACGCTCGGACGACATCACCGTCTTGGTTGCGAGTCATCCGGCCGCCGAGGGCAGCCTCGATCGCATCGCTTTCGGCCGTGTCAGCGTCGAGCGACGCCGATTCGGCCTTGAAGACGGTCGCGCCGTCGCCGCCGATGATGGCCGTCGAGGCGGACGTGTTCTCCTCGTGGAGTTGATCGACCTGATACTCGAGGGTGCCGATGATGACGACGGCCCGATCGTCGCGGTCGGTGACCGGACTGGCGAAGGCCATCACCTGATCCTCGAGGCTCGGCGACTTGTAGGCCGACTGGGAGTGCCAGACGGACTCGTCGAGTCCGAGGTTGTCGTCGAAGCCGTCCGTGGCCCACGGTTCTTCCATATCGGCGAAGGATTCGCCGCGGTAAGCCGCGTTCGTGCTCGTGACGATCTCGTTGTTCTCGGTGTCGACGTAGTGGATCGCACGGACGTCGACATCCATCCGGGCCTGTTCTTCGACGAGTTTGCCCTGGACCGCCTGCGGATCGCCCTCCCGAAGGACCGACGAATCGGACGCCGTTCGGGTCTGAACGCGCATTGACTCGACCCAGTTACTGATCGTATCCGCGTGCGTTTCGGCGGTCGATTCGAGCTGTTCGTTCGAGTCCGTCCGGACCGTCTCGTCGATCTGGACGTAGCTGACCGCGCCGACGCTCCCGATCACGAGCACGACCGCCAGGATCGAGACCACGAACTTCAGGAGGTACTGCCGCCTGATGAACGACGGAACCAGCGACGTGAGCGACACCATTATGGACTCACCCGGTCTATTTCGGCCACTCCGCCGGAAGAACTTTCGTCGAACTCCCAGTACTGGATAACGCCGTCGGTCACGTCGCCGTTCTCGTCGAAGGTAACCGATCCGGACGCCCCCTGATACGTGACGGCATCGCCCTCGGCCGCGAGTTCGATCCCCTCCGCGAGGTTGTTCGGGGTGATCTCCGTCCCGTCTCCGGTCGTGACAACCGGCATGGCGCTGCCGATCGCTTGACCGTCGTTTTGCCCAGCGTAGGCGTTCGCGAGCAGCAAGACGGCGCTCGCGTCGTACGCCTGGGGCGTGAAGATACCCGGTTCGGTGTCGTACTCGCCCTCGAATAGCTCCGTGAACGTCTGGTTACCCGGCCCGTCGACCAGCGGTGCGGTGCCGCGGATGCCGTCGAGCGAGTAATCGATCTCGTCGTGGAGGGTCCCATCTTGCATCCCGTCGGTAACGAGGATGTCCTCCGGGGCGTCGCCACCGAGATCAGTGAGTACCTGGCCGCCGGTCTCCGGATAGCCGATCACGAGCAACAGGTCGGGATCGTCCGTCCTGGCCCGCTCGATGGCCGCGTCGTAGGAGCTCGAGTCGCCTTTCAGTGGGACCTGTGACGTGACCGTACCCCCGTGTGTGCGCTGGAACGACCGCGTGAACGCCTGGCTCAACTGCCAGCCGTAGTCGTTGTTCTCATAGAGGGTCGCGGCGTTGTCGTGGCCGAGATCGGTTGCCGCCTGCTGGGCCAGAACGATCGCCTGCAGCCGGTCCGACAGTGCGGTCCGGAAGACGAGACCGGCGTCGTTGAGCGACGTGATCGTCGGCGACGTCGCGCTGGGCGAACAGCAGACGGTCCGGTACGGAATGAGTACCTGCTGTGTTGCCTGCAACGTCACGTCGGCCGCCGCCGGACCGTTGACCATCGGGTACTCCTCGGTGACGAGGGTGGAAGCGCTTTGGACGCCCGCAGACGGAGACGTTTCCGTGTCGGCGACCTTGTGATCGATGTCGAGCGGGACATCGTCTCGTACCTGTTTGATCGGAAGTTCTGCGGCGTCTCGGATCGGTTTCCCGAGCGACTCGAGATTGCCGCTTAGCGGTTGCATGATACCGAGTTTGAGCGTCCGGTCGGTCCCACCAACGTCGGTCCCGGACTCGGCGTCGTTCGAGTCGAGTCCGGGTACCGAACTGAGACAGCCGGCAAGACCGCCGAGACCAGCGGTACAGAGACCAGACAGCAGCGTTCGTCGATTCGATCGTCTGGGCATACCTCCGAATCCAACTCATAGCATATAACAATACTGTCTGTCAACCAGAACAGTTAGATGACTATCAATAAAACGGCGATATCATCGGTCGAGAAACCAGGGTCGCCGCCAGTCGTCGACGGTGACACTCCCTACCGGGAACTGATTGTGTGACGTGGACCGCCCGACACCGAGGACGGGTCGCAGAAAGCCGCGTGCACCACCGCAACTGCACTCCCATCGAAACGGCCGCTCGAGTCGCTCACTCAGTTTGCGGCCGCTGCGCAAAAACCCGGTCGGAAAACCGCTTATCCCTCGAACTCCTCGATGAGTTCGGGGACGACGTCGAAGAGGTCGTCGACGATCGCGTAGTCGGCGATGTCCATGATCGGCGCGTTGGGGTCCGTGTTGATCGCGACGATCGTATCGGAGCCTTTCATCCCGGCGACGTGCTGGACCGCACCGGAGATGCCGATGGCGATGTAGACGTCGGGAGTGACGACCTTCCCGGACTGGCCGACCTGGCGGTTCTTGGGCAGCCAGCCGTTGTCGACGATCGGTCGCGAGGAGGACAGCGTCGCGTCGAGCGCATCGGCCAGATCCCGAATGAGGTCGAGGTTCTCCTCTTCCTCGATCCCGCGGCCGATCGAGACCAGCAGTTCGGCCTCGCTGATGTCGACGTCGCCGCCGCCGACTTCCTCGAAGCCGCTCACGGTGGAGCCGATCGCGTCCTCGTCGATGTCGGCGTCGAAGGCCTCGATCGCGGCGTCGCCGGTGCCCTCGGCGGCGGGCCACTCGGCACCGCGGATCGTGACGACCGCGTCGCCCTCGAGCTCGTTGGTCGTCTCGACCTTGCCGCCGTACATCTCGCGGGTCGCGATCAGGGTCTCGCCGTCGGTCTCGAGGTCGACCGTGTCGGTGACGATCGGCAGATCGAGTTCGTTGGCGATGGCGGGGGCGTAGTCGAGGCCGTTGACGCTGTTGGGCGTCACGACGAACTGGGGTGCGAGCTCGTCGTAGAGCTGGGTGATCGCCTGCGAGTAGACGTCGTGGTTGAACTCCTCACCGTGGGAAACGGTGTGGATGGCGTCGACGCCCTCGCGGTTGAGCTTGTCGGCGAACTCGTCGACGGTGCCGCTGATGACCGCCAGGTGGAGGTCGCCACCGGTCTCGTCGGCGAGCTGGCGGCCGGCGGTGATGATCTCGTAGCTGACGTCGCGCAGTTCGCCGCGGCGGTGGTCCGCGACTGCGAGGACGTCCGTCATTGTGCCACCCCCTTGTCGCGGAGCAGTTCACCCAGCTCCGAGGCGGTCTCGTCGGCACTTCCCTCCCAGGTCGTCACGTCGCTCTCGCTCTCGGGCTCGTACATGTCCGTCAGCTCGAGTTCGGTCTCGATCGTGCTCTCGTCGACGCCGATGTCGGCGAGTGCCTTGACGTCCATCGGTTTCTGTTGGGCCTGTCGGATGCCACGGAGGCTGGCGTAGCGGGGCTCGTTGATCCCGGTCTGGATCGTCAACACGGCGGGGAGTTCGATGTCGGTCAGCTCCTCGACGCCGCCCTCGAGCTCACGCCGAACCGAGGCGATCCCGTCGTCGAGATCGTGCTCGAGGTGGTTGACGACGGCGCCCCACTGGAAGCCGATGTTCTCGGCGACGGAGACACCGGTCGCGGCGAAGCTGTCGTCGCCGGCCTGGACGCCCGAGAGGACGAGGTCGGGGTCCTCTTCCTCGATGACGGCGCTGAGGATCTCGGTCTTGGCGTTGACGTCGAGCAGGTCGACGTCTTCGAGCGCGTCGTCCCAGACGCGGACGGCGCGGTCGGCGCCTTTCGCGAGCGCCTGTCGGATGGTCTGTTCGCAGTCTTCCGGGCCGATCGTGACCGTCACGACCTCGTCGGCGATGCCGTCTTCCTGAAGCTGGACGGCTTCCTCGATCGCGTAGTCGTCCCACTCGTTCAAGTCGGCACCGAGGTACTGCTGTGCGATTTCGGTTCCCTCGATTTCGAACTCGTCTTCGACGGTCGCCACCTCTTTGACCGTTACGAGAATTTTCATCGTTTGTCACTGCTACGTCCATACCGTAAACCTTTTCGAAACCGCACGTCACCCAGGCGTCGTTTCGTTACCATGTTTTCAGTATCCGTCGCTGATCGTTAGTGGTGCTACCTCGTCCCCGTCGCTGTGCTACCACCGTTTCGCCCCGCTGCCGATCCACGAGACGGAAACGGTTTAACGCCACCGCTGGTAGTGGCGTGCATGGCAGACTGTCCACTCGCCGACGACTGCCCTGAGTTCTCCGAGCGGATCTCGGGAATGGGGTGTCAACACTACGGTGACCGGGGTGGCAAGGAGTGGTGTAACCACTACAATCAGCCGATCGAGGACCTCAAGACCCAGCCGGTCAAGCCGGGTCAGGAGGTCGTCATCGACGTCGTCGACATGCACGAAAGCGGTGCCGGCGTCGGCCGAACCGAGGACGGCTTCATCGTCATGGTCGACGGCGTCCTGCCGGAGGCTCGCGCTCGCGTCGAGATCACCCGCGTCCACAGCAACCACGCCCGCGCGGAGGAACTCGAGTTGTTGCCCATGGACCCCGACGAGGACGACGCGGACGACGAAGACGCGTCGGTCGACGGCGACGACGAGGGCACAGCAGACGACACCGACGACGCTGACGGCGGTCCCGAGCGCGAGCGACTCGGGAGTCGTGACAACTTCTGGGGCTCGTAAGCCCCGCGAGTGGACAGTCGATCCGACACGACGGTTTTGCCGCGGCTCAGCCGATAGCTGGGCCGCGGCCGTCCGAGGTGCCGCTTCAGGTAACGTTTTCTCGGCCCCCGTGCGATATGACCCCATGGAACGTATCTCGTTATCGAACTCGGCGTTCGAAGGCGACAACAACGCGTACCTCTTCGCGGACGGCCCCGAAACGGCCTTGATCGACACCGGCGACTGGATGGCGACCACGCGCGAGCAACTCGAGGCGGCCCTGAGCGATCGCGGCCTCGCCTTTTCCGACATCGACCGGATCTTCCTGACTCATTGGCACCACGATCACTGCGGGCTGGCCGGCGAGATTCAGGCCGAAAGCGGGGCCGAGGTGTACGTCCACGAGGCCGACGCGGCGCTGGTCGGGGGCGACGAGGACGTCTGGGACGCGATGTACGACCGCCAGCGGGGGTACTTCGAGGAGTGGGGGATGCCCGAGGAGCGACAGGAGGTCTTGCTCGAGCGGATGGCAGACGGCGAGACGACGGTCGAGACGCCGACCGTCACGGCATTCGAGGACGGGGATACCTTCTCGATCAACGGCACCGAACTCACGGTGGTCCACACCTCCGGCCACGCGGCCGGGCTCAGCATGTTCGAGGCCGACCTCGAAGGCGGCCGCGAGGTCTTCTCCGGCGACGCCTTGCTGCCGGTCTATACCCCGAACGTCGGCGGTGCGGACGTCCGCGTCGACCGGCCGCTCGAGCGCTACCTCCGGGCGCTACAGGGGATCGTCGACGCGGACTACGACCGCGCGTGGCCGGGTCATCGCGATCCGATCGACGATCCCGCCGACCGCGCTCGACACATCATCGATCACCACGAGGAGCGTTCCTGGCGGGTCCTCGACGCCCTCGACCGAAAGGGACCCTGCGACACCTGGACGGTCAGCGCCGACCTGTTCGGCGACCTCGAGGGAATCCACATCCTCCACGGCCCCGGCGAGTCCTACGCCCATCTGGAACACTTAGAGCGGGCAGGTACCGTCGTCCGCGAGGGCAGGGACTACCGGCTCGCCGACGGCGTGAGCGAGCGACTCGCAGCGACCGGTGCGGAGCGCTGGGACCTCGAGTACTGAGTCGACCGGTGGCCCGGTTTCCCCGTTCGACCGCCGTTGTAATACCGAGAAGTATTTACTCGGTACCGAGTTAGGTCTGTGTATGATGTGGCAAGACCTCGTGTTCCTCGCCGGCAGCGTCCTCTCGATCGTCTTTCTCGCGCCCACGGTCCGGGACGTGACGGCGAACATTCCACTCGGCTCGAGCGTTCCCTCGATGACCATCGGTGCGGTCTACGCGGTGACCTACGCGACGATGGGGATGCGCTTCTCCGCGCTCGGTTCGCTCGGCGTCGCAACGATGTGGTCGCTGATCGTCTGCTATCGCTCGCCCGGCCCCCGCGACGGCCCCGCGAACGTCTTCCGGTTCGCCCGCTCGCTGGCCCGTCGGGCCCACGGTGCCGTCACCGGGACGCCGACCGACGACGACCGCGTCGCGTCCGGACGATCGGCCGACTGATTCCCCGCTCGTTCTCCCCGGCGATCCGGACCCCGCGCTGGGACCGTGGAAGCTTTGATCCCACCGCCGATTAGTTCCCGGTATGTCCACGCGAGCCTGCGGCTCCCGCGGGAGGGGATGGCCGTGATCGACGACGTCGAGGAACTCCTCGCGGAGATCGGCTTCGATCCCGAGACCAGCGTGTTGACCCACCGGCAGGCACAGGTGCTCGCGTTGCGCGAGCGGGGCGTCTCGCAGGCCGACATCGCCGACGAACTCGGGACCTCGCGGGCAAACGTCTCCTCGATCGAGTCCAGCGCCCGCGAGAACGTCGAAAAGGCCCGCGAGACGGTCGCGTTCGCGGAGGCGCTTCGCGCGCCGGTCCGGGTTCGCGTCGCCGCCGGCACCGACCTCTACGACGTGCCCCAGATGGTCTACGACGCCTGCGACGAGGCCGGCGTCAAGGTCGACCACACCGCGCCGGACCTGATGAAGATCGTCAGCGACGCCGCGGGCTCGGCCGTTTCGGGTCGGCAGATCTCGACGCCGCTGATCGTCGGCGTCACGTCGGAGGGGATGGTCCGCGTGCGCCATCAGGAGTGACGGCGTCGCCCGCTGCCGGCTCCCCGACCCATTTGTAGGCCGCTCCCGTGTCGTCGGGTATGGACTTCGATCTCGACGGCAATTCGGCGCTGGTGACCGCCTCCTCGAGCGGCCTCGGCTTCGCGAGCGCGCACGCACTCGCCGAGGAGGGTGCGAACGTGGCGATCTGCGGCCGCGACGCCGAGCGACTCGACGCGGCCCGCGAGGACCTCGAAGCGGCGGGAACGGGTGACGTACTCGCCGTTCAGACCGACCTCACGGACCCCGACGACGTCTCCCGCCTCGTCAGCGAGACGGTCGACGCCTTCGGCGGGCTCGACCACCTCGTCACCTCCTCGGGCGGTCCGCCGAGTACGACCTTCCGCGAGACCGACGAACAGGACTGGTACCGGGCCTACGACCTGCTGGTGATGAGCGTCGTCTGGACGCTCGAGGAGGCCTACGAGCCCCTGCTCGAGTCCGAGTACGGAACGATCACCTGCATCACTTCCCGGACCGTCCGGGAGGTCGCGGACGGCCTCCTGCTGTCGAACTCGGTCCGTCGGGGCGTGATCGGCCTCGTCAAGACGGTGTCGCGGGAGTTCGCGCCCGAGATTCGGGCCAACGCCGTCCTGCCGGGGACGATCGAGACGCCCCGGATCGAGGAACTCATCGAGGCCGGCGTCGAGCGCGGCACCTACGACGACTACGAGCACGGACTGGCGGCGATGGCCGACGACATCCCGGCGGAGCGCATCGGCGACCCGCGGGAACTCGGCGACGTCGTCGCCTTCCTCTCGAGTCCGCGGGCGAGTTTCGTCAACGGAGCCGAGATCCCGATCGACGGCGGATTGTTGCGGAGTTGAGGCCGACTCGCGGGGCCGGCTCGGTCGACTGTCGCGCCCGCGACCTGACAGTCGTCACCCGATTCTCCGAATCGTAACCCTCTCGGACCCCCTCGGGAGAGTGGGGATGTGTACGGTCCGATTCGAGTCGCCGGCTACCTCGCGCTGCTGGTGACGCCGGCCGCGTTGCTCCTCGGTGCCGTCCGTGCGCCACCCGCCCTCCACGTCGGCGCGGTCTGGGTACCGCTCGGCGTCGGGCTCGCTGGGACCGTCGTCGCCGCGACGGAGCGACGGCGACTCTCGAGACTCGAGGGGAGCGGGCTCGCTCGCGCGGACGCCGTCGACGCGCTCGCGGTCGCCGTCGCAGCGCTCGTCACGTACGGTCTGAGCGTTCATGCCGGCCTCGGTCCGGTCGTGGCTGCCGCCGCGGTCGGGTTGCTCGTCGGGGTCGGCCTCCCCCGGATCGACGGCCCGGCCTACTGCGGGACGTTCGTCGGAATGGCCTCGCCGGCGGTGTTCCCGTCGCTCGAGGCGGTCGCGGTCGCCGGTGTGATCGCCGGCCTCGCGTTCGTCGCGACGACCGGTTCGTTCGACGGCTTCGGCGGCAAGTACGGGACCATCGCGCTCTTTGGCTGCATCGTGACGGTCGCCGTGCTCGACGTCGACTACGCCGCCGCCAGCGGGCTCGAGCCGCGACTCGCCCCGCCGGTGGTCGCCGTCGCCGTCCTCGGGGCGGTCGCGACCGTCGCGCTCCGGACCCGCTGGGGGGCCAGCTCCGTCGTCGCCTCCGCCGCGGTCGGGCTCGTCGCCGGCGTCGCGTTCCCCCCGCTTCTCCCGTCGCTCGGATCGACGCTGGCCGCGGTCGCGTTCTGTGCCTCGTTCGTCGGGATGTCGGCCGACGAGCGGCTGGGGACCACGGGTCAGGTCGCGGCCGCCGGCTGTCTCTGTGGACTCGTCTATCTCGCCGTCGCGCCGTCCCTCTCCGGGGCGGGCGGCAAACTCGGGACGACCGCGTTCGCCGCCTGTCTCGCCGTCGCCGGTACGTTGCGACTGCCCGCCGTCGTCCGATCGCGGCTCGGCCGCACCGCCTCGAGCGGGTAACGGCGGCGCCGGTCTGTGCTCCCTGTGACCGGGGAGTACCCGACGCGAGGAGTACTTTCAAGAGCCACCACACATGACAGGAGGTTAACTGCAATGCCCCCGCTTCGCAACACCCTCGCAGACCTGACCGACGAGCGGTTCCGGATCGCAGTCCTCCTGGGCCTCGCCTCGATCCCGTTCACCGTCGCCCTCTCGTGGGAGTCCGCCCCGACGTCGTTTTCGGGCGAAGCCGTCGTTGCCGCCGGCTTTCTCGCCGGCCTCCACTACGCCGACCGTGCGGCCGCGAACGGTGACGTCGGCCTGCTCGAGGCGGTTCGATACGGCAAACGACCGTCCGTGAGCCGCCGGGCTGGCGTGGTCGCCGGCGTCGTCGGCTCCGCGCCGGCGATCGGCTGGGAGATCGCTCACACGGCCGAAATCGTGTGGACGTTTTCCGGTTGGCAGGGAGCGCTCGCCGTCGTCGCGCTGCCGATCGTCGTCGCGTTTCTCGTGGCGCTCTTCGGGCTCGGCGGCGGCGTCGGCGCGGCCGTCGGCGACTGGCTGGTCAGTCGGATCGATCGGACTCGAGACGGGGCAGGTTCGCGGACGGATCCGGACGCGGCGGCCGACGACTCCCGCTGGTGGTGGCTGGTCGCTGCGTACGTCGTCGTCGCGCCGGCGGTGTTACTGTACGTGTTCGGCGTGAATCCGGTCAGTGATGCCGGGCTTTTGGTCGCAATACTGTCGCTGTTCGTACTGGTTCCGTTCGCCGTCTTCGTCGCCGTCGCGCTGTTCAAGGACGCGATCGCCCTCGGCGCGGCGGGTCGGGGCTGGGTACCGAACTACTGGGCGTACGTCGGCGCGCCGCTCGGAACCTACGCCGTCGCGTATGTTGCGGCACGGATCGCCCAGTCGACGAATCCGTCGGGAGTCGGCGTCTACGCCTTTCTGATCGCGCTCTGGATCTCGTCGGTTGCCTATCTCGACCATCGCCGTCGGTACGCCGGCGCCCCGTAGTCGGCGGCTCCTCGAGACCGACCGCGTCGACCCCGTCAGTCGGCCGAAATCTCGCAGGTCCCCTCGTAGGCCACGTCCGAGACCGACTCGATCTCGGGGTCGTCGCCACAGACCGGACACGCCGGGTTCGGCTGTACAGGGACTTCCTCGAAGCTCATGTCCATCGCGTCGTACAGCAGGAGCCGCCCCTCGAGCAAGTCGCCTTTCCCGAGCAGGTACTTGACGACCTCGGTGGCCTGAATGCAGCCGACGGTCCCGGGGAGGACGCCGAGGACGCCGGTCGTCGCGCAGTCGGGGACGGTACCGGGCTCGGGCGCTTCGGGGAAGACACACCGGTAGCACGGCCGCGGCTCGTCGCCGCCGCGTTCGTTCGTAAAGGAGGTGAGCTGGCCCTCGAAGCGGTAGATCGCGCCGTGGAACAGCGGCGTCTCGGTGAGGACGCAGTGGTCGTTGAGCAGGTAGCGGGTGGCGAAGTTGTCGCTGGCGTCTAGCACGATGTCGTAGTCGGCGACGAGGTCCGCGACGGTGTCGGCCGTGACGCGGGTCTCGTGAGCCTCGACCTCGATGTCGGGGTTCAGCGCCGCGACGTAGTCGGCCGCGCTGTCGACTTTCGGTCGCCCCACGTCGTCGTCGCCGTGGACGATCTGGCGCTGCAGGTTCGAGCGCTCGACGACGTCGTCGTCGACGATCCCCAACCGGCCGACGCCGGCGGCCGCGAGATACTGGATCGCCGGCGATCCCAGCCCGCCCGCGCCGACGATCAGCACCGATCCCTCGAGCAGCCGCTGTTGGCCCTCCGGGCCGATCTCGTCCATGATGACGTGTCTCGAGTAGCGATCGAGTTGGGTCGCATCCAGACGCAGGTCGCTCATACGTCGTCGTAGGCTCGAGAGCGAGAAAAGTCCGCGGGTCGACTCGAGAGAGGCGACGGCTGGCCGAGTCGGTCGCCGTCGGTTCCGTGGCTGCGGGGCCGACGTGTGGGGTCGCGAAGGAGGCAGGATTAGCAGCCACCATTCGATTTAATACTGTGGGGTGTGTTCACATGGATATGGCAACCTCACCCAATGACGCCGGTGACGACGTCATCGACCAATTCCTGTCCGACCGCGGTCACTCGGTCGAACGAGTAGGGTGGGAGCAGGAGTATAACAAAAAGCAGTGTCCCGACTGCGGCGGCCTTCACGAGACGTCCGCCAACTCCTGTAGCGTCTGTGGGTGGGAGCCAACGCCGTAGGGTCGACCGCTGACTCGAGCCCGTTGGGACCGTCCCGTCGATAAATTCGCGTTCCGTGTAGTGTTTTTATCAGTGCGTATTCGACACAATTATAATGGGTTACAGATGATAGCGTATTGAGGAGAACTATGCCGGAATGCCAGAACTGCGGTGCGTTCGTCACGGAGACGTACGCCCGGGTGTTTACGCCCCGCGGCGTTGAGGATCCCCGCGTCTGTCCGGACTGTCAGGACAAGATACGCGACGGTGCCAAGGTTCGAGACGCCCGTTCCCCCCGCGATCCCTGATCGTCGCGTCGTCGTCGGCTTCTGTCGCCGAAAACCCACGTCACTTATGGGCGTCGCGCTCTTGTACAGCTACAATGACTACGACGGACACGACGGTTACCCGCCTGTTCGGCGGTCCGGGAAGCGGGAAGACGACCGCCTTGCTGGACCACGTCGAGGAGATCCTCGAGCAGGACGGGGTCACTTTCCGGGACATTCTCGTCGTCTCGTATACGCGAGCGGCGGCCCAAGAGGTTCGCGAGCGGTTGGCCGAGCGGCTCGACGAGAGCCCGCGTGCGCTGCAGGGCAACGTCTGTACGATGCACGCGAAGGCCTACGAACTGCTCGATCTCTCCCGGAGCGACGTCATCGGCGAATCCGACAAGGAGGAGTTCTGCGAGCAGTACGGCATCGAATACGAGGACGAGTACTCCGGTGCGGGGCGACGCACCGCCCGCTCGACGACGATCGGCAACAAGGTCATCGCGACGAGCCAGTGGCTCCAGCGGACCAGCCGCGATGTCTCGGACTGGTACGACGTCCCCTTCCAGTGGGACGACGAGGAGGTCCGGCTCCCGCCCGAAATCGACCCGAACGCCCAGGAGGGCAACAAGTATACGCCGACCTGGCCCAGCGACGACGACCGGATCGACGTTCCCGAGGCGATCCGCGGCTGGCGCTCCTACAAGGGCGAGGAGGGCAAGATCGGCTTCGCGGACATGCTAGAGCGGGTCAAACAGCGCTCCCTGCTCCCGAACGTCGACTACCTCGTCATCGACGAGTTCCAGGACATCACCACCCTCCAGTACGACGTCTACGAGGAGTGGAAACCCCACATGGAGCAGGTCCTGATCGCCGGCGACGACGACCAGGTCGTCTACTCCTGGCAGGGCGCCGACCCCGCGCTCTTGCTCGAGGAAGAAGTCGACGAGGACATCATTCTGCCGAACTCCTATCGCCTGCCCTCGAACGTTCTCAACGCGGTCAACAGGGAGATCCGCCACATCGAGACCCGACAGGACAAGGACCTCAAGCCCCGCAAGGAAGGCGGTGCCGTCGAGGCCCGCACCAACGCTTCGATGCTCGACGTGGTCCGGAACGTCCGCCGAACCCTCGTCGAGGGCGACGGCACCATCATGGTGCTGTTCCGGGCTCGCTACCAGATGTTCCAGTTCATCGACGAGTTCATCACCGAAGGGGTCCCCTTCACCTCGCTGACCGACCAGCGGATGTGGACCGACCGGCTCACCCAGTACGTTCGGGCGGTCGAGGCCGTCGACGCCGGCGAGGACGTCACCGGCCTGCAGGCCCGCCGGCTCGCCGACATGCTCCAGGAGTCGGCCTTCGGTACCGCTGAACGCGACGACCTCTTCGACGAGATCGACGAGCGCCAGGAAGAAGCGGGTATCGACGACCTCGAGGACCTCATGATTCCCGCCGATGTCGTCGAGGACCACGCGCCGTTCATGCCCGGTCCCGGCTCGGCGGCGGACATGCTCCGGAAGGTCACCAACTTCCAGAAGAAAAGCGTCCGCTCGTACTTCGCCATCGGCGAGTACCAGGGGATGGACACCGACCGCGTCCGCGTCGGGACGATCCACTCCGCGAAGGGTCGCGAGGCCGACCACGTCTTCGTCGGCACCGACCTCACCGAGAAGGTCGTCGAACAGATGGTCGCCACCGTCGACGACCCCACCGACGTCCCCGGCTGCGAGGAGTTCACCAAGACCACCTCGCCCGTGCCCGTCCTGACCGACAACGAGCGCCGCGTCTTCTACGTCGGCATGTCCCGGGCCCGCGAGCGGCTCGTCCTCCTCGAGAACCTCGTCGACGGCGCGCCGACGCTGCCGGTCGACGTCCTCCTCGAGAACGAGCTGACCGACATGACCCTCGAGGAACTCGTCGAGCAGGCCCAACAGCCCGACCCGGACACCGAGGCCGACGAACTCGAGGCCGAAGCCGAAGCGCCGTGACCGGTGGGACCGCTGACGGCGCGAGCGCCGGCGGCGATCCCGAGGCCAGCAGTCCGTTCGGCGACGAGCGCCGGCAACGTGCGGCCGCCGTCGTCTCGGCGGCGCTGGCCGACCGCGACGCCGCCGCGTTCGTCCACGCCGGCTTCGACCGCGATCCGGGGCTTCGGTACTGCGTTCCGACGCCACCCTCGGGACCGACGGCCGTGGCCTACGACGGCACCGCCGACGAGTGGC
>JHUT02000008.1 GCA_000690595.2 Natrinema mahii | reverse complement strand
GTTCTCACGGCGCTTGCACGGACCGACCCCGGCACTGGCACGGCGCTCGCGCTCGGCCACGACATCCGCGACCGGGCACTCGAGGGCTGGCGCGATCACGGCCGCCGCGCCCACGCGGCGCTCGCCGACGCCTCGATCGACCGCTACGACGGGCTGGTCGTCATCGGCGTCGACGACGCCCCCGTCGAGACGGTCGCGCGGCTCGCGGTCGACTACCGGTCGCCGGAGCCGGCCGCCCTCGCACTCGGTGAGGACGAGGCCGCAATCGCGACCCGCGAGGACGACTCCCTCGGCGCGGCGCTCGAGGCGATCGCGCGGGACCTCGCGGACGCGGTCCCGGCGACCGACACGGCGGAGACCGACGCCGACGGCGGCGTCGCGTACGACGTCGGCCATCGCCGCGGCTACCTGCGCTTCGACCCCGGACTCGACGACGAGGCGATCGTCACGATCGTGAGGGACCTGCTATGAGCCGGCGCGCGACGATCCGGACGACCCACGACGACGCGGCGCTGGTCGCACGGGCACTCGCGCCGGACAACACCGACGAGATGGCGACGACGGTCGACGACGGCACGGTCGTCACGCGGATCGACCGCGAGACGACCAGCGGCCTGCAGTCGACGGTCGACGACTACGTCGTCAACCTCGCGGTCGCGATCGACGTTGCCTCGACGGCACGAACCGAACAGGACGACCGACCGACGGACACGGGACCTGTGTCCGACCACGACACCGATACAACACACAATGAGTGAACGATCAGTTTCACGCGCGAAACAGGAGAAGCGGTGGTACACCGTCCTGGCACCCGAGCAGTTCGACCGCCAGGAACTCGGCGAAACCCCCGCTGACGAACCGGAGAAAGTCTACGACCGAACCATCGAAACGACGCTTGGCGACCTCAACAACAACGCCAGCGAGAACAACACGAAGCTGACCTTCAAGATCACGGACGTCGGCAGCGACTCGGCCTACACCGAGTTCGTCGAACACTCGCTGACGCGGGACTACCTGCGCTCGCTCGTCCGACGCGGCGCCTCCAAGATCGAGGCCTACGTCACCGTCCTCACGACGGACGACTACCGCGTCCAGATCCAGCCCGTCGCCTTCACGACCAAGAAGGCCGACGCGAGCCAGGAGAAGGCCATCCGCGAGCAGATGGTCGAGATGATCGAGGAGGCCGCCGAGGAACGCTCCTTCGAAGAACTCGTCGACAGCGTCGTCGAGGGTCGACTCTCCTCTGCCATCTACGGCGAGGCCAAGACGATCTACCCGCTGCGACGCGTCGAGATCCAGAAGACCACCCTCGAGGCCCACCCCGAGGAAGTCGCCGAAGAGGAAGCGACCGCGGTCGACGTCGAGGACTGACCGCGATCGACGACGGTCGGTTCTCGCTCGAACGAACTCCCGTATTTTGAGACGGCGATCCGTGCCGTGAGCAGCTGCTATCCATCCTGTGAGCGGTCGTGACGCAATTGGGGCCCGAGCGAGCGGCGAGCCGTTACAGCTCGAGTTCCCCGGCCGACTCGACATCGAACCGGGTGACCTCGGGCTCGCCGGCCAGCAGGTCCGGCAGCGCGGCCTCGAACTTCTGGAAGTGGTCGGTCTGGGTGTGTACCCAGGGCCGCTTCGAGGACCAAACAAATAGGGCTGTTCCCGCTCAATTTCCGTGTTCTCCTCGAACAGCATTTCTATTACTGCACAGTCATATCTCCCGATATGGGCAACATCGAGTCTAAGACGTTCGTCATCGACCGGTTCGAGTCCGTCCAGACGTGGATAAAGTGTCTAATATATGACCCGGGCGACGAGCGGTATCCAGATGTCGTTCTGAACACTTGCGGGCACCCGTGTCTTCCGTTCGACGCCCGCTACCAGTGGTCTCACGTGACCATCGACCTCTCGATATCACGTGAACCGACTGGCGTCGGTATCGACATCGGGCCCGCTCGGTCCGTGACAGAGTTCGAAACGACGTTCGAACGACAGTCCGACAAACACTATTCTGCAGCGTGTATGGGCGCGGAGGGGTACGAGTATGATCTCAGCCTCGAGAGCGAGTGCCTCCCATCCTGGGTCGCAGAAAGCGACGAGGTGACCGGCTACGCGACCGTCGAACTCACCTACGAGGAGGAACTGACGAAAGCCGAAGAGGACTTCAGTGACGATGAGATCGAACGCAAGCGCGAGGAGTTCGGGGCGCTCTTCGATGACTGGGACGTGGAGTATGGCCCGGACGCGACGCCGCGTCCGTGACGGGTCCCTGATCGTCAACCTCCCCTCCGGTCCAGTCCGTTGAGGGCGCAGATGGCGTCCCGGTACTCCAGCCGCCCGCGCAGTCGGTCTCTACCGCCGCAGCTAGCTCTCCCCTCGCGGGCTGAGGACGACGGTCCAGTCTACCGGACCAAACAAATAGGGCCGTTTTCCGCTCAATTTCCGTGTTCTCCTCGAACAGCATTTCTATTACTGCACAGTCATATCTCCCGATATGGGCGACATCGAAGCGAGATCGTTCATCGTCGACCGGTTTGAGTTTGTCCAGACGTGGATGGAGTGTGTGATGTACGACCCGAGTGACGAGCGGCATCCAGATGTCATCCTGCACACTTGCGGGCACCCGTATCTCCCGTTCGATGCTCGGTATCAATGGGCACACGTGACGGTTGACGTCTCGTTCTCCCGTTCTCTGACCGGGCCAAGCGTTGACGTCGGACCGACTCGGTCGGTGGCCGAATTCGAGACGACGGTCGGAAAGATAGCTGAGGAAGCATACAACGCAACGTGTATGGGAGGCGAGGGGTATGAGTACGAATTCACCATCGAGGGTGACTGTCTACCGAACTGGATCATCGAGAGCGATGACGTGACCAGCTACATGACCGTCGAACTCACCTATGACGAGGAATTGACAAAAGTGGAAGAGGACTTCACCGACGAGGAGATCGAACGCAGGCGCGAGGAGTTTCGGGCGCTCTTCGACGACTGGAACGTGGAGTATGGCCCGGACGCGACGCCGCGTCCGTGACGGGTCCCTGATCGTCAACCTCCCCTCCGGTCCAGTCCGTTGAGGGCACAGATGGCGTCCCGGTACTCCGGCCGCCCGCGCAGTCGGTCTCTACCGCCGCAGCTAGCTCTCCCCTCGCGGGCTGAGGACGACGGTCCAGTCTACCGGACCAAACAAATAGGGCCGTTTTCCGCTCAATTTCCGTGTTCTCCTCGAACAGCATTTCTATTACTGTACAGTCATATCTCCCGATATGGGCAACATCGAGGCAAGACCGTTCATCGTCGACGAGTTCGAGTTCATTCAGACGTGGATCAAATGCCGGATGTACGACCCAGGCGACGACCGGCATCCGGACGTCATCTTGAACAATTGTGGGCACCCATGTCTCCCGTTCGACGCTCGGTATCGATGGTCGCACGTGATATTTGACGTCTCGTTCTCCCGTTCCCCAACCGGTAAGAATATCAACGTCGGCCAGACCCGGTCGGTGGCCGAATTCGAGACGACGTTCGAAAATATAGCTGACGAAGCATACAACGTAGGGTGTATGGGAGCCGAGGGATACGAACTCTATTTCACCGTCGAAAGCGACTGTCTACCGGACTGGATCACTGAGAGCGATGATGTCTATGCGACCGTTGAACTCACTTACGATGAGGAACTGACGAAAGCAGAAGAGGGGTTCACTGACGAGGAGATCGAACACAAGCGCGAGGAGTTCCAGGCGCACTTCGACGAGTGGGATCTGGAGTACGGCCCAGACGCGATGCCGCGTCCATGACGGATAACCGATTATCAAACCCCCCTCTTGGTTACTCCGTGGATATCACGACGCTGAGCCTATCGAGCCCTTTGGTGCCATCTTCTCTCGCAGTATAAGACTCGAGAGTCGTGGTAAAGGTAGGCACACGGGCAAGGCGGGACCCCGTTTTCGGTCCGCGGCTCACTCGGTGACGACGATTTCGCCCAGCATCTCCGCTCGCTCGTGTGGGATACAGACGTAGTCGTAGGTGCCGGGAACCTCGAAGGTGTGTTCGAAGGTCTCGCGGGACGAGAGACGACCGCCCTGATCCTCGTGCCAGGCTTCGTAGGCCGTCGCCTGGTCCTCGAACCCGCCGGTGGCGAAGTAGTCGGCGTCGTCGGGGATGCCCGATTCGATGGCGGTCACGGTGTGATAGGCCTCGCTCGTGTTCTTCCAGACGACCGTCTCGCCGACGGAGACCTCGTAGGATTCGGGCCGGAACTCGGTCCGAGTCATGCCGATGTGACAGTCCTCGCCGGTGCAGGAATCGTCGTCGAACACGCTGAGCGCGGACGAACAGCCGGCCAGTCCGGCAGCGGTGGCAGTGCCGACGGTAGCGAGATAGGCGCGCCGGTTCATAGGGGCGCTTAGGGCACTTCGGGTATAATCACCCCGGTTCGATTCCCGGTCCGTAGGAGTAGTCCGTCCTCGACTCGAGGGCGGACGACCCGTGGAAACGAAAACACGTAAGGGAACGCCCCGCCGACTCGGCGATATGCTCCCCCGGTTCGTCGGTCGGCTCGGCGTCGCCGACGCGGTGACGATCGCGAACGCCGCCCTGGGATTCGTCGCCGTCGTCGTCGCGGCCGTCGATATCGAGCTGGCCGCCCGGCTGATCCTCCTGGCGGCGATCGCGGACGGCCTCGACGGCATCCTCGCGCGCCGCTACGGCGGCACCGAGGCCGGGCCGTACCTCGACTCGCTCGCCGATGTCGCCTCCTTCGCCGTCGCTCCCGCGGTCCTCTCCTTTACCGTCGTCACGGAGGGACTCGCGGTCGGCTTCGACGCGGCCACGCCGGAACTGCTCGCTGTGGCCGGCGTCTGTGCGCTGTTCGTCGCCATGGCCGTCACACGGCTCGGGATGTACACCGCCTACGACATCTCCGGCTCCTACACCGAGGGCGTCCAGACGACGCTGGCCGCGACCGTGCTGGGGGCGGCGATCCTCGCCGGCGAGACCCAGCCGTGGCTCGTCCTCGGCGTCACCGGCGCGTTCTGTTACCTGATGGTCTCCCGAATCCAGTACCCCGACCTGCTCGCCCGCGACGCCGGGATCATGGGGATCGTCCACGCGCTCGCGATCCTCGTCCCCGACCTCGCCGGTCGGACCTTCCCCTACGCCCTCCTGACGCTCGGGTTAGCCTACATGACGCTCAGCCCCTGGTTCTACTGGGGCGACGCCGAACGCACCGGCGAAGTCGACGTGCATGGAAACGCTTAGGGCCGTCCTGACACGACCGTAGGATATGTACACCGTCACGCGTCGGCGTCGTCCCGAGGTGGAACCATGAGCGAGGACGAGGCAACTGACGACGCGGCCGAACAGGGGACGGACGAGCAGTCGTCCGCCGATCTCGAGGCGATCCGGGAGCGCCTCGACGGGCTCGCCGCCGACCTCGAGCCCCTCGAGTCGAGCCTCGAGGCGGCCGAGACCGAAGACGACTTAGACGTCGTCGAGGCCGACCTCGAGTCGTTCCGGGCGGAACTCGAGAGCGTCGAAGTGCCGGAGCCACCGGAGACCGACGACGAGGACGAGGAAGACGAGGAGCCGGCCCCGGAGGAGCAACTCCAGGAGCAGTACGACGAGATCGAGAGCGACTGCTCGGATCTCGAGTCCGACCTCGAGGACCAGCGCGGTCCCTACGGCGAGGACGTCGTCAGCGAGATCGAGGGCGTCAGCGGAACGATCACGGGCACCCGCTGGACCGAGGAGGGCAACGCCGAACTGATCGAGGCCGTCGATAGCTTCCTCGACGAACTGAACGGCCTGCTCGGGAGTTCGGTCACGCTCGTCGACGAGGGCGACGACGTCTCCGAACAGCTCGATGCGACCCTCGACGACGCGGCGGCGGCCGTCGCGGACGCCGCCCTCGACGCCGACGACGACGCCGAGACGATCGCCGGCCTGCTCGAGGCCACCGACGATCTCGAGGGCGACGTCGACGACGCGACGGAGTGGACCGACCTCGAGATCCGCGAACAGCTGCGCCGCGAGGGCTACTACGACGTCCTCGATCACGTCAAGGACTTCCCGCCGGAGTGGCACGCGCTCAAGGTTCACGAGAAGCAGGGCAACGTCGACCAGATCTTGCTTGCCCTCGAGACCTTCGACTCCGATTTCATGGAAGAACACTGCATGGAGTCGCTCGAGCGCATGGGCTCGCGCGCGGAGCCGGCCATCGACGCAATGGTCCAGAAGGCCAACCGCCGCGATCAGGCCGCCATGCGCATCCTCGGGAAGATCGGCGTCGCCGACGAGGAGGTCGTCGAGACGCTGGTCGATTACGTCGACTCCAACCCGAACCTCCAGCGGCCCGCCTTCCGCGCGCTCGGCGAGGTCGGGGCCGAAGACGCCGTCGAACCGATCGCCCAGCAACTCGTCGCCGACGAGGCCGACGTCCGTAGCTGGGCCGCCCGCGCGCTCGGCCTGATCGGCGACACCCGCTCCATCGACCCGCTCGCGGACGTCCTCGAAGACGATGAGGCCGATCGCGTCCGAGCCAGCGCCGCGTGGGCGCTCAACCGCATCGGCACGCAGGAGGCCCTCGAGATCGTCGCCGACTACGACGACGACCGCGCCTACCTCGTCCAGGCCGAGGCGGAAAACGCCGACCTTGAGCCCGCGGCCTGACGACGAGGAGTGCGGCGGTGGTTTTTCACGTTCGTTCCGGCCACCAGCCACTGCTACGGTGGCGCGCGCTGTCGGCCGACTGAACGAAAGCGAAGGCGGCCGATGACACTGCGCGAGGGATGAGCGAGGGAGCAAGGCGACCGAGCGAATCGGCTGGGGAGGATGTGGAGCCCCTAGTTCCCACGATAGCAGGACGCACCTTCCGGTTTCAGGAAGATAGTTACTGACCGATATTCGTCTTGCTATCGTGGCAACAGGGAGTAGCCACGCCCTCCCCAGCCGATTCGCTCACGTACTCGTGCGGCGCTTCGCGCCGCACTCCGTTTGTTCGCTCATCCCTCGCGCAGTTTCGAATCGCGGCTCACCTGTCGGTTCGCCGCGATCCAGCGCGCGCCACCGCACGTCGCCGGTCAGTCCGTCGGAAACCGTCGGTTCCATCATCTCGTGCGGCTGCTCGCCCGGTAGGTAGCCGGTCCGCTCGAGTCGCCCCGACACTTTAAGTACGAACGGCCGGCCAGACGGAGCGATGGATCCCCGACGGGCCGTCCTCGTCACCGCGTTCGTCTGTCCCCTCGTCGTCGGTGCCGCGATACTCCCGGCCGTTCCCGTCACGAACGGAGCAGCGGTCGACGGCGAATCAGCCACGCGAGCGCTCGCCCCCGCAGCGACGAACGCGACTGATCTCGCCTGCCCGCCTCGAGCGGGCGAAGCGAACCTCACCAGTGCTGACACGCCTGACGAACCGCGGATCACCGGCCTCTATCCGAATCCGACCACCGACGAGAACGTCGGCGAGTTCGTCGTCCTCGAGACGCCGCCGGCCACCCGACTCGGGAACCTGTCGCTGACCGACGGCCACACGACGGCCCGACTCCCGAACGAAACCGTCGCTGGACGGATCGCCCTCTCGATGGCACCCGACGTGACGGCGACGCTGACCGACGTTCCCGTCCGAGAACTCGAGGGCCGGCTCCGGCTCGCGGCCGACGGCGACGACCTCCGGCTCCGAAACGCGACGGCGACCGTCGACTCGGTCTCCTACGACCGGGCACCGACCGCCGAAAAATGGTATCGAACGACATCGATCGACGGCGAGGCGACCCGTGGGAGCGATGGCCGGTGGTGGCCCCGCGACGCCACCTGTCTCCCCGTCTCGACGGCCGCCGTCGACGACGCCACGGCGTTCGTCCTCCCCGACGGTCCCGAGGTCCCGCGGGAAACGATCCGCAACGCCGACGACCGACTCCTGCTGGCCGGCTACACCGTCACCTCCGAGGCGATCGCTGCCGACCTCGTGGACGCGGCCGATCGCGGCGTCGAGGTCGCGGTCCTTCTCGAGGCTAGCCCGGTCGGGGGAACGCCCGCGGCGACCGGGGGTGTCCTCGAGACGCTGGCCGACGGCGGCGTCGAGGTGCGCGTCATCGGTGGCGAAGACTCGCGATACCGGTATCACCACCCCAAGTACGCCGTCGCCGACGACCACCTGCTGGTCACCACCGAGAACTGGAAACCGGCCGGCGTCGGCGGCGAGAGCAGCCGTGGCTGGGGCATCCGCCTCGAGTCCGAATCCCTCGCGGCCGACCTCGCGACCGTCTTCCGTGCGGATTTCGCGGGTCGGGACACGACGACGGGCGCGGCCTATCGCCGAAACGCCTCGTTCACCGACGACGGGCCGGTCTACTCCTCGCCCGCCCCCGAATACCCCACGAATCACGAACCGGCGACGATCCCCGTCGAGTCGGCCGAACTCCTGCTCGCGCCGGACAACGCCGAGGGTCGGCTGACGGCGATGCTCGAGAACGCCGACGAGGAGATCCTCGTCCTCCAGCCGTCGATCGCCGACGACGTCTCGCTGCTCGAGTCCACGCTCGCGGCCGCCCGCCGCGGGGTCGAGGTCCGGGTCCTGCTCGGGTCGGCGGAGTACAACGCCGAGGAGAACGAGGCGCTGGCGGCGGACCTCGAACGGATCGCCGACCGCGAGAACCTGCCCCTCGAGGTGCGTCTCGTCGGGGAGACCGACCGGTTCGAGAAACTCCACGCGAAGGGGATCGTGATCGACCGCGAAACGGCGGTCGTCGGCAGTGCGAACTGGAACCCGAACTCGCTCGAGAACAACCGGGAGGTGTTGGTGGCGCTTCACGGCGAGGCGGTCGCCGACTATTACGCGGCCGTCTTCGAATCGGACTGGGCTGGCGACTCGTGGTCGTTCCCCATCGGTGCCGGCGTCGCGGTCGCCGTCGCGCTCGCCGTCGCCGCGGTCGTCGGCCGTCGATACATCCGGTTCGGCGACGAAGCGTCCGCGGACCCGGTCACACCGGGTTCGAACGACGAAAACTGAGCCGGGTCAGTCGGCGTGGCCGCCGGCCTCGAGTTCGAGCAGCTCACAGCAGTCCGCCTCGGCGTCGAAACAGTCGGGACACTGGTCGGGCCGGTCGATGATCGTATCGAGCCGTTCGGCGACGGTGTCGTCGATGACGCTCTCGAGGGCGCGGGCCTCGTCCCTGAACTCCTCGACCTCGAGGACGTTCGCGAGGAACCGCTCGATGATGCAGTAGGTCTGGAGGGCGTCGTGGGCGCGTTCGAGCCCCTCGTCGGTCAGACTCGCGCCCTTGTACTTCTCGTGGTCGACCAGCTCGCGGTCCTCGAGCTTGCCGATCATTTCGTTGACACTGGCCGGGCTCACCTCGAGCAGGTCCGCGAGCGTGCCGGTCGATGCGGGTCCGTCCTCGAGTCGCTGGGCCAGATAGATCGCCTTGAGGTATTGATCTGCAGTGTTCATGCCGTCCCTCCGTCGGTGCGTGACACGTCGGTTCCTCGCCGGCACGACTGCGGCCGGGCGTCGATACGCGTCGCGGGCGACGACTCCGTCTCCGCGGCGGCTCCGACCGCCGCGGTCGCGGTGACGATCGCCCCGATCATGCTCGCCGCTCCATGATCGCGGTCACTTCCTCGACCCCCTCTTTTTCCTCCTCGCGAATGCTGTACAGCGTCTCGAGGAGCCGGTCGCGGTCGACCGCGAACTCGGACTCGGAGGCCTCGATCGCCTCGATCAGGTCGTCGTAGAACTTGTAGGCCGTCTCCTCGTTCGCGAGCTGGTCGTAGAGGACGCCGTCCGTGTCCTCCGGCGGTCCGTACTGGGCGTCGACCAAGGCGTTTATCTCCTCGTATCCGACCGTCTCGGCCTCGAGATCGTCGATCAGCGCCTCGAGCCGCTCGCGGTGGTCGGCCGACTCCGTGGCGGCCTCCGCGAGCAGCTCCTCCACCTCCTCGTCGACCGTCGCCCGCTCGTCGGGCGGGAGCGACTCGATGTGGTGGGCGGCGCGTGACTCGACGAGTTCCTCCAGCACGACCCCGATCTGTAGCAATCGGGTCAGCTGGTGGTCGCTCGAGACACGCTGTCCCAGACTCATATCACGACAAGGGAGCCGTGGTTACTTAGTCGTCTCGGAGCGCGGGCGTCGAAACCGCGGAAAAGCGACGGTCGATCGGCGGCGGGGCGTTCAGTCCCGCTGGCGAAGCCACCGTGGGATCAGAGATCCCACGAGCCGTTCACTCGCTCGCTTACTCACGGAGCGCGTGGCGCACCGTTCGTTCGAGGTTCTCTACCGAGAACCTCGCTACTCTCGCTCGCGAAGACGAGTGCCGATCAGTTCCTCGAGGTCCTCGCGGAGTTCGTCGACGTCGATCTCCTCGAGGACGGGGACGAAGAAGCCCTCGACGAGCATGTTCCGGGCCGATCGGGGGTCGACACCGCGGGAGGTCATGTAGAACAGGTCCTCCGCGTCGATCTGGCCGACCGTCGCCGAGTGGCTGGCCTCGGTGTCGTGGTTGTTGATGATCAGCTTCGGGGAGGCGTCGGCCTCGCTCTCGTCGGACAGCATCAGCGTGTTCTCGCGCTGGTAGGAGCTGGTGTCCCACGCGTCCGCGCCGACGTCCTGGACGCCCTCGTAGACCGAGCGGGCGACGTCGTCGGTGACGCCGCGGGTCACGAGGTCGGCGGTCGTGTGTTCGGCGCGGTGCCAGACCTTCGCGTCGAGGTCGAAGTGCTGGTCGTTGTGGCCGTAGAAGGCGCCGACGATCTGGGTCTCGGAGCTGTCACCGCTCAGCGTCGTCGAGACCTCCGTCTTCGTCAATTGGGTCCCGAGGTTGCCCTCGATCCAGTCGATGGTGGCGTAGGTGTCGGCGACGCCGCGCTTGACGGTGAAGTTGTAGGCATCCTCCGAGAGGTTCTGGAGGCTGCCGTACTGCACGTAGCTGTTCTCACCGGCGGCGACTTCGACGACGCCGCTGTAGTACTGCTCTGCGGCCTCCTCGCCCGTCGACTGACGCTCGAGGATCGTCACCGAACTCGATTCCTCGGTGACGACGAGCGTGTAGTTGAACAGCGAGCGGGAGTTCTGTTCGGTCCGGACGGTGACGTCCTCGGCGTCGACGCCCTCGGGGACGTAGATGACGGTTCCGGTGCTGAACAGCGCCGTCGAGAGCGCGGTCAGGTAGTTCTCTTGGGGATCGACGATGCTGCCGAAGTGCTCCTGCAGGAGGTCCTCGTGGTCGGCGACGGCCTCGCTCCAGGGCAGGACCTCGGCCTCCTCGGGGCCGACCTGGTCCTTGTCCTCGGCCGCGTTCAGCGGATCGACGAGGGACTCGAAATCCAGCTCGTGGAGGTTCGTCCAGTCCCGTCCCGGCGTTCGGATGACGTCGGGCATCTCGAGGTCTTCGAGGGCCGCGAGGGCCTCGAGACGGATCTCCGTGAGCCAGTCGGGCTCGTCGAGTCCCTCGCTGATCTCGCGTACCTGTTCTTCCGTCAGATTGGCGTGTACCTGTGTTCCTGCGCTCATATTATCCGAGGCTCCCCTCCATCTCGAGTTCGATGAGGCGGTTGAGTTCGACCGCGTACTCGATCGGCAGTTCCTCCGTGATCGGCTCGATGAAGCCGGCGACGATCATCTTCTTGGCGTCGTCGTCGTCCAGTCCACGGGACTGGAGGTAGAAGATGTCCTCGTCGCCGATCTTGCCGACGGTCGCCTCGTGGGCGACGTCGACCTTCGACTCCTCGATCTCCATGTAGGGCATGGTGTCCGAAGTCGACTCGTTGTCGAACATCAGGGCGTCACACTCGACGGCGGTGCTCGAGTTCTCGGCGCCGTCGGCGATGTGGACGAGGCCGCGGTAGTTGGTGCGGCCGCCGTCCTTGGAGATCGACTTGGACTCGATGGTCGAACTCGTGTCGGGCGCGTTGTGGTAGACCTTCGCGCCGGTGTCGATGTCCTGACCCTCGCCCGCGAAGGCGATGGTGATGTGGGTGTCCGTCGAGCCGCGACCCTTGAGGATCGTACACGGGTAGAGCATGGTCGCTTTCGATCCCATGCTGCCCGAGACCCACTCCATCGTGCCGTTTGCCTCGCAGATGGCGCGTTTGGTGTTGAGGTTGAACGTGTTCTTCGACCAGTTCTGCACCGTCGAGTACTGGACGTGAGCGTCCTCGCCGACGAAGACTTCCACTCCCCCGCTGTGGAGGTTGTGGGTGCCGTACTTCGGCGCGGAACAGCCCTCGATGTAGTGGACCTCCGAGCCCTCCTCGGCGATGATGAGGGTGTGCTCGAACTGGCCCATCCCTTCCGAGTTCATCCGGAAGTAGGCCTGAACGGGCATCTCGACGGTGACGCCCTCGGGGACGTAGACGAACGACCCGCCGGACCAGACGGCTCCGTGCAAGGCGGCGAACTTGTTGTCGCTCGGCGGCACGCAGGTCGTCATGAAGTGTTCTTTGACGAGTTCGGGGTGTTCCTGGACGGCCTTGTCCATGTTACAGAAGATGACACCCTTCTCCTCCCACTGCTCTTGCATGTTCTGGTAGACGACCTCCGACTCGTACTGCGCGCCGACGCCCGAGAGGGCGTTCTTCTCGGCTTCCGGAATGCCGAGCTTGTCGAAGGTGTCTTTGATCTCGTCGGGCAGTTCCGTCCAGTCGTCGACGCCTTCGCGCTTGTCGACGTCCGGGCGGATATACGGAATGATCTCCTCGACGTCCAGTTCGGAGAGGTCGGGCATGCCGGGCCAGTCGCTCGGCATCGGCATGTTCTGGTACTGCTCGAGGGCACGCAGGCGGCGCTCGAGCATCCAGTCGGGCTCGTCTTTGTCCTCGGAGATCATTCGGATGACCTCCTCGGTCAGGCCCTTGTCGGATTTGACCGCGGCGTTCTCCTCTTTCTTGAACTCGAACCGGGCCTCGGTGTCTGTCTCTTGTAGGTGGTCTTGATCGGAACTCATTGGTTTGTATTTGTGTTTACGGCTGTAGCGTTATTACGGTTGTTCTAGTCGAATCCGGTTACGCGGTGCCGTAGACGTCCTCTCGCACCCAGTCGTACCCCTTGTCCTCGAGCTTCTCGGCGAGTTCGGGACCGCCGCTCTTGGCGATCTGGCCGTCGAGCATCACGTGGACGTGATCGGGCTCGACGTAGTCGAGGATACGCTGGTAGTGGGTGATCTGCAGGATGCCGGTGCCCTGCTCGTCGCGAAGGGCGTTGATGCCCTCCGAGACGTCTTGCAGGCGGTCGATGTCGAGCCCGGAGTCGATCTCGTCCAGCACGGCGACCGAGGGCTCGAGGATGGCGGCCTGTAGCACTTCGTTTTGCTTCTTCTCGCCGCCGGAGAAGCCGGCGTTGAGATAGCGCTGGGCGAACTTCTCGTCCATGTCCAACTGCTCCATCTTCTCCTGGAGGATGCCCTGGAACTCGGCGACGCCGACCTCGCCCTCGTCCGCGGGGCCTTCCATCGGCGACGATTCGAAGCCGTCGTCGTCCTCCTCGGCTTCGCCGTCTTCGTCCTCGAAGAGTTCCTCGCGTTCCTCGATCTTGGCGTTCAGCGCCGTGCGGAGGAAGTTCGTCATTGTGACACCCTCGATCTCGGCCGGGTACTGGAAGCCGAGGAAGATACCGAGCGCGGCGCGTTCGTTGGGTTCGAGGTCGAGCAGGTTCCAGGTGCGCTGGTCCTCGTCGATCTCGATGTCCGCGCCGAACTCGTCGTCCTCGAGGTGGAGGAGAACCTCGCCCTCGGTGACCTCGTAGGCGGGGTGGCCCGCGATGACCTTCGCGGTCGTCGACTTCCCGGAGCCGTTCGGGCCCATCAGGGCGTGGATCTCGCCCGACTGGACCTCGAGGTCGACCCCCTCGAGAATCTGCTCGTCGCCCTCCGCTACTTCCGCGTGCAGGTTGGATAGTTCGAGACGTGCCATAGTACTCTGTCACTCGAACGATGGATCGTATGACTAATAACGGTTTCGTATCCAATTGGATACAGTCCGTCATTAGCAAAATAAGTTTCTCATTCCGAAACCAGCCTTTGGGTAGGTGGAGAAATACCGCCAGACGGCCCCCTGATCGTCGGTGGGATCGGCGGGCCACGAGAACGGCTCGAGGGACCGTTTCGACCCCGAAGACGGCGGTGTAACTCGTCGGAACGGCAGCGAGCGGAAGCGATGATCGGGACACGAAGCGCCCGCGCGCTACATAAAGGAGTCCAGGCCTTTCTGCTCCTGCCCGCTTTTGACCTCGTCCCACGAGACGTCCAGCGCCTCGAGGATGCGCTCGATCGGCCCCTGCAGAGTCTTCTCGAGCATCTTCTCGTAGTCGACCGCGAACTCGTCGGGGATCTGGTCCTCGTACTCGAAACAGATCACGTCGGGGTCGCGCTTGAACGCGCCGTAGAGCGGATCGGTCCGGGCGTCGAACCCTTCCTCGTCCTCGAGTCGCTCGAAGAATGAGGGATCGACCCGCTCGAGGTAGAGCCGCTTGGGCTTGCTGCCCCGCTGGAAGTTGGTACCGAGCAGCAGGTTGGCGTACTTCGCGCCCCGAACCTGGGCCGTGTCGGTGTCGTAGTTGTCGAGGCGTTTCCCGATCCCGCCGGGGATGGCAATTTCCTCGAGGGAGATCTCGCCCGCCAGCACGTCCTCGATGACGCCGTTGACGTACTCCTTGGCGCCCTCGATGTCGCCCTCGCGGACGATCATCTCGATGACGCGGTGTTGAACCTCCTTGGTGATCGGCGCGATATCGGAGCGCTGGTACTCGAAGCCGACGATGTCGATGTCGTTGACGTCCTTGCCTTCCTTCCAGGTGATGTGGCCCGCGTAGCGTTTCTTCTTGCCCGCCTGGAAGAACCGCCGGTAGAGTTTCTCGAACTCGATCTGGAAGCGATGGAACTCTGCGTTCAGATCGTCTTTCGCGAAGTCGTCGTAGCGGCCGTTGATGTACTCCTCGATCTCGAAGGACTGCTCGAGAGCTTCTTCCTTGGGCACGTCGGGGCCCAACTCGAGCATGACGCTGTCCGTGTCCCCGTAGGTGACTTGGTAGTCCAGTTCCTGTGCGGCCGAGTCAGTAAACTCGATGACTTCGCGACCGGTGGCGGTGATCGCCGAGGCGGCCTCTTTGTCGTAGAGCCGGAACTGCTCCCAGCCGGAGACGCCGTACAGCGACTGACCGACGAACTGGAACTTCCCGTTTCGACCTGCGAGCAGCGTGTGATTATCCTCGACAGTGACACAGTAGACGCCGTTTTCGGCCGTGCTTCGGGAGGAACTCCGGTGCATCCGAAGCGTATTCTTCGACTCTTCAGTAACGTATATCCGCCACGTACCGCTGTCTCGACTGTAGTTGGCCGTCAGGCCGAGATGCGCACAGAGTCGAAGGACGTCGTCTCGAAGCCGGTCGCTCGATGTGGAGTAGCGCCATGAATTTACCTGACGGTCGCCATCGCCGTCGATGAGTTCCTCGAGGAACCGTCGTTTCTGTCGGCGACTGCAATCGAAGACGAACTCCGGGATTCGCTTCTCGAAGCTCCCGTCCCCACAGAGAGACCGCAGCAGATTACCGAGAAGCTTCGACGTGACCGAATACGAACGGTCGTCGACGTAGTAGTCGAATCCCATATCGTCGAGTAGTTCGCCGATCGTCGCGTGGTGATTACCACCCCCATCGGTCATGGGGAGTTTCTCCTGTGCAAGTTGTATTTTCGTCGCCGATCCACGGAAGTTCTCGCCGAACTGCTTGTCTTCAGACGTGTAGACGTTCCCCTCCGTCACGAACCATGCCAGCAGGTCGAGGAAGTCATCGCCATCGTACGTCCGTGGAATCCACTTCCGGCCGGATTCTCGGTGGACGAAGCTCGTCTCACAGACATCTTCGATATATTCACGGTGTTCTTCGAACTCCTCGGCAGTGAAGACGTACCCCGTTTTCCCGATATCGGCCTTCGGAACACGACGGGGAGTCCAACCGAGTTCTGCGGTGAACGTCCGACCATGAACCGACGGTCGGACCCAAACCTCGTATTCACCGTCTATCAGTTCCGTGAGATCGACTTCCGCTAGTTCCTCTCCGCCGGGCCCGTCCCAATCGTGTGGTAGCTCGTAGTTCGTTGCTCGGTCGAGGTCCCCGGCCTCGACGAACCCGTATTCGTCCTCGGTGATCCCGTTCGTCTCGTTCTTGCGGACGAGCATCCGGTGGTTCGGCGTAACGCGGAAGTCGATTTTGCTCGTCTCGATGTCTATTAGGTCACCGTCGTAGTCGGGATAGTCGTGCGTTTCGACGACGGGCTTAACCTCTAGTTCTTCCGTCTCCGGATCGAGTGAATACACCTCGTCACCGACCTCGAGGTCGGTGATATCGCGAACGCCGTTCGGAGTCAAGACCTCCGTATCCGGCGTAAAGCAGTTCATAATGACCTTCACTGCCCCCTGCTGGCGGTCGTACTGCTCGTATTCCGGCGAGCCGGGTTCGTGCTGGTCTCGCAGTTCCTTTTTTTCCTCGCGCTCGGCGAGCAGTTCCGTGATCATCTCGCGGTTGACGCCGTCGGGTTCCTTCCGGAAGTGAGTCCCCGTCGGCGCAACGTAGGTCTCCCCGTCGTACTCGTCGGGGTCGACTTTCGTCTCCGGCGAGGCGTTGATCGTCGTCATACACATCGGGTACAGCGACTTCAGGTCCAGCACGGTGACATTCTCCTTGACGCCCGTGATCGGCTCGAACACCGCGCCGCCCTCGTACTCCTCGCCGGCCTCCTGTTGGCCCTTCGAGGGCAGGGCGAAGCGGCCGTGGGCCTCGTGAAGGACGTACATGTCGACCGCATCGCCCGGCGTCGGGGCGTCCTCGAGTTTGCAGCCGACGAACGCCCGCACTTCGTCCCAGAAGGGGATGATCTCCTGCTGGCGGTCGAGTTCCACACAGAGTTCGACGTCCCGGAGGTTGTACTCGAGCAGTTGTGTGGGATCGCCCTCCCAGAGGTCACCGATGTCGCCGGCGTACCGTTCCTTGCCGACGCCTAACTCTTCCTCGCCGACCGCGTCGAGCCGGTAGGAATCCAGTTCGGAGAAGACCATCCGCTGATAGCCATAGAGCAGGTCGAAGACGACGCGACCCTTGATGTCCGGGCCGCCCCAGTTGCTGCGCCAGACCTCGTCGACGCGTGAGAGCCGATCGATCGAGAGGTCGTACTCGTGGTGGGACCCGGCGAGTTCCTCGAGTCGGTCGAGGAAATAGGGCGCGTCGAAGTCCTCGAAGTTCCAGCCGGTCAGGACATCGGGGTCGGTCTCGTCGACGTACTCGATGAAGGCCTCGAGCATGGCCTCCTCGTCCTCGAAACTGCGGACCTCGTGGTCGATCTCGCCCTCGATCGGGTCGTAGTCGTCGATCTCGGCCGGAATCTCGCCGTCGCCGATCGGGGCCTCGTAGAGCCACATCACGTACTCGTCGCGGTAGGAGTCGTGGCTGGTGAGACAGACGATCGGCTCCTCGCCGTCCTCGGGAAAGCCCGACCGGTCGTCGACCTCGATGTCGAAGGTGTTGATGCGGGGATCGGCGTCGACGTCGACCGGTTCGACCTCGTCGTGGGGGACGACCAGCGAGTCGTCCTCGGCCCGTCGCTCGGGCACCCGCATTCCGCTGCGGATGTCCTTGTCGATCAGAAAGCGGTTCGGGAACAGGATGTCGGCCTCGTAGTGTTCGAAGTCGTCGCGGACCTGCCCGACGTCGCGGGGGGTCTGGCCGAAGATCTTGGTGAGTTTCTCTCCCCGGATGCTCTCGTAGGGCTCGCCGTCGTGGTCGTCCGCCCGGCTGCCGGTCAGTCGGTCGTACTCCTCTTCCGGCGGTCGCTCGAGGCTCTCCGTCGGCGCGTAGAAGTAGGGTTTGAACCCGACGACCTGGACGTGCTCGAGCTCGCCGTCGGGCGTGCGCCCGAACACGTGCATGATGGGTCGTTCCTCGTCGCCGTAGCCGACGATGGTGTAGTCGACCTGCATCACGGCGAGTTCGAGTTCGCCCTCGGGTTCGGGGAGGGTTTCCTCGACGACGTCGATCACCTCCGCGGCGTCGCGTCCGCCGTTGCCGGCGACGGCGACGGCCTCTTCCTCCGGCCGGTCGTCGGCTGCCTCGGAGTCGCCGCCGAACTCCGCGAGTCCGGTCTGGCCCGCCTCAGTCATGGTACCCCGGTTGGCAGTCGCCGGATAAAAACCCCTGCAATCCCCGCCCGCGAGGGGCTCGCGGCGGGTCGTTCGGAAGTGGTCGGCCGCGGGAAGCAGTCACACGCAGGGCGCAGTCCTGCCCGGACAGCGAGACGACGTTGGGGAGAACACTTGCGGAGGCAACAAGACATATAACGTGGTAACACTTAGCATGTGTTCAGGTGATCGATGTGTCCACCTACCTAAACGACGACGCGACGGACCGGCGCGAACCGAGTAGCCAGCCGGCGGGGACCGCGACCATCGAGTCCTACGAGACCGACGACGGCGTCGTCTTCTATGACGCCGAGAACCCGCTCGCCTGGGTGGAAACCTCCCGGACGCTCACTCTCGAGGAACTGGCCTGATACGGTCCGTTGGACCGAGTTCCCGGTGTAACCGCAAGGCGGTCGCGGTTGCACCGTAACTGACGTACAACAGGCCGTATGAACCGGCCGCGAAGCGAACGCTTTTCCTTCCACTGCCCGACGATCCGCCTGTGGTCTTCGACCGGACCGAGAACGAACCCGACGAGTGGGACCCCGAAGAGGAGTACTACGACCCCGACAGCGACGGGTTGACCATTCCACAGGTGTCAGGAGACGACGGTCCAGGCGATCTCGACGACCTCTCGAGTGCGATCGAACCGCCGGAAGTCGAGGTGAACGACGCGGACGTGCCGGCCGACCTCCTCCAGACCTTCTGGGCACTCGTATTGGTTCTCAACGCCGCCGTCTTGGCCGTCTCACTGGGTCTGTTGCTGCTCCTGTTCGAAGGGTACTCGACCCGCGTGCCCGCGCTGGTAGTCGCCGGCGTCGTGTTGTTCGGGTTCGCCGTGCGACGGTACAGACGGTTCCAAGCGGATGATTCCAACGACGGTTCCGACGCCGAACCGCGACCGGAATCCGACGGCGGGGGTTCCGACACCGAGTCGGCGTCCGACGACGAGGCTTCCGCGGCGACGACTCCGTCCGACGACGGGGCCGAAACTACTTCAGGATCGGTGGCCCAAGAACAGTCACCGAACCGAGACGAACCGTCATGAACACAGTCGAGGACGACACCGGAAAGCGGTACCTGCTTCGCAAACGCTCCGAGGACGCGAGTCTGGTCCGCGATCCAGAAACCGGCAACGAGTGTTACATCCGGAACGATCGCCTCGAGGCCGTCGACCAGTCGGCCCTCGAGACGGCGGCACAAAGCGTCTCCGACCCCGTTCTCACCCTCCTGACGAACGTTCACGACGCGGAGACGCTCGGCCTGCTCGTCGAACTCGCCGATCGGGGACCGCTCGGGGTCCGGACGCTGCTCGCCGCCTACGATTTCTGCGAGAGCGACTTACACGGCCGACTGACGGTCCTTTCCGCTGCAGGATTGCTCGAGGAGGCCGAGGTCGCTGGGGAGCGCGGCTATCGAGTGACCGAAAACTGCGAGACGGCGCTCGAGGCGCTCCGACCGACCGTCGACCCGGCGGCCGCGGCGGACGACGAGACCGCCTGAGCAGACGCCGCCGACACGTCCTCAGTCCGATGCGAGCAGTTCCGACTCGGGCGGCTGGCCACGCTCGAGTCGCGAGCGGTTCGACGTGGCGTCTTTCTCGACGCGGACGAGCGAGTCGGCCGCGCCGACGAGTTCCTCGTCGTGGCTGACGACGATGATCTGTTCGACGCCGAAGTCGTTGCGCATCGACTCGATCAGCGAGACCAGTTGCGTCACGTGGCCCGAATCGAGGAAGACCGTCGGCTCGTCTAAGATCAGCGGCGGCATCGGTGCCGCCCCCTCGACGCCCTCCGCGAGCAGCCGATAGATCGCACACCGCAGACTGAGGTTGAACAGCGCCCGCTCGCCGCCGGAAAGCTGTTCGGGCTCCAAGGCCTCGCCGTCTTTCTGATAGACCGTCAGTCGGTAGTCGCCGTCCAGATCGATCGCGGCGTAGGAATCGTTCTGGTAAACCAGTTCGAACGTCTCGTTGAGCAACCGCTCTAACGTCTCGACGTTGCGCTGGCGCAGTTCCGCGCGTAACTCGCCGTAGGTGGTCTGGAGCGTCTCGGCCTCCTCGTACAGCGACTCGAGACGCTCACACCGTTCTTCGACGGTTTCGAGTTCCTCGCGTCGCTCCTCGAGTTCCGCGAGTTCGTTCTCGGCGGCACCGATCGCGTTCTGAATCTCGTCGCGCTGGGCCTCGAGTTCGTCGAGTTTCCCGTCGACCTTGTCGATGTACTGCTCGGCGTTGGCCTTGTCCTCGCGGGCAGTCTCGACGCGGTCCTCGTCGAACTCCGACTCGAGGTCGCGCTTGCGGTCGCGCTTTTCCGAGAGCGTCTCGCGGCGCTCGTCGTTCATCGTCTCCCAGTCGGCTCGCCGCTCGCGCAGGTTCTCGATCTCCGTCTCGAGAGCGGCCTGCTCGTCGGTGATCTCCGAGATTCGCTCGAGCGTCTCGAGCGTCTCTTTGATCTCCCCCCGCTCGGTGTTGATCTCGCCGAGTTCCGCTCGGGCATCGGCGACCTCGTCCTCGCGGTCTGTGGCTGCCGCCCGTTTCTCCTCGGCCTCGGCCTCGTACTCCTCGGCGTCGTCACGGAGCCGATCGCGCTGCTCGCGCCGGTCCGCGAGGCTCTCGCGTTTTTCCGCGAGCAGTTGTTCGATGTTGTCCCGGTTTTCCTCGAGCCGGTCGACCCGCCGCTCGGCGTCTCGCAGTTCCTCGGCGCGATCGATCCGCTCGTCTATCTCGTCGCGCTCGGTCTCGAGAGTCGCCCGCTCGGCTTCGAGGTCGGCGAGTTCCTCCCGGCGATCACCCAGGACATCCACGTGCGGTGAGTCCTCGACCGGCTGGCCGCACTCGGGACACTTCCCTTCCTCGAGCAGTCGTTCGCCGTCCTCGATCGCGTTCTCGGCAGTCCTGATATCGGCGGTGACGTCGTTGATTCGCGACACCAGTTCGTCGCGCTCGGTCTCGAGGTCCTCGAGGTATGATTCGGCCGCGCCGAACTCGACCGGCGCGTCGTCGAACGTCGCCTGCGCGGATTCGATGTCGTCGTCGAGGTCGTCGAGTTTCGCCTCGCGATCCGCGATGGCTGCCTCGTCGGCCTCGATCTGTTCCTCGAGGTCGTCGGCCTCCTTCCGGGCTGCTTCGGCGTTTTCCTCGAGGTCGTCGGCCTCCTCGCGGAGCCGCTCGACCTCGTTGTTCCCCTCCGTGATCGTCACGCGAACGTCTTCGAGTTCGTCCCGGAGTTCCTCGTCGCGGTCCTCGAGGTCGTCGATGTGGTCCTGAACCACTGTTTCGTCGGGTTCGTCGACCTCGAGATCGACGGCCGCAACGAGGTCGGCACGCTCGTCTGCGAGTTCCTCGCGTCGGTCTCGGATCTCGCTGATCTCGTCGCCGGCCTCGTCGCGCTTGCGCTCGGTGTCGCTGATCTTCGAGCGCAACTCCTCGATCTCCTCGTCGAGCGTTGCGATCTCCTCGCGGGTCTCCTCGTGACGTTCGAGGACGTCCACGGCGGCTTCCAGGGTTTCCTGGGCCTGCTCGCGCTGTGTCTCGTAGTGATCGATCTCCTCTGTGACGTCGTTCCGGTTGGACTCGAGGCTGTTCAACCGCTCGTGGAGGTCCTTCTTTTCTTTCTCCTGAACCTTTCGTCGGACGTTTTCGAGGATCTCCCGCTGGCCGTCGAGTACCGTTTTGACGCCGAGTCGGGCCTCGCTGGCCCGCTCGCGGTAGTCCTCAAGCGCCCCCAGTTGGAGGAGGTCGTCGATCATGTCCTGACGGTCGCTCGGGGAGGCGTGGATGAGCTTGTTGACCTCGCCCTGGCGGACGTATGCGCAGTTGACGAACGCCTCGGCGTCCATCCGCAGGAGTTCCGTGATCTCGCGGCGCACGTCGCGGGCCCCCTCGATCGTCTCCGTCGGCGTCTCGAGGACGCACTTCGTCGTCGTCGCGCGGTCGCCACGGAGTTTGAGCCGGCGCTCGACGTGGTATTCGCGGTCGTCGTGGGTGAACCACAGTTCGACCTCGGCTTCTTCCTCGCCGGTCGTGATCACGTCGTCTAAGGTGCGGTCGTCGAGCGCCTTCGAGCCGTAGAGCGCGAAGAAGACCGCCTCGAGCAGCGTCGACTTCCCGCTGCCGTTGACGCCGTGGACGACGGTGACGCCGCGCTCGAGGGAGAGGTCGGCGTCGCCGTAGCACTTGAAATTCAGCAGGCGGACGCGGTCGACCCTCACGCGAAATCACCCAGCGAGGCGGTGTCGGCGTCAGCGTCGGCGTCGTCGTCCGTTCGGGCGTCTCCCTCTCCGGACCCGTCGGTCGCGTCGGCGACTGCACCGTCCTCGTCGGCGGCCGCCCCACCGTCGCCGTCGGCGGCCGTCGGCTCCGTCTCACTGTCGGATCCGCCACCGCTCGAGTCGCCCCCCTCGGCCCCGAGTTCGTCGGCGACCGTCGTCACGTCGTCGTCGGCCGGCTCCCGGTCGGGCGCGGGCTCGAGTGCCGACGCATCCTCCTCTATCAGGTCTCGGACCCGGCGTTCGACGCGCTCGCGGACGTTCGCGTCGGCCAGATCGTCGGTGCGGACGGTCTCGTCGATCTCGCGGGCGGCGTCGCTCAGCCCCAGTTCGCGCACCCGCTCGCGGACGGCGGCGTCGGGGTCGGCGAAACTCACCGAAACGTCCTCGTCCTCGTCGGGCAGTTCCCGGCGGTCGTTGACCCGGGCGACCAGGGCTCCACGGTCGATCGCGAGTTCCTCGATTGCGGCGGGCGTGATCGGCCGGCCCTCGCCCTCGACGGTAACGATAACGACCGCGTCCGCGAGGTCGTGCTGGCGGACCCGCTCTTGGACGCGGTCGATGCCCTCGCCCTCGGCCAGTTCCGCGTCGACGAAAACGAACTCGCGGGTGTCGGTCAGCCCGCGGCGACTGATCGCGACTTCGTCCTCGAAGTCGACGATGTTGTAGCCCCGGTCCTCACGCTCGCTGGCGCTCGCTCGCTCGGTCGACCCGCAGTAGGTGACCCAGGTGTCGCGGACCTCGGCGGTGTCGGGCGTGTGGTTGTCACCCAGCAGGACGGCGTCGAAGTCGACCGTCGACTCGTCGAGAACGGTGTCGGTGTCCCAGTCCGCGTGCGCGAAGGGTTCGAAGAGGCCGTGGCTCACGAGGGCGGCGTGGTCGACCCCCTCGGGAACGGGGTCGAACTCGTACTCGAGGTCCTCGCGCCGAGATCGAGGGACGAAGTCGAGGCCGTAGACGGCGACGTCGTCGACGACGACCGGCTCGGCCCCGAGTCGCGTCGCGAGGCCGAGATCGGCGAAGAGATCGAGCCACTGGGCGTCGCGTTTCGACTCGTGGTTGCCGACGACGGCCAGAAAGGGAATGTCGGCCGCCGAGAGCGTCCGAAGGATATCGACGGTGCCCTGCAGATCGACGAGGCTCGGCCGGCGGTCGTGAAAGAGGTCGCCGGCGTGGATCACCGCGTCGACGTCGTCGGCGACGGCGTCCTCGACGACCGAGCGAAAGGTCTCGAGGAAGTCCCGTCGTCGCTCGGGCGAGTTGTACTGCTGGTACCCGATGTGGGTATCGCCCGTATGGATAACCCGCGTCATTGGCCAGTCGTTGGCGAGCCCGCCCTAAAGGGGTTCTGTAACCGAAGTGAAAGTGAAGTCGACAGGTCACGCGGGACGACGACCGCCCCACTGCTCACTGCACGAGGATCGCGACCGATCCGAAAACGGCGCCGAGTAGAATCGCTCGAGGAAGGGGCGGACCGTTACGACTGAATGTCGAGGCTGTACAGGCGCTTGCGGGCGTCGGAGAACGAAAAGCGCGAGTCGATGACGTTCGCCTCGTCGAGTCGGTTCAGGGCGTACCGAACCGTCCGCGAGGGCAACAGGGTCTCGTCGGCGAGCTGTTGCTGGGTCATCGTGTCGTTGTACTCGAGGACCTTCGCGACGAGTTTCGCGCTCGGGGGCAGGTCCCGGACGTCGTCCCACGTTCCGCGCTCGCTGGCCTCCTGTCGAAGCGGCTCTGAAGCACTCATCTTACCCCTCCATTTCGAATACGGGATAATAATATTTTCTATTGCGTTTAATGCCCATCAGTTATTACATAGTTGAGTGCACCTACCCGAAGTCTCTTAAGAACCAGCACCCAAAGGATGGGTGATGAGCGACACCGTGGACGACGTCGACCTCCCATACGACGAGGACGAGGCGTCCCAACAGGAGAAAATCCAGGCGCTCGAGGAACGGCTGGAGATCCTCGAGACGCAAAACGAGGAGATGCGCGACAAACTCCTCGACGCCAACGCCGAGAACAACAAGTACCAGCAGAAACTCGAGCGACTCACGCACGAGAACAAGAAGCTCAAGCAGTCCCCGCTGTTCGTCGCCACCGTCCAGGAAGTCACGGACGAGGGCGTCATCATCAAACAGCACGGGAACAACCAGGAGGCCCTGACCGAGGTCACCGACGAGATGCGCGACGACCTCGAACCCGACGCCCGGGTCGCGGTCAACAACTCCCTCTCTATCGTCAAGCCGCTCTCGAACGAAACCGACGTCCGCGCCCGCGTGATGGAAGTCACCGAGAGCCCGGAAGTCAGCTACGAGGACATCGGCGGCCTCGAAGAGCAGATGCAGGAGGTCCGCGAGACCGTCGAGATGCCCCTCGAGAAGCCCGAGATGTTCGACGACGTGGGCATCGACCCGCCGAGCGGCGTTTTACTCTACGGACCGCCGGGAACGGGCAAGACGATGCTCGCGAAGGCCGTCGCCAACCAGACCGACGCCACCTTCATCAAGATGGCCGGCTCGGAGCTGGTCCACAAGTTCATCGGTGAGGGCGCGAAGCTGGTCCGTGATCTCTTCGACGTCGCTCGCGAACACGAGCCCGCAGTCATCTTCATCGACGAGATCGACGCTATCGCCGCAAAGCGAACGGAGTCGAAAACTTCCGGCGACGCCGAGGTCCAGCGGACGATGATGCAACTGCTCAGCGAGATGGACGGCTTCGAGGAGCGGGGCGAGATCCGGATCATCGCCGCGACCAACCGCTTCGACATGCTCGACCGCGCCATCCTCCGGCCCGGCCGGTTCGACCGCCTGATCGAGGTGCCCAAACCGAACGCCGAGGGCCGCGAGATTATCTTCGAGATCCACACCCGCGGGATGAACGTCGCCGACGACGTCGAATTCGCCGAACTGGCCGAAGAGGCCGACAACGCCTCGGGTGCCGACATCAAAGCCGTCTGTACCGAGGCCGGCATGTTCGCCATCCGCGACGACCGCACCGAGATCCGGATGGAGGACTTCCGCAACGCCTGGGACAAGGTTCAGGCCGAGTCCGACGAGACCGAAGACGTCTCGAAGACGTTCGCCTGAGACCGCGTCGGGAGGTCGACGCCGTTTCTCGTACCCGTGCTCCGGAACCGCGACCGGTGCTGTGAGCACGTCGTTTCCATTCACGAACCGATGAGCGACTCGTTCGGTACGGGCCCCGCCCGAGAGGGCGAGCGGGACCACAAAGCATATTTTGCCCAACGCCAACCCGTCGAGCAGGACGGTGGACAGCGGGTAGGGGTACTCGCAGTTTCTGTCCACCGGTTTATCACACCCTCGAGCGCCGGCAGTGCCGCTCGACGGCCACCGCCGGGACCCACGAGGGGGAGTGCAGCGACGGGCCGAGGACGGTCTCTCAGCGTCTCGTCCGACGCAATCGCCCGTTTCGTCCGGCGCTCGTCGGAGTGTCGTCTGTCGTTTCCGGCGCAACTGCAGGACGTGGCGATTGAGCCGGTAAATCGTTGCAGCAGCCCGTCTACTCGTCGCGTTCGATGACGAACTCGGTGAACTCCTCGAGCTTTCGGGCCGTCTCGTCGTCGAAGCCCAGACCGTCGATCTCGGCGCGGGCCTGGGCCGCCAGGTCGAGGGCGCGCTCGCGGGCGTACTCGATGCTGCCGGCGTCGGAAATGATCTCGAGGGCTTCCAGAACGTCGTCGTCGGTGGTGTCGTCGGCCGCCAGGATCGCCTGGAGTCGGTCGGCGCGCTCGGGGTCGCTCGCTTCGATCGCGTGAATGACCATGAGCGTCTTCTTGCCCTCGCGGATGTCGTTGCCGAACTCCTTGCCGAAGTCGCCGGCCCGGCCCAGCGAGTGTTCGACGTCCAAGATGTCGTCGCCGATCTGGAAGGCGACCGCGGTCAGTTCCGCGTACGTCGCGATCGCCGCCTCGACCTCGGGAGGCTGGTCGGCGAGGATCGCGGCCAGTCGCGCGACGATCCGCCCGAGACAGCCGGTCTTGCACGCGCACATCTCGAGGTACTCCTCGGTGCCAATCCGGACCTCGCGCTCGTTGTGCCAGCAGATGTCCATCCCCTGCCCGAGATGCGTGCGGTTGAGCTCTTCCATGAGCATCTCGTAGGCGGCGAGTTGCCGGTCGGCCGGGAGGTCGGCCGGGTCGTTCGTGATGATCTTCAGCGGCAGGAAGTACATCGCGTTGCCGGCGTTGAGCGCGATATCGCGGCCGTAGACGCGGTGGAGCGCCGGCTCCCCCCGGCGGATCGTGGCTCCGTCCTCGACGTCGTCGACGATGATCGTCCCGTTGTGCAAAATCTCCGGAATACAGGCGTAGGGAAGATACTCGGCGGGATCCTCACCGAATCCCTCCATGAAGACGAGAAAGAGGACCGCCCGCCAGCGTTTGCCGCCGCGGTCGAGCAGGTCCCACAGTGGCGTCGCGAGCGCTCGCTGGATACCCTCGGGATCGTACTCGTAGGTCGGCGGTCCGAAGTACGATTCGAGGTAGTCGGCGTCGATCTCCCGTGGGACCAACTCGGCGATGGCCTCGTCGATCGCCGGTCGCCAGTCGGCAAGCGTTTCCCGCATACGCGGTCCGAGAGGGAGCGGCCTAAAAAAGATTCGTAGTTCCGTGTGACTGAACTGTCATCAACGACGGAACGGTTCCAACGGCGGCCCGGCTCCGCGAGCGGAACCGTTACCCGGGCTTACCGTGATAGCTCGGACATGTCCGAGTGGATCGGCAACGTCTTCGAGAGCGACGTCGGCTGGGACCACCTCGAGGCCCTCGTCGACGTGGGGAATCGCATGGCAGGCAGCGAGGGCGAACGCGAGGCCGCCGAACTGACCCGTGACGCGCTGGCCGACGCCGGCGCGCGAAACGCCCGCCTCGAGCCGTTCGAGATACAGGGTTGGGAACGGGCAGACAGCGGGATCGAAGCGGGCGAGACGAGCCAGGACTGCATCGCACTGCCACGCAGCCCCGCGGACCGGGTCGACGCGCCGCTGGTCGATCTCGGCTACGGGCTGCCCGTCGACTTCGAGGAGACCGACCTTGAGGGAACGATCGTCATGGTCCGCAGCGACGTGCCGGACTACTACGATCGGTATCTCCACCGCCGGGAAAAGTACTTCCACGCGATCGAGAACGGCGCGGTCGGGTTCGTCTACCGGAACCACGTCGAGGGCTGTCTGCCGCCGACCGGCAGCGTCGGCTGGACGGACCAGCCGATCGGGCCGATCCCGGCCGTCGGCGTCTCGAGCGAGGTCGGCGCGCGTCTGGCCCGCCGGTTCGACGGCGACGAGATCTCGCTGTCGGTCGACGCCGAGACCCACGCCGCCGAGAGTCAAAACGTTCGCGCCGAACTCGGGCCGGACACCGACGAGCGCGTCCTCGTGACCAGCCACGTCGACGCCCACGACATCGCCGAGGGGGCGATGGACAACGGGGCCGGCACCGCGATGGTCGTCGAACTCGCGAACGCGCTTGCGGCCCGGGAAGCCGACCTCGAGACCCGCGTGGAGTTCGTCGCGTTCGGCGCGGAGGAGGTCGGGCTGACCGGCTCCGGACGGCTCGCCGCGGCGGCCGATCGCGACGACATCAAAGCGGTCGTCAACAACGACGGCGTCGTCCGCGATCGGACGCTGTCGATCGTCACCCACGGGTTCGACGGCCTCCGGGCGGCCGCGGACGCCGTCGCGGACCGGTACGACCACCCGATCGAGACGGTCCCGACGCTCGGTCCCCACAGCGATCACTGGCCGTTCGTCAAACAGGGCGTCCCCGGCTGCCACGTGAAGGCAAAGTCAGACGGCCCCGGTCGGGGTTGGGGACATACCTTCGCCGACACCATCGAGAAACTCGAGCCCCGGACCCTGCGCGAACAGGCGATCCTGCTGACCGCCTACGTCGTCGCGCTCGCTCGCGAGGACCTGTCGGTCGAACCCCGGGACACGGCCGCCATCGCCGCCGATCTCGAGTCACAGGGGCTGGCCGAGGGGATGAAAGTCACCGGCGACTGGCCCTACGACGAGTAGCCGCCCCCGCGGCCGGATCGGACCGCCCGGAGCGACAACCGTACGCTTTTGAGCGGGCCGTGTGAACTGGCGTCCATGGATGCCGCGTGGAGCGCGGGCGACTCCCCCGTCGTCGGCGTCGTCGACCCCGAAGCCGACGGAACCGAGGGCGTCGCGGTCGACCGCCTCGAGGGGGCGGTCGCCGACGCCGGTGGGACGGTCGTCGACGGCGGGCTCGAAGGGGTTCTCGCGGCCGACCCGTCGCTGCTCGTGACCCCCGGCGAAGCGGGGCTGTCGGCGCTCGCCCGCGCCGGCGTCGACACGCCGGTCCTCCCGGTCGGTCCGGTCTGCGGGATCGAGTCGGTCGACCGCGATCGACTGCTCGACGCGGTCCGACAGGCACTCCGGGGGACGGCGACCCGCCGCGAACGGCCGGTTCTCGAGGTCTCGCTCGAGTCACGGTCCGATGCCACGAGCGATCCGATCGCTCGAGAGCGCGCGCTGTTCGACGTCACCCTGATCACCGACGAGCCGGCGCGCATCTCGGAGTACGCCGTTCACAGCCGCGGGTCGGCCGTCGCGACGTTTCGGGCCGACGGCGTCGTCGCGGCCACGCCGGCCGGCACCCACGGGTACGCCAGCGCCGTGGACGCACCGCAGCTGTCGGCGGCCGTCGACGCCGTCGCGGTCGCCCCCATCGGCCCGTTCGTGACCCAGACGCGACAGTGGGTCCTGCCGAACGACGGGCTGGACGTTACGGTCGAACGCGAGGAAAGCGACGTGCAACTCGTCGCCGACGGCGACGCGGTCGGAACCGTCACGGTTGACCGGCGGGTCACCGTCTCCGTTACCGGCCAACTGTCGACGCTGTCGGTTCCGGACCGGCATCTCGAGGCCGACTGAGAGCGCGCGAAAAACGGCGTCGGTCACGGAGCGACCGACCGCCGAGAGACCGCTACCCGTTGTACGGCTCCTCGTCGCGGTGGTCGTCCGGGTTCTGGTTCTCGAGGGCGTCGTCCTCTCGATCGACCGATCCCTCCTCGATGTCCTGCTCGCGCTCTCGTTCGGCCTCCCGCTCGCGGGCCTCCTGTTCCTCCTCGGTGAGCCCCTCCTCGTCGCGGGCCTCCTCGGGATCGGTCGCCTCGTGTTCGAGTTGGACGTCGCGTCCGTGTTCGTCCGTCCCGGTGTCCTCGCGTTCGTCGGATGTGTCGGCCATCGTGATCCCGTCCGGGGATACCCGCGGTCCCCGAAAAGACGTTGGGCTTGCGAGGGTCGGCGTCCGTCGGTGCGACAGCGGCCCGCTATGAGACGATTACCACGGATCGCCGGAGGCGAGGTCGATCTCGCCGTCGCCTTTCTCCGAAGGGCAGATGTCTGCCAGCACGCAGTCGCCGCAGTCTGGGTTTTGTGCCGTACAGACCGCCCGCCCGTGGTCGATACAGAGGTGTGTGAACTGCTGCCAGTCGTCCTCGGGGACGATCTCCATCAGATCCTCCTCGATCCGCTCGGGGTACTCCTCCTCGGTCAGGCCCAGCCGCCGCGAGAGCCGCTGGACGTGCGTGTCGACGACGATCCCCTCGACGATGTCGTGGCCGTGCTGGAGGACGACGTTCGCCGTCTTCCGACCCACGCCCGACAGCTCGGTCAGTTCGTCCATCGTGTCGGGCACCTCGCCGTCGTGGTCCTCGAGGATCGTCTTGCAGGAACTCTTGATGTAGCCCGCCTTGCTGTTGTAGTAGGTTATCGAGTTCAGATCCTCGGCGAGTTCCTCCACCGGCGCATTGGCGTAGTCCTCGGCCCCGTCGTACGTCTCGAAGAGGTGTTTCGTCTCCTGGTTGACCCGTTCGTCCGTACACTGGGCCGAGAGGATCACCGCGATCAGCAACTCGAGGCGGTTCGAGTACCGCAGCGAGATCGTCGAGTCGGGGTATTCGTCCTCGAGGCGGTCGATCACTACCTCGGCTTGGGCCTGCGTCGAGTCCCGTGGCGTTCCCATAGGACGGGGTTAGCGCCGGCTCCTTTCAGCGTTCGGGTTCGGGTCGGCGGATGCCGTGAGCTTTAAGCGGCCTTCAGCCACCTATCAGGGTATGAAAGCCACGGCCATGGCCCACCCCATTCAGGGACTGGTCAAGTATCACGGGATGCGCGACGAGATCGAGCGGCTACCCTACCACGACAGCATCAGCGTCTGTACGGCCCCCAGCCACACCCGGACGACCGTCGAGTTCTCGATGGACTACGACGAGGACACCTTCGTCGTCGACGGCGAGGAACTCGAGGGCCGAGCGTACGAACGGGTCGAGGCCGTCGTCGAGAAGGCCCGCTCGAAGTCCGACGCCGCGCACACGGTGTATCCCGTCCGCCTCGAGAGCGAGAACAGCTTCCCGACCAACGTCGGGCTGGGGTCGTCTTCCTCTGGCTTCGCGGCCGCGGCGATGGCCCTGGCCGAGGCGGCCGAACTCGACGCGTCCAGAGGAGAGATTTCGACGATCGCCCGCGTCGGGTCGGCTTCGTCCGCGCGAGCGGTCACCGGTGCCTTCTCGCATCTCCGCACCGGGATGAACGACGAGGACTGTCGCTCCGAGCGGGTCCCCTCGAACCTCCACGAGGACCTCAAGATCATCGTCGGGCTCGTCCCGTATCACAAGGACACCGACGACGCCCACCGCGAGGCCGCCGACAGCCACATGTTCCAGGCCCGCAACGCCCACATCCACGAACAGATCGCGAAGATGCGCGACTCCCTGCGCAACGACGACTTCGAGGGCGTGTTCGAACGCGCCGAACACGACTCGCTGTCGCTGGCCGCGACGACCATGACCGGCCCCTCGGGCTGGGTCTACTGGCAGCCGGCCACGCTCGCGATCTTCAACACGGTCCGCGAACTCCGCGAGGAGGAGGACATCCCCGTCTACTTCTCGACGGACACCGGAGCCAGCGTCTACGTCAACACCACGGAGGAACACGCCGACGAGGTCGAGGAAGCCGTCGCCGACTGCGGCGTCTCCACTACCGTCTGGGACGTCGGCGGCCCCGCCAAACTACTGGACGAGGACAAGCACCTGTTCTGAGACGGTTTGTTGCACCGACGTCCCGGTGGGACCGCTGGGCGGTCGCAGTCCCACCGGCAATGACTGACAGTAGACCGGATGGGTGTATCGGACGGTTCGTCGAGACCCGCGACGATGGCGTCGAGACACCGTCTCTGACCTCGAGGGATTCGAGTTCGAGTTGCCAGACTATAGTAGCCACTGAAACGATTCACACACTGATCACGACGCTGTCGTGCGATCAGGTGTGCAATGACTTTCAGTGGCTACTATAGTTCTCGTTCCTCACACCAGGGCCGCGAAACGGCCGTCGCGGGTCGAAAGGAACGAAATGATGGTCGTTCGAGCCGACCCGGTCGGACACGATCAGCCCTCAACGCAGTCTAACGACCGTGTACAGCTGATTCCGGTCATATGGCTCGAACACAGACCGAAGACACAGAGGAAACAGATGACCGCGCCGACGCCGCTTACGCTTCCAAGACACGCCAGCGTCGACACGCGCGGCGGATTTCGCTCGAGCCGTTCGACGTCGACCACTGAGACGGCGCTCGAAGGCTATCTCGGTCCGGAGCGAGACGAGTGGGACCGGGATTTCGGGACCTCGATCCCGACGGGTAGGACACCATCCGATTCGAACCGGAGACGGTCGCGACTCGCGACCAGTCGTTCGCGCCGAGTCTCGAGTCGTCGCGGGACGAGTAACGGCTGGCAACAGAACCCCCTCATGTCCAGCGATCCAGTCCCGTCTGCGTGACGCTCTTCTCGATCCGCTCGAAGCCGCGCTCGACCTCGTCGGCGTCGACGCCCCACTCTCCAGTGACGTACTCGCGTGCGGCCTCGAGATCCGGTTCGATCTCGGGGTCGAACCCGTAGTCGTCGGTCACGTCGGGATCGCGAAACAGCTGCCGGACCCGGTCGCCGTGTTCGACGTGGTCGCCCCGTGCCTCGAGGACGCTCCAGAGGTCGCCGTGGTCGGCGATCGCCGACAGTGCCGTCTTCGGGCCGATCCCCGAGACGCCCTCGTTGAAGTCGGTCCCGATGAGGATCGCCGCGTCGATCAGCTGTTCGCGGGTCAGGTCGTGGCGCTCGAGGGTCGCCGCGAGGTCCATCAGTTCGGGGTCGCCCTTGCTGGTCAGCTGCCGCAAGGTCAGCGGTGCGCCAAAGAGCAGGGCGTCGTAGTCCTCGGAGCCGACGTAGTCTGCGTCGCCGCGTTTAGCCATGTGGGCGGCCTGGGCCTCCCCCTCCGCCGGCGCTTCGACGATCGGCACGTCGAGCAGTCGGAGGAGTTCGCGGCTGGTCTCCTGAATCGTCGGCGTCAGCCGCTGGGTTCGGGACTCGAGTTGTGCGATGGCGACCGCGTCGCCCTCCTCGCGGGCGGTCTCGAGCTGGTCCTCGTAGCTGCGGCGCTGTTCGCGCCGGGATTCGATCTCGTCGTCTTTGAGTTCGGAGGGGCCGCCGTCGAAGACCATCACCGGCGTGATGTCGTGTTCGAAGAACTTCGGCAGTCCCTGCACGATGCCGACGAGGTTCGCGACCTCGGTCCCATCGGCGGTCGTGTACGTGCCGCTGTCGGTCCATTTGACGGTCGTCGTCAGATAGCGATAGAGCCAGTTGTGTGCATCGACCGCGACGACCCCCTCGACGTCTTCGAAGGGAATCTCCTCGATGGCGGCGATGTCCCGGAGTGCAGCGTTTCCCATTGGCAGCCATTTGGGCGGACCGGGATTTGAATCGTTGGCTTCGGCCCGCCTGCGGCACCGAGTCGATCAGCGCCGATACGAAGGTTTATTCCGGGAATGAAATGAAGATACACTGACCCATAGCATGGATAACGCCTCGAGCCCGCGCCGTCGAGCAGTACTCGCTGGCGTCGGAACGCTACTCGGCGCGGGCGCTGGCTGTCTCGGCGCCGATCGGACGCCCGCCGCGAGCGAGGCCGACTGGCGAATGTACGGCCGCGATCCGGGCCGAACGCGGTTCGTCCCGGACACCGGTCTGTCACGGGACGGCGTCGAGGTCGCTTGGTCGCGCTCGGTCAGTGCGTCCGGGTGGCTCCCGCCGGTCGTCGCGAACGGGACCGTCTACTGTCAGTCGGCCAACGACCTGTTCGTCGTTGACGCCGAGACCGGCGACGGTGACGTCTCCAATACCTACGGTGGCTTCGGCCGGAGCGCCGGCCCGATGGCGTTCGCCTCGACGACGGTTTACCGGGACGGCGTGTTGCTCGTCCCCTACGGTGACGTGATCGCCGGCTACGCCGCCGACCCCGACGGCTGGCCCGAGACCGTCTCGGGGGTCGGCGAGGGCCGGGCGCGCTGGTGGATCGACGACGAGGGCGTCAGTACGGCGCCACCGAGCGGGCTCGGTTCGGAAGCGGCGCGCCGAGCCACGCCGGTCGTCGCGGACGGGACCGTCGTCAGCCTCCATCCGCGGGAAACCGTTTCGGCCGTCACACCCGACGACGGCAGCGAACGCTGGCGATACGGGCTCGCGGCCGCGAACCCCGACGAGGAGTACTCGCTGATTCCCGTCGACCACATCGTCGACGCCGCGACCGGAACCGTCGTCGTGAAAGGGCGCGTCCTCGGCGGGCCGGTGCTCGTCGGACTCGACCTCGCGGACGGCACTCACCGGTGGACCGTCGGCGAGGGCCGGACGGTGGAGTGGCAGGTCGAGGCCGACAACAGCATGGCGGCACGCGACGGGACGGTCTACACCGTCGGATGGACGGAGTCGGACTCGAGACGGGCGGTTCGGCTCCGCGAACTCGACGCGGCATCGGGGGATCGCGGCTGGACTCGACGGCTCGACCGCGCTGCTCACGTCGGACTCGCCGTCGACGAGACGACCGTCTATCACGTCGGCACGATCGAGACGGACGAGGGAGCGGATCCGCTCGGCATCGTGGCCCTCGACCGTGAGGACGGCGGCGTTCGGTGGACGGAAACCGTCGACGATACGCCCGGAGCCGTCCTGACGGAGGGGGGAGCGCCACCGACGGTCGCCGGGGACCTCCTGCTCGTCCCCGGCAGTACGGGTCTCCACGCCCTCGCGACGGCGGACGGCGAACGGCTGTGGTCGTTCACGGAAACGGTCGGGACCTCGGGCGGCGGCGAAACCGAACGCGCCGCCCTGACGCCGGCGGTCGTCACCGGCGATCGAATCGTCATCGGAACGACGCTAATGCTCTACGGGCTCGGGGACGATGGCGACTGACGACTCCGATTCCGACGCCGTAAGCGAGGACGAGACGGACGCGGAGTCGGTCGTCTCGAGCCCCGGGGCCGGTCCCGGTCTCGGGTCGATCCTCGCGACCGCGTTCGCCCTGCTCCGCGGACGGCCATCGCTGGTCATCCCCTTCGCCGTCGCCGGCACGCTCGGTGCCACGAGCACGGTCGCCAGACTCCCATCGCCCTATCCCGTCGGCCTCGCGCCGTTTCCCGAGGGCGGTCTGGTCCGGCTTTCGCTGCCGTTCGTCCCGCGGCTCGAGCCGACGGTCGAGATGAGTCCCGCGATTCTCACCGGAATGAAACCCCGGTTTCTCGTCGCCTTCGTCGGTTGGCAGGTCGCGATAAGCGCCGCGACGGCGGTCGCGTTCGCCGGCTGCCTGTGGCTGGCGGCCGCCGACACGGACGGGATCGCGCCGCCGCTCGACCGAACAGCCTGGCTCGTCGCGTATGTCGTCGTCATCGATAGTGTCCTGTTCGGCGTACTGTTCCTGTCGGGCCTGTGGGCCGGTGCCGGCGTCGCACTCACGCTCGTGACGCTGCTCACGCTCGCTCCGTTCCTCGTCTGGCTGTTCGTCGCTCCCGCGATCATCGTCGTCGGCGGGAAACGGCCGATCGCGGCCGCGATCGAGAGCCTCGACTACGCGGTTGCGAGCCCCGGCGCCATTCTAGTGCTACTGGTCGGTCTCGGCTACGTCGGCTACGCGCTGACCGGCGTCTCGCGGTTCGCGTCGTCGCCGACCGTCGGGGCCGCGCTGGCGACAGTCCTCAGCGCGACCGTCACGGGGACGACCCACGCCGTCGCGGTCACCGCGCTGTATCGGGGCCGATCGCAGTAGTCGCGCGACACGCTCACTCGTAGCCGGTCTCCGGCGGCCCGCTGCCCTCCCGCGACTCGAGGAACCGCTCTTCGTCCGCCGAGAGGTCGCGAGCGCGATACTCCTCGAGTCCCGCCTGATAGCGCTCTCGGGGGTCGAACGCCCGCTCGTCCCCGTCGGCGCTCGGGCCCGGATACTCGAGGATCAGTTCGGCGATCCCGGTCGTCTCGCCGGTGTAGGCGAAACCGGTCCGGTAGAGCGCCTCGTAGGCGAAGGGATTGTTGACGGCGATCCGGAGTCGCTCGTAGCCCCGCTCGAGGGCCCGATCGCGGACCAGCCGACAGAGCGCGGGGCCGATCCCCTCGCCGCGCCGGTTCCGATCGACGGTGACGTACCGTAGCCACAGCGTGTCGGCGTCGGTCCGGTCCTCGTTGAACGCGACGGCGGCGATAAGTCGACCGTCGTCGGTGCGGGCGACGGCCTTACCCGTGTTCGTCATGACGAACTTGCCGGCGTAGCTGAACCGCTCGTGGTCGAGTCGGAGTGTCGGGCCGTCGGGCGGCCAACCGAGCAGGTCGTACTCCACAGTGTCGCTTCGTGGGGTTCGCACAACAATCCTCGGAATCGGACGGGTTCCTCGAGGAGATATTCTCCGATTCCGATAGATACGAAGGGTTTTGAACCCGTTCCGATCGACCGACACCGGCCAGTCTCCTCGAACGAGGCGTTCACTCGCTTACTCAAAAAAAAGCTTCCACGTGAAAACCGCACTACGTCAAGTGAACGGGCGTGGTACCGGCGATTAGAGGAACTCTCTATGGTCGACGATGCGTTCGATGCGCTGGCAGACGGTCACCGACGACGGTTGTTGCTCAGTCTCCTGGATCACAACCCGCAAGACGTCTCGACGGTCGACGGCATTCCCTGGGAGGTCGCCGAGATCGACGAGGAACTGACGCGGAAATACCACGTTCATCTCCCGAAACTGGTCGACTACGGCTACATCGAGTGGCACCGCGAGGCCGGCAACGTCGTCAAAGGGCCGCGATTCGACGAGATACGCCCGCTGCTCGAGCTACTGGAGGACCATCGGGACGAACTCCCCGATGGATGGCCCTGAGAGCGACCGAAGCGGGTTCTTTTCCCCGGTCTCGCGACGCTGATTCCCCTAGCGCGCCACACCCGACAGTACGAGAACAGATATGTGTCCTGACAGTGATAGATTCACTGGTCGCTCGAACGAATGAAACGACACGCCCCGCCGTGGTTGGGCCGTAACGGGACGCGTCAGCAAACCCTACCGGTCGTAGACTCAAGTAGCTTGTGTGATAATCTGGGTGAACCAGAGACTCCGTCTGAAACCACCGTTTTCGGCGGCTCGTATCAGTGATTGCAAGCCAGACACGAATCCTTTTCCCGCCGTCAGTTCCTATTGTACCTGTTCGGAACGCCGGACACGTGGTTGGGCCATGACACAGGACAATCTTACGAACGAGGCGGTCAGTCTACTCCAGGATCTCGGGCTTCAGGAGTACGAAGCGCGGTGTTTTCTGGCATTGACACGGTTACCCAGCGGTACGGCCAAAGAAATACACGAGATCTCGGAGGTCCCCCGAACGCGGGTCTACGATGCCATCCGGGTACTCGAATCACAGGGGCTGGTCGAGGTACAACACTCGAGCCCCCAGCAGTTCCGGGCGGTCGGTATCGACGAGGCCACGCGGACCCTCCGACAGAAGTACGACGACCGGATCGACACCCTCGAGTCATACCTCGAGACCGTCGAACACCGAGAGATCGACGCCGACGACGACCGGATGCAGGAAGTGTGGTCGCTGACCGGACGCGACGCGATCGAATCGCGAACGTTCGATCTGCTCGCGGAGGCCGACAGCGAAATCGCGCTGGTCGTCGCCGACGAAACCTTCCTCTCGGACGAGGTCTACGAAACGCTACACGGCGCGGTCGATCGGGACGTCTCGGTCATCCTCGGCGGCCGGACCGAGAAGATCACCTCGCGGCTGGAGACGGAGCTGCCGGCCGCCCGCGTGTTCGAGACGAACCTCGATTTCCTCATCGGTTCGATGGCCGATCACGAGGTCGCGATCAGTCGCATCCTGCTCGTCGATCGAGAGACGTTGCTGATCGGGTCGTACTATCCCGACAGCGAGGACTCGACCGAACAGGCGATCTTCGCCAGCGGCCTCGAGAACGGGATCGTCGTCCTGCTCCGGCGGTTGATCTCGTCGGGACTGACCGCCGTCGAGGATCCGTAACCGCGAGCGGCGACTACTCGACGGCCACTGTCAGTTCGGCGCCGTCGATCCGAACCCGATACCCCGTCATGGAAAACGACACGCAGACCTGATTACCGCCGACGAGAGCGTCCAGCGCACCGGGATCGACGTACGAGTACAGCGTCGTCCCGGCGGTCGTCGGGAGGTCGATTGGATCGACGTTCTCGATGTCGGCGATGGCAGTCACGATAGCGATGCTCGGCGGTGTCTCCGACCAATCGACCTCACGTCGTACGATCACGTCGTCCACGCAGGGATCACCGGTGTAGTACATCCACGACGCCACGGAGTCCTATATAACCGTTGTGTGAACTCGAGTCACAACCGACGACCGATTTCAGCGGAACCGCTGCTATCAGACCAAGCCAGTTGGCACTGCCTGCCACTGATGCCTCTCGAGGGCAAGGGTGTCGAAGAAACGAAGTCACGCTACGTCGCCGTAAGACGACGGTGCGAACCCGTGTTAGTTACGAACGACGTTCGTCGCTCGCGGGCCCTTGGGGGCCTGTTCGATGTCGAACTCGATGTCTGTGCCTTCTTCGAGGTCCGGACCGCCAACGTCCTCCATGTGGAAGAAAACGTCCTCGTCCGCGTCGTCAGTCTCGATGAAACCGTAACCGCCCGTGTCGTTGAAGAAATCAACCGTTCCGTTTGCCATTGCGATTGAACGAAAGCCCGATACACGGATAAGTGTTCCGCATCTGTTTTCCAGAGTGGGATTTACATAGACGAATGTTTAGCCAATGGCAACATTCGTAAAATTCCGTCTGCCATTCGTATTTGTGTCCGAATAAGCGACTGTTCCGTCGGGGCGCGCGGCTACTTCCGCCGCATCGACACTTTCGTGCCCCGCCGTTCGATCCGTCACCGCCTCGAGCGACCCGCAACCGACGACGATCGGCCCGGTCCGTTATCGCCTCGAGTCCTCGAACAGCGGTCCCGCAAGCGGGGCCGAGTAGTTGCCGTCCTCCGGTTGGATCGGACACCGGTCCTCGACGCGTTGCTCGCGTCGCTTGTCTAGCCGACGAAAAATTTGGACCGAAATTTGAACCACGCCTGAGAACCACCCCGCTTCGTTCGCAGACAACAGTCCGATTCGAATCCCTCGTGCCATCGCTGTCGCTTGCGAGTTTGCTCGCGATAGAACTGCGCGGACCGGGATTTGAACCCGACTGCGAGACGGTCGCTCACGACGTTCGCGCTGCGACTCGCGTGCTTCAAACCCCTCTTCCGATTGCTGTCGCTCGCGAGTTTGCTCGCGACAGCAATGCGCGGACCGGGATTTGAACCCGGGCCATGAGCTTGGAAGGCTCAGGTCCTACCACTAGACCATCCGCGCGCATCACCGGCTTTTCGGTCCACGTTTAAGGCTCTTCCTTTTCTGTGTCGCCGCCCGCTCGCGATCAGGGTACGGCCGCAATCGCGCTATCCCGACTGGCCCGCGCCCGCGACCGTGGCATAACAGTTCCCGCTCGAGAGTTCCCACTCCCGGAGCACGAGGTCGCTGGCGGCGAGATCGGCCTCGAACTCCTCGGGCGCGTAAATGTGATAGAACCGATCGACCGGCTCGCCGCCGGGAAGGGTCCACTCGACGGTCGTATCGAACCCCTCCGTCGCGTCGAACCGGTCGTGAGCGGTCGACCACGCACTGACCAGCGCACGACCGTCCGGGGACAACACGCGGGCGAGTTCGTCGAGGCTCGCCACCCGAGCCGCGCGCGTCGGCAGGTGATGCAACGTCGCGACGTAGACCGCCACGTCGACGCCGTCGTCAGTAAGCGGAAGCGCAGCCGCGTCTCCCTGTACCAACCCGACTTCGAACGCCCGCTCGAGAGCGCGTTCCCGTCCTGTCTCGAGCAGGCCGCGGCTCACGTCGAGGCCGACGACGGACCCGCACTCGGCTGCGAGCAATTCAGCATGCCTGCAGTTACCACACCCCAGATCGAGTCCGACCGCATCGGTGCCTCGATCGGTCGCGTGGGACGCGACGAACGATTCGACCTCCGGCCACGCGTACTCCCGCGTGGACGCGAAGTGAGTCGCGATCCGGTCGTACGTCTCGCGGACGTCGCCACGTGCCACGTCACTCTCGTCCCGACGCTGCGTTCGATCCCGGTTCCCGGCCATCAGTCGGCTATCGGTCGGGAACGCGCAAAAAGCGTTCGCCACCGCGAGTACCGGTGCGGCGGCCCCGCGTCGCGAGAGAGTGTGTACCCGTGACGGGGCTCGATGAATTCGAGGGGTTTATCTATTCCCGACGGGAACTGGGAAATGCGCTCGAGGGCTCGTAGATCAGGGGTAGATCACTCCCTTGGCATGGGAGAGGCCCCGGGTTCAAATCCCGGCGAGTCCACTCGAAATTTGGCGTTTCAGGCCTTCTACTTGTCGAATTCCGTTCCCTAAGGGTGTTTTGACGGCTATCGATACGACAGTGCTGACAGCGGCTTGCTCGAGAGTCATGGTCCTGTTATAGGTCTTCGATGAAGTCACGTCGCTGTTCCATCTTCTCACGGTCTGTACGGCGGTCGTAGTGGCGGTCAAGGACTTCCGAGGACACGTCACACCGATCGCTGACGATCTTCTCAGGAATGTCCTCGCGGAGCTGGTGGGTGATCGCCCCGCGTCTGATCGTGTGCGGCGAGAGGCTACTCGGACAGTCGTAGTAGTGCCCGTATCCCGTGGCTTCGCAGTCCGCCGGATCGCGGTCGTGCGGACACTCCTCGATCATACAGGGCTGCGTGAGCCGGTACACCTCCGACCGGATCTGGCCGGAACTCAACCGGCCTTGGTCGCTCGTCACGAGCGGTTCGCGCCCGTGTTCGTCCACGACATCGTGGCGGTGGAAGCGGAGGTACTCGTCGAGGACATCGCAGTAGTAGTCGTCGAGCGCGATCGCGCGCTCGGCCGGCTCCTGGTTCTTGAGCGGCGTGCCCGTATCGGGCCGGTGCCGCAACCAGAAGCACTGCTCGTCGGGCTCGTAGTCCTCAAGGTCGACCGCGCGCAGGCTCCCGAGGCGGATCCCCGTGTGCCAGAGGATCGCCATGATGACGTGGTCCCGACTCGCGCGCTTGTACCGCTCGAGGTAGCCGATGATCTTGTGGGCGCGATCGGCGTCGAGCATCTCGTCGCGAGCCTCCTCGCCGCGGTCGACGTCCGGCAGTTTCACCCGCTCGCGCATCCCCGGTTCGACGGCGTCGATCGACGCGCAGAACTCGAGGAAGACGCGGAGCGTCGCGAGCTGCCCGCGGAGCGTGACAATGTTCACGTCCTCCTGTCGCCACACCCGGTATTGGTGGAGATGCCGACCAGTGAGATCGTTGAGGTTGTCGATGCCGACCTTCGCACACCACTCGACGAAGGCGTCGAGCCGATACTTGTGATTCTGGAGGGTCTTCTCGCTCACCTCGAGTTCGCGGTGCGAGACGTAGAGGTCGACCGCTTCGCGTGGTGAGATCGGCTCGAGGTCGTCGCTCATCGGTCACCTCCGTCGGTTCGAACGGCTACTTCGTCGAGACCGGACTGTCCTTCACCACGAAGGTCTTCCGGCTGCGGTTGTTCCGCGTAGGGCGAGAACTTCCGCAGATCCTCGACGAGTTGAGCGGCGGCGCGTGCGGCGACGACCGACATCCGCTCTTTTCCTGGTGCGACATCGGTCCCGTTGGCGCTTTGGATCGGCGTCGAGTAGTCGATCGAGTCGAGCAGTTCAGGATCCGCTCGGATCGCTTCGACTATCGCATCCGTTGCGCCGTAGCCGAGTCCGTGCAGGTGAACGTCGGTACCAGCGACATCTCGAACGCACCGTGCGGCCTCGATTCGCGTTTCATCGCCAGCGTCTTTCACACCGCCGACAGCGTACACGTCGACCTGTCCCTCGAGTTCGAGATAACACTCGTCGTGTGGCGGTTGGAGCGGTGCGATCACCTTCCCCTCGTAGGAGTGGTCGTCGTAGAGTTCGATACCCTCGAGGATGGCGGTAACCGTCTCGTCCTTCTCATGCCAGACATCGGCGAGAACGACCATCTCTGCGTCCATCGCGTACGCCATATCGAGTGCGTCCTCGTTGGTGATCGACTCGTCTTTGAACGATGAGTCGACGACGTAGCTCTCACAGGCGTTGCGATGGCGTTCGCTCGCTTCGTGGACGGGCTGCATCCGCCATGGCCAGTAGATACGAGCCCCGTCAACGGCGGACAGATACAGGTCGACGTGAGCCGCGTCGACGAGACGCCGCAGATACTCATCACGGATCATGACTCGAGTACCTCCACGGCATCGCAGTCGTCGCAGAGGTAGCCGGCACCGAGGTTCCGACCGCACTCTCGACAGCGGTCAGTCTGGGTCGAACTCTGACCACTCATGCTTCGACCTCCCCGAGTTCAGACTGATCATCGGCGAGTTGACGACGGCCTCGAGAGTTCTCCGGCTGGATGTTTCGGACCTCGTCGGCCCAGTCCTCGAGCTGCCGGCGAACTCGCTCGAGTTTGGCGTCGAGTTCGTCGACGGACTCGGCGCTCACCTCGGCACGGATCTTGTCGCGATCGTCGGTCGACGTCCCGCGCGTGAGCTCAGTCGTGATCGAGATTGCGTCGTCCTCGCTCATGCGCTGACCCTCCGTGTGGCGAAGTTGCTGAGCCGGCGGAAGACACCGCCTCGTCGGAGTTCTCTGCCGTCGTCGGTGTGAACGATATGCCCGCCGGCATGACACTCGGTACAGCGGTAGCAGACTGCGTCCGTCCGGCCCCAGGCTGCTCGCTGGGCAGTCTCACCACAGGTCGCACAGGAAATCGTCTCGGGTGCGACCGTCATACCGATCCCTCCTGCAGGTCCTCGAGAACGCGCTTGAGGTCGCCCTCGATGTCCTCGTGCTGGGCGTGCTTCGCGTTGATGTACGCCAAGTCGACGCCCGTTCCCCAGAGATCCGACGAGCGGAGATCTCGAGCGAACTCGATCACGATCCCGTTGACGGCGCGGTCATCTTCGCCAGCGAGATAGAGCCGATCGATGATCGTCTTCGGGAGGCCGGTGTCTTCTGGATCCCCGTCGTAGTCGACCATCAACTGGCCGAGGCCGGCGAACGCTTCGACGCGGCCGTCGGCGACGACATCCCAGTCCTCGATATGGCTCCGAGTGAGTTCGTAGCTCGTCTCGAGGTCTTCGTTTCCGAGCAGCGTCTCGACCGCGGCAGGCTTCCAGCGCCGGCGGTCGCGGAGCTTCCAGAAGTCGACGAACTCCGCCAGTGTCTCGAGTCGGTACTCGACCGAAACGGTGACCGGCCGCTTCTCGATCGTGGCGTCGCTCCGCTCGGAGATGCGAGTCACCGGGCCCGACGCTGTGACCAAGAACGAGTGCGGGAGTTGGATCGAACCGGGATCCTCGGGCGTCGGCAGCTTGTCGGCGACTGTCGTCGCGTCCGCTTGGCGTCGTGCCTCGGGTGATTCCGCGGTCAGGCCGCCGTCAGCTCGGAACGGCGCGCAGGAGCGGCAAACGGGTTTGTCGCTGCTGATGTCGTAGCCATCCGCTCGAGCGCCGCAGGCGCAGCGAGCGTCAGACCTTTTGGCTGGTGATGCCTCTTGCCGTGCGTGGGGTGTATGCCCCACGGAAGTTCCGAGATTCATTCCGGATCACCGGAGCTACCTTCTGGGCGGCGTTGCAGCGCCGCCCGGTCTCACATACCAACAAGAGTCATCTTCAGCCGATTTGGTAGCTCCGTACAGCCACTGTTAGTCCGGTCTTGCATAAATGCAACGGTTAGCTATAGGTGACTAATTCTGTTTTCACCAGTATATTCCGGACTATTAGGGCCACAGATACCGTTTTGGATCATAATGAGGCAATCTGGGACATGGATGACTATCTGGGATGACCGTATATTGGAGATCGTTCGAGACGAGGATGCAGGGCGAGTAGGGGATCTCACTGAACGAGATGGGATTAGAATCTCTCAATCATCGGTATCTCGGAGATGTAAGAAACTTGCAGAACATGGTCTCCTCACCCCCCTCGGAAACGGAGTCTACACGATCACCGAGCGGGGCGAAGCATACCTCGACGAGGAGTACGACGCCGAAAATGAGACCTACCTCAACGGCGGCAGTTCGAGAGACGGACCGAGCGCCAGTGGAACCACTCAACCCTAATGAGCCGAAAGCCCGCTCGCTGGATGTGTACGCTTGATGAACGGATTCTCGAGCATCTCTCCGAGGATCCCTGGTCGACACCGCGGCATATGTCTCAAGCTGTCAAACTCACTGCGTCACGCGGGCGGGTTGAGGAACGATGCCAGCTCCTTTCTCAGGTAGGGCTGGTTGCACCGATCTTCGAGGACAGTCATATGTACGAAATCACATGCGAAGGGCAGGGATACCTCGACGGAGAACTCGATGTCGAAAATCGGCCAGATCCGTCATCTCAAGTACTTCATCGTTAATTCTTAGCGCACCTGTCCTTTCACTCACACGTATTATACAGATACCCGGAATTCTAAGATAGTTACATATAATATGTCTGGGCCGCAAAGCAACGACAAGACCCGAAAGTAGAAATAGGAGTTATCTAAGATGGGACAAACTGGACTGCTGGACTTTGGTGACTTACAAACCCAAGAGCAGTTAGATCTCTATGTCCAGCAGAATATCAAACAGGATGAAAGCGAACCCACTCGTGGAATCACGTTTTTGTGTGATGATGATCCAGAATCTGTTTTCGCGGAATACGATCTCAAGGATTTCACTGTCGATCTGAAGTCCAAAGAGGAGTTTATACGACTAGATATATCTCGACAGGTTGAACATTCAAAATACGAAGACGGACACCATATTTTTGAGGGGGAAGTATACGTAATTTCTCACGCTCAAGACTCTGTCTATACAGCATTGTCGATTTGTGAAGCAGAGATATATGAGAAATGCGTGAGAGGATACATTAATAGAATTCCTAAGATATCCACATCTTATTTGACAACTGCCGAACTCCGTGGGGTATTTGATGTATTAGATGACCAAATCAGCGGAGATATCATAGTTGAAGAAGCAGTCATTAAATCCCCTAGCTCTAAAACAGATATTCTGTATCTGAAAGAGCCATATTATAATCTATTTAACTCTAAAAAAGTGGACGAAGGAGACTATTTTGTAGACAAAGTCAAATTCATGCTGGATGGAAGGACGTCTTTCTCCGGCTTCCTATCAAGACAGGGAGACACGAGATATAGCAAAGGGTCGAGCGACATCTACTTTGACTATCTATTAGAAATTGCTGGGGAGGCATTAGTAGAAAAAGGGAGCATTTTCGAGAATAAGTCCAGAGAATACGGTTCTCGAGAAGCGAACCGGTTAGAAATAACATACGAGCCAGGAACAATCCGTGGAAAAGAGGCGAATTATGAGCTGATAGACGCCTTGCGGAATATGAGTTCGTCCTCACTGACCGTATATCATAAAAACCCGTATATGCACGCTTCTGTCTTGGATTTTGAGGACGGTACAACTGCAGATGTATTCATAAATTCTGACCAGAAGATATCCATTATTCCGGGTTTTGAAGCATCAAAAGGATCTCTATCACGGATATGTGAACGAATAAACTCTCACTTCCACGAAGGGGAAGTTTCTGAGGCAGAGTCGGAAGAACCGGAGTTTGATGACTTCTTTAGTGGGTGAGTTAGTATGTCTGAACAACGTTTCCTGAAATGTACAAAAGATGCAGTGGAAGAATTCTCACTGTATGATAGGAACGTTGATATTGTCACCTGCTGGGAGTCTTTTTCACGAGCGTATCAGCGCCATTTCCAAAATTTCAACTTCGATAGGTTCCCCTCATATAAGACTCAAGACGATGGTTGGATGAACCCCAACTTTACTATGTACTTTGACCAGAGGTATGGTGTCGCCTTTGTCACATATCACCGGTCCGGGATAGCTAAATCACCTGCACTTTTCGAAAAAGAAGTACAGAAGATAAAAGCTCTCGATGATGATTTGAAATTTGAGCGAAGAGACGGTCGAATGGTAGAACCAAAAGAATATGATATTTGCATTCTTGTTAATTCCAGCCACTCTCAAACGCTAGCCCACAAACTAGAGGAGAAAATAGAAGAAGATGAGCTGTCCTTGGATGGGAATATCGTTGTATTAGAATTCGACTATCTGGAAGAAGACGAGTCCAAATATCGTTTTAAACGAGTCCCCCACCCAGATCTTAATTTCCGCGACGACGTACTGCCAAATTCAGGGAGTATTAGTCGCAAACTCTCTATCAAAGGGGGGACATTCGAAAATATACAAATTCCTCTAGACGAGAACTTTTCTGAGCTCAAAGCAACAGGTGTGTTCACTAATCGGCCTATCTCTGAATTATATTTAGCCTGTAGGCTATGGGACACCGTCATTAAGGATAAACTGAGTGATGATGAATGGGAGATCTGGAGAAAGGGGGATCCAAAAAAGACGATCCCAAAGAAGGTGTCATGCTCAAAATTACAGAATGATATTTGCAATAAGTATGTTCCCGGAGCAACCATTACTGAGGACAATATCGAGGACGCATTAAAGTATATAGCAGTAGCTAAACGAGCAGTTCAAGTCAGCGATGATGAGTTCCGTGTTAAATATTCAAACCTGATCGAAAAGAGAAGGGAGCATAAAGATGCGGCTAGTGAGCGAAGCGATATTGAAGACTTGGCATATCTTCTCGCCAGTTGGCACTGCGAAACAAAAGTTGGGAACAGCCTCAAAGATATAGCAGATATGATCTCTTCTGATAACTATGGCAAGGCCGATTTAAGTGGGATTACTGAGGCAGATGTTATGGACTACTGATTCTCAAGCATGGCTGACGACGATCTAGCACCTCGAGAGGACTTGAGCAATCGATATAAAGAGGTGATAAATTTACAGACGAAATCAATAGGTAATTTTGATGATAAAATCTGGCGGACCATGCGTGTTACTGGTATTATTTCTGGTACTGGAGTCGCAGTATTATCATATTTGACAAGTGGTGGGAGAGAGGTCCAGGCTCTACAAAGCGTTCATGTACAGTTGAGTTTATCTATAAGCATATTGTGTTTTATAGGATCCTTTGGGTTAGGTATTCGAAGTTACCAAAGTTCTGCATTTGCGACTGGCCCTCAAACAGAAATTGGTGACAGAATTAAAGAGAAGCAACCGGATATAGATGAATACCGATCAACTGTCGTTGGAGGATATGTGGAGTCAATAAAGCACAATAAGAAAACAATTGAAGAGAAGAAAGGCCGGTTTCGGCTAACTCTGGCCTCTCTGTTCTTGGGAGTATGGATGTCAACGGTAGGGTTCTTTCTCGCATTATGGACGCCTACTGGATTGAGCGCCAATGTGGCACTAGGAACAGGTATCATAAGTGGTGTCGTAGCTACATACATAACATTATATTTTGATACTATAGACGGAGGAAGTTCAGATGACTCCTTCAGGATAGATTCCTTGCGAAGTCAAGGGCTTACGCTGCTCTATTCTGAGGAAACAGAAGATCGTCAAGAAGCTAACAGGGAGAAATAAGATCTAATCAATCCTGCCAACTATCGACTGACTATCCACATGAGATTTCTCTTCCTCCTTTCTTGACTCTTCCAAATAACTCACTTTCCTTCGTTCGTGTCGGATTGCCTCCGGCGAGAATTCGCCGAGGTAGTGCCGTCGGAACGTTTCCCAGTCCTCCCAACCGCCCCAGTCCATCACAACCGACGGCAGTACGCCCTGCTCGAGCAGGTTCGTCCCCCAAGTTCGCCGCAGGTCGTGGACGTCGAGGAACGACCAGCCGCGATCGCCGCTCTCGGCTTGGAGCCGTTCGGCAGCTCGCTGCACCCAGCGGTAGACCGTCTTGGCGGTCACGTCGACGATCGACTCGTCCGGTGCGATCCCGGCGGCGTCGGTGTGGGCGTCGATGTACGTCGCCAGTTGGTCGGGAACCGGCGGCTCGCGGTAGTGTTCCTGTTTCGCCACGTCCTCCCAGACGCGCAGGTGCGTCCCGGTCGGCGTCTCGACGACATCGGCGGGCGTTATCTGGACGATTTCGCAACGACGCAGTCCACATCGACCGGCGAGCAGGAACGCGATCATCTGGCGGTTGTCCTCCGCCTCGTCGATCACGGCCTGCAGTTCGTCTTCACTCAACCACACGCGCTTCCCTTCGCGTTGCGGGTAGGGCTTCAGTCTCATCGCTGTCCTCGATACTCAGTTTTAGCCCAACAAACCATGAAGAATGGGGTTATCAGTACAGGAATCGGCCCCGGTCTCGGGGTAAATTGTCCTCGAAGACCGGCTTCGCGGACATAGTATTGCGAAAACACGTATATCTCCAGAAATTGAAGAAGGATTATAAGTAAAAGGGAATATGAGTTTGGCCCATGGGAAGCCGAGCACAAGACTTCGAAGAAGGCGGCGTTTTGAAGGAATTTATTGACAATGAGGGAAGGCACTACTACGTAATTCAGTTCGAAGATGATAGCGGACTCATCCTACAGAAGAAACAGAGTGAAGAGAGAAAATCGGCGGCTGAGTTCGTTGTCCGTGATGAGTCTGTGATGGACTCCTTACGAAGGATCTCTTCAACGAATGACTTTGAAGTGGATGAAAACTCAAACACACGGCAGAACCTTCGTGATCTTCTGACGGAAGATTAGAGTTGGTCAGATGAGTCGATCGTGCTCGAGGAGTGGGTTCGCGGACAGTTCATTGTGCCAATATGACGATTAATTAACTTTTTCTGGTGCCTCAATCCGATGAATAGAGCCAGGAGAAGGACGGGGTTCAGATAGAACGACACGATAGAAGAAATCAACTTTCTCGTCGAAATTATCATCGTCTTCGTCCTCCATGGACTCTCCAAAGTAGATCATTAGCCGTTCACCGGTTGACAGACTATTATATTCATTCTGAACACTCATTCCTTTTGGCATAGGTGCGTCCTCGAAGGTTTTTTGAATGATATCGATACGATCGCTGTCAATCAGGTAGATGTCCTCATGCCCCCATTCCTCTGGTATCCAATGAAGTTCTAATCCATTACCAATGTCTAAAACCATCCCATCTCCTTGTGTGACAAGCCCTGAATCAAACCACTCTCGATGCTGGTCAGTATATGCATCAATATTTGGGACAAAAATATGATTAGCACTATTTATGCGTCCGACTGCTGACCTAATTGTATTAATGGAAAACCCATTGGAATCGGCTGAAGAAGTCGCATTTCCCAAAGGAGAGTCGCTGATATGATTTATAAAGAAGCGTTTTTCGCCTTTAGTGACGGACTGTATCAGTCGTTGTGCATTTGTAATTTCAATTGTCGTCTTAATGAAATCAATCGGCAACCAGATACGCTTACCAATCTGAATGTACTCTAAATCCCTGTGAGCAGAATCATCGTAATCTTTGATATTACATATCTCGTCCAATATGGATCTCTCTTTGTAGGTCTCCCGCATGCGATCGGCAAAGTTTTCGACAGTGGATTCACTAAGATTCATCATTTTCTTTCATGTTGAAGTCTTGGTCGAGTGGTACCTCGGAATCTTGATTTCCCATAATGACTGTAGCATTATCGCTTACATTGACGATTGTCGCTGCTTGGCTACTGTCTTCACTGGAATTATCATCATCACATTGATCCGCAAAAAAGTGGTGGCACATTTTGGCAAGGCCACCCAAAAACAAGCGGAAGAGCCTATTCCCAATAGCCCTGAAAAACCCTGTGAAAATCTCTATTAGACCTATAAGGAATAAGCCTAGAAGAAAAGTGGTAACAACACCAGTTGAGACCATCGATATATTGCTGGTTTTACGAGAGGTGTCTTCAAACTATTCATAATAGATCTTGCTGGATTTCCTCGAAGATCGACTTGACGAATATTGTACTAATCTAATTCAGGAAAGTATGAAGTTCAACAAGACAAGTGATGATATATGGGAAAGGTTCCGTTCGAAATCGGGCAAACATACCATCGGGTCGAGGATATCCACGAAGAGTTCGGCGGAAACAGGTATAGTGGAATCGCGCCCTGTGGCGACTACCCATACATCTTCATTTTCTTCGGCGAGTCTGGGGAATGGCACGGTTATGACGACGAACTCCTCGAGGATGGTAGGCTTCTCTATACCGGCGAAGGTCGAGACGGAGACATGACGATGGACGCCGGAAACGCAGCGATCCGAGATCACGCAGAAAATAACGACGAGGTCCACGTCTTCGAAAGCGGCGAAGGTGCGTGGGAAGTGTCCTACGTCGGCCAGTTCGAATATGAGGATCATCACTGGACGCGTCTCCCAGATCGGAGCGACAATATGCGCGATGCAGTTCGATTCGAACTCGTCCCTGCCGGTGGTGTAGAAATCGATACTGGGGTCACAAGCCTCGATGATATCTCCGTGGGCGAGCTGTATGATCAGGCCGAAGCGAGTGTGAACGGCAAAGGCCGAACGACAAGCGAATCGCGATCTCGCACCACGTATCCGCGATCGGAGGTCGTTAGAAAATACGCACTCCGAGTTGCTGACGGTGTGTGTCAAGGCTGTGGTGACGATGCCCCGTTTCTCACTGATGATGGAGATCCTTTCCTCGAGGTTCACCACCTTCGCCGGCGTAGTGACGGTGGGGCAGACCACCCAAAGAATGTGATTGCACTATGTCCGAACTGCCATCGACGGGTCCATCATGGACGTAACGGAGACGAATTCAATCAAAATTTGATTGACAAAACAGAGGAATTCCACTCAGGATAGGCGACTAGCATTGAAGACGGGTCATGAACAACTTCACACAGCGTTCGCTACTTAACATTGAGTTCGAAGTGTTTAATAGAATTTCTCTGAAACCTCAGATATCCGGACGCGTATATGTCTGTAGGATCTTCTATCCATGAAGGTAATATGAATTCGACTCTATATGATTGAGTATTACCAGTCTGAGTTCGGCGGGATATCCTAGTTTTCCCATTTATTGGACCAACATTTTTTGTTTCAATTCTTCTTTCCTCTACTGCGGAATCCAATACGGGAAATGTGGTCCTATTTTCTCGGTTAGGAAGGGACTCGCTTCGAACGTCCACTTTGATAGCGATTTCCTTTAATTCAAAATGAATATCAGAGCTGTTCTCACATTCAATACTGAAGTAAGCGAATTTTGGCAACTCTTCGTTCTCGTTTTGTTCTATATTGCAATTTTCAGCCCTTATATCGACCTTTTTCTTTTGATTATCGATGACTCTTTTCTGTAATACCCCGACTGTACGAAGGTAGAGGGTCCGTAGGATTCCTGTAAGACGGAATAGGATTTCACCACTCATGGTTCGACTATATGTAATCTCCTGAAATAAGTTTGCTTGATCGATTATACATCTTATTTTGGATAGTCGCTTGACTCAATTACGGACACTTCCCAAGTCCCTGTATCAGTCCGCGTCACCCGCACCGGCTGATCTTTCACATTACCCTCTTCGTCGACCAACCCAAGCGCTCGAAGTTCGCTCTTCGGGAGCACAACACCGCCCGACGTACGACCAACTTGTGTCAACTGGTGGATCGGCATGGCTACGTTCCTAACTGGTCCTGAAACTGTTTAAACATTGGTCTCACCAGTACGAGACTATGATATTCCTGACCGCTATCACTCGCTCGAGAGTCCCATCTAAGCATGGGGACGGACAACCCGCCACCGACTGACGAGAAGCCTATCGACGAAGTCTACCACGACCGGAATCTCCTCGCGATCGCCTTCGCAAGAGCGATCCGACTCACCTGGGGCCCGAACACCGCGGGCTGGTTCTGGCACGACGAGTGGCCGGTCGTCTGGGTCGATACCCCGACCGGCCAGAAGTCGTGGCACATCACGCCCGATCTCGAGGATGTCCTCGAGCGGTCGTCACTCCAACAGACCGACCCAGAGGGCGGCTACGACGGCCACTCGCGGACCCTCAAGAACTGCCGGCTCGCCCGCTACATCACCGGATCCTACTGATGACCGAACGGATCGAATTCGGGTCGAAAGCGGCGGCCGACCAGTTCCGCGACGAGCATGCCGACCATCTCTGTACCGACGATGATCGGCGACTCAAGACCGTCGCGATCTCCTCGGACGCGCCCGACCACGTCCTCGAGACGGCGACGATTGAGGCCGCTGCGGGGCGCTCCGAACGCGGTGGCCGCGGTGGCCAGGCCGAGCTAACTGACCACGAACGCGAGTCGCTCGACTTCTCGCGAACGTCGGTTCCCCACGCCAGGAGCGTGAAAGGACTGATGATCGACGAGGGCGTCGACGACTGGCTCGCGTACTACGATCACACGCTCAGCGTCGACGAACATCGCGAAGTGGCGAAGCGAGCCACCCGCGACGAACGTGGAGATCGGCTCGACGGCGACATCAACGTCGACGATCGTCTCGCCGACCTCGAGGGAGCGCAAGACGAGCAGTGCGGCCACGCTCGCGACCACTGCGAGGACGGCGAGGACGAGGCTTGCGAGTTCCTCGTCGAGTCGTGCGGCTTCGATGAGGAAGATGTCAAGGCCCTCGTCGGCGAGGCTCGAGCGGACCACCCGCCGGGCGAACTCTACGGTGCGAAGAATCTGGCCTGGCGACGCTACCAGATCGCCGTGGCGGAAGCGAAGGAAGCCGCGGCAGCGATCAACGAACTGAACGACCTTCTCGGAGAGCCGGCCACGGCGTTCCGCGAGCTGGGCCAACGCGAACTGACGAAAGACGACATCGACTGGTAACCATGACAGGCTACTTCTGCCCCGTCGAGGGGTGCGACAAACACGACGACGAATGGGACGACGACCAACCGCCCTTTGCCTCGAAGGAGGCGGTCAGGAGCCATATCAACGCGATGAGCGGCGACGACCACCAGCGAGCAAGGGACGAAGGGGCCTGGGAAGGGGCCCCGACCAGCAGCGAAGGCACAGACGGCGAGGGGATCGAGGGCAGCGACGAGCAGCAACCCGAAGGGATTGAGAGCAGCAACGACCAGCCAGACGAGCAGGCAGAAAGCAGCAACGAAGGGGGCGAAAGCAGCCCCTCGAGCAGCGACACGACCGACAAGAGCAACGACGACCAGGGAGACGAGCAAGTGAAACCCACAGATAGCACCGACCCGTGGGACCCAGACGAGCAGCCAAACGACCAGCAAAAAGGGGCCGCTCAAGGGGGGCCGAGTAGTGGCTCTTCTCCCTCGAGCAGTACCTCGAGGGGAGGGCCGAGTCTCCGGACCACTGCCGTCCTGATCGGGGCGGCCGTCGCCGTGGCGCTCCTGATCCTCTTGTGGCGCCGTCGCCGGTCCAACACGATCGACGCCGACTCGGCCGAACCGACGCCCGACGAGGACGACTCGAGCGGCAACGGCATCGACCGCGAGGCCGGGGGTGGTCTCGTTGACTGACGACCGAGACGTCGATCGTGAGAACGAACCCGAGGAGTCCCTCGAGGAAGATGCGTACGCAGATATCGACCCGGAGATCGCCGAGCAGGTTGCGGAAGCCGACGCCGAGGACGACGACGAAGTCGACGTTGACGACCCAGCGGAGGAACCAGAGGATACCGACGACAGTCCAAGCACCGGCGACCGAAAGACGGTCGGCCACGTCTACTGCCGGGCCCTCGGTGCCGGCGCCGCGATCAGCCAGGACCGAATGGGCTCGGGCGTCGACGACCGCTCGGCGGTGATCGACGAGTACGCCGACCTCGCGAAGGAACTCGACCTCGACGAGTACATGGACCAGTGGTATCGGGAGAACCTCAGCGGCAGCTCGGAACTCGGGCCCGGTCAGGGGCTCGTGGCGATGACCTCGCTGTTCGCCGTGATGGTCCTCGTCGAGGACACGGAGATGCTCGACGGCGCAATCGACTCGATCGGCGGAGCCACCGCGGAGGCGGAAGCATGAACCTCCGCGAGATCGCGACCGGCGGCGACCCGCGGAAGGCCCTCGCAACGAAGTTCTTCCAGAGCAAGCAAGCCGAAGCCTTCCTCTCGATCGTCGCCCACCGCGAACGTCGGATCATGGAGGCCGTCGCCGATCTCCAGCAGGCCGTCGCCGATGACGACATCGAACCCCTCGAGGGACTTCCGACGGTCGACGACCGCGTCGAGCAAATCCGCTCGATGGCGCTCGCGATGATCGATGACTCGCTCCCCTCGTGGTACGTCGAGGAAGCGATCGATATCGACAACGCCGAGGAAGCCGCCCAGTACGCCGACCTCTCCGACGAGGAGTGGCAGACGACCAAAGAGACGTGGGCCGACCGCTACCGCGAGCAAGGCGTCGAGGGTGGCGTCGATGAACTCGCAACGGCTCACGTCCGGACCCGCTTCGATGTCGACGACCTCGAGACGTTCCGCGAGGCAGTCGTCGACTGGCCCGCCGAGCGGCAACAGGCCGTTCTTGAGGAGGCGCTTGCCGGTGGCCTCGAGATGGCCGAGCAGGGGATTCGCGACGTAACCGACGCCGTCGACTCGGAGGACCGATGAACCTCGCGTTCGGTGCCCGCACGAACTGGGGCAAATCGTACGGCCTGCAGGCGTACACGGAGCGCAACGCGCCGGAGTACGACCGGACCGTCCTCGTCGACTACAAGGACGAGTACACCGGACTGGTCGAGTCAGGACTCCTGCAACGGCTCCCGCTTCGACCAGGGACTGACGATCTCTCGCGGGCCGAATGGCGACGGATCTTCGAGGACAACGGCAGCCTCCAACTCGCTCGCGACGGCATGACTGACGACGCCTGGCGCGAGGCGATCGTGACCGCCATCGCCGCGCTTGCCCAACTCGAGGAACGCACGTTCCTGGGACTGGACGAGGCCCACCGCCTCGCCCCCCAGCGGGACGGCTACCCTGACGAGTTCGACACGCTCGCGACAACCTGGCACGGCGACGGGATGGGCGTCGCGTGGGTCACTCAGCGGTTCGCGAAGCTCGACGAAGACATCGCCTCGCAGTGTCAGGCGTCGATGCTCGGCGGGTTCGGCTCCGGGAATGACCTCGACAAGGTCCGCGGAATCGTCGAGTATCCGGCCGATGTCCACAAGGCCGACGCCGAAACCTGTCCGCGGACGCTCCCCAATGAACTGCTCGTCGACGGCGAACCGCTCACACTCCGACGGTTCAGCGACGACGCGGGCAACACGATCGGCTCCGAGTGGATCTACTCGGACGACACCGCCCTCAGACGCATCGATTCGCGCGACTGGACGCTCGAGAGTACGCACTACGGGAGCGACCGCGTCCGAATCAAACACCCCTTCGACGACTAATCAGATGCGCACCGATGTCTCGCTCCGCGGGAGCAAAGCCGACCAGTTCGAACGGATTCAGAGTCACCTCGAGGATCGACGTGGTCACGAACTTTCTCGAGCTGATGTCGTTGGGATTCTGATGGCCGAGTTCGAGCAGAGCCCTGAAGACGATCATGGTGGCTCTGCTAAATCACCTATTTATTAACTAGAACGCGGTTTCCGCACTGTAATAGGACCGTCATCGATATTCTTTCTCAACTCAGTCAACGCGTCATCTCTTGTTGGGCTCACGTTATTGTATATGTGATCAGGAATGTCGTCCGGCTCAACTTCCGGTCCTTCTGATTCAACAACCTTTCTTAATGCAGATAGTCGGTGGTAAAATTCAACAACTGCCTCAATTTCATCGTTAGTTAGAAGATCTAATTTTTGGGCATTTGTGTTGTAGACTGTCCCCTCAAGATACGCATTTCCGTATGGCATGAATGATGTCAACTCAGGCTGTGAAGCTTCGATTTCAGCAATCAACGCATGACGAAGACGATTCGCGCGAATAGCTTGTCGCCTCTCATATAAGATCACACCGCCCAAGATTATGGGAATAGCTCCTGCAATTCCCGAGAGGATCGCATTAGCACCCTCTGCAATCAATTGTCCAAAGCGAGGTGTAATCGCTTCTATGAATGAGATAGTTATCTGACTCATAATATGGTGTTGTATACTCCACCAATTAGAATATAACCATTAGCGGCATGAATTTGACACCAGTTGTGACGAGAGACTACAGCGGACCGGCACAAATCGCGTCGGATGACGGCGGACTTGACGCGCTCTTATATCCGAATTTGACCGGTTAATGGAGTCTGCATGGTGATGAATTTTGATCAGGCCACGCAGGCCCTGACTGACAGCGACGTGTGGATGGATGTCGGCATGGTCGCGGGCGGCTACCTCGCCCCGTACCTCGTCGACACCGCGACTGGAACGATGCTTCCGTCCGAAATCTTCGGGATCGGCGGGATGGCGCTGGGCGAGACGGTCATCAACAAGCGCGCGTTCACCCTCGGATCGGGCGCATTCGTCGTCCGCGAGGCGGCCGAGCGCTTCAACGCCCAGGGCATGATCAACGAGGTGCTGGCGTAAATGAGCCTCTCGCTCTACGCCGCCCTCGGAGACTCGAGCAAGTACGTCGAGACGGAGACGAACGTCACCGACCAGCTGACGCCAGTCCTCTCGATCAACCCCAAGGACGGCGTGGGCGTCCTCATCCGCAACGCCGTCGATATGGGGAACAAGGTCGGCATCCCAATCTACGCGAAGCTTCGCGACGCCAACGGAAACCCGTTGCCGGCAGACACCCGCGTCGCGATCGGCTACCAGGCTCCGACTGACGAGAGCATCCAGGTTGTCTCCGACCCGAAGTCGACGATCGCGAGCTACATCAAGAACTCCGTCTCGGACCAGCAGGACGACCGCAAGGTCGACGCCGTCAAGCACCAGCTCAAGGGCGAGAAGCTCGAGGTGCGGGACATCGACGAAGCGTACATCCTCGTCGATTCCTCCGAACCGATCGACCACGCCCAGAGTGAGATCTACTTCGAGGAAGCCGCGCTCGCGGAGGTGGACCTCGAGTAATGGCGGTCAAACACAAGCTCAAGTCGGCAAACTGGATTCCCGGCAGCGTCTCCCTCCGCGAGTTCGAGACCCAGGCGGCCACTCCCGGCGAGGCGAGTGTCGTCGCTGAGATCCAGCTCGGGCGACCGCTCCAACTCCGCGACGACCCGGACAGCGAACTCCGAGTCGTCCTCCCGGCCCACGAACACTTCACGACCAACGGGAGCGCCGATGACCAGGAGACGTTCGAACTCGGTCACAACCTGATCGAGTGTCCGACCACCGAGTCGTTTGTCCTCTACGAAGACGGCGCGGTCGTCGATCCGGACAGCGTCGACTACGACGCCAACTCCTTCGACTATACGTCGGCCGGGACGGAGACGGACCTCGACGTCTTCTACGTCCCGCGGGATCCGGCGGCGGTCGAGATCCGGAAGACCGCGCCCGGAGCGGGCGGCAAGGTCAACCAGACGCTCAAGGAGGCACAGACGGCGATCCTGCACACTCGCGACCAGGCCAAGCAAGAGATCCGGTTCGGCTTCGACCGGACGCCCCTGCAGCCGTACCTGCCCCGCAAGTTCCGCCTGCAGGTCGTCGTCGACGCACCGTACAAGGTCGCGTTCGAGGCTCCCGAGCGAGCCAACGGGACGCCTCGAGCGCGCAACGCCCTGCTGTCGCTGCCGCGGTTCCAGACCGAGGCCCGCATCGACGGGCTGGGCGCGGCGGTCAAGCAGGACATGATCGGAGTCCGGGGGTGATCCTCCGTGCAGGGCGGTCTTTCCGACGGAACTGGACCCGGAGAGGTAGCGGTGACGACGACCACGTCGTCCGACGCGACTGCGACCACGACCTCGAGGCCGGCGAACCAGACTCAACCCCAGCAGCCGCCGGAGAGCCCAACGGCGCGACTCGTCTACGGCACGCAGTGGACGCAGGACGACATCATGATCGGTCTGCTCGCGCTGCAGGCGGTGCTGCTGGTGTTCGTCACGATTCGCTCATGAACGGACACACGCAGGGGCTCGTGACGGGCCCCACCGACAGTATCGACAGGGAGGTGAGCTAGATGCCGGGACCTGCAGCGGCCCTGGCCGCCGGTGAGGCGGCCGACAAGGCCGGCGACGCCGCCGAACCCGCTGCCGAGGCCGTGAGCAACGTCTCTGACAACTTCAGCGACGCGGCCAAGAACAGCCGCGGGTTCAACATCGCGATGATCGTCGGCGTCGCGATCGTCGGCTACGTCGTCTATCGCTGGATGCAGATGATGCGCGGGCCCGGCCAGACCGCCGACGGAATCGGCGACGCGCTCGGCAACATCGTCGGCGGGACGACCAACGCCGCCGGTGGAGCCGGCGACGCTGCGGCCGGTGTCGGCGGCGCGATCGGCGATATCTGGGGCGGCTCGACCGACGCAGCCGGCGGAATCGGCGGCGCTATCGGCGACGTGTGGGGCGGCGCGACCGACCTCGCGGACGGCGCGAGCGACTTCGGTGGCGATGTCCTGGGCGATGTCTGGGGTGGATCAACCGACGCCGCAGACGGCGTCGGCGATGCGATCGGCGACACCTTCGACGGCGTCACCGACGCCGGCGGCAACCTCTTCGGCGGCCTGATGGGTGCCGGTGACGACGCGGCCGACGCCGGCGGTGACATGGTCGACGGCGCGACCGATACCGGCGGCAACCTCATCGACGGTGCAACCGACGCCGGTGGAAACTTCGTCGACGGCGCGACCGACGCTGGCGGGAACTTCGTCGACGGTGCCGGCGACGCCGTGGGCAACCTCACGGGAGGACTGATTTAGAATGGAACCCACCGCCTTGCTCAACAACTTCGGCTTCCCGACCGTCGCGTTCCTCCTCATGTACCGGCTCTACCTGAAGGAACGCGACCAACGCCGCGAGGAACGGGGCAAGTGGCTCGAGGCGATCCAGGAACACACGGCCGCAGTGCGCGATCTCCGACGCGACGTGCGGACGGTCGCGACCGACGGCGGCGAACAGGAGGGTGAGGCATCGTGATCGGTTCGTCGACGGTCGGTCCGAACAGCCCCATCGAGCGCGTCCTCGAGGACTACGGCGTCGGTGCCTCGTCGTGGGGCGAAGACCTCGTCGAGAGCGACACCGAGCGGCTGCTACTCGCGCTCCTGCTCGAGCATCGAGGGGAGAACGCGGTCGAGGCGCTCAACCCCGAAGCGGACGACAGCCAGGAGGCGGCCTATTTCGTCACCGAGACGCCGATCGCGGTGACCTCGACCGACGAGAATCGGCTCAACTGGGGCTTCCCAGCGTCCTCTGTGACGATCTGGGGATTCACCGAGCCGATTTACGTCGCGTTCCGCTCGGACGGCGACTATCGGAAGATCCCCCTCGAGCCGGGCAACGCACCCTATCACGAAGCCCCGCCCGGCGGGCTCGGTGCCTCGAGCGCCTGGATTCGAAAGCGTAGCGACGACACGAACGACACGCAGGTAATCGTCAAAGCTAATAAATGACTACTATCGGAGAAAAGACCGCAGACTACGCGACGTTCATCGACGATCTCGTCGGCGCACTCACTGGATTCGACAACTGGAGTGACGCTGACAGCTACGTCCAGAACGACGGTACTGGGAAGACAGACGACGAAGACGGAACGGAGTGGCACAACAACGGCCGTGTCCTCGAAGACACCAACACTGGGACCTATCTGCTGTTGTACCTCCACCATTCCCGATTCGACAATCACGACAACGACGATGTGTCGGGCGTTCGGCTCGTCTACTCGTCGGACTGGAATACGTCCGAACACTACCCAGCCGGCGACACGAACATCGGCAACGCCGATGCGAACGACCTCACGAACAACGTCGGCTTCCAACTTCGCGATAGCTACACCGACGTAGTCACCCAGTCGTACGACCGGTACAACGGGTCCACGTACGGTATCTGGGGCAGCTCGAATTCCCTGAATCGAGACGTACTCCGGGGAACGAGCGTCAGCTACATCATGTCCGTGAACGCCGACGGGTTCAACATCGGTCTCTGGAACGACAACGACGGCAACAACGGGATCGCCTGTATGACGGTCTTCGACTACCTCGGTAGTCGATTCTTCGACGACCCATCTGTCCCGTTCCTCGCGGCAACTCGAACCTCGTTCCGGTGCCACAGCGTGGCCTACGGATTCAATTCCTACTGGTCGCAATCCCGAACCTTCGATGTGGACGCAGTCGGCCACGGTTCCGCGCCTCTCGAGGCAGCCGACTGGGGAATCATCAACCCCTCGAGCGAGGACGACACGTTCTTCTTCCGCTATCCGGCGGTCTACAAGAACACGAATCAAAGCGTGCCCGTCGCCTACCTCAACGAGGCCGTCCCGAACGATGCCCAGGAGGGCGGCGCACACGGCGACGATTTCACCCACGACGGGACCTCCTACAAGGTCTTCAAGCAGTCGGGAGCGAGCCGAAATAACGTCGTCAGCGCCGGTCTACGGAACGAATAATCATGGCCACACTCACCACCGCTGCTGCGATGGACAACGGCGGAATAGCGACGACACCGCTCACGACGATTTCCCGTCTCAGTCCGTCGAACGATCCGGTCAGGCAGACGGTGGCGTTCGATTCTCGAGCCGGCGATGGACGGGCCCCGTCGACACGGCGGACTCGATCGCCCGTCCCGCTGTCTGCAGACCCAACGACAGGGTTCATCACGACCACACGGCTCGGAGCGGAAAACACGCCACTCCGGCAGTCAGTTCCATTCGACCCACTGGGTGCAGGGGTAGCCCGACGGGCCCCACAGACACGTTCATCGTTTGGTGTCTCCCTCGAGCAGACCACACTCATTCCCGGCTCGTATTTCCGCTCACTGCGGGGCATCGCGATCGATACGGACGGGAACCCCCTCGGTGACGCGAAGTATATCATGGCGATGGGCGATCTCCCGACGGTCGGTCCGGTCTCTGATGACGGGACGTTTACCGTCTACACGCTCCGCTCGAACTACGACGACTTCGTCCTCGTCGCCAACTCCGGACGGGAGGGCGTCGACTATACCTGGTACACGCCGGTCGACGTGGAGATCGGTCCGTCCGAGAACGATGTCGTCCTCGTCTTCGAACCGCGCAAGTTGACTGGGCTATACGCCGGACCAGGGACTGAAATGGGCGGCTCGCTCAGGTAACACTGGTCGCAAAATATATTATTGCGAGATAGTCTTCTCTAGTAGATGTCGCCCTCCAGACCGTTCTTCGATCCCGATACCGGAGAACTCGATACCGTTCAGCTTATCCAAGAGGCAATACCCCTTACGAGGCTCATCGGGGCCGTTGTCTTGGTCGCTCTCGTCCCGATCCTTTTTCGAGTCATCCTTGGTGGTCTGCTGGGATTGACTTCCGGGCTTGGCTTTTTGTACATGCTCGCAAGCCAGTTCATCCTCGCAGTCGGCACCGGGCTCGTCCTGATGTATGTCATCGTACGGGCGAACCAGATACTCGACGAGTAAATCACTGCAGACGTATATCGGATGACGACCAGACGACCAATCGAAATAAAATCAGCGAGGACCGCTACGCGATTCCTTTCTCGTCCGGTTCGACGATATCTTCACCGTCGGTATAGAGCATCGGTCGGACGTAGACCCATACGGTCTGGTTGCCTGGCGATACTGAAGCGTATCCGGTACTTTCGAGCGGCTTGATGATCTCGTCGAGGACAGCGCTCTTCGGTGTGCTATTGTCGTAGAGTTTGTTTTTCGCAGCCTCGAGGCTGACGCGACGTTCGGTCTTATGGGGAGCCGAAGCCCGCTCGTGAAGGATGCGGTACGCTTCGGCAAGTCGTTCATCGTCGGGAAGATCCGGCTGGGGTTCGTTTAGATCCCCTTTCGCCTCGACTTCCTTCTGGACCAGCTCGCGAAGCTTCTCGCTTCGGTTCATATCTTCGCGGTCGGCGATCTCGTCGAGTGTCTCGAGTAGCTCGTCGGGACAACCGAACGAAACGCGACTCGAGGGGTTGTGATCCATCCGCCCCATCAGCGAGTCACCCCGATTTGCATATCCCGTGAATACGGGGACGGCGTTGGGATGTGCAGTTCGTATGCAAGGGGGGTGGGGATGCTCACGGAGACGGCTATCGCGCGGGTGTGCGTGCGCGTCATGCGCGACCCTCCACCTCCCGCTCGTAGTCGCGTGACCGTTCGATCGCGGTGTCGTGTGGCTCGCCCTCGAGCGTCTCGCCGGTCGCGTGGCGCATCTCGTGTTCGTCGTCGGGGCTGCCGTCGGTCGACGCCACGTCGATCAACTCGAGGAAGTCGGCCTTGCGAAGCGTACAGAGATGAGCGCACGGACCGTCGTGGTACTCCCAGCCTTTGCAGTCGCACCGGCCGATGTACTCGCCGTCCTCGAGGCCGAGCGCGCAGTAGTGGACGCTCTCGCCGTCTTTGAGCGTGACCTTGTAGCCGAACCGACCGAACGACTCGATCAGTGCTTCGCGTGGATTCGCTCGAGTCCACGACTCGGTCTCGGCGTCGCGTTCTTCGAGGAAGTCGATAGACTCCCCGTCAGTGGGTTGCGGGAAGGAACTCATCGGCCTCGAGACACCTCCTGTAGATCGTGTGGTCCGTTCTCACAAACGCGACGGGGGAGGCCGCCGGCCGTGGTCTCGGTGGTCATCTGACCTCCGCAGTGGGGACAGTATCGGGTCACGCTCCGACACCTCCGCCGTACTGCGATTGACCATGGCCGAGGATTACAGTTGCCCGCCCGGCGAGTCCACTCGAAATTTTCCGCCGTGATCAGGGAACGACGCTCGAGCGACGCTTCTCCGAACGCGCCTGACTCGTGCCGTCGAGAGACGCCCGGAACGAGACTCGGTCGCTCACCGATTCAATTGCCTCGAGTCGTCGCGATCGGGTACCCCGAACGTGGCTCACTCGCTGCCGAACTCGCGTCGGACGATCTCACGCTCCGCCTCCGAGAGGCCGTACAACGTCTCGACTCGCTCGTCGATCCGCCGGTCGAGGGTCTCGAGTCGCGCGTCTAACGCGGCCGCGCGCGATCGGGCTTCGCGATAGGCCGCGAGCCCGTCGGCGACGTCCGCGAGTCGGGGCAGGGACAGCGACTCGAGTCGGTCGAGCGGGGAGATGGTTTTCGTCGCGTCGCGTCTGCAACCGGCGCCGTCGTCGCCCGCCGAGACCGCATAGGGGACGAACGCCGCGAGCAGCGCTGCCCGGTCGTCGTCGGGATCGGTGACCTCGAGGGCGGGGATGGGGTCGGTTTCGGTGTACCCCCAGCGGTCGGTGTCGATGGCGTCGTCGTCGGGCTTGTACCGGACGGTCGCGGAGAGTCGGAGTGTCGTGCCGTCGTCGACGGCGACGGAGCCGAGTTTCAGGGTCGGGCGCTCGGTCGTCGTCGCCGCGAGGTCCGTCGCCGCCACGCCGTCGATTCGGCGGACGATGGGGAGGTCGCCGACCGACGGGCCGGTCCGGTATTCACCGAGGTAGTCGGGAAGTGCCAGCGAGAGGGCGGCTCGCTCGGCAGTCAGCGAGCGCCGTTCGTCGACGGCCGCGACGAGTGTCGAATCGGGCGCGTCGGCCATCGGGACGGGCAGCGATTCGACGGTGGACTGGTTGAGTTGGGGGAAGACGGCGCGATAGGCGGCGTGTTTGTAGTGGTGATAGAAAGCGAGTGCCGACGAGTGCAGGACCCCGAGCAGGTGGTTCAGTTCGGCCTGGGATCCCGACTCGAGCCGGACGTTGTACACCGACTTGATCGTGGCGAGGTCGTCGGCGTCGTAGGCGGCGACGAGGGCATCGCCGGTCTGCCGGAGGAGGAGCTTGGGACTCTCGTACTGCCGTTCCGCTTTCGCCACGTCGGCCGGGTCGATGTACCTGAGTTCGTCCGTGTCGAGTCCGTACCGCCGGATCGCGGCGCCGGGCGCGATCGGTCGGCGGTCCGCCCCCGGGGCGTCGGTCAGCAGTTCGGCCCGCTTGCCGATCTCCTCGCCGCGGGAAATCTCGATGAACGACCCCAGCGCCGGCCGTTCCTCGAGCGACGAGAGGACGCGTCGCGTCTCGGCGTCCAGATAGATGCAAAACCGGGCGGCGTCCTGTGAGTCGAAGACCGAGACGGGGATCGACTCGTAGGACAGCGCGTCGAGATCGCTCCCGTCGGTCGCGTCGGCACAGCGGACCGTAGCGTCGCCGGAGCTATCGCCGTCGCTGATGACGATCGCCGCGCCCGTTTCGACGCCGTCGAACGCCGCGCCGAGGCGGACGATCGTCGACGGCGGAGCGTTCGTCAGGAGGAACTCCCGGATCGGCGCGTTGCCCTCGCGGGTGAGGATCGAGTCGGGGACGACGAACCCGACGCGCCCGTCTTTCGACAGGCGGACCGCCCGTTCGTAGCAGGCGACGTAGAGGTCGAACTGGTTCTCGGTCGTGACGAACGCGTCCGCGAGGTACGAGCGGAGCGCGGATTCGAGCGACGCGCTGATGTCGGCCCGGCCCGCGGTCGCCACCCAGGGCGGGTTGCCGACGACCGCGTCGAAGCCGGGGTCTTCGAGCGGGCGGCCGGATGGCTCGGAGAACTGCTCCGGAAACGCCAGCCCCCAGTGGAGGAACCCGTCGGCCGCGGCCGCCCGCTGTGCGGCGGTGAACCACTCGGTCCGCGCGAGGCGATCCCATCGTTCGTCTCCGTCGTCGTCGAGTGCAGCCGTCAGTCGGTCGACCGCGTCGTCGGGGACGCACTCGAGGCCGAACGCGCGGGCGGTCCGGACGTTCGCGACCGCCTCGAGTCGCTGGCGGTGCGGATCACGCTCGAACGAACGGATCCCGGCCGCCAGTTCCGCGGGGGCGGCGGGCGGGTCGGCCTCGAGGGCGATGCGATCCCGAACGGGCGCGGAGAGGTCGACGGCCGCGTCGGTCCAGTCGATCGGCTCGCCCCGTCCCGGGGCCGCCGTTCCGAGCGGATCGCGGTCGCTGCCGACCAGCGCGTTGCCGGCCCGGAGATGACCCTCGAGGGTCACGGGGGGCCGGTCGGCGGTCAGCGTCCGGAGCTGGAGCGACGCGGTCGCCAGTTCCACCGCGAGCGGACGGCGGTCGACGCCGTAAACGCAGTGCTGGGCGACCCGTCGGCGGGCCCAGTCGACGTCGCGTTCGGGGGCGAGCGACTCGAGTCCCCGCCGGCGGGCCTGTCGCTCCTGTGCGGCGACCAGGTCCCGGGTGAGCGCGTCGACGACCGCGGTCAGGAAGCGGCCGCTGCCCATCGCGGGGTCGAGGACGGCGAGATCGAACACGCGGTCGGCGACCCGATCCGCGAACGGCGCGTCCGCCTCGGGGTCGTGATCCGCGAGGTCGGCGCGGATCTCCGACAGGAGCGGCCCGACGGTCCGGTCGACGACGTACTCGACGATGGACGGCGGCGTGTAGTACGAGCCCGAGGTCTTCCGGTGGCTTCCGTCGGCGGTGAGATACGGCTCCCCCCGGTCGACGGCGACGGCGGCTCCATCGGCCGGGACGTACTCGCCGTCGGCCAGCGCGAGCGGTTCGTCGGCGATCTCGAGGCGCGCCTCGAGCAGCCGTTCGTAGACGCGCCCGAGGTCGCGGACGTCGAGCGACGCGGGGACGAACGCGACTCGTCCGTTCCCGTCCCGTCGGGCGAGCAGGCTGAGCGCGTGCGACAGGGTATCGTCGCGGACACCGTGTGCGGCGAGAAAGCACGATGCGGGGCTCGAGCGGTCGTCTACGGACCGACTGCTAGAGACGCCAACAGACCGTTCGAGCCGATCCTCGAGGCGCGCCCAGGCGCCGGTTCCGTCGACGTCGCCGGATTCGGTCGATGCGTCGGACCGCGCCGACGCGTCGGAGTCGAGCGCGATCGAGCGCATGCACGACTGTAGTCCGCCGCCGTCGGTTCGCTCGCTCGGCCGGTCGTTCGCGCTCGAGTCCGTCCGTTCGCGTTCGACCACGACCCCGATCAGGGGCCGATAGACGGCGGTGAGGGAGGCCTCGAAGAGCAGTTCGCGGTCGGCCTCGTCAAGGGCGTCCCGCTCGAGGCCGGTAGCGGACGACGCGAGGAAGCCGTCGGCGACGACGGCGACGGCCTCGGCGACGGTCGCTCGGAGGTCGTCCCGGAGCGTCCGCGCGTGGGCGGCCGACCGTTCGGCGGCGCGATCGAGGACGCAGTCGCCGTCGGCGTCCGGGCGAAGGGCAGCGCCGCGAAAGAAATAGTAAACGTACCTGAAGGCCTCGTGATCGTTGGCCTCGAGGATCGCGGGGAGATCGACCTCGTAGTACGAATCCAGCCGGCCGCTGGTCGCGGCGTCGTAGAGCCGCCACCGCCGGCCGTTGGTCAGGACGCCCCAGCAAACGTCGTTCTCCTGTAAGGCGACGTGTAGCCTGTGACTGGGGGTCTCGGCGGGCCGATCGGCCCCGGCGATCCCGCGCCCGTCGAGGGCTCGGTCCCACGACCTGACGTCGGCGATCGCGGCGGCCGCGTCCGGGACCTCGCTCGCGGCCGCGTCCGAATCGTCCCGAATCTGCCCGGCTTCCCGAGCCGTGCGCTCGGCCCCGTCGTCGCCCGCCAGAATCGCGTAGTCCGGCCGACTCCGCGGTGGCCCGGTCGACTCGACCGGCACGGCCGACAGTCCGAGGGTCCGAAGCGCCGGGCGGACGAACCGCTCCTCGCTGGCGTCGATCGACGCCGACTCACGGACCCGCTCCCAGCGGCGGCGCAGTTCGGCGAACGTCTCGCGGCAGTCGGCGTCGTCGATCGCGGCCCACTCGTCGGTCTCGGGGAGTCGCCGCTCGAGGAACGCGCTCGAGAACGGCCCGTGAACGGAGCGAACGTGTGGCGACTGCATGTGTGGGGCGGTGGCGGGCCGGCCCGTTCGGCGGTCCGACGAGACGAACCGTCGACGGCAACCGGTGGCTCTGGGCGTCGTGTCCCTTCCGAAGTCAGGCTCGCGACACATAGGTTTTCCTCAGTCTCCGACGACTCGAGGCGGCGACCCGGCCGCGTCAGCGATCGTCGCGCGGATACCGATTCGGCGCGGCGCCGGGCGTCCGGCGCTCGAGCAGGTCCAGCACGGGTTCGCTCGCGGCGAGGCGGATCCCGAGTCGAGTGAGTCGGTCCCGGATCGTCGCGGGAACGAGAGTGCCATACAGCGAGCCAAGCAGCGGGATCGGCCCGACGCGGTAGTGCGTATCGGGGGCTCGAGCGGTCGCGGCCGCCCGGACCGTCTCGGCGACCCGCTCGGGTTCGTTGACGAACGGCCCGCCGCCTTCGACGGCCCGGAGCCGCTCGAGGACCCGATAGAGGTCGGTGTTTTCGTCCGAGCCGACGACGGTCACGTTCCTACGTTCCGCGGTCGTGGGGTCGCGGTCGGTGGTCGCCTCGTCGGGACCGGTCCGCGGCGGCTCGGCGCTCGCGGCCGCGTCCTCGACGGCCGCCAGCGCGCGGTCGTAGAACGGCGTCGCGACGATCCCCGGCTGGACGACGACGACCGCGATCTCGGTCTCCGACAACTCCTGCCGGAGCGCGTCGCTGAGGCTCGCCAGCGCCCACTTCGAGGCCGTGTAGCCGCCGATGCCCGCCAGCGCGAGCCGGTCCGCGGCGCTGGTCACGTTCACGATCCGACCGCGACCCCGTTCGCGCATCCCCGGCAACACCGCCCGGATCAGTCGATGCGGCCCGAAGCAGTGGACCGCGAACTGGCGCTCGAGCAGGCGCGTCGGCACGTCTTCGACGGGCCCGAACTGCCCGTAGCCCGCGTTGTTGACCAGGCAGTCGACGCCGCCGGCCTCCTCGCGGATCCGCGAGACGACGCGGCCGGGCGCCTCGCGCTCGATGAGATCGAGCGCCGCGATGTCGGCCCCGCTGTCGGCCAGTCGCTCGAGGCCGGGCCGGTCCCGATCGCGGGCGGTCGCGTAGACGCGCCACCCCTCGTCCAGCAGCGCGCGGGCGGTCTCGTAGCCGATCCCGGACGAACAGCCGGTCACGAGTGCGGTCGATGGCATGCGAGCGTCTACGACGGCCCGACAGAAGGGGCTCCGCGTCGGTCGGTCGCACGGACCGTCACGGCTGTGGACGGGTCCGGTCGAGAGCGAGCGGGACGGGCCAGCGCTCCGGGCGACACTCAGTCGCCGGCCGTTCGCTCGAGTCGCCGCGCGAGCAGCGACATTGCGCCGCCGACGCCGGCGATCCCGGCTCCGACGCCGAACCCGGGGAGGCCGTCGTCCGAGCCGCCGCCCCCGCCACCGCCGTCCGCCCCCGTTCCCCACTCGAGGTCGCCGCGGTGACCGAGCGTCCCCAACAGCACGCGGGTCCCGTCGCTCGAGCCCTCGCGGCCGGCCTCGAGGGCGTAGACGTAGCCGTCCCAGCCGCCGACGTAGACGGTCCCGTCGACGACCGTCGGCGACGAGTCGACGTGATCGTCGGTCTCGTAGGCCCAGCGCTCGTTTCCGGAGTCGGCCGCGAGCGCGTAGACGGCCCCGTCGTCGCTCCCGACGAGGACGGTATCGCCGGCGATCGTCGGGGACGATCGGACCTCGCCGTCTGTCTCGTGGGTCCACACCGTCTCGCCCGAGTCCGCGCCGAGCGCGTAGACGGTCCCGTCGTCGCTGCCGACGTAGACTGTGCCGTCGGCAACCGTCGGCGTCGATCCGACGACGCCGCCCGTGTCGAACGTCCAGCGCTCCTCGCCCGCGTTCGCGTCGATCGCGTGGACCCGGGTATCGGCTCCGCCGACGTAGACGGTTCCCCCGGCCACCGTCGCGGACGAGACCACGGAACTGGTGACCTCGTACCGCCAGACTTCGTCGCCGTCGGCCGCCGTCAGGGCGTAGACGGAGCCGTCCCAGCTACCGACGTAAACCGTCCCGTCGACGACCGTCGGCGACGCCAAAATCGGCCGCTCGGCCTCGGACGTCCAGACCTCGTCGCCCGCGTCGGCGGTGAGGGCGTAGACGGTGGCGTCGTTGCCGCCCACGTAGACCGTACCGTCCACGACCGACGGCGAGGAGAGGACCCGCGAGCCGGTCTCGTACCGCCAGCGCTGCTTGCCCGAGGCCGCGTCGACCGCGTAGACGGACTGTGCCTCGTCACTGCCGACGTAGACCGTGCCGTCGACGACCGCCGGCGACGGATACAGCACGTCGCCGCCGGACCGAACGACGCCGGTGTCGAACGTCCACTCCCGTTCGCCCGACTCGGCGTCGATCGCGTACAGGACGCCGTCCCCGCTGACGGCGTAGGCGGTCCCGTCGACGATCGTCGGCGACGACCGGACGTCTCGGCCGGTGTCGAACGCCCAGCGGACTCGCTCGTCGTCACTCGGCTCGTCGGGCTCTCCCGAGACCGGCCCTTCCTCCTCGCGCTCGCTCCCCTCCTGAATCGACGCCTGACGCGCTCGAGCCCGCGCGCTCGCCGCCGCCGAGTACATCGCCGCCCCGGCCAGTCCAGCCCCAGCCGTCCGGAGAACCGTCCGCCTGTCGGTCGTCGACGGCGCCGCTCGGTCCCGCCGCTCCGCGTGCTCCCCCGCTGTCATGGCCCGACGTCTCTCACAGACCGTGATAAACGGTCCGCTCGATAGGAATGGAGCGCCGGCCGGGCCGGCCGCGATCGGAACGGCGACCGCCGGGGATCGAACGGCGACTGCGGGGCCGAACAATGATATGGGCGGCCCACCCAGTGGGAGGCAACGGATCCCGCCGATCATGACGAGTCACTACGATCACGCGCAGGTACAGGAGTTCTGGCAGTACGTCTGGGAACGCGACGACGTCTACGAACTCGACGACGACGCCGTCGACCCGACGTACGTCCTCGGGATGTTCCCCTACACGTCGGGCACCCTTCACATGGGTCACGTCCGCAACTACGCGATCACGGACGCCTACGCCCGCTACCGTCGAATGTGCGGCGACGACGTCCTCCACCCGATGGGGTGGGACGCGTTCGGTCTCCCCGCGGAGAACGCCGCCTTCGAGCGCAAGACCGACCCCCGCTCGTGGACCGAGGCCTGCATCCGGCGCATGCGCGAGGAACTCGAGACGATGGGCTTTGGCTACGACTGGTCGCGCGAGATCACCACCTGCGAGCCGGAGTACTACCGGTGGAACCAGTGGCTGTTCGAACGCTTCTACGAGGCGGGCCTCGTCGAGTACGAGGCAGCGACGGTCAACTGGTGTCCCGACTGCGAGACGGTGCTGGCCGACGCGCAGGTCAGCGAAACTGACGGCGACCGCGTCTGCTGGCGCTGTGAGACACCCGTTGGCCGGCGGGAACTCGACCAGTGGTTCTTCACGATCACCGACTACGCCGAGGAGCTGTCCGAGGGGCTCGAGGACCTCGAGGGCTGGCCCGAGGGTGTCCGCGAGATCCAGCGCAACTGGATCGGCCGACAGGAAGGGGCCCGGATCACGTTCGACGTGTCCCGCGACGGGGACAGCGACGACGACCGCGGAGACGATAGTGACGCCGGCACCGTCGACGTGTTCAGCACCCGCCCCGAAACGATCCACGGCGCGACCTACCTCGCGGTCTCGCCCGGCCACGACCTCGCCCGGGAACTGGCCGAAGACGACGCCGCCGTCGCCGACTACGTCGAGACCGTCCGCGACCGGGACCCCGACGAGGTCGGGTTCGAGGGCGTCGAGACCGACGCGACCGCCGTCCACCCCCTGACCGGCGCGGAACTGCCGGTCTACGTCGCCGGCTACGTCCTCGAGGACGTCGGGACCGGGGCCGTGATGGGCGTCCCCGCCCACAACGAGCGCGACCACGCCTTCGCCGGCGAACACGACCTGCCGATCGAGCGCGTGATCCGACCCGCGGACGACGACATCGACGTCGAAACGGCGGCCTACACCGGCGAGGGCGTCCTCGAGGGAAGCGGCGAGTACGACGACATCGAGAGCCAGCGCGCCCGCGAGCGGATCGTGGCGGAGACCGACGCCCTCGAGGCCGACGTCACCTACCGGCTGCGGGACTGGCTGCTCTCCCGGCAGCGCTACTGGGGGACGCCGATCCCGATCGTCCACTGCGACGACTGCGGGGCGGTCCCCGTGCCCGAGGACGACCTGCCGGTCGAACTCCCCGAGTTCGTCCGGACGACCGGCAACCCGTTGGACGCCGCCGAGGAGTGGAAGCAGACGACCTGTCCGGACTGCGGCGCGCCGGCCGAACGCGAGACGGACACGATGGACACCTTCGTCGACTCCTCGTGGTACTACCTGCGCTTTCTCTCGCCCGACCTCGGGGACGCGCCGTTTGACGCCGACCGCGCCGACGACTGGATGCCGGTCGACGTCTACGTCGGTGGCGACGAACACGCCGCCTTGCACCTGCTCTATACCCGCTTCTTCACGAAGGCGCTTGCCGATCTCGGGCTGCTCGAGCGGCGCGAGCCGATTCGAGAACTCAAGAGCCAGGGGACGGTGCTGTACGACGGCGAGCAGATGTCCAGTTCGAAGGGCAACGTCGTCACGCCCGAGGAGTACGGCGCGGAGACGACCCGGCTGTTCGTCCTCTCGGCGGCCCACCCCGAACAGGACTTCGAGTGGACCGCCAACAACGTCCGCGGGGCCTACGACCTCCAGCAGACCCTCTACGGGATGGCGGCGGACTTCGTCGACGAGGGCGACGCCCGCCTCGAGCGCCGGGCCCACGACGACTACGTGGCCCGGGAGATCGACCGCACCATCGCGGCGGCCACCGAGGAGTACGAGCGCTTTCGCTTCCACCGCGCGGCGACGGAGATCCGGGAACTCGCCCGACTGCTGCGCCGGTACCGCGAGTACGACCGCCCCCACGGCGAGGTCCACCGGCGCGGCCTGTTGACACTGGCCGCGCTGATCGCGCCGATGGCCCCCCACCTCGGCGAGGAGTGCTGGAACAAGCTCCGCGGCGAGGGACTGGTCGTCGAGGCCGACTGGCCCGAGCCCGAGGGCGACGTCGCGGCCTACCAGCGCGAGCGCCGGCTCGTCGATCGCACCCTCGAGGACGTCCGGGACATCGTCGACGTCGCCGACATCGACGAACCCGAGCGGATCGAACTGGTCGTCGCCGCCGACTGGAAGTACCGGGCCGCCGAACTGGTCGCCGACGCCGCCGGCGACGGGATCAACGTCGACGAAATCGTCGACCGGCTCTTCGATCACGGCGCGCTCGAGATCGCCGCCGACCGCGAACGAGTCGCCGCATTTGTCGGTCGACTCACCGGCCGCGACGGCGGGGACGGCGAGGACGTGCTGCCGGCCGACCGCGAACTGGCCGTCCTCGAGCGTGCCGACTGGCTCGTCACCGACGAGTTCGGCGCGACCGTCGCCGTCCGACAGGCCGACGCCGACGACGACCTCGCGGCCAAGGCCCGGCCGGGCAAACCCGCGATCCGCATCGAGTGACGGGGAAGCGGTGACGGTCGGCCGCCCGGTGGTCGGCCGCAGTGAGTGAGCGGTCCGGCGGTCGAGAGGTAGTTTTATTCTACCGGCATGGAAAGCTCCGAACACGATGGTGGAGGGTGGCGATCCCGTTGGCGAACCGTCGAACCGGCCGCCGAGTCAGGCGGTGATCGAAGCCGTCGCCGAGGCCGAAAGCGTCACACCGGAGGGGCTCGCCCCGCCGGCGTACGAACCGCTACACGCCGTCGTCGATCCGACGGCGCTCGACGGGCTCTTCGCTGCCCGGTCGGACGGCACGGACCGACCGAGCGGCACCGTCTCGTTTCGGTTCTGTGGCTACGACGTGACCGTCGATCGGGACGGTCGGGTCGCGCTCGAGGAGCCGACCGAGCCGGCCGACTGAACGGCCGTCGGGTCCTGCGCTCCGTCTCGGAACCGTGTCCTTTCTTCGCGCCCACGACACCGGCCCCCGGCCGCTCGAGTGGCGAGGCCAGGCGGTCGAGGCCGACGTCATCGCCGGCGCGACTCCGGACGGCATCGCCGGCGAGCACGTCGTCGACACCGAGCGCTCCCGGTTCGAACTGCGACCGCTGGTCCGCGAGCGGCGCAACCGGCTGCCGTTCGTGCGGGACTGAAACCGGTGCGACGGCGGACGAGTAGACGGGCGAGAGACGACTCGGCCGACTCGAGTGGCCGGCGTTGCGTTCCGGACGCGGTATGCTGGAACAGCAAGGGTGAAAGGGTGGTGTTCCTAACGTCCGCCAATGGCAACCGCTGACGCGAGACGGCGACTCCGGGAGCGGCCGAAGGGCGCGACGATCCTCCTGACCATCGTCGGCTACGCGCTGGTACTCGGTACCTTCCTGCTGGACGTGCCGATCTACCCCGACCTGACGAACGAGCAGGTCAACCTGCTCTCGCATCTCATCGCGGGTATCAACACCACCGCGACGGTCGTGTTGACGCTCGGCTGGTACTGGATCCGCAACGGCGAGGTCGAGAAACACCGACTGGCGATGGTCTCGGGATTCGTCCTGATCCTGGGCTTTCTGGTCGTCTACCTGCTCAAGGTCGGCGGCGGCGGGACCAAGGAGTTCGTCGGTCCCGACCCGGTCTACTACGCGTACCTCATCATGCTCGCGATCCATATCATCCTCTCGATCGTGTCCGTCCCCGTGGTCCTCTACGCGCTGATCCTCGGGCTGACCCACACGCCCGCGGAACTCCGGCGGACGGCCCACGCCCGGATCGGGCGGATCGCCGCCGCCGCGTGGATCCTGAGCCTGTTCCTCGGGGTCGTCACCTACGTCCTGCTCAACCACGTCTTCGACTACGAGTTCGCGGCGATGCTCGTCCCGGTCCTGTTCTGACCGACGGAACGACCGTCCCGCAGGACCCATAAGTTATCCCCGCGCCCGTTCTAGCCTCGAGCAACGAATGCAATTCGTCGAAGAAATCGTCGTGGACGAGTTCCTGCCCACCGTCCGCTCGCTGCTTGCCGGCGATCTCCGCGACCGCGGACTCACCCAGAGCGAGGTGGCCGAGGTCCTCGGCATCAGCCAGAGCGCCGTCTCGAAGTACGCCCACGGCGACGTGACCGTCAACGACCGCATCGCGGACGACGACCGCGTCCAGTCCCTCGTCGACGAACTCGGCAGCGGCCTGGCCGGCGGCGAGATCTCGCCCGTTCAGGCCCTGATCGAACTCGAGGTCCTGATCCGCGAACTGGAAAGCGGCGGCGACCTCCTCGCACAGCTCCACGAGGAAGCCGTCCCGGCACTGGCCGACCACGGCTCGAGCTTTCGGGTCCACGACCCCGAGAGCGACCTGCGCTCGAGCGAGCGAGTCCTCTCCTCGCTGCGCCGGGGGCTGCGGGTCCTCGAGACGACGAGCGGCTTTACCGGGCTGATCCCCGCGGTCGGCTCGAACCTCGTCGCCTGCACGCCCGACGCCGAGGGGGTCGACGACGTGGCCGGCGTCCCGGGCCGGATCTTCGACGTGAAGGGGCGGGCGACCGTCCCCGCCGACCCCGAGTTCGGCGTCTCCGAACACGTCGCCCGCGTGCTGCTTGCTGCCCGCCGCCACGGGGCCGACGTCGCGGCCGGGATCAACGTCACCTACGATCCGGAACTGATCGACGAGCTGGCCCAGCGGGGCCACGTTGCCGCCGAGTTCGACGAATCTGGCGACGTCGCCTCGAGCGTCGGCGCGGCGATCGAGGAGGAACCCGAAGCGACCGTCCTCTATCAGACCGGCGGGATGGGGATCGAGCCGCTGATCTACGTCCTCGGATCGGACGCGGAGTCGGTCGCGGACACGATCCGATCGCTGGTCTGAGCCGCCGCGATGACCGAATCCGCACGGGAGTTCTACGGCCGCTGGGCCAGCCTCTACGACCTGATCGCGCGCGAGACGCCGGGCATCGCCCGCCTCCGGCGACGGGCGGCCGCCGCCTGCCGCCTCGAGCCCGGCGACACCGTCGTCGAGATGGGCTGTGGCACCGGCGCGAACCTCCCCTATCTGCGCGAGCAGGTCGGTCCCGAGGGGACCGTGATCGGGATCGATTTCACCCGGCCGGTCCTCGAGCGGGCCCGGGCCGCGACCGCCGACTACGACAACGTCCACGTCCTGCAGGGGGACGCGACCGAGCCGCCGGTCGGGCTCGAGGCGGCGCGGTCGGTCGCGAACGGCGACGGGGGTGCGGACGGAGGGGGCGTCGTGGCCGATGGCGTCGACGCCGTCCTCGCTACGTTCGTCGTCGGGATGCTCGCCGACCCCGCGGGCGCGGTCGACGACTGGTGTGACCTGGTCGGTGCCGGGGGGCACGTCGTCCTCGCGAACGCGGCCCGGAGCGACGAGTGGTACGCGCCGCCGGTCAACGCCGTCTTCCGGGCGATCGTCGTCCTCTCGACCCCGCCGACGACGCGGCTGCGCTACGACGATCCGCCCCATCTGCGACTCGACGCGAAGATCGCCGCCGCCCACGCCCGACTCCGGGAACGGGCAGCGGCCGTCGCGGACGAAACCCACCTGTTCGGCGTCGTTCGGCTGACCGGCGGCCGGGTCGCGTAGGCGAGCCGCGAGCGGGGTGTCATAGTGGCTGTCGACGTGCAGGCAAACGCATAGTCCCCCGCTCGAGAACGGGCACCTATGGCGACCGTTGCGAACGTCCTCTCGTCGATCTTCAGCACGATCCCGGAACTGCATTCGGGCCAACTCGGGCTGCTCGCCGGCGTTCTCGTCGGGATACTCTACTGGCACGGCCACCACCGGTCGTCGCTCGCCGCCCTCACCGGGTTCTACCTGCTGGCGATCGGTGTCGTGCCCGCGTCCACGCGGGGGCTCGCGGTGGTCCAGTCCAAGCCGTGGTACTTCTGCTCGCTACTGGTTGCCACCGCGCTCTGTGCGATCACCGGCCGCGTCCTCTGGACGCGACTGCCGCTCCGGCGCGGCGTCTCGCGCTCGAGCGGCGTCGAGAGCCGATCCGAGGTCGGGCGCGCGAGTCGGGCCGACGGCGACGGCCGCCGCTGATAGCCGCGACGGTCACTCGCGGTCGCGAGCGACGGGGGACCTGAACCCGATACCGGCGTCGCGGAGTCGCCACCGGGCCTCGAGGACGGCCCAGCACGACCCCGTCAGGACGCCGCCGGCGATGGCGACGGCCTCGGTCTTACCGACCCAGACCGGGGCGACGAAGATCGCGGCGTTGTAGACTCGATGGGGGAGAACCGACTCGACGACGCCGCCGACGAACTCGATCGGCCGGAACCCGGCCCCCTCGTTCCCGTCGGCGGCGACCGTCCGCGACTCGAGGCCGAGCGACCGGGCGCTGTGGCCGCCCGCGCTCTCGTCGCCCGTCTCGAGGCGTTCGGCGTCGTAGGGAAGCGTCGAGTCGACCTGCCAGACGATCGCGCCGCTCTCGTTGACTTCCAGCACGCGGTTGCCGTGGGTATCGGTGATCAGCGTGTTGCCGTTGGGCAGTCGGTCGGCGTCGCGGGGCCACTGGATCCGGTCATCTTCCCACTGCCAGGTCCGGGTCCACTCGCCGTCCTCGCGCTGGAACTCCTGGACGCGGCCGTTCTCCGAGTCGGCGACGACGATCGCGGGGCCGCCCCGGCGCTCGGGGATGTAGTCGGGGTTGTGCTGCTCGTGGAGGACGTCGTACTCGTTCTCGCTGCCCAGCGTCCAGTCCTCGAGCAGGCCCTCCTCCCGATCGAGGAAGACGACCTGATCCTGATTGCGGACGCTGACCATGATGCGGCCTGCCATCTCGCCGCTCTCGATGTACTCGACGTCGTTGATGTGGGTCCAGTCGGTGGGGTAGGCGTGGCCGCTCTCGAGGTCGAACGCGCTCTGGGCGTCCCAGAGCCACTCGACGATTTCCGTCTCCGTGTCGACGACGAAGACCTGATCCGCGATGATGTCGGCGACGACGACGTGCTCCTCGTCGATGCGGTCGGCGTCGTGCCACTCGCCGGCGTTTTCCTTGTGATCGTAGCGTTCGTAGACGACCTCGACCTCGCCGGTGGTGAGGTTCGCGCGCTCGATGACGTTGCGGGCACACGGCGGGTCGCCGCAGGTCGGCCCGGCCGTATGGATCGTGTCGGTCGCGGTGTACTCGACCGTCAGGGGATCGCCCGCGACGGGGTCGACGTCGAAGTACTTCGTCCGCGAATTGTTGTAATAGACGACCTCGCCGTCGGGCGCGTAGGCGGTGATCGTCCCCGCCCGTCCCGACTCGGTGACGATCGTGTGATTCGCCGTCGGCGGGGCCTCCGGGACGGCGTCGGCGGACGCCGTCGAGAGGCTTCCCCACGCCGCGCCGGCGACGACGGCCGCCGAGGCGAGGAGCAACACGGCGAAGAAGGCGCGGAGTCGGGCCCGCGTGACCCCCGCTCGAACACGGGCGACCCCCGAACGGACGCGACCGCGCGACTGCGATCCGTCACCCACGGGTCGGTCCTCTCCGAGCCGGACGCAGCTCGTCCGTAGCGGTTCCGTCGCGGTCCTGCCTCGAGCGGCGGTGATCGGCGAGTCGCGTCATCGAACCCGTATCGGACTCGGCCACGCCTTGACGGAAAACCGTACCCGTGCGATTGCAACCCCTGAGAGTTGCGGTCGCCGGGCCGCTTCGTTCGGACCGACGCCCGCGGCTGGCTCGAGCGCGACGCAGATTCGCCGATTACGCTGCGGCCTCGAGCCCCTCGTACGCCCGAATGCGGTCTGCGATCCCGTCCGGGATGGGGCTCGGCCGCTCCGTCTCGGGATCGACGTGGACGATGGTCGTCTCGGCGGTCGCCGCGATATCGCCGTCGGTTCGGATCTCATAGCGCATCGTACAGCTCGTCTCGCCCAGTCGCGAGACGGACAGCGCGACCGTCGGCTCGTCGCCCATTCTGATCGGCCGTTCGTAGGAGATCTCGAGGTTCGCGATGACGAAGGAGATGTCCTCGGAGTGCAGTCCGGCGACGTCTCTGAGGTAGTCGGTCCGGGCCGCCTCAAGGTAGCTGGCGTAGACGGCGTGATTGACGTGATTCAGCGGGTCGAGATCGCGATAGCGAACGGGAACGTCGACAGTAAACTCCGCACTCATTGTACGTTGTCGAAGCGGACTGGATCAAAAATACGTACCGATTACGGCTCCGCCCGACCTCGAGACGGCGACGCAGTCGACCGATTTCACTCGCCGTACAGTCGCGCGTGGGCGTCACAGAACGCTGGCTCGCGCAGTTGGGCCGCGAGCAGGGCCGCCTGATAGTGGGCGTTGAACAGGCGACAGCCCTCGCGGTCGCAAAACGCCTCGCCGGTCTCGAGGTAGTGATACCCCTGTAACACCGCCCCCTTCAGGGCGTCGGTGGTCCGGGGGTCGTCCGCGATCAGGAACTCGCCGTCGACCTGGTTCTCGAGGACCTCCCGGGGCGGCGTCTCGCCCGAGAGCAGCGCGTGGCGTTGCTTTTCTTTGTAGTAGGACTCGGGCTTTGCGGGCGCCTCGTAGAGGCCGGGTACCGAGACCAGCGCCGGCTGGCCGAGGACGCTCACGCGCTTGTGCCAGCGGCCGTCGTGGTCGCCCCAGGTCCCGACCGCCCGATCGAGGATCGGCACGTGCAGCGTCTCGAGGCCGCGTTCGTCCGCGGGCAGCGCGGCATTGAGCGCGCGCTGGACCTGCACGCCGTCGTAGAGGACCCCGCCCTCGCGTTCGGGGTTCTCGAGGGCCCGTTCTTCGTAACGGATCGTCCCCAGCATCGTGTTACCCGTCTCGCGCTCGTACGGCGAGGGGACCCGCGCCTCGGCGAACCGCTCCGCGAGGTCGTCCGTGCGGTGGACCTCGAGAAAGCGGTCCCGGACGGTCACGTCGGCGTCGACCCGCGCGGCCAGCCAGTCGGCGACCGCGTCGACATCGGCCACCGTCGAGGGCGCTCGGTAGCAGATGATGCGCTCGACCATGTGGGGCCGCGATCAGTCGTCCGCGGGTGTCGCACGCGAGGTCAGTTCGACGGGGTCGGCGTCGACCTCGAGTTCGTCGAGCGCTTCCTGGGCGGCGCGTTTCCCGGAGACGAGCATGGCACCGAAGGTCGGGCCCATCCGCGGGAGGCCGTAGGTCGTCGCGGTGGCCATCCCGGTGGCGATGAGGCCGTCGTGGACGAGACCGGTGTGTTCGACGACGGCGTCCTCGGACTTGCCGACCCACATCGAGTCGTGGCCCGGCGAGTCGTGGCCCGGCGCGCCGTAGGAGTCGTCGCCGGTCTGGTCCATGCCGGTCGCCGACGCCTCGGCGTCGCCGATGCCCGGCGCGTCCAGCACGCCCCGTTCGTCGAGTTTCTTGACCGCCATCGCGTCGTGGCCGGTCGCGTCGATGACCAGATCGGCCTCGACGGCGATCGGGTCGACGCAGGTGATCTCGCGGGGCAGGGCGTGTACCGGCGTCCAGTTCATCACGATGCCGCCGACGCGGTGGTCCTCGCGGATGACGATGTCCGTAAACTCCGTCATGTTCTGCATCTTCGCGCCGGCGTCGCAAGCCGCCTTGATCAGGCCCGAACAGGCCTCCGGGCCGTTCGCGACGTACAGTCCCTCGCTGTCTCGGGACTCCTTGAAGTCGACGTCTAAGTCCTCGAGGATCTCCTGTGCGGGGTCCCGGACCGTGACCTTGTTCATCAGGAAGCCACCGAGCCAGAAGCCCCCGCCGAGGTAGTTGTTCTTCTCGACGACCATCGTCTGGACGCCGCGCTCGGAGAGTTCCTTCGCCGCGGTCAGCCCCGAGGGACCGCCGCCGACGATGATGACGTCCGAGTCGGAAAAGTCCATGAACTCCTCGGTCCACTCCTGTCCGATCGCGCGGGTGACGTCGGCTTCGCCGACCTGACTGAACTGCTCGAATTCGCCCATACAACTAGGTGGTATGACCAAGTAGTAAAAAGTCTGTCGCAGCCGGTGTCCGGACGTAATCGACGTTCGTGACGGTCTCGCTGACGGCTTCGTTCGCACGAGATCCGTCGTTACGGTCGAACGCGGTACCGTCCTCGAGGCCCGCGTCCGAACGGCCGGCGCGAACTCAACCGTCGACGAACTCGGCGTCGTCCTCGTCGCCGGTCGGCCGTCCGTCCGGCGATCGGCGCCGCTCGGGACGGTCGTCGTCGATGACGCCCTCGGTCCAGGTCCCCCGGCGGAACCAGACCACGGCCACGACGAACGAACCGGCCATCCCGGCGACCATCGCCCACCAGATCCCCTCGGGACCCCAGCCCAGGCCGGCGACCTCAAGGTCGGTTCCGGGGACCGGCACGGACCAGGCGAACGCGAGGACGATCACCAGCGGGAACCGGAGGACCCATCGCGAGAGGATCGAGAGGACCATCGCCGTGCGGGTGTCACCGGCCCCGCGGAACGCGCCCTGGATGACCATGACACCGGCGTAGGGGGCCCAGAAGAGGGCGGTGATCCGCAGGAAGACCACGCCCTCGGCGATCACGGCGGAATCGGCGACGAAGGCCCTCATCGCGGTCGCCGGAAACGCGAACAGCGCGGCCGCGACGGCGAAGATACAGACCGTCGTCGCGGCGGTGGCCGTCCGCGTGACCGCGACGGCCCGGTCGGGCGATTCCGCGCCGAGGTTCTGTCCGACGCCGGTCGCGGTCGCCTGCCCGACGGCCCCGGCGACGGCCCACGTCACCGACATGAGTCGAACGCCGATACCGAACGCCGCCGTGGGCGCGGCCCCGAACCGGGCGACGAACCCGGCCAACGCGACCGCCGCGAAGCTCCGGGCCCAGCCGTCGAGCGTGGCCGGATACCCGACGTCGACCAGCCGTTTCAGGAGAGCGACGTCGGGGGCGAGATCGCCGAGTCGGAGCCGAACGCCGAACCGACCGTCCAGCAGGACGGCGATCCCGGCGGCCGTGGCGAGCCCGCGCGAGACGAAGGTCGCGATGGCCGCGCCTCGCGTCCCCATCGCCGGGAACGGCCCCCAGCCGAGGACCAGGAACGGATCGAAGACGACGTTGAGCCCGGCCGAGACGAAGACGAGCCACATCGCCGTCTTCGTGTCGCCCGCCCCCTGCAGCGAGGCCCGAAAGGCGAAAAAGAGGAACGTAAACGGCAGTGCCAGGAAGATCACCTCGATATACGCGAGCGCCTCGACGAACACCGGCCCGCGAGCGCCGATCAGGGAGAGCAGCGGCCGCCGGGCGGCGAACCCGAGAACGGCGAGGACCGACGAGACGGAAAGCGTGAGCAGGATCGTCTGGGCGACGACGCGATCGGCCATCCGATCGTCGCCCGCACCGACGTGCTGGGAGACCAGCGCGATGGTGGCGGCGGTGATCCCCATCGCGGTCGAGACGAACAGCCACGAGAGGGGAAACATCAGCGAGACGGCGGCGACGGCGTCGCTGCTCACGCGGCCGACCCAGAACATATCGGCCAGGTTGTAGACCGTCTGGAGGAGGTTTCCCAGGACCAGCGGCCAGGCGAGCCGGAGGAGCTTCGGGGAGATCGTCCCCGTCGTCATGTCGACGCGCTTTCGCTCGGGATCCGTCGCTGCCACGAGATATCGTGTGTGATTCCCAGCCAGGGACAATAAAAGGGATCGACTTACGGGGGCCGTTGCCGGTTTCGGAGCCGACGGTACTCGTCCGTTTCGCGATCACTTCGCGTCCGCTCGAGGATCGACGATCCGGTCAGTCGGTTAGTTCGGCGCTCGAGCGGGATGTCGGCTATCTACCCCGTCTCCGCCCGGGCGCGCGGGAGGACAACCGGGTAACGATGCGCCGCCGACGAGTACCGGTCGAGAGGGCCACCGGAACGGCGACGATCAGAACCACGGCAAGGGCGACTCCGATCGAGACGAGACCGACGAACGAGGCGATGAAGACAAATGCGACGAGTGCGCTGCCGACGAAGCGCCACGTGTATCCGAATTTACTGAGGGGGTGTTCCATTCTGTTGTTCTCCGTGTGAGGATACGCGATCTCCTCTACGGCTCGAGCGGGTATAACACATCCGGTACCACACCACATGATATTCGCTCGCGCGCTCGAGTGAGCCGCCCCCGCTGCCGGTGCGCCGCGCATTTTATCCTCACGCGCCTGCGCGACGCCCGACCGCACGCACACCCGCGCTGTCTCCCGGTTTTCGGCGAAAGCGTTATCAGATCTTCAGTCGTACCGAGCGACGATGACCGACACTCGTCCGCGACGAGCGCGACCGGACGGCCGAGCCGGAGGTGAGCCGCGGTGGAGCTGATAATCACCGAGAAGGACAACGCGGCCCGCCGGATCGCCGACATCCTCTCCGGTGGGACCTACGACTCGAGCCGGGAGAACGGCGTCAACGTCTACGAGTGGGGCGGCAAGCGCTGTGTGGGGCTGTCGGGCCACGTCGTCGGCGTCGACTTCCCGTCGGAGTACTCGGACTGGCGCGACGTCGAGCCGGTCGAACTGATCGACGCCGACGTCGAGAAGACGGCGACGAAGGAGAACATCGTCGCGACGCTGCGGCTGCTCACGCGGCGGGCAGAGCGCGTGACGATCGCGACCGACTACGACCGCGAGGGCGAACTGATCGGCAAGGAGGCCTACGACATCGTCCGGGAGGTCGACGAGGACGTTCCCATTCGTCGGGTGCGGTTCTCCTCGATCACCGAAAACGAGGTCCAGAACGCCTTCGACGAGCCCGACGACCTCGACTTCGACCTGGCGGCCGCCGGCGAGGCCCGCCAGATCATCGACCTGATCTGGGGGGCCGCGCTCACGCGCTTTCTCTCCCTGTCGGCGGGCCAACTGGGCGACGACTTCATCTCCGTCGGCCGGGTCCAGTCGCCGACGCTGAAGCTGATCGTCGACCGCGAGCGCGAAATCGAGGCGTTCGATCCCGAGGACTACTGGGAGCTGTTCGCGGACTTACGAAAGAGCGAGGCGCAACGCGCCTCGGAGACGTCGAGCGGTGAGGAACCGCGAGACGACGAGACGAGCTTCGAGTCCCAGTACTTTTACCGCGACGAGGACGGCAACGAGGCCGAACGCGTCTGGGAGGAAGACGTCGCGGACGAGGTTTACGAGACGCTGGCCGATCGCGAGAGCGCGACCGTCGTCGATGTCAACCGCCGGACCCGCACCGACACGCCCCCGGAGCCGTTCAACACCACCCAGTTCATCCGCGCTGCGGGTGCCATCGGCTACTCGGCCAAGCGCGCGATGTCGATCGCCGAGGACCTCTACACCGCCGGCTACATCACGTACCCGCGGACCGACAACACCGTCTACCCCGACGACCTCGACCCCGAGGAACTGTTAGACGAGTTCACCGGGCACTCGACGCTGGGCGACTCGGCCGAATCGCTGCTCGAGGCCGACGAGATCACCCCGACGGAAGGCGACGAGGAGACGACCGACCACCCGCCGATCCACCCGACGGGCGAGATTCCCTCCCGCGGCGACGTCTCCGACGACGAGTGGGAGGTCTTCGAACTCGTCGTGCGGCGGTTCTACGCGACCGTCGCCGACGCCGCGAAGTGGGAACACCTCAAGGTCGTCGCCGCGGTTGACGACTATCGACTGAAGGCCAACGGCAAACGGCTGGTCGAGCCCGGCTACCACGACGTCTACCCCTACTTCTCGACGACGGAGAACTTCGTCCCCGACGTCGACGAGGGCGAGGAACTGGCGCTCTCCGACGTCGAACTCGAGGCCAAACAGACCCAGCCGCCGCGTCGATACGGCCAGTCGCGGCTCATCGAGACGATGGAGGATATGGGGATCGGAACGAAGTGCCTGACAGCCGAAACCGACGTCCTTCACCGCGATACCGACGGCGATGTCGTCCGGGCACCGGTGTCGGAGCTGTTCGACGACGGCGCAGTCGTGATGGCTGACGGCGATACCGAAATCGCGATCAACGAGCGCGGGCCGACTTCGCTTTCAGTCGACGAGGCCACCGAGCGCGTGACCGAACGAGAGCAGACGCTAGTGAGCCAGCGTCCGCTCGAGGACGACGAGAGCGTCCTGCGGATCACGACCGAGACCGGATCGCTCTCGGTGACATCCGACCACCCAATGTATCTGCGTACGGACGACGGGTTCGAGATCGTCCCCGCTGCCGACGTCGCTGCGGGTAACCGACTGCTGTCGACACGACCCACGAACACCGTCGACTATGACGGGGACGACGTCGTTGCGACCTGGTCCGAGTTCGCTACATCGTGTAACAAGTCGTCGAAACTATACGGTGTCGACTGCGGTGACCGGCTCGCTGACTACCGGTCGGCCCGAAACGAGACCCAGTACGATCTCGCCGACCGAGTCGACGCCGATCGGCCGGCGATCAGCGACTACGAGAACGGTAAGCGCGACGTTCCGGTATGGATCCTCGGCGAACTCGAGATCCGTCCGGCGAAGCTCCACGGCCTGAACTACGATCGGACCGTCGAGAATCCGTTCCCGCTACGCTGGGATCCGACGCTCGCTCGCGTCCTTGGCGGTCTACTGGGCGACGGATCGATGCACGTCGACGAGGACGAAAACGTCGTCGACGTACGGTATCACAACACCGACCGCCGTCTCGTCGATCGGTTCGCGAACGACGTGCAGACGCTGTTTGGGATCGAACCGACGATCGTCGAGCAGGACGGACGGAAAGACCACCACAAGACACGGTATCAGGTACATCTCCCGTCAGCCGCGGGCCGAATGCTACGGTTCGTCCTCGAGTCAATAAGCGAAGACGGACGGCCGGTCGTTCCAGAACCGCTCGAGCCGACGTTCATCGGCGCGCTGTTCGACGACGAGGGCCACATCTCCCGCGACCGGAAATGCTTCATTTCGAACACCGATCACGAACTGCTCGAGGCGGTAGGGGAGATGCTTCGCCACCACGGGATCGACTCGAAGCTGGCCCCGAGCCAGCACAAGCTCTACGTCCGTGGCCGCGAGGACCTCGAACGATTCCTCGACGTCGTTCCGATCGCCGCCGCCGAGAAGTTCTATCGCGGTCTCGATGCGCTGCAGGAGTACGATGTGACCCAACACAAGGCCCGGATACTCGAGGTCACGTCGACCGAGCCGAAAACGTCCGACGAACTCGCGGCACAGTTGGGCGTGTCTCGAGGACGCGTGAACGCACACATCCGATCGCTACGCGACGACGGCTACCTCGAAAAGCGCGTCGAGGGAAGTAATCGATCGACCGACGGGCTGCGGACGATTCGATACGCCGCCACCGAGTTCGACGACACGATCTACGCGGCCGTGCTGGGCCATCCATCCGCCACCGAGGTGATCGACGTCGAGGAACGCGAGTACGACGGCTACGTGTACGATCTCACGATAGACGAGGACGCACCGAACTTCGCCGTACAAAGCGGGGCGGTCGTTCACAACTCCACCCGTCACAACACCCTCGAGAAGCTTTACGACCGGGGCTACATCGAGAGCGATCCGCCGCGCCCGACCAAGCTCGCGATGGCCGTCGTCGACGCGGCCGAGAACTACGCCGACCGCGTCGTCAGCGAGGAGATGACGGCCCAGCTCGAGGCCGACATGGACGCCATCGCGAACGGCGAGGCGACGCTCGACGACGTGACCGACGAATCGCGCGAGATGCTCGAGGAGATCTTCGAGAACCTCGCCGAGTCGCGCGAGGAGATCGGCGACCACCTCCGGAAGTCACTGAAAGACGACAAGCGACTCGGTCCCTGTCCGGAGTGTGGCGAGGACCTGCTCGTCCGGCGGAGCCGCCACGGCTCGTATTTCATCGGCTGTGACGGCTACCCCGACTGCGAGTACACCCTGCCGCTGCCCTCGACGGGCAAGCCGCTGATCCTCGAGGAGGAGTGCGAGAAACACGGGCTCAACGAGGTCAAGATGCTCGCGGGCCGGCAGACGTTCGTCCACGGCTGCCCGCTCTGCAAGGCCGAGGACGCCGGCGAAGGGCCGGTGCTGGGTGACTGTCCCGAGTGCGGCGAGGAACACGGGGGCGAACTCGCGATCAAGACGCTCCAGAACGGCTCGCGACTCGTCGGCTGTACTCGCTATCCCGACTGCGAGTACTCGCTGCCGCTGCCCCGCCGCGGCGAGATCGAGGTCACCGACGAGTACTGCGACGACCACGACCTGCCCGAACTCGTCGTCCACAGCGGCGACGAGCCCTGGGAACTGGGCTGTCCGATCTGTAACTATCAGGAGTTCCAGGCCCGCGAGAGCGACTCCGGCTCGGACCTCGAGGCGCTGGACGGCGTCGGAGCCAAGACCGTCGAGAAACTCGCCGCCGCGGGGATCGAAGACCTCGAGGACCTGACCGAGGCCGACCCCGACGCGGTCGCGGACGACGTCGAGGGCGTCAGCGCCGAGCGCATCCGCAGCTGGCAGGCGAAGGCCTGACCGGCCGTCACGACGAGTCTTCCGTTGAGTCGGTCTCGTCGGCGGCGGTCCCCACCGGTTCGGCATCTCGAATCCGGGGCGAGGCGGCGAGAACGAGCCGGCCGGCGTGAGAAGAGTCACGTTCGACCCGACGGCGGCCGATCAGGCCGTCGCGGATTCGTTGGTCTCGGTCCCGTCGTTGCTCCCGTCGAACGACTCGAACGCGTCCTCGACCGCCCGAACGATGTCGTCGCTGGATCCGAGCCCGCTTTTCTCCCAGCGTTTCTCGCCCGTGTCGTCGACAATGATCGTCACCGGATAGCCGAAGATACCGTAGTGTGCCGCCAGCGACGACGTGGTGTCGCGGCCGACGTACCAGTTCCCGTCGTGGTTTCGCCACCAGGTACGGAGTTCGTCGTCCGGCATGGTATCCGCCGACTGGTAGGTGACCGAGAGAACCGTGAGATCGTCCCCGTAGTCGTCGACGAGCCGTGAGCGGGCCTCGGCGAGGCGCGGCATCTGTGCCTGGCACTTGCCACAGCCCGTTGCGAAGAACTCGACGAGCGTGAGCCCGTCGTTGGGAACCGTCACCGTTCCGCCGTCGCTACCGCGAGCGTCGATCGTCTCGAGTTCGATCGGCCACTCGGAGCCCTCGTCGTCGTCCGTGTCGGCTGCCGGTTCCTCGCCGAACGACGGAAGTCCGCCGAGAACGATCCCGGTCCCGGCCGCGAGGATGCCGACGCTCCCGGCGCCAGCGAGCAGCTCTCGCCGTCTCATCGCTGGTTCACCACCGCGATGTGGACTGGGGAGCCGATGACACTGGCCGGTCGGGTCCGAGCGTCACTCATACGCCATAATACGGGCCGAAGAGGAAAAAAGGACACTGGTCCGCACGTCGAACGCACCGGCGGGGACACGGACTAAGGCACTCCCGGTCGTCGGGACGGTCGTGAACGACGACCGCGAGCGCTGGAACGAGCGGTACGAAGACGGGGATCGCGAGCCCCACGACGATCCGGTACCGGTCCTCGAGCGCCGGATCGAAACGCTTCCCGACGGCCGCGCGCTGGACGTAGCGACCGGAACCGGCCGGAACGCGCTCTTTCTGGCCGCCCACGGCTACGACGTCGACGCGGTCGACGTCTCCGACGAGGCAATCGCGACGGCGCGCGAGCGGGCCGCCGAACGCGGCCTCGCGGTCGACTGGATCCGGACCAACGTGGCCGAGTTCGAACCGGAACCGGCGACCTACGACCTCGTCGTCGTGAGCTACTTCGCCGCCCTCGAGTACCTGCCGGCGCTCAAGGACGCGCTCGCGCCCGGCGGCGTCCTCGTCTACGAACACCACCTCCGCTCGAGCGACCCGGTCGCGGGCCCCTCGACCGACCGTCACCGATATCGCTCGAACGACCTGCTCCGGGCGTGTCTGGACCTGACGGTCCTCTCGTACACGGAGCGCCGGCGACCGACCGACGACGGGGAGCCGGTCGCGGTCGCGACGCTGGTCGCAAGGCGCTCGAGCGGCGGGACGCAGTCGTATCCGCTCGTCCCGGACGACGGACTCGAGCCGTAACGCGGGAATCGACCGCTCGAGTGGTTCGGCGCGACCGACGGGAGTCCGAGCGAGCGGCGATCAGCTGTCGGTCCGGTTGCCCGCGCTTTCGTTACCGCCGTCCGAGCCGCCGACATCCGCCTCGAGGACGTCACGGACGGTCGCGGTGACGGTGCCGGGTGAACTCCTGCCGCGGTTGCGCCAGTGGACCGTCCCCGTACTGCCGACGAGGATCGTCGTCGGATAGCCGTCGATGCCGTAGTAGTCGTAGCAGGTCCCGGGCTCGTCACGGCCCAGCCACCAGTTCCCCCCGTTCGCCTCGAACCAGGCGGCCAGTTCGTCGTCGGTCGGCGAAGGGCCGCTGGTCCCGTCGGTCACGGAGAGGAATCGCACGTCCGGATCCGCCCCGCCGACGGCGTACCCCCCGCCCTCGAGCCGGGACGCGGCCTCGGCGAGCGTCGAGAGAAACCCCCGGCTGGTCGGACACTCGGTCCGGGTGAAGTTACAGAGGAGCGGCCGGCTCGAGTCGGGTACCGTGATCGCCCCACTCTCGCTGCCCGGCGCGTCGAGCGTGGCGATCTCGAAGGGGGGCTCGGTCGGTGCGTCGTCGTCCTCGCCGTCGCCCTCGTCGTCGGGTCCGCTGAGACAGCCGACCAGCGCCGTCGTCGCGGTCGTCGCGAGCAGGTGCCGGCGGTTCATCGCGATCCCGTCTCCCCGTCGCACCGATGCCGGACGGTCGGCCATCCGACACGAGCGCCGCCGATCGCCCCCATGCTATATGTTCCCAGTCCGTCCATACCGCTCGTATGGTCGCCCCGCGCAAAGAGTCACTGGTCGCGACAGGTCCGGCGGCGACCCCATCGCCGGTCGCGTCCCCAACCGTGCCATCGGCTATGGTCGCTGTTGAAAGGATTTTCACACCGATCGCAACGCTGTTTTGCGGTTCGGGTGCGAATCGGCGTTCAAGAGCGACGACACTATCGGGCCGCCGCCAGCGCGACCGGTTCGTCGTGTTTTTCACGCCGTGGTTCCCACCCGAAACCGACAGCCGTGATCGAACTCGTCGTGACGGGACTGGCCGGCGTGGTCTTCGGGCTCGCGCTCGCGGCCCCGCCGGGACCGATGAACGCGATCATCGCCGAGGAGAGCGTCGTTCGCGGCTGGCCCGCCGGTTTCCGGGCCGGGCTCGGTGCCATGCTGGCCGACGCGGTCTTTTTCGGCCTCACGCTCGCGGGGTTCGTCGCCGTGATCGACCGCGTTTCGGTCGTCCGACCCGCGCTCTATCTCGCCGGCGGCGTCCTCATGCTGTACTTCGCGGTCGGTGCAGTCCGGGAGGCCCGGACCACGAGTTCGTTTACCGACGCCGATCGGGGCGTCTCGAGGGGGTTCCGCAAGACGTTCGTCCTCTCGCTGACCAACCCCTACCAGATCGGCTTCTGGCTCACCGTCGGCGTCGGCCTGCTCGAGCCGGGAACGCTCGACGTACTGGCATACGCGCCGGCCGTCGGGGACCTCCTCGCGGGCGCCCTCGTGGTCCGGACCGGCTCGCCCGCGCTCTTACTCGGCTTCTTCGGCGGTATCGGCTGCTGGATCGTGGGCTACCCCGCGGCGCTGGTCGGGGCCGGGCGACGCGTCGACGCGTTCGCCCCGCTCGTCGCGGCGGTCAGCGCCGTCGTCCTCGCCGGGTTCGGGCTCGCCTTTCTGGGACTGGGAGCCGTAGAGTTCGTCTGAGCGGGCACCCGGGAGACGGCTCGGGTCGCCCGGCCGCCGGGCAGTCTAACACCTGAGCAGTTCGAACCGACTGTCGGTATCGGTCGTCTCCCGCTCCGACGCCGACTCGTCGTCGGCCCCGGACGACGCGGCCTCGAGGCCGGACGACGCGGTCTCGAGCATCGGTAGCTGGAAGTCGAAGCCGCTGACGAGGTCGAACGACTCGCCGGGACTGCCGAGGAGGTCGAGGAACCCGTCGCCGACGTATTCGATACCGGCGACGACTTCGACGATCGAGCGGCCGTCGAGCGACCCGACCATCTCGGCGCCGATCGACCAGCCCGATCCCGTCAGCGGTCCCGCGTGGAACCGGACCCAGATCCGCGCGCCGCCGTCCGAGCCGATCGTGAACTCGGACCCCTCGCCGGAGAAACAGGTCGACACCGGCTGGCCGTTCGTCTCGGCGGCGGTCCGGAGGGTGGGGGCCGATTGCCCAGCGGTCGCGACGACGGGCGCAACGGCGAGAAGCGCGATACGGCAGACGGTAAGAGCCTCGATTGACGCCAATCGAGAGGGACGTACCATTCTCTACAGTCTCGCGACTATGCCTGTAAGAACTCACTGGCCGATCGGTCTACGGTCCGACACGTTTCGGCCGCGTCGCTCCCGACGCGGCGCCGACTCACTCGCCCAGCGCGGCGATCTCGTCCTCGAGTCGGGACTTGGCCTCGGCGAGCGTCGAGAGGGACCACCGGCCGGTCGGACACTCGATCCGGTTGGGTCAAGTTACAGAGAAGCGGCTGAGTTAAGTCGGGTATCGTGGTTGCCCCAATCTCGCTGCCCGGCGTGGTCCGCTCCCTTGTCGGGCCCGCTGAGACAGCCGACTGGGACTGTCATCGCGTTTTTATGTCGAAGCCCCCACTGAGCACGATATCCCTGATCGTACTCGTCGGAACGATACTGGCTGACGTAGTCCTCAGGCTAGCGTTTGTAGCCCTGCCCAGCCCAATGAACGCGATCATCGCGAAGGAAAGCGTTGTGCGCGACTGGAGCGGCGTGATTCGAATGAGTGGTCTAGTCTTCCCCTTTCCGGAATTATCCATCCCAACTTAGATTATAGCGGTTCAAGCATTCGAGGTTGTAGCTGACTGTTTTGTGTGACATTCACGGATTTTTCCTGTAGAATGATAATAAGATTTATTTGGCGGGGCGTCATTGTAGTGCATACGGAAAATGATTGGAACAGTCTCATTCGGTGAAAATACAGATGAAAAATTGAAATACGGTCTTATTGGCGGTATCATTTCAATACCCATTACATTATTTTACAATATGTATTACGTTAAAGGGGATTCTTTCACACTAGGACTAATCTTTTTTGGGGGTATTATTTCAGGATACCTCGCTAACAGGGCTTCATTGCGTGCGTCAACGGCTGGGTTTTATGCTGGCTTAATTGGTGCAGTACCAGCACATGTTCTCGGTATCACAGAGGTAATCACTTCATCCACTGATACGGTTTTCACACTGTCTATTCCAACCGGAACTGTTCTCACTACAATTTTATTTACTTTAGTTATATTCGCAATGGGAGGAATAACCGGGCTCTTCGGGGGAGTATTGGGTGGATGGTTAACCAAAAAGTTCAGAGAAACAAGATATACAAGTACCATTTAGTTTAAAATATATAGATTATTGAATTGATTTACAGATACTCGCGGGTCTCCCAGTAAGGAGGTTATGAAAGATTTCGGAGAACAAGCGAGACTATGTTTAGATATGATTAGAGAGAGCCATATTTTGAAAAATTATAGATATAGTAATGAAACTTTCGTCCCAATACTGCTTGTGTTTCTGTATTAAACCGAAGAGAAACCCGACTACTTAGACGCAGCATTCCATAATTCACAGGTGGCCAGTTAGTTGAATTTCTATAATCAGTTTGTGTATCTTATTATTCCTACAATGGATTTACTAAATACTAATCTTTGATATATTAAAGTTGGTGGCGTCGTTAGATCCTATAAAGTTCGGCACAATAATTCTTGACTACGTGTATCCAATAGATTTATTTATCAAGAGTATATATTATCTACTGCGATGGTAGGTAAAAATAAAGGAGGTCGTTCCCGTCGAGAAGCTCTTCAATTAGTTACCGGAATCGGAACCGCTACTCTTGCAGGTACTGGGGTAGCGTCTGCAAATAGTACAGATGGTTCACGAACTAACAAAAAAGATAATGGCGAACTAGACCAAAGCGGAGAAGATACTAATAACGATTCCCTCACTATCTCTGAAGACCTCATAGATAAAAAGTTAGATGAAAATAACTCGTTCACTGTTGAGGAGGGAGAAACGATCTACAAAATTAGCAGAGGAGACAACAAAAGTCAGGAAGGGCCTATAACAACTACAAGTAACGACGTTTATAGAGATTTTTGTATAACCCGAGAAATTCATAAGAATATTCCTGTAGACATTTGTATCACACTCTATGAATGCGGTGCAGATGTTGAAATAGATGCGGGTATTGCAACATCGGGATATGAACTCAAATGTGGAGAAACTAAGTGTAGAACAGATGAGTTCGATATTGGTTTTGGAAGGATTGAATGGGAAATTTGTCAGGAGACAGACGGCGATATTGTAATCTCATATGAAGGGTCGGTTTGGTATGGAATAGGAACTGAAGACGTTAGCGGTGAGATAGAGGTCACGAGATAAACCACACATATTCACCATAGTAATATTTAAGAATACTGGATGTATATGCCGTTGTCCCGGTTCGTGTGAATCGGGAACCGGAGTTCCTCCAAATACTTTCGAAAAATCTCGCCTCTTACTAACAAACCTCTATTAGACCAGTTTCTAGCTCACCTTCGGCTCAGCCTGCTCAAGTCAGAGGTCCCAACGTGCTCGCACATACCCCAGTAAGGAATCATATCCTCCCAGGAATGTTAGCCGCCCAGACTAGACGCTGGTGCTGCTAATCACCTCTCCGTCGGAATTGTGGATCGTCGCCCATCCGATAATGCTAGCTGCGGCCAACAAGCGAGTTGACATGTTCGCCCCAGCCGTCGCCGTGATCAGCGCCGTCGTCCTCACGGGCCTAGGAACGAAGCGATTCCTCTGAGACCGTGGACGTGGGGATCGAGGGCTCATTGCAGGCTACCGGAGCAGTTGAAGCGGACTCTCATCGCCGGCCGCCTCGCGATTCCTACGTTCGATCGTCGACGGTTGATTCATTCACTCCGACGAGAACCGTTTTCGAGGCTAGACACTGAGGCCTTGAGAATCGGTAGTAAAGCCGAAACCGCGAACGAGTTTGAATGCGTCGCCAGGGCTGCGAAAGGGATCGACAAATCCGTTGCCGACGTATTTGATCCCGGAGACATCCTCAATGATCGAGCGGTCGTCGAACGAACCGACCATTTCGACGCCGATCAACTAGCCGGTACCGATTATGGCTACCGTGTAAAGCCGGACCTAGATCCGCACGCCGCTGTCTGACCTGGTCGTGAACGTTGAGTTGGCGTCGCTCCGTCGCGGTCGCCGCCGGCTCACTCGCCCAGCGCGGCGATCTCGTCCTCGAGCCACTCGCTGAACCACTTGACGCGTTTCAGGCGCTGGTGGGCGATGCCTTCCGCGGTGTCGCTCTGGACGCGGGAGGCGGCGTCGTACCCCCGCTCTAAGACGCGCTCGACCATCTCGTCGCAGTCCATGTGCGTGCGGGCTTCGTAGCCCATCCGCAACAGCATCAACGCCGTCCCGTTCGCGCCGACCTTGTCGAGCAGGTCGGCCTCGATGAGACACTGCGTCTCCAGATCGAGGTCCGTCAGGTTCCCCTGATAGGAGTGGTGTTCGATGGCGCGACACACCTGCTGGATGAACGACTCGGGGTAGTCCGCACGGGACTCGAGGTACTCCCGGGCGACCCGGGCCCCGGCCTCGGCGTGGAGTTCCTGATCGGTCTCGAGTTTGGCCACGTCGTGAAAGAGGGCAGCGACGCGCGTGACGTCGACGTCGGCGCCTTCCTCCTCGGCGATCTCGGTCGCGAGATCGACCACGTTGAGGATGTGGTTGTGTCGGTACTCGGCGGAGTGCCACGGGTACCAGCGCATGCGGCCGCCCTCCTCTTCCTTCTCGACGCTGGCCGCGAGATACTCGAAGACGAACCCTTTCATCTCCTCGAGTTCGGCGTCGGACACCCGCGTCTCCTTTATTTCGACGCCCACGATAGATCCCTCCGCAGTAGACGAACGATAGTCATTGACTGAATGTTCGGTCGTTTCGCTCTTTAGCCTTTGGTTCGTGACGGTTTCGCCCGCTCGTGACAGTCACGAGCCAAAGAGCGTCCCCGACCGACGGCCGCGACACCGACGAACACGCCCCGACGAAATCCCGACGCTCCGTCAAGGATTCCCACTATCTTCCGTTAAAGTCAAACAGTGGGCTCGGGAAGTAGGGGGTATGAGCAGCGAACAGGAAGCGGAGTCGATTCGGTGTCTCGTCGCCAAAGTCGGCCTCGACGGTCACGATCGCGGCGCGCACGTCATCGCGCGTGCGTTCCGGGACGCCGGCTTCGAGGTCATCTACTCCGGGCTCCACAAAGCGCCCGACGAAATCGTGCAGGCAGCGGTCCAGGAGGACGTCGACGTCCTCGGCATCTCCATCCTCTCGGGGGCCCACGACACGCTGGTCCCGAAGATCATGGAGGGGCTCGAGGAGTACGGCGCGGCCGAGGACACGCTCGTGCTGGCCGGGGGCGTCATCCCCGAGGAGGACCGCGACGAACTCGAAGAACAGGGCGTCGCAGCCATCTTCGGCCCCGGGACTTCCGTCGAGGAGACCATCGAGTTCGTCCGCGAGAACGCACCGCAGCGATGAGCATGGACGCCGACGACCGGGCGCTCCTCGAGGACCTGCTCGCGGGGAAACACCGCGCGCTGGCCCGCGTGATCTCGAAGATCGAGAACCGCGCGCCGGGCTATCGCGACCTCGTCTCGGAGCTGTACGCCCACACCGGAAACGCCGACGTGATCGGGATCACTGGCTCGCCGGGCGCGGGCAAGTCGACGCTGGTCGACAAGCTCGCCGAGACCTACCGCGATCGGGGCGAGACGGTCGGCGTCATCGCGATCGACCCCTCCTCGCCCTTTACCGGCGGAGCGGTACTCGGCGACCGCATCCGGATGGCCTCCACGGTGGGCGACATGGACGTCTTCGTCCGCTCGATGAGCGCCCGCGGGACGCTGGGCGGGCTCTCGACGGCCACCGCGGACGCCGTCAAGGCGATGGACGCCTTCGGGAAGGACAAGATCATCATCGAGACCGTCGGTGCCGGGCAAAACGAGATCGACATCGTCCGGACCGCCGACACCGTCGCCGTCCTCGTCCCACCGGGCTCGGGCGACGACATCCAGACGCTGAAAGCCGGCATCCTCGAGATCGCGGATGTCTTCGTCGTCAACAAGGCCGACCGCGACGGTGCGGACCGGACGGTACAGGAACTCCGGGACATGGTCCAGCTCGGCGACGAAAGCGGGGCCGCCGGTAGCGGCGGCCACCACAGTCAGGAGGTCATCGACGCCCACGACGACTGGGACGGCGAGCCCGCCGAGAGCGAGGACGACGCGGGCTGGACGCCGCCGATCGTCGAGACCGTCGCCATCCACGGCACCGGCGTCGACGCGTTCATCGACGAACTCGCGGCCCATCGGGACTACCTCGTCGACTCCGGCGAACACGCCGAGCAGGTGCGGACGCGTTACGCCGAGGAGATCCGTACCCTGCTCCGCGAGGACGTCCACGCCATGCTCGAGGACGAACTCGCGGCCGCCGGCGGGATCGACGCCCTCGCGGAGGCCGTCCGGCAGGGCGAGACCGACCCCTACTCGATCGCCACCGACGTTCTCGACCCCGTCGAAACGTGTCTCGAGACCCTCGAGACCGGATCTGACGGATCGGGCACGGAGTGAGCCGGCCGGTCGGGGCCGACGGGGCATCACTCGAGTCGCTTCGATCCACCGGCGACACCGCCGTCCCCGCCGGTCGTAACCGACCCGGGACGCCGACGGGATCCGTCCCCGAACCGGAGGTCTAAGTTCGTTGGCAACTTACGACAGCGTATGAAAGCCCGAACAGTCCTCGGTGCAGCCCTCGGAACCGTCGGTGGAGCCGTCCTCGGTAATCGCCTCCTGAAACGGCGCGCTGGCGACCTCGAGAACCCGCTGGTCGGCATCGAGCGGACCTATCGCTGGCGCGGGATCGAGACGCAGTATACGGTCGCCGGCGATCCCAACGACCCCGATGTGCTCCTCCTCCACGGGGTCTACGCGGGCGCGAGCAGCCACGAGTTCGAGCCGATCGTCGATCGACTGGCGGAGGACTACCACGTCTACGCGGTCGATCTGCCCGGCTTCGGCCGCTCGGAGCGACCGCCGCTGGTCTACTCCGCGACGCTGTACGCCGAGTTCGTCCGCGACTTCGCCGGCGAGGTGACCGACGAGCCGATCGTCGTCGCTTCCTCGCTGTCCGGCTCCTTCGCCGTCGAAGCCGCCGACGAGACCGACTTCGAACGCCTCGTGTTGATCTGTCCGACCGACGAGACGGCGGACGAACGACCGTGGGTCCGCACCCTCCTGCGGACGCCGATCGTCGGCACGACGCTGTACAACCTGCTCGCGAGCAAGCCCTCGATCCGCCACTTCTACGACCGCGACGGCTACTACGACTCCGACCGGGCCGATCCCGAGGAAGTCCAGTACGCCTGGGACAGCGCCCACCAGCCCGGCGCGCGCTACGCCCCCGCCTCCTTCGCCGCCGGCACCCTCGATCCCGACTTCGACCTCGAGACGGAACTGGCCGCGCTCGAGACCCCGACCACGCTCGTCTGGGGCCGCGACGCCGAACTGGTCCCGCTTCGGGACGGGCGGGACCTGGCGGCGGCCGCGGACCTCGATCTGGTCGTCATCGACTACGCGACCCAGCTGCCCCACGCCGAACATCCGGACGAGTTCGTCGAGTACCTGCGTGCCGAACTCCCGCAGGCGAACGTCGAAGAGTAACGCACACGGGACCCGACTCGAGTGCCGACAGCGCTGACTCGCGATCGTCGTCCGTACCTGCTGGGAGAATCGAGCGCGGCCTACGCCGGCCGCAGCCCGATCACGCGCTCACCGGTCGTCTCCGAGGTCGCGATCTCGAGTTCGACCTCGAGACCGGTCTCGACGTCCTCGACGTCGATCCCGACGACCTGGCCGGTCAGGCTGACGGGACCGAAGTCCACGACGGCCGTCGCGTAGGGGGCGTCCTCCTCGAAGGCCGGCGTCGGCACGTGCGTGACGGTGAACGTCCGGATCTCGCCGGTGTCCGGGAGAGCGAGTTCCTCGAGGTCGGTCGCGCCACAGTCGGGACAGACCCGACGCGGCGGCAGGGCGGTGTGGTCGTCGGGACACTCGAGGTAGTAGGCCGCGCCGTCCTCGGCGGCGTCGAGCCAGTCGTCGAAGCCGGCGTCGGTGACGGCGTCGTCGGCATCGCTCATCACTCCATCACCTCCAGGACGTGAACGGTCGCGCTCGCGACCGTGCCGCCCGCGTTGTGGGCGACGCCGGTCGTCGCGTCCGCGACGTGGTCGCTGTTTGGATGCTCGCCGGCCAGCAGGTCGGTCACCTCGGCGATCTGGGAGGCCCCCGTCGCGCCGACCGGGTGACCCTTGGCCTTCAGCCCGCCCGAGAGGTTGATCGGCGTCTCGCCGTCCGCGGTCGTCCGCCCGTCGCGGGCGGCCGAGATCCCCTCGCCGATCGGCTCGAGATCGAGCGCCTCGAGTGCCAGCACTTCGGCGATGGTAAAGCAGTCGTGGACCTCCGCGAGGTCGACGTCGCCGGCCGAGACGCCGGCGTCGGCGTAGGCTTCCGCGCCGGCTTCGCGGGCCGCGGGCGAGCGAGCGAGGTACTCGCGATCGTGCAGCGCCATCCGGTCGCCGCCCTGTCCGGTGCCCGTGATCGCGACCGGGGCCTCGAGGTCGTGTTCTGCGGCATAGGACTCGCTCGTCAGGACCAGCGCCGACGCGCCGTCCGAGATCGGACAGGCGTCGTAGAGCCCGAGCGGTTCGGAGACTGGCGGAGCCTCGAGCGCGTCCGAGACCTCGATCGCGCTCTGGTACTGGGCCTTCTCGTTCGAGAGGGCGTTTTCGTGGTTCTTGACGGCGATGTGGGCGAGGTCCTCGTGTTCGCCGCCGAACTCGTCGAAGTAGGCCCGGGCCATCAACGCGTACGCGCCGGGGAAGGTGACGCCGGCGCGGACCTCCCAGAGGTCGTCGGCGGCGATCGCCAGCGCCTCGGTTGCGCCCGCGGTCCCGAGGTTGGTCATTCGCTCCGCCCCGCCGACGAGGAGGACGTCGTTCTCGCCGTTGCGAATCCGTGTGACCGCCTCGCGGACCGCGGTGCCACTCGAGGCACACGCGGACTCGTACCGGGTCGCGGGGGCCTGGACGCCGGCCGCTTCCGCCATCAGCGGCCCCTGGTGGCCCTGATGCTCGGAGAGTTCGCCCATGAAGTTGCCGTAGAAGACGCCCTCGACGTCCTCGCGGGGAACGCCGCTGTCCTCGAAGGCCGCGATACTCGCCTCGGCGAAGAGATCACGGCTGGTCCGTTCGGGGCTGTTCCCGAACGGCGTTAGCCCTGTCCCTGCAACACGTACGTCACTCATGTACACACGCGTAGTGGACGGATCGATTAATACTCCGCGGTTACGACTGCGCGTACCAGTTCGATGATACGTGTTGTGGGTCGATCGGTAGCACCGTTCTCCGCGACGAACGGTGTACGCTACGAGGGGCCGCTCCCGCTATTCGATGCCCGTCGAAAGGTCACGGCCAGCAACAGTAGCTGGGACGGCGCTCAGCAGTTCGGCGACCGTCTCGAGATCCGCCAGGTCCACGACCTCGACGGGCGTGTGCATATAGCGGTTCGGGATGCCCACGTTCACCGACGGAATCCCCCCGCGGGACGTATAGAACGCATCGGCGTCCGTCCCGGTATTCGTTCCCGATGCCTGTAACTGAATATCGATATCGGCCTCGGAGGCGGTCTGCCGAACCGCATCGACGAGTCGCGGATGGTTTGCGCTTCCGCGTACGACGACCGGGCCGTCACCGAGTTCGACACCGGTCTTTTGACCCGACGTGAGATCCGGCGTGTCCGTGGCGTGGGTCACGTCGATCGCGACTACTGCATCGGGTGCGAGATCGAAGCCGACCATTTTCGCGCCCTGTAACCCGACTTCCTCTTGAACCGTAGAGACGGCATAGATCGTCGCCTCGTGGTCGCGTTCGGCTGCCCGCCGGAGTGCTTCCGCCGCGGCCCAGATACCGATACGATTGTCCAACCCACGTGCTGCGATCCGTCCGTTCTCCAGTTCGGAGACCGTTTGATCGAACGTAATCGGATCGCCGCGTTCGACTAGTTCCTCGGCCTCGGCCGCGTCTTCAGCGCCGATATCGATATACTGCTCGTCGATATCGGTAAGCGATTCGTCTTCGTGATCACGGAGATGAATCGCCGCCTGACCGATCACTCCCGGAACCGGTCCAGTATCGGTATGAATACGGACGTGTTGGCCCTTCGAGACGGTCCGGTCCGACCCCCCGACGGGAGTCATTCGGAGGATACCGCTTTCCTCGATATCCCGCACCATGAAGCCGATTTCGTCGCTGTGCCCAGTGAGGGCGATCGACGTCTCGTTCCCCTCCAGCACGGCGACGGCGTTTCCGTAACTGTCGGTCCGCACCTCGTCGGCAAACTCCTCGACGTACGCTACCCAGCGGCGTTGAGCCGGTGTCTCGAACCCGGACGGCGTCGCTGTGGTGAGTAATTCGTCGAGGAACCGACGGCGTTGTTGCTCCATGCACCGACATGGGACCCGATCGGTGAAAAATTCGACTATGATCCCACGGACGCGCCCGTCACGACGACCGTGGTGATCGCGGGCCCGAAACGACGGCTCCACCGCCGCCGGACGGAACGCATTTCAAGCCACCTTGGTATGTCTCCCGTAGCTGACGCTCATGGACGCTTCCGACCTCCCCGACCCCGAGGGTATCTCGCCGCTGTCGTGGCGGCTTCTCCGCGTCGCAGCCGGATACGAACAGCGAGCAGTCGAACGGGAGATAGACGACCTCATGCAGGCACATCTCTCGATGCTCGAGAGCGGGAGCCGCTCGCTCTCTCGAGCGCGCCGGGAGACGCTGCTGGAACTCTACGCCACGGAACTGACCGCCGAACAGGTGCGGGCGATCGTCGACCACTTCTAGGGCCGCCCTCGAATGGAAGCGCTTAAGAATCGTAATGATAATTCCTGTGTGTATCAATGATACACCGACTCTTGGGTGGTTTAAACCGCCGGATATCCCTATTCGCCCTCGCGGGGATCGGAACGGTAGCAATCGCGGCCGCACCGTCGCCGTCGGGACTCTCGATGACGGGCCAGTACGCGCTCGCGACCATGTTCTTCGCCGGGTTCCTCTGGGTCACCGGCGCGCTCCCGCTCGCGGTCACCGCGCTGACGATCCCCGTCTTGCTCACGGGGACCGGCGTCTACGACTCGATGGACGCGGCCCTCGTCGGGTTCGCCGATCACATCATCTTCCTGTTTTTGGCCGGATTCATGCTGGCTAACGGGATCCAGAAGTACGACATCGATCGGCGGATCGCGCTGTATTCGATCGCCAAGATGGGCAGTTCGCCGCGGCGGCTGGTCTTCGCGATCATGGTCGTGACCGCCGTGTTGTCGATGTGGGTGTCAAACACCGCGACGGCCGCGATGATGATGCCGATCGCGGTCGGCGTCCTCAGCCAGGTCCTCGACCGAGACGACCTCGCGTCCTCGGACGAACGGGATCGGGAGAGCGACGCCGCCGAAACGGTCGCCGACGGCGGGGACCTCGAGTCGACGGCCGCGTTTACGAACCTCCAGATCTCGATGCTGCTCGGGACCGCCTACGCCGCGAGCGTCGGCGGCGTCGGGACGATAATCGGCACGCCGCCGAACGCGATCCTCGTCGGCCAGCTCAACGCCATTCTGGACTACGAAGTCGGATTCGCCGACTGGTTCCTCGTCGGGTTCCCGATCGTCGTCGTGACGCTGCCGCTGATCTGGTTCCTCCTGACGTACGTACTGTATCCGCCCGAAGTGCCGGACGTCGAGCGGGCACGGGCCACCGCCCGAGAGCAACTCGAGGCCGAAGGCGAACTCGACCCCCGCGGGAAACGGGTGGCGGCGATCTTCGCCGTGACGGCGGGGCTCTGGATGGTCGGCGGGCTCGGTGACCTCTTCGAGCCGTACCTCCCAGCCACCTGGATGACGACCGTGTTCGGCGGCGAGGGGATGACGGTCTTCGGCGTCGAGGGCCATCAGGGGCTGCTCTACTACGTCATGGTCGGCGTCGCGGCGGTCCCCGCGCTCGTGCTTGCCGACACGATGGAGTGGGAGGAACTGGTCGACATCGACTGGGGGACGCTGTTGCTGTTCGGCGGCGGTATCTCCCTCGCGAACGCGCTGGCTGACACGGGTGCGACGGAGTGGATCGCCGACACCGTGTTCGGCGGACTCGTCGGCGCGCCCATTATCCTCGTCATCGGCGCGGTCGTTCTGGTCGTCATCTTCCTCACCGAAATGACCTCGAACTCCGCGACGACAAGTATCATCGTCCCCATTCTGATCAGCCTCGGAAGCGTCTTCTCGGCGACGCTCGGGCTGACCGACTTCTCGACCGCGCTCTTTCTCTCGGTCGCCGGCGCGATCGCCGCGAGCTTCGCGTTCGCGCTGCCGGTCGCGACACCGCCCAACGCCATCGTCTTCGGCAGCGGGTACGTCAAGCAGCGCCACATGCTCCGGGCCGGGCTGGTCCTGAACGCGATCATGACGGTCGTGCTGACGGCCATGATCTGGTTCCTGTTTACCTTCGTCTGGCCGCACCTGCTCTGGTGACCCGCCTCGAGGGCGAGTGATTCGAGACCGGGGCGTCTCGTCGTCGTGTGGGATCGAAGCTCTCGAGGCGGTCGCGATGGGGTCCCGATCTATCAGTAGCCCGTAACACGGTGCGGTTCCGGAAATACGCTCGCAACCCGATCGGGAAATCAGGTCACGGCAGGGACGGACCGTACAAGTGGTACTGATGAGGTCACGAATATCTTTTTTATTTGACATAGGTATTTACGGCCGATTGTGATACGACGGCGTATGGAACCCAGAGCCGAACGCCGGTGTCACGTGTTGATCGGCAGTTCACTGCTACTACTCACGATCGGTATCGGATACTGCGTCGTCGTCGGAACTTGTTTAGCCGACTTTCTGGTAGTGATCGCGGGACTCTTTCTCGGATGGGTGGGGTTGTTCTACTGCGTCGGTAACTCCTCTATCTGGGGGACGTGACATTACCGCGACTGTCCTGACAGCGCTCCCCGACAACCCACTGTCGTCCGATACGTACCGTGGTCTTGATCCCTCGATGACCCACTTTGCTACCTCGAGGCGGCCGGACGACCGGGTGAAACGGCTCTCGTTCGCTCGAACCGGGACCGCGATACGGCTGCTACCGTTTGCTGTACCGATGTCCCGGTGGGACCGCGACTCGCCCTGCGGTCCCACCGGCAATGACGGACAGGAGACCGTACGAGTTAGAGCGGTCCGCGGACGGTGTGAGTGTCAACGACCACGCGAAAAATACACCGGCGAGCCGAGACCGCGATCGGTCAGAACGCCAGCGCGTCCACGAGGATCGCGACCAGCACGGCCCCGAGGAAGGCGTTCGAGGCGTGGAACGACCGGAACGCGGCGGCTTCGGTCTGTTCGAAGTGGAGCCGCACGGCGGCCCAGAGGAAGAGCCCGCCGAAGACGACGACGGTGCCCGCATACAGCGCGCCGAGGTCGGTGATCCAGGCCAGCGCGATCGTACTCACGAGCGTCGCGGCGATGTAGTAGATGATCTGCTTTCGTGTCTCCGTCTCGCCGCGGACGACCGGCATCATCGGGAAGCCACCGCGGGCGTAGTCGTCCTTGTAGGCCAGCGCGAGGTTGTAGAAGTGCGCCGGCGTCCACAGGAAGATGACTGCCGCGAGCGCGAGGCCGGGCCAGCCGATCTCGTTGGTCACGGCGGCCCAGCCGATCAGCGCGGGCAGCGCCCCTGCGGCACCGCCGATGACCGTGTTCTGGACGGTGTTCGGCTTGAGGAGGAGTGTGTAGACGACGCTGTAAAACAGGATCGCGGCCAGACCGAGCGCCGCGGCCAGCCGGTTGATCGTCAGGAAGGCCGCGAGCGACAGGCCGGTCAGCGCGAGCCCGAACGCGAGCGCGTTCCGGACCGGAATCAGGTCCACCGCGAGCGGGCGCTCGGCGGTCCGGGACATCTTCTGGTCGACGTCGCGCTCGAGGACGTGGTTGAACGTCCCGCTGGCACCGATGGCGAGGACGCCGCCGCCCAGCGTCGCGACGATCGTGTACGTCTCGAGGCCGGGGCCGGCGGCCAGTGCCATCCCGGCGGCGGCGACCAGACAGAGCAGCCACATGAGGCGCGGCTTCATCATCCGGAAGTACGCGGAGACGGTCAGCCGGGCGCGAGCCAGGCGACTCGCGGGGAGCGTCCGTTCGGTCGCGGTCGGAACGTCTGCCTCGAGGGGTTCCGGAGACGTGACGCCGTCCTCGTCCTCGCTCCCGGTCGCGATCTCTAAGTCCCAGGCGAGCGCGAGGACGACCGCCGAGAAGATGACGAGCCCGAGTCCCAGGTGGAGACCGGGGACGATCGCGGCGGGGCCGATCGTCGCGGTAACGGCACCGACGCCGACCTGGACGATATAGAGGACGGCGGCGACGGCCAGCGTCGTTCGGACGCGGCTCGAGACGTCACCGAAAACGGCGGCGGCGGCCGTCGTGGCCACGAGTAGGCCGACGACGACGGCGGCGAGCCGGTGGGCCCACGCGATCGCGAGTTCGGTCTGACTCAGCGGGTCGACCGGCGCGTGACAGGTCGGCCACGTCGAACACGACGCGGCGGCGTTCGTCAGCGACGTCGTCGCGCCGACGATGAGGAGGAGGTAGACGCCCAGCGCGGTCGCTGCGAGCAGTGCGGAGAAACGGCGTCGCGTGCCGACGGGGCGGGGAAACGACTCTGTTGCCACGGCTATTCTCGTCTACACCGTTCGACTCCGCGTATTTAGGGCTCCCGCTTTTTCCCGTGGCGGGACACCGATACCGGTTACGTCAGTCGCCGGGACAGTCCGTGAGAACCGACCGAAAACGCATATCACGGGTCGTCGTAGCCACCGCCGTGTCAGGCGACTCGAGCGATCGCGCGCCGACGGGCGAGAGCGCCACCCGCGGTGCTACGGTGATCGCCGACCCCGCAGTCGACGTTCCCGAGGCCGTTACGGGCGACGGCGACCCGCCCGCGCGCTGTCCGTACTGCGGGCGGCCGTTTCGGCGGGGCCGCTACGAACGGCTCCACCGCGGTCGCGCCCACGCCGAGCGGCTCTCGGACCGGGAGCGGGCGGCCCTCGAGCGGGCCCGCCGTGTTGAAAACAAGACGTTGCGGCGAGTCCGCCTGTACGCCGTCGGTGCCGTCGTCGTCATCTATTTCGGCCTGCTGATCGTCGCGGCGTTCGTCGTCTGATCCGGCGGTCGTCGTCTACTCCCTGCCTCGTCGTTTGTCCGTTCACATCCCCATATCCTCGGCGGCCTCGGGGATGGGCAGGTCGTGGGGCGAGACGCCGAGTAGTTCACCGGCGTGATCCAGCGCCATGTCGAACCCGTAGTAGCGCTCGAGTTCGTCGCCGTCGGCCGTCGGCCGCACCTTCAGCATGGCGTAGCCCTCGACGTTCTGTGCGATCGCCGCCGTGGCGCTCGAGCCGGCTCCGGCCCCGGCCTCGCGTTCGAACGACAGGATCCGTTCGGTCTCGGTCTCGTCGTAGGTCGCCGCGATCCCGTTGGCTTCGGCGGTCCGTTCGTCGGTCATGGGCGACAGTGGGGAATCGACCACCGGGAAGCTGTCGGTTCCGGTCGAGCCCGCCGGGAGGGGCGAACATCGACACCGATTTTTCGGTCGCCTTCGAGATGCGGGCCGTGAACCGATCGGACTCCGCTATGGCCCGTCGCCCGCTCGCGACGTTCCGACTCACTCGGGCGGTCGCCCTCCAGTGGCTCGTCGTCTCCGCCGCGGGCTTTTTCGGCGCGGTCTACGCGTTCGCCCGCGTCCTCGCCCGGCTCCGCGGCGTCGCCCTCGAGCCGATCGTAATCGCGCCGTCGTCGCCGCCGACGGTCCTCGTCTGGCTGGCCGTCTCCGTCGGCCTGCTGGTCGTCGTGGTCGTCCCCCACGAGCTGTTGCACGGCCTCTTTCTGGCCCGCTACGGCGGCTCGCCGCGCTACGGCGTCGGCGTCTCCTACTTCGTCCTCCCCTACGCCTACGCCGAGACCGACGGCTCGAGCTACACCCGCAACCAGCTGTTGATCGCCCTGCTCGCACCGTTTGCCGTGATCACCGCCGTCGGCCTCGCCGCGATGGTCGTCTACCCGTCGCCGCTGCTGGTCGTGCCGCTGGCGGCGAACGCGGCCGGCTCGATCGGCGACCTCTGGATGGCCGCGGTCCTCTGTCAGTACCCCGCCGACGTCCGCGTCGGCGACCCGCCCGGCGGCGTGCAGGGCTTTGGTATCTACGGGACGGACAAGGGCGCGAGCGACCGGCTGCCCGGCGCGCGACTCCTCTCGCGCTTCGTGACCGGGAGCGTCGGGACCCTCGCCGCGGTTGTGACCTACGCGCTGGTGGCCGTCTTGCTTTCGCTGGCCTTCGGCTCCGGCGACGTCGTCCTCGGCGACCCCGACCGGGGCTGGCTGCTCGTCCGCCACGACCGCCGCCCCGACGGGAGCGCCCTCCTCGAGATCGGCGATCGAGCCATGCTCAGCGCAGCGGCCCTCGGCGGACTGGCGTGGACGGTCGTGGCGACGCTGTGGGAACGGCTCGAGCGCGGCGAGTGAGTCCCGAACCGTAACGCTCGAGCCCGTTCCCGACCCAGACCGCGCCATGACCAAGTGGCTTCGGAGCGGCCGCCGCCGGGACATCTGTTTCCTGCTCGCTGCGGCCGAAAACGGCGAACTGCGCGGCCAGCAGTTGAAAACGCGCCTCGAGTCCCACTACGACGACCGGCTCGAGCCCAAGTCGTTCTACGGTTCGCTGTCGGCGCTGGTCGACGCTGGATTCGTCGAGAAGCGGACTGAAGGACTGCACGACGTCTACGCGCTGACCGACGCTGGCGAACGGCGGCTGCGGGACCACGCCGACTGGGTCGAAGCGTGTCTAGATACTGGTGAAGAATCAGCGTAAGTGCCGTTTTGGATCGAATCGGTGTGAGAATGCGTACGATCACGGTCGGAGGCGATGGGGCGACCAGAGGCACCAGCCGACTCGATTACCGGTACGTCTCGACATCGATACCGGAGATCGTTTCGAAGTGAGTGTCACCGGTGAGGACCGGTTCGTCGCGCTCGAGAGCGGTCGCAGCGACGACCGCATCTCCCTTGCCGATCCCCGGCCCGTCGCCGGCAGCCGCGTCGGTTAGTCGCCGACCGAGGAGACGACCGGCACGTCGGGAGATACTCGGCGTCATCGGCACGAGCGGATAGGAGTCCAAAACGGCCTCGACGCGCTGCCGTTCGGCTGCCGTGTGCGCGACTTTTCCGACGCCGATATAGAGTTCCAGCACCGTCATCGTCGGAATGACCAGCGGAACGCCTTCGGTCTCGAGTGCCCGTTCTTTCTCGAGGGCGTCGTCGACGCCGTCGATAACGTCCAAAACGAAGCTCGTATCGACGATCATTCGAACCGATCGCCGACGTCTCGGACTTCGTCGCGATCGACGCGATCGGCCTCGTCGATAGCCGTACGCATCTCGTCTACCTGTTCCGCGTCGAACACGTCTCGGAGATCGCGAAGTGATCGACCACCGATGAGCCGTTCGACGGCCTCGCTAAACGACTCGTCGCTTCGCTTCTTCGATTTGATCCGTTCGTACACGTGTTCGTCGAGGCGGACTTGCTGCGACATCCCTGTTGACAGTGTTGACGCCACAGCCGAATCAATATTTGGGAGACGAGCGCAGCGATCGGACGGAGTCGGCGAAGCAGCTACTCCTCGAGCAACTGGTCGCCGATCGTGTTGCGCAGCACTTCGCTGGTACCCTCGTAGATCTCGTTGAGTTTGGCGTCGCGGTAGAACCGCTGGGCGGCGAAGTCCTTGGTGTAGCCGTAGCCGCCGTGGATCTGGATGCCCTCGTTGGCGACCTCGCGGCTGACTTCGGAGGCGTAGAGCTTGGCCTGGGAGGCGTCTTTGATGTAGTCCTCGCCGCGGATCTTCTTGTCGGCGGCCTTGTGCATGAGCATCTTCGCGGCCTGGATCTTGGTGTCCATGTCCGCGAGCTTGTGTTTGATCGACTGGAACTCGCCGATCGGCTGGCCGAACTGCTCGCGTTCGCCGGCGTAGTCACGGGCCTCCTCGAAGGCCGCGCGAGCGATGCCGACCCCGCGGGCAGCGATCGTGATCCGGCCGCCGTTGAGGGTCTTCAGCGCGTGGACGAAGCCGTCGCCCTCCTCGCCGAGCCGGCGCGATTCCGGGATCCGGAGGTCGTCGAACCGGAGTTCGGCGGTCGGACAGCCCTTGTCGCCGAGCTTGTCCTCGGTGCCCTCGACGATGAAGCCGTCGTCCTCCTCGGGCCGGACGATAAAGGACGAAATGCCCTTGTTGCCCGCGTCGGGATCGGTCTTCGCAAAGAGCGTGACCGTGTCGGCCACGGAGCCGTTCGAGATCCAGAGCTTGCCGCCGTTGATGACGTACTCGTCGCCGTCTTTCTCGGCGGTCGTCTCCATCGCCGGCACGTCGCTGCCCGCGCCGGCCTCCGAGAGCGCGAACGCCCCGATGTCCTCGCCCGCCGCGACGGGGGTCAGGTACTCCTCTTTCTGGGACTCGTCGCCGAACTCGTAGAGCATGTTGCCCGCCAGCGAGGTGTGGGCGGCGACGATGGTCCCGAGACCGCCCGAGCCGCGGGCAATCTCCTCGAGCCCGATCGCGTAGGAGTGATAGTCCAGGCCGGCACCGCCGTACTCCTCGGGGAAGGGCATCCCCATCAGCCCCAGTTCGGCCATCTGGTCGACGAGGCCCCGTGGGAACTCGTCGTCGTGGTCGATCTCCTCGGCGAGGGGGACGACCTCCTCGTCGACGAACTCCGAAACCATATCCCGAATCTGTTGCTGCTCGGCCGAGAGTGCAAAGTCCATACCCGAAATTAGGAATCGTGATCCTTTACTGTTCTCTCTTCGCGCTATCGTGTCCCCCAGTACCACGATAGGACACGTCGTGCAGGAGTGTCTCGACCGGCGGTGGTCGACGACGAACCGCACTCGCTCCCGGTGCGAACGCGGAGCCCGAAAAATCGGCAGCCGATCGCCTCAGTTCTCGTCCGGCGCGGCGTCTTCCGGAACCTGCCCCTCGACGAGGGACTGGTCGGCGTACTCCTCGCGGATGTCCTTCTTCGAGAACTTGCCCGTCGCCGTTTTGGGCACTTCCTTGATGAACTCGATCTCGTCCGGGAGCCACCACTTGGGGTACTCGTCGGCGAGCATCTCGTTGATCTCGGAGACGAGCGCGTCCCGGTCGGCATCCTCGGCGGGGACGACGAACGCGACCGGCCGTTCCTGCCAGCGCTCGTGGGGCACGCCGACGACGGCCGCCTCGGCGACGCCGTCGTGGGCCATGATCGCGTTCTCGAGTTCGACCGAAGAGATCCACTCGCCGCCGGACTTGATGACGTCCTTCTCGCGATCGACGATCTTGATGTAGCCGTCCTCGTCGACGGTGACGACGTCACCGGTCTTGAGCCAGCCGTCCTCGAAGTCCGCCTCGTTGGCCTCGGGGCGCTTGAAGTACTCCGTCGTCACCCACGGCCCGCGGATCCACAGTTCGCCGAACTCCTGTCCGTTCCACTCGATCTCCTCGCCGTCGTCGTCGATGACTTTGAACTCGAGGCCGGGAACGACCAGTCCTTGCTTGCCCCGTTTTTCGACCTGCGTGTCGTAGTCCGCGTTCTGCAGGTCGGATTTGAGATGGGAGACCGCGCCGATCGGCGCCATCTCGGTCATCCCCCAGGCGTGAAGCACCTCGACGCCCTGGGTATCGAACCACTCGATCATCGATTTCGGTGCCGCCGAGCCGCCGACGATAACGGTATCCAGCGTCGAGAGGTCGACGTCGTTCTCCGAGCAGTATTCCATCAGCCCCAGCCAGACGGTCGGGACGCCCGCGCTGATCGTCACGCCCTCGTTTTCGATGAGGGTCGCGAGGTCTTCGGGGTCGGGGGAGGGGCCGGGGAAGACCTGTTTGGCCCCGCCGGCGGTCGCCGTAAACGGCATCCCCCAGGCGTTGACGTGGAACATCGGCACCACGGGCATGACGACGTCGTCGTCGGCCATCGGGATGCCCTGTGGCGTCTGGGAGGCCATCGTGTGGCTCCAGAGCATCTGCTGGGTGTACTCGACGCCTTTCGGGTTGCCGGTCGTCCCCGAGGTGTAACACATCCCCGCGGGCTGTTCCTCGTCGACGTCGGGCCAGTCGTAGTCGGTCTCGTGGCCGTCGATGAACGACTCGTAGGGCGTCGCCTCGAGGTCGTCGGATTCCTCGCTGCCCATGACGACGAAGTCGACACCGTCGAACTCGTCGTCGGCGTCGGCAACCGCGCCCGCGAGTTTCGGCGCGAGCGACTGGTCGACGAAAATCAGTTCGTCGTCGGCGTTGTCGACGATGAACTGAACGTGTGCGTCGGGAAGCAGCGGATTGATCGTGTGGAGTTGTGCGCCGATCGACGGCACGGCGAAATACGTCTCGAAGTGCCGGGAGTGGTTCCAACAGAACGTTCCGACCCGGTCGCCCTCCTCGATTCCGTACTCGTCGAGCGCGTTCGCGAGCTGACTCGTTCGCTCCTCGTACTCTCCGTACGTGTATCGCTGCATCCCGTCGTGGTTCCGGGAGACGATCTCCGTCTCGGAGTACAGTTTGCTCGCCCGCCACAAGAACGGTCGCAGCGTTTGATCAGTACCTGCTGGCATGTCGTCTCCTATAGAGGGGCAAATGCTGTATTATTCTTTTCATAGATCGACCTGGCATTCCGTCTCCCGTCCGGACGCCGATCCGCGATCGAAACCGGACTGAGACGATCAGTGGGCTGGTAGCGTCCGTGCAGGCCGTTCTACGGCGGGGGTTAGCTCGAGCCGACGGCCTCGATCGCGTCCGGAATCGGGTTCTCGCCCGACAGGATTTCGAACGTCTCGCCGACGACGGGCTCGCAGTCGATCGCGGCCACGAGCGTCGCGGCAACGTCCTCGCGCGGGATGTCACCCTCGCCCAGCTCGAGCCCCTCGGCGGCCCGGATCTCGCCGGTACCGGGCTCGTCCGTCAGCTCGCCCGGTCGGACGATCGTGGACGCGAGTCCGCTGTGTCGGAGGTACTCGTCGGCCTCGGCCTTCGCGATGAGGTAGTCCTCGAGGGCGTCGGGACCGGATTCGGGATCGTCGGCCCCCATCGAACTGAGCATGACGAACCGGTCGACGCCCGCCTCGCTCGCGGCGTCGATCAGGGCGATCGCGCCGTCGCGGTCGACGCCGTAGACGTCCTCGCCGCCGGAGCCGGCCGCGAACACGACGGCGTCACAGCCCTCGAGCGCGCGCTCGAGGGAGGACGGCTCGGTCAGGTCCGCGACGATCGGCTCCCCGCCCAGTGCCTCTAGCTCCGCGACCTGTGACTCGGTCCGGATCATCGCTCGCGGCGTCTCCCCGCTCTCGGCCAGGCGTGCCGTGATGTGCTGCCCGACGCCGCCGTGAGAGCCGGCGACGAGTATCGTCTGACTCATGGGCCGACTTCGCCGCTGGCACCCATACCGGTTTCGGCGGAAGTCGCCGGGCCCGATCGGTCGAGCCGACCCGCGCGTCGCGCCGGGCGGAAGATCACGCCGCGACCGCGGTGTTTTTCCGGGGTGGTACCTAAACTACCTCGAGTAGATGACCACGGGCCAGCCCGAACCCAACCCAGACGCCGACCTCGAGGACGACCTCGAGTGGTGTTACGATGCGGTTCACGGCGTTTCGCGGACTTTTTCGATCACGATCGATCGGCTCGAAGAGCCGATGGCGAGACACATCTGTCTCGGCTATCTCCTCTGTCGCATCGCTGACACGATCGAGGACGCCGGTCACATCCCACCGGAGCGACAGACGGAACTGCTCACGCGGTACGACCGGCTGCTCGACCCCGACGCGAGGGAACCGGTCGGGGAGTTCATGGCCGACGTCGAGCCCTGGATTCCCGAGGACCGCAACGACGACTGGGAGGTCGTCGCCCAGACCCCCCGCGTCCTGCGGACGTTCGAAGCCTTCGACGAAGAGCCCCGCGAGATCATGCGCGACCCCGTCCGCGAGCTCGTCGACGGGATGGCGATGTTCACCGACCGGTACGCCGACGAGGGCGGCCTGCGCTTACAGACCATCGAGGAACTCGAGGAGTACTGCTGGTACGCCGCCGGCACCGTCGGCACCCTGATCACCGGGCTGGTCGCCCGCGGCACCTCACAGGACCGGGCCGACGAGATGCGGGAGAACGCCCGCTCGTTTGCCCTCCTCCTGCAGCTGGTCAACATCGCGAAAGACGTCGACGACGACTACCGCGAGGAGAACAACGTCTACCTCCCCGCCGAATGGCTCGCCGCGGAGGACGTCGATATCGAGGCAGTCACCGACGAGGCCCACCACGGTGGCGTCACGAACGTCATCAAGCGGGTGACAGGCCGCGCCGAGCGCTACCTCGACGACGCCCAGCGATACCTCGAGGTCGTCCCCGAACACAACGGCAACCGCCTCTCGGCGTGGGCGATCCCCTATCTGCTGGCGGTCGGCACGCTCCGCGAACTGCGCGAACGGCCCGAGGACGTGGTCCGCGAGGGCGACGTGAAGGTCTCGCGGGCGGAGGTCTTCGCCCTCCTCCAGCAGTTCGAGGACGGCGTCTCCCGTTCGCGACTGGCCGAACTGCGCGAGCAGATGGCCAACCAGCCGCTCCACCAATAACGGCCCCCGCTGCGCCCGAGCCGTCCGCCGAGTACCGTTCTCCCGTCGCCGCGTCGAACCGACAGCGACGTCGATCGACCCGCGGCGGAGACACGAGGCGTCTGCGAGCGTTCTAACGAGCGTTTCACCCGACAGTTGGCCTTCCCTCGAGCAGCGATCGAGCGTCGGGGGCACCGGGGCGTCAGCCGTTTTCGACCGCGAGCGTGCGGCCGAGCAGCGCGAGCGGGGAGCCAAAGAGAGCGACGACGGCGACCCACGGAAGGAAGACGACCGTTCCGATGAGGACGGTCCAGACGCTGATCGAACGCATCGGGTAGACGATCGCGATGACGACGCTCGGCACGAGCGCGACGGTCCCGAGCAGCGCTATCGGCGTCCGGCCGCGCTCGAACGCGTGGCCGATCGGCAAGAAGAGTGCAGTGGCGAACCCGAACGAGAACGGCAGTAGGAACGCGATTCCGCCGGCGAGCGCTCGCGTGTAGCCGGCGGCGACGACCGTCGCGAGGACGGCCAGAACGACCAGCCCCCGCGTCTCGAGTCGAGGACCGATTCGCGCGGCGGCCAGCCCGAGCAGCGCGTATCCGACCCCCAGCGACGACAACACGACGGCGGCCGGCGGGAACGCCTGCCCGGTCACCACCGCACCGTAGGCGAGGAAGCCGACCGCCCCGCCGACGCCGACGGCAACGAGCAGCCGCTCGAGCGTCGCCGCATCGATCGTCGGTCGCTCGAGGCCGAGGCGGCTCGCCGCCCGCTCGGCCACGGTGGAGCCGCGGCCGGACCGTCCGATCGCGACGCCGAAGAGACCGATCAACGCGCCGTGGATGGCCCCGATACCCAACCCTCGAGCGAGCGCCGGCAGCCCGATCGCGAGGCCGATCGTCGCGTAGCCGCTCGCGGCCCCGAGGAGGCCGCCCTCGCCGTAGGTGACGTACACGGCTTCGTCGAAGTCGCTCCCGATCGAGGCTGTCTCGTCGGTCGTCCACGTCGCGGCGTTCCCCGAGACGCTGGCGTCGGCCGGCCGGTTCGTGATGACCGTGCCGTCGGGCGCGTGTATCGTCACCCGCCGGGCCTGCTGGTCGTAATTGGTCGTCGACCCCGTCTCGTGGAAGTACTCGAGGAGCCAGGACTCGCCGACGCCGCGTCGGGCGACGTCGTCGACGGTGTAGTTGACGACGACGGTTCGATCCTCGAGCGTCGTCTCGACGGTTCGAACGTCCCCCTCGGCGACGTGATAGCGCGGCCAAGCGTCGTCGACCGCGGCCTCGAGGGCGGTCGCGTTGACCCGGTATCGCTCGGCGGCCGACTCGGTGACGGGGACGCGGGCGTGCCACAGCGAGTCGCCGGTTTCGTCGACGTAGATGTCGAGCGTTCCGGGACCGTCCGCACCGGAAACGCTGACGTTTTCGACGCTGGACCCGCAGACGCCACAGACTGGTGTCGGGGGCGGCGCCGCGACGACCGCGGTGAGGCCGGCCAGCGCGACGAGGCTACAACAGAGGGAAAGGGCGGCGAAGCGGGCGGGGCGCATCGTCTTCGCGAACGCGTGTCAGCACCAAATAAATTACGCGACGGTGAAATGAACGCCGGCGGCTCACTCGTACTCGTAGAACCCACGTCCCGTCTTCTTGCCGAGGTCGCCGGCCTCGACCTTCCGCTTGAGGAGGTAGGCGGGCTTGTACCGGTCGCCCAGTTCCTCGTGAAGCGTCTCGGAGGCGTGGAGACAGACGTCGAGGCCGATGTGGTCGGCCAGCGTCAGCGGCCCCATCGGGACGTTGGTCCCGAGTTCCATGCCCGCGTCGATGTCTTCCTTCGAGGCGACGCCCTCGTCGTAGGCCCGGATCCCCTCGTTGATCCAGGGCATCAGGATGCGGTTGGTGACGAAACCGGGCTTATCGTCGGCCTCCCAGGTCGTCTTCCCGAGGTCCGCGGCGAGGTCGTGGGCCAGGTCGGTCACCGCGTCGGTCGTCTTCTCGCCGACGACGACCTCGACGCCCTCCATCACGGGGACGGGATTCATGAAGTGCAGCCCGATCACCCGCTCCGGGCGCTCGAGGTCGCTCGCGATCGAGGTGATCGAGAGCGTGCTCGTGTTCGTCGCGAGGACGATGTCCTCGTCACACACTCGCTCGAGGTCGGCGAACACGTCCCGTTTGACCGCGAGTTCCTCAAGCGCGGCCTCGACGACCAGATCGCAGTCGCCGAGATCGTCGAGGAGCGTCGTCCCCTCGATCCGGTCGCGGATCGTCGCGGGCTCCTCCTCGAGGTCGCCCCGGCTCTCGAGGCGCCCGAGGCTGTCGTCGATGGTGTCGAAGCCGTTCTCGACGTACTCCGTTTCGATGTCGCGCATGACGACCTCGTAGCCGTTCGCGGCGGCGACCTGCGCGATGCCGCTGCCCATCGTCCCCGCGCCGACGACGCCGATCCGGTCGAGTTGCTCGCGAACCATACCTGACCGGTTCCGCAGACGCGGCCGTAAGCGTGCTGGTCAGTCGTCGTCGAGTCGTGTCGGCGCGCGAGGGCAACTTTCAAGGCGAGACAGTGTGAGCTACGGACGACCGGTGAGTCGCGTGAGCAAGGAAGAGGCCGTCAGCGACGGGGAGACGGGGGCCGGCCCGGCGAGCGACGGGGACGACGGGGACGCGACCGTCGTCGACATCGGAATCACCGTCGACGTCGGCGACGGCGCTGCCGCCGTCGGTTCGGACCCCGTCGAACTCGCCTTCGACGAGGACGAACTGCTTGCGGCGGCCGACGCCGCGACCGCTGACACCGACGATGAAGCCCCTGCGGGTTCGGCACGAGACGCGACGATCGAGTCGGCCGAGCGCGAGGCGCTCGCGGCCGCCGACGTCGACCCCGACGCTGTCGTCGACAAGGAGTACTCCTATCGACTGTTGCTCGAGGACGGGGTCGACGAGGACGTCGCGGCCGCCCTCCGCAGGCGCTTCTCGCTGCCGTGGTCGTTCGAATCCGACGGCGACCTCCAACGGCGCTCGAGCGAAGTCCGCGGGCTGGGCGCGGCCGAACGCGAGTGGATCGCGGTCAGCGACGACGCGGACTGGCAGGCATTCGAGTACGACGAGGAAGGCGTCGCGGTCGGTCGGGAGCGGCCCGACGAACGGCCGTATCCGAAGCCGACGCCGGTGGCCGCCGTCACCGGGGTCGGCCCCGACGACGCCGACCGGCTGGCCGAGGCTGGGATCCAGTCGGCCGAGCGGTTGGCGACGGTCGACGCGATGACCGTCGCCACGGCGCTTGACCTGAACGTCCTGCACGTCCGCACGTGGCGACACAACGCCCGCGAACTGCTCGAGTGACGGAGTCGACTTCGATCCCGTCCGGAGCGCCCGACGAGTCGAATCGCCGTCACGTCGCGCGGCTCGAGACGGATCAATTACTACACTAGTACTCAATCTCGATAATCAGGACCATCAGAGATTTATAGCGCACTGTTGGACCGTCTAACAGATGATTCCGATCGACGATTCCCCGATCGTCCGCGATGGCAAATCACTGATTCTTGCGATGGACCACGGCTTAGAACACGGACCCGTCGACTTCGAGGACGTCCCCGAGAAGCTCGATCCGTCGACGGTCTTCGAGACGGCGACCCACGACGCCGTCACCGCGATGGCCGTCCAGAAGGGGATCGCCGAGGGCTACTACCCCAGCTACGAGGACGACGTCAATCTCCTGTTGAAGCTCAACGGCACCTCGAACCTCTGGATGGGCGAGCCCGACTCGGCGGTCAACTGCTCGGTCGACTACGCCGCCGAACTGGGTGCCGACGCTCTCGGTTTTACCGTCTACGGCGGCTCGAACCACGAGATCGAGATGGTCGAGGAGTTCCGCGACGCCCAGGAGAAGGGCCGCGAATACGACCTCCCGATGGTCATGTGGTCCTACCCGCGGGGCCAGGGACTGAAAAACGACACCAAGCCCAGCACCATCTCCTACGCGACGCGGCTGGCCCTCGAGCTGGGTGCCGACATCGCGAAGGTCAAGTACCCCGGCAGCCCGGACGCGATGTCCCACGCCGTCGACTGTGCCGGCGACATGAAGGTCATCATGTCGGGCGGGTCCAAGACCTCCGACTACGAGTTCCTCTCGCAGGTCGAGGCGGTCATCGACGCCGGCGCGAAGGGGCTGGCCGTCGGTCGCAACGTCTGGCAGCGCGAGGACCCGACGCGGCTTCTCGACGCCCTCGAGAAGGTCATCTACGAGGAGGAGACGGCCGACGCCGCGCTCGAGGCCACCGAATAGATGACGGTGTCAGACCCGGTCGTCGAGGCCGTCGTGGCGACGATCGGTCGCTCGGCGACCGAGATCCGACAGGGGCTGATCGGCCGCCGCGGCACGGTCGACGAGGAAAACCCAAGCGGCGAGACCCAGGCCGAGGCCGACGTCTGGGCGGACGACCTGCTCGGCGACCGGCTCGTCGGGATCGACGGCGTCGGTCAGTACGCCAGCGAGGAACGCGCCGAGGTCGTCGACTGCGGTGCCGACCCCGCCGAGAGCGACGCCTACGCCGTCGCGGTGGACCCGCTCGACGGCTCTTCGAACCTCAAGTCCAACAACACAATGGGGACGATCTTCGGCGTCTACGACGCCGCCCTCCCGGCTCGCGGTGAGACCCTCGTCGCGGCCGGCTTCGTCCTCTACGGGCCGATCACGACGATGCTGATCGCCACCGAGGAAACCGTCACCGAGTACGAACTCTCCGGCGGCGAGCGGACGATCGTCGACCGCGACGTGACCCTGCCCGACGAGCCGGTCGTCTACGGCTTTGGCGGTCGCGTCCCCGATTGGCCCGACGACTTCCACGCCTATGCCCGCGAGATCGAGGACGAACTCAAACTCCGCTACGGCGGCGCGCTGATCGGCGACGTCAACCAGGTGCTGACCTACGGCGGGACCTTCGGCTACCCCGCCCTCGAGTCCCGGCCCGAGGGCAAACTCCGCCTGCAGTTCGAGGGGAACCCGATCGGCTACGTCGTCGAACGGGCCGGCGGGCGCTCCTCGAACGGGGACCGCTCGCTACTCGCCGTCGAACCCGACGGGCTCCACGACCGGACGCCGGTCCACGTCGGCAACGACGAACTGATCGAGCGCCTCGAGGCAGCCCTCGCGTAACCCGCCGCTCCGTTTTTTGTATCGTCAGTCGATCCAGGCGGCCGTCACGGCCACGTAGACGCCGACGCCGGCGAGCAACAGCGCGTAGAACGCCCAGCGGGGCCAGCCGGTCTCGAGGAACAGCAGGGTGAGAACCAGGACCCACAGCGAGAGGGCGATCAGATCGCCGAGTGCGCGACCGAGCGTCCGGACGACCGTTCCGACGGGCCCGGACGCGGCGTTTTCGGACCGCCCGGTATCGTTACTCATCGCGGTTCGACCCCCGTGGCACCAGTCGGTCGTCGATTCGGCCCGCTGGCACGCGTGGGCCGTCAGTTCGGCTCCGGGGCGGTCGTCGCTCAGAAGTGATACCCATGTGTTTCAGTCAGTCGATAGGCCCCCACGCCCCAGACGTAGCTCTGGCCGGGCCACCAGGTCCGGGCGTTGTTGAAGCCGGCGATGAGGACGTCGTCGGGCCCGCCCTCGGGATCGCGGTGGTAGCTCACGGAGCCGCTGTCGCCATCCGTGAGGTCCATCTCGCCGCCCCAGCGGAGCTGCCCGCGCCGGCAGAAGTCGTCCGTGAAACAGGTCACGGCGTCGATCCCCTGTACCGTTCCCACCGTGTGACCGGTCATGGCACCGACCTTCTCGAGTTCGGCGTCGCGTGCGACGAGCGTCGCGAGGCCGAACTTGGTGAACTGGCCCCGCACCCGCGGGCTCGAGGGAGCGTCGATCCTGCTCGTCGGTTCGATGCCGCCGGTCGGCCGGACGGCCGCGACGTCGGCGACCGGATGGTGTCGCGCGACGGTCCCCAGTTCGGCCGCGTCGCCGTCCCCGACGGGCAGCGACAGGGACTCGTCGGTCGACGCCGCGACCCCGTCGAAGGCGTGGTCGGCCGTCACGAAGAACCGCCGTTCCCCGTCGGGGTGATACAGCGCCGGGCCGAGCGTCGCCAGGCTCGTCGGCGTCTCGCAGGCGACCCCGCTGGGGATCCGGCCGTCCGCGCCGGGATACCCCAGCCGGGGTTCGCGCGCCTCGGTGTCGGCTCCGCTGTCGTCGACGTCGATGAACGTCTCCACGTCGATCTCGACGCCCTCGGCGAGTTCGCCGAGCAGTTCGTTCACGGACTGTCCCTCGCTCGAAACGCCGACGGAGACGGTGGCGGTCCCGCTGTCGAAGTCGCCGGGGACGACGGCGCTGCCGAGGTAGCCGGTGAAGCCGACCCGCGCCAGAAGGTCGTTGAGTTCGAACGCCTTCTCGACGGCGGCGTACCACGCCGCGGGGACGCGTTCCGTTCGCTCCCGGATCGACCACGGGTCGGCCGGATCGTCTCTGACGAGGGCGGTGACGACGGGGACCTCGCCGTCGTCGACGGCGAGGAAGTCGTCGACGCCGAGCCAGTGGGCCAGTCCGAGGGCGTAGCCGCCGCCGGCGACGGTCCGCAGGAACTCGCGCCGGTCGAGTCCCCGGCCGATCCGGTCGCGAAGCGTCGCTGCCCGTTGGTCCGAACGCTCGGTGTGTGCCTCCGACATATCGCTATCTACCCCGCTCCGCACTACCGGAACGGAGCGCTAATCGTCGAAACGAACGGCGATTCGACGGAAAGCCGTGCTGCCTGCAGTTGCCGCCGGACATCCCCACGTAATGAGTGGACGACTGAACGCGAGCGTTCGTGTCACGGGGCCCGACAGTGTACGGTGTCTCCGTGCTGGTGACCACGGAGGCACCACGCACTCTCGATCGGGGCGCGCCACACGCCGACCGTCCGTCCCCTCGCGGCGAGTTCCACGCGATCAGTGGTGATCTGCCGGCGTGACCCCGTCTCTCCCTTCTCCGCCGCCGTCCAGTTGATCGGGCCGTACGACCACGCGAATCGGCCGCTGGTCACACCGGAAGTCGATGTCGGGACGCCTATTTTCACGTTACCGTATCACTGGGGCGAGCGCCGTCGAATTACGACCCGATTACGACCCCGAAACCGTCGCGGTCGACGCCTGAACGGGCGGCCGATCGGTCGGCCGTCGCCGACTCGAGGCGTCGCCGTCGGTTGTGAGCGATTACCAGCGACGCCGATCCCCTACGCCTGCCATAACAATACCCCGCGTGCTGGTACGGGTTCGTACCTCCCGACGGCGGCGGCCGGTTCGACTCCGGCGGGGAGCCTATGAGTTCCGAGCGCGCGGCCCTGCACCGGTGGCTGCCGGGCGACGTGACGCCCGTCGACCTCGAGCGACTGTGCTGGGCGCTGGTCGCGCTCTCGCTGGTTGCCGACGTCGTGACGACGTTCGTCGGGCTCAACCTCGGGTTGGCCGAGTCCAACCCCGCGGCTCGCGGCGCGATCGAGAGCTACGGCGTCGTCGGCATGCTCGGGCTGAAGGCGTTCGCGGTCGGCGTCGCGCTCGCCTGCCGGCCCCTCCTCGAGCGGGAGTACCGAGCGATCGTGCCGGCCGGCCTCGCGGTGCCGTGGCTGGCCGCCGCGGTCGTCAACATGTATACGATCTCGATGGTACTCTCTAGTAGCCACTGACCCGCTTAGTACGCCGGGCTGCCAACCAATAGTGGGTCGGTCCGTCACGGTCGTTCGTCCCACACAACCTCTATCCCCGTCGAATCCCTACGAACGACCATGTCAACCGATACGTCCCACGACAGTTTCGAACCGCCACCCGAGGAACGGAAGACCGTCCTGTTCTGTCCGGACTGTGGCCACGAGAGTCCGGTTACCGGCGACTGGGAGACCGTGACGGCCGGCGACGAGCGACTGCTCGTCTGCGTCGACTGTGGCTGGGTCGTCGACCGTCGATCAAGACACCGGCACGAGACCGTGGAAGCGGTCTATAGTAGCCGCTGAAACGATTACATACTGATTGCAAGCTGTCGTCCGATCATGATCGCAAGCTGTCATCCGATCAGGTTGCAATGACGGTCAGCGGTTACTATAGTAGCCGCTGAAACGATTCACACACTGATCGCAACGCCGTCGTTCGATTAGGTGTGCAATGACTTTCAGCGGCTACTATAGAGCGGGGGACCGGAGGACGGTCCCACACCCCTCGTTCAGAGTGAAACGGTGTTCGAAGGGGTGGACGTCGGACGCGAGCGACCGATCGGTTCCGACGGATCAAGAAAAGGACTCGAGGTCGGCGTCGCGATTCCCCGTCGACGGTCCCGTCTCCTGAAGTCGGTCGTACGTCGGCAGGTCCTCGAGCGAGGCGTCGCGACGGACTGCCTTGACGATGTGTTTCGGGTCGGTGACAAGCCGGTGCAGGAGGTAACTCCCCTGTGACCGACCACCGCCGGTCTTCTCGGACTCGATGACGCCGAGAAACGCCTGCTCTTTGAGTTGGCGATAGAGGCCGTTCTCGGTGATCGGATCGGTCGCGACCAGTTCACAGATCCCGACGTAGCGTTCGTACACCTCCCGGGTCTTGTACGTCTCCCGATCGCCCGTGATGATACAGCTGGCGAGGGCATAGAGGGCGAGTTTCGCGTGAACGGTCGCGCCGCTCGTGAGTTCCTCGATACGGTTGATCTCGGCGACCTCCTGAGCCTGCTGAATGTGAGTCTCCGAAACCGTCTCGCTGTCGGTGCGGCGGGCGAGTTCGCCGGCTTCCTTGAGGATCTCGATGGCCTTCCGCGCGTCGCCGTGTTTCTTGGCCGCGAGGGCGGCACAGAGTTCGATCGTCCCGTCCTCGAGGACGTCGGGCTGGAAGGCGTCCTCGCGATTGCGCATGATTTCGCGGAGCTGGGAGGCGTCGTACGGATGGAAGAACAGCTCCCGGTGGCCGAAGCTGCTGTCGATCCGCTCGTCGAGGGTCTCCCGGTACTGGACCTTGTTGCTGATCCCGATCACGCCGATGTAGGCGTCGGTCTTTCGGGCCTCTCGAGCGCGCGAGAGTTGCATCAGAATGTTGCTGTTGTCCAGTTTGTCGATCTCGTCTAAGATGACGATAACGGCGTCGAAACAGTCCTCGAGAATCCCCCAGATGTGCTGGTAGTATTCCATCGTTCCGACCCCCCGAAGCGGGATGTTCTGCTGGTAGTCGGTCTGGTCTTTCAGACTGAGCGCCAACTGCCGGGTCGCGCGGGTCTCGGTGTTCGCTTCGGAGCAGTCGACATAGAGAACGGCACAATCGATGTCGTTGCCGCGGGCGGCGTCCTGCGCTCGCGTCGCGACGTGTCGGGAGATCAGGCTCTTCCCGGTTCCCGTTTTGCCGTAGATCATCACGTTGTTCGGCGGATCACCGCGCGTGATCGCACCGACTTCGGCGGCGACGGACTGGATCTCGTCGTCGCGCCCGACGATGCGGTCCTCGTCGGGAACGTGACCGACGTGGAGGAGTTCCTTCCGATCGAAGATGGGATCGTGAGATTCGAAGAGCGGGTCCCCACCGGTCTGCTCGGCCATAGTTCAGATCTGGAGACGGACATTATAAAGCTGTGGAAGCCCGTTCAGACTGATAGTGAACAGAGATAGAACTGTTACCGTCTATTGAAGGCTGTTTCGGAGTATCCGTACTCGCTGCCGGGTGCAGACTGAACTGTGAACGCCCGTCGAGAACAGGCCCACACCCCGTTCAGACTGAAAGCAGTCAATAAGCCGTCGTCGCCAACCGGAATGTACACCGAAATCGCGTGGAACGTCGAGAGTGCGACGGATGCAGGTTTCCGGACCGTCTCTCTCTCTCCCCCTCCTCCACCTAGAAGTAAGATTATACCTTACGGTATCGGAAATAGTTGCGGCGCCTTGTAGTACCAAATCGCAACAATCGCTTGTGTCCCCCGTGGATCGGTTCCGGCGGTCACAACCGGGTACCGCTCACCCGGTATTCACTCTGAATGGGGGGTGTGGGTCCGGTACTACGAATCGCAAACCGTCCGACCGCGTTCGATCGGATCCCCCCGCCGTTCAGAGTGACCCCGGCCATTCCCTCACGATCCCGTTTCACTCTGAACGAGGGGTGTGACTCCCCATCGATCGTGATCCGTCGATCGCCGGGATGCTTCCGAACACCCGGCGACACCGCCCGGCTTTTCACTCTGAACGAGGAGTGTGCCACCGGGGTATCGGCCCGCGCTCGAGACCGGGCCCCGAAACGGGCGGTAGAGAACTGACCGATTGCCCATCCGCTCGAGTGCGGGCGCGACCGTGTTCGACCTCGAGGGGCGCGGTTGCCCCCAACGGGACCCGCGTCGACGGCGTCGTGATCCGGCCGGAGCAACCGGCGAAACCGACTGAACGGTCAATATATAGGGGACTTAGGTCAGCCTTGGAGAACGTACATCTCTTTCCATGATAGATATTCGCTACGCTTATCCCTTGGTCTCCGAAACCCCCCGCGTATGAGCGAAGAGACAAACCCGTTCGAAAGCCTGCAATCACAGATCGACGACGCGGCGGCGTATCTCGACGTCGGCGACGACGTGATCGAGCGACTCAAACACCCCGAGCGAGTTCTCGAGACGAACCTCACGATCGAACGCGACGACGGCGATCTGGAGCGATTCAAGGCATTCCGCTCGCAGTTCAACGGCGACCGCGGGCCCTACAAGGGCGGCATCCGCTATCACCCGGGCGTCTCCCGCGACGAGGTCAAGGCCCTGTCGGGCTGGATGACCTACAAGACCGCGATCGTCGACATCCCCCTCGGCGGCGGGAAAGGCGGCATCATCGTCGACCCGGACGACTACTCCGAGGGCGAACTCGAGCGGCTCACTCGGTCGTTCGCGAAGGAACTTCGGCCCATGGTCGGCGAGGACCGCGACGTGCCCGCGCCCGACGTGAACACGGGCCAGCGGGAGATGAACTGGATCAAAGACACCTACGAGACCCTCGAGAACACGTCGGAGCCGGGCGTCGTGACCGGGAAGGCGCTGGATTCGGGCGGCAGCGAGGGCCGCGTCGACGCGACCGGGCGCTCGACGGTCATCGCCGCCCGCGAGGCCTTCGACTACCTCGATAAGGACCTCGAAGGGGCGACCGTGGCCGTTCAGGGCTACGGGAACGCCGGCTGGATCGCCGCCCGACTCATCGACGAGATGGGCGCGACCGTCGTCGCCGCCAGCGACTCGAGCGGCGGGATCTACAACCCCGACGGCTTCGACCCGGTCGCGGCCAAGGATCACAAAAACGAGACCGGCAGCGTTGTCGGCTTCGAGGGCGGCGAGGAGGAGATCACTAACGACGAGGTCCTCACCCTCGACGTCGATCTGCTGATCCCCGCGGCCCTCGAGAACGCGATCGACGCCGACCTCGCGGAAGCCGTCGAGGCCGACGTCATCTCGGAGGCCGCCAACGGGCCGCTGACGCCCGCGGCCGACGAAGTCCTCGAGGACAAGGACGTGTTCGTCATCCCGGACATCCTCGCGAACGCCGGCGGTGTCACCGTCTCCTACTTCGAGTGGGTCCAAAACCGCCAGCGCTTCTACTGGTCCGAGCAGCGGGTCAACGAGGAACTCGAGGGGGTCATCGTCGATGCCTTCGACGCACTGGTCGAGACCTACGAGGAACACGACCTCGAGAACCCCCGAACCGCGGCCTACGTCGTCGCGGTCCAGCGGGTCGCCGACGCCTTCGAGGAAGCCGGGACCTGGCCCTGATCGACGGTCGCTTGCCGTAGCCGGTGCGATTCAGCAGATACCTATTTCCCGAGTGACACACTGTTAGGATTTCAGTAAACACTTACCACCTGGGCCGCCATCTGCATGGAAATGAATCGACGAACCGTCATCGCGGGACTCGGTGCGACGGGACTGGCCGGCCTGTCGGGCTGTCTGGGCTTACTGGGCATGGACGAACACGAATCGTCGCCCGCGGGCGTCACGAGCGAGGCCCGCGCGGAGACCGGCTACGAACAGACGGCCATCGAGCCCCTCGAGATCGAACGGGACGTCGGTCCCACCAACGAGACCGTCACGGTCACGAACTACATGACCAAACACGAGAAGCAGGTGGGGATTCAGGGGCTCGGCGAGCGCCGCGCGGCCGTCTTCAACGTGTTGACGACCCCGCAGGTCAGCATCCTCGGGCGGGAACTCAACCCCGTCGAGGAGATGTCGACCGAGGAACTCATCGACCTCGTCAGGAGCAACTACGACGGCATCGATAACGTCTCTCACGACGAGGACGCCACCGTCACGATCCTCGGGGAGTCGACGACCAAGTCGCGGTACAGCGCGGACGCTGAATTCGACGGCCGAGACGTCGCGGTCGACGTTCACATCACCGAGGCCGTCGAGGCCGACGACGACCTGCTCGTGACGATCGGGGTCTATCCCGAGCCCCTCCACGGGCAGGAAGCGCCGAACGTGGCGACGCTCACCGAGGCGGTGACCACCGACGTCGACGAGGACGCCTCGAGCGGCGGCGCCGACTCCGATTCCGACGCCGAAAACGGCTCGACGAGCGACGGCAACGACAGCAGCGACAACGACAGCGACGACGGCATCCTCGGCTGACCGACCGGCTTTTCTCTCGGTCGAACGACGATCCGCGGCTCGAGGCGCCGGTCACTGTGGACCCGACAGCCCGAGTTCGCGCCCGATCACCAGGTGCTGAATCTCGCTGGTTCCCTCCCCGATCTCCATGAGCTTCGCGTCCCGATAGAACCGCTGGGGGGCGAAGTCGGTCGTGTAGCCGTAGCCGCCCAGCACCTGCACGGCGTCCTCGGCGACCTCGCGGGCGGCCTCGCTGGCCTCGAGTTTCGCGAGGGCCGACTCCCTGGTGACGGGCTCGTCCCGGTCGTACGTCCGGGCAGCCTGTCGGGTCAGGAGTCGCGACCGTTCCGTCTTGCGGTGCATGTCGACGATCGTGTCCCGGATCGCGTCGAACTCGCAGATCGGCTGGCCGAACTGCTCGCGCTCCTGGCTGTAGGTCTTCGCGTGTTCGTAGGCCCCCTGTGCGAGCCCGGTCGAGAGCGCGGCGATCGAGATGCGGCCGCCGTCTAAGGTCTGCTTGGTCTGGTCCCAGCCGTCGCCCACCTCGCCGAGCAGCCGGTCCGCGGGGAGGCGCACGTCGTCGAACGCGATCTCGCAGGTCGGGGAAGCGTTGAGTCCCAGCTTCTCCCAGACGGTCGTCACCTCGAAGCCGTCGTCGTCGGGGTCGACGATGAACGTCGAGATGCCGTCGTAGCCCGCGTCGGGATCCGTGACGGCCTTGACGAGGATCGATCCGGCCTCGGAGGCGTTCGTGATGAACTGCTTGGTCCCGTTTAGCACCCACTCGTCGCCTTCGCTCCGAGCCCGGGTGTCCATGTCCGACGCATCTGAACCGCTCTCGGGTTCGGTCAGCGCCCAGCCGCCAAGGGACTCGCCCTCGGCCAGCGGCCGCAGCCAGCGTTCCTTCTGGGCCTCGGTCCCGAACTGCTCGATGGGTTTGGAGGCCAGCGACGTGTGCGCGACGTAGGAGAGGCCGACGGCCCCGGAGACCCGCCCCAGTTCCTCCGCGACCAGCGCGTACATCAGCGTGTCGCCGCCGAGCCCCCCGTAGTCCTCGTCGATCGGCACCCCCATCATATCGAGCGCGGCCAACTGGTCGAAGACCTCGGACGGGAATCGATGCTCGTCCTCGATCTCCTGTGCGATCGGCTCGATCTCGCTTTTGCAGAAGTCCCTGACGGTCTCCCGGATCATCCGGTGTTCGTCGGGCAGATCGGCGGCCATACGCAATACTTGCCGAGAATCGGAATAAACACACCGGCGCCTGTGGGGTGCAGGCAAGAAGGGCAACCCTACCAGCCGCCGCGGTCGTCCCGATCGTCGTCACCGTCCGATCCGCTCGAGTCACCCCAGCCGGTGCCGCCATCGTCGGATTCGCCGCCGTCGTCTCCGCCGTCCGACTCGTCTCGGTCGCCCCAGCCACTCGAGTCGTCGGACTCCGGTTCGTCCCAGCGGCTGTCGAACGAGTCGGAGTCGTCGCCCCAGAGATCGTCGTCGGCGGGCCCGCGGTCGTCGCGCTCGTCCCGGCGTTCGTCGTCGGCTCGAGAGTCGGGCGTCTCCCAGGAGCCGCCGGCACCCGGGCCGCCGCCGCGGACCGCCGCCCGTCGGTCGGGGATCAGATCGAGGTCCGCGTCGGTATCACCGAGCAAGAGCAGGGCGTAGTAGCGCAGGTAGACGACGACCGGTACCTGGACCAACAGGACGAGTACTACGAGCAGCGGAATCGCGACCAGCAGGACGAGCAGGTTCAGAAACGGAATGAACAGGAGAACGAACAGGACGATCACGATCGGAATCGCCAGGATGAACAGCGCGATACCGATTGCAAAGGCAAAGACCAGTTGCAGGAGCCAGACCAGCAGGAAATAGACGATGTACTCCGCCCAGTTGTCCGACAGCGTCGGCCAGAACCGCTTCCAGGCGGCGACGACGCCGAGGTCTTCCCGTAGCATCGTCGGCGCGACAAAGACCGTCGTGAACCGGCTGATGATCGCGTAGGCCAGCACCACGGGGATCGCAACGAGGATCACGATGCCGATCATCGCCAGCGAGACGGCATCCGACCCCGAGAGGAAAACTGCGGCCACCGGGAGCCCGATCGCTGCGAGCGCGATCAGCCCGAGGACGACCCGAAACCCGAACAGTTGAACGCCGTGCCCGAGGTTGCGCTTCGTGTACCGACGGACGTGTACCTCCCCGGTGCGCAGCGACTCGAGGAACGTGAACTCGAATATCGATCCGAGCAGCAGGAACGCGAGTCCGACGAGGAGGACGGCGACGGTGACGAGGACGAGTATCGGGAGCCACTCGCCGACGTCGACGGTGCCCGGATCGACCGTCGTTCCCTCGTCGCTGACGCCGCCACCACCGCCGGAAAAGACGGGGTTGCCGAACCCGACGCCGCCGATGAAAAAGAGTAGCAAGGCGAGCTTGAGCCACATCCAGGGACGGATCGGCGTCAGGAACTCGCGGGTGACATCGATCGCGTCGCTGAGGTCGTCGAGCGCATACATTGGCGACGAGTAGAACGTCCCGACTCATAGTGTTAGCGTTCCAACTTCTGGTTCCCCGCCGTCAGCGACACCTTCCACCGATAACACTTCGGGACGCATTTAACGCCGCCGCACCTGACTGGCGGTATGGACATCCGCCGGCTCGCACGAGGGACCGTCGAGTGGAGCCGCATCGAGCGTGTCGTCCGCACGCTGGCGGATCGCTACGACCGCGAGTCGGTCCGCGTCGAGTTCCTCGAGGCGGACAACTGGCTGTCGACGCCCTGCGTGATCGACGACGAGTGGTTCGTCAAGATCGTCTCCCGGCAGAACGCGCTGGTGCATGCGGTGTTGACGACCGGCCGGAACGTCGGCGCGTTCTCCTCCGGTACCGAGGGCTTTTTCGATCGGTTCGACACCCCTCGAGAGATGGTCGAACACGAGTACGAGGCCACGCTCCGGATGCGTGAGATCGGTATCAACGCCCCCCAGCCGATCGACGCCTTCGAGGTCAACGGGCTGGGCGTCCTCGTCCTCGAGTACCTCCCGGAGTTCCGGTCGCTCGACGACGTGGCCGACGACGCCGTCGCCGAGCGCGCGCCGGAACTGTTCGCCATGCTCGCGACGCTGCACGACCACGGGCTGGCCCACGGCGATTTGCGGGCCGAGAACATCCTGCTGTGTGACGATGACTTTTATTTCATCGACGCGACCAGCGTCCACGACGACCGCGTCGACGAGACGACCGCCTACGATCTGGCCTGTGCGCTCGCGGTCCTCGAGCCCCGGATCGGGCCTCGAGCGGCCGTCGACGCCGCTGCAACGGCCTACGGACCCGACACCTTGCTCGCCGCGCGGGAGTTTCTGGATTTCGTCCGGCTCCGGCCCGACCACGAGTTCGACTCGACGACGCTGCGCAGCGAACTCGAGAAGGCGGCCGAGTTAGGCGGGGCGTGACGGCAAGGGCCGGTCCCGCCCCGACCACAGGCGGCTGCAGGCACGATGGGGTTTTCCGGGCGTCGCGCTATCGTCGCTGTTGAAACGAGTCACCCAGGAAGGACGGACCGGTGAGGGCCTCGAGCCCTCGGCTCGGACGAGGGGATGACGGAGGCCGGTGCGGAGCGCACCCGGACATGGCGGACGCGCCACCGGAAGGGAACGGACCGTCACCGAGGAGCGCGGCGAGGAAGCGGACCGATAGACGACTCCGTCTTCGAGCGCCGTACTCGAGTCGGCGGACCGGAACGAAGCGGCCTGCTATCGTGGCAACACGGAGTGATCACGCCCTCCCCAACCGATTGCTGCTCACGGGCGCCACGGGACGACGCAGCCGTCCCGACAGTCGCGGCGCGTCGCGCCACCCACTGCCCGTTCGCGGAACCGCCGGTTCCGCGCTAACGCTCTCTCACTTCGTTCGCTCGCTCATCCACCGGAAGACGCGGAGCGTCTTCCGAGCCGTTCGCTCACTCCGTTCGCGAAGACCTCGCACGGTATCGACGGCCGGCCTCGCTTGGCTCGGACGGCCGACAGCGCGCGCCACTGCAGGGCGGATGATCAGGGTGAAACGAGACTGCCACCGATACGAGCGATTGTCAGTCCGTCGGCTGAGAGCGGGCTCGAGTCGACGGTAGCCGCTGTTTTCGCTCGAAAAGCCCACGATCGACTCGTTGCATGTGAACAACCAGCAGGATTTTGGCCGCGCCGGTCGTAGGCAGTGGTATGAGCCAGCAAGCCACTGAACAGGTACACGGCCACTACATCGGCGGCGAGTGGACGGAGGGCTCGGGCGATACCTTCGCGAGCGAGAACCCCGCGACCGGCGAGACGCTGGCGACGTTCCGGCGAGGCACGGCGGCCGAGGTCGATCGGGCGCTCGAGGCGGCGGACGAGGCCTTCGAGGAGTGGCGCGAGCTGTCCTACATCGATCGGGCGGAGTACCTGTGGGACATCTACCACGAGCTTCGGGACCGCCACGAGGAACTCGGGGAGATCGTCACCAAGGAGTGCGGCAAGGAGATTTCGGAAGGAAAGGCGGACGTGACCGAGGCCTGGCACATGGTCGAGTGGGCGGCGGGCAACGCGCGCCATCCCCACGGCGATGTCGTCCCCTCGGAGGTCGCGGGCAAGGACTCCTACATGCGGCGCAAGCCCCGGGGCGTCGTCGGCTGTATCACGCCGTGGAACTTCCCGGTCGCGATCCCGTTCTGGCACATGGCCATCGCACTGGTCGAGGGCAACACGGTCGTCTGGAAGCCCGCCGAACAGACGCCGTGGTGTGCCCAGATCATCGCCGAGATGTTCGAGGACAGCGGGATTCCCGACGGCGTCTTCAATATGGTCCAAGGCTTTGGCGACGCCGGCGCGGCGATCACCGACGACGAGCGCGTCGACACCGTCCTCTTTACCGGTTCGGCCGAGGTCGGCCACGGAATCGCCGACAAAGTCGGCGGCGAACCCGGCAAGCTCGCGGCCTGCGAGATGGGCGGCAAGAACGGGATCGTCGTCACGGAACACGCGGATATGGACACCGCGGTTCACTCCGCGGTCATGTCCAGCTTCAAGACGACCGGCCAGCGCTGTGTCTCCTCCGAGCGCCTGATCGTCCACGAAGAGGTCTACGAGGAGTTCAAGGAACGGTTCGTCGACGTCGCGGAATCGATCGCCGTCGGCGACCCGCTTGAGGAGTCGACGTTCATGGGGCCGGCGATCGAGGCCGACCACGTCGAGAAGATCCGCCGGCACAACGAACTGGCGCGCGAGGAGGGCGCGAACGTCCTCGTCGACCGATTCGAACTCGAGGCCGAGGAGATCCCCGAGGGCCACGCGGAGGGCCACTGGGTCGGCCCCTTCGTCTACGAGATCGACTACGAGTCGGACCTGCGCTGTCTCAACGAGGAGTGTTTCGGCCCCCACGTCGCCTTGCTCGAGTACTCGGGTGATATCGAGGATGCAGTCGAGATCCACAACGATACGCCCTACGGGCTGGCGGGAGCGATCATCTCGGAGGACTACCGCCAACTCAACTACTTCCGCGACCACGCCGATATCGGACTCGCGTACGCGAACCTGCCGTGTATCGGCGCGGAGGTCCAGTTGCCGTTTGGCGGCGTCAAGAAATCCGGCAACGGCTACCCGAGCGCCCGCGAGGCGATCGAAGCCGTCACCGAACGCACCGCCTGGACGATGAACAACGCCGACGAGATCGAGATGGCACAGGGGCTGTCGGCCGATATCAAGACTTCCGAGGACTGAGCCGGTTCGCTGTAATGGGTCCCCGGTGCGGCTGGGGCCCCGTTCCGACTCCCCGCCCTATCAACGACCGGCTTGCGTCTCAGATTCTACTCGCGAACGAATCGCTTATCCGGGGATTCATTGAAGGGCCGGACATGAAGGCTGTCGTTCTTGCGGCGGGTCAAGGAACGCGAATGCGACCGCTGTCGGAATCGGTGCCGAAGCCGATGCTGCCGGTTGCGGACCGCCCGCTCGCGGCACACACTGTCGACGCGGCGATCGAGGCCGGTGCCGACGAGATCGTCCTCGTGATCGGCTACGAGGGCGAGACCGTCCGGGACTACTTCGGCCCCGAGTACCGCGGCGTCCCCGTCTCCTACGCCGTTCAGGAGCGACAGGCCGGGACCGCCGACGCCGTCAACGCCGCTCGAGACCACCTCGAGGGCCCCTTCGCCGTCCTCAACGGCGACAACCTCTACGATCCGGCGGCGATCGACCGGCTGTTCGACGCCTGTCCGGCCGTCTGTGCCATCGAGGTCGCGGAGCCGTCCAACTACGGCGTCTTGAGTACCGAGCCCGGCCACGACGGTCGCGTCACCGAGATCGTCGAGAAGCCCGCCGAGCCGCCGACGAACCTCGCCAACGCCGGGGCCTACGCCTTCCCCGCCGAAGCGCGCGAGTGGCTCGAGGTCCCCGCCAGCGAACGGGGCGAACACGAGATCACCGACGTCGTCGCGCGGGTGATCGAGGCGTTCGACGTGACGCCGATCACCTTGGAGCGGTGGCTCGACGTCGGCCGCCCGTGGGAACTGCTTGAGGCCAACGAGTGGAAACTCGCCGCCCTCGAGCGCCGGATCGACGGCGACGTGAGCGACGACGCCACCCTCGAGGGATCGGTCGTCGTCGAGGACGGTGCGACGGTCGAGCCGGGCGTCGTGATCGAAGGGCCGGCACTGATCCGCGAGGGTGCCGAAGTGGGACCCAACGCCTACGTCCGCGGCGCGACGCTGATCGGCCGGGACGCCGAAATCGGGCACGCGGTCGAAGTGAAAAACAGCGTCGTCTCCCGGGGCACCTCGGTTAGCCACCTCTCCTACGTCGGCGACAGCGTCCTCGGGCGAAACGTCAACGTCGGCGCGGGGACGAACGTCGCCAACCTGCGCCACGACGACGCCGATATCCGGTTCACCGTCAAGGGGGAGCGCGTCTCGACTGGCCGCCGGAAGTTCGGCGTCGTCGCCGGCGACGGCGTCAAGACCGGCATCAACACGAGCCTCACGCCGGGGCTGAAACTCGCGGGCGGCGCGACCACGCGGCCCGGGGAAACGGTCGAGCGCGATCGGTAGTCCGGCGGCGCGCTCGAGTCGCGCGTCGACGCGGCGGCTACCCCCTCGGACAGCGTTGCGTCGGCAACATCGTTTATGGGGGATTAGTGATTTCTCCCGCACATGTCGACGGCGACGGTTCGCGGTACGATCAGGGGGATGGGGCAGCGAGCGAATCCGGCCTTCGCGGTCGCGGTGATACTGATTCCGCTGGCCGCGCTGGGCTATGCGGTGACGGTCGCGACGGTCCAGCAACATACCTACGTACACGTGATGGCGGGGGTTCTCTGGACGGGGATCGACGTCTTCATGGGTGCGGTCCTCGGCCCGGTCATCGGCGGCTTGGACGACGAGGAGAGTTCGGCGGTGTTCCAGCGGCTCACGCCGAAGACGGCGTTTCTGCTCCCGTCGTTGGCCTTTGTCACCATCGCGGGCGGGATCACGCTGGCCCAGCGGATCGGGCTCTTTCCCCACGCCGACGCGTGGCTAGCGCTGTTTACCGCGGTGAACCTGATTCCGATCCTGCTCCTGCTGGGCTGGCGATTGGACGCCTGGGACGACCGCCGCTGGCAGATTCCATTCGCCGTCGCGACGGTCGGCTCGCTGGCTTGGGTCGCCCTGACGATCGACGGCTTCGCGATGACCGAACCGACCGTCGCGGTGGCGCTTGTCCTCGTCACGGTCCTCTCGGTACAGGGTTTTGGCTTCCTGTTGCCCGGCGAGATCCGGATGTATCGCGAGATGCGCTCGGCCGAACCCGATCCGTCGATCATCGCCGGGATCGGCAAGCAAAACGCGATGCTCGGCGGCGTCCAGGGTGTTTTTCAGTTGCTTCTCATCCTCGATATGGTGTACCTGCGCTACGGCGGCTTCCCGTTCTGACTCGACCGGGTCGCAGCCGCTCGTTCCGAACTGGCCGTTCGCCCGCGGTGGCGCGCGCTGTTTATCCGTCCGAACGACAGTGAGGGCGGATCGACGACGCTGCGCGAGGGATGAGTGAGTGACCGGAGGGAACGAACGAATCGGCTGGGGAGGGCGTGGCTACTCACTGCAGCCACGGTAGCAGGACGCTCCGTTCCGCTCGGGCGATTCAACTCCGATAATTCACGGCCCTCTCGCGAGTACGATATTTGACCTCGAGACGTTGCTTCCAAGCGATCGGGCTGAAAGCGAGAGGCGAAAGGGTGGACGAGGAGGCGGGCGCGGTGTAACGCTCGGGCCCCGGGACCCGAGCGCGCGACGGGCCGGAGCGACGCGCAATGCCGGGTAGACGTGAAAAGCGTCTGTGCCGGCAGCCAAACAAATGGCGTGGGAAAGTAAAAAGTCAGCGGTCGGCGAACCCGTGTCCGGCCTGCGGTCACGGTCGTCGGTCCGGGCCCGTTACAGCCGCTGGTCCAGCCCCGTCACAGCCGTCGGTCCCGCAACGCGGGGAACTCCTCGCGGACCGACGCGACCGTCGCCGGATCGATCTCGGCCGTGACCAGCGCCGGCTCGTCCCCGCTCGAGGAAAGCGCGACGCCCCAGGGATCGTAGACGCTCGAGCGCCCGAGCAAGGTCGCGTCGTCGAACTCGCCGGCTCCGTTGATCGTCGCGACGTAGGCCTGGTTCTCGATGGCGCGGGCCCGCGAGAGCGTCTGCCAGTGTTCGATGCGGGGGTAGGGCCACGCGCTGGGGACCAGCACCAACTCGACGCCGTCGTCGACCAGCCGCCGGTAGAGTTCCGGGAACCGCAGGTCGTAACAGGTCGTCACGCCGACGGTCAGGCCGCCGATCGTCGCCGTCTCGAGGCGCTCGCCGGGGACCAGCAGTTCGGATTCGGCCGACTCGTAGCCAAAGAGATGGTGTTTCCGGTAGACCAGTCGCAGGTCGCCGTCGGAATCGAACAGCGCGGCGGTGTTCGCCAGCCCGTCGTCGGCCGGCGTCGGGACGCTGTCGGTCGCGGCGAGATCCTCGACGATGGTCCCCGCGAGGATGGCGACGCCGTGGTCGGCTGCAGCCTCGCGGAGCCGGCCGAACGTCTCGCCCGCGAACGGCTCGGCGGTGCGCGCGTAGAGGTCGAACGCGAAGTAGCCCACGGAGAACAGTTCCGGCAGGGCCACGAGGTCCGCGCCGCGGTCGGCGGCGCGAGCGATCGCCGCCAGCGCGCGGTCGACGTTGGCCTCGACCTCGCCCGCCTCGACGCGAATCTGTGCGAGCGCGATCGACAGCGAGTCCCCGGACTCACCGCCGTCGCGGTCGGCCTCGGTCTCGTTGCTCATATCTCGACCGTGGCGGCCCCACCACCGTTACTGTGTCGTCTGCAGGTCCCGCTCGAGCGCGCGCTGGAGGTTCCGCAGTTCGGAATCGAGGTTGCGCTTGAAGAACTTCTCGACGCCGGGGAGCTTGCCGTCGACGACGAAGTGGTTCTCGAGGCGCGTCCCGTCGTCGGTTTCGACGATCTCGTGTTCGCCGGTGACCTCCAGCACCTTCGATTTGCCGACGAACTTGACGTACTCAGGGGGTCGCCGAGTGACGTCCTCGGTGTTGACCGTCACGGTCTTGCGAACGAGCGGAATGGGCAGCGACACCTGCCAGGTCACGCGTCGGCCGTCCGCGTCGTCGACGGTGTACTCCTCGACGACGCTGATCGCCCGGGCGCGGTTCGACGGGTCGGCGATGAACTCCCAGACCCGCTCGGGCGAGGCGGGCACGTCGAACGACCGGTCGACACGTACAGTCATGCCCGTACCTCTGCGATTGTCGGATAAAAAGGCCGTGGACCGATCGGCGGCGACACGACCGGGCTCGCATCGGGCCGTCGCCGCGGCGGTCCGGAGCCGCCGGTCAACTGGTGGTGACCCGCCAGGTCGTCGACCGGGCACGACCCCACTTCTCGATGTCGACCTCGTCGGCTTTCTCCGCGAGGTGCGGGAGCCGAGCGCCGACCTGTTTCGACGAGAGTCCGATCGCGTCCGCGATGTTCTTCGCCCGGAAATACTGTTCGCCGCGGGCCGCGCTCTCGCGGAGGTACGAGAGGATCCGTTGCTCTTCGTCGGAGTAGTCCGTCATCGTCCGTACGTCCCGCTAGGGGGGCAGCGCTCTTAACTGTTAACGGCACGGCCCGCGAGACAAAGCGAGCGGTCGACACTGCGGGCCTGCGGGCATGCGACCGGGGCCCGACGGCCTCAGTAGGAAAAGAGGTGGATCCCGACGACCGCCAGCGAGCTAAAGAGAACGGCCGCGGCGAAGCCCCAGGCCGCCGTTATCTCCGGTGCGCCGACGAGCATCAGCAACGCGCCGATCACCGCGAGCGCGCCCAGTGCGAGCGCCAGTCCAACGCCTTTGTCCGTCGTTTCGGATTGCGTAGCCATGCTCGGGGGTTGCGTGTGGGGTCCCTTAACTTCACCCATTCCTGACGGATCGACGCGCCGACCGACACCGGCCGCTTGGCGGCCGATGCGCGGAAAGTCGACTGAACGACTTCGCATCGAAACGTCGCCGGCGCGACGACCGCGTCACTTGATCGTCGTGTGTTCGGACTCCTCGTTGAGCGCGAGGTTGGCCGCGATCTCCCCGTTTCGGGCCGCGTACTGGGCGGTCTGCTCGAGGCTGACGAGGACCTCCCGCACTCGGAGCAGGTCGGCGTTGTCCATCTCCGGCAGCCCCGTGAGGATCTCGTCCTCGCGAGCGGAGATTTCGTGGAAGAGCCCGCGGACCTCGTTGGACTTGTCGTAGTCGCGCTCGACGGCCGCCTCGACCGACTTGGTCGTGATCTCGTCGACCAGCTCGTTCAGTTCCCGGATCTCGCGCATCACGGCGCTCTCGACGTTCAGCGTGTGGCCTTCCGTCTCGATGACGATGTCGGCGATGTCCTCACCGTTGTCGGCGGTCAGCTCGAGGTTCTTCGCGATCGAGCGGTAGCCGATCAGCGGGAAGCCGGTGTTCAGGCCGACCGCCCGCGCGAGGTTGGGGTTCTGGTAGGCCGTAAAGATCAGTCGCAGGAGGAGGACGAAGATCTTGTTCGCCTGGCGCTCCCGGTTGAGCGCGCGCTGGGCCAGATCGGGGTTGCCGTGAGCCAGCGCTTTGATCCCCTCGCCGCGCATCGTCTGGCCGGTCCGCTCTAAGCGCTCGAGGAGGTTGTCGAGCGTGAAGTCCTCGGGGTCGACCGAACAGCGGATCGAGATGCTCTCGGGGGTCTCCTCGATGACGCCCAGCCCCATCAGTTGGGTCTCGGCCTGGTAGACCGCGTTGATGTGGGCGGACTCGAGCGCGCCGTCCTCGCGCTCGATGCGAATGATGCGGCGGCCGAGGACGTACTGCGCGACGATCGCGCGCTCGACGGCGTCGGCGTCGAGATCGTCGGTGTGGATGATCGCTTCCGTCTCCTCCGAGCTCGCCGACTCGGGCATCACGGTCAGGGTGCCCTTGCCGCTGGTGCGCAGCGAGACCTCGTCGCCTTTCTCGACGCCGTGTTCGGACGCCCACTCGGCCGGGAGCGTCATCGCCAGCGTCGACGGCCCGAGTCGTTGAACTTTCCGCGTTTCCATACGGGCCCCTAGGCGGGACTTGACCTTAATCTTGACTATATGGTCATTATATGGAGCCGCATCGTTATATGGTTGATTTCAGCGAACGTTTCGGGTATGCCCTTATACAATTCGAGCCGGCGGGAGCTAGACGACGTTGATCAGCCGCGTCGTGAACCGGCCGGTCCGGACCTGTACCCACCCGCGGAGCCGCTCGTCGATCTCCTCGTCGTCGGTGTCGACGCGCAGCGAGTCGAGGTCGTCGAGTTTCTCGTCGGACGCGACGACCTCGATCTCCTCGGCGCGTCGGATCACGGCCGGCGAGATCTGGTGGTTGCCGCGGCCGAAAACGAATCCCTGGCCGCCGATCGGCGAGACGACGATCGTGACCGGCGTCGCCAGCGCCTCGAGGATCGCCGATTCGCCGGCGTCGCGGGCCAGCAACTCGCCGCGCTCGGCCGCCGAGTCGTCCTCGCCAGCGCCGGCACGCCAGACGTCGACGCCCAGCGGCGAGGGATCGATCCCCAGCTCCGTCTCGATCGCGCCGACGGTGCTGCCGGGACCGAAGACGTAGGTCCGCCCGGGCTCGACCTCGCGGGCGAACCCCGCCGCCAGCGAGTCGACGCTCCCGCTCGAGACCTGCTTGCCCGACTGGACCTCGGGCGCGACGGGGACCGGGACGATCGCTTTGAGTTCCGTGCGGACCGCTCCCTCGCGGTAGGCGTCCTCGTCGATGTCGTTGACCTCGCGGCGCTCGACGCGGTCGAACTCGGCGGCGATCCGGCCGGCGTCGGCCGGCGTCACGCCGAAGACCGACGAGTAGATCTTGACCCCGGCCGGCACGCCCAGCATCGGCGTCTCCCCGTCGGCTTCTTCGAGCGTCTCGGCGACGTCGACGGCGGTGCCGTCGCCGCCGACGAAAAAGACGAGATCGACGTCGGCCGCGAGCAGGGCTCGGACGGCCGCACGCGTGTCGTCGGCCGATGTCTCGGCCGTCTCGGGATCGGCGACCCGCGCCGGGCCGTCGGTCGCGCCGGCGGCGTCGGCCGGGTCGTAGACGAGTTCGGGTTCGTAGCCGGCGTCCCGGACCGCGCGTTCGCCCATGACGCCCGCGGCCGTGTAGACCGCGAGGTCGGGCGCGCGGCGATGGAGCGACCGCAACGCCTCGCGGGCCCGGTCCGGCGCGCGCGGCTCGGCACCGCGGCGGCGCGCCTCCTCGAGTTTCCCGTCGGTCCCTTTCAGTCCGACCCGACCGCCCATCCCCGCGATCGGGTTGACGACGACGCCGATGGCCTCCATACCGCGGTTTGGGGACGCCAGCCGGAAATCCGTATCGTGTCGCTGCGGGCGGACGGTCCGCTTTCGCCGGCTCACCGGCGGACGGCGTCTCGAGACACCGGGATCGAGTCGACCACGAACCGGGCCCGCCCGATCGGCCGGACGCGGGGATCCGCGGTCGACGCGCTCGGTTTCTGAACAATTAAGGGGGATGGGTACCGATCGCCGACCATGTCTGCACTGATCGAGGCCGCCGTTCTCGCGACGGAAACGGAACCGAAACTACCGATGGAGATCGTCGGCTGGGGCGCGCTCGCGCTCGGCCTGCTGGTGACGATCGCCTGGATGGTGTCTTTCTACCGCTGAGATTACGGTAAATCGACCCGCTCGCGGAGCCAGCCGGCGGCGTCGGCGACCGTCGCCTCGTCGGCCCCGGTCAGTTCGATCCTGACCGACTCGCCGGGATAGCTCCCCACCGACACGTCGAACCGCTCGCGGACGTCGGCGATTCGATCGAGCAGAGCGCTCTCGGCCTCGTCGGCGACGACCGTCTCGCGGTAGGTCGGGGTCCCCGCGAACTCGTCGGCGATCGACTCGAACATCGCCTTCATCTCCGCCGGGACGCCCGGAAGGACGTAGACCCCTTCGAGGGCCGCGCCGGGAGCGACGCCCGCGTCGTTGTGCAGGGCCCGCGCGCCGGCGGGTAAATCGGCCGTGCCGGCCGCGAGGTCGTCGCGGGTGTAGCCGTCCTCCTCGAGCCAGGCCAGTGCAGCGTCGTGTTCATCGACCTCGCGCCCGAGGGCGGCCGCGACGCCTTCCATGGTGAGATCGTCGTGGGTCGGGCCCAGCCCCCCGGTGACGATGACGGCGTCGTACTCCGCGCGGTACTCGTTGACCACGCGGGCGATGTCGGCCACGCGATCGGGGACCGTGGTCACCCGGCCGACGGTGACGCCGCGGTCGTCGAGTTCCGAACAGAGCCACGTGGCGTTCGTGTCCGTCGTTCGTCCGGCGAGCAGTTCGTCCCCGACCGTTACGACCGCGACGTTCATACCCCGTCGTTCGGGCCGGGCCCCCAAATGCGTCTCGCCCGCGACCGATCGCCGCCCGCGGCCCCCCCTATATGTCCGATAAAGTAGTACTCACGGTAACCACAAGATTCAATCCTGATACTTAGTAAGGAGGGTACTATGTCTCGGAGTCGGACGGAACGAACGGAGGCGGACTCGGCTGCAGTGCTGTCCGCGCTGGGGAGCAAATACAGCGCGGAAATCCTCTGTGCGGCCGGCACGCCGAAATCAGCGCAGGCGCTCAGCGAGGACATCGAGATCCCCATCGCGACCTGTTACCGCCGAATCGAAGAACTCGTCGACGCCGGACTGTTGACCTGCGAAGGTCGACAGCTCTCCGACGAGGGGCGACGGACCAACATCTACCGACGGACGCTCGACGAGATCGAGATCGACTTCTCGAGCGACGGCCCCGAGTTCTCCCGCAAGCGCCGGACGGAGGCGAAAAACAGGCTTCAGGACAAACTCGAGGACTGAGGCCGCGACCCGTCGGAGCCGACGGTGGGTGGACCGACCAGCGTTTCCTGTTCGGAGCACGGACCCCGGTCCCAGCGCGGCGGCCGTTCGGCCATCCTTAAGTATTCTCGAGAGAATAGCAAGATATGACCGATTCCGCCGATTCACGCGAGCGCGGCTCCGACGCGGTGACCGACGACGCGATCGTCGGGGCGCGCCGCACCCTCCACGTCGGCCGTGACCGGCCGATCCGGATCAGCACCGGCCACCGGATACGCCACCACGACGGCAAGTGTGCCCGCCCGCACGGCCACAACTACGAGATCGCCGTCACCGTCACCGGCCGACTCACCGAGGAGGGATGGATCGCCGACAAAGGAGATATTACCGACGTAATATCGGACTGGGACCACCGGTTCCTGCTCGAGGCCGGCGATCCCCTGATCGAGGCCTTCGAGGCGGCCGGCGACGGGGACGGCGTCGTCGTCCTCGAGAACCCGCCGACGGCGGAGGTGATGAGCGTCGTCCTCGAGCGAAAGCTCGCGGCGGCCCTGCCCGAGACGGTCACCGACGTCGCCGTGCGGGTCAGCGAGACGAGCGAACTCTGCGGGGGGAGCGGGTTCTGAAATGCCGGTCTCCGACTCCGTCGATCTCGAGTCCGGCACGGAAACCGGCGACGAAGAGACGCCGGACGGCCTGCCGATCAACGAGCTGTTTCACTCCCTGCAGGGGGAGGGCACCCTCGCCGGCGTCCCGTCGACGTTCGTCCGCACGAGCGGCTGTAACCTCCGGTGTTGGTTCTGTGACTCCTATCACACCTCCTGGGAGCCCACCCACGCGTGGCTCGGTCTCGAGGAGCTCCTCGCCGAGATCGAGGCTCGCGACGCCGAACACGTCGTCCTGACCGGCGGCGAACCGCTGCTTCACGCGGAGAGCGTCGACCTGCTCGAGGCCCTCGCCGAGCGGGGGTATCACACCACGGTCGAGACCAACGGGACGATCTACCGGGACGCGCCGATCGACCTCGCCTCGATCAGCCCGAAGCTCGCGAGCAGTACGCCGACGCCGGAGCGCGCGCCGGCGGACGCCGACGCGGACGAGTGGGAGCAGCGCCACGAACGCGACCGGATCGATATGGACGCGCTCGCCAGACTCGTGGAGGCCTACGATGTCCAGCTGAAGTTCGTCGTGACCGACGGCGACGACATGCCGGAGATCCTCGAACTACTCGGCGACCTCCGCGACGCCGCCGACGTGCCGATCGGCGACGACGACGTCCTCCTGATGCCCGAAGGCGCGACCCGCGAGCGCCTCGCGGAGACCCGAACCCGGGTCGCCGACCTCGCGATGGAGTACGGCTTTCGGTACACGCCCCGACTCCACGTCGACCTCTGGAACGACGCCCCCGAGACGTAACGCCGACCGATCGACCGCTCGAGACACGCATGACCGACGATACCCACACCACGACCGACGAACCGTCAGCAAAACGCGCCGTTGTCCTCCTCTCGGGGGGGATGGACAGCGCCACCGCCGCCGCCGTCGCCCGCGACCGGGGCTACGAGATCTACGCCCTGCATACCTCCTACGGCCAGCGTACTGAAGATCGGGAACTCGAGTGTGCCCGCCGGCTGGCCGACGAGTTCGACGCGGCCGACTTCCTGCGACTCGAGACCGACCACCTCGCGGCGATCGGTGCCTCGAGTCTCACCGACGACGAGATGGCGGTCGCGGATGCCGACATGGAGAGCGACGAGATCCCGACCTCCTACGTTCCCTTCCGGAACGCCAACCTGCTCGCGATGGCCGTCTCCTACGCCGAGGCCAACGACTGCGAGGCGGTCTTCATCGGGGCCCACAGCGAGGACTTCTCGGGGTATCCCGACTGCCGCCCCGCGTTCTTCGAGGCGTTCGAGGACGTGGTCGACATCGGGACCAAACCCGAGACCGAGATCTCGGTCGAAGCGCCGTTCGTCGAGCACTCGAAGACCGACATCGCCGAGCGCGGCGTCGAACTCGAGGTCCCCTACGAACACACCTGGAGCTGCTACCGGGAGAACGAACCCGCCTGTGGCACCTGTGACGCTTGCGCGTTCCGGCTCCAGGCGTTCCAGAACATCGGCGTTCGCGACCCGATCGCGTACGCCGAGCGGCCGTCCTACGCCGACGAGGCGTGATAGAAAGGTTCACAGTCGATTGCGGTGAATCGAACGGTCGATGGCACGGCGGGAACGGCTCCGCGAGTGGTTCCGGGACGACGACGGGGACTGGCAGGTTCCCGAGGGCCGTCGCGGCGAGTTCGTGGCGTTGCTCGTCGGACTGCCGCTGTACGCCTGGGCCGCCGATTTCTATATCGGACTGCCCGCCGTCGTCGACTACTGGCCCGCGGTGTTGCTCGGTGCGTCCTGCGGATTCGCCTACACGACCCCCTATCGGGACCGCGTCACCGACCGACTTCCCGACTGGGCACCCGCCAGTCAACTCCTCTCGCTTCTGGTCGGCGGGATCGGACTCGATCTCCTCGAGATCGTCCAACTGGCCGACCCGTTCGTCACCCTGCTCCTCGCCGCGGGATGTACGGTCCTGTCGATCTATCTCGTCAGACTGGCCTCGCCGTTCCACCGCGGCTTCGAGCCGCCCCGCCGCGGCGTCGAACCGCCGACGGCCGTCGACGGCCAGGGGAGCGAAGCCAACGGCTGAGACCGCTCTACCACGCCGCCTCGAGGATGCCCTCGATTTCCTCGACGGTCGGCTCGAGTCCCGGCGGTGCGTTGGCCATGAACGGGTCCGCGAGCACCGCTTCGGCGATCGCCGTGAACTCCTCGGGCTCGGGACCGTCGACGTCCCGGAGCCGCGCGGGCAACTCGAGCGCGTCCCGGATCTCGGTGACTGCCTCGACGACCGCGGCCTCGCGGTCCGCCGTGTCGTCGACACCGAGTGCGGCCGCGAGCATGTCAGCCCGCGCGTCGACCCCGTCCTGTTCGAAGATGTACGCGAGGACGTGTGGGACGACGACGCCGTGGGCCGCGCCCTGCTGGACCGCGTGGGTCCGGGTGAGGGCGTGGCCGAAGGCGTGGACGATCGAGGCCGTCGTCTCGCCGGGCCGGGAGATACCGTACTGGACGAGGACGATCCCCTCGAGAACCGTCTCGAACGTCTCGACCGACCGGTCGCCGTCGCCGAACGCCCGGAGACCGGCCGCAAGCGTCTCGAGGCCGCGCTGGGCCGTCGCATCGGTAATCGGGGTCGCGTTGCTCGCGTACAGCGTCTCGAGCCCCTTATCGAAGCCGTTCATGGCCGAGCCGGCCAGGATCGAGTCGGGCGTGGTCGCGACCAGTTCCGGGTCGTAGACCGCCGCCGCGGGCATCAGATCGGGATCCGAGAGCCCGCCGCCGATCTCCTCGTCGACCGGACTCGAGTCGGACGCGGCGGTGACGCCCGCGACCATCGAGAGGTCGGCCCCGGCCAGCGTGGTCGGGACCGTGACGATCGGTACCAGCCCCTCGTCGGGCACCGCGATCGTCCCCGTCTCGGCGAACTCGGCCGCCACGTCCGCGTGCGAGCGATCGCCGGCGGCGAGAACGCTGCTAACCGTCGCCACGTCGAGGCTGCTGCCGCCGCCCAGCGCCACGAGCGCGTCGGCGTCCGCGGCCCGCAGTCGCTCGCGTCCCTCGAGGGCCGTCGCGAGCCGCTTTTCCGGCGTCGTCTCGGCGAAGACACCCGCCAGTCGGTCGCCGAGCCCCTCCCTGACGGGGTCGATGACCGCGGGCGTACTCCCGACGGTCGAGCCACAGACGACCAGCGCCCGCTCGAGGCCCAGCGCCTCGAGTTCGGCCGCGAGGTCGTCGACGCAGCCGGATCCGAACCGGATCGTCGGAGGCTGGTAGTCGAATCGGAACGCCGGGTCGCGGCCGCTCGCGTCGGACAGTGTCATGGACACCCATACGAACTGGCCGGTGTTAAAAGCGCGAGCAGCGGCGATCCGCCCGCAGGCGGCTGCGACGCCGGCGCAGGCACGGGTGACCGATAAAGGGTCGTAGGGCCCGCCGCTCGGCGCACCACCCCGGACCCAAACGATTAGCCGGCGTCCGTCGTACCCCCGGTATGGATCCCCTCGAGGCGCTCCGGGCGGAGTCCGGCCTCGTCGCGGTCGTCGGCGCGGGCGGAAAGAAGACGACGCTGTACGCGCTGGCGGCCCGAGCCGCCCGCGAGCGGTCGCTCCGGACGGCCGTGACCGCGACGGTCCGGATCCCCATCTTCGACCGCCGCGTCGAGCGCGTCACCGTCACGGACGACCCCGCAGCGGCGCTCGAGCGCGCCAAATCGTGGCCGATCGGGGTCGTCGCCGAACGGGAGGGCGAGGACCGCTACGCGGGCTACGATCCCGCGGTCGTCGACGACCTCGCGGCGGCCGACGCTGCCGACCTCGTCCTCGTCAAGGCCGACGGCGCGCGGACCCGGGAGTTCAAGGCCCCGAACGACCGCGAGCCCCAGCTCCCCGCGAGCGTCGACACCGTGGTTCCGATCGCGAGCGTCCGGGCCGTCGGAGAACCGCTCGCGACCGGGACGGTCCACCGGCCCGAGCGGGTGGCCGCGATCACCGGCCTCGATCGCGGCGACGCGATCCGCCCCGTCGACGTGGCCCGGGTCCTCGCGAGCGACCGCGGCGGGCTGCGAGGCGTCCCCGAGGGTTCGACGGTCGTCCCGCTGCTCAACAAGGTCGACGGGCCGGAACTGCGCGAGACCGCCACGGCGATCGGCCGGGAGCTGCTCGAGCGAGCGCCGGCCGTCTCCCGGGTCGTCCTGGCGCGGATGATCGACGACGAGCCGATCGTCGACGTCCTCGAGCGCTGATCAGGTGTTGGCCGCGAGCCGCTCGGCCGCCGCGTCGAACTCCTCGCGGGTGTTTACGTTCTCGAAGGTCTCGAGCGACGCGTACTCGCGGACCTCGTCCTCGTCGACGACGGCGTAGTCGAGGTCCGACAGCGGTTCGACGATCCGGCGGTCGCCCCGCTCCAGGGCGCGCTCGCAGGCGGCGATCATCGGATCGGTTCGGTAGACGGCCTGCGTGGTCTGAAACCACTGGTCGTCGACGCGGGGCACCGCGGCCTCGCGGCCGGCGGCCTGCTCGAAGAGGCGGGCGATCAGCGCCGGGTCGACGAAGGGCATGTCGCAGGCGACGACGGCGGCGTACTTCCCGGTCGCGTCCCGGAGGCCGGTCATGATGCCCGCCATCGGGCCGCGGTCCGGGACCGGGTCGACGGCGACCGTCGCCTCGGGGCCGCCCGCGAGCGCGTCCTCGATCGCCGGCACCTGTTCCTCGCGGCAGTTGACGACGACCTCGTCGACGACCGGCTCGAGGCGGTCGACCACCCGGCGGAGCATCGGCGTGCCCGCGAGGTCGGCGACGGCCTTGTCCGCGTCGCCGAAGCGGGTCGAGCCCCCGCCCGCGAGGACGACGGTCGACCGGTCGGACTCGAGGGACATAGCCGAGCGTTCGTCCAGCGATGGCAAAAGTGCCCCGCCGACGGGAACGATCCCAGTGACGGGGGCTGGGGCAGGGCGGTCGAGACGGAGTCGGTACTCAGTCGGCGAGCCGCCAGAGCGCGCGGTACAGCGTCCAGAGGTCGCAGTCGAACCGCTCGGCGAGGGTCCGGCAGCGCTCGCGGTAGCGTTCGTAGTCGGCCACCGACGGCGGATCGGGGTAGGGCCGCTCGAGTTCGCCGGCCTCGCGGAGCGTCGCCCACTCGCGGGGACCGACGGCGACGTACTCGTCCGGGTCGAGAAACATACAAAACGCCGCGGCGACGGGGACGTCGACGGCCTCGAGGTGGGTCAGCGCGTCGACCGCCGCCACGGCGTCACGCGCCGCGACGGCGTCGGCGATGGCGTCGCGGACGGCGTCGAAGTCGTTGTCCCGGAAGCGATCCTCGGCCGCGCGGCGGTCGGCGTCGGGGTAGTCGCCGAGAAAGCGCCGGTAGTACCACCGGACGACCCAGACCGCGTCTCGGCGGCCGTACTCGCCGGCCGCGAAGGCGGCCGGCAGCGTCTCGAGCTGTTCGGCCTCGACGGCGTACAGCGGCTCCCGCTCGCGGTACTCGCGGGCCCTCGCGGCGACGAGCGAGGCGGTGAGGTCCATCGTGAACGCGTTTGATACGGTGGCCCGTAGGCGTTGCCCCGGTGGTCTCGAGACGGGACCGCCGCGCGTTGGTGGACCGGGGTTCGATTTCTCCACGATAGAACGGTACCGACCGGTACGTACGTCTGCGTGAACGGAAGGCGATAAACGAGCGTCTGCGACGCTCGCCGATGCCGCCGGTAACAGCGGTGGCCGTCCTTACTGCACCCTCGAGATCGTCGATCGACTCTCATCGATCGGTCGGCCGTGTCGTTTCGCTGCGGGCCCGTTCGAACAGCGAGATGGCGATGGGTTCAATCCGGCTCGAGTACTGCATAAGCGAGGTGCCAAGAATGCTCATAACGAGGACGTAGCCGACAGTAAAGGCGTAGATGGTCTGAGCCGTCTCCGTTGCCATGCTGTTTCCGGCCCCGGAGAGCGCAAGGCTCGCGATGATCAGCGAGAACTCGCCGCGGGTCGTCATTCCGAAGCCGACCCGGAGCGATCGGCGATCGTCGAGGCCGTACAGCCGTCCACCGAGGTAGCCGCTCACGACCTTCGTCGGCGTCGTCACGATCACGGCGGCGACGATCATCCCGAGAATCGAGAGCGTGAACAGTCCCGGATCGGTGACGAGCCCGATCCAGAAGAAGAAGATCGCTGCGAACGCGTCTCGCAGCGGCTCGAGCAGCTGCTCTAGGTCGTGGACGTGATCGGTCGCGGAGAAGGCCATCCCGACGAAGAAAGCGGCGACGGCCTCGCTGACCCCCAGCGCGTACGCGATACCGGCCACAAGGATCGTGACGCCGAGCGCGCGGACGACGAGGAACTCGTTGCTGTCGACCTCGAGGAACCGCTGGAAGAAGCCGGTGCCGTAGGTGACGAGCCCGAGCAGGGCGACGATGACCGCGATCGCGATCCCGATCTGTCCCGCGGCTTCCCCGATGTCACCGCCGCCCAGTACCAGTGCGGACGCGATCGCCAGATAGACGGCAATGAACAGATCCTCGAAGACGAGCGTGCCGAGCATCGGTTCGGACTCGTCGTTGGCGATCCAGCCCAGATCGAGCAGCGATTTGGTGATGATCGCACTCGAGGAGATGTAGACGATGCCCGCCGTCAGGAAGGCCGCGAGGAAGGTTCCGAAGACGAGATAGCCGAACACCAAACCGATACCGAAGTTGGTGACGAGATCGACGGCCCCCGCTTTGCCAATCCGGTCCTTGCTCGCGATCAACCGGCTCAAATTGAACTCGAGACCGAGGAAGAACAGGAGGAGGACGATCCCGATCTCCGCGCCGACGACGATGAAGTCGGTTTCGCCGAGTGCGAGTCCACCGACCGCGCTCAGGAGATCGACGCCCCCGACAGTGACCTCGGGAACAGTGACGGCGACCCCACCGATCCCGACCTCGCTGCCGGCGAGCGCGGGGAGTTCCCCCAGTACGTTCGATCCCACCAAGATGCCGACGATGATATAAAACGGGATGACCGACTGATCGATTCGACTCGAGCAGACGCCAGCGAGCGCGACCGCGGTAAAGAGGATGCCGACGTCGACGAGCGCCGTTTCGGTCGCCACTAGCGCTCACCTCGCGCGGGAAGGGTCGTCGCGCTCACTCGTCGAGTCCGGCCCCGAGCAGTTCCTCGAACTGGGCGCAGTCCTCGCGGTCACCGATGACGACCAGCGTATCACCCACCTCGAGGACCGTCTCCGGCGTCGGCGGCGAAATCAACTCCTCGCCGCGCTGAATGGCGACGACGGAGACGCCGGTCTCGTCGCGGATGTTCGCCTCAGCGAGGGTCTGGCCGGCGACCTCGGCGGTCTCGGAGACGCCGTACCACTCGAGGTAGGTGTCGTCGGCGAGCATCGTCTCCACCTGTTCGGCCTGGACCGGCTGGAAGTACGCCCCTTCCAGAATCGTGCCGATCTTTCGGGCCAGGCGATCCGACGCCTCGAACACCTTCTCGCTGTCCGCGTCCGCGTCCGCTTTCAGGTACACCTCCCGTTTCCCCGTGTTGTGTGTCACGATGACGAGGCGCTCCCCGTCATCGAGTTCGATTTCGAACTTTTTTCCGACGCCGGGAAGGTCGCTCTCGTAGACGGTCATACGTCATCAAAGCGAGGGCGCGATAATAAATGGCGTGTCCCGTTGATCGATCAGAGTCGTCTCTGTCCGGTGATTCTCTTCGAGCTGCGACGGCAGTGGTTAAACTCGTTTGCCGACCAAAATCGCCCCGTCGAAGCGACCGCGAGGTTGTTGACGCCCAAATCCACATCAAGGACTGTTCTGTGCTTGGACTCGGATTCGGACGATTCCTCGTCTGCTTCGACCTTCTGCATCGAAGCGTGGAGATTCCAGTCACCGTCGCGGTACTGCAGGTGGGCCATCCGAAACTCGAAGTCCTCGTCTCAAGGGTCGGGGCATCCGCCTCGTACCGCCTGTGAACGAGGGGGCATCTCGGGAACACGTCGCTGTACTGGGTCGGATTTCACTGGCAGTTCGAATACCGAACGGCCGCTACTATCGATCAGTAGTCACATACCACCTGAATGGTAGAAAGTGTCATGCACGTGGGTGTGGACTGGTCGGCCAACGGGTGTACCCACGATGGCCAGCGATCAACAGGAACCAGTCAAGACGATCTGTCCGTACTGCGGCGTCGGCTGCGGGATCAACGTACAGCCGGGCGAGGAGCCCGGCGACGTCCGGTTCATGCCCTGGGGCGAGGCACCGGTCAACGAGGGCCGGATCTGCATCAAAGGCGGCGCGGCGACGGAGGTGGTCAACCACGAGGACCGGCTCACCGAGCCGCGGATCAAGGAGGACGGCGAGTTCCGCGAGGCCTCCTGGGAGGAGGCCTACGAGTACGTCGTCGACGAACTCGAGCGGATCCGCGAGGCGTACGGCCCGGACGCGATGGGGTTTTTCGGCTCCTCGAAGGTGATGAACGAGGAGAACTACCTCCTCCAGAAGCTGGCCCGCCGGTACGGCACCAACAACGTCGACAACTGCACGCGGATGTGCCACGCCTCGACGGTCTGGGCGCTGCGGACCAGCCTCGGCGCGGGGGCGATGACAAACAGCATGCGCGACCTCCGCGAGGAGTGTGACCTGTTCTGGATCCAGGGGGCCAATCCGGGCGAGCAACACCCAATCGCCAACAGCCAGTACTTCCGGCAGGCGGTGCTGGAGGGCGCGACGGTCGTCCAAGTCGACCCCCACGCGAACAAGACGACGCGGTCGTTCCAGATTGACGACACGGAGCGCCACCAGCACCTCCAGTTGAACCCCGGCACCGACATCCCGTTGCTCAATATCGTCCTGAAGACGATCCTCGAGCATCACGAGGAACGCCCCGAGGACGGCTGGATCGACGAGGCGTTCGTCGACGAGCGGACCGAGGGGTTCGCGGACCTGCAAGCGACGCTCGAGGGCTTCGACAAAGACGCCGCGGCCGAGGAGTGTGGCGTCCAGCTCGAGGCGATCGAACTGGCCGCCGAGAAGTACGCGACGGCCGACAACGCGGCCATCTTCACCGGGATGGGGATGAGCCAGCACGCCTGCGGCGTCGACAACGTGCAAAACGAGATCAATCTGGCGCTGCTCACCGGCAACCTCGGGCGGCCCGGGACCGGCGTCAACCCGCTGCGGGGCCAGAACAACGTCCAGGGGACCTGTGACGTCGGCGCGATGCCCAACGTCTTGCCGGGCTACCAGCTGGTCGACGACGACGAGGCCCGCGAGTCGGTCGAAGACGTCTGGGGCTTCGAGATCCCCGACGAGCCCGGGCTGACGAACGTCGAGATTTCCTACGAGGCGGGCGACTCGATCAAGGGCCTCTACGTCATGGGCGAGAACCCCGTCATGAGCGAGCCCGACGCCAACGCCGTCGCCGAGCGGTTGGGGGACCTCGAGTTCACCGTCGTCCAGGACATCTTCCACACCGAGACGGCGGACTACGCCGACGTGATCCTCCCGGCGACGACGTGGGCGGAACGCGGCGGGACCGTCACCAACACCGACCGGCGGGTCCAGCGGATGCGCGGCGTCGGACGGGTCCACGAGAACACGAGACACGACCGGGAGATCCTGACCGAGATCGGGACGCGGCTGTTCGATGCGGGCTTTGACTTCGACGATCCCGAGGCGATCTTCGAGGAACTCCGGCAGGTCTGTCCCAGCTACCACGGGATGACCTACGACCTGCTCGGCGAGGAGGGACTGCACTGGCCCTGCTACGAGCCCGGCGACGAGGGCGACCCGTTCCTCTACGAGGACGAGTTCGAGACCGAAAGCGGCCGGGGCCACATCGAGGGCGTCGAACACACCCCGCCCGCGGAGACTCCCGACGACGAGTACCCGCTGATCCTCACGACCGCCCGCCTCGAGGAACACTACAACACCGGGACGATGAGTACCCGCTCGCCGACGCTGAACAAGCAGACGCCGGAGAACTTCGTGGACGTTCACCCCGCGGACGCAGAGCGGTACGGCATCGAGGACGGCGAGTACGTCCGCCTGCGCTCCCGGCGGGGAGAGATCACGCTCGAGGCCCGCGTCACCGACGACACCAAGGAGGGCGTCGTCTGGACGACGCCGCATTTCGCCGCCGCGTCGGCGAACAAGCTGACGAATCACGTCCTCGACGAGCGCGCGAAGATCCCCGAGTACAAGGCCGCGGCCGCGGAGATCGACGTCGACATCGAACCGCTCGGCGAGACCGCCGATTCGGCGGCCGACGACGACTGAAACGGCGTGTGAACGGGCTTACGAGTCGGACGGCGACTCGTCCGCGAGCGCGACGCCGGCCACCTCGAGCCACGGGTGGGCCGCCGATTCGGCGACGGCCAGTTCGACGAGCGGTCGGTCACAGTCTTCGCAGACCGATCGAATCGCGACGCGGGGCCGCCGACAGCAGTAGTCGCGGCGCTGGCGGGTTCGAATTCACGCCAGCTTCAGCCCGCCGCATCGGCGCGCCGGTCCCGCTCGAGCGCCGTCACCGCGACGCCGGCGATCACGACGAGGCCCCCGGCAATCGTGACCGGGGCCGGGACCTCACCCAGCAGGGCGAGCGCGAGCAGCGTCGCACCGACCGGTTCGCCGAGCCAGGCGACGCTGACGACGACCGACTCGAGGTGGGCAAGCGCCCAGTTGCTCACCGTGTGGCCGAGAAGGCCGGGGCCGACGGCCAGCGCGAGAAAGAGTCCCCACTCGCGGGGCGGATAGCCGACGTAGGCGTGGCCCTGCACGCCCACGAGGGCGAAGAGCGCGACTGCACAGACCCCGTAGACGACGGTGACGTAGGGAAAGAGCGGGACCCGCTGGCGGATCGAGCGGCCGGCCAGCACGTAGCCGGCGACGGTCACCGCGCCGAGCAGTGCGAGGGCGTTGCCGTACGTCGTCGTTCCGGAGAGGGCCGACCCGCCGGCGTCGCCGAGCGACATCGCCGTCGCCCCCGCGAGCGCGACGGCGATTCCGGCGGCCGTCGCTCGCGTGAGTCGCTCGCCGAGGACCAGCCACGCCCCCAGCGCGACGAAGACCGGCTGGCTCTGGACGAGCGTGACGCTGGCGGCGACGCTGGTGTGTGCGAGGCTCTCGAACCACGCGGCAAAGTGGATCGCCAGCGCGATGCCGGCGACGATCGCGCCCGCGAGGTCCCGGGCGGAGAGTCGCGCGAATGCCCCGCGGTGGCGGGTCGCGGCGACGGGCACGACCAGGACCGTCGTGAAGAGAACGCGGTAGAACGCCGCGACCGAACTCGGGGCCGCACTCCAGCGGACGAGGACCGCGCTGGTACTCGTCGCGGCTACCGCGACTCCGAGGGCGAGCAGCGGTGTCGGATCGCGATCGACGCGCACGTCAACTGCTCCCGTGCGACCCCACAAACGGCTTCCGGAACCGGTCGCGTCGCAAACACGGACTACTCGTTTGGTACCCTATACGGGCGGTAGATCGCCGCGATCTCGCGGTCGACCGGCTCGAGTCCGGTGATGATGTCGTCCTCGGGCGAGAGGTCCTCGGCCTCCCACGCCTCGAGGTAGCCCAGGGCGTCCTCGCGGTCGGCGAACGCTTTGGGGTCGATTCCCATCGGATCGTCGACCGCCCGCTCGTCGGTGATGAGGACGTAGTGGGCCTCGGTCGCGTCGATCTGCTCGCCGGTTTTGCGATCGACCGTCCACGCGCCGTCGATCGGCGAGTCCGGCGTCGACGAGACCACGTACGTGAACAGACACCCCGGCGACTCGAACACGGCCGCCTGCCCGTTCTCGTGGCGGAGTTGGCTCGATTCGGGAAAGTCCGCGGCGGTCATCCCACAGACCGCACAGGACATCCCCTCGGGGTACTCGAACGGCCCGTCCTCGATGCCCTCGAGCGAGGGTTCGTACACCTGCGCGGGGGAGCCGGCGCCGTCGTCGGCGTCGTTCCCGCCGAGACAGCCCGCGATGCCAGCGCCTGCTCCCGCCGCGAGCGCGCCGATGAATCGCCGCCGGTCGACCCCCTCGTCGGTCATACTCCCCGGTACGCCGGCGACGGGCAAAACGGGACTGGTTCGGGTGTCGAATCCGACCGTGGCTCGCTCACTCGAGCCGAGCCTTCGCCAGCCGATGGCGCGTCCGGAACATGGCCTCGAAACCCAGATTCGAGAGCGGCCCGATCGCGTCCCCGAGGCCGCCAAGCGGGAGTTCGTAGGTGACCCGGTCCCGGATCCGGGTTCGACGGCCGTCGGCGTAGAACGAGTGGGTGTGTTCCCAGCGGTCGAAGGGGCCGTGGACCATCTCGTCCCGGAAGTACGCCGAGCCGTCCTCGCGCTCGCGCGCCGTGATCACCGACGTCCAGTGCTGGCGCGGCCCGACGCCGACGGGACGCATCGAGAGCGCGATCTCGGAGCCGGGCTCGAGGACGTTCGGGTCCGGTTCCCCGTCGGGCCCGATCACGCGCTCGACGCGCAGGTTCATCCAGTCGGGCGTCAGCTCCTCGAGGCCGGAGATCTGCGAGTGGAAGGCCCAGACGTCCTCGAAGGGCGATCGAACGGTCGTCTCGCGTTCGTAGGTAGGCATCGCTCGGTGACTACTAGGGCGGCCACGGGGAAAACGTCGGTCCCAACGACCGGCGACGAACGGCGACGCGCGTTACTTGAGACGCTCCTGAAGAAACGAGGGATGGGCCGCGGTCACGCCGTCGATCTCGAGGAGGTCCTCGGAGATGATCTCGCCTAAGGCGTCGCCGTCCTCGGCGCGCACCTCGGCCATCAGCATGTGGTCGCCACTCGAACTGTACAGCGCCTCGACCTCCTCGAGATCCTTGATCGCCTTCGTCGCTTCGACGTAGCGTTCGCTGGCCACGTCGAGTCCGACCATCGCGATCGTCTGGCTCGAGAGCTTCTTCGGATCGATGTCGGCCGAGTAGCCGACGATCACCCCCTCCTCCTCGAGTTGGTTGATGTACTTTCGTACCGTGGGCTTCGAGACGTTCGCCCGATCGGCGATCTCTGCGTAGGACGCCTGAGCGTCCTCCTCGAGGACCTCGAGGATACGATCTTCCGTCGCCTGCGTACTCATGAGCGTACGTTTTGCTCCGGCGGAAAAATATCTTTTGTATACGAAAACGACGTATATCCGAACGGAAGACGCGGTGAGACGGCCGCCTCGAGGCCCGGAACCGCGTGATTTATTCCCGCGGTCGGCCCAAAGCGACCATCGTGGTCGCTCCGACTCTCATCAGCGGCGTCGTCTGGATCGGCTGTGGGCTCGCGATCCTCGGCCTGGCGTGGCTCATCGCCGTTCGCGGGCGGGTGGACCTCCACGCTAACTACGACGAATCGGTCGATCCCGCGTACGCCTCGCGGTGGGCCGGCGGGACGGCACTGCTGATGGGGATCCTGGTCGTCGGCTACGGCGTCCGCGAAGCGCTGTACGGCTTCGATTCGCGCCTGCTCGCCGGCCTCATCGTCGCCCTGTTGGTACTGAGCTACGTCTCGAAGCTGTTCGCCGGCGGGTTCGGTGCCGGCGGCGACTGAGACCGGCGGAGACGGCCTTACGCCGACGACTCTCGCGAAGAAAACAAAACGGGGACCCGGTCGGTCCGCGGGGTGCTCGTCCCCGTCCTCAGGTGTGGCGCTCGAGGAGGTCGTAGCTGCGTTCCCACTCGGCGTCGTCGTCGAAGTACCGTTCCGCGAGCGGCTGGTCGGGCAACTCGCCGACGGCCGCCTTCTCCTCGGTGTAGGACGGCCGGTCCTCGTCGACGTAATACCGGCCCGTGAGGACGGTCCCCTCGTTTAAGACGTCCTCGGTCTCGCGCATCATCTCGGCGGCTTCCGCGCGGTCGGTGACGTCGAACTCGTAGTCGTCGGATTCCTGGACGTCGATGTAGGGGACGTACTGGCGGGCGTCCTTGTTCCAGGTCGGACACTGGGTCAGGAAGTCGACGTGGGCGAAGCCGTCGTGTTCGATGGCCTCGGCGATGATCTCTTTCGCCTGGTTGGGGTTGACCGCGGCGGTGCGGGCAACGTAGCTCGCGCCGGCGGTCAGCGACTGCGAGAGCGGCCGGATCGGCGTCTTCGCGCTGCCCGAGGGCTGGGTTTTCGACTTGTGACCCTTCGGGCTCGTCGGCGAGGTCTGGCCCTTCGTCAGCCCGAAGATCTCGTTGTTGAACACGATGTAGGTCATGTCGTGGTTCTCCCGGGCCGTGTGGATGAAGTGGTTGCCGCCGATCCCGTAGCCGTCGCCGTCACCGCCGGCGGCGATGACCTCGAGTTCCGGATTCGCCAGCTTGGCCGCGCGGGCGACCGGCAGCGAGCGGCCGTGGATGGTGTGGAAGCCGTACGTGTCGAGGTAGCTGTTCAGCTTGCCCGAACAGCCGATCCCGGTGACGGTCAGCACTTCCTCGGGGGTCTTGCCGACCTCCGGCAGCGCCTGTTTCAGGGACTTCAGGACGCCGAAGTCGCCACAGCCCGGACACCACGTCGGCTGCGGTTCGACACCGGGGGTGAACTCGTCCCGGTCGATCTCTCGCTCCTCACCGATCGCGTTGAATGCGCTCATTGTCAGTCACCTGCAGCGGGTTCGATTCGTACCTGTGCGGTCGGCTCGCGGTCCTCCTCGGCGACGTTGACCTCGTAGCCCTCGACGATCTCCGCGGGCTCGAAGGGGTTGCCGTTGTACTTCAGTAGGCTCGTGAGCTTCTCGCCGAACCGGCCCAGTTCCTTCTGGAGCAGGCCGCGGAACTGCGCCGTGGCGTTCATCTCGACGACCATCGCCTCGTCGACGCTCTCGAGGAACTCGGTCACCTCTTGCTCGGGGAACGGCATCATGTCGGAGACGCTGAGCCCCTTTACCGAGTGGCCGTTCGCGTTGAGCCGCTCGATGGCCTCCTCGACCGCACCCTGTGAGGAGCCCCACGTGATGACGCCGTAGTCGGCCGTCTCGTCGCCGAAGTAGGTCTGGGTGGACTCACGCTCTTCGTCGAGTTCAGCGCGGATGGACTCGAGTTTCTCGAGGCGGCGGTCCATCTGGGCGACGCGGTTGTCGGGGTCCTCGCTGATGTGGCCGACCGGGCTGTGTTCGTTGCCGGTCGCGAGGAAACGCCCGCCCTTCTGGCCGGGGATCGACCGCGATGCGACGCCGTTTTCGGCGTTCTCGTAGTCGAACCGCTTGAACTTCCCGGAGTTGTCGTGGGCGGCCTCCCGGAGTTCGTCCTCGGTCAGCGTCGAGCCCAGATCCGGCGACACCTCGCGGTCGAAGAAGTCGACGTCGACGTTGGTGTTCTCGCCGGAGAGTTTCTGGTCGTAGATGACGATCGCCGGGATCTGGTAGTCCCAGGCGATGTCGAAGGCCAACCGGGTCTGTTCGTAGGCCTCCTCGATGGTGCCGGGCGCGAAGACGACCCGCTGGGAGTCGCCCTGGCTCGTGTAGAGGACGTGTTCGAGGTCGGCCTGTTCGGGCTTGGTCGGCATCCCGGTCGAGGGGCCGGCCCGCATCGACTCGACGAGGACGACCGGCGTCTCGGTCATCTCGGCGAGCCCGAGCGGTTCGCTCATCAGCGCGAAGCCGCCGCCGGAGGAGCCGGACATGGCCTTGACGCCGGCGTGGCTCGCGCCGACGGCCAGCGCGGCCGCGGCGATCTCGTCCTCGACCTGCTCGGAGACCCCGCCCATGTCGGGGAAGTTCTGCGTGAGGATCGTGAACACGTCCGTCCACGGCGTCATCGGATAGCCGGCGATGAACCGACAGCCGGCGTCGATCGCGCCGTAGGCGATCGCGTTCGAACCCGACAGCAGCGCCTGCTCGGCGTCGTGAGAGCCGTCGGGGGCACGGAGGTCGTGTTCGAACTCGTACTCCTCCCGCGTCGTCTCGTAGGCCTCGTGGAGGATCTCGAGGTTCGCCTCGAGAACGTCCCCGCCCATCGCGTCGGACATCAGGTCCTCGATGTGCTCGAGGTCCATGTCCAGCAGGGCGGCGGTGACGCCGACGCCGGCGGTGTTGCGCATGACCTCGCGGCCGTGTTCCCGCGCGAGTCCGCGCAGGTCCATCGGGAAGACGTGCCAATCGTTTTCCGCGGCACGCTCGTGGAGGTCGATCGCTTCGACGTCTTCCTCGCTGATGAGGCCCTCGTCGTAGACGATGATCCCGCCCTCGCGAAGCTCGTCTAAGTTCTCCGAGAGCGGCTTGATCTCCTCGTTGCCGTAGTAGGCCTCTTCCTGCGGGTTGCGGGCGAAGGAGTCGCCCAGCGAGAGCAGGAAGTTGTAGCCGTCGCCGCGTGACTGTACCTCGTGGTCCGCGGCCCGGATCTCGACGTAGGTGTGGCCGCCGCGAATCCGCGACGGGTAGTGCCGATGGGTAAATACGTCGAGCCCCGAGCGCATCAGCGCCTTGGCGAAGTTCTGGCTCGTCGAGTCGATCCCGTCGCCGGAACCGCCTGCGATTCGCCAGATGAGTTCGTCGTCGCTCATAGTGGATCAGTGGCCGACGGTCGACCGTACGCTCGAGTTTGCTCTACGCGACCTAAAGACTTTGCTATAGATTACCAAGGATCTTTCGTGAAGAATGGACATCCATTGAAGAATATGTGTGATCGATCATTATGATAGCCCCGAACTCGTCCCCGCCCGTCACATTCGATCGGGAACGACTGTCAGGTTTCTCGGAGTTGCTGCGAACGGGGCGGCTCACGGCCCGCCCGCGATCCCGTCCGGGTCGACCGCCTCGAGCCCCCACTCGTCGAGGAAGTCCTCGAGGAAGGCGGCCCGATCGGGGAGTTCGTCGGGGCGGTGGGAGTCGGTGCCGACGGTGACGGTCACGTCGTGGTCGCGAAGGACCTCGAGGAACCGCTCGGCCGGGTGAACGACGCCGGCGTCGGAAAGCGCCCGGCCGGCGTTTACCTCCGGCACCGTCGGCGAGTCGGCGAGCGCCCGCGCCACGCGCCGGTAGTGACCCTCGGTCGCCCGCCCCCGCAGCGGCGGCGTCCGCTCGAGCAGGTCGACGTGGGCCGCGATGTCGAACAGTTCCGACTCGACGAGCGCGACCAGCCGATCGAAGTACTCGTCGACGACTGCGTCGCGTTCGGCGTCGGACATCGCCGCGAAGTGGGACGCGACCTGGACGTTGTGTCCGTCGACGTCGTGGACGCTGCCGACCGCGTACTCGAAACCCGCCTCCGAAAGGAAGGCGTCGATGGCCGCCTCGTCGCGCGGATCGTAGTCCATCTCGACGGCGTCGTAGATCTCGAGGTCGAAGTCGCTCCGTAACCGCTCGATCCCCCGACGGCGGCGCTCGTAGGTGAGATCGAGGTTGAAGCCGTAGACCCCTCGCATCGACTCGGGCCGCTCGCGCGAGGCCACGTTGCAGTGGTCGGCGAAGCCGACGCCCTCGAGACCGGCTGCCTCGGCCGCTCGGACCATCGACCGGAGGAACTCGCCGTCCGAGTAGTTCGAGTGGACGTGAAAGTCCCGCATACGTCGTCGACCACGGGCGACGTGTTAGTCGTTTGGCTCGCGGAACAAGGGGGAGTCACGAGCGACGAGGGGCGATTCTCCGACGGCGAGACCAGTTCGCCGAGCGGCGGGAGTAACACCAGTGTAATCAGCTAACACCGGTATCCGCGAACACTTACGGTGATCTCGGCCCCAACCAACGTACGGCAACAGCAGATGTCCCAACAAAAATCGGACTACGTAGACGACGCCGAGATCGACGCGACGCTCGACGACCTGCCACCCGACGAGGCCATCGAGGCGACCGTCGAGAACCTCGAGGCGAACGGCTTCGACGTCGTCGTGGCCGACTCGGCCGCGGAGGCCCTCGAAACGATCCAGTCGCAGATCCCCGCCGGCGCGTCGGTGATGAACGGCCACTCCACGACGCTCGAGGAGATTGGCTTCGACGACTACCTCTCGGCGGGCGACCACGAGTGGGAGAGTCTGGCCGACGAGATCTGGAGCATCGACGACGACGCGAAACGGCAGGCGGCCCGCCGCGAGTCTCAGACCGCCGACTACTTCCTCGGCGGCATCAACGCGATCGCCCAGACCGGCGAACTCGTCGCGGCCGACCGCTCTGGCAGCCGGATCGGCGCGTACCCCTTCGCCGCGAGCAACGTCGTGATCGTCAGCGGCGTCAACAAGATCGTGCCGACGCTCGAGGACGCGCTCGACCGCCTCGAGTCGGTGGCCTACCCCCTCGAGAACGAACGCGCACAGGAGGTCTACGGCGTCGAATCCGCCATCGCCAAGCAGCTCATCTTCCGACAAGAACTCGAGGACGATCGGACGACCGTCGTCCTGGTCCGCGAGCAGTTGGGCTACTGAGGTCCCGTTCGGAGCGACGCCTGCAGTTACGCGCCGCTCCGATCGCGCCCTCGAGTAGGGGCAGCCCCCGTCGCGACCGTCGCATCTCGTCCCGCCGAACTCGTCGCCTGCGGACGAGAAAGAGCATAAGGGCCACTGGCCCGTGGCCCTACGAACGTGGGTCGTGGAAACGATACGCGACGGGAGGCCATGTCAAACCAGTACATCACGGCAGCGGACCATCTGCCCGACGAGGAGCGGACGGAAACGACACTCCAGATAACCGACGCGGAGACGAAGCGGATCTTCGAGGCGCGAGTCCGGATCGCAAACGATCCCGACGAACTCACGGATCCACGGCCGCTGACCGTCGTCGCCGGGCCACACGAGAGCGTCAGCGAGCAACGGTACGTCGAACTCATCGACGAGATCGACGCGGCGGGGATCAACGAGGACCTCCTGCGCCGGCTCGCGGCGGACCAGGAGTCGACCTCGAACATCGTCAACACCCGGTCCGACGACCTCAACGTCATTCTCCGGTATCTCGTCGAATCCGGCCAGTACGACTCGACCGCCGAGGCGCTTCGCGAGATGGCGTTTCAGCAGCTCGCGGCGAACCGCCCCGCGTTACTTGACGCCTACGAGACCGTCCGGACCGAGTTCGAGGACGATCCGCTCCGCCGCGCCCGCTCGGAAAACGAGCCATGACGGTGGATTCGTTCCGGGGATTCCTCCAGTGCCTCGACGAGGCGGACGCCCTCGTCTCGTTCGACGAGCCCGTCTCGTGGGACCTCGAGGCGAGCGCGGTCACGACGCTCGCCAACCGGTCCGACGGCAGCGTGCCGGTGTTCGAGTCGGTCGCGGAGACGGCCGTCGACGCGTCGCTCGTCGGCGATCCGTACCGGGGCCCCCGACGTCGACCGTGGGATCACCTCGCCCGGGCGATCGGGTTGCCGACCGGCCTGTCCGGCGCGGCGTACTACGAGCGGCTCATCGATCGGCTCCGATCACCTCGAGAGCCGCGGGTCCTCGAGCGCGACGCAGCTCCCTGCAAGGACGTCGTTCGGACCGGCGACGACGTCGACCTGCTGTCGCTCCCGTGGCCGTACATCCACCGGGGCGACGGCGGGCGGTACTCGAACCTCCACACCGTCGTCGCACCGGACCCGGAGACGCGGTGGGGCCGCTGGTCGAGCCATCGGCTGATGATCCACGATGGGCCATTCGCCAGCCTGCTGTTCCTGGCGGGCGAGCAGGTCCCGAACCGGTATTACTACGACTACGAACCGCGAGAGGAGCCGATGCCGGTGGCGGTCGTCGTCGGTGCCGAACCGGTCGTCCAGTCGACGACGGAGATGTGGATCCCGGCGGGGCGGAGCGAGGCCACCTTCGCGGGCGGCATGAAAGACCGACCCGTCGATCTCGTCCCGTGCGAGACGAACGACCTCTACGTCCCGGCGACGGCGGAGGTCGTCCTCGAGGGCCGCGTCCTCCCGAACGAACGGCTCGACGAGGGGCCGTTCGGCGATTACTTCGGGTACATGAACGGGCCGCGGCGATCGATGCCCGCGTTCGCGATCGACGCGATAACACGCCGGACGGAGCCCCGAGTCCCGTTTTGCGTCGAAGGGACCGGCGTCGGATACGGGCGAAACTCCAGCAGCACGCTCCAGCTCGCCGCGGCCGGCCCGGACGCGACCCTCGGGCTGCAGGCCGCCGGCTTCGACGTCGAGGCGGCGGTTCCGTGGCGCTTTACCTCCCGGACCGTCTGGGTCATCGCGACGGACCGTCCCTACCCGGGCTCCCTCCATCAACTGGCCAACTTCGTGTTTACGACCTGGGGAATGCTCCACATCGATTTCTTCGTGTTCGTCGACGCAGACGTCGACCCGTTCGACCCGCGGGCGGTGCTGACGGCGATCGCGCTGGACGCCGACCCGGATGCCGACTTTCACCAGTTCGGCGTCGAACGGATGCCCAAGGTCCCGCTCAACATCTACCAGACGCCCGAGGAGAAAGGCAGCGCCGACGTGGGGACCTCGAAAGCCAAGACCGCGAAGGCGTACATCGATGCGACCAGTGACGGGGAACGGGCGAACGAGACGGCCGACGACGACCGTCGGAAACGGGCCCAGGAGCGACTCGTCACCGCGGGCATGTCGGCGGCGCGGTTCGATCTCCTCGACGGGGAGGGCGAGGCGCGATGATCCCGTTTGCACAGTACGTTCAGGGATTGGCGAGCAACGACGAGTTGCTGACGCTCGAGGGGCCGTTCGACGTGCCGCCGCCCGTCATCGCGGCGGAGGCACTGCGTGCCAGCGGCCCGGCGATCCGGTACGGCCGAACCGACGGTGCCGATCTCACCAGCGGCGCGTTCAGCGGCCCCGACCAACTGCAGCGACGCGAGTCGGCGCCGTGGTCGCGGCTCGCGCTGGGTCTCGGGCTGGACCCCGAGGCGTCGTTCGTCGCCGTCCTCGAGACGATCACGCGGTTGGGGCCGGCCGGCGACCGGCCGGAGCCGACCTACGACAGACGGGCGGCCGCACGCACCATCGACGGGATACGGCAATTGGCGCTGCCGCGCGACGCCGACGACGTCTGGCCCGCCCTGACGCTCGGCGTCGCGTCGGTATCGACGGCGGCGGGGACCCACTGGGCCCCGGTTCACGGTGCCGTCATCGGCGACGACACGCTCCGGGTCCGGACGCCCGCGGCGCTGTCGTCGCTGCTGGACGGCGGGACGGTCTCGGTCGCCCTCGGCGTCCCGCCGGCGGCCGTGACGGCGGCCTACTTACTCGCCGTCAGGGACCGCCTCGAGGTCCCGGTACAGGCCTGTGGCGTCGCAGAGCGCGTGCCCCTCGTCCCGACGAATGGGGGGCTCGTCCCGAGCGCCACCGAGGTCGTGATCGAGGCGACGGTCGACGATCGCCATCCCGACTCCCGGTCGGACCGGCGCGAAGCGTGGGAGTACGGGACCGAGAGTACGTCGCTGGCGCTGTCGATCGAACGGATACTCGCGACCGAGGACCCGGTACTTCCCTTTTCACCGCTCGAGCGACCGCTTTCCGACGACCTGCAGCTGACGGGACTGGTGACGGCGGCGACGCTGTACGACCGCATCGACGACTACTGGGGGATCTCGCCCGTCGAGTGGGTGCTGGTCCCGGCGGCGGCCGAACTCGGGATCTGTGTCGTCGCGACGAACGTTCTCTACGCCGGGTTCGAGTGGCAACTCGCCAATATCCTCTTTGCCTTCTCGTCGCTGTTCGATACGGTCGTCGTCGTCGACGACGACGTCTCGCCGCGGGACCTCGGCCGCGTCCTCGGCGATATCTGGCTCAAAGCACATCCGTCTCGAGACTGGATCTTCAGCGAACCGTCGGCACCGATGGCGGACCGGCCTCGGTATCGCCGGGATGGGGAGACCGGCTCCCGGCTGTACGTGAACGCGGCGTGGGATCCGCGGTGGGACGACGCGTATATCGCGCCGCGAGTCGCGTTCGATCGATCGTTCCCGGCATCCGTTCGCGACGACGCCCGGCGGCTGTGGGAGACCCGTCACGGCGGGTCCGCCGACGGGAACCGCGACGACGCGTAGGACGCGGAGCGCGTTTTCAGTCGCTTAGAAAACATATTGTATTCGATGGTCTGAAAACGAAACCGTTTACGCATGACTGGACCGATGAAACTCACGTCACAGCAATAGTTTCCTCTAGAATGTGGCTAGTCGTAGCGCATAATTTACCGATACTATTATATCGGGAAACGGGATCCGGGGCGGTGTATGGTGTCCAGCCACAACCTCTCGGACTACGAGGACGAACGGGACCAGTTCTCGTGGGACGAGATCTACGCGGAAGCCGACTGGGACGCACCGACGGACCTGAACATCGCCCACGAGACCGTCGACCGACACGCCACCGACCGCGAGGCGGTCGCGCTCTATCAGGTCGACACCGACGGCGAACTCACGAAGACGACCTTCTGGGAACTGGCCGACCGCTCGAGCCAGTTCGCGAACGTCCTCGAGGAACTCGGCGTCGAGCGCGGCGACCGCGTGTTCTCGTACATGCCGCGGATTCCGGAACACTACGTGGCGATGGTCGGCACGCTGAAACGGGGGGCCGTCTGGGGGAGCGTCAACGAACGCTTCGGGCCGGACGGGATCTCGTACCGACTCGACGACTGCGACGCGAACGTCCTCGTGACGACGACCGACAACCGCGAGACGGTCGCGGACGCCCTCGAGGACGCGCCGTCGGTCGACCACGTCATCACCGTCGACCGCGGCGGCGGCGCGCCCGCCGACGACGTCGTGTTCAATCCGACGCTCGACGGCGCGAGTACGGACTACGAGCCCGCCGACACCGGCGGCGAGGACGACGCCTTGCTGTACTACACGTCGGGGACGACCGGGCTGGCCAAGGGCGTCCGACACAAACAGCGCTGGGTGGCCGGCGTGGCGGCGACCCAGAAGTACGCCGTCGACCTCCAGCCCGGCGACCTCTACTGGAGTACCGGTGACCTGGGCTGGCTGACCGGCGTGATCAACACGCTCGGGGCCTGGTACTGGGGCGCGTCGCTGTTCACCTACGAGGGCGAGTTCGACCCGGCGGAGTGGGCCGAACTGCTCGACGAGTACCCGATCACCGTCCTGTTCTCGGTCCCGACGGCCTACCGGATGCTCCGCGAAAAGGAGGAGCTACTGGCGGACGTCGATCTCGATCTGCGGCACGCGCTCTCGATCGGCGAGCCGCTCAGCGCCGGCGTCGTCGAGTGGGGCGAGGACGAACTCGGCGTCACCATCCTCGACACGTACGGCCAGACGGAGACGGGCAACATGATCATCAACAACTACCCGACGATGGAGCTGCGGCCCGGCTCGATGGGCAAGCCCCTGCCGGGCATCGAGGCCGACATCGTCGACCCCGACACCGGGGCCGTCCTCGAGCCCGGCGAGACGGGTGAGATCGCCCAGCGCGGCGACTACCCCTGTTTCTTCGCCGAGTACTGGAACAAACCCGAGAAGACCGCGTCGTGTTTCGTCGACGGCCCCGACGGGGGTGAGCAGAGCGAAGCGATGCGATCCTCGCCAGACGAGACGTCTGGCGGTGAGTGGTACCTCTCGGGCGACCTCGCACACAAGGACGAGGACGGTTACTTCTGGTTCGAGGGGCGGGCCGACGACGTCATCCTCTCGTCGGGCTACCGCATCGGCCCGTTCGAGGTCGAGAGTTCGCTGGGCGAACACGCGGCCGTCGCCGAGGCGGCCGTCGTCCCCAAACCCCACACGGAGCGGGGCAACATCGTGAAGGCCTACGTCGTACCGAGCGAGGGGACGACGCCGTCCGAAGACCTCAAAGAGGACATCAGGACCCACGTGCGCGACGAACTCTCGGCCCACGAGTACCCCCGCGAGATCGAGTTCCGCGAGGAACTGCCGAAGACGGTCACGGGGAAGATCCGGCGAACGGAACTGCAAGACGACGCGGAAGAAGAGTCCGAGGCGTCGCCGTAAGCGACTCGTCCTCGAGACGCCCGATTACGACAATCGATTCCACGACATGAATTTCGAACCTACTGACGAACGTGCGATGATCCGGTCGACCGCGGAGGCGGTCGCGGCCGACTACGGACGGGAGTACTGGCGAGAAAAAGAAGCGGACGGCGAGTTCGCACAGGAGTTCTGGGACGAACTCGCGGAGGCCGGGTTCCACGGCCTGTTGGTCCCGGAGGAGTACGACGGTGCCGGCATGGGGATGCAGGAGATGGGCCTGGCGATGGAGACGCTCTGTGCCGAGGGTTGTGGCATGGCCGGGACCTGGTATCTGGTCCTTACCGCAGGGATGGCCGCCGTCGGCATCCGCGAGAACGGGACCGAGGCCCAGAAGGAGCGGTACTTACCCGATATCGCCGCCGGCGAGCGAAACTTCTCGATCGGTATCACCGAACCCGAAGCGGGAACGAATACGCTGAACGTCGCCACGCGCGCGGAGAAAGACGGCGACGAGTACGTCCTCAACGGCAACAAGGCGTGGATCACCTTCGCCGACCGGGCGGACAACATGATCCTCGTCACCCGGACGACCCCGCGGGCGGACGTCGACCGTGGCACCGACGGCATCAGCCTGTTCATCGTCGATATGGACGACCCCGGGATCGACGTCTCGCCGATCCCCAAACACGGCATCAACTACTCGAACTCCTGTGAGGTGTTCATCGAGGACGTTCGCGTCCCCGAGGAGAACCTGCTCGGGGCGGAAGACGAGGGCTGGTGGGCGCTGCTCGACATGCTGAACCCCGAGCGCCTCGGCTTCGCCGCGGCCGGGACGGGGATCGGAAAACTGGCCGCCGACACCGCCATCGAGTACGCCACCGACCGCGAGGTGTTCGGAGCCCCGGTCGGTAGCCACCAGGCCGTCTCGTTCCCCATCACCAAGGCCTACGCGCGGATGGAAACGGCCGCGCTCATGCGCGAGAAGGCCGCCTGGCTCTACGATCAGGGCGAGGAGTGTGGCTACGAGACCAACGTCGCGAAGGCGACGGCCGTCGAGGCCGGCATCGAAGCCGTCAAGCAGTCGATGCAGGCGTTCGGCGGCTGGGGCTACGCGAAAGAGTACGACGTCGAGCGCTGGTGGCGCGAGATCAACCTCACGAGACTCGCACCGGTCTCCCAGCAGATGGCCTACAACCACATCGGCCAGGAACTCGGCTTCCCCAAATCCTACTGACCATGTTCGAGAACGTCCTCGTCGCCAATCGCGGCGAGATCGCGGTCCGCGTGATGGCAGCGTGCGAAGAACTCGGTATCGGAACGGTCGCCGTCTACAGCGACGCCGACCGCGACGCCGGCCACGTCGAGTACGCCGACGAGGCGTACAACGTCGGCCCGGCACCGGCCAGCGAGTCGTACCTCGATCAGGAGACGATTATCGACGTCGCCGAGCGGGCCGGCGCGGACGCGATCCACCCCGGCTACGGTTTCCTCGCGGAAAACGCCGACTTCGCCCGTCGCGTCGAAGCGACCGACGGGCTCACGTGGGTCGGCCCGCCAAGCGATGCGATGGAGACGCTCGGCGAAAAGACGAAGGCCCGAACCGCCATGCAGGCGGCCGGCGTCCCAGTCGTCCCCGGAACGACCGAGCCCGTCGCCGACGCCGACGAAGTCCGGGCGCTGGGCGAGGAGTACGGCTACCCCATCGCGATCAAGGCCGAAGGCGGCGGCGGCGGCCGCGGCATGAAGATCGTCCGCAGCGAGGCCGAAGTCGACGACGCCCTCGAGAGCGCCCGGCGCGAGGGCGAGGCCTACTTCGACAACGACTCGGTCTACGTCGAGAAGTACCTCGAGTCGCCCAAACACATCGAAGTCCAGGTGCTCGCGGACCAGCACGGCAACGTCCGGCACCTCGGCGAGCGCGACTGTTCGCTGCAGCGCCGCCACCAGAAGGTCATCGAGGAGGCCCCCAGTCCGGCGCTCGACGACGACCTGCGCGACGAAATCGGCGAGGCCGCCCGGCAGGGCGTCAGCGAGGCCGGCTACACGAACGCCGGAACCGTCGAGTTCCTCGTCGAGGACGGCGAGTTCTACTTCATGGAGGTGAACACGCGGATTCAGGTCGAACACACCGTCACCGAGGAAGTAACCGGAATCGACATCGTCCGGTGGCAGTTGCGGGTCGCCGCCGGCGAGGCACTCGCCTTCGACCAGGCCGACGTCGAGATCGACGGCCACGCGGTCGAGTACCGCATCAACGCCGAGAACCCGGCCGCCGACTTCGCGCCGACTCCCGGAAAGCTGACGACCTACAGGCCACCGGCGAGCATCGGCGTCCGCCTCGACCACGCGGTCGCGCAGGGCGACGAGATCGGCGGCGACTACGACTCGATGATCGGGAAACTGATCGTCAGCGGCGACGACCGCGAGCACTGTCTCGAGCGCTCGAAACGCGCGCTCGAGCACTTCGCCGTCGACGGCGTCCACACGACGATCCCGTTCCACCGGCTGCTGCTCGACGACGAGATCTTCGTCGCCGGCGATCACACGACGACGTATCTCGATCGGGAACTCGAGAACGACGCGCTCGAGGCGGCCGTCGATCGCTGGGGTTCCGCGACGGCAACCGACGGGAACGGGTCCACGGCGGCGACGACCGAGGTCACCGTCGAGGTCGACGGCCGGCGGTTCGACGTCGTCATCGAGGACGGCGCGTCGCGGGCGACGGCCGACCGCACTGAGACGGGAGCCGCTGCCGGCGGCGGGGCCGCGGGCGGGGACGACGCCGAACTCGCCGCCGGGGCCGTCACCGCCGAAATGCAGGGGACCATCCTCTCGGTCGCCGTCGAGGAAGGCGACGAGGTCGCGGCCGGCGACGTCCTCTGCGTTCTCGAGGCGATGAAGATGGAGAACGACGTGGTCGCCAGCACCGGCGGGACGGTCCGGTCGGTGCCGATCTCGGCGGGCGACTCCGTCGACATGGGCGACACCCTCGTGATGCTGGAGTGATACCGATGCGAGTCAAAATTGCAAGCGAGACGACCGACGCACAGGCGCGGGCCATCGCCGAAGCGATGGCGTCGAAGTACCGGGAGGACGTCACCGTCGTCGACGACGGCGGTGCGGAACTCGCCAGTGCGTCCGCCGACGGCGGGGCCGACGAACCGGCCGACCTCGAGCCGGAACCGGAACTCGGACCGACGGCCCGCGAGGAGGCGCTGCTGGCGGAGATCGACGAGATCCTCGCGGGCGGCCCCGAGAAGTACAAGGACCAGCTGCCCGACCAGGGGAAGCTGTTCGTCCGCGACCGGATCGATCTCTGGTTCGGCGACGACTTCCTCTTCGAGGACGGGAAGTTCGCGGCGTTCGACGACTGGCATCCGGACGGTGCGAACACCGACGCGGACGACGACGACCGGCTGCCGGCCGACGGCCTGATCACCGGCGCCGCCGAGTTCGAGGGGCGAGACGTCCACTTCATGGCCAACGACTACACGGTCAAACGCGGGAGCATGGCCGCGAAGGGCGTCGAGAAGTTCCTCCGGATGCAACAGCGGGCCCTGAAGACCGGGAAGCCGGTGTTGTACCTGATGGACTCCTCGGGCGGGCGGATCGACCAGCAGACCGGCTTCTTCGCCAACCGCGAGGGCATCGGGAAGTACTACTACAACCACTCGATGCTCTCGGGTCGGGTGCCCCAGATCTGTGTCCTCTACGGCCCCTGTATCGCCGGCGCGGCCTACACCCCCGTCTTCGCGGACTTTACGGTCATGGTCCGGGACGTAAGCGCGATGGCCATCGCCAGCCCGCGCATGGTCGAGATGGTCACCGGCGAGCAGATCGATCTCCAGGAACTGGGCGGGCCGGACGTCCACGCCGCCCACTCCGGGAGCGCGGACCTCATCGCCGACGACGAGGAACACGCCCGGAAACTGGTCGCGAAACTCATCGGCTATCTCCCGAACAACAGCGACGAGACCCCGCCCCGAACGGACGGGCGGGCACCCGCCGCCTCGCCCGAGGGGATCGACGCCGTCGTTCCCCAAGAGCCCAACAAGGGCTACGACATGTTCGACGTCATCGACCGGATCGTCGACGCGGGGTCGACGCTCGAGTTGCGATCCGAGTACGGGCCGGAGATCGTCACCGCATTCGCCCGGATCGACGGCCGGCCGATCGGGATCGTCGCCAACCAGCCGGCCCACCGGGCGGGCGCGATCTTCCCCGACGCCGCCGAGAAGGCCGCCGAGTTCGTCTGGACCTGTGACGCCTACGACATCCCCTTGCTCTATCTCTGTGACACGCCCGGCTTCATGGCCGGGTCACAGGTCGAGAAAGACGGGATCTTGGAGCAGGGCAAGAAGCTGATCTACGCCACCTCCTCGGCGACGGTGCCGAAACAGTCGGTGGTCGTCCGCAAGGCCTACGGCGCGGGCATCTACGCGATGTCCGGCCCCGCCTACGACCCCGAGAGCGTCATCGGCCTCCCCTCCGGCGAGATCGCGATCATGGGTCCCGAAGCGGCGATCAACGCCGTCTACGCCCGCAAGCTCGCCGAGATCGACGACGAGGACGAACGCGAACGGATGGAGCGGGAACTCCGCGAGGAGTACCGCGAGGACATCGACGTCCACCGGATGGCCAGCGAGGTCGTCATCGACGAGATCGTCCCGCCGAGCGACTTACGGGAGGAACTCGAGGCCCGCTTTGCCTTCTACGAGACCGTCGAGAAGGACCTGCCCGACAAGAAACACGGCACCGTCCTCTGACCGCCTGCCGAACGACACACTGACACCAGCCATGACAGGACGCTACTACGAGGAGTTCGAGGTCGGCGAGACCATCGAACACGAGAAGCGACGGACGATCAGCGAGCGCGACAACCAGCAGTTCTGCGATATGACGATGAACCAGCAGCCGCTGCATCTCGACGCCGAGTTCGCCGCGGAAACGCAGTTCGACGGGCGGCTGGTCAACGGGCTCTACACGATGAGCCTGGCCGTCGGACTCACGATCCCCGACACCACCGACGGTACGATCGTCGCGAACCTCTCGTACGACAACGTCGAGCATCCGACCCCGGTCTATCACGGCGATACGATCCGGGTCCAGTCGACGGTCACCGACAAGCACGAGACCAGCGACGGCGAGCGCGGCATCGTCACCATGCACGTCGAAGTGTTCAAGGTAAACGACCCGGAGGAACCGCTGGTGTGTGAATTCGACCGCACGGCGCTCTCGCTGAAACGCGAGTACGCCGAGGGCTAAGCACGCAACGAGTCGCTCGAGAGCGTTCAATCGTTTGCTCCGGAACAAGGACCCGATCTCGTCCGCGACAGCAGATATGGGGCTCGCTCTTCCGTAGGAGACTGGTGATCCAGTTGCGTTGCTCGTCTGCTTGATTGAGTTTGATAGGAGAAAATATATTATAGATATAATGGAAATAAATGATGGGTTGAGTGAGTAACGAAACACAGGTGATAGAGGTATGAAACTCTCGAATTCTGCTCCCAATATCGGTCAGCTTACGTCGGCAGATCGAAAGCGGTAGTAACCGATCACGAGCGGAACGACGATCCAGACACAGAAGACAATGGGCATGAACTCGGGCTGGACGTATAACGGGGCGTCTTCCGGTACGGAACTACCCGGCATGGTATAGTTGGTGACCGGGCTAATCCCGCGGGTGAGCGCTTGGACCGGCACAAGTTGTGAGGCGAAGTGATAGATAACTGGCGATTCAGGAGCTCCGAGTACGTCGGTATGGAACTTTCGAACGATGTCGCCGGGGGGCATGAAAAGCGGGAGTACGTTCAAGACGAAGTACAGGCCGAATCCGACGGCCGCGGCTCGTGCCTTGTTGGCTACCGACGCGGAGATGGCAATCGCGATCGCGACGTAAGTGATCGCATAGAGAAACATCATGCCGAACATCACGACGAACGGGGTAACCGGAAAAAGGGGATAAACAGCCACGAGCAGTCCGGCGGCGACGAGATATGCGCACGTAATACCGAGTGCGATCACGAGACTCCTGCTAAGGAACTTCCCGACGATGATGTCCCGACGCGTATTCGGTAGTCCGAGAAGGAACTTGGCGCTGCCGGTCTCGCGCTCGCCGGCGATGGCGAGATAGGCTGCGACGAGCGCAACGATCGGGACCAACGGTGCGCCGACAACGACGACGAGACGGAGATTCGAGATAACACCCTCCCGAAGCGTATCGTGAAACTCCAACTGATCCCGTTGAATGAACATGAGCAGTGCCACAAATCCAGTGTAGATGAACATGACGAGCCAGACGACTCTCGAGCGACGGGTATCTAGGAAATCCTTCCGAGCCACGTCCATCGTACTCATGCCATCACCTCCGCGGCCTGTCGTTCGTCGTCCGACGTCTCGCCCGTGTAACTGTTGAACAGGTCCTCGAGCGAGGCGTCTTCCGAAACGAGATCGGTGATCGTCGCCCGTTCGCCGACGTGTCGCACCACGTCGGCCTTGACGGCGGTGCGCCGACAGTCGACGCTGACCTTGACCCCATCGATCGAAACGCTCTCGACGCCGTTCAGCCGTTCGAGACCGAGATCGTCCGGCACCGACTCGAGCGTCAGGTCGATGTGTGCCGCCCCGTCGAGTCCCTCACGAAGCGCGTCGATGCTGTCGACGGCGACCAGGTTCCCGTCGGACATGATGCCGACGCGGTCACAAACGGCTTCGACCTCGGGAAGGATGTGACTCGAGAAAAACACCGTCGTCCCGGCCTTGGCTATCTCGCGGATCGTCGCGCGCAGTTCCTGTTTGCCGGTCGGGTCGAGTCCGGAGGAGGGTTCGTCCAGTACGAGGAGGTCCGGATCGCCCACAAGCGCCATGCCGAACGCGAGCCGCTGGCTCATTCCCTTCGAGAACCCGCCGGTGCGCCGGTCGGCTGCGTCCGCGATGCCGACTTGCTCGAGGATCGCGTCGGGGTCATCGTCCGCGTCCTTCGTGCGGATGACCCACTCGAGGTGTTCGCGAGCCGTCAAGCGGTCGTACAGACTATAGCCGTCCGGAAGGACGCCGATCCGGCTTCGGGTCGTGGCGAAGTCCGCTCGAACGTCGTCCCCGAGAACGGTCGCGCGTCCGTCGGTCGGGGAGACGTACCCGAGGAGCATGTTGATCGTCGTTGACTTTCCGGCACCGTTCGGGCCGAGAAAGCCGAATATCTCACCCTCTTCGACCCGCAGGTCGAGGCTATCGACGGCGAGAACGCCGCCCGGATACTCCTTCGTGAGGTCGGTCGTCTCTATCGTCGCCATCGTATTAGAGCTGCTACATTAAAATGCAAATATTTTCTGATTCATGGAATGTAACCCGGGAACACGGAGCCATGCAAAGTGACCGCTCCCGAGGAACCGCTGGTCTGTGCGTTCGACCGGACCGCGCTCTCGCTGAAACGCGAGTCCGACGACTGATATCCCCTCGGCATAAACGTCGGGGACCCATCAGTCGACGACGCCGACGATCCAGCGCCACCGCTGTTCGACGGTCCCCTCGAGGCCCGCGAGCAACTCGCGGGCCCGCGCGACGCGCTCGTCGGCGTCGAGTTTCGGATAGAGCCGCGCCGCCATCGCCGGAATCGCGTGAAAGTGCCGCACGTCGGCCGCCGTCGTCGCGAACCGCCACGTCCCCGTCGTCACGGTGAACTCGTCGGCGAGGGCCGCCTCGACCGCGTCGGCACCCGTCGGCGATCGCGACTCCCGCTCGAGGGCCGCGAAGACGTCCCGTCCGTCGGCGTCGACCCAGCCGAGCGGCGCGACGGCACCGACGACTCCACCCGGCCGCAGGACGCGGGCGGCTTCCCCCGTCGCGACCGCGGGATCGGGGACCAGAAAGAGCGACGCGGTAAACGCGACGGCGTCGAACGAGTCCTCGACGAAGGGGAGGTGATCGAAGTCCCCCTCGATCCGTGGCGCGCCCTCGAGTTCGCGTAGCATCTCACGGCTGATGTCCAGCGCGACCGTGCGCCGCGCCCGCTCGGCGAAGACGCGCGTACTCACGCCCGTACCCGCACCGGCGTCGAGGACGGTATCGACGGGGCTGTCCGCTCGAGCCGACAGTTCGGCGGCCAACAGCTTCGCGAGTGCGGTAAACCGGCCAGTGCGTCGCTCGTAGGCGTCGTACGCGGAGACGCTGTCGTCGAAGTTCGTCCGGACGACGGCCTTCATACGTCGCAACGACCGGCGGCGGCGTACGTATTCCTATCGGTCGCCGGCTCACTCCGCCTGCTCGGCGCGCTCGAGGATGCGTTCGGCCTGTGCGATAAGCGGCGCGTCGATCATCTCGCCGTCGACTTCGAACACGCCCGCGTCCGTCCGGTCCCGGGCGTCGAGAACGCGGGTCGCCCACTCGACGTCGTCGTCACTCGGCGTGAAGGCGTCGTTGATGACCGGGACCTGCGCGGGATGGATCGCGATCTTCCCGTCGTACCCGAGGCCTGCGGCGAAGGCCGTTTCGTCGCGGAGCCCGTCCGTGTCCGTGAAGTCGGTATAGACGGTATCGATGGCGTCGACGCCGGCGGCGCTGGCCGCGAGGACGGTCCGCTCCCGAGCGTACAACACCTCCGTCCCCTCGCTCGTCCGCGTCGCGCCGACGTCCGCCGCGAGGTCCTCGGCGCCGAACAGGAGCGCGTCGGTCGCGTCGGCCGCGGCGATCTCGTCGGCCCGGAGGACGCCCGGGGCGGACTCGATCAGCGACAGGACCGGGAGGTCGACGCCGGACTCCTCGAGGAGGCGCTCGACCGTTCGGACGTCGGCCGCCGACTCGGTTTTCGGGAGCATCACGCTGTCCGGCCGGGGTCCCTCGAGGACCGCCTCGAGATCGGTCGCGGCCGACGTGCCGACCGGATTTACGCGAACACAGCGTTCGGGCTCGGCCGCGGCGTCGTCGAGGACGTCGCGAACGGCCTCGCGCGCGGCCGCCTTGTCGGACGGTGCGACCGCGTCCTCGAGGTCGAAGACGACGACGTCAGCCTCGCTCGCGGCCGCTTTTCGCATGATCTCGGGCTCGTCTCCCGGGGCGAACAGAACGCTTCGGCGAACCATACTCTCCGTTGGTAGTTCTCCCGATTAAGCGGTGTGGTTCTTCACACCACGGTGAGAAGTGCCGTCCGACACCGCCCGCTCGGTCGCCGGTCGCGCGAGCAGCCCGACCCGTCGGTTGCGGGTCGGTACCAACGTGACACACCGTATCTCGTTCCGCGGTTCTTATACGCAACCCGACCAAAGCCCGGACATGTACGATCTCACGGGCTTTCAGCGTGACCTGCTGTACGTGATCGCCGGACAGGACGAACCGCACGGCCTCGCGATCAAGGAGGAACTCGAGACCTATTACGAGAAGGAGATCCATCACGGCCGGCTCTATCCGAACCTCGACGACATCGTCGAGAAGGGCCTCGTCGAGAAGGGCGAACTCGACCAGCGGACGAATTACTACACGATCACCGCCCGCGGGCGACGCGAACTCGAGGCACGACGGGAGTGGGAGGATCAGTACGTCGGGGACCAGCTCTCGGAGTCGGAGTAATCGACCGGCGACCGTCGGCGACCGATCGACCGGGCCGGTCCGCCGTGACGTACGGTTTAGCTACGCGCCGTCCAGCACCTGCTCCCACAGTCCGGGCAGGTCGTCGATGCGTTGCCAGCCGGCCGTCTCGTCGACGTCGTCGGCAACGACGGTGATCCCGTCGAAGTAGTCCTCGAGGACCGCGTCTCGCTCCATCGCCAGCGGCGGCGTGCAGTAGTCCTCCTCGATCCACACCGCCTCGTCGGTCGCCGGATCGAAGCGCGCGTTCTCGAGGGCCGTCGTCATCGCGCGGCCGAACGGGTCCAACTGCTCGATGTCGCCGTCCGCGAGTCGCTCGCGTAACTCGGGGAGTCGCTCGCGCTTCGGCCGGGCCCGCACGAATCGGTATGCCATGTGTTTACGTATGGTTTCGTCGGCGATAAACCCCGAGATCGACCCGGCCCGTTCTCCGCCGGGACCGGTCCCGTGTGGTGTCGACGATTTCCACTCAGCACCTACCGCGGTCGGTTCGCGTCGCCGTTCGGTCCCACACTGACAGGGATGTCACATACCGGTCCAGCCTGACACTTCGTCACGGGTGCGCAAAACGGCGGGTTGCACGGCCGCGAGGAGAACAGTCGGCGACGCTGCGACGAAGTCGCCGTTTCAGAGAATCAGTACGAGTATGACGATCCAGGAGACGAAGCCGGTGCCGCCGAGTCCCGCGATCAGCGCGGCACTCGTCGTCCGTGCGTGCTCGCTGTACAGTTTGACGCCACAAACGACTGCGAGGAGTCCGAACGGCGGAACGAGAAGCCACGAGATAACAGCCGAGATCGCGCCTCCCCAGCGGTAGAGACGCCCGTTTTCGTTCCACTCCCGGAGCGTTCGTCGCGGATTTCGCGTTCCGGTCATCGTGCGGACCGTAAAGGAGTGATCCTCACACGTACTAATTACTAAATCAGGAGAGAAAAATGCACGGGTTCGACCCGACCGTGTCCGACGGGGTGGGGCCGTGACCGACGTGAGACTCACGAGCGTCGGCGGCGGGAAACGGTCTCGGTCATCGGCGTTCGCTGCCGTTCGGAACGCTCCGTCCGAGAAATTCGCGAAGGGAGGCGACATCTGCAGTCGCCGAGAGAGACCGGAGCGCGCGGGTCGCGTCGGCCTGTTGCTCCCGTGCGTACCGGCGCAGTTGCCGGTCGTCGCGGACCGGAGAGTCGGTACGGGACGTCCCGGTATCGGCCGCGACGTCCGCTCGGATCCGCCGTTCGACGCTCCCGCCGCGCCCGACCGTCGCGAAGCGCCGGCGCTGTCGGTCATCGGCACTCGCGAGCGTCGCACCGATTCCGGCCGCGCCGGCGCCGAGCGCCCCCGCCGTCCCGTCGACGAACGACCGATACGCCGTCGGCGTCGGGCGCGACTCGAGATCTGCGTCGGCGAGCGTTTCGACGATCCGCTCCGAAACGGTTGTGAGGCGCTCGATACACGCCCGTCCGTCCGCTCCCTCGAGCGATCCGAGCATCGAATACGCCGCGGTCTGGAGGTAGTCGGCGGCCAGCAGCGCCGCGTTCGACTCCCACGCTACCGATTCGGTGCCGGGGGTGTCGAGTCGGGCCAGCAACCGCTCCCGGAGGTGCGAGTAGCCCCGAAACAGTTCCATCGCGGTCGCGGCCCGGAGTATCGCCGGCGAGTCCGGCGCGTCCGCGGCCGAGTTCGCGACGAGCGCGACGAGCTGGCCGTACCACCGATCGTCCCGGTCGACGACAGTCGTCCGTGCCGGCAACAGGTAGTCGCCACACGCGGTTTCGAGCGCCGCCTCGAGCCGGTCGTCGATCGCGTCCCGGCGTTCGGTGAGCGAGAGTTCACGGGTCATCGGCGGAAGTTCTCCGACCAAGTCGTGGTCGCGGTTGCAGCGGGACCATTGACGGCCGTTCCGGCGGCGAATCCCACTGCGACGGCACTCGCTCGAGTCGGCGGGAACGGCGTCGCTCTCGCGACCCCGTCCCGCGTTCGATGCGTACTGCGCGACCGCTCGGTCACTGCATCGGGAACCATATCGTTCAGTGTCGACGTGTACTAACCAGTTAGTCAAAAGCGTTCGGGAACGGTATCGGCTCGAGACCGCCGTCCGGATCCGGTGTCCAACGGACTCAGGGGAGACGGCCGAACCGACCCGAGACGAGCTACCGAGCAGGTCATAACTGTTATCCGCCGTCCAGACGACAACCGAACAATGGCAGAGTCGCCAACCGAGCCGGTCTCCGACCCGAACGAGGAGATCATGCGTGCGACCTATCGCGCGCTTCGCGAACACGGGTACGCCGATCTCACGATCCAACGGATCGCCGACGAGTACGGGAAGTCGACGGCCGCGATCCACTACCATTACGACACGAAAGAGGACCTGCTCGCGGCGTTTCTGGACTACGTCCTCGACCGGTTCAAGGACACCGTCCACGAGGTCGAAACGACGGATCCGGAACGGCGACTCGACAAACTGCTCGATAAACTGCTCGTCGAGCCCGAGGACCACCAGGACTTACTCGTCGCCATCCTCGAGATGCGGAGTCAGGCACCGTACAAGGACCGGTTCAGCGACCGGTTTCGACAGAACGACGAGTACGTTCGGTACCTGCTTCGGACGGTGATCGATCAGGGGATTCAGGACGGGGTCTTCGCCGACGTCGACACCGAACACGTCGCACGCGCGCTCATGACGATCGTCGATGGGGCCCGGACTCGAGCGGTCGTGCTGGACGAGGACTGCGCGCTCACGACGGCGAGACGGACGGCCGACGAGTACGTGACGAGCGTCCTCCTGGAAGACTGAGCGCGTCGGTCGGTATCCGCGCCGTCAGCTATCGTCGGTCGTCGGCTCTCGACCGGCGTTCTCGACCGCTCTCGTACACCAGTGACAGAACTCGAGGTCCGGGTCGAGTTCGTTGCCGCAGTGGGGGCAGTCGGTCGTCGCCGTCTCTGACGGCGTTGAGGCGGGCGTACTCGTCCGCTGTGTGGAAGCGAGCAGGTACGCGTCGACGGTACTGAGCCCCACGACGAGGAGCATCGGTGCGACCGCCAGCAGCGTCCCCGGCGTTCCGTTCCCGGCCAGCAGTTCGTCGATGGCCGCCGGATCCACGAACGCGGCGGACACGGCGAACGAAACGACGATCCAGCCGAGCGCGCGACGCAGCCGTCGGAGGTACAGGTGCCCGAGCCCGGTGGCGAGCGCTGCGAGCAGTGCTGCGAGCCACGGCCGCTTCTGCGAGATCGACTTGGGCATACCCTTACTAACCGGTCAGTATCCCATAAGTCTTCGTTTCCGCCGAACTGTGGTTCCGCTCGAGCGGGTGGCCCGACGGCCGTTCGGAAGGGCCCTCAACGCGCCGTGAGGCCGACGCCGTCGGCCAGGAGTTCGTGTGACCGGAGCGCGATGTCGTGATCGGGGACCACGTGCTGGATCATCACCTCGTCGACGCCGACGCGGTCGGCGAGTTGCTCTAGGAGGCCTGCAAGCGTGTCCGGACTCCCGGAGATCGCACGCGGCCACTCGTCGGCGTCGAGGCTCGCGGGCGTCGGCTGTGGCACGCCGCCGAGTTCGTCGACGGCGTCCTCGACGGACGGTCTCGTCCCGATTTCGCCGCGTTGCATCCGCTTGTACGTCGCCTCGGCGACCGCTCGGATCCGCGCCGCCGCCTCGTCGGTCTCGGCACAGACCGCGTTCACCGCGAGCATCCCCCGTGGCTCGTCGAGTCCGTCGGCCAGCCGCGACGACTGGAAGTGGTCGCGGTAGGCCTCGAACGAGCGCGCGGCCAGCTGTGGCCGAATGAACGCCGCGAAACAGTACCGCAGGCCGAGTTCGCCCGCGATCGCCGCACTGGACGGACTCGAGCCGAGGACCCACGGGACCGGCTCGTCGTCGCCCGAGCGCGGGATCTCGAGGTCGCCGTAGGCGTGGCCCTCGGGATAGTCGTCGTAGAGATGATCGACGACGGCCTCGATCTTCTCGGCGTGGTCGTCGTCGGGGTTCTGCACGCGTCGGTCCGTGCCGAGGGCGCGGTCGGCGGCCGGCGACCCGTTCGCCCGCCCGAGGCCCGCGTCGATACGGCCCGGCGCGAGCGCGTCCAGCGCGCCGAACTGCTCGGCGACCTTGAAGGGGCTGTAGTGGTTGAGCAGGACCGCCCCGGAGCCGAGGCGGATCGCGTCGGTCTCCGCGGCGAGGTGGCCGAGCAATACCTCGGGTGCAGTGCCCGCGATCCGGGTCGCCATGCCGTGGTGTTCGGCGACCCAGAACCGCGAGTAGCCGAGCCGCTCGGCCTGTCGAGCGACCTCGACGGTGTTCGCGTAGGCGTCGGTCGCGGTACCGTCGTCGGGAACCGGAGAGAGGTCTACGGCGGAGAGTTCCATACCCGCCCTGGGAGATTACGGGACATAACGGTTCGGTTAGCAGTACGGCCACGCGACCGGACGCCGCCGCGTGCCGTCGCCGTCCGCCAGCAGGCCGATTCGCGCGCGGCCACGGTTCCGCTCGTCCCAGCCGGACCCGTTCGTCGACGAGGCTCGGAGAACGTGGCCCTCCGACGTCCGCGCGGAACGGGGGCGCTTCCGCCGAAACCGGCGTCAACCGTCGTCGTACCGGCTTTTCGGGGCGATCGCCCGCAACCGTCCCGTGGAGAAAGTATATCAGTCGCAGTCCCCTCGAGTCGGGTACTGAACGGAGTTTTATGAGTGACAATACGAACGGCGGCGATCCTCCCGAAGACGCCCCCGGGACCGCTCCGGCCGACGAGCGGCCCGAGGAGTCCGCCGAGCGTCAGGGAGATCGGTCGTCGCCCGAGGACGAGAGCGGTCGTCGTGACGGCCTCGACGATCCGATCGACGACGTCGAGCCGTCGTCCGACGAGGACGACGACCTCGAGACGGTCGAGGACCTCGGCAGCACGGTCGAGGTCGATCCGGGCGTCGAGGTCGACGAGGAGATCGCCGAGGACGACCTCCTGGGCGGGCTGAAGATCGATACCACCGAGGACATCGAGGTTCCGGAACGACTCGTCGATCAGGTCATCGGCCAGGACGAAGCACGCGACATCATCATCAAGGCGGCCAAGCAGCGCCGTCACGTCATGATGATCGGCTCGCCCGGGACCGGCAAGTCGATGCTGGCCAAGGCGATGAGCCAACTGCTGCCCAAGGAGGACCTCCAGGACGTCCTGGTCTATCCAAACCCCGACGACGAGAACGAGCCGAAGGTCCGGACCGTTCCCGCCGGCAAGGGCGATCAGATCGTCGACGCACACAAGGAGGAAGCCAGCAAGCGCAACCGGATGCGATCGATCCTGATGTGGGTCGTCATCGCGGCGATCCTCGCCTACACGATTCTGTCGGGATCCTCGCTCCTGCTCGGCCTCCTCGCGGCGGGCGTTATCTGGTTCATCTTCCGGACGCTGGGACAGGGCTCGGACGCGATGGTACCGAACCTGCTGGTCAACAACGGCGATCAGCGCGTCGCCCCCTTCGAGGACGCGACGGGTGCCCACGCCGGCGCCTTGCTGGGCGACGTCCGCCACGACCCCTTCCAGTCCGGTGGCATGGGGACGCCGAGCCACGAGCGGGTCGAACCCGGGTCGATCCATCAGTCCAACAAGGGCGTGCTGTTCCTCGACGAGATCAACACGCTCGACATCCGCACCCAGCAGAAGCTGATGACGGCGATCCAGGAAGGCGAGTTCGCGATCACCGGTCAGTCCGAGCGCTCCTCGGGCGCGATGGTCCAGACCGAGCCCGTCCCCTGTGACTTCATCATGGTCGCGGCGGGCAACCTCGACGCCATGGAGAACATGCACCCTGCGCTGCGCAACCGGATCAAAGGGTACGGCTACGAGGTCTACATGGACGACACCATCGAGGACACCCCCGAGATGCGGCGCAAGTACGCCCGCTTCATCGCTCAGGAGGTCGAACGCGACGGGCGTCTGCCCCACTTCACCGACGACGCCGTCGAGGAACTCATCCTCGAGGCCAAGCGTCGCTCGGGCCGCAAGAACCACCTCAC
>JHUT02000006.1 GCA_000690595.2 Natrinema mahii | reverse complement strand
TGGCTCAACTAGACAGTGCCCTTTAGTCAGAATTCCCTTCTCGCTACGCACACTTTGGAGAGCGTCTTTTGCGTCTTCACGCGAGGATATTAATTCATTGATACTATCCTCGCCTCGATCGGTATTACGATTGATCTGGTCCACTCGTTGTAGTAGGGACAGTGTTTCTTTTGAGACCTCTTGCGGTTGCCTGATATAGGCATCACGAGGGTCGTTCTCCCCACATGTATTGGAACCAGAATTCATATCCGGTAGATGTTTCTAGTAACCTTGGGAATATGAGGGATATATGTTTGTTGTCCACTTATCGCTTTTTAGTAGTAAATACAATGGAGGTGGTTCCGACAGAAAGGAAATCTCATCACTAGGATTCAACTAAGTCAATGAGACTCGATCCGGGTCACCTGGTCGAGAACTGACTTCGCATTCTGCCAGAAGAGATCAAAGAAATCGCTCCAGTATGCTACTTCTGCGTCGTCAACAGTGAGTACACCTGCCTCACCGTTCGTCAAGAAAGAATTCTCTCGAATTTCACCGCTACCAACGTACGCAGCCGAATCATCACTGATGACCATCTTCTGGTGGACGCCTCGATAGTGGCGGGACGGATTGTCCGGATGGCCACTGATACGACTACCGAAATCCCGAATATCGAAAGTAGCTCCTACCTGTTTATTTGCCGTATAGAGGTCGTGGAGCTTCGATAAAGCTCGGCATTTGTTCGTGTGCGAGTAACCGTCGCCGTTTCGGACATCACGTGTGAGAACGAACAAGTCAATGCCCCGTGATGCAAGACCAGTTACTTCATCCAGCAGTGCGTTGAGACCGGATTGCTCGAAGAAGGGGACTGCGAGGCGCACCTCCGACTCAGCATTATCTAGTAGTGATCCGATCGCACGACGAAGCGATTGAACGTTTACCTCCGGATGCTCGTTCTGTAGGTGCTCGATATCCGGTTGTAGGTCCAAGGGAGCACTGACGACCATCTGACGCTCTGACGGAAGTGCGTCACGCTGATTCGTCGATTGAGACGGACATTCAGTCGACGTAGATTCCTCGAGGTACGCAGCGAGTATCTCGTCGAACTCCTGTTCATCTACCAGCTCGTAGATCGACGAATCACCGCGTCGCTCCGACTTGACGACGCCGCGGGTTACGAGATACTCTAAAAGGAACAATGCGTCCTCCGCATGCGTGTCTAACGTTTCATCGATGTCCTCGCGAGTGAGTTCTCGCTGGGTGTGAAGCGTCTCGGCGAGCCACTCGTAGATGTCATCAGTTCGCATTGATAAACTGATGAGCGTAATCGCGGTTGAGTAGCGCGTTCGGCGGGACCCACCGGTTCACCTCCGTCGGCAAGTACGGTCGACACTCGAAGTCATCGGTGTAGATGCACGACGGGCATCCGGTTTCACAGAACTGACCACAGCTCGAGAGGTTCTCAGCCGCTTTTCGAAGGAACTTTTTGAGGGTCCTACCGCCCTGATCCAGAGTGAGCTGGGCGAGTCCTCCAGCGCCGACGTCTTCACGCTCGTAGAGGATGATTGCACCGTCCTTGATGAGCAACTTACTGCCGAGAATGTCGTCCATCCCGATCTCGTGAGCTGCTGCCGAGAACAGCGCGTGCTCTAACGCGTGGAGTAACGGAATTAAGACCAGTTCGTGCTCACTGTCGACGAGGTTCTTGACCGGACTCTCATTCAACTCTTCGAGCTCGTTTTTAGCGAGCTCGCCGTACGAATCGGCGTCATTAGCACTTTCAATATCCCGAACAGCTTCGTAGAGCGTCTCGATATCGAGGTCGAAGACCAGACCTCGACCTTCTGAACGCGTCACGTACGCCCGCTTCATGTCGTCACCGTGTTCGAACGTACGAGTGAGCCGTTCGTCGTCATCGATATCGGTTCCTTCGGCGGTGACCCGCGTCTGGTAGCCATACACGGCGGTTAGCGAACTCACTTCATCGACATTGAAGAGTCCGTTGAGTCCCCAGAAATCACTGAGGAGAGTCTGTTCCTGTTGCGGAAGCGTTTCCTCGTTCCACCGATACGGGTCATGACCTTGCTTATGGGCCTCCCGGAGTGTTTCCAGGGAGATGTGATTGTCGTTGATGAACAACGAGCTCTTTACCATCGGTGAGACTAAGCTACTAGCGTCAGTCGGAGTCGGCTTCATCACAGACGGCGCACCGTCCTCTCCATCTTCGTTAGACGGGATGTGACACTCGCGACAGAACCGTCGAACGGTCTGTACTGAGTCGCAGCTTGTGCACTCGAACTGGGCTGTACTGAGCGATCCCTCGTGATGGAGGTGATAGTGGCCGGTGTCGCAGTCTTCGCATCGAATGACTCCAACATGGTCCCTGCCGACGTTAGTATCGCGCGGCTGCATCTGATCGACATTTGCGCATCGCGGACAGGCGTACACCAACGGATACTGCCGAAGTGTGCTCGAACAGTCCGGACACGTGAGATCGTTAGTCGTCGGGTCGAGGAACTCGAAATGACTACAGCGCGGGCACCTGAAACTTCGCGGGTAGACCATAGCCTCAACGCGGCTGTCATCGGTCAGTTCGAGTAGCTTGACCTGACTCGGCGGTACGATCCAACTGTCACCGGTTGCTGATCCACCATCCGTCTGCGGTTCGAACAGATTCTCGTCGCTTTCCTTGTTCCCTTCTTCGTCCCCTCCTAGCATTTGGTCAAGAGCTTCGGAAGCGCTCGAGTCACCACCATCCTCTTCATTATCCGATCCACCGCTGTTAGCATCCGACGCGTATTTTTCGGCGAATCTAGCGTTCTTCCGATCAGTGTGGTCTCGATTAGCGCGCTCTGCCTCGTCGATCGCTTCGGCGACGACTTCGGTCATCGGGTGGTGACGCAATGTGCTACACCCAGTTACGCGGTTGACGCGTAGGTGTGTACCACCGCGTGTAAGGAAGCCGTCGTCGTGCTGTCCGAAGATCACCTGAAACTCTGAAAGTGTGTAATTCTGACTCATGGGTTTAGTTCGTACTGACTGTGTAATCTTGCCGGATTTCGTCCAATACACTGTCCTCCTCGATGGAGACATCAACGTGCCTGCTGGTACTCTTCCGTAACGAGTACATCATCTCACTCTGGTTCTGGAACCATTGCGAGAGGTACTGCGAGTCGTCTAAGCGTCCCCACTCGTGGGCGTACAACTCGAGGCCGTCGCTGATGGTGTCGTAAATCTCCTGAACCAGCGCTTGGTCTGTGTTCTCAGTCCGAAGCAACTTGAGGAGGTCCGCTCGGATCTCCTGGTTACGCGTGTTCTTCGAGAGAGCACGTGCTGCTGTATGCGTCGTAAGTGCGAACTCCTCATAGGACAGTCCCGCAAGGACTGCCTTCAGGAGGTTCGGGAGCAACAACTCGGCTGCGTGCGCGTTCGTTGACTGAATCGGATACGTCTCGTAGTATCCTTCGATGTCGCTCATGACACGGTGAAAGTTTGCGTAGAGGTAGACATCGCGCGGGTTCGACGGGAGCAGGTGGATCGTCACATGCCCCGGGACATCTCCGCGACCAGTCCGACCCGCGGTTTGGACTTGCTCGGTCATTTGCTTCGGAGCGCCGAGCATAATCATCTGATTGAGGTTTTCGATGTCGACTCCGAGCGAGACGACGAGATTCGCGAGCAACATGGACAGTTCGCCCTCTTGGGCCTGCTCGAATAATTCCGACATCTCCTCGGAGGATGTGTTACCGCTGAGGAACGGCGGGTTCAGTGACTCCGAAAGATGTTCACTGCTATCGTCGCCGATACTCGTCTGAAGAGCTCTTCCGTCACTCTTCTTGTAGACGTAACCGAGCAGGAATTCGTAGGCAGAAATCGTCCCACCGCGACCGGCACTATCTAAGCTTGCTTGCAGTTCCGCTCGATAGTCGTCGTCGTGGTGTGTTGCTTCGTACGCTCCGAGGAGCGCTCGTCGTACCGACTGACGGTTCGATGTGCCGACCGGTAACGTCGCGAGAACTCGATATCGCGTCGCGTTTTCGTCTACCGAGAAGAAATCTCGATAGTCCTCCGTTTCCGGAATCGGCCTGATATTCGCTTCGTCAGTCCGCGTGACCGCTGATAGCAACTCGATTTCGTTGCCAATGGTTGCTGTACCCGTTTCGAACGTCGGCTCGAAACAGTACCCTTCCGCGTGGTAGTCGTGATTCTGGATCTTACTATGGAGTAGGTTCGGCAGCTCCAAGAATATTGATAAGAGCGTGCCAGTCAGGTCGTGCAGTGAGTGTACTTCGTCGAATACCCAATGGCCGATCGGGGAGTGTTCGTAGTCTGCCTCCCGAAGCGGGATACTAGCGTGACATTCCGGACAGTCGATGGAATCGGTATCTGACCGCGGATTCATCACGGATGCAGCGGCACCGCACTCCTCACACGGAAGGTACGTTCCACCGAAGAACGGTAGTTTTCCGTACGGCTGGCTTTCGAATCCTCGAACGGTGGCCTCGTAGAACAGCTTGTCCGGCGTCGCGACAGTAAACGTCGGAAGGTACGAGATTGCTTCTCTCGGGTGGTATACGTAGTCGATATCGTGGTCACACGCGTCGCAGTGACCGATCACCCTGTTTGCCGGTTTCGAAGCGACGATCTCCCCTCGTTCGCCACACGCCGGACAACGGTCGTATTGCGCCAGTGAATCGCCTTCGTTCACTTCGGACAGCGATCCGTATAGCGGATCTGACTGGCCGACCAGGAGACCCGCAGTGATATCGTCGCGATTTAGCGTAGTTCGGAGTGCGTGAGTGAATCGCATCACCCGTTTGCTCATGTCCTCGTTGAGCAACCTGGTCGGGAACGCTAATACGACGCGTGTGTCCTGATAGAGGGCAGTCAGTGCCGCGTTTACGAGGAACGGCAACGTCTTCCCAGAGCCGGTCGGTGCCTTCAGAACGGTCGTTTCCTGAGCGTCTGTCGCCAGAATTGCCAACCGCCGCTGGATAGCTTCCCACTGGAACGCATACAGTGAGTCGTCAGCCGAAAGATCGAATCCAGCCGGGACAGCGGCGAGGATTTTCCGCGCAAGTTCGAGTAGCTCATCGGTGTTTTCGACTATCGATTGTTCCTCCTCCGACAACCCGTCGAGTCGCTGTACGAGTGCTTCAGTGCTTTCGGTTAATTCTCCGATCGAGTGCGCTTTTTCCGGCACTTCACGCAGGTAGTCATAGACGCCGTACGTCGTCAATAGGAACGCTTCCGGATCGGTAACCGATTGGGTGAGCGTCCCGTTGACCTGCGTATAGACGGCTTCGAGTCCTTCCCGGTCCTGTCGGCTAACTTCATCTCGACCTTCTACTGCGTCTGCGATGGCATCAGCATGCTGTTGCGACGGGAATTTGATGTTCGACTCCGAGAATTCCAGCTGGAGGAACGGATTGAACAGTGACTGAGCTTTCTCTTGTAGCCGGTAGCTGTTCGAGATTGAGTCACCACCTCGGTTGATTAGCCGAACACGCACGCGTACACAGTCCGAGTACGCAGTGGAATCTTCGACGTCAACTTCGATCGCAGTCTCGAGACCGCCGCGTTCTAGCGTGATGTATGCGGCCCGTTTCGAAGACTGCTTGTACGAATCGATGGCTACCGGTTCTTCGATTTCGCCTTGATCGTCTATTGCAGCCGTTACGACCGATTCGTCCTCTTCGTTATACAGCTTTATCGGGATGTTCTCTGCCGGAAGCGTCGAGGTGCTCGTGAAGGAGGTATCGCTTTTCCATAGTTCTTCCAGATCGATTTCCGATCCGAGACTGAACTCGTACCCCTGAAGCGGAGCACTCTTGTCATCGAACTGGTAGCCGTTCTCGCTTTGGGTCAAGAGCGTGACCTCTGATCCCGCGATTTCAATCGTCGAGAAATCGTTCGGGACGTCTATATCCGGGCTGGAAGTGATGCGCCCGGTGTAGTTATCCCGGGTTTCGTGATACACCAGGAAAGATCCGCGATGGAATCCGCCCCGAATATCTAGAGTCGCCTCGTCGAGACTCGATTTTTTCACGAGGAGCGAAGTTTCCATGTGCGGCGGATACCGCCACGTTCCCTCCTGCTGATCGCGTGAGACCGGTTCCGGAACGAGATGGTTCGCATCGGATGCCCGACTCGGCAGCTCATCGACCCGGTAAGTCGCGTCTGATAGTTGTCGCCGGGACTGAACGTTCAGGGTTTCCTGGTCTCGAGTCTTCGGAGTTTGGTGTTTGAGTAACTGTTCGAGCTGTGCGTCAAGTGATGAGTCTCTCTTACTTACTTTCATTATGAGTGTGTAAGGTAGCCGAGGATGGGGATCAGCCACTCAGCTAATGACAACACGGACGCGCTATGATTACCTCTGGAGTACAGGCCAGCAGTTCGAATTCTGTAATGCTGGTCGTGCGACCGTGTCGATTAATTATCGTTTCTATTCTACTATCTGCGGTCGTGACGGCCTAAGGCCCGTCGTCGTTGTTCTCAGTCATGGTTGGAGTTGGTGTAAATCGGTTGTAGTGTCTGTTCAACGGTCGCGGTCGTGACGGCCTAAGGTCCGTCGTCGTCGTCTTCTTCCATTATTGAAGTCGTTGGGCACATGGTCGCTCGAAGAAATCGAGGCTGCGGGGTGCCGATCGCCCGGCAGCTGATTATACGCCAATGCAGCAGTTCCTCCACGGTTTCAAGCGCTGAACAGACGCGCTGCTCAGCCATCCACCTGGAGCCCAACGTCGGTGAGTCGCTGTGAGGTACCCTAACCGAGTGCGCGTCGGTCGGGCCCCGTACCTCTGATTTTGGGACTTACCTTGGTCGGGGACACCACATACATAGTTTGTATATAGTGGTGCGGAGGAGCCGCCGTATCACAGTACCTTGCTGTCGCTACCAGCGACTCCGCTGGGCTTGCTTACCACTCATAGCTGTTTCAGGGCTGACAGCGCCTTTGCTGCCACGACTTCCCGTAGGTGACCAACCACCGGTTCCGTCGCGCGTTGAGAGCGCCGCCTGCTTAAGCCGGAGCGTCCTCGATGGGAATTTTCCGTCGCCGGTGTCAGAGCTGTCGCTACCGAAAGCGCTATTTGCCGTGCCCTATTAGAAAGAGACACGGCAGGATTGCTCCTGACCGACGATTATGCTCTCCCGGCCTCCTGGGTGGTGCCTTGCAAGGCCGGGATGTTGATCACTTTCCGATTAGTCGTTGATTCACCTGACAAGACCTACGGGCGCTGGCATACTTAATTCACCGCTGGGCGTACCTGTTGCCGCGATAGAAAGCGCGAGACTGTAGAATCTTGGAGCCATAAGTTGGAAAAATCTGAATCCATCAGCCTATAGTGATACTCACATCAGATACATATTGACATACCAACATCTTGGGGGACTATGTTCAAAGGGAGAAAATCGTGACCAGAGCAATTCTGGTCTACCACAGCTGCGAACAGACCTGAAACCCCAATATTTCTGGCCTAAAGGCTCTAAGGGCAGAATCGACCCCCAATATTCTGTGGAAAAGGAGCAGCAGTTCGTGGTAGGAGCTAGTGTCCTGTACGTAGCAAGAATCCATCCGTCAGTTGTTTTCAGACGTGGATGCACCCTGTAGTAGTACACAAGTAGGTAGAAGCACCTGGTTGGTTTGTAACGGCTAGAATGCTACGAAATTATACTCTGGCGTGGAACGAACGCATCACCCGAAAATTGAAACCAAAATTATGGTTCCTCCATTACCTATGATATTTGATCGAGTTACTAGATTATTGATATAGGGTACTTAAGGAGTACTGGCGATCGGGACTGCAACCCCGTTCTAGATGTTCCAGCCGAGGTGAACGGTTCCCAACGAACGGAACTTGTCTGGAGGGAACGCCATTTTATTTACTTCGCACCCGTCAATCACTGGTGACGCAGACAAATAACACCCATTCGGGGGTGACCGGAGTGCTCGACGGTGTGCCTATCACCGAGAAAGAGATTCGCCGTCTCACGTCTGTAAACCGGGCCGCTCGAACTCGTACTCGCTGATTGCTCCCAACTCACGAGGCAGTGTATGTTCCACGTCGACCATTCACTGTCAGATCGGAGTAAACGAAGTGCGTCAATCTCATCGAGCGGGAAACGTGCAATGTCACGCGCCCGAACCGGACGAGCGCTGGCTCGTTTTCATCGCGCTCCACCAGCGCCCTCATTACAGTGAGCTCCTCGACGATGTCGAGTTCGTTGTCACCGACCTGAATCGGTGGTTCGTACAAGATGGGGTTGCGTAAGTTGTCGGTTCGCAGGGCCGTCTCCAGTGAATAGAGGACGCCAGTCACCGGTTCATCGATCGCCTCGACGACTGCCGCAATGTCCTCGGCACTCAGTGGTGGAGTTCGTTCGGATCGTGTCCGTGAGGGTGGTTATCGAGATAACTATCGACCCAGTCGAAAGTATCAGACAGGGAATGGAAATTCCGTCGGTCATCACTTTCGTAGTGGTCGGCAGTCATTTCACCGATGTACGGGATGGCAAACCATTCATGATCTCTCTGTTTTTCTGCTGCCCCGACGTAGAGAAAGTGATCATTCTTTTCAGTGTGATAGAATTCCCATTGGTCACTTTCACTGTAATTGATTTCCCAGTTCTTGATCTTGTGGGTGTCAGTGAACATGATGCGCACCGATAACCCCACCTGATACTTAAGAAGGTTTGGGAATGATCACTATTCCGCAGACAGCGGGGTGAGGATCGATGCAGACACTGGTCCCGAAAACAGCACATTCATAGATCGTGTTCATTTCTGGCTGTGAGCGAGAACGAGATGGTTCAGGGGGATAGTAGCTATCCCGCGCCGTGATGACTGCAGGCGAATAGAGTCAGAAGCATGGTGACAAGGCGGTCAGTACCTCCCCAAAACTAGAGACAGCCGTATAACAGTAGCTGCGAATGCGGTTTCTCTATCCGCGATTCTTTCCCTGATTTGAGGAACTCTCCAGAGCACCAAGTCCGTCGAACGGAATTTGCCTGGAGGGCAACGTAAGGCTGTTTTATGTATCTGGCACCCGTCAATCACTGGTAGCCCGGTCGAAATACGCCGGCTCGAGGGAGTGCAGGAGGTCAAGTGAGGGAACGTATCACCGGTAAAGAGTGTTGCCCTCTCGAGGCAATGACCAGGGTTCGAATCCCTGTCGGAGCATCCGACCCCGACGCTTTCTCGTTGTTTTGGCCTGCAGCGGTCACCAACGTTCGATTCACAGCGAAGGCCGTGATTCGACTCGCGAGACACATGTGGCGTTCCGATACAGTCAGGCGACTCCGAAACTCGCCCAGATATCGTCGATTCGCAGGAACGAGTCCGCAGTCACGAGGCGGTGAAGGGCCGTGCCCGATCTCGATGACGATCCGGCGTGACTGACGATGCGGAGTCAGCCCCGAACAAACGGTAGCTGGTTGATTACCGGTCGCACGCGAGGAGTGTGCGACGGCGAACTCGATCTCGAGCGGACTACTGGGAGTTCATCGCCTGGTTGCAGTGAGTTCCGTGAGTCAGTGTCCGTCTTGTACACGTTCCCCTGGATGCGGACCTCATCGCGTTCAAGCAACTGATCGCGTTCGGCCATGGTCCACGTAGACCGGGTCAGCCGCCAGAGCGGCCGGATGTTGCAAAGTGCGAACCCGACGACGATGAGCGCGAATCCAGCGACGGTCGCCGTCGTGATTGGCTCCTCGAGCAGGGCTGCACCGAAGATCGTCGCGACGACGGGCGATGCGTAGTTGATGAGGCTACTGTTCGTTGCGCCGAGTCTGTTCAACAACGTCAACCGCCTCGGGGTCAAGCCCCGAGGCTTGTCAGTGGACTCCCGTTCTACCCGAGTAACTCGGTAGGCGTGTAGTCGCCGTTCACGTTCAACGTCCCTGACTTGAGGGCCAGTTGACTGGTGGCCCATCCACCGCGAGATTTCTGCCCGCGATGGATATACCCGCAGTATCGGTTGGCGATGTTCTTCGCCGCGTTGTAATCCGCATTCACCTCATACCCACAATCCAGACACTCGAACTCCTTGTCATCGCGGTTGTCCTCGTGGGTAAACCCACAGTGCGAACACCGCTGACTTGTGTACGCAGGATTCACCGTGTCCACGAACAACGCTGTGGATTCCGCCTTGTACTCCACGAGTTCCATGAACTTCGCATACGCCCACTGCTGGAACTTCGACCCGTTGGCGATGTTCTCGCAGATGTGGTCAAGATTCTCGAAGATGATGCCGTCCACGTCCGCTTCTTGGGCTTCCGCGATGAGGTCGTTGGCGCGGTTGTGGAGCCAGTCCAGCGACCAGTTCGAGAACCGGCTGCCGATGGACTGGATGGTGAGATGAGCTGACCGCGTACCCGTCTGTTGCAGGCGGGCACGGCGTTGTTCGTACTGGTCGCGCCCGCGACGAGATCGCGGCCGTCGAGGAGGAGACGGGGATGCGCAATATTTTCTGGCTCGATGAGGTCGGCCTCACGGGCGAGGATGTCGTCCTTGCACACTGCGTCTGGACTGACGAAGCCGAGCGGGAACTCCTCGCCGAATCCGGGACTCACGTTTGTCACTGTCCGTCATCAAACATGAAGCTCGCGTCAGGGATCGCACCCGTTGCGGAGTATCTTGACCGTGGTATCAATGTCGCACTCGGTAACGATGGTCCGCCGTGTAACAACACGCTCGATGCGTTCACGGAGATGCGACAGGCAAGCCTTCTCCAGAAAGTGGAGACTCTTGATCCGACGACAACGGCCGCAGAAACGGTATTCGAGATGGCGACGCGAAACGGTGCGGCGGCCGCTGGCTTCGAGCGTATCGGCGAACTCCGTGAGGGCTGGAAGGCCGACATCGTCGGCATGACAACCGACGTAACACGCGCGACGCCGGTAAACGATGTATTCTCTCATATCGTCTACGCTGCACACGGTGACGACGTCGAGTTCACGATGGTCGACGGAGCGGTTCTGTACGACGGAAATGAACACGTCGGTGTCGACGCCGCCGTTGTCCGCGAGCAAGCGCGTGAGTACGCCACCGAACTGAACGCGACACTGAAAACGTATAGTAACTCTTGAAACGATTTACACACCGATCACAACGCGGTCCTGCGATCGGGTGTGCAGCGACTTTCAAGAGCTACTATAGGTAGTGCAGTCCGAGGTTGGCGGGCAAACGGAGGCCGATGTCGGGGCGTTCACATCGATGATGGGAAGAGAGTTGGGTCGCAAGTGCCTCCGACGGCAATCAGCCATCACCGCGCCTCGCCTCGGGCGGACTATAGGAGCCGCTGAACCGATTCACACACTGATCGCAGTGCAGTCGTGCGAGCAGATGTGCAATGACGTTCAGCGGCTCCGATTTCCGGCAGCGTGTGATTTTGGACCGAACGTGGGATGTGCCTCTGACAGAGTGCGGTGTCTTCGCCTTCCCCCGTTCCGCACTCGAAATAGATTTCGGAATCGTTTCACATGTGTCTTTTGCTTTCCACACAATACAGTGCAATTCTAGGACAGTCCGAAGATTCGTCGGCTACCGGGCGATGAGAACGGGACCCGGTGCTCGGCGAGCACCCTTTTCCGCGACGCTCCCGAGCAGGATACTCGAGAGTCGCTCCTGACCGTGCTTTCCGATGACAATCAGGTCGATCGATGGAGGATGTCAAATATCCCCTACCCGGGTTCGACGGGCGGCGGAGAGTCGTTGATAGCGTGGTTGTGAGTCCCCGCTCCGAAACTGAAAACGTGCGCTTCCCAGATCCGTGCGGTCGGTGAACCGCGTTGGAGGTCTGTACGGGGCTCTTGGCCGGACCCGGTCGACGGTGTCCGCTCCTGCAGAAGCAACCCAGCCTGGTGCCGATCTCGGCCGGTTTTGCTGACGACGATCTCGGACAGTATCAGTCGCGTTTCGGATTCGTCCGATAGTAGCCGTTTCAGTGGCTACTATAGGACCGAACTGCCAATTTTTCGATGCAATCGGGTATCGGTTTCCCGTTTCACAACTGGAATGTGACCGAGAGGGTGTTCTCGCGGCGTCCGACTGTCGGTTCCGACGGCGAAGGCGGCTCGCGATTCGCGATCACAGCGCGGAACCCAGATGCGTTGGTTCCCGGCTTTTGTCCGGAAGTGACCGCCTCGAGGGTACCCCGTGGGACTATTGACTGGGACGGAGTACGGACCCTATGCGATCGGCACGAAAGATACTATTCGGTATCGGCGGCCTGCTCGTCTTGTGGATCGGTTGGGGCGCGTACGTCGACCGAACGACCGAACGCGCCCCGTCGGAAACGCTGGGCCGCTTCGACGGCGTTGAGATCCGTCGCTATCCCAGGGCGATTGTCGCCGAAACGACGGCAGGGGATGCGCGGACGGCGTTTGGACGTCTCTTTCGCTACATCTCGGGCGCGAACGCGCGCCGCGAGGAGGTGTCGATGACCGCACCGGTGGCGGTCCGCGGTACTGCGATTCCGATGACCGCGCCCGTGCGAACGGGGTCCGACGGTGGTGACGTGACGATGGCGTTCTACCTCCCGCAGACGTACACGTCCGAAACCGCGCCGACGCCGACCGATGCCGACGTTCGACTCGTCGTCGAACCGCCGCGGACGGTCGCAGTCCGCCGGTTCTCGTGGTACGCGACGGACGAGCGCGTCCGTCGGGAACGGGAGCGACTCAGCGAGGAACTCACACGACGAGGTCTCGAGGCGGACGGCGAGCCGGCGTTGCTCCAGTACAACGATCCGTGGACGCCGCCGTTTATGCGAACCAACGAGATCGAAGTCCCCGTCGCGGACGTTCCGGACGATCGCCACAGCGACCCAGTCAAACAATAACACGGGAGTAGTCCGGAGCTCAGGCGGTATCCTCGTCGGACAGTAGTGGACGAGTCGAATTCACGACGACCAGCAGACTGCTCGCGCCCATCGCGAGCGCTGCAAAGAGCGGGTTCAACAGACCGATCACGGCAAGCGGGATCGCGATGGCGTTGTAGCAAAACGCCCACGCGATATTGCCTTTCACACGGCGGTTCGTCGCTCGAGCGAGTTCGAAGACCGTTCCGACGGACGCGAGGTCGTCATCGACGAGGGCGACGTCCGCGGCGTCAGCGGCCATCGCAGTTCCACCGCCCAGAGCGATGCCGAGATCGGCCGCGGCCAGCGCCGGTGCGTCGTTGGTTCCATCGCCGACCATCACCGTCCGTCCCGTCTCGTTGAATCGCGTGACGGTCTCGGCCTTTCCTTCCGGCGGAACGCCCGCAAACACGTCGTCGACGGCAGCGTGATCCCGAAACTGCTGTGCCGCTCGGGCGTCGTCGCCGGTGAGGACGACGACGTCCTTCCCGTCGTCCGAGATCGATGCCACCGTCTCGTCCCAGTTCGGTCGCAACTCGTCACCGACGACGACGACGCCCGCAGCGGTCCCGTTGCGACCGACGGCGACCGGAATCCGCCCGGTTTCACGGCTGTTCGCAATCCGATCGGCGACGGCCGCGGGAACGTCCCAGCCCTGCTCGCGAAACAGGTCCGGATGGCCGACGACGATCTCGTCCCCGTCGACGATACCCGCGACTCCGTTCCGATAGCTCTCGAAGGAATCGACGCGATCGGCCGGTGAATCGGCGTCCGACCCGGACTCGACCGATCCACCGTCGGGCACCGGTCGCACGGCGGCGATGGCCTCACCGATCGGATGCGACGATCGCTCCTCGAGAAGCGCCGCTTTCTCGAGCAACGCCGTCTCGAGGTCGGTCTCGATGACGGTCATTTCACCCGTCGTCAGTGTGCCCGTCTTGTCGAAGATGACGGTCTCCGCGTCGCGGATTCGCTCGAAGATGCTATCGTCGAAGACGACGATCGAGCGTTCCAACGCGTCGCGGACCCCCGCAGCGACTGCAAGCGGCGTCGCCAGCCCGAGCGCACAGGGACAGGAAACGATCAACACCGTGAGCCCGACGAGAAGGGCGGAAACGCCGTTCCCAAGAAGGAGGTTCACGCCCGTAACGACGACTGCGAGAGCGAGAACGACCGGCACGAAGATCGTCGCCAGTTTGTCCGCGAGTTTCTGAATCCCATGAGAGCCGCTTTGCAGGTCCCAGACGAGTTCGGTGATCCGATCGAGGCTACTCGTCGCCGCCGCTCCGACGCGGACGGTCACCGCGCCGTCCGTCACCATCGAACCGCCGACGACGGCATCGCCCGCGGTCTTCCGAGCGGGAAGGGACTCACCGGTGACGACCGCCTCGTCGACGGCTGCGTCACCGTCGACGATCGTCCCGTCGACGGGGATCCGTTCCCCGGACCGGACCAACACGCGATCATCGACCTCGAGGTCCTCGACTCCGACGTCTTCTGCCTCACCGTCCTCGCGAACGCGACGGGCTTCGTTGACCTGGATAGACGTCAGGTCGGAGAGGCGCTCGGTCGCCTCCTGCTTGATCGACGATTCGTAATAGTTGCCGACCGTGACGATAACGATTATCGCGACGGTCACGTCGTAGTAAATGTGTTCGCCACCGAACACGATCGAGAGCGTACTGTAGAGGTACGCGCTCACGGCCGCGATCGCGACGAGGAGGTCCATGTTCGGCGACCGCGTTTTCACGCTGACGTAGGCCCCCTGGAGGATCGGCTTGCCAGTCACGCCCAGGATGATCGTCGTGAGCGCCGCGATGACGACGTAGAATGGCGTGGCGACGGAACTCGCGAGCGCGCTTTCGAAAAACTCCGTGACCCGATCGCCGTAAAAGAGGCCGCCGAAGTACGTCGGGTAGATGATGACGAGGTACTGCAACATGACGGACATTCCCATGAGGACGCCGACTGCGATTCGCCCCATCTCCCAGTTATTCGCTCTCCGACGGCTGAACGTATCGTCGCGGGCGTAGGCGCTATAGCCGAGTCCGCTGATCTCCTCTTGGAGGTCGGCCGCCGAAACGCGGTCCGGATCGTGATCGATTCGAACCGTGTCGGTCACGTAACTCGAGCTGGCGTCACTGACGCCGTCGATCGTCGTCGCGGCCGATTCGATAAACGCCTCGCAGGTCGCACAGTGCATCCCGTCGACTTCTAGAAACGTCGCGTCGTGATCCGACGGGACCTCGCGATCGGACTGTGAATCGTCTCGAGCGCGGCGGACGTCGTCGGCGTCGATGTCGTCGACAGCCCCGAGGGTATCGTAGACATCACGACAGCCAGTACAGCAGAACCGATTGCCGTCCGCGACGATGTCACTCCCACTGACGGGGAGGTCACAGAGGGTACAGCTGGGTTCTGACGGAGAGGTGTCGGACATTCGTTAGTCACCAGCGGCCGTCGCCGCGATTCGTTGTGTATCGATCCGTCCGGAGAACGATCGCTTCGGGTGTCGCATCCGCGGTCTTCTCACCCCGTGTGCCAGCAGGACGTCCTCGAGCGCGACGACCGCGACTCCACGTAATCGGTGTACTCGCCGGCACCGACTGCCAGCACTGGCATCGATCACGGCACGGGAGATGTCCGTTCCGATACAGTACACTCCCGCGAGAAACAACGCCACAGCACTGCCAAAGCGTGGAACCTGGTACATGTCGATCAGTTCGGACTGTGATATCGGCCGAGCTAGTCGCTTGGAAGGGTAATGTATTTCGTCTTCTCTCCCGAGCGTTATCGAACCAACACCCTGTTGCACAGCTCCGTATCTGGGCCGCGTAGCGCGGTCGGTCACCGACTCTGAAATTCCGTCCCCAGCGGACGAACCACTCCCTCGCTTCCGCTGGCTGCTGACAGTCGCTACTCGAGGGGCAAAATGCTCAATCGCGGTGATAGTAGGGTAATAGTTTATGTGATGATAACGACTCCTGTCGGATATGGCAGACGATCGGCTTCGGTACGATCTTTTGATCGCCGTCGCGTTAGCCGAGTTTTCATACCGACACGAGGCGGAGGATCCACAACTGGCCAAGTGGAGTTGGCAACTCGCGGTCGACTGTCTCGCCGAGTACGACATCGATCTCCACGAGAGTATCGACGCGCTCAGGGCCTTGGACGATCGGGTCGGTACCGATACGATCCCCGTCGAAAACGTAGAGCGGGAGACTCGCTCGCCGTCCCGTCGATCGGACGGGGATTCCTGACTGTCTCTGCCCCACTCCCTCGAGAGCAGCGTACGTGTCGGTGCCACGACAACTCTCGATTTCATGACTCTCCGTCTCCCCATCGTCGACAGCGACCTGAGTCGATCACCTCGAAAACTGACGGTTCCGAATCGGGGATGGACCGGTATCTGACTCACCCCATTCGGAACCATACAATATATGGTAGCTCTGGATATAGATACCGGAGATGACTAATCAGATAGCGTGTCGTCTCCAGCGGTTCGGTCCGAGTTACGTCTCGATAGAACGGATCTATCGATCCGTCGTCCCTCGGGACGACCGCCGCTGGAACATCGAGAGCACCTCTGTACGGCCCAAAACGGGGACGAACCCTCGGACGCCGATAGCGGACATCGGTGTCCGCGAGCCGACGACGCTACACCGATGCCTGACCGCACTCGTCGCCCGCCGAGCGGCGTTCTATCCGCCTGACTGGAACGATCGCGAACTGGCAGCGATCAGCTATCCGATGACGGCTCCATCAACCTTGAGCCATATCTGTCGCTCTCCAAATTAGTACTCGAGACCGATAGATCGACAGCAGTAGCGGCAGGGCGGGACGGTCGGCCGGTACGGTGGAACCCAGTACGCTACTGACCATGCTATGTATTGCCGAGGGCAGCGAACGTGCAGCCACGTCGCTAGCACCTGCCGTCGGCGCTACGGCGCGCGTTCGCGGGATACTGACGGCGATCCGTCACGACCGACGGGTGATTTGCCAGATCGTTCACCAAATGTGGTTGTCGATTTGTGGGTATGGAAATCGCAGGCACACTATAGTAGCCATCGACGAAATCCCGACGACTGAGACGAACAAGATGCGAAAGGTCGAACTCAGGGAGCGACTCCTCGAATGACCGCCGACGATCCGTTCGAGGCCGTCGCCGACGCGAAAGACGCGCTCTCGGACGACGCCCGGGAAGCCGCCGTCGAGTACCAACACGACCTCGGCACGCGCACGACTCGAGAGCGAATCGACTACCTGCTGGACGCGGCGCCGTTCGACGCGATCGGACGGACGGGAGATCATTACAGCAATACGGCTGTAAGTCAGGTCGGGGGAGCGTCCGGAACGGAGGCCGTTCGACCGCGTACGCAACTCCGACCCCGTCCGGTCGCGCGTTTGCGATCTCTGAGAGCGGTCACACGCACGCGTCCGTACTCAGTTCGGGAGTTCCGATTCGAGCGAGTCGATCTCGTCCAGAAGTACCTGTGCGATCTCCCTGGTCGATGATTCGTCGACGGCCATCCGATACGCCGGCCCGCCGACGGAGAACGCACCGACCACGTCATCGTCGGGACCCGTTACCGCTGCGCCGACGGACCGATAGCCGTCGATCAGTTCCTCCTCGTTCGTCGCGTACCCCCGCTGACGGATCGTCTCGAGTTCGTCGAACAGTGCCGACTCGTCAGTTATCGTGTGGTCGGTCGTCGCCGGGAGCCCCCAGCGATCGAGTATCGCTCGAACGCGCTCGTCGGACAGCGACGCCAGCATGGCCTTCCCCGAGGCGCAGTTGTGCATGTAAAAGCGGTTTCCCGCGCGAAACGGGCTCGATCCCGAGAACCCACGGGCCGTCGATTCGCCGATCGCGTACTCGAGCGTGTACGCGCGGCCGTTCTCCTCGACGATGAAGTCGGCTTCGTTGCCCGTCTTCTCGGCGAGGCTGTAGACTCGCTTACGGGCCGTCGAGTACAGCGGGTTCCGGTTGCGTGCGTGTTCGCTAAACGGGAGGAACTGAAGTCCGACGTGGTAGGTGTCGCCATCGCGGACGAGAAAGCCCTCGTCGACCAGCGTGTGCAGGTGGTTGTGGACGGTACTCTTGGCCAGGTCGAGGCGGCCGGCCACGTCGCTCAACGTCGCCCCGTGACCGTCACGAACCGCTCGAACGATCGCGAGTGACGTTTTGGTCGTCTTGACCGGGCGAGGGCCGTCGTCAGTCATGGGTCGAACTGTCGTCCCGCCGGCGTATAAACGTTCGGAATATGTGAACGATTCCGGTGGCGAACGTCGTCCCCGTTCATAGACACTGCAGTACCTGTCCGTATTAGCAGAAATATTTCGTCCGTTTTATGATCTGGCACAGGTGTTTTTCTCGTTACATAGTCTATCGAGACGTCGCTGTCGGTTGTTCGACCGGCCGATCGGTCGCGTGGTCGTTGAACTGCGTGAACGGCGGGAAAACCGGCTATCTGATCGGACATGCTGCATCGAACGGCCCGGGATATCCCGTTTGAATGGACGACTCACGAGACGATTCGTTCATACATCCGGAACGCCACCGTACTCGTCGTCGAATCGATCTCGTAGATGGACGGCCGAGTCAGTGACGCCATCGCGGTCGTTCGGCCGCGTTCCGGGCGTCCAGTTCGTCGCGTTCGTTGATGACACGCCGCTGATACGCTCGCCGGTCGAGTTCGGACGGCGACCGACCGTCTCACGACGCGCCAGCGGGCGCGTCCGATTTCGTGTGCGAGCGGAGGAACTACTACGCGTGGCCCGCGAAACCGGTACGCGTACACGCACGGCGGAACTCGGCGGCTCCGAGACGACGCTGCTCGAACACCCTCGGACCGCCGAAGCGAACCTGCTCAGCCCCGACGGGAGCGAGGATTCTTTCACGGTTTTATGACTGAATCTTGTGGTCGGGTATCGATTTAGGTGGGTTCCGTCCGATCGGTTCGGTATGATCCCCCCGATCGCGAGCCGATTCGTCGCCGGAACGTCCGCGTCCGGTGCGCTGAATCACGTATCGGAGTGTAACGAAGCGGGCATGGGCGGTATCCTGAACCTGCTCGGAGAACACTACCACGAGTCCGAACCCGCGGCCGAGGACACCGAGGAATACTGCCACCTCGCCACCCAACTGGCCGTTCGAGACCTGAACGGGTGTCTCTCGGTCAAGCCGTCCCAGATCGGTATCGACGTCGGTCCCGACGTCTTTACGAGCAACTTCGAACGGATCGTCGAGGCCGCGGCGGCCAACGATGTGTTCGTCTGGTGTGACATGGAGGACCACACGACGACCGATACGACCCTGGACGCCGTCGAAGCGACGGCACGCGATCATCCCAACGGCGTCGGCGTCGCCATTCAGGCGAACCTCACGCGGACGCGCGATGACCTGGCCCGACTCGCCGACGTTCCCGCCGCGGTTCGACTGGTGAAAGGCGCGTACGACGAACCGTCGTCGGTCGCTCTCGATTCGAAGTCGGCCGTCGACGACGCGTACGAGGACCACCTCGAGTTCCTGTTCCGCGAGTTCGAGCAGGGCATCGCAGTCGGGAGCCACGACCCGGCCATGCTCGAGACCGCAGTCGACCTCCACGAGGAGTACGGGACGCCGTTCGAGATTCAGATGCTGATGGGGGTTCGCGAGGACGCGCAGCGCGAACTCGCCGCGAGGGGCCACGAAGTCAATCAGTACGTTCCCTACGGCGACAAGTGGATGCAGTACTTCTATCGACGGGTCCGCGAACGAAAGGAGAACGCCCTGTTCGCGGTTCGCGCCGTTCTCGGTGTGTGAACGATCTGCCGGTGGGCGATCCTGCGCGCTACCCGGAGTCGCCGACTCGCGGTCCGATCGGCGACCGCACAAGTTCGCGGGCGGAGCGAACGCGCGGGGTTCCCCCGGCCGTTCCGAACCGTCGCTGTCGGTTTCGCACCGAACCTGCGGTTCGAACAGTCGATCGGCCCCGACAACCCCGATGGACTATCACGTTCTCGCGTGTCTCGAGTAGCCGGTCGGAGTAGCCGCGGGTGCGAAATTCGCCGTGGAACCCGGAGCCGCTTGCGGATCGGGTCTCGAGGCGCAGTAGACCGACAGTCGACACCGGTCCCGATTCCGGTATCGGGGCCGTCACTCAGTACTCATCCAGTCGCTGGCCTGTGGCTCCGACGGATCGGTGGGGATCCGAACGAGAACCGGTTCGGCTGCCGCGGTCGCGGACTCGATCGTCGACCGTATCTCGGCGGGGTCTTCGGCGAGTTCACTGCGCATCCCCAGACTCTCCGCGAGGGATCCGAACGAGATCGGCGCGTCGCTCCAGTTGTACTCACCGTCGGCGAGGTCGTACTCTCGTCCCGCCTGGTCGCTGATAATCGCGTAGTCCTCGTTCGTGAACACGACGACCGTAATCGGAACGTCCTCCGCGACGGCCGTGTGGAGTTCGTGGACGCACATCATGAGTCCGCCGTCGCCGGTGAGGACGACGACATCGTTGTCGGGATTCGCGAGTTGTGCGCCGATTCCCGCGGGCAACCCGGTCCCCATCGTCGCCCACGATCCCGGGTTGACGTACGACCGGGGCCCGGCCGCCGCAAAGACGTTGAGCGCCCAGACGCGAAACCCACCGGCGTCGACGGAGACGACCGCGTCCCGCGGAACGGCCTCCCGGACGCTCTCGAGCGCGCTCACCGACGTCAGCGGTGGCGACGACCCTCGTAGCGCGTCGAGACGGTCGCTCGTCGCGTCCCGGACCGCTGCCGCCCGTTCCGTTCCGTCGCGGGCAGGGACCGCTCGATCCGCGAGCGCGGCCTCGAGTTCCGACAGCGCCACCCCGGCATCGGCGATGATGCCGACCGCGGGCTCGTAGCCGTTCCCGAGGTCGTCGGCGTCGAGCGTCACGTGGACGAGATCGTCGGGCAGGTCGACGCTCCAGGTGCGCGTCGCGACCGCGTCGAAGTCGGTCCCGACCGCCAGTGCGGCGTCGGCAGTGGCGAGACACTCGAGGAGTTCGGGAGACGCACTGCCGGAAAGCGTCCCGGCGACGTACCCGTCGGGATCGTCGGGGAGAACGCCCTTGCCTTTGTACGTCGTCACGACGGGTGCCTCGAGCCGGTCGGCAAGTCGGCGAAGCGAGTCGCTCGCGTTCGCGGCACGGACGCCACCGCCGGCAAGGATCACTGGTGTCGTCGCCTCGGCCAGCAGCGTCGTGGCTGCCTCGATGTCCGATTCGGCGACTCCATCGACGTACGTTCGGTTGTACTCGCCCGGTGTCGCCAAGGGGACGTCCATCGTCAAGAAGTTCTTCGGAATGCCGATCCGGACCGGCCCCTTGGGCGGCGTCTCGGCGATCGCGATGGCTTCCTCGACGACCGCGGCCGTGCTTTCCGGCCGCTCGACGAGCAGGTTTTCCTTGACCACAGTATCGTAGGTCTCCGGTGGCGTCTCGTGGATTCCGTCACCCCCGCGAACCTCTGGTTCGGTCTCGACGGCGATGTGAACGAGCGGTGTACAGTCGTTGAGCGCGTTCTTCAGCCCGTTCATCGCGTTCATATCGCCCGGCCCGGGGACGACAGCCGTCGCCGCCGGCGTACCGCTCGTTTCCGCGTATCCCCACGCCTGATGGGACACGGCGGTTTCGTGGCGCGCGACGACGAACCGGATGTCGTCACGAGTCCCGATCGCCTCGTTCAGCGGGAGCGTCTGTTTGCCCGGGATGCCGAACATCGTATCGATCCCATTGCTCGTCAGTCGTTCTATCACTGCTCGATTAACGTCCATACGCCGTCATCGGAAACCAGATACTTATCAGCTCCCCTTCCGGTTATCGCTTCACCGGCTGAAGCGGCTGTCGTCCGCTCGTCGCGACGTATCCGTTCCGGACGGGGGTTCGGAGCCGTCCGGTTCGCCTTTCGAATCGAGCGGAACGATATCGAGAGACGGCGGGTCCCGGGACATCGTCGCGGGCGTTAGTCGGTCCCCTCCGGCGACGTACCGCGATCGGAGTCGGCGTCCTGCTCAGCCGGGGCAACGCCGCGTCGTACTGCGCCTCCGTCGATTCCTCGCCGGTTCGCGTCGAATTCCGACAGACCGTATACGAGTCCGGCAAGCAGGACGACGCCGATCGGCAAGAATACCAGCGGCGGCACGTCGAAGAACCCGTACAGGAGATAGCAGACGACGACGACGGTCGCAACGGTCGTCGCGTAGTATGCTTGCGTCCGGACGTGGTCGACGAGGTCGGCACCCGTAAAGGTCGACGAGAGAACGGTCGTGTCGGAGATCGGTGACGTGTGATCACCGAAGATCGCGCCGGAGAACACCGCCCCCACGGTGGCGGGAGCGAGTCCGAACCCGCCAGTGAGATCGAACGCGACGGAGAGCGCAACGGGCGTCAGCAGACTCATCGTCGCCCACGACGATCCCATCGTGAACGAAATGAACGTCGCGGTGATGAAGACGGCAACGGGGAACACTGTCACCGGAATCGTCCCTTCGACCAACGTCGCGACGTATGCCCCCGTCCCCAGCGCGTCGGCGACGGTACTGATCGACCACGCGAGGATCAGAATCGTCACCGCAGTCAGCATGAGCTGGAACCCTTCAAGGACCGCATCAACGCCTTCGTCGGCCGTACAGAGGTCGTATACGATACCGATAGTGAACGCTGTCGCGACCATTGCAAACGATCCCCAGACCAGTGCGGTCGTCCAGGACCCGTTGCCGGCGATGGTCGTCGCCGTTTCGACGAACGTCGCGAACTCGCCTGCAAGCAGCGACTCGACCACCGGCTGGCCGTCGTAACCGGTCCGGAGCGCGCTGCCGATCGTAACGGCGATCAGGACCACGATCGGGAGCAGGAACGTCCGAAGCATGGGTCGATCAGTGATCGGATCACTGAGATTGCCCTCGACCTCCTGTAACGGGTCCGCATCGTCGTCGTTGACCTTGCCCGTTTGCCAGGCCCGGCGCTCTGCCGTGAGCATCTCACCGTAATCCCGCTGTGTAACCACGATGATGCCGACCATGACGATCGCGAGAATCGCATAGGCGTTGTACGGGATCGACTCGAGGTAGACGGTGAAGACATCCGGTGTCTGGACGCCCGCGTCGGTTTCGATATTGCTGAATGCCTCGTCGATCATCGACAACTGAAACGCGACCCATCCCGAAATGCCGATCGTCGCGACGGGCGCGGCCGTCGAGTCGACGATGTAGGACAGTTTCTCGCGCGAGATGTTGACGCGATCCGACGTTTCGCGCATCGTATTTCCGATGATCGCGGTGTTTGCGTAGTCGTCGAAAAACAGCGCGATACCCAACAACCAGGCGACGACCCCGACTTTCCGTCTCGTTTCGAGGCGCTCGCTCGCCATCTCCTGAATAGCGATAGCACCGCCCAGCCGCCAGATCAGTGCAACGCCGGACCCGAGGAGGAGCGTGAAAATCAGGATTTCCGCGTGAAACCCGTCATCGGCGATGATGGCTGCGACGATCCAGTCGAACGTCTGTCCGACGCCGAGTCCGCCGGTATAGATGACGGCACCGAACCAGATGCTAACGAACAGTGAAAGGATTATACGCCTCGTGGTAATCGCTAGCGTGATTGCTAAAAGCGGTGGTACGAGGGATAGTATCCCGAATTCACCCATAGGGCGTAATCTACCATGACTATTGATAAGTCTTTCCATGGATGGTGTTCTATGACACGGTAACGAGTCTGTTGTGCGCGTTCGCGGGGCCGACGGTCCCGGAAACACCCGTCACGATACCGCTTCATTTCAGAATATCAAATCACGCGCACCGCCTCATATTACAAACATATGTCTGTAATGCAACGACGGTCATGTGACGGTGTAATGTCCGAGAAGTGACCGTCTACCACGCTCTATCGTTCGTGTTCGCTTCCCTTGCAGTCGGCGTGTTCGTTCGATCCTGTGTTTGATATATGCAAAATTCGGTCTCCCAGCGATCCGTATCACGGATCGCTCACTCAAAGATGAACAATTATATGCGTCACAGGCGAACGGTCGAACGTGAGTCGATCAACAGCCAGTGGAGCGAATCTCCACTATATCAACGGCGAATGGACGAGTGGTACCGGCTCCGAAACCTTCGAGAGCGAAAGCCCCGCGACCGGCGAGACGCTGGCGACGTTCCAGCGCGGCACCGAGGCGGACGTCGACGCGGCCCTCGAGGCGGCGGACGAGGCCTTCGAGGAGTGGCGCGAGCTGTCCGCGATCGACCGAGCGGAGTACCTGTGGGACATCTACCACGAGCTTCGGGACCGCCACGAGGAACTCGGGGAGATCGTCTCGAAGGAGTGCGGCAAGGAAATCTCCGAAGGGAAGGCCGACGTGACCGAGGCCTGGCACATGGTCGAGTGGGCGGCGGGCAACGCGCGCCATCCCCACGGCGACGTCGTCCCGTCGGAGATTCCGAGCAAAGACGCGTACATGCGCCGGAAACCCCGCGGCGTCATCGGCTGTATCACGCCGTGGAACTTCCCGGTCGCGATCCCGTTCTGGCACATGGCCATCGCACTGGTCGAGGGCAACACGGTCGTCTGGAAACCGGCCGAACAGACGCCGTGGTGTGCCCAGATCATCGCCGAGATGTTCGAGGACAGCGGGATTCCTGACGGCGTCTTCAATATGGTCCAAGGCTTTGGCGACGCCGGCGCGGCGATCACCGACGACGAGCGCGTCGACACCGTCCTCTTTACCGGCTCGGCCGAGGTCGGCCACGAGATCGCCGGCAAGGTCGGCGGTGAGCCCGGCAAACTCGCGGCCTGCGAGATGGGCGGCAAGAACGGGATCGTCGTGACCGAAGAGGCCGACCTCGATATCGCCGTCCACTCGGCGGTCATGTCCAGCTTCAAGACGACCGGCCAGCGCTGTGTCTCCTCCGAGCGCCTGATCGTCCACGAGGACGTCTACGACGAGTTCAAAGAACGGTTCGTCGACATCGCGAAATCGATCGCCGTCGGCGACCCCCTCGAGGAAGACACGTTCATGGGGCCGGCGATCGAGGCCGACCACGTCGAGAAGATCCGCCGGCACAACGAACTGGCGCGCGAGGAGGGCGCGAACGTCCTCGTCGACCGGTTCGAACTCGAGGCCGAGGAGATCCCCGAGGGCCACGCGGAGGGCCACTGGGTCGGCCCCTTCGTCTACGAGATCGACTACGAGTCGGACCTGCGCTGTCTCAACGAGGAGTGTTTCGGCCCCCACGTCGCCTTGCTCGAGTACTCGGGTGATATCGAGGATGCGGTCGAGATCCACAACGACACGCCCTACGGGCTGGCGGGGGCGGTCATCTCGGAGGACTACCGACAGATCAACTACTTCCGCGATCACGCCGACATCGGACTCGCGTACGCGAACCTGCCGTGTATCGGCGCGGAGGTTCACCTCCCGTTCGGCGGCGTCAAGAAGTCGGGCAACGGCTACCCGAGCGCCCGCGAGGCGATCGAGGCCGTGACCGAACGCACCGCCTGGACGATGAACAACTCCAAAGAGATCGAGATGGCCCAGGGGCTGTCGGCCGACATCACGACCGACGAATAACTGGGCTCACGAATCGGATCGACTGCGAACCGGCGACGATTTTCTCCTTTCGCGGTTCCCACCCGAGATCGGTCTCGATTCCGCGTTCGAATAAACGCGTTTGATATATGCAAGTGTTTAAGAAACAGCGCTATAGACGAAGGGCTATGTTCGGAACCAGAAAGGAAACGAACGGTCGGCGGGAGATCAAATCAGTCCACAAGATCGATGAAATACTGGCCGCCATTAAACGACTCACCGAGGGGACGCTCACGGAGATCACCGAGGAGGTCGATCTGACGAAGGGCACGGTCCATACGTATCTCCGGACGCTTCACAACTGTGGCTACCTCACGGAGGAAGACGGCGTCTACCGACTCAGCTTACAGTTTATCACGGTCGCGGAACACGTCCGAAACGAGACGAGCCTGTACATGGCGGGCCACGACGAGATCGACGAACTCGCCGAACGGACCGGGGAGTACGTACACCTCGTCGCTGAAGAGCGCGGTCGCGAGGTCACCCTCTACGAGAGTCGCGGCGAATACGCGATCGCGACCGACTACCACCTCGGCCTGCGCGAGACACCGCAGTACCTCCACCACAACGCCGCCGGCAAAGCGATGCTTGCGCACTTCGATGCGGACCGTCGAGACAGGATACTCGAGGCCCAGGAACTCGAGGCACAGACGGCAAACACGATCACGGACGAGGCCGAACTTCGGGAAACGCTCGAGACGGTACGGGAGAACGGCTATGCGCTCAACGACGAAGAAGAGATCCGTGGCATGCGTGCCGTCGGTGTACCGATCCGCGTTCCCGACGGTTCCGTCTTCGGTGCAGTGAGTATGAGCGCACCGGCCAGTCGACTGAAAGGAGAGCGGTTTCGGTCGGAGGTCCCCGAACTCGTCATGGAGACTGCCAATCTCATCGAGGTCACCCTCGAGACCGCACAGCGTGACGGCTGATCCGTCTCGATGTCGAGCCTGAAGTTGCAAAGAATATATATACTGCCGTAGAGTTACCGTGACGATAGACGGAACGATGCCTGTAACTACCAAGCGGCGGTGTCCAGCGTGTGGTACTGTTATTGACACTCACGAACCGGAACCGAGATGCGGGAACTGCTATTGGAGCAACGGCGCGAAACAGCCGAGTGATTGAGGCGTGTCTCCGGCAGCCGCACCGCACGTCGCCGCCGCGAGAGTCGCGACCCGTAACCGCCGACCGACTCCGACGCGTTCGCGAACGTGGGTGGCGAGACAGTGAGTGACGACGAGTTGCTTCCGCGGCTCACCCGTCGGAGCCGATCGCTCGAGTGCGTCCGCGGGGAACGCCAGTCGACCCCCGGCGGATGACCGGACGGCGGTCGAAAAGCGAAACGCCCCGGCGACGAGACGAACCCATCGACGAGTCTACCCACCAGCATGACGACACCAACCGACGCCAGAATCGACCACCCGAACCGATCGACGACTCGAACCGTTCGCCTGCTCGGCGCACCGCTTGATCTCGGAGCGGATCGGCGCGGTGTCGACATCGGGCCGCGAGCCATCCGGTATGCGGATATCGCTGGCGAACTCGAAACGGCCGGTGTTGAGTGTACGGATTTCGGGGATCTGCGCGTCCCCCGACTCGAGCAGTGCGACGTCCCGGACACGGAAGACGATGCGAAGTATCTCGACGAGATCGCCGACGTCACCGACGAACTCGCGGCCGAGGTCGCCGACGCGATTGCGGACGGCGACGTTCCGATCGCTCTGGGCGGGGATCACGCGACTGCGATGGGGACCATCCGCGGCGCAGCGCGAGCGGCGGACATCGGAGTCCTCTGGTTCGACGCCCACGGGGACTACAACACACCCGACACCTCTCCCAGTGGCAACGTCCACGGCATGCCCCTGGCAGCCGTCACTGGCGACGGTGCGTTCGACGATCTCGACTGGACGGCGACACCGACCGTCGCACCGTCGAATACGGTCATCGTCGGCGCACGACGCCTCGATGACGCCGAACGGGTCGCCCTCGAGGAAAGCGACGTAACCGTGTTCACGATGCACGACATCGACGAACGAGGTATTACCGCCGTCGTCGAGGACGCCCTCGATATCGCGACCGATGGTGTGGACGGGATTCACGTCAGCCTCGACCTCGACTGGCTCGACCCGACGGTCGCACCGGGCGTCGGGACCCCCGTTCGCGGCGGCGTCGAATACAGGGAGGCCCACGCCGCACTCGAGTGCGTCGCCGACCGCGACCGCGACGCGGAGCTACTTCGCTCGGTCGATATTGTCGAGGTGAATCCGATTCTCGATCTGGATAACCGCACCGCGGAAGTTGCGGCCGAACTCGCCGCCAGTCTCCTCGGCAAACGGATAGCGTAACGCTTCGGTAGCCCTTCGATCGGAGTCCCGGTTGCGGGAGAACGGACCGACACAGCGTAGCGGTTCCCCGTCGAAGCGGCCCGTCCGTCAGTCACGCGTCGCCGCCCACCGAGCCACCGTTTTGTTGAAACCCTGAATTTTAAGACACTCGTCACCATGTGAGAGAGTATGCAGCGCGAAACAGCAGAGCCAGCTGTACAGCAACTGCCAGGCCCGACCGCGACGGAATGGGTCGACCTGCATCATCAGTCTGCAGCGACGAGTACGTACGTCTACGACTTCGTCTGGGACATTACCGAAGACGCCGAGGGCCCCTTCTGTACGGACGCAGACGGAAACGTACTGTTGGATTTCACGAGCCACGTCGCCGCCGCCCCGCTCGGCTACAACAACCCGAAGATCATGGACGACCTCCGGGAATTCGACCTCGTGGATCCACTGAAGATCGCCGGGCAGGATTTCTACGTTAGCACCGGTGGCACACCCGACGATGCCGAACTACCGTCACAGAGCCACCTGATGGACAAGCTGACCGAGATCACCGCCACATACGACATGGACACGGTTTTCCTGTCGAACTCCGGGGCCGAGGCGGTCGAGAACGCGATGAAGATCTGTTATGACAACTGCGACCAGCCCAAATATGGCCTCACGTTCGAGGGCGCGTTCCACGGACGCACGCTCGGTGCGCTCTCGCTGAACCGATCGAAATCCGTCCACCGCCGCGGGTTCCCCGAACTCAGCGGCATCCACGACGTCCCTCACAGTATGGCTGGCGTCGAACGCCTCCGCGAGAAACTGGACCCCGAACACGGCCATATCCCGCCGGAACAGGTCGCCTTCCTCATCCTCGAGCCGGTTCAGGGTGAAGGCGGCTATCGGGTCCCCGACGCCGAGTTCATGAGCGCCGTCGACGACCTCTGTACCGAACACGACATCCCGCTCATCGCCGACGAGATCCAGTCCGGGGTCGGCCGAACTGGTGAAATGTGGGCCGCCGACCACTACGACTTCGAGCCGGACGTCATCACGAGCGCCAAGGCACTGCGCGTCGGTGCGACGATCTCGCGGTCGGAGCTGTTCCCCGACGAGAAAGCGCGCATCTCCTCGACGTGGGGTGCCGGCGACATCCTCGCCTCGATTCAGGGATCGCTTACCCTCGCTGCGATCGACGAACACGACTTGCTCGATCACGCCGACCGACAGGGCAAAGGGCTCCTCGATCGTCTCGCATCCCTTCAGGACGAGTATCAGGCCATCGACGACGTACGCGGCCTCGGACTCATGGCTGCCGTCGAGTTCGAGACCGCCGATCAGCGTGAAGCGGTCATGGAAGCCGCGCTCGAGCGCGGCCTGTTGACGCTTGGCTGTGGACGAAAGACGCTTCGCTTGCTGCCACCGCTTGACGTTCGCGACCGCGAACTCGACATCGCCGTGGACCTCCTCAGCGAGGCGATCGCAAGCGTCAGTCGAGCCGCGACCGTCTGACTGCGACCTGCAGGCCCGACGACGGACCGCGCCGAGCGACCGCAGCGGCCGCCGGGTGCCCCCATCGAGTCGTCCCGCCGAACCACGACATTTCGACACCACCCTCCTATGCGCGTTTGGAGAGCTGTAGTGTAACCGCCGTCGGAAGCGGCGAGACTCGTCGCGTCGACATCGGAACGCGATGGTCGAAAAGGGACGGACGCGGCTTCGGTAGCGACGACGATCGGTCGAGTCGGATTCGACGGTGAGCGGGACGCGGGTTGGAATCTCGAAACGCGTCGACCGAGTGTGCCTTACTCGTCCCCGGCCGGGACGGGGTCGGCGCGTTCGACTGCGCCACTCTCGGCGTTTGCCGGTTCCTTGTGCGTAATGTTCCAGCCAGTGACACCCATCAGGAGGAGTATCAGGGGCGAGAGGAAGCCGAGGAAATAGTACGGCGCATATTCGAACGTGCTGACGCCCAGCGTGCCTGCCATGAAGACAGCGCCACTGTTCCACGGGACGAGCGCGCTGGTCACCGTCCCGGACGATTCGATGGCTCGCGACAGGTTTTCGCTCTTGAGTCCTTTCTCCTCGTAGAGGTTCCGGAGCGTGATCCCCGGAACGACGATACTGACGTATTGCTCCGCAGCGAGAACGTTCATCGACACGGCCGAGAACGCAGTCACGCCGGTCAGGCTTGCGACGCTACGACTCAGCCGACCGAGGTGGTGGGCGAGAACGGCGATGATGCCGGTGCATTCGAACATCCCACCGAGTGCGAGCGCCGAAATGGCGATCGTCACGGCCCACGATCCGCCGACCATGCCGCCACTCGCCAGGAGATCGTTGACGACCTCGAGGCCGGTTTCGGGGTTCGTGCCGCTCTGGGCCGCAGTCCAGATCTGCTCGAAGCCCGTTCCTTGCAGTACGAGCGCGGTCGCTGCGCCGGCAAAGATCCCGGTCCCGAGGGCTGGAATCGCGGAAATACCGTATATCGCGAGCGCGAACGTTACCACGATCGGGAAGAACGCGAGCGGTGAGATCGTGTACGAACCGGCGAGTGCCGTCTGTATCTCGGTGACCCGCCCGGTCGGAATGGACCCGGAGGCGCGGAGGCCGAGGAACGCGAACAACACGACGCTGATCACGAACGCGAGCGTCGTTCCGTTCCGCATCGCGTTGATATGGTCGTATAGATCGGTGTTGGTGACGGCTGCCGCGAGGTTCGTCGTGTCCGACAGCGGCGACTGCTTGTCGCCCGTGTACGCCCCAGTGAGTATCGCCCCGGCCGTCATCGGTGCGGGGAGGCCGAGCCCGGAACCGATGCCAATAAAGGCGACACCGAGCGTCCCCGCTGCCGTCCACGAGGAGCCGATGGCGAACGTGATAACGGCGGTGATCACCGCGGTCATCGGGAGAAACACTGCCGGAGTCAGTAGGCTGAGTCCGTAGTACATCATCGCGGGAATCGTTCCCGCGCGAATCCAGGTGGAGATGAGTGCGTACACGATAAAGAGGATGAACACCACCTGAATCCCCATCAGGAGACTCTGGGTGATCCCCTCGTACAACGTGTCCCACGAGACACCGAGCCAGTAGTAACTAAACAACCCGGTAAACGTAATTCCCCAGAAAAGGGGGAACTGCGGGTCGAGCCCATAGATCCCGATGCCGATGCCGAGGAACGACAGCATTCCCACGATCGGTACCAACGCCTCACCCAACGAGGGGCGGGTGTCTGGATCGAGCTCGTCGAAGAGTTTGATATCGTAGTCCATTGTTCTCAGTCGCTACGGGCCAAGTGAGATTCGGACGCGTCCGCGGTCCGGACAACCGTGCCTCGAGATCCAGTCGGCGGTATGTTCACTCCGTAAGGGTATGGTTGACAATGCATGCCGGTTCAACGATTACGATGATCATTTATGTATCTTGTGCTCTCGAAGACCGTCATGTGGCCATATCTGTGGGATAATTGACCACAATACGGAACCAGCTAGTTTGACTATGACGAACGAGAGGGACGGGAGAGATCCGCGTAGGACTACGGATCGTGATCGCCAAGAGTGACGTATCCGTCCGTTCCGTACGAGAATCGGACGTGACCCGGGTCGGTGCCTGCTCGAGCAGCGACAGCGTTTCACCGTCGCTCCGACCCGGGTTTCGATTACAGCGGTTCTCGAGATGGCACCGAGACGATCGCCTTTGACTCCGTTACCGGCCCCATCGAGAGCAGTAGACGCCCGCTCGGACTGTTGCGACTCCCGTCTCCATGACGGGATAGGGACGGCGGAGCCCAGCCGTCGCCAGTTTATCCGGTAGACGCCGATCCGAGTGCGGCCTGTTCGTGACTGTCAAAAGCATCACCCGCGGTAATCGCCGACGGTCCCGCTTGCTGCCGTTTCGGGGACGAGGCGATGGGTTCTGCTAGCCAAAACTATACAGACATATGATTGTAATGTACAGCCGTATTCCGGATGACGATGATCGGCGAGTGACAAGGCTTTGCTCGAGATAGTTTGATAATAACGAACCAGACGGGACGGGTCCTATAGCACCGGCACACAATCATCGTACGAAATATTTATGTCGCGGTAGTGGCTCGAGTCAGTGTATGCAGCGAGAAAAATCTGAGCCATCAGTCCAAAACTTACCAGGACCAAAAGCCAAGGAGTGGGTCGAGTTTCACCACGAGGCGGCGGCGACGAGTACGTACGTCTATGATTTCGTCTGGGACATCACCGAAGACGCTGACGGGCCGTTCTGTACCGATCCCGACGGGAACGTTCTGCTCGACTTTACGAGCCACGTCGCCGCTGCGCCGCTTGGCTACAACAATCCGAAGCTGATGGACAAGCTGCGGGAGTTCGACCTCGTCGACCCGCTGAAGATCGCGGGACAGGACTTCTACGTCAGCACCGGTGGAACGCCGGAAGACACGGAACTCCCCGGCCCCGCCCATCTCATGGACACGCTGACGGACATCACCGAGCAGTACGGGATGGATACGGTCTTCCTGTCGAACTCCGGTGCCGAGGCGGTCGAGAACGCGATGAAGGTCTGTTACGACAACTGCGACCAGCCCAAATACGGCCTCACGTTCGAGGGCGCGTTCCACGGGCGCACGCTCGGTGCGCTCTCGCTGAACCGGTCGAAGTCCGTGCATCGTCGCGGGTTCCCCGAACTCAGCGGCATCCACGACGTCCCCCACAGCATGGCCGGCGTCGAACGCCTCCGCGAGAAACTGGACCCCGAACACGGCCACATCCCGCCGGAACAGGTCGCCTTCCTCATCCTCGAGCCGGTCCAGGGCGAGGGCGGCTACCAGGTTCCGGAGCCGGAGTTCATGCGTGCGGTCAACGACCTCTGTGCCGAACACGACATCCCGCTCATCGCCGACGAGATCCAGTCCGGGGTCGGCCGTACCGGTGAGATGTGGGCCGCCGACCACTACGACTTCGAGCCGGACGTCATCACGAGCGCCAAAGCGCTGCGTGTCGGCGCGACGATCGCGTCCGAGGATCTCTTCCCGGACGAAAAGAGTCGCCTCTCCTCGACGTGGGGTGCCGGCGATATCCTCTCGTCGATTCAGGGGACGCTCACGGTTGCAGCCATCCAGGAACACGACCTCCTTAGCCACGCGAAGCAGGCCGGCGAGCGGTTCCTGGGTCAGCTCGAGGAGCTGCAGGCCAGTCACCCCGAAACGGTCGTCGACGTTCGCGGACTCGGGCTCATGACTGCGATCGAGTTCGATACGAAGGATCGTCGAGAGGCGGTCGTCGACGCCGCCCTCCAACGGGGACTACTGACGCTCGGATGCGGGCAAAAGACGCTTCGACTGCTCCCGCCCCTCGACGTTCACGAGCGCGAACTCGATATCGCCGTCGAACTACTCGACGACGCGATCGACCACGTGGAATCGTAACCGATTGCCCAGCTGAGAGTCACGCAGCTCCATCGATACGGCTCAGGCACGTACCCACGCGTTCACGGTGCACGACGATCACGACCAACGAAACACCAACCCACAGACAATGACACAAAAGCAGACCACCAAGGCGGAATCTGACAGCGAATCGACGACCGAATCACCCCTCGAAACGGCGCGCCGACAGCTCCGCACCGCTGCGAGCCGGACCGACGTCGACGACGGCGTCATCGAACGTCTCAAACACCCGACCAGAGTCGTCGAGGTCTCCATTCCGCTCGAGCGAGACGACGGATCCGTCGACGTCTTTACCGGCTATCGCGCACAGCACGACGACGTTCGCGGCCCCTACAAGGGCGGACTCCGCTATCACCCCGAGGTGAGCGCCGACGAGTGTGTCGGACTCGCCATGTGGATGACGTGGAAATGTGCTGTCATGGATATCCCGTTCGGCGGGGGGAAAGGCGGGATCGTCGTCGATCCGAAAGACCTCAGCGACGACGAGAAAGAACGCCTGACCCGACGGTTCGCGGAAGAAATCCGGGACGAGGTCGGCCCCAGCAGGGACATCCCCGCGCCCGATATGGGGACCGACGCGCAGACGATGGCCTGGTTCATGGACGCGTACAGTATGCAGGAAGGGGAAACGATTCCCGGCGTCGTCACCGGCAAACCGCCCGTCATCGGCGGGAGTTACGGTCGCGAGGAAGCCCCCGGGCGGAGCGTCGCCATCGTCGCGCGGGAAGCGATCGAGTACTACGACGAGCGCCTCGAGGACGTGTCGATCGCGGTGCAAGGGTACGGGAGCGTCGGTGCGAACGCCGCCCGCCTGCTCGACGAGTGGGGTGCGGACGTCGTGGCCGTCAGCGACGTCAACGGGGGTCTGTACGATCCGGACGGCCTGGATACACAGGACGTTCCGTCCCACAAGGAGGAGCCGGAAGGCGTGCTGCGTTACGACAGTTCGAAGACGGTTTCCAACGAGGAACTCCTCGAACTGGACGTGGACGTTCTCATCCCGGCCGCCATCGGGAACGTCATCACGGCCGACAACGCGGATCGAATCCAGGCCGACATCGTCGTGGAGGGCGCAAACGGTCCGACCACGTCGACCGCGGACACGATCCTTCACGAGCGCGGCAAGCACGTCATTCCCGATATCCTCGCGAACGCCGGCGGTGTCACCGTCTCCTACTTCGAGTGGCTCCAGGACATCAACCGCCGAACGTGGTCCAAAGAGCGGGTCAACGAGGAACTCGAGTCGGCGATGCTCGACGCGTGGGCCGACGTGAAAGCGGAAGTCGACGCCCGGGACGTGAGTTGGCGGGATGCGGCGTACATCGTGGCGCTCAACCGCATCGGCGAGGCGAAGGAAGCCCGGGGACTCTGGCCATAGGGCGGTCGACGGACACCCGAATACGTCATCTCACGGCGTGATTGCCGACACCGATTCCGAAGATACCGCGCCTTCGGTCGGTTTCCGAACTCAGCGCGGCTTTTCGACGCCGGCCGTCTCGAGGTTCACCTCGATAATATTGGCTGCTTCCATGACCAACTCGGGAATCTCGGATTCGAAGTAGTCCCCGGAGAGACGACTGGTCGGGGCCGTGACGCTTATCGCCCCACAGACGGTGGCGTCGGGTCCCGTGATCGCAGTTCCGACGGAACGCATGCCTCGTACTTCCTCTTCATCGTTGACCGCGTACCCCTGGGTCTGGATCTGGTCGAGTTCCGCGAACAGCGTTTCGAGGTCCGTGATCGTCTTTTCGGTTCGTTGGACGAACCCCTGTCGGTTGACTAGGTCCCGGACCCGGTCTCGATCGAAACACGCGAGCATCGCCTTTCCGGCCGCCGTGTGATACAGGTACTGCGGAGACTCCCGCATGCGAAGGTGATAATCCATCGCGATCGCCCTGTCGCCGCTACTTTCGTAGAGCGTTACTTCTTGCCCCTGACACTCGACCGTGAGATGAACCCACTCGCCCGTCTTCTCGGCGAGCTTTTCGACCTCGTCCTGCCCTGCGCGGTAGATGTCCGTCTGATTGCGAACGCTCTCACCCATCGTTACCAGCCGTACTCCGAGCTGATATTCGCTCCCGGATTTCGCGATGAACCCCTCGTTCTCCAGCGTCTCGAGATACGTATGAACCGTCCCCTTCGAAATCTCGACCTCGTTGCAGAGATCGGTAAACGTCGGCGTCTCGAGATACTGAATCGCTTCCAGGAGGGCACTCGCTGTCTGAATGGATTTGATGCGACGAGGTGATCCGCTCGAGTCGTCGGCGTCCATAGTCTCTCGTGTTCACCGCAGCATATAGGTTTGTATATACCAAACTCGCGTCGGACGGCGTGTCTGGCCACGACACGGATTCATGGGTCGTCGATCGGACCGCTCACGGGAGATAGTTATTTGGGAACGACAAGGTCTGCTATTTGGTATTGCAAATTACATTTGAATGGCGTCTCGGGTGCTATCTCCGTTCTCTCGAACTCGGAGTCCGACTCGACGGATCGCAGTCTGACTATGGTCGCTTCACCGATGGGGAGACGGCGGTTTCGACGTCGCGTTTCTCGGCCAACTCGAAACAGCCCCGGAAGAACGACTCCCCCTGTCTAATATGGGCGTTTCTGGTGGTCTCGTTCGGTTTCGGGGCGACAGCTGCAGACCGCCAGCACCGTTCTCGGCGAACCGACTCACCGTCTCGTCGAGTGCCACGGGGATTGCCCCCCGAGGCGATTTGCGGAAAATCCGAGGCGAAAGCCTGCCCTTCAGGGCGGAGAGAACGTCTAGGCTAGAGCTTTCGGTTCCACTCCTCGGTGGCGAACGTCTCGCTGGCACGTGTCCGCGCCTCACTGATGACCTCGTTTGGCACTGACCCGGGCTCGGCATCGAAGCGCTCGGCGAACGTGTCCTTCAGCGCAGCAATGATCGCTTCCCGGCTCGCGTCGACGTGGTCACGCATGACAGCAACGCGCTTTTCGGCGGACTCGATCGCCTTGTCGGAGACTGTCTCCTCGCCGATACGGAGCACTCGAAGCATCTCGCTCGTATCGAGTGCGTAGCTCATCGTCGTGTGATGGACGACCGCATCGTCTTTGCGAAGTTGTGCCGAGCCGCCGATCTTGCCGTCGGGATGAGTGATATCGTTCAACGGCTCGTGAGAGACCTCGAGCCCGATACTCCCGAGGGCGTCGATCGCCCACTGGTCGAGCGCAGCGTAACTGGCCTCGATATCGGCCGGGACCGCCTCGCGTGGCAGGTACAACGAATAGGTGATGACCGCCCCCGGTTCGACGTACATCGCGCCGCCGCCAGTGAGCCGCCGGACGATGTCGATATCGCGGTGGTCGGCGTAGTCGACCGCGACTTCGTCTTCGTACGCCTGAAACCGTCCGAGCGCGACTGCGGGCGACTCGCGATACCAGAATCGCACCGTCGGCTCGAGATCGCCCTCGTCGAGCCGCTCGACCAGAACGCCCTCGAGGGCCTGTTGCACCGGCTCGCTGTACGTTCCGTCGTCGATGATTCGGTAAGTCATCGGATCGCCTCCAGCGTTGCATCTGCCAGATGCTCCGCGTCGAAACCGATACACGTCGCATCGACGTCCTGGATCGCCTCGACGAGCGTCGTTCGAGACACGTCTGTTGTGTGTCCCTCGAGTGCGGCCTCGAGTGCCGCGTGACTCTCCGGTGGCTCGAGAAAGAAGTCACCGGTCACACGGGCGTCCGTCACGCGTTCGTCGTAGGTGACCTCCACCTCGAGGAGCTTTCCAGTTGGAACTTTCAGTGTCGCGCTGTCGTGCATAATCGGAAACCGGTTGGGTATCGTGCCGTCGAGTCGGGGGTTTAGAACGCGTCGTCTTCGACGGTGATGTCGGCGTGGAGGCCCTCACGAAGCGCCGCGTGTACGTGGCATTCTTCTTCGCCGAGGGCCGCCAGCTCGTCGGGATCGTCGACGTCGGCCTCGACTTTCAGCGTGAACTCGATGGCCTCGAGGTCGTCCTCGTCGTCGAGCGTGGCCGATGCGTTTATTTCCATCCGACCGAGGCCGTCGTAGCCGGCTTTTTGGGCACCGACTCGGACGGCGGGGAGGAAACACGACGCGTAGTCGGCGACGAGTACCGAGACCGGGTTCGGGCCCGTCTCTTCCATCGGATCGATAGCGAGCGCGAAGTCGCCGATGACGCTCTCGGTGTCGAAACCGTCTTCACTGGTCGTCGTCAGAGCGATGTCGTCCATGTCTGTATTGTGTGGTATCCACCATACAGGAAAGTGCCTTGCGGATCGGGCGTACTCACGTCGGTGTGACAACAGATCGGCAACGACCCGACGCCAATTGCCCCGACGACAGCAGATGGTCAGTTGGTGTGGACCGCTTCGTCGCGAGCGTCGGCGGCGGCTTCCATGATCGCCTCCGACAGCGTCGGATGCGTGTGGATCGTCTCCGCGAGCATCGAGAGGTCGGCATCGGCCTCGAGTGCGAGAGCGACCTCACCGATCAGTTCGGAGGCGTTCGGGGCGACGATCTGCGCGCCGAGGACGCGTTCTGTCGCCGCGTCGGCGACCACGCGAACGAATCCATCGGTCGCCTCGACGGTCAGCGCACGACCGTTTGCCTGTAGTGGCATCCGACCGACGACCGGGTCGTATCCCGATTCGGCGGCGCTTTGGCGGGTCAACCCGACCGTCGCGACTTCCGGATCGGTAAACACCGCTGCGGGCATCGCCTCGCGGTCGAGGGCGGCCGGCTGACCGGCGATTGCGGCCGCGGCGACTTCGCCCTCGTGACTGGCCTTGTGTGCGAGCATCGGCTCGCCGGCGACATCACCGACGGCGAAGACGTGGTCGCGGCTCGTTCGACCCTGTGCGTCCGTCGGCACGAACCCGTTCTCGTCGCGGTCGATTCCGACCGCCTCGAGGTTCGCCGTGTCGGTCGCCGGTTCGCGCCCGGCGACGGCTAACACGGCGTCGGCGGTGAGTTCCGCCGTCGCGCCGTCTTCGTTCTCGGTCGTGACGCGGACGCCATCCTCGGTCGACTCCCAGTCGGCGGCGCGCTCGCCGAATCGGAAGTCGACGCCGTACTCGACGGCCCGTTCGCGGACGACGCGCGAGATCTCGTCGTCGTACATCGGCAGGACGTCGTCGAACATCTCGACAACCGTGACGTCCGTACCCAGCTTCGCGAAGGCCGTCGACAGCTCCATACCGATGTAGCCCGCGCCGACGACGAGCAGCCGGTCGGGGGCGTCCGAGAGTTCGAGTGCATCGCTCGAGTCGAGGATCCGCTCACCGTCGGGTTCGAACCCTGGAATCTCGATGGGACGGCTGCCGGTGGCGACGATCGCGTACTCGAACGAGAGGGTGGCCTCTCCGTCGTCGGTCGAGATGCGGGCGCGGTGGTCGTCGACGAACGCCGCGTGGCCGTCCACGAGCGTGACGCCGGCTGCGCGACACAGGCTCTCGACGCCGCCGGTCAACTGATCGACCACGCCGTCTTTCCAGTCGGTCAGCCGATCGACGTCGACGCTGATTTCGGCGGAGATTCCCAGATGTTCCGCGCTCGTCGCTTCGTGGGCCACGTCTGCCCCGTGGATGAGCGCCTTCGACGGGATACAGCCGTCGTTGAGGCACGTGCCCCCGTAGGCGTCCTTCTCGACGAGCGTGACCTCGAGCCCGAGCTGGGCGGCGCGGATGGCCGCGACGTATCCACCGGGACCGGCCCCGATGACGAGTACCTCGCTCGACGCGGGAACGCCGTCGACGGTGTTCGCGGACGCTCCTGCCGGTCCGGGTGATCCGGCCCCATCATCGATACGGGTGACTGCCGGAGTCACGCCGGCGGAATCCGACTCGTCCGCGTCGGGTTCCTCGTCCGGTGTCTCGAGTCGCGTTACAGCCGGGGTGGGACCATCGTCGTCCGCGTCAGCGGCAGTGTCGCCTGTGGCTTGCCCGTCGGAATCGAAGCGCAGGACGACGTCGCCGACGGAGACGGTATCGCCGGGGTCAGCGACGACTTCGGTAACGGCCCCATCGACCGGTGCCGACACCTCGATGACGGACTTGTCGGTTTCGACTTCGGCGACGAGATCGCCTTCGGTAACGACGTCACCCGGTTCGACGTGACAGGCAACGAACGTCCCCTCGTCGGTGCCGTTTCCAAGTTCCGGGAGTTCGAACTCGTAGGTCATCAACTGAGACTCGATCCTCGCGACTGATATTGGCTTCGGTCTACAATACTATTGGCAGATCGGTAGCATATGGTGGCGTCAAATTCGGGTGAAAGACGGTTATTCGCCAGAAGGGGGCACCTAATCGGCCAAAATAGTAGTGGACATGTTATGCTATACTAACAATACTATGCAACCGAACCGACGGGCGCATCGAACCACACGGTCGACCACGGTTGGATGGGGATCTCCGCTGGAAAATATAAAATAGAACAGCGACAGCGGGAACCGACTACAGTTCGACGAGAATCTTCACTGCTTCTCGCTCCGGATCAAGAAGTGCCTCGAACCCGTCTTCGACGACGTTCTCCAGTTCGATCCGACTGCTGATCAGCGCTTCCGGATCGAGGGCCTCCGATTCGAACATATCGATGACCGCACCGAACTCCTCGTCCGACTGCGGGCCACCTTCGTAGGCGAGCGTCCCACTGAGTGTCCGCTCACCCATGACGAACTCGTTTGGATTCAGTTCGACGGTATCTTCGAAGATGCTAACGATCGTAACGTTCCCGCTGGGAGCGGTCGACGCGATCGCGTCCTGCACCGTCTGCTCGATCCCAGCGGCTTCGAACGCCACGTCGACGCCGCCATCGGTCTGCTCAGTAATGTATTCAGTGGCGTCAGTCTCGATCGGGTTTATCGTCTCATCTGCTCCAACTTCAGCTGCGAGGTGACGCCGCGAATCCTGCGGTTCAACACCGTAGATCGTGCCCGCGCCAGCTGCCTGCAGCACCTGAATCACCGTCAGCCCAATCGGACCCGTTCCATAGACGGCAACTGAATCGCCAGCGGAGAAATCACTGGTCTGGACTGCATGAAATCCAACACTGAACGGTTCGACAAGAGCACCGTACTCCGTCGGGACCGAGTCTGGAAGCGTGATTGCTTTCTCCTCGGGAACGACGACTTCCTCGGAGAGTCCACCACCACCACCGGACAGGCCGATGAATCCACCCGACTCGCAGAGGTGATACTTCCCTGCATTACAGTGCTGGCACTCGTCGCAGTAAATGATCGGATTCACTGCCACTCGATCGCCAACGGAGACGGTGGTCACTTCATCGCCCACTGCCGTTACTTCGCCCGCGAACTCGTGACCCATCGGAACCGGAAGTTCTTCGCCCGTTACCGGGTTTGGCTCTCCGTCGTCAGGAACGAAAATCGGACCTGCCGTATACTCGTGAAGGTCCGATCCGCAGATCCCACACGCTTCCACGGCAACACGGACTTCATCTGCAGCAGGTCCGTCTGGCTCTGCAATCTCTTCGACACGAACGTCTTCCTGTCCGTAATAAACTGCTGCTCTCATTGTGGAGTTACCTTACCGCCTGCTGTGGATAACTGTTTGGTCACGTCGGGCATCGGTGTGTCACTCGTGTCTACCTCCTCAGCGGTAGCACCGACCCACTCGAGTTGGGTTTCGTGAAGCGACACCGGGACTGCAGCTGGAACTTCGTATGGCGGGTGTTCGGAACAGCCACCTCACCCAAGACAGCTATTTCGGAGGTAGCCCGAAGCCATCACTCAATTGTTAATTCCGTTTTGAGGGGGCGTTCACGTCGATCCCCTGAACTCGAACCGTGCCCCGCCATCGGCTCCGTCCGTCACCGAGACCGTCCAGCCGTGTGCCTTCGCGATGTCGGCCACGATCGAGAGGCCGAAGCCGGTTCCACCCTCACTGGACGTGACACCGTGCTGGAACACGTCGTCTTGTCTCTCCTGGGGAATTCCGCTGCCGGTATCCGCAACGTAGAACCCCTCGTCCTCGGCCAGTCGACCCACGGTCACCGTGACGTCGGCACCACCGTGTTCAACTGCGTTTCGGAAGAGATTTTCAAAGAGCTGGGTCAGCCGCCCTGCATCGCCGGTTACTGTCGGGACGTCATCCGTCACTGTAAGCGTTGCTTCGTCAGTATCGACGTATCCCCATGCCTCCGTTGTGATTCGCTCGAGATCGACCGCTTTTGCATCCTCGATCATCGCTTCTCCACGTGCCAGCGTAAGGAGATCCTCGATGAGGCGTTCGATACGGTCGTGTGCGGACTCGACCTTTTCGAAGTGATCCGCGTCCTCAGTCTCCTTTGCGATTTCGAGAAACCCCATCGCGACGGAGAGTGGATTCCGAAGGTCGTGAGCTACGACGCTCGCGAACTCGTCGAGTCGCTCGTTCTGTCGGTGTAATTCCGCTTCCCGACTCGCTCGTGCGAGTGCTGCCTCGACGGTCGCACCGAGAATCCGAAACAGGTCAACGTCCGCCTCCGAAAAGACCTGCGTGGAAACCGACCCGGTCGATAGGAGCCCGTACTCGCCCAGCGGGACGAGAATCTCACTTCGGATCTCCGTGTCCGGGTTGTGGGGTTGCGCCTCGGTCTGGACATCGTCATACACCTTGGTTTCTCCCGACTCAAAGGCATCCCAAGCGAGGCCGTCACCGGGTGTGAACCGGGGGGAATCACCAAACAGTTCTCGTGCTGCGGGAGTTTCCGTAATCGGGAGGAGTGCGTCCTCTCGATCGTCGTATTCCCAAATCCCGGTGATGTCAAAGTCAAGTATCTCGACCGCCGCAGCAACGGCGATCGTTCCGATCTCTTCGTTTGATGTCGCGGCGCTAAGTTCCTGTGCAGTCTCCTGAAGCGAGCGGAGACGGCTTTCCAACTGTTTCTGTTCGGTAATGTCCTCCAAGACGGCAAGGATGCTCGTGGTTTCCCCGTCGGGACCTGTAATCGGAGCGACCGACAAGAGCAGATCCAGTTCGTCTCCGTCTTTCGTTTCCCGTCGTATCTCCTTCGCGCGGATCCGCTCGCCGCTCAGGGCACGTTGCTTGTGTGATGCAAATTCGGCCTTCCGCTCGTCCGGAACGATCGGGTTGAACGCACCGAGCACCTCTTCCCGCGACCAGCCGAACATATGTTCAGCCTCATCGTTCCAGCGGATGACGGTCCCGTCAGTGCCGATTTCCATCACCGTGAGTGGCGTGGCCTCGATCAGTGATTCCAGTCGCTGGTTCGTTGCTTCGAGTTCGCGCTCTCGCTCGACTTGTTCGGTGACGTTTCGAGCGATTCCCACGACTCGAACGGTTTCGCCGTCGACGATGACTGGTGCGAGGGTCGTCTCCCAGAACCGAGCATCGTCCCCGATATCGAGCTCTTCACGGTACGAAATCGGTTCACGCTGATCGACGCAGCGAGTGTAATTGGCTTCGAGTTCAGTCCCCTGTTCGTCGCCAAACACGTCTTGCGGTGTCTTCCCGCGAACGTCCTCTGTTGTGAGCCCGGTCTGTGTCTCGTATCCGGGACTGAGCCGGGCGAACTCGAAAGCTGGATCCGCGCCAGCAGTATCGACATCGAGCAGGAATATTGCGTCGCCGGACGTTTCGAGCAGTGCCTCGTATTCCTCCGCGAGTTCCCGATGCGTACGTCGTTCCGCTTCTCTCTCGGTTATGTCCTGAAACACGCCGCGAAGCGCTGTCTCACCGCGCTGTGGGTTATCGACGTGTTCGCCCCACGCCCGAACGTCACGTACCTCTCCGTCGGGTCGAACGATTCGGAGGTCGAGGTCGTAGGGTCGTCCGTCTTCGATTGCCTCGTCGACTGCTGTGGTAATCATCGCTCTGTCGTCAGGATGATAGAATTCGATTGCGTCGCCCAGCGACGGCTCGTAGTCCTCGTCGACACCGTGAATCCGACGGACCCCGTCGGACCAGGTGAGTTCACCCGTCGATGGGGAGTACTCCCAGACACCGATGTCCGCGATATCCTGCACGCGCTCGAACAGATACTCCTGACGCTCGAGTTCAGCACGGTCCCGACTGCGCTCGAGTTCGGCACTCACGAGTTGCGATAACAGTTCGACGAACGTTCGTTCGAGCGCTCCGAACGGGGCGACCCGTGTCGTCGGACTCGAGAAGTTCACTGTCCCATAGCGGTCGCCACCGACCACGAGCGGGACACCGATGTACGACTCCAACTCGAACTCGCGATACGCAGGGTGTGTCGTTTTCCCTTCGGCAATCGCATCTTCGAACGCGCAGACTGCCTCGTTGCCGACGACTTCCTCACAGTACGTCGATTCGAGATCGAACTGATCACCGACCTCGATCTCGGCATCCGGGGCGTGAACTGCCTTGACCGTGTAGTCGTTGTCCCGAATCCGTGAGACGATCCCGATTTCGAGTTCGAGGGTCTGACAGCCGACTTCCAGTAGTTTCCGGAGCCGTGACTCGGTCGAGACACCGCTTTCTGCCATGACGGACTGGAGTTTTCGGAGTGCGTCCCGCTCCCGTTCCAACTGGCGCGTGACCTCGGTTTGTTCGGTGCTGTCTCGAGCGACGACGAGTACTTGATTGCGTTTTCCACTCCGGAACGGCGTTACGTGGATATCAAACGTTCGTTCACTGCTCCCAACCGTGATGTCGAGTTGGAGATCCGTCTCGTCCAACCCGGTGGGGCCACCATCTTCCTCTAGCTCGCCGAGCGTCGATTCGACTGCCCGGGAGAACTGCTCTGCCTCGGACTCGCTAATGCGGTCACCGACGGCCGCTTCAAGCTGTTGTCCTGTGAGCTGAGCCGACTGGTTCCCCGCAATCAACCGATTCGCAGCCGTATTCGCAAACGCGACATTCCCCGTCTCATCGAGAACGATCACGACGTCGTGGATGTTCTCTAGGATCGCGTCACTCCGCTGTCGCTCCAGTTCCCGCTCTCGCTCAGCAGTAATCTCGCGCGAAAAGACGGTCAGACCGTCATCGTCGGGAAAGGCTCGTACTTCGACCCAGTAGTCGAACGGGTCACCCAGACGCTGTTCGAACGATACGGGGTCGCCGGTCTCCATTGCAGTTCGATATCTGTCCTCGAGGTCCGTTCCGACGATTGAGGGAAACTCCTCCCAGAGAGTCTTTCCGACGACGGTGTCCTGATCACAGTCGACTCGCTCTGCCATCTTCTCGTTCATGTACTCGATACGCCAGTCGCTATCGACAGCGTAAACCGCGTCAGTAGCTCGTTCGAGCGTTCGTCGGAAGCGTCGTTTCGTCCGCTCAGCCGCCGATCGTTTCCGTGCGGCGTGTGTGAGCGTTCGAATTCGAGCCGCAAGCAGCGTGAAGTTGTCACGATCCGAGCGGACAGGAATATAATCCGATACGTTGGCACGAGTCGCATCACTCGCGATGTCCTCACTCCCTTGTCCGGTAAATAGGATTATCGGAATATCGTCGTTCTGCTGTCGAACTGATTTCGTAAGTTCGATACCGTCCGCGTCTTCGAGCGAATACGCCGTTACGATACAGTCGATCCGTTCCGTCGCAAGCTGTTGAAGCGTCTCATCGACACCGCCCACCGGTATACAGTCGATCTCGATACTCGTCTGTTGCAGTTTGGTTTGGACCAACTCGGCGAACGAGGAATCGGAGTTCACATAGAGGACTCGGATCGTATCGTCCAGTTCGTCGGTAAGACCGAGCACGGTTGCTGAATGTCGGGCGCCGAATGGGTTAAATATTTCCCGCTAAATCGATCGATCGACCTGTCTTCGACACTTCGAGGAGCTATCGACCGCCCACACTCGGAAGGCTGAGGATTAAGAAAGTGGAAGGATATCTCTCCAGTATGCCCGCAGACATTCTGGCTGCCGACGACGACGAAGACATCCGAGAGATGATCCGTCTCAGTCTCCGTGAGGAGTTCGAGGTGAAGACCGTCGAAAATGGCGAGAAGGCATGGGAGTATTTAGCGGCGTACTCAGATTCGCCACCGAAAGCGGTCATTCTTGACGTTATGATGCCAGAAGCCGATGGATTTTCGGTTCTCGATCGCATCCGAGAACACGGAAAGACCCAGGAGATAGCAGTTATTATGCTAACATCGAGAAGTCGAGAGGAGGACATCGTTCGAGCGCTTGAGGCAGGCGCGGACGATTTTCTGGCTAAGCCGTTTAATAAATCCGAGCTCGCCGGGCGTGTACAGCAAACCCTCGAGTGAGCGAATCGTATCTCTTCAATTGAAACAGTAAAGATGCAGGAGTCGGTAGATAGTCACAATGTGGGTGGCCACGATAGTCGCTGTTGTTGGTTTGCTGAGCGTCGGGGGAATCACCCAATTTACCGGGTATCGTATGGGCGGGTCGATTACCATTCCCGTTCTTGCGGTATACACGCTAAAAAACTTCGTTATGCTCCCTGTCTTTTTGCTGAGCGCTACAACTGCCTACGTCGGCCTGTGGATTTTGCGGCGTCGAACGTTAATTTTTGGTCGCGACGAACTCGTCGCAGCGATAGGTATCGGAACGGCAGTTCCAGTAGTCACGCTCTTTTTCATCCTCCAATTAGGCCTTGAAGTGGGAGTGATCGCGTTCCTCGGCAGTATTCTCCCGGGACTAGCCGCCTATAATTACCATCAAATCAAACCGGAGTATCGTCGAAACGACTTCCTGACGAGCATCGGGCTCTTCGCTGGCCTCACTGCGCTCGGCTGGGTACTGGTCTCTACCGGATTTGCACAGCAGTTTGGTGCATCGACACCCCCGATTCTCTTCTCTCCGACCGCGGACGTCGCTACCTACAACGGTGTTGCAGTGTCCTTCGACCCCGAATCCGTAATACTACCTCGGGAGATCGTGGCCGGTCTGTTCGCTGGTGGGCTCGTTCTCTCCGAACGACTCCGTGGTCGGTTCGGCGTTCGTGTCGGAATCATCGGTGCGGTCCTCCTCGCTATTTACGCGTTAGCGAGTTATTGGCTCGTGGTTCTGTACGTCCTCTTGCTTGCGCTATCGTTTGGCTTCATCCAGCTATCGAACTATCTCACACTCCGGTACGGACGGGTGCTTCTTGGCGTGACTGTCGCGGTCGCGATTTTCGCGTCCGTATCGCTGACGCTCGTCGTGCCGATCGAGCGAGGGCTGTCGGCGTTTTTCACCGCGATCCTGGCAGGTGTCGGGGCGTACAATGCGCACGCTTCGGCACCATTCGAGCGCCGCCTCGTCGTCCCGCTTCAGATCGTGGTATTTGTCCCCGCCTTGATTATCGCCCGACTGTTCAGTTCGCCGCAGCCCCGCGGGTTTCCACAAGAGTTGACGGTGCCCGTTCTGGGGATTACAGGAATTATTTGGATAGCTGCTCTTGGAGTCGCGTACTGGTATACCGTGGCACCACCGAGTGAAGAGGACGTTCTCTCTGCGTCGGTTCTCTCCGGAGGTGAGGAGACATGAGCCGGACGGCCTTCGAGATTTATGGCCGCGGGTTCGGCTGGTCATGGCGCCTTCGAGAGCCAGCGGGGGTACTCGCAACCGGTAGTCGTCACTACGATACGTCTCGAGCGGCACGTGAAGCGGTTGATTTAGTTCGGGCCGCCGTTGCCGAACTATCGGGAAGCGAACAGTCGTTCCCGGATACCGACATCGACGCACCCGAGATCATCGTCGAACGAGAACCTACACCGGCGGGAGAATTCCCGGAGGGGAGAAACAACTGGGTTTGGCGGCTCCAAATCGCAAACGCGGTACTGGGACACAGTGCCGATCGCTTCCCGACAGAAGCATCGGCACAGTCCGCATCGGAACAGTTCCTCGACTATGCGGCGGGGGCGCTCCCGATGTTTTTGGTTGGGGCCGAATATGAGTGGAAGGCCGGTCCGAACCCAATCGAAGTCGGTGCGTCGAGTTTGACGGGGCTGGTGAGTGAAGTAACAAGGGGTATCCGGCATCGCAAGATCCTCGACCGAATCGATACCCAGATTGTCGTCTCGGGTACTCGTGGCAAATCGTCAACTACCCAACGGCTCGACGACGTATTCAACCGTCGGGGATATGACACGCTCACGAAGATCACCGGCAACCATCCGCTGCTGATCCACAACGGTGAGGTTCACCCGATCGAACGACGGGGCCCTCGAACGACGCTCTACGAGAATATCAGTCTTATCGCCGAGTTCGTCCCCGAACTTGATGCATACGAACCCGACGACGTCGCAATCTTCGAGAATCAGGGGATCACGGAATATACGACACGGTTATTCAACCAGCGGCTGACCGATCCGGATATTATCGTGTTAACAAACGTCCGTCAGGATCACACAGATACCCTCGGGAAAACTCGGACGGACCTCGCACGCTCGTTTGCGCGGTCGGTCCCGGCGGGGACACACGTCGTAAGCGGTGAGCAACACCCAGTCTTGCACGAATATATGCAGAAAGAGATAGAACGTCGGGGAGGGACGATTGAGCAGGTTGAGATTCCCGACGAACACGAAGGACTGATCGGTGCCGAAACGATTCATGCAGTCGATGCAGTGTTAGACGCCGTTGGTGAACGGCCGCTTCCAACTGACGAGATGGACTCATTTCTCAGTTCGATCCAACCGACGTGGATCGCAGTCGAAGGGGGGCGTGTTTTCAATGCTGCCGAAGTAAATGACGTCGAAAGCACGGAGATGGTGCGACGGATGCTTGTCGATGACGAATATATCACGCCATTTGTGTACCTCCGAAGGGATCGACGGGGGCGTACGGCGTCATTTGCGCAGTATATCGAATTGCTTTTTGAGCGCGACTTGATCACCGAAGCGCACGCTGGCGGGGCTAACACACGGGCATTCGCCGAAAACATCGATGTGCCGACCGAGCGCCACAGCCCGAGGGCAGACCCAGAACGGGTCCTAACTGACTTGCTCGCCGAGGGGCGGCCGGTTATTCTTATGGGGAACACGGTAGACGAGTTCATGCGTGAGATGCAATCATCGATCGAACGACGGGCAAAAGCGCCACGGTAGCAGGCCCAACAGGCGACGCTGTTAGTCGAAGAACGTCGGATTCGTCGTGAAACTCCGACTGGGGGCCGGATCGTCCCGTGGAGCGTCTCGGAAGACACCGACTGCCGGCAGGACCGTCTCGACAGCGATCTTTTGACCAGACAGCCGCTGCGATCGTTCAAGAACGACAGTCGCTCGCTCGATGGGTCGCTCGAGGAAATATCGGGAGAGTTCACGAAGGGGGCTCACTCCACGCATCCGGTTACCCCGAGGATAAACACGGGTATCTCGCCCCCGCGGTGGTCGACGCGGAGCCGGCGAAGCCGTGGGCCGCCAGCGGGGCTTTTTGCCGCTGTTCGACTCCTGAAGCCCTCACTCGCGGACGTCAGATTCCCTCGCGGTCTCGCAGCGAGGCCCGACGGACTTTGCCGGTGGCGGTCTTCGGAAGTTCGTCGACGACTTCGATGTCGCGCGGGTACTCGTACTTCGCAAGGCGGTCGCGGACGTGCTGGCGGATCAACGCTCGCAGGTCGTCGCTCGGTTCGGCGTCGGCGGTCAACACCACGAACGCCTTCGGCACCTCCCCGCGCTCGTCGTCGGGGACGCCGATCACCGCGGCGTCGGCGACGGCCTCGTGGCCGGCGACGCTGTCCTCGACTTCTTCCGGGCCGATGCGGTAGCCCGCGGAGATGATCACGTCGTCTTTCCGCCCCACGAACGCCACGTAGCCGTCCTCGTCCATCCGCCCGAGGTCCTCGGTGAGCAGCCAGCCGTTTCGCACCTTGCCCGCCGTCTTCTCCGGTTTGTTCCAGTACTCTACGAAGCAGACGGGGTTGTCCTCGTAGCGAACGGCGATTTCGCCGCTCTCGCCCGTTTCGACGGTCGGTTCGGCAGTTTCGGGATCGACGATGGCCACCTCGTGACCGGGGCCGGCGCGGCCGATATAGCCCTCGCGGAACTCCGTCAGGGCGGTGCAGTCGCCGACGAGCATGTTCGCCTCGGTCTGCCCGTAGCCCTCGTGGACGGCGGTGTCCCCGAAGGTGTCCTGTGCCCAGTCGACGATGGACTGGCCCAGCGACTCGCCACCGCTGGCGATGGTTCTGAGCGTCCCTACGTCGAACCGGTCGGTGTCGTCGACTTGCATCATCATGCGCAGCGCGGTCGGCGGGGCGAAGAAGTTCGAGACGCCGTACCGTTCGATGAGTCGGAACGCCGCCGCGGGGTCGAACTGCCCGCCGTTGTAGGCGACGACCGGCTTCCCGTAGTAGAGCGCGGGCATCACCACGTCGAACAGGGAGGCGATCCAGGCCCACTCGGCGGGCGTCCAGAACACGTCGCCCTCCTGGAGGTCCATGTTCCCGAAGGTGGTGACGAAAAGCGGCAGGTGGCCGAGTACCAGCCGATGGGCGTGGCGCACGCCCTTCGGATCGCCGGTCGTCCCGGACGTATAGATGAGGATGGCGTCGTCCTCGGCGGCCGTCTCGACGGTGTCGAACTCCCGCGAGTGGTCGTCGATGGCGTCCCAGAAGGCCACTTCACCGGCCGCCTCGTCCGGCGTTACGTCGCCGACGGTCAGCGTGGTCTCGAGGGTCGGCAGCGACGTGCAGGCCTCCCGGACGTTCTCGATATTGGACTCGTCGACGACGGCCGCGACGGCGTCGCAGTCGTCGAGGCGATACTCGACGGCGTCGGGGCCAAAGAGCGTCGAGAGAGGGACCGACATCGCACCGAGTTTCCAGACGGCGAGATGGGCGAACACCGTCTCCGGCCGCTGTGGTGCGTTCACGCCCACGCGGTCGCCGGCCTCGACGCCCCGTGCCCGCAGGTAGTTCGCCAGCCGGTTCGTCACGTTTCGCAGCTGCCAGAACGTGTACGTCTCCTCGGTGCCCGCCGCATCTTCGGCGAACAGCGCGACGCGGCTCTTGTCGTCGGCCCACCGGTCGCACAGATACGTCGCCATGTTGAACCGGTCGGGCACGTCCCACTCGAACGCCTCCCGTAACTGCTCGTAGCTGTCCCAGTCGTCCTCGTAGAAGTGATACGCGTCCAAGCGTCGTCCTCGTGTCATGGGAGTCTGTGATCTCGTAGCATTGTTTCCTCCGGTGATCCACTCGTTCTGTAAGGTAACGAGTGACACATAGATGGACGGTAACAAAAAGGTGCGGTGACAAATCGGAGAAAGGTTTAACAGCGAAACTAGAGTTAGGAGATACCATGGTAGATGCTACCATCAGTCTTGTCGATCGGGGATCGATCCGAACCGACCGGAACTTCCTCATCGAAAACGAGACGATGGGATCGGCCGTCGACCCGAATCCGGACGTAGAGATGATCGAGGGGCCGGTGTATAACCTCGTTATCGACCACCCCGAGGCGACCATCCTCTGGGACACCGGGTCCCACCCCGAGTGCGGCGACGGCTACTGGCCAGCGGAACTGTACGCCGCATTCGAACACCACGACGCCGACGAGCATCCGCTCCCCGACGCGCTCGAGGACGTCGGGTACAGCGTCGACGACATCGACGCCGTGGTCCAGACACACCTCCACCTCGATCACGCGGGGAGCCTGCATCGCTTTGCCGGCACCGACGTCCCGGTGTTCGTCCACGAGCAGGAGATAAAATACGCCTACTACTCCGCCAAGACCGACCAGGGCTCGAGCGCGTACGTGCCCACGGACTTCGATCACGACCTCAACTGGCAGATCGTCCACGGCGATACCGAGACCCACTTCGAGGACGTCGAGTTTCTCCACCTACCGGGCCACACCCCGGGCGTGATGGGCACGCGTATCGACATCGACGGATACGGGACCGTCGTGTTCACTGGCGATCAGGCGTACACGCGAGCCAACTACGTCGAGGAACACCCGATGGGCGGGGAACTGCTCTGGAGCAAGCGCCACTGGGAGGAGAGCCTCCACCGCGTACAGGAGATCGAGCGCCGAACCGACGCCGACGTGTACTGCGGCCACGACCCCGACGATGTCGAGGCGCTGCGCGACGGCCTGCCCTGAGAGAGTCGGATTCAGTTCCCTGCCGCTGGGGGACTGAGGCGGTACGTTCGGCCTTTCTCGAGTTCGCCACGGGAAGACACGACTCCTGCGACTGGGCTGTCGGCTCCTTACAGAGATTCGAGGCGAAAGCCCACGGCTTTAGCCGTGAGGAGGTCAAAGTGGCCACACTCAACACAGCGGGAGAAAGACCGGCGTTGGGTGAGCAGTCGGAACGAAATCGGCTTCGGTGCTACTGACGGGGATCCATCGGACACACCGCTCTCGAAGTGATCGCGTGAATCGCTCACTGGAATCCCGGTGTCGAACGAGTGATCGACCAGACACAATCGACGGGGACTCGAGCGACGACGGGAGCCCCCGCGATCGGTCCGTTCGGCTCGAAGGGGCGGTACTCGAGAACGGAGAGAAACGACGGCTTCGCGGGACGTACGGATCGAGAAGCGATCCGAGAGCGGATCGGGGCGGTTCTGTGGTTGTAGAACGTCCCGTGTTGCTGGTAACGGGCAGTGCCAGAACACAGTTGTAGAGTGTGAGTAGATACCACATCCGTTGAAGGTGTGGATCTTCGGCTCTATCACCCTACCTATCGCTTTCATCTACAGTTCGAAAAGTATATGTTTAAACTCCAAACGATCGCGGGAAGTCGTTCACGAGTGGGGGCGAAAATGTGAGTTGCGGCCCGCCATCGATGTGTCATCGAATCATGGTTCGCTCGACGAGGCGGCGATTCGGAGCGTCGATCGACAGTACTGCTGTCTGCCGCCGTCGCTCCAAAATCGAACGTAGTACGCCACGTACGGCTCTTTTCGACAACTATATCCGCTCTCTGGGAACTGCGTCACATGAACTGACCGAGAGATCCGGCGTCGAGAATACCGTGTCTCTCGTCGGTGGCGGAAAAATATCCGGACTGCACTCCGTCGATCCGGACTCCGATTCCGAGACGAGAAACATGGCAATCGGAACGCTGTTAAACGTGTCTTTCACGATATGAATCGCTATACCTTTCTACTTCCAAACTATTTCAGTCGCGCAAAACTCGCAACAGCTGAATCCTGGCTCCACGCCTTCGCCGGCTGGCACGATGCGACAACCGACACGCGTCCTCGAGGCAATGATCAGGGGTCGAATCCCCCGTCGGAGCAGTTCTCCGAATCCGAGTCGAAAAGCGACGCCTGTTGGCGGAATCCAGTTCGATCTCGTCTGATAGCAGTGGCCGACGGGCGGCGAGAGGAGCGGCCGTGGCGATCTCCCCCGGAGTCACGGACGGCCCTGCAGCAAGCCGTCGTTCGCGACGAGGGGGTCCTCGAAATCCCCGACCAGTGCCTCGAGGGCATCGGTCGCCGTCAGTAGCCCGACGACGGTCCCATCGGCTTCGACGAGCGCGAGTTCCTGCTGTGCCGCCTGTAGCTCGTCGATCGCGTCGCTGACGTGCATGTCGGCGGGCAGCGTCATCGGCGGCGTCGCGATGTCGGCAACGGACGCGTCGCCGTTTCGCAGGTCGTCGATTCGGTCGACGACCGTCGGGGCGTAGACGATGCCGACGAACGACTCGGGCGTCTCCTCGATCAGCGGAAACCGGGTGTGCGGGCTCGAGCCGATCCGATCGACGTTCTCCGCGGTGGAAGCCGTCGTCGAGAGGAAGGTGACGTCCTCGACGGGCGTCATCTCCTCCTCGACCGGCCGGTCGCCGACGGTCAGGGCGTTGATGATCTCCTCCCGGCGATCGTCCGGGACGTCGCCCTGCTCGAGGACCGACGCGAGCCGGTTCCGGAGTTCGGCGCGCGTTTCGATGATCTCCGTCTCGGTCTCGAGCCACGCACCGGTCATCTCGATCCCGAACCGGTGTAGCGTCCACTTCGCGACGGCGTCTCCGAACCAGATCACGGGCGAGAGGAGTTTCGCGAACCAGTACAGCGGGGTGGCCCCGTACCTCGCGACGAACTTCGTTCGCTCGACGCCGAGGTAGGTCGGCGTCTGTTCGCCGTGGGTGAGATGAAGGAGGTTGATGATGACGAACGCGAGGACGGCACCGGCGCCCGCGGAGGCGAGTGCGGTGTTCTCGAAGACGGGACGGATGATCGTCGCGAGGGCCGGTTCGGCGATGATGCCGACGGCGATGCTCGTCCCGCTGATGCCCACCTGACAGCTGGTCAGATAGATCTCGAGTTCGTTGGTCATTTCCCACGCGCGTCGCAGCCCCGGTTCGTCGAACTCCGACTCGGGATACTGTCGAACGCGAGTGAGCGCGAACTCGATCGCGACGAAGAAGGCGTTCGCCAGAATGAGAGCGATGCCGGCGACCAACCGAACGCCGATTTCGATGGGCTCCATGAACTGACGATTCGCCGAGAGTTCATATAAAGACGCTGCTACTTTCCGCCGGGTTGGAACGTCGGGGTCCGCGGTCGGCGCTGACGGCACACTCCTACGTCGGTCGATGGCCGGCCGTCCTCGGTCGACCGACGGGCGTCACTCTCGCAAGCGCCGTCCGCGACGCGAGTCGGTTCCGAGGGGAACGGTCGCCCGAGTCAGTCCCGGGCGACGATGACTGGAATCGGTGATCGGCGAACCACTTTTTCGGCGACGCTACCGAGCAAGACGCGCGACATTCGATCGCGGCCGTGGCTTCCGATAACGATCGTCTCGTAGTCGTCCGTCGTCGCCGACTCGATAATCTCCTGATCCGGCTTTCCAGTCGCGATTTCGGTTTCGAGGTCGCGGCCGTGGTCCGCGGCGATCTCGACCGCTTCGTCGAGGATATCGCGTCCCTCATCGCGGCCGCGTTCGGTGGCCGGCACCCGATCCTCGGGATCCTGAAACGCCATCCAGTACCCGTCCGGAACCGGAACGACGTACAGGGCGGTGACGTCCGCATCCGGAAACGTCTCGAGCGCGTACTCGAGCGCGTCTTTCGCCGGTTCTGACCCGTCGTAGGCAACGAGGAGTCGCTCACCCATACCGGCCGCTACGACGACCGTCGATATAATACCGTTCCCGTGGTCGAACCGCCGCAGAGCCGTCGCCGATGCTCACGCACCGCTCATCGGAACGCAAAACACCGGCAACTCGGCGTTCCGGACGACGTTTTCGGTCACGCTCCCGAGGAAGTGTCGCTCGAGCCCCGACCGGCCGTGTGTCCCCATCGCGATGAGATCGATATCGTTGCCGTCGGCGTAGTCCAGCACGACTCGTGCCGGCGGTCCCGTCGCGATGGTGCCCGTGAGGCTACAGCCGCGTTCTCGTGCGCGTTCGCGGACCGACTCGAGGGCGTCTTCGCCGGGACGCTCGAGGTCGGCGAGGATTTCGCCGGGCTCCGCCTGCGGCGAGAACCGCCTCGTGTCGACCGAGTAGACCGCGTGGGTCATCGCGTCGAAGGCCGCCGCGAGCGCCAGTCCCCAGTCGACGGCGACCGCCGCACCGTCGCTGCCGTCCGTCGGCAGGAGGACGTTCCGGACGGTATCCTCGGTGAGCGGCGCGTCACTCGCCGCTGGCGGCACGACGAGTATCGGAGCCCCGACGGTCCGGAGGACGTTCTCGGTGACGCTCCCGAGAACGACTCGTTTGACACCCGTTCGCCCCTTCGTTCCCATCGCGACGACGTCGATATCGTGTTCCTCGACGTAGCGATCGATGACCCGAAAGGGCCGCCCCCGCTCGGTCGCCGTCGTGACCTCGCAGTCCGGATACCGGTCCCCGACCATCGACGAGACGGATTCGACGGCCGACTCGGCGTCGGCCTCGAGCGCGGCTCGCTGGTCGTCTACGGCCGACTCGAGAACGGATGCGACGTCCTCGATCGCGGACGTGTCGACGGCCGAGAGGACGTGAACGGTCGCGTCGGCCATCGCGGCGAGATCGGCGCCCCGTTTCGCCCCCGCCAGCGCACCGTCGCTGCCGTCCGTCGGGAGGAGGATCGAATCGATCGCGTCGGGTGTCGGTGACATGGCGAAAGACTTCGGTTCCCCGGTGATTAATGGTGTGGGTACGGGGACCCGGCTGGCGGTCACTCGACGAGTAACACCGGGACCGTCGCCTCCTCGGAGACGCGTTTCGAGACGCTCCCGCGAACGAGGTGGTCGAGTTCTCGATGGCGACCGATGACGATCAGGTCGATCTCGCGGTCGGCGGCGTAGTCGAGAATCGCGCGATGGCGGAGGCCGTGTGTCACGGCACACGCGACCCGATCGACACCGGCGGCCGTCGCCCGATCGCGGACGTATTCGACCGCCTGTCTGCCGACGTCCTCGAGGTCCTCGAAATCGATGCCGGGCGCGATCGCGGCGGAGTTGACCACGTACAGCGTGTGGAGCGTTGCGTCGTGTTCGGCGGCGAGCGCGATCGCTTCGTCGATCGCCCGTTCGGTCTCCTCGCGACCGTCGGTCGGAACGAGAATTCGGTCGTACACACCGTCCCCTTCGTCGACGCGACCATTAACCGCTGGGACCGGTGACGACGGTCGGACGCCGGCGGCGACGGGGTCGCCCTCGCCGCGAGTCGGCCGCGATCACTCGCCTTCGGGTTGTGGCCCGCCGCCGGTCTGGGCCTCTTCGGCGTCGCCCCAGCCGCCGGCGTCGACGACATCGAACAGTTCCGCCCAGTTCTCGTCCGACTGGTCTTCGGGGAGTTGGTCGCGGAGTTCGCGGAAGTCGGACGCCGGCACCTGCGTCCGGACGAAATCGACGATGACGCGGGCGTGGTAGGCGGCTTCTGACTCGTCCGTTCTCTCGATGTCGCTCACCCGCGAGACGAACTCCCGCCAGTCGAACCGCTGGCCGTGTTCGTCGACTGCCCCGGTCAGGTACCAGTCGATTTCCATCGGCAGCGAGGCCGCGAGATCCGCGGCCGCGCCCTCGGGAAGCCGTTGGCCGAGCGTCACGAGCGTGGCCCTGATCGCGCGGACGGTCTCGCCGGTTCCGGGCAGCTCGAGTCGGTGCTGGACGTCGCCGGTAAACTCGTCGAAATTCATGGGTTCGGTGATCGAACACCGTTTGGCAGTATAAAACCACCCCGTCGGTCCGATCCGCCGAAGGCCGCCGATCGGCACCTCACCGGATATCGCGATCGCTACGTCGACTCCGTGTCCCGGTAGAAGTCGGGATGGGGCTCGAGGGCCTCGAGCCCCGGCGGCGTCGGCTGGCGAACGATGAAGACGTCGTACGATTCGTCGGCGGCGACGTGGACGCCGACGCTCGTCAGCGGCGTCACGACGCGGCCGACGTTGTCGCTTCCGAGGAACACGACGCTCGGATCGTGGTTCCGTATCAGCCGCTCGATGTGGCCGGCGAGTCGGGCCTCGGGCGGAAACTCACGGATCCGTTCGCACTCGAACGTCGCCGACGGTGCGAGCGTCCGTACCCGTTCGCGAAGGCGTTCGACGACCGCATCGACGTCGTACGGTTCGTCCTCGTCGATCCAGCCTTTCTCCCGCGCGTATCCTTTGCGCTCCGGAACGACGACGACGGCCGCGATTCCCTCCTCGAGTGCGGCGTCGTACTCGACGGCCCTGACGAGCGCGGCTTCAGCGAGTTCCGATCCGTCGAACGGGACGACGAAAGTCATACGGTTCGTCTCGACGCCGCGGCCAATAACTCCGGCGGTGAGCGCCGCCCGTCGGAAAGACCGGCCACACACTCGTGATTTCGCGCGGTTTTCCGTCCGCGGCCGGGCCGGAACCGTACCCAAGGGTACCGCGATCTCCTCGGCCCGGCAGGGCTTGCTGTCCGTCGCCCGACCCGAACGTCGTGGACGCGTCGTTTCGAGTCGGGTCGAGGAGTCACCGAATGAGTACTTCGCCGCGAACGGTCAGGGCCGCCAGCCGACGAACGCCTCCTCGGTCGCGACGTCGAACGCGTCCAGCACCCGCGCCGTCGCGACGTAGTGGGCCGCGAGCATGGCGACGCCGACGACGGTCTCGACGTCGTAGTACTCGCCGAGGCGGTCGTGGTCGCCGTCGCGGGGATCGCCGAGGGCGACGCTGCGGGCGTAGGCGACCAGCGCCGCGTCGCGGTCCGAAAGCGCCGCGAGGTCGCCCTCGCTGATGGCGGTGATCCCGGCGTCGGTTACGCCGGCCTCGCGGCCCAGCCGGACGTGCTGGTGCCACTCGTACTCGTGCTCGAGGGCGCGGGCGGCCGCCAGAATGACCACCTCGCGTTCGCGGGCCGGCAGGACGTCCCAGAGCCGCGTCGAGTAGCGCATGTACCACTGTAGCAGCTCCGGGGCGTTGGCCATCGCCTGAAAGATGTGGGCGTCGCCCACGTCGTTCTCGGTGAACAGATAGCGGTACTCCTCAGGGAGGTCGGCGGCCTCGAGCAGCGGCACCCGGGCCATCCTCACGCCTCCCCGTCGTCCGGTCGGCGGGCGATCATGCCCAGCCCGATCCAGGAGATGACCACGTCGCCGTCCTGGTTGATCCCCTCGAGTTTGCTGTCGACGTAGCCGCGGGTCGGATCGCTCTCGGAGACGCGTTTATCGACGATTTCGGTCCGGACCGAGAGGGTGTCCCCGGGTTTGACCGGCTGCTTCCACCGGAGTTCGTCGACGCCGCGAGCGCCCATGCTGGCGCGGTCCTGGATTGGCCCGTCGACGAGCATCCGCATGCACATGGCGGCGGTGTGCCAGCCCGACGCGACCAGTTCGCCGAACGCGGAGTCCTCGGCGGCCTCCTCGTCGGTGTGGAACGGTTGCGGGTCGTACTGTCCGGCGAACTCGAGTACCTCTTCTTTGGTCACGTGGTACTCGCCGAACTCCCGGGTCTCCCCGACCTCGATGTCCTCGTAGTAGCGCATGACGATGTGGTGTGGTATGTATCGACAAGTAGCTGTGGGCTGAGGCAGGGGACGGTCGGAGACGGCTCGGGCCGCCCGGCGGCGTCAACTCGCCTGCTGATCGATATCGGTGCCGGACTCGAGGGGCCGTTCGGCCCGCGTTCGGACGTGGAGTACGGTTGCACAGGCCGCGGCGAGCAGTCCCGCGGCGGCCGCGATGGCGAACGCGACCCGGTAGCCGAACTCGGTGTAGACGCGGGTGCCGTTGACGGTGTCACCGGTCCAGTAGGCGTCGAGCGCGGCACCGAGGACGACCGGGAAGACGGCCGCGCCGACCCAGCCCATCGTGTTAACTAGGCCGATCACGGTTCCGCTGGCACCCTCGGGATGGCGCTCCTTGATGACTGTAAAGGCAAGCGGCACCCCGCCGCGAAGGACCCGGGAGAAGAGAAAGATCGCACCGACGAGCAACAGGGGGACGGTCCCGAAGACGGCAAAGACCGTCCAGGTCAGCCCGAAGACGACCGTCGAGAAGACGATGAGTCCGGTTCGCTTCCCCGATCGGTCCGAGAGCCAGCCGAAGGCCGTCGGCCCGATCATTCCGCCGACGTTGCCCACCAGCAGGTAGACCGAGGCCTCGGTCACGGAGATCCCGTGGGTCTGGACGAGATAGGGGATCCCCCACAGGCCGAAGATCGTGATCCCGATCCCGGTCATGAAAAAGAGCATGATCCCCAGCAGCCACGTCTCGGGCTCGCGGACCGCATCCGTGACGTATCGCTTGAGCGTCGCGGCGTCGGTCACGTCCGGGCGATCCGGCACGTCGTCGATCGGCTCGAGGCCGGCGTCGGCCGGCGAGTCGTGGGAGACGAGGAGGATGCCGACCGCGGCCGCGAGGCCGAACGCGCCGAGCCCGACCAGCGACGCCCGCCAGCCGAGCCGCGAAACCGCGATCGCGAGCGGCGTCGTCGCCGCGAGGCCGCCCAGAATGCCGACGCTGAACGTCGCGCCGGTCATCGTGCCGAACTCGTCGGGGCGAAACCAGTTCGCACAGAACCGCAGCGCCGCGACGAAGAGGACGCTGGCCCCCAGCCCGACCAGCACGCGGCCGCCGAACGCGACCGGATAGGTCGATGCCAGCCCGAACGCGACCGCGCCGGCGCTCATCACGGCGGTCCCCGCCGCGGCGATCGCCCGCGCGCCGTACCGGTCCGTCAACAGCCCCGCGGGCACCTGAAACGCCGCGTACAGGTAGAAAAACGAGGAGTGCAGCAGTCCGAGGCTCGTCGCCGTCGTATCGAACGCGCGCATCAGTTCCCCCGAGAGGACCGCGGTCGAGGACCGGTGGAGACTGACGAGGAAGAACGACGCCATGAGCAGTCCCCAGCCGATCCAGCGCCGTCGATACGGGTCCGAGAGCAGGCTCACCGTTTGGGATATGCTATCATATTTATTAAAGCTACGGCTCGAGCGGCGGGGGCGGCAACACAGAGGCGATTCGAGAGCCCAAATCCCGTCCAGACACCCTTCTGACGGAGTATCCGTGCGTTCCGTGAGGCGAGTCGCGGGCCGCGATCGTTCGCGACCGACAGGTCGGCCGTCTGTTACCGCCCGTTCGAGTCGATCGCGGTACCTCGCCGCGCTCGGGTTTTCAAAACACCTATGGGTCGCCGACCTGCGATTCCCGATATGACTCTGGACGATCGGACCGTTCTCGTCACCGGCGGGGCGGGATTCATCGGCTCGAACCTGGCGAACCACCTCGCCGCGGACAACGACGTGACCGTCGTCGACGACCAGTATCTGGGCACGCCGGAGAACCTCGCCGAGGACGTCGAGTTCGTCGACGCGAGCGTCCTCGAGGACGACCTGCCGACCGATGTCGACGTCGTCTTTCACCTGGCTGCGCTGTCGTCCTATGCGATGCACGAGGAGGACCCGACCACGGGCGCTCGCGTGAACGTCGAGGGCTTCGTCAACGTGGTCGAACAGGCCCGGCAGGACGGCTGTGACACCGTTGTCTACGCCTCGACGTCGTCGATCTACGGCAGCCGTACCGAACCCTCGCCCGAGGACATGGACGTGGGCGTCGATACCGGCTACGAAGCCTCGAAGCTCGCCCGGGAGCGCTACGGCGAGTACTTCGCGAACCACTACGACATGTCGATGGCCGGCATGCGCTTTTTCTCGGTGTATCAGGGCTACGGCGGCGCGGAGGAACACAAAGGCGAGTACGCCAACGTGATCGCGCAGTTCGCCGACGACATCGCCAACGGCGAGTCGCCGGTGCTGTACGGCGACGGCACCCAGACGCGGGACTTCACCCACGTCTCCGACATCGTCCGCGGCCTCGAGGGCGCGGCGGCGGCCGAACTCGACGGGATCTACAACCTCGGGACCGGCGAGGCCTACGACTTCGACACGGTCGTCGAGATGATCAACGACGAACTGGGGACCGACATCGAGCCCGAGTACGTGGAAAATCCCATCCCCGAGGATGTCTACGTCCACGACACCTGCGCCGACGCCTCGAAGATCCGCGAGGCGATCGGCTGGGAACCGCAGATCGACTTCGAGGAGGGGATTCGGCGGGTCTGTGCACAGTACACTGACGAGTGACGAACCGCGGGGCTGTGATCTCCCGGAGTTCGATCGGGAACCCGCCGTCCCCTCTATCGCCGCATCCGGCACGGATGCGTTTCGTGCGATACGCAAGTTAGTGGAAAAATCAGGGGCGGGGACTACCCGCTATTCGAAATTGAATGCCGCAGTCGTTCGTATAGAACAGCCGAAACCAACGAGATTGAGAAATATTTATACTCGTAGTAAGTATCCCCAGATCTTATTGTGGTGTCGATAGTGATCGGGTCGGCGAGCGAACGGATCGGCAGGGTCGCTCGTCGACCGAACATCACCGCCAGTAACTATCACGGAAAACGATGTATGAGTCGGGTAGCACTCCTGCTAGGGGTTTTTACTATGGCATGCACATCCACACGATATGCGACTCCACAATCGGAACGTCCGTCAGGACGTCCGCGAACTCGGGGCGTTGCTCGGCGACGTCCTCGAGGAGCAGACCTCACGGCGCGCGTTCGAAACCGTCGAGTCCTGTCGTCGTGCCGCGATCGATTACCGGTCCGGCGACCTCGAGTCCCGGGAGCCGCTGATCACGGAACTCGAGGGGCTCTCGCCTCATCAGCAACGGATCGTCGCCCGGGCGTTTACCACCTACTTCGAACTGATCAACCTCGCCGAGGAGCGCGAGCGGGTCCGGACCATTCGGACCGCCTCCCACGAGGACACCCTCGAAGATAGTCTCGAGACCGCGGCCGCCGAGTTGGGCGAGGCAGACGTCGAGACCGTCCGGCAGGTACTCGACGACGTCTTGATCGAGCCGACGTTTACCGCCCACCCGACCGAGGCCCGTCGGAAGACGGTCAAGTCAAAGTTGCGGGAGATTTCAACGTCGCTCGAGACCTTAGACGAGCGGCTGCTGACCGACAAGGAAGAGAGACAGGTCTGGCGGGACGTCGACGCGGAGGTCACGAGCCTCTGGCAGACGCCGCAGGTCCGCAATCGCCAGCCCGAACCCGAAGACGAGGCGCGCAACGTCCAGTGGTACCTCGAGAACACGCTGTTCGACGTGGTCGGCGAAGTCTACGACGAACTCGCCGACGCCATCGACGCGGAGGTCCCCGGCAGTCTCGAGATTCCGAAGCTCTTCGAGTTCCGCTCGTGGGCCGGCAGCGACCGCGACGGCAACCCCTACGTCACCCCCGAGGTCACGGCCAACACCCTCGAACGGCAGCGCTCGGTCGTCCTGGAACAGTACCGCGATCAGCTCAAGCGCCTCTCCGGCGTGTTAAGTCAGGACGGGAGCCGGATCGACGCCGGCTCGGCGTTTCAGGCCTCGCTCGAGGAAGACCGCGAGCGACTGCCGGGGACCGCTCGGACGGCCGAGGAGCGCTACCCCGACGAGCCGTACCGACAGAAGCTCAAGCTCATGCGCGAGCGCATTCGCCGCGTCGGCGACGTTCGCCCGGGCGGCTACGAGACGGTCGAGGGCCTGCGCGACGATCTCACAGTCATCGCCGAGAGCCTCCGCGACAACGGTGCCGAAAGCGTCGTCGACGCCCACGTCGACCCGATCCGGCGGCGGGTCGCGACCTTCGGCTTCTCGCTGGCGAGTCTGGACCTGCGGGACCACCAGCAGAAACACACCGACGCCATCGCCGAGGCCCTCGAGGCCGAGGGAATCGACTACCGCGGCCTCTCGGAGGACGAGCGCGCCGAGTTCCTGACCGACGCCGTCCTGCAGGACGAGCCCGTGATCGACCTCGAGCGGACGGCGGACCTCTCCGAGGAATCGGCGCGAGTCCTCGACCTGTTCGATCGCCTCGCGGCGTGGCAGACCGAGTACGGGAGCCACGCGATCGACACCTACTGCATCTCGATGACCGAGGAGCCGAGCCACGTCCTCGAGGTGTTGTTCCTCGCGGATCAGGCCGGCGTCGTCTCCCTGCCCGAACACTCGGGACTCGATATCGTCCCGCTCTTGGAGACCGAGTACGCCCTCTCGGGGGCCCGCCGGATCATGGGCACGCTGTTCGAGAACGAGGCCTACGCACAGGCGCTGGCAGCCCGCGGGCAGACCCAGGAGATCATGCTGGGGTACTCGGACTCGAACAAGGAAAACGGCTTTCTCGCGGCCAACTGGTCGCTGTACAAGAACCAGCGCCGGCTCGGCGAGATCTGTGACGATCACGACGTGACGATGCGGCTGTTCCACGGCCGCGGCGGCTCGATCTCGCGGGGCGGGGGCCCGATGAACGAGGCGTTGCTGGCCCTGCCCAACAGTACGGTCACGGGCCAGGTCAAATTCACCGAGCAGGGCGAGGCCATCGCCGAGAAGTACGCCAACCCCCGCATCGCCGAGCGCAACATCGAACAGATGCTCAACGCCCAACTCCGGGCGCGCAAGCAGGCGCTAGACCAGCCCGAAGAGGAGGTCCCCGAGGAGTGGGTCGACGCGATGGAAACGATGGCCGACGCCGCCCGCCGGGAGTACCGCGACCTCTTGGAGAGCGACGGGTTCGTCCGCTACTTCGAGCAGGCGACGCCGATCACCGTCATCGAGGACCTGGATCTAGGCTCGCGACCGGCCTCCCGCAGCGGCGAGCGCACCGTCGAGGACCTGCGGGCGATCCCGTGGGTGTTCTCCTGGACCCAGTCGCGGTGTATCCTCCCGGGCTGGTACGCGCTCGCGACGGGAGTCGACGCCTACGTAGCCAACGGCGGCTCGATGGAGACGCTCCAGCAGATGTACGAGGAGTGGCCGTTCTTCCGGACGACGCTCGACAACGCCGCGCTCTCGCTGTCCCGAACCGAACTCGAGATCGCCGAGCGCTACGCCGAGATGGCCGACGACGACCTCCGGAAGCGGTTCTTCCCTCGAGTCACCGAGGAGTACGAGCGAGCGACCGAACTGATCACCGAGATCGGCCAGCGCGAGCAGCTCCACACCCGCGACTGGCTCGGCGAGAACCTCGAGCGGCGAAACCCCTACGTCGACCCCCTGAACATGCTCCAGGTCTACCTGCTCGATCGAACCCACCGGACCGACATCGAGGAGCGAACACTGCGACTGACGGTCAAGGGGATCGCGGCCGGGATGAAAAACACCGGGTAACGCCGCTCGGCTCGAGGCGTCGTCGCCCTCGGGCGAACCGTTCGCACGGAGCGAAAAAATCGAAACGGGTAAAAACGTCACTCGAGTAGGGAGGAGTGAGCCGAGATAGCCTAGCCCGGCCAAGGCGGCAGATTCGAAATCTGCTGTCCTCACGGACTCGGGAGTTCAAATCTCCCTCTCGGCGCTTTTACAGCAACAAACCGATGAGCGCCGCGCAGCGGCGCGAATCAACGTCCGTTGCTGCGAACTGATTACGGACGATTTGAACGAGACGAGTCGCAGCCCGGGAAGTGAGCGGAGCGAACGACCCGGAACGTCTCGGCGGAGTTCGAATCTCCCCTCTCGGCGCTTTTGCGGCAGCACAAGACGGTGAGCGTAGCGAGCCCTCCGCCGTCGAGACACGTCCCGCTCCGGGAGCCGGCTACCCGTCATTTGCAGGTCGGGTCTCTTTGCGAGGACTGGTGATAGGTATGTGAACGCGAGCCACAATGAACGGTACTCGAGCGACATCGAAACGGTGGAGACGATGAGTTTCGACGACGACCAGTCGGACGACGAGGTGTTTCACCCCCTCGGCGAGTCGTGGCAGGACGACCTCGAGGAGATGCTCGACGACACGGAGTACGACACCGAACTCGGGATGGAGATGGGGCGAGACGCCATGCGGGTCACGAAAGGCGAACTCTCGGAGGCGGAGTTCCACGAGCGGTATCACGACGACGTGGTCGCGGAGTTCGGCGAGGACGAACGGCCGATCGCCAGCCCGGACGATGCGGCCGACGAAGCGGGGGGTATCGGGGCGTCGCTGGTACAACTCGCCAACGGCGACGGCTCCCGTCGTGAGATGCTCAAAAAGACGGGTGCTGGGCTGGGATTCGCGAGCCTCGGCTGGGGTGCAGTCGATCAACAGGAGCCGGAACCCGCCGTCGAGGAAACGGGAGAAGTCCAGGACGCCGACGAGGGGACCCAGTGGGGGATGACGATCGACCTCGAGAACTGTGACGGCTGTCTCGCCTGCGTGACCGCGTGTAATCAGGAACACAACTGGGACCAGGGGTCAAACTGGATGTACGTTCTTGCCTTCGAGGACGGCGCGGTCGAGTCCCCGGACCCCGACACCGTCGACGTCGATCCCGAGAACTGCGGGGATAACCCGGCCGTTCACGAGTTCAACTACCTCGTCCGCCCGTGTCAGCACTGCACCGACGCGCCCTGCGAGAAGGTCTGTCCGACGACGGCCCGTCATACCCGCGAGAGAGGCGGGATGGTACTGACCGACTACGACGTCTGCATCGGCTGCCGGTACTGTCAGGTCGCCTGCCCGTACGGCGTCAACTACTTCCAGTGGGAGGAACCGGAAACCGACGAGGACGAACTGAATGCGGACATGGTCTACGACTATCGCGACCGGCGCGTCAGCGCTCGCGCCCCTCGCGGCGTCATGTCGAAGTGCGTCTTCGATCCCGCGCGTCAGGACGGAAACTTCGGCGAGGGCAACATCGGCACGGTCGCCTGCGAGGTCGCCTGCCCCCCGAACGTGATCCAGTTTGGCGACAAGAACAACCCCGCGAGCGATCCCGAACGGTACAGGGAGAACCCGGCTCGATCGCGAACGATCATCAACCTGAATACTGAACTTCCGTCCGCGGATTCGGTTTCGTCGTCGCTCGAGGGCGTCAGCGGCGATCTGGACGCGGTCATCGATGCCGTCGACGAGTTCACGAGGCGGCGAATCGCGCTCGCGACGGGGGTCCAAATCACACACGAGGACTACGAAGAGGACGCGCCGCCGGGCGATTCGCTCCCGGACAAGGAAACGGGCATCCTCGAGGTCGTCAGCGCGATCGAAGACACCGGTCTCGACCTCGAAAGCGAGCAGGTTCGCGAGGAACTCGAGTTGCTGCCCGACCAGTTCGAGGGGCCGAGACAGGACGTCCAAGTCGCCAACGTGGCGGAGGTCGCACAGGAACTGTTCGAGGATTACGTCAACGCGCCCCAAAACGAGTTCGAGTTGCTCGCGGACATCGGAACGAACCCGAACGTCGACTACCTCGGCCACCAACCCGGACCCGAAGCCGAGCAAGTTCGCGGACCGGTCTCGTACGCGGACGTCGGCATGCTCAATCGGCGTCAGAACGCCCTCGAGGAGGAGACCGTCGGCCTCGGGCCGATCGACTCGTCGTGACCGCATTTGCGACTCGGCGCTGGTAGTCCCCGCCGACTGCGCGGACGGTCTGTATCACGGTGTCTCGGTGACACGGGGCGGGTCGCTGGTGCGTGTATCGGCATCGACTGATAACAGTCCGTCTCGGACTCGCTGCGCTCGAGACGGCGTTTCGGAACCGACCCGTTCGAAACCCCACGCATTCAAGCGACTCGAGTCGAACGAGCGACTATGGACCGTCGAAAACGAGCGATCGTCGGCTCCCTCTGGATCGGGGTCGCACTCGTGATGGCGACGACCCTCGATCTCGGCGTGCCCACGTCTGCGAGCGCGGCCGCTCGCCTGTTCGTCGTCCTCCTCGCGCTGTTTCTCGCGGGCGTGTATTTCCTCGATCCGTGGAACGCCGTCAGCGATCCGTTCCGACAGGAGTAGGGACACGCACGGACGGGAGTCGACGCTGCTGCCACTGTCGGATCGAATCGGAAAACGAGGTGGCCGCGTCAGCGACCGGCGCCGCTGAGCAGCGACGGCCGTCGTCAGTCGTCGGCCGGCGCGAGCGGCTGCTGATCGGCCGCGAGCAGCCGATCGAGCGCGTCGACCATCGCCGTGACGCTCGCGCGAGTGATGTCGGCCTCGCTACGGGCGACCGTCACCGAGCGGTCGTTGCGAACCATCGTCACCTCGACGGTGACGACGGCGTCGGTGCCGCCGGTGACGGCGTCGACGTGGTAGGACTCGAGTTCGGCGTCGGCCATCGAGCCAAGCGCCTCGCGGACGGCGGAGACGGCGGCGTCGACGGGGCCGGAGCCGGTGCCGCTGGCGACGCGTTCCTCGCCGTCGACGGACAGCCTGATGCTGGCCGTGGGGACCGCCCCGCCGCTGGTCGCGGAGAGATCGAGGAGTTCGACGACGCGCTCGCGGTCGTCGCCGGTGACGTCCTCGGCGATCGCCAACAGGTCGGCGTCGGTGACCCGGCGACCGCGATCGCCCAGTTCCGTCACGCGGGTGGCGATCTCGGCGACCTCGTCGTCGTCGGCCTCGACGCCGTGTTCCTCGAGGGCGGCCCTGACGCCCGCGCGGCCGGTGTGTTTGCCGAGCGCGAGCCGGCGTTCGCGCCCGACCGTCTCGGGCGCGTAGGGCTCGTACATCTTGTCGTCTTTGAGCGTGCCGTCGGTGTGGATCCCGCTCTCGTGGGTGAAGGCGTTCTCGCCGATGACGGCCTTGTTCGGCGGGAGCTGGACGCCCGTCGCCCGGGCGACGATCTGGGCGAGGTCGTACACTTCCTCCAGGTCGAGCGTCTCGACGTCGTAGACGTGATCGAGCGCGATCGCGACCTCCTCCAAGGCGACGTTGCCGGCGCGTTCGCCGAGGCCGTCGACCGTGCAGTGAACCAGATCGGCCCCCGCCGAGACGGCCGCGAGCGCGTTCGTGACGCCCAGCCCGAGGTCGTCGTGAGTGTGGGCGCTCACCGGACCGAGGTCGGCGAGTCGGGAGACGGCCTCGTGGGTGTGTTCGGGGCCGGTGTGACCGACGGTGTCGGCGAAACAAAAGCGGTCCGCGCCGGCCTCGAAGGACGTCTCGGCCAGCCGCTCGAGGTAGTCGAGATCCGCTCGCGAGCCGTCCTCGCCGATGACCTCGACCCAGAGGTCGTTCTCTTTGGCGTAGGCGACCAGTTCGGCGGTGTTCTCGAGGTTGTCCTCGCGGGACGTGCCGACCTTGCCCTCGACGTGGCGATCGCTGGCGGGGACGACGATGTGGACTCCGTCGACGTCACACTCGAGCGCGAGGTCGATGTCGCCTTTCATCCCGCGACAGAAGCTGGTGACGCGGGCGTCGAGATCGAGGTCAGTCACCCGCGAGATGGCCTGTCGCTCACCCGCACCGGTACAGGCGCTGCCGGCTTCGATGACCGAGACGCCCGCGCGCTCAAGCGAGCGGGCGATCTCGACTTTCTCGTCCGGCGAGAGCGAGACGCCCGGCGCTTGCTCGCCGTCGCGAAGCGTCGTATCAAGCAGGCGTACTGTACGGTCCGATGCGATCGTCTGTTCGGGTGAGTGAGTTACAGGCAAGAGTGGTGAATTGCGGGAACTGCGGGTGTTGTCGTCGGAACGGTGATTATACTCGTCGGAGAATTTCACGCCCAGCCGGGTCGCCCCGACTTCCTCTATCCTCGTCAGATGGCGTATGGCGTGCCATTGTATCCCGTCACAACGTATCACGGTGTCTTAAAACCGCCGGTTCCGGATACCGATCCGTCAGGCGTCCTCGAGTCGCAGTCGGTCGCCGGGGTCGATCGCGGCCCCGCGGCCGGCCGGCAACTCGAGGATCAGATCGGCCTCGGCGCGGGCGACGCTTCGCCAGGGCCGGAGCCGTTCGACGCGCTGGACGACGTCGTCGACGACCCAGACGGCGTCGATTGGGAAGCGGACGAACAGCATGTGGAGGTCGCGGGTCTCGGCCGACTCGAAGGGAAACGCCAGCGCGTAGTCGTCCGGGATCGACCGGCGGAACATGAGCCCCCGGGCCCGACTCAGCAGCGAGTCCGCGACCTCGACGGTCGTCGCCAGCACCTCCGAGTCGCGCTCGTCGCTCCCGGGACCCGCGGCGTCGGGAACGGGCTCGTGGACTACTCGCACGCCCTCGAGTGGGGCCGGCGACGAGAAAAACCCCTCGGCCGCTACAGGTCCTCGACCGTCGCCGCGGCGTCGAACGCCGCCAGTACGCCGTCCTCGAGCAGGAGCCGGCCGAACTCGGTCAGTTCGTACTCGGGGCCGTCGACCGACGGGTCGACGAGGCAGAGCATCCGCTCGGCGAGGACGCCGCCGTCGACGAGCGCGTCGATGGCGGGTTCGATCGCCGCCGCCCCGCGGTCCAGTTCGGCCGCGATCTCGGGACCGGTCACGCCGTCGTCCGGGTGTGCGTACACCGCGTACGCGACCGCGAATCGGTCGCGGTCGCCGATCGCGTCGACGGCCGCGAGGACGTCGTCGGTCGAGAGGAGGGTGTCGGGATCGTCGGTCGGAAGCACGGTCGGCGGTGACGCGGGCGAAGGACAAAATCCCACCGACAACGGCAGACGACGGCCCTCGGATCGTCCTGCACGCGGGCGGTCGATTCAACACCCCTGGGGCCCTACGCCCCGTCGACGATGGAGAAAACGCCGCAGGGGACCCCGGTCGGCGTCGACGATCCCTACGAGTTCGCGGGCGTCTGCGATCACCTCACCGGCGAGGGGAACTGTCGGTACGCCTTCGATCACTACGAACACGACCCCGCGTTCGCCCGCGAGCGCGCCGCGGACGACTACGAGTGTCCCGTCGTCGATCCCGAGTCCGACTGGTCGTGGGCCGACTGCCCCCACTTCCGGTCGCGCAACCGCGATCGGGAGTGCGTCCGCTGTGGCCTCGCGGAGAAACGCATGGCCCACGACGACGAGCGGCCGCTGCTCGAGGAACATCACCTCTCCTATGATCGCGACGGCGAGACTCTCTCCCACGAGATCACGGTCTATCTCTGTCGCTGGTGTCACTCGAAGGTCCACGACTCGTGGGCCCGCATCACCGACGACGCCGCGCCCGACCCCGACGCGATCGCCGCCCTCGAGCAGCGCCGCGGGCGCGAACAGTCGGAACTGGGGTTCGAGTCGGCGGCCGAGCGATACGACGATTCGGAGCGGTAGGCGGCCGCGTGCGGCCGGCGGACGGCGTTCAGACCAGTTTGCGGACCAGTCCGTAGAGCCTGTCGCGAATCGAGGCCGGGAGGAACCGGGCGTACAGCCCGTACTGCGCGAGGGGACCGACCGGGTACCGGGCGGGCGGGTCGGGACTGGTCGCCGACTCGAGGATCGCCTCGGCGACGTCCTCGGCCTCGGAGGCAAAGGGGCCGCCGCTGCCGCCGCCGATCAGTTGGGCGTCGTCGTAGAGTTCGTACAGCGACTCGTAGTCGGCCGTCCGCTCGTTCTCCGGGAGTTCCTCGTCGACGCGGTTCGTGAACGCCGTCTCGACCGGGCCGGGCTCGATCAGCACCACGTCGATGTCGAACTCGTCGACTTCGGCCCGTAACGCGTCGCTCATCCCCTCGAGGGCGAACTTCGACCCGGAGTACGCACCCGAGCCGGGCATCGAGAGCCGACCGGAGACGCTCGAGACGTTGACGATCCGGCCCTCGCCCTGCGCTCGCATGTGCGGGAGGGCGGCGCGGGTCAGCCGATGAGGACCGTAGACGTTGACGTCGAACTGTCGGTGGAGGTCGCTCGTCGAGACGTCCTCGAGCGGCCCCATCTGGGCGTAGCCGGCGTTGTTCACGACGCAGTCGATCGAGCCGGCGTCGTCGACGACCGCCTCGACGGTCCGGGCGACCTGCTCGGGATCGGTGACGTCCAGCGCGAGAGTCTCACAGCCCTCGTCCGCGAGGTCAGTGATGTCGGCGGCGTTGCGCGCCGTGGCGAAGACCTGCCAGTCGTCGTCGAGGAAGGCGCGGGCGGTCGCGCGACCGATGCCGGACGAGCAGCCGGTGATGAGTACCGACTGCTTGCGCGTGTAGCGATCGGCGTCGCCTGCGGGGCCTGCATCGTCCGCGGCGGTCTCGCGGCCGGGGTCGTCCTCGACGACGGTCCCGTCGGCGCCGTCGTCGGCTGTCCTCTCGACGTCCACGTCGGTAGCCATACCCGACCGGTTCGTGCGACGATACCTAAGTATCGATGGTTTGTCGCGCTGATCGTACTGTTCGGATCGGATTCGAGTTCGACCGGCCCTACCGATCGTCTCGAGACGGCAAACACCCCGAAAGGGGCCACCCGCCGCGGGCGGCTGATCAGCAGGCTGTAGCCGGTGGACGGTCGAATCGGCTACGCGTCGATCTCTCCTTTGGCTTCGTCGGCGTACGTGTCCGCGAGGCGGACCGGTTCGGGGAGCTTGTACGACGAGGAGAGCGCGAGTGCGACGTCGGCCGCCGTCTCGGGCCCCACGCGGTGGCCGGGACTGACGTAGAGCGGGTTGATATACCGGTTCGGCGAGTCGTACTGGCGCGTCTGGACCGCATAGCCCAGCAGGGTGCCGTCGGGCGCGTCCACCCTCGAGTTCGCTTCGATACCGATCGTCGTCCCCTCCGAGAGGTCGTCGGTGTCCGCCCGGGGAGTCCCACAGAGCAGGCTCTTGGCGACGCCGATGCTGGGCACGTCACGGACGACGCCCATGTGGGTCGCGATGCCGGCCTGCCGGAAGTGGATGCGGCCGCTGCCGTCGAACAACAGCAGGTCCGGCTCGACGGCCAACTCCTCGAGCGCCGCGAGGATCGGCCGCCCCTCGCGAAAGGAGAGCAGGCCGGGGATGTAGGGGATCTCGAGGTCGGTCACCGCGTGGACGCGTTCGATCACCTCGCCGCCGCGGGTTGCGACGACGGCGCTCAGCGCGCGGTCCTGCTCGCCGTCGGCGTTCGTCAGGAACGACTGGTCGACGCCGGCGACGACCGGTTGCTCGCCGCCGCTCGCCGCGGCCTCGAGCGGGTTCGACAGCACGGCTGGATCGACGGAGAGATCGTCCTCGAAGGTCGCGACGGAAGCGATCTCACGTTGAAGGGACTCCATCTCCGCGCGCGAGAGTGAGCCGTCGGGAGCGAGGTCGGGACGGGGCTGGTGCATTGGGTCGAGGGTAGACGCCGGGCGAAAATCAGTTGCGGGGTCCTGCGACGGATGCGGGGGTCAGAACCGGCCGCGGCCGGGACCGCCTGGGCCACCGGGGCCGCCGGGACCGCCGGGACCGCCACCGCCGCCGAACTCGAGACGACTGGGCGCGCTGACGTTCCGGTTCTGTTTGACGTATTGGCCGTAGGCGAGCCCGATCACGAGGCCGACGAGGTGTGCGCCGTGGGCGATACCGCCGCCGCCGGTCGCGCCGGTGAGGAAGAAGACGCTGATGAAGGCGTAGCCGGCGGTCAGCAGCCAGATTGGGACGGGAAGGATGAAGTAGAGATAGACCTTCAGGCCGGGGTTCAGCACGGTCAGAACGCCCATGATCGCCAGCGCGGCACCGCTGGCCCCGAGGACGGCGGTCGGACTCCCTTGGGCGACGGAGATCGCGATCTGACCGAGGCCGGCGAGGACGCCGCTGACGATGAACAGAGCCGCGAAGTTCCGCGAGCCGACGTACCGCTCGACGAGCGGCCCGAAGAAGAATATCACGATGCTGTTCCCGACGATGTGCATGAAGTTACCCGTGCTGTGGGAGAAGACGGACGTGACCCACGTCCAGACGTACTCGACGTTCCACGAAGTCAACAGGAACAGCGACTCGTAGAGCGATCGGCTACCGAACGTCCCCACGAGCAGTTGCGCGAGAAACGTCAGCCAGATGAGCGCGAGGAACGTGTAGGTCATGTTCCCGCGGAAGTACGCCAGCGGGCCGCCCGGGCCGGTGTCGATCGGGAGTTTGTCCATGACTCCGGCGGCCCGCGAGCTACTCCCGCCGGAACCGACGCCGTCGTCGAACCCGCTGTCGAAGACGCCCTGCGGGTCGTTCCAGTTCTCGAGTCCCGAGCAGTCGTGGTTCTCGGGCAGCCGATGGTCGCCACAGTAGGTGCCGCCGCAGTGACGACAGTTGTACGGCATGTTTTCGTCGTTCCCACACGCGTCGCACTTCGCCATTAACCGGGGGTATGTGAGGGATCGCTAAGGGGTTTGGGATTCTGTCTGAAGAACTATCCTACATAGTCCTTCTGAGGCGGCACTGTCTAGTTCTGCACCTCCTCGATCGGCGTCTTTCCGTCGAGAGCTTGATGCGGTCTCTGGCGGTTGTAGTAGTGCATGAACTGTTCAAACCATTCGCGTGCGCTCGACCGACTGCCCACCCACGAGTTGTGGAAGCGGTCGATCCGCATTTTGAGGGTGTGAAACCACTTTTCGATGAGGTTTTGCTCGGTGTAGTTGACCCGACCGCTCAATCCTAATCGAGCAAGGGCAGTCCGATACCCGAACTGATCGACGAGAAATACGGTGTCGGAGAGGTCGTATTTCTCGTCGAGTCGATGCAGAAACGCAGCTGCCGGATCGGTGCCATGCCGACCAAACAACGCGACATCGAGAATCAGCTTCGTCTCGGTGTTCATTGCAGCATATAGCCAAGACCATTCGCCGTTGATCTTGACAGCGGTTTCATCAACAGCGACCCGTGACGGCGACGTCGTCGGCGGGTCGCGTTCGCTGTCAGCCAGCCGATGCACCCAATTCCAAACCTCTCCATGTGAGCGTTCAACGCCTAATTCAGCTAAAATCGTTGTTGTCTCTCGAAGAGAACAACCAGTCTCGTGGAGGCGGACGGCGAACGCCCTGACGGGCGTTCGCCGTCCGCTCGTTCTCCCAAGATTCTTCTAAATCCGCGTCGTAGCTCTCGCTGAGCAGGTCTGCGAGCATCTTGGTTGATTAACTCAACGACCTGCTCACTTCTCAAACTGACTCAACTAGACAGTGCCTCTGAGGCCATAATTCTACAATTATTATATGTGTTAATTTGTCCCAATAAAAAGTTTTATTTACTTAATGATTAAAATTGGTTATAATGGTCAGAAGATTGGTGCTGGAAACCTGGGACGAGAGGAGTACTGCATTAATGGCCCTAGTCTGTGGTATTTCCGCTGGGATCGGTGGATTAACTGCAAATATATTTCTTCCCCATCTTGTTGAATCAGCAACAGTGCATGGAGTCCTCGGCGCACTCTTTGCTGGGGGATCGGTACTCCTTGGGAATATTTTGTTCTCAATTATTGATCAACATTTTATATGATTGTATATTTTCATGATACAAAAATATTATTATATAGATATGTAGCTAGCTACATCTTCTCCTAATGATAGGTGGGCACCTTGGATTTTTCTCGCTTGGTCAAGATCTTCAGAATCAGTTGTATAGCTGTTTGAAACACCAGTACACAGGCCTTCCTCACCAAGAAAACCGGTGTGACAATCCCACGCACCAATTGCACCACTTCTCCCAGAATAGTCAACATGATCAAGGAAGAAATATCCAATTGAGAAACAGGCGACCGCACCCAGTCCAGCAAGTGCCAACCCAACATAGCCACCTCTTGAACCTGCAGCACCCCCGATAACAGCACATAATCCTGCTTCAAGCGCACCGCTTGGATAGTCGTCTAGAGAATCGCCTGTCGTAAAAGTGAAAACGACTGAATAGTGACTGCTGTATATGTATCCGCCACAATCTCCTTCTTTATTAACATCATAATCAGACTTCTCGATTATACTTTCATGGTTTTGTATCGATACATTGCCTCTATTTCTAATGTCACTAGTTGAAACGGGCCTATCGACTGTAATCGGTTTCGCACTACCTTCTTCCTTATTCACTTGGTAGTCATAGACTCTATCATCTTTTTCTACACGTATTATTTGGATATCCTTATCCTCTGATAGGATTTCAACCGATGCACAGTGGTCACAATCTTCATCCGAATTTTCTGACGCTGAACCAACCGTTGAAAATGCACTGGCAGCTACAAGGCCTGAGCCGGTTATCTTAAGGACTTTTCTTCTACTCTTAGGACGGTTATTTTCTTTCATCTGAAAGAGTATAATTCATCTACCGTTATATATTTTTCTAATTCAACCTTTAAATCTTTTTTATATTATTTCTATTGGCTCTAAATCAGATTGTTGTTTTGATTGGATCCGTATGGTGGAGAGCAGTGGCTGTACATTTTTGCGTCCCCACCGCCCATATCGGAGTGTGCAAGAGTACGAGCGCAAGCAACTGCTCGAGCGCGTCGAGCGCGAGGGCGCGACCGTCGGCGCGGACATTCCGGAGACGATCACGGTCCAGGGCGAGGAGATCGATCTCCGGACGTTCGTCTTCGAGATCAAGCGCCGCGAGACGGTGCCGTCCGGCGAACGCGACCGCGTCGAGCAGGCCAAGCGAAACCTGCGACGCGAGCGACTCGAGCGACTCGAGCGGATCGAAGAGGGCGCGATCACCCGCGAGGAGGGCGAGGAACTCGCCCAGAGCATCATCGGCATCGACCGGGCGTTGAACGCCCTCGAGAGCCTCGGCCCGACGGATCTCGAGCGCGAACAGCAGGCCAAGCAGGCCCAGGACCGCAAGCGCTGGATGTCCTTCCTGAAGAAGGCGCTGGGTCGGGAAGACGACGGAGCCTCACGGAGGGGCCGATGACGACCAACGCCGAGATCGCGGCCCGACTCGAGGAGTTCGCCGACCTGCTCGAGGCCGACGACGTCGAGTACAAGCCCCGCGCCTACCGACGGGCGGCCGAGAACGTCCGGGCCCATCCCTCGCCGATCGCCGACCGCGTCGCGGCCGGCGACCGCGACGTCCTCGCAAACATCGACGGCGTCGGCGACGCCATCTCGGCGAAGATCGGCGAGTTCGTCGAGACCGGCGAGATCGAGGAACTCGAGGAGCTGCGGGCCGAGCTGCCGATCGACATCGCCGACATCACCCGCATCGAGGGCGTCGGCCCCAAGACCGCGGGGAAGCTGTATCGGGAACTCGGGGTCGAGACGTTAGACGACCTCGAGGACGCGGCCGAGGCCGGCGAGGTACAGGAGGTCAAGGGGTTCGGCCCGAAGACCGAGCAGAACATCCTCGAGAACCTCGAGTTCGCCCGAACGGTCGGCCAGCGCCAACTCCTTGGGGAGGCCCGGCCGCTGGCCGACGACGTGCTGGCGTACCTCGAGGGCCTCGAGGCGGTCGAGCGCTGCGAGGTCGCCGGCTCGATCCGCCGGTGGCGCGAGACGATCGGCGACGTGGATGTCCTCGCGGCGACCGTGGACGGCGAGGCGGTCGTCGAGGGGTTGCTCGCGTGGGACTCCGTCGACGACGAGATCGAGTCCGGCCCCGAGAAGGCCAGCGTCCGCGTCGGCGAGAGCCGCGTCGACCTGCGGGTGGTCGTCCCCGCGGAGTTCGGGTCGGCGCTGCAGTACTTCACGGGGAGCAAGGACCACAACGTCGCCTTGCGCAACTACGCGATCGACCGCGGGATGAAATTAAACGAGTACGGGGCCTTCGACGTCAGCAGCGAGGCGCTACGCGCCTCGAGCAGTCGGACGGAGTCCGACAACGACGTCGAAGACCACGAAGCGGACCAGCGCGTCGGCGACCGCGTCGCGGGCGAGACCGAAGCGGGCATGTACGAGGCGCTCGGACTCCCCCGGATTCCGCCGGAACTCCGCGAGAACCGCGGCGAGATCGAAGCCGCCGAGAACGACGCGTTACCGGCCCTGCTCGAGCGCGGCGATATCCGCGGCGACCTGCACACCCACACCGAGTGGTCCGACGGCAACACCCCGATCGAGGCGATGGTCGAGGCGGCCGCCGATCGGGGCTACGACTACTTCGGAATCGCCGATCACGCCGAGGGCCCGGGGGTCGTCGGCGATATGGGCCTTGCCGACGACGAGATCCTCGAACAGGTCGCGGAAATTCGCGCGGTCGGCGACGACGCCGAAATCGAGGTCTTCGCGGGGATCGAGGCCAACGTCGACGCCGCGGGCGAGATCGACCTCTCCGACGACGTGATCGACGCGCTGGACGTGATCGTCGCCTCGACCCACAGCGCCCTGAGTCAGGACGCCGAGACCGCGACCGACCGGCTCGTTCGCGCCGTCGAGAACCCGACGATCGACGTGCTTGGCCACCCCAGCGGCCGCCTGCTCAACGAGCGCTCCGGCCTCGAGTTCGACGCGACCGCGCTCGGGGCGGCCGCCGCCGACCACGACACCGCCCTCGAGGTCAACGCCAACCCCCGGCGGCTCGACCTCTGGGGCAGCGCGGTTCAGGCCGCCATAGACGAGGGTGCGGTGATCGCCGTCAACACCGACGCCCACCGGCCCGCAACGCTCGAGTACATGCGCTGGGGCGTCCACACGGCTCGGCGAGGGTGGGCCGAGCCCGCGGACGTGATCAACACCTGGGAACGCGACGCGCTGCGGGAGTTCCTCCACTGACACGTCCCCGCTACACCATGCGACTCCTCCTCGATCTCATGTGCGGCGGGCTCCGTTCCTATCTGCGGATGTGTAACCACGACACCGCCTACGCCGGCGACCGCGGACTTGAGGCCGACGACGACCTCCTCGCCGTCGCCCGCGACGAGGGCCGAACCGTCGTCACGCGAGACGTCGACGTGGCGGCCCGCGCCGACGAGTCGATCCTCCTCGAGGCCCGCGAGGTCGAGGCCCAACTCGCCGAACTCGACGCCGCGGGCGTCGATCTCACGCTGGCCGACGACCCCGCTTTCTGCGGGCGGTGTAACGGTCCGCTCGAGTCGGTCGATCCGACCGGTTCGACGCCGGAATACGCGCCCGATCCGACGGCAGACGAGACGTGGGTCTGTCGGGACTGTGGCCAGCACTTCTGGCGGGGGAGCCACTGGGACCGGGTCGAAGCGACGCTCGCTCGAGTCCGCGACGCCGACGGGACGCAGTAGCACGGTTCACCGTTCGGAACGGAGTCAACTACGTGTGCGTGCGTCCCAGCGCTCTATTATCGGTCTCGAGCGCCTGCATCACGATGCGAACACGGCGTCCGTCTCGAGAATACGGGGGATTTCGTTCGCAGTCGGTTACGCGATGGCGATCGCTACACCGGCGAAGAACGCGGCGGCGGCGAGTCCGAGAACGGCCACCGAAGGCCGATCGTTCCCGATCGTCTCCCGTTCGAACGCGTCCCATTCACGCAGCGTTCCGAGACCGACGACGATGGCAGCACAGCCACCAACGAGACCGAGGACCGACCACAGCGAACGTCCGCTTTGGACTAGCGTGCCGGACGACTGGAAGGCGAGCAAAATTCCCGTGATCAACGGCGCAGCGCCGACTGTCCTTTGAGAGGGCATGTGACTCGGATTTCGAGCTCTAGCCACATAATGATGGTTATCAGACATTGCGTTGGAAACGACTTGCTGGATACGCATCGATACTGAGAGACAACTATATGCGAACTTATCGGTTAGTGATAGATACTTATCAACCGTACACTTCTATACGGGCATGGAGTGGCTTAGCGCGTACAACGGAGTACTCATCCGTGTTGGACTGTACCTCTTGATTTTCTGGCCAACAGTCGGATACTACGTCTACGAGGATTCTAAGAAACGTGGGTTCTTCTCTCCGAAAATCCGAGGAATCGCATATTGGTTCCTCGGGGTGCTTGGTTTGTTTATTTATCTGTCTCAGAAGGCAAGGGCCAATACTAATTCTATATGACTGGCTCTGTGAAATCCGGTTTCAGACGAGAATCACGCTGAAACGGTCGCACACTATCTCTATACTGAACACAAGTATCATATCCCACCTCGGATGGAATCTTTCGACCTCAAACTGAAATGAATGGTAACTGCGTACCGATCAGTCGAAGCCGTCGGTCCCGGGCAACAGATGGGCCTCGAGAACGCCCTCGTCCAGTTCGATCCCCAGCCCCGGCTCGGTCGGCACGTCGATGTAGCCGTCCTCGATGAGCGGCCCCTCGCGTGCGAGCAGGTCGTCCCACCAGTCCACCTCGAGGGCGTGATATTCCAGCACGTCGGCGTTGGGGACGGCGGCACAGAGGTGGACGCAGGCCATCGTGCCGACGGGGCTACAGACGTTGTGCGGCGAGAACGGGATGTACCGTTCCTCTGCGCGCTGGGCGATCCGTTTGGACTCGGCGAGGCCGCCGCAGGTGGCCGGATCGGGCGTGATCACGTCGACCGCGTACTCGTCGAGCAGGTCGCTCAGTTCGTGGATGCGAAAGCGGTTCTCGCCCGTTGCTAGCGGCGTCTCGGTCCGCCGGGCGACCTCCCGCTGGGCGTCGGTCTCCTCCGGCGGGACGACGTCCTCGAGCCACATGAGGTCGTAGGGCTCGAGTTGGCGGGCGAGCCGAGTTGCGCTCTCGACGGTGTAGTCCCAGTGGCAGTCGAAGGCGAGGTCGACCTCGCGTCCGACGGCGTCGCGGACGGCTTCGACGACCGAGACTTTGTGGTCGATCGCGGCGTTGGTGAGCCGGCCGTTGTAGGGATCGGGCTCGGTGTCCCGTTCCATGTCGAGGTCGAACTTGATCGCGTCGAAGCCCATGTCGACGACGCGCTTGGCCTCGGCGGCGTAGGCCTCGGGGGTGTAGGCGTCCGCGTCGGCGTACTCGGTGAACCCGCCGTCGTCGACCGCGTAGGCCTCGCCGGCATGGCAGTCGCAGTAGATTCGAATCCGGTCGCGGTAGCGCGAGCCCAGCAACTGGTAGACCGGCAGGTCCAGGATCTTCCCGGCGGCGTCCCAGAGCGCGATCTCGATCCCCGAGGCGGCGGTGACGACCTTGCCCGTCGTCCCGCCGTGGCCCGACGTCTCCTGTACGATGCGCCGGAACAGTCGCTCGACGTCCACTGGGTTCTCGCCGACCAGAAATCGGTTCGCGTACTCGATCAGTTCCGGGACGCCGCCCCCGCGGTAGGCCTCGCCGATCCCCGTCACGCCCGCGTCGGTGTGGACTTTCACGAGGTTCCACTCGAAGTTCCCGTCGACGACCGCCGACTCGATCCCGGTAATCTCGACGTCCTGTCCGTCGGGTCGCTCCGCGGCGTGGTTCGAGAAGTCCCTCACCGTCTGTCACCCCTGTCGACGGCAGTGTCGATTTCTGAAGTGGACGACAGCGCGGTGGAACGGAACCTCGAGGACATCGTGAGAAGTACTGACACACGGCCACACGTCAAACCACCGGCTCGAGCGTCGGTGGCGGAGGACACGCGGCCCGAGCGGTACTAATAGACGGCGTCGTCGTCGAAGCGACCGTCGTAGGCGATGTGGTGGGGATGGGTCGGCTCGGTCCCCGAGAGGAAGAGCCGGTCGACTTTCTTCCAGGTGTTCTCGTAGACGAGATGGCCGAGTTCCGAGGCGGTCGTCGACCAGCGATACGGCCCGTTGTCGTAGACCACGCGACGGGCGACCCCGTCCTCGAGCGCCTCGAGGAGGTCGGCTTCCGTCTCGATGGCGGCCTCGAGGGCGGTGTGTGCGACCCCGACGGACCGCGGGAGGTGTGCGTACGACGACGTGAAAGGCGGCAGCGAGAGGGAATCGGCGAGGTCACGGGCGCGTCGGTTGTCCCACGGGAAATGTCGCGAGTTGTAGATTTCGACGGCGTCGATCACGTCGGCGTACCGTCGCAGATCCGCCTCGGCGAGGCTCACGTTCGCGAACTCCGGATGCGGGACGAGGACCGTCGCCCCCTGGCGCTCGAACTCGGCCATCGCCGTCTCGAGCGGGATGAAATCGGGAACCGGTTCCTCGAGGCCCAACGCGAGGGCGTGTTTGCGGTTCCGCCACGTCCCGGTAAACACCTCGCGGGCGGGGATCACCAGCAGGTCGTCGTCGGAGTACGCCGCCGCCCGCTCGCGGATCTCCGGGAGTCGGGTGAAATGCGGTGCGTAGACGATCGCATCGAGGTCGGCCCGCTTCGCCCGTTCGACGACGCGATCGGTCAGCACCTTCACGTGGGGGTCGACTCGGTACGTCACTCCTCGATCACGCCCCCCACTTTCGGGACAGCCGAGTTATGAATTCTGATTCGGCGGCCGCTCGGATACGTGTCTTCCGACCGATGGACTCGGCTGCGAAAGGATGATTAGGGCGGCCGTGCGAGTTCCGGTATCGAATGGCCTGGGAATGCGGAATCGACGGCTGTGGATCGGTCTTCGAAGACGTCGAGTCGGCCGTCGTCCATCAGGCGACGGAACACCAGCGCCGCGAGTGTAAGGTCTGTGGCACCGTCGTCCCCGACGGCTACCTCGCGATCCGACACGCCTTCACGGAACACAGCCGCGCCGAGTACGTCCGCGCCTACGGCGCCAGCTCCGAAGCGGTCCGGGAACGCGAGGAACTGCTCGAGGAGATCGAATCGGTCGCGGACATGAAAGCGATCGCGACCGAACTGAAGCGGTAACGACGAACGTCGTCCTCGTCTCCGCCGTCCTCTCTCGTCGGCCGCTCGAGTCGCGTCGCAGCGCCGTCAGTAGTTGTCGATGATCGCCGAGACGCAGCCGGAGCTCTCCTTGTAGGACGTGTGGTCGGGAACGGCGTCGCTCACGTCGACGTCCGCGTAGTTGCTCGCCGTCTCCCCGTCGGAGAACCAGCCGCCGCAGTCGGCCGGGCCGCTCCCGAGTCGGGCGATGCTGTCGTTGGTCGAGTAGTAGTTGTGGACCTCGCCGGCCGAGGACTCGATGGCGTCGGAGAAGTCCCCGCCCTCACAGGGGGCGTCGTCCACCTCGTAGGAGCCGATGCTGTCGGCCGTCGTGACGGCGAAGTCGCCGCCGATGGCCGCGAGCGTCTCCATCTGGACGATCCCGCCCATCGAGTGGCCGAGGATGCGGATCGTCGTGTCCGGGTTGGCGGTCTTGTAGTCGCCGAGCCAGGCGGCGAACGCGTCGCCGGTGTCTCGAGCGCTCGCTTCGGCCGACCAGGGGAGGCCGCTGTCGTCCCACGTGACCGCGGTCACGGTCTCGGTATAGCCGAGGTCTCTGGCGGTCTGTTGGAAGGTCGCGGCCAGACTTACGCTCTCCGAGGATCCCGTATAGCCGTGGACGCTGAAGACGACCTCGTCCTCGTTCTGGGGCGCGTCGTCGATGCTCGGCGTGCCGTCCCGGAAATCGACTTCCATGATCTCGTCGGTGTCGGCCGCGACCGACCCCGACGCGACGCTCAGCCCGGTCCCGGCGACGACCGTCGCCGCCGTCGTCCGCAGCAGTCGCCGTCGCGAGAGCGTCGTCGTATCGCTGTTCCTCGCAGTCGAATCCGCGCGTTCCTCGTGACTCATTGAGTATCGTTCGCGTTGTGGTAGCGAACAACATATTCTTTCTCGCGTCCGTCGTTACCGCTTTCTCTTCGGAACCGAGTCTTTTTATTACAGGCCGGATGATCGGCCCGCAGCGATCTGTCGCCGGTCGGTTTCACGGCCGCTGAATCCTCGCGGCTGAGGTTGATGACGGATATGACTCGCCAGTTCCGATTGCGACGTTGAGCGTTCAGCGACGGTCACGTACATCGGTTACACACCTCGCGGAATAGAATCGAAACCGTCCACGACGCTCGCTGCTCGCGGTCGTTCCTCCCCGGTCGCGTTCCGAGGCCCTCGCAGCGCTCGCCTCGAGCGAACCGACTCGCTACCGCTCGTCGGAATCCAGCACGCGAATCTGGTCGCCCCGCACCGTCACCGGAATCGGGACCGTCGCGCTCCTAAATTTTACGTCGTCGGGTAGCCTCGCTTCGCATCGGCTACCGCTCCTCGCAAAATTTAGTATAAAACATCCTCGGCGCTCGCTCCGCTCGCGCCGAGCGAACCGACTCGCTACCGCTCGTCGGAATCCAGCACGCGAATCTGGTCGCCCCGCACCGTCACCGGAATCGGGACCGTCGCCTCGTACAGTTCGACGGTCACCTGGTCTTTGCCTTCGTCGATACGCTGTACCTGTGCCTTCTCGCCCTTGAACGGACCGGCGATGAGTTCGACGATGTCGCCCTCGGCGATCCCCTCGACGTCCGGCTTCGGCGAGAGGAAGTGTTCGACCTCCGAAATGTCTGACTTGCCGGGGACGATGCTGCGGGCGTGGGGAATGTCCTCAAGGACGCGGTTGAGGACGGCGTCGCCCTCGGCTTCGACCATCACGTAGGAGGTCAGCGAGTCGGGGGCCAGCGCCGCGTGGATCTCCGGTTCCTCGCGGTTGATGATCATGTCGGCGACGGTCCGTTCCTGACTCGCCGTCGTTTTGACAGCGTAGATCCCCATTAGATGCCACCACCGCCCGAGATGAACAGCATAATCGCGCCGATGATGAAGCCGACGAGGCCAACCAGGAAGATCCCCGCACCGGCGATCTTCGACACTTGGAGGAACTCCTCGGTCGTGGGTGTCGTCGCCATTTTCAACACCCGAACGTACGAGGTGAGGTCGTAGGGAACGTCCATATCTGTCTATTCACAGCGCGGGGTCTTTTATCTGTCTTTCGTGTCAGCCGAAGGGTTGCCACGATCGACCCCGCTCGGCGGGCCGACTCGAGGCCGCCATCGACGTTGCACTCGACGGCCCCGCATCCAAACCGCTCGACCGCCAAGCGCCGCCGCATGGCCGACGACGACACCGACAGAACCGACGAGTACGAGGCCGAACGAGAAGCCGAGATCGAAGACGAACTTGAGCGGATCGACCGCGATCCCGACGAGGTCGACGACGGCGACGGTGCCCTCGGGACGCAGAACGCGCCTCGCGAGGACGCGGAGACCCTCGAAGAGGCGGAAGGTGAGGCCGAGGAGGCGGAAGGCGAGACCGAGGCGGAGTGAGGGCGGACGAGTCGCCGATCGCGACGGGACGGGTCCGGAAACGGCAGTGCTGGACTCGAGTCGGCCGTGTGCGACGGCGATCGACGGCGATCAGGGTCGGGGCCCCGGCGGTCGTTGGCCCGGCCCGCCCGGGATCGGCGGCCGCGGCCGATCCGGCTCCGGGCGGGTGCCGAGCGTCAGCTCGACGGTCCCCCGCTCGCCGTCGCGGACGACCTCGACCGCGACCGTCTCGTCCGGCGACGCCTCGAGCGCGAGATACGAGGAGAGTTGGTCCTGCGTGGGGATCGGCGTCCCCTCGATGGCGACGATCACGTCGCCCGTTTCGGGCCGTCCCGTTACCGCCGGCTCGAGGACGCCGTCCGCGGGGGAGTTCGGGACGACCTCGGCGACCAGCACGCCGGTCGCCTCCTCGAGACCGATCTCCTCGGCGATGCTCGGGCCGACCGGCTGGACCCCGACTCCCATGTAGGGATGGTCGTAGTTGCCGTCCTCGATGAGCGCGGGGACGACGCGGGTCGCCAGTTGTGCGGAGATCGCGAAGCCGATGGTCTGGCCGGCCCCGGCGAAGACGACGCCCAGCACCTCGTTGTCGAGGCTCACCAGCGGCCCGCCGCTGTTGCCGGGGTTGATCGGCGCGTCGGTCTGGATTGCGGCCGGGATCGAGAACCCGGTCGGGCTGGGGAGCGCCCGATCGAGCCCGCTGACGATCCCCTGTGAGACGGAGGCGTCGAGGCCCAACGGATTGCCGATCGCGAGAACCTCCTGGCCGATCACCGGCTCCGCGTCGGCCAGCGAGAGACCGTCGGCGATCTCGGGCAGGTCCTCGACCGCGAGGACGGCGAGATCGCTGTAGACGTCGGTGCCGACGACGGAGGCCGTCCGCCACTCGCCGTCGTTGAACTGGAGTTCGATCTCACCCTCGCGCGCGGCCTCGACGACGTGGTTGTTCGTCAGGACGTACCCGTTCTCCAGAACGAATCCGGTACCGATCCCGCCTCGCCCGCCGCCTGGGGCGTCCGTTCCGGCGACGGACACCAGCACGACGGAGTCGATCACCGCCTCGTACACCGCCGCGTACTCGCTGTCGACGTCGGGGCCGTCGCCCGACGCGCTCGAGTCGCCGTCGTTCTGTGCAGCGCCGGTTCCCGTCCCGCCGAGGCCCAGCGCCGCGATGGTGCTGATCGTTCCAGCCGTCCGCAGGAACCGTCGTCGCGTCCGTTCGTTCGGTGGCACGCGGGTAGCCACCCCGACGAGCGACATAAAACGGGAGCCGGCACGAGCAGCCGCTAAACCGGGCGCGGGATCAGGCCTCGTCGAAGATGTCCTCGCCCTCGACCGCGTGTTCCGCGACGGCGTCCATGTCGAGCGTGACGCCGAGGCCGGGCTCCTCGGGGACCTCGATCGAGCCGTCCTCGATGACCGTCTCCTCGACCAGGTCCTCCCACCAGCCGAGTTCGTAGGAGTGGTACTCGACGGCCAAGGCGTTCGAAATCGCCGCGCCGACGTGGGCGCTGGCGACCGTCGCGACCGGCGAGGCGACGTTGTGCATCGCGACCGGGACGTAGTACATGTCCGCCAGATCGGCGATCTTGCGCGTCTCGCGCATCCCGCCGACTTTCGGCATGTCCGGCGCGATGATGTCGACGGCCTGTTCCTCGAGCAGGCGGCGCTGGCCGTGGTTCCGGTAGACGTTCTCGCCGACGGTGATCGGCGTCGTCGTCGACTGCGTGACTTCGCGTTGCACGTCGTGGTTCTCCGGCGGCACGGGGTCCTCGAGCCACCAGACGTCGTACTCCTCGAGGCGCTTCGCGAGTCGCTTGGCGCTACCGCCCGAGAAGCTCCAGTGACAGTCGAAGGCCACGTCGGCGCGCGAGCCAACGCGCTCGGTGACTGCCTCGACGATCGAGGCTTTGTGTTCGATCTCCGGCGCGCGGAGGTGACGGTTCGCGCGGTCTTTCTCGTGGCCGCTGGGCACGTCGAGGTCGAACTTCAGGGCGTCGTAGCCCAACTCCTCGACGACGCGCTCGGCCTCGTCCGCACAGGCGATCGGGTCCGCCTCCTCTTCTGTATGGCAGTCGCAGTAGACCCGGACCTCGTCGCGGTACTTGCCGCCCAGCAGCTGGTAGGCCGGCACCTCGAGGATTTTCCCGGCCAGATCGTGCAGGGCGACCTCGATGCCCGAAATCGCGGTGACGGTGACGCCGCCGATCGAGCCCTCGCCGGACATCTTCTGGACGAGGTGTTCGGTCAGCCGGTCGATGTCCAGCGGGTTCTCCCCCCGCAGGAACGGCGTCATCCGCTCGATCAGTTCCGGCGCGCCAGCCCCCCAGTAGGCCTCGCCGGTGCCGACGATCCCCGCGTCCGTATAGATCCGCACGAGCGTCCACGGGAAGTTGCCGTCGACCATCGTCGTCTGGACGTCAGTGATCTCGACATCGCGCCCGCCACCGCGCTCGCGCGTGACGCCCATCGTCTCCGCCGAGAGGTCCCGCATCGTGTACTCGGCGTTCGGGTCGTGCAGCCTCGAGTAATCGACTCCCATAGTCGGACGTTCACTCGCACGGTAGTAATAACTGTCACCTGCGGTGGGCGGGGTTGCGCAGTCGTGCCGGACGGAACGGAGTATCCTGGCCGGTTCACGTACTGGACTCGTCCGAAACGGCGTCCGTCGCTGCTATCACCCCGTCGGGCGAGAGTGCGTACACCCCGTTCGCGTTCATGGCGAGATTCGAGACGATCGAGTGCGACGACGCTTGCCACTGAGTGGAGCCGTCCGATTGCGAGAGAGCGACCAGTCCGCCGGGTGCAGCCCCGACCAACACTGACTCGGGTGTACAGACAGGGGCCGACAGCGTCGTTGACGACTCGTCTGTTCCGTCGTCGCGCGGGATCGGCGCCTCCCACGTTCGCTCGCCGGTTTTGGCGTCGAGGGCGACGGTCTGTCCGCCGGACTCGTCCGAGACATAGACGGTCCCGTCCCGAACGGCTGGGATCGTATACCGGTCGGGCGTGTCGGTCACGCGCTCCCGCCACTCGAGGTCGCCGGTTTCCGCCTCGAGCGCGTACAGCGTTCCCTCGTTGTTCAGGACGTAGACGGCGTTGCCGACGACCGGCGACGAATACGTTTCGCCGATCACGTCGGTCGTCCAGCGGATCTCCCCCGTTCCCTTCTCGAGGGCAGTGAGCGTCCCGCCCTCGCCCGCGGTAGCGTCGATCACGAAAACCCTCTCGTCCGAGCTGCTGATACCGACTGCCGTCCACTCGGGTTCGAACGACCACGCCGGCTCGCCCGTGTCGACCGCAAACGTCTGGATTCCGCCGCCGAGTTGAAGATAGGCGAAGTCGTCGTCAACAAGCACGTCCATGAGCGGTGTACTCGCGGATGTCTTCGAGACGATGTTCCACTCATCGATATCGATCCAGTACACTGCTGATTTCGTGTGGACTCCCAACAGCGAGCAGTGGATTGCCGGATAGACACGTAACCTGGATTGCAGCGAGAGTGAGTCAACCCTACCCGACGGCGTATGATACCGATGAACGGTCTTTCCCTGCTCGAGATGCCAAATAACGTACTCGTCGGTGCAAACCACCATTGCCCGTCCCGAAATAGAATTTACAGGCTCCCCTTCGCTTCGCAACGCGGGCTGACGCGTCATCGATTGGTCGATGGCAGCATTTCGTTTTGGATCGCGCTGGAGAGTCGGCCAAGCCGCTCGCTCACTGCACCCGTCTACTGGGATGGAGTTCGGTACCGACGGCTCATTCGAACCGACGCCACCTGTGATGGCGAGCGTTCCGTAGCCCAGTACGCCACCACCACCAAGCAGTAATGCCGCCCTCCGACGCGATATTTCGACCATATATAACGTACGGTCTGGCAGTAAAAATCACTGGTGCAGTATTATTATACTATCCCACCGATCCATGATGGATGGTATCCGTATGTTAGTGTAAACGGGAAAGAACGTTTCAGACCCATTTGTAGCTTCAGTCACATACTGTCCCAAGTGAATTCTCTAATCATGTATGATAGCGAAAATACGACAGGCGGCGTCAGTATCGGCTACTACTCGAGGTCGTCGGGTACGTCCTCGAGGGCGGCGTCGGTCGCTTCCATCGCGGCGAAGGCGGCCCGCTTTTCGGCCGTTCGCCGTTCGATCGCCGCCGGGCCGACGGCGAGTTCGACCCGGGTCACGTCCTCCTCGGGACTCGCGGTTCCAAGTATCGTAACGGGGCCGATCTCGCGGGTGTTGCGGACGTGAGTCCCGCCGCAGACCCGCGCGTCCCACGGCTCCGGCGAGCCGGTCGTCGCGGTGAACCGGCCCGTGCGCTGGCGGTCCTTCTCGTCCGCGATAGCGACGGTTCGGACGCGCCCTTTCTCCACGGCGGCGTCGTCGGCGTGGTCGTCGAAGACGACGGCCTCGCGCTCGCGGACCGCCGACACCGGCTCGTCGTCCCACGACACCGGCCGGGACTCCCAGACTACGCGGTTGACCGCCTCGTCGAGTTCCAGCAACCGCTCGTCGTCGATCGTCGCTGCCGTCTCGAGGTCGACCCGAACCGTCTCCGGGCCGATCTCGAGACCCGCGTAGGAGACGTCGTCGAGCAACCGGTCGGCGACCCCGAGCAGGACGTGACTGGCGGTGTGAGCCCGCATGCAGTACATCCGAAAGGACCAGTCGACCGAACAGAGAACCCGGTGGCCGACCGAAAACGAGGGGGCGTCGGCCAGCACGTGGACCTGCTCGCCGTCGACCAGTTCGACGTCGGTGACCGTGATATCGCTGACCGTCCCTCTGTCGGCCGGTTGGCCCGCACTCGCCCCGAAGAAGTGACTGCGCTCGAGCCAGACCCGTCGCCCGTCGATCGCCGTCACCTCGGTCTCGAACCGCGTCGCGTACGGCTCCGCCGCCGCCCGTTGCCCGGTCATCGATCACAGTCCGTCCTCGGTCACTAAAAGTCTGCCCGCCGAGACCGTCGCCCGACCCGAGAAAAACTACCGGTCGCTCACTCCGCCAGGGTTACGTCCAGTCGCTCCTCGAGAGCCTCGATCAGCCCGCCGCCGACGCCGGCCTGGGTCGCTCGGCCCTGTTCGACCGCGAGGATGTCTTTCTCGGGTGCGCCGAGTTCCTCGGCGAGTTCCTCGCGTTGGAGGCCGGCCTCCCGTCGGGCCTCGACGAGGGCCTCGCCGTAGTCCGAGACGAGGTAGGGAAGGGGGTCGTCGTCGTAGTTCGTGCCCTCGCTCTCCCAGTGTTCGGAGTCGCCGTCCCAGACCGGGTTGGCCTTCGCGACGTTCTGGGCCACCTTCCGCTTGCGGTCGGGTCCGTCGCTCGAGCCCGCGTCCTGCTCGCTTCGCTTTCGGTCTCCCCCGCCGTGGGCCGTCGAATCGTCGTGTGGCGCGCAGTCAGGACAGACCTCGAGTTCCGCGCCGGCGACCGACGCGAGCGTCAGCGAGTCGCTCTCGGTACCACAGAGTTCGCAGTTCGTCCCGCCGCCACCGCCGGACGAACCGGTCGAGTACTTGGCCATGCGGGAGTTTGGCATCTGTCGGGTTTTAACCGTTCGGTCGCGTCGCAGCCACGAGAGAAAAGCGGGCGCCCCAGTTCGCGGGTGATCAGCGCCCGAACCGTTTCCTGATCGTCGCCCGCAGCGGCAGCCCCAGCCCGCCGAGCAGCGGCAGGACGACGACCGCGGCGATGTCGATCGGGAGGCTGGTGACGCCCGCCGCCGCCGCGCCGACGGCCGCAAGCGGGGCGAGGACGGGGAGGACGTAGAGATACGACGGCGTCCAGCCCGGCCCGCGCCGCGTGTGCCGAACGACGACGCCGAACAACAGCGGCATGAGGACCGCGCCGGCGAGCAGCGGGCCGCCGACCAGCGTCGTCGGCACCGCCACCGACAGCGCGACGACGATCGTCTCGTCGATCGTCACCGGCCCCCAGGTCTCCTCCCGGCGGACGACCCGCGAGACGAGCAGTCCGAGGGCGGCGAGGGCGACGACGCCCGCCAGCGCGCCGTACCACAGCGGCCGCTCGAGCGGCGGGGTCACGACCTCGAGGCCGCGCATGAACGCGACGGTCGTCTCGACGCCCTGCCGGTCGGCCGAGAGCGCGGTCCAGAGCCCCTGCGGGTCGGCACCGATCCCCGACAGTTCGGCCCGGAGCGAGCGAAGCGCGCTCTCGTTTGCGAGTCCGAACTGGACGAGGCCGGCGGCGTAAATGATCACCGACAGCCACAGCAGCGGCAGGGAGACGTTCCGTCGCCGCCACCAGCGGGCGATCGGATTGGCCGTCGACCCGTCGTCACTGTCGGTCGTCCGCGATCGATCGGTACCGCCGGCGGTGTCGCCCGAGTCGCCGGCTCGATTGCTCGTTCCCGAGCCCGTTCCGCCGCCGGTCCCCGTCGCGGTCCCGGTGGCGGTCGCGCTCGAGGCGTCGGCGGTCGCGCCGGTCGCCGACGCACCCGTCCTCGAGGTCGTGCCACCGGTTCCGGCGGCCGAGCCGGTCGCGCTCGCACCGGCGCTCGAGGTCGAAGTCGACGCCGAGCCGCGACTCGAGGCACTCGAGCCGCTGCTCGCGGCGCCGGCTGCCGACGCGCCGGCGGTCGACGCCGAGGCGGACGCCGTCTCCGATTCCGAGTAGCTCACTTCGGTTCCGCCGTCGTCGTCATCGCCGTCGTCGCTCTGCCAGACGTCGGGGGAGGGGAGGCCGCTGGTCCGCTTGGCGACGTAGTCCTCGTGACCCAGCCGATCGTAGGCCTGTCGTTCGACGGGATCGCCGAGGATGTCGTAGGCGGTCTTGACGGCGGTGAACTGCGCCTGTGCGCGATCGTCGTCGTTCACGTCGGGGTGATAGACACGGACCTGTTCGCGGTAGGCGTCCTTGATCTCGTCCTGATCGGCGTCGGGCGAGACCTCGAGTAGATCGTAGAAGTCCTCTGTCATATGAGCGTCGGGCGGGATGGTCTGTCCCCGAGTTGTGGGGGAGGGGTTATAGTTTCAATGTTCTTGCCGATCCAGGCGGAAGCTCGGTCTCGAGCGCCGAGTGCGTTGTGGCCGCCGCGGTCGGAGCGGACACGGCGGACGGGCGGTCACGAGAAGTCCGCGAGCGACGACTGTCCGTTCGAGCGATCGCCGCCGAGCGTCCCCGGCTCCGGCTCGTCGTCGGTCGCGTCGGCGGCTTCGTCGTCGGCTGACTCGGGGTTCGACCGCCCGTCGGGACCGCCCCCGTCCCCCTCCCAACTCTCGAGGCTGGCCTGGTCGGCGGCCGCGAACTCGAGGTTGGCGACGCGGACGCCGACCTTGCGGACGGGCTCGCGCTCGAACTCGGCGAAGAGGTCGCGCGCCACGCGGTCGACCAGGTCGGGGTCGTCGACGGGGCCGGGCAGGGACCGCTCGCGCGTATTGACGTCGTACGGCGGCGTGACCGCCTTGACGCCGATGGTCCGGTACAGCGCGCCCTCCCGGCGGGCGCGGTCGGCGACGGCCGCCGCGAGCGTCTCGATCTGGTCGTACTTCGGCTCGGGTTCCGCGACGGCCTCGGCGAAGGCCGACTCCCGGGAGAAGCTCTTGGGGTCGCCCTTGGGCTCGACGCGGCGGTCGTCGTCGCCGCGCGCGCGGTCGTACAGTTCCCGGCCGCGCTCGCCGAACCGCTCGACCAGCGGCTCCGGATCGGTCGCCGCCACGTCGCCGGCCGTCTCGAGGCCCATCTCCCGAAGCTCGCGGGCGGTCACGGGACCGACGCCGTGCAGCAGGTCGACCGCGAGCGGGGCGAGGAAGTCACGGCTCTCGTCGGGCCGGACGACGGTGAGCCCGTCGGGTTTGTCGAAGTCGCTGGCGATCTTGGCCGTACTCATCGTCGGCGCGACGCCCACGCTGACGGCCACGCCGACCTCACGGCGGATGCGGTCTTTGATGTGCCGGGCGAAGCCGTCGGCGACCTCCCACGCCGTGCGCTCGGTCACGTCGAGGTAGGCCTCGTCGATGCTGACCTCTCGGACCACGTCCGCGCAGTCGTGGAGGATCTCCCGGACGTCGGCCGCGACCGACTCGTAGTAGTCCATGTCGACGGGGCGGTAGTGGCCGGTCTCCGCGCAGTCTGTCTCCCCGTCGAGATCGCCGGCCTCGTACGCCGCGCGTCTGGGCAGTCGCTCGAGGGCCGTCGAAATCGCTTGGGCGCTCTCGACGCCGAACTCGCGGGCCTCGTAGCTGGCGGTAGCGACGGCCCCGACGGTCTCGCCGGGTTCGTACCCCATGCCAACGACGACGGGTTCGCCCCGGAGTTCGGGCTCGCGCAGCCGCTCGCAGGAGGCATAGAAACAGTCGGCGTCGACGTGACAGACGATCCGGTCCTCGTCGGTCTCGCGCTCGACGCCCGGCAGCCGCGGCCCGTCGGACATTCGTCTACCGATCGATTCGTCCGGACGGACGTGAACGTTGCGCCCGCCGGCAGCGGTCGAGGACCGCCCCGCGTCGCCGCTACAGCTCGTAGGCCATCATCACTTCGTCGACGTACTCGCCGTCGATCGCGTAGTGGTCCCTGCGGATCGCCTCGGTGTCCCAGCCGTGGACGGTCAGGAACTCGAGCGCGGTGTCGTTGACGACGGGAACGCTGTTGTAGAGCTTCCGGTAGCCGTTGGCCTCGGCCCACTCGATCCCGCGCTGCAGGAGCGTGCTCCCAATCCCGTGACCCCGGTAGGCCTCGCGGACGCCGACGGTCTGCTGGGCGACCTCTCGGATCGGCTCGAGTCGGTGGAGATCGAGGTGCGTCCAGCCGACGACCGCGCCGTCGACGGTCGCGACGAAGAACTGGCGGGTCTCGATCGCGGTGTGTCTGGTGACGGTGTCGTCGGAGAGCAGTTGCTCGGCGACCGTCTCGGCGACGACGTAGCTCTCCTCGGCCGTGACGTCCCTGATCGTCTCGACCAGCCCGTCGAAGTCGTCCTGTCTGGCGGGGCGGACGGTGACAGTGAACTCGTCCAACGCGTGTTTCTCGACGGCCCCGAACTCGAGCGCGAGCCGGAGCGTCCCGCCGTCCTCCGCGAGATAGCCGTCCGTCTTCAGCTCCTCGAGGCGGGTCTGGAACTCCTCGGCCGGGAGGGAGACGATCTCGCGCAGTTTGTGCCGTTCGACGGTCCCGTGGCGCTCGACGTACTCGTAGAGACGCCGGCTGGCCTCGGAGTCGAACGTCGGCCGCTCGAGCGCGTCCATACGCCCGCTACGGTGGACCGGCGCTTATTCCTTGCCCATTGGTGTCAGTTAGCACGATAATCCGGTCAGAAACGTCGAACGGATCTGGCAGCGTCGTCAGTTGTACTCCCGCCACCGATTCCCGCACTCGGTACACTTGAAAAACCGCGTCGGCGGCTCGTCGGCCGACGCGGTCTGTTTGAGCGTGTACCACGCCTCCTCGGCACCGCACTCGTCACAGATCACGTCGTTCGCCTTCGGTTTCCCCTCGAAGTTGGCGTTCTCGTCGGACTCGATCACGTCGTCGTCGGTCTGGGACTCCGTCGTGACGAAGGCGTCTTCCTGCTCGCGGTCGCGCTCGCTCGAGGCCCCGCAGTCGTCGTTCGTACAGACCATGCGATCACCCTGCGCTTTCATCATCGAGCCGCAGTCGTCGCAGAATTGCATACCCGGCCGGTACGTGCCCGAGCGGCAAAAACACTCGAGATCGGCGCGTCACCGCTCCCGGTCGCCGTCCTCGTCCGCGAGGACGAACGGACAGTCCGCGACCCGGACCGTCTCGATCGTCGGCACCGCCAGAATCTCGGCGTCTTCGTGGGTGCAGGCGACGTCGGGCGGCTCGGTGAGGTACTCACACCCCTGGCAGTAGGCGCGCTTGTCGACCTCGCGGACCTCGCTGTCGGCCGCCTCCGTCGGCGCCGGCAGGTCGTCGCCCTCGAGTCGCTCCCAGAGCCGGTCGGCGTCGATCTCGGCGGTGTCTTGGCGGTCGAACAGGTCGTCGAACGCGGCCGTCTCCGCGTCCGGTTCGTCGCCGGCCGACTCCGCGACGGTCGCGGCGAGGTCACCGAGGGGGTCGGCGCGGTCGTCCGATTCGGGATCGCCGACCTCGAGCGAGGCCGCGTCGTGAGTGAACTCGGTACCGTCGCCGGCTCCGAATTCGGCTCCATCACCCTCCACGAACTCGCTCTCGTCGCCATCGTCGCCGGTGTCGTCAGTCATCGGACTCACCGCCGGTGTCGGAACCGCTGTCGTCGTCGAACGTCACTGCCCTCGAGTCGGCCGTCGGCGTTGTGTCTTCGTCGGCGATCCCGCGTACCGCGTCCGAGTCGGGTCCGCCCGACTCCGCGGACGGGGCCTCGAGCGCCGGCGGCTCGCCAGTCAGGAGCCGATGGGAGCCGAAGATCGACGACCGCTCGGCGACGTCGGTGACGGCGTTCCCACAGTGGGGACACTCCGGGGCGGTCAGCAACGCGATATCGACGCTCGAGCCGCAGTCCTCGCAGGTCGCCGTGCGCACGCCCAGTCGGTTGGCCGCCAGCTTGAGGTCGTCGGTCGCGGCCCGGCGACGGCGTCGGTCGGCGCGGTCGTCGTCGCGCTCCCGGAGGTCGACCACCGCCGCGGCCAGCAGGGTCGACCGCTCAGCTAGCTCGTCGACGTCCCCGAGGAGGTCCTCGAGGACGGTCTCGAAGTTCCCGAAGCCGCGGTCGACGGTCTCCTCGAGTGCCTCGAGGTCCGCGCGGACGGCCGCGAGGTCGCTGTCCGTCGGGTAGTCGGCGTGGTCGTGATCGGCCGGGGCCTTGGCGTCGGCCTCGCGTTTGACCTGGACGACTCGCTCGCGGACGTCGTCGAGGTGGGCCTGAAACTCCTCGCGGTGGGTCGCTAGCTGGCCCCGGACGGCGGCGAGTTCGTCGCGGTCGGCCAGTTCGAGGTCGTCGTCCGTCGCGACCGCGGCCGCAGCGGTCACCAGCCGCCGACAGATATCGTCGCGGCTCTCGCCGCGCCGGGCGGCTTCGTCGGCCAGCCAGTCGTCGGCCTCGGCGGGAATCGCGAACGAGACGCCGCTCTCGTCGTGGTTCTGGCTCGACATCTACCTCTATTTAGGGGGTCGGATGCATAAGGATTGGTCCAAACCCGAGCGCTGAGCCGCGCCGCCTCACCTGATCTTGCGGACGTTGCTGATGTCGAAGCCGCCGTCGTGGATCTCCGTCTCGAAGCGGACGATGTCCTCGTCCTCGAGCCGGGAGAGAACGCCCCGGAACTGCTCGACGACGAGGGTGCGGGCGCGTTCGGAGCCGCCGCTTTCCCACTCGAACAGCAGCGTGCCGTCGGTGGCCTCCTTGAGCCGGCCGAGTTCCGTCGGCCCGAGCAGTTCCGAGTTGACGAGCAGGAGGATGACCCCGCCCCAGCGATGCGAGGCGCGTTTGAGCCCCTTCAGCAGGACGGTCAGGTCCGACCAGCCCAACCGGTCGTCGGCCGCCGCCACCAGATCGGTGACCGAGTCGATCACGACGAGGTTGTCGGTGGCGTGGTCGGTCAGGTACTCGCCCAGCGCCTCGAGGACGTCGGTGCGCTCGTTGTGGCTGCCGAGTTCGGTGATGTCGGCCATCCCGTCGGCGTACCAGTCGGTCGGCACCGGCGTCAGCTGGAAGTACTCCTCGGCGAGTTCGACGAACCGGACGTCGTCCATCCCCGCGTCGACGAGGGCCTCGTCCATGACGAACTGCATCTCGTCGACGACGGCGCTCGGTTCGTCGGTAAAGGAGACGTAGTGGACGGCCTCGGGCAGGGTCACGTCGGATGCGAGGTCGCCGTAGTAGAGGTCGAAGAGATCGGGGGCGGCCTCGACGAGTCCGTTCATCACGGCGCTGGTGTAGCAGAACTCACGTGCGCCGGCACCGGACTCGCCGGCCAGTAAGACGACGCTGCCCGCTGGCGCGCCGCCACCGATCATCCGATCGAGCCGCGAGACCCCGAGCGGCATCCGTTCCATACGGGGTCGTTTGCTCGCGTCCGTTTACCGGTTGCGGCCGACCGTTTGTGCTCCGCTCACTCGCGTCGCTCGGTCGTCCGGCAAACGGTCGACAGAGTCCGCTACCGGAACTGGTCGAGTCCGCCGAATGTCTCAGGATATTCGACCACCAGCACGAAATCGTCTACACCAGCGACATAAGATCTAGAACTATACTATAATTGACTCTTTACGATCTTCTTCATAGCTCTCGGAGTCAATCGTTTCCCAGTACGGTATTCCTGAGCCGTCCCTCCCAATCCAATAGGCGACTTGGAGGGCATATTCGTCAGATACTTCTTTAGAGTCAACCGTTGTCCCCTCTGAATCGCCGTCCATACGCATGTGAACGCGGAAATGTCCCGGCTCATCCGGCCAATCTTGATCGATCCATTGATGCTGGAGTGGTCCTGACTCATTGCGATTCTTGAGGTCGTATGAATCGGAAAATATTTCTTCGTTTTCGTAATCAACACGCACATGAATAGTATGCGACTGGGTATCTGCATTAGCTATCTCAATACAGCTGAGAACTAACTGGTTGCTAGAATAAATTGACGAGACACATCCAGAAAGACCGGCCACTGTGGTGGATACTACAGTTGATAGGATAGGTCGTCGGGCGGGCATATACTTCACTCCCCATTCGATCAATATTATAGTTGTGGCGTGAATTAGTCAATAGATTCTTCGTAACTTGGTGGGATAGTCGATCGACAGCGACCGACAACAGTCATGCGCTGGGTCCCGTCGGTCCGCTCGTCTTACCGCGGCGCTACGCGCCGCGCTTTCGTTCTCTCTCACTATCGGCGATCGATACCCGTCTCGACTCGAGCCCCACTCTCGGCCGCTTCGGCGAGGATCACTCGTCCCTCGAGCCCGCGCTCCGCGAGCGCGTCCCGGGCCGCGGCCGCGGCCTCCTCGGCGTGGCGGGTATCGGTCACGCCGTAGACGACCGGGCCCCACGAGGACTGGCCGACGCCCGAGAGGACCGGACAGTCCTCGAGCGCGTCGACGAGTTCGCCCGCGGGCGGGCGGAAGACCCCGCCCTGTGCGTCGGCGTACCAGGCACCGTTCTTGCGGCCGATCTCGGCGACGGCCTCGCCGAAGGGCTCGAGGCTGCCGCCGGCTGCGGCGGGTAGCAGTTTCCGGGTGACGACGCCGGCGATCTCGTCGGCGATCGCGGGGTCGGCCCGCTCGACGACCGCGCGCATGCTCTCGTCCTCGTCGTCGCCGCTGCGGCCGGGCTCGGCGTCGGGGACGACGACCAGAAACCGCCAGTCATCGGGTAAGTCGTGGCGGGCGACGACCGGCGGCACCGTCCAGTCGCCTTCCGCCGGCGGCTCCGTGGTAAAGCGGTTCGTCGGGTGGCCGGCGTCGACGACGAACCCGCCCCCCTCGAAGGTCGCGACGCCGACGCCGCTGCGGCCGCCTCGCCCCATCGCGGGCGCGTTCTCGCGGACCCGCGGCTCGAGGCTGTGGGCCCGCGCCGTCGCCGTCAGCACCGCCAGCGCGAGCTGGGTGCCGCTCCCGAGGCCGACGTGGCGCGGCAACCGCTCCTCAACCGAAACGGCGACGCCGGGGAGATCCAACACGTCGACGGTGCGGCGGGNNGCGGGCGTACTCCGCGACGAGTGGGTCGTCGGTCACGACGCCGTCGGCGGGTTCGGCGGTGACGGTCGCCCGCGGCTCCGCGAGCCCGACGCCGATGCCCCCGTAGAGCCGCTCGCGGGCGAGCGACAGGTTCTGAAAACCGACGTGGAGTCGCGCTCCGGTGCTGACGGTCGCGTTCGGCATGATCGTGGCCTCGCTACGAACCTCCCCGGGAAGGGGGTTTCGACGGTGACAATGACTGACGATTACTTCTGAGCGCTCGAGTCCGTGACCCGATCCCGAACCCCCGCCGTTTGCCTCCGGACGAACGTATTCGGCTTTTTCCGAGTTTCCGAACCATTGGCCGAGAAAGGGTAACTTATGCCGTTCCGATGCGACCTTCGACCATGAGCAGCGACAGCGAGTTCGACTACGGCAAGGACGAGGAGTTGCGTAGTCGCGAGGTGACCGAGGGCGCGGACAAGGCCCCCCACCGCGCGATGTTCCGGGCCATGGGGTTCGACGACGAGGACTTCGGCGCGCCGATGATCGGCGTTCCCAACCCGGCAGCCGACATCACGCCGTGTAACGTCCATCTGGACGACGTCGCCGACGCGGCCCTCGAGGGTGTCGACGACACCGGCGGGATGCCAATCGAGTTCGGGACGATCACGATTTCGGACGCCATCTCGATGGGGACCGAGGGGATGAAGGCCTCGCTGATCTCCCGTGAGCTGATCGCCGACTCCGTCGAACTGGTGTCGTTCGGCGAGCGCATGGACGGGCTGGTCACGATCGGCGGCTGTGACAAGAACATGCCCGGGATGATGATGGCCGCCATTCGAACGGATCTCCCCAGCGTCTTCCTCTATGGCGGCTCGATCATGCCCGGCGAACACGAGGGCCGGGAGGTCACCGTCCAGAACCTCTTCGAGGGCGTCGGTGCCGTCGCCGACGGCGAGATGAGCCCGGACGAACTCGACGAGATGGAGCGCAACGCCTGCCCCGGCGCGGGCTCGTGTGGTGGCATGTTCACCGCCAACACGATGGCCTCGATCTCCGAAGCGATCGGGTTCGCGCCGCTTGGCAGCGCCAGCCCGCCCGCCGAGGACGAGTCCCGCTACGACGTCGCCCGCGAGGCCGGCGAGATCGCAGTGGAGGCCGTCGAGGCGGGGCGGAAACCCTCCGACTTCCTCAGCGAGGCCTCCTTCGAGAACGCGATCGCCCTGCAGGTCGCCGTCGGCGGCTCGACCAACGCCGTCCTCCACCTGCTGGCGATGGCCGCCGAGGCCGGCGTCGACTTAGACATCGAGACGTTCAACGAGATCAGCGCCCGCACGCCGAAGATCGCAAACCTCCAGCCCGGCGGCGAGCGCGTGATGAACGACCTCCACGAGGTCGGCGGCGTCCCCGTCGTCCTGCGCGAACTGCTCGAGGCCGACCTGCTCCACGGCGACGCGCTGACCGTTACCGGCGAGACGATGGCCGAGGCCGTAGAGCGGGTCGACCCGCCCGCGATCGAAGACCTCGACGCCGACTTCCTGCATACCGTCGACGACCCGATCCACGAGCGCGGTGCCATCCGCATCCTCACCGGCAACCTCGCGCCCGAGGGCGCGGTCATCAAGATCACCGGCGAGGACCACCTCCACCACGCGGGCCCCGTCCGAATCTTCGAGCGCGAGGAGGAGGCCATGGCGTACGTCCAGGAGGGCAACGTCGAATCCGGCGACGTCATCGGCATCCGCAACGAGGGTCCCCGCGGCGGCCCCGGCATGCGTGAGATGCTCGGCGTCACGAGCGCCGTCGCGGGCCAGGGCCACGCCGAGGACGTCGCGCTCTTTACCGACGGCCGGTTCTCCGGCGCGACCCGCGGGTTCTCCATCGGCCACGTCGCCCCCGAGGCGGCGGCCGGCGGTCCCATCGCCGCCCTCGAGGACGGCGACACGATCACCATCGACATCGACGACCTCGAGCTCTCCGTCGACCTCTCCGACGAAGAGATCGAGCAGCGACTCGCGGACCGCGAACAGCCCGACCGCCAGTACACAAGCGGCGTGTTGGCGAAGTACGGGCAGGCCTTTGGCTCCGCGGCCAACGGCGCCGTGACCAACCCCGGCGTCAAAGACGACTAACGACGCCTTCGGACCGCTGAGCGGATCGGCGACAGCCCCGCCGGTTCCCTTCGATTTCCTGCACCGTTCTTTCCCGCCCCTGTGACCGAGTATCAGCTAGACTCCCGCATGCGCAAATACTGTCTCGAGTGCGACTGGCAGGCCAGCACCGCCGACGGCTACACTGAAAAGGAGGTGTCCGAAGCGGCGATCGACCACTTCGTCGAGACGGGGCATACGGTCGATTCGCTGCGGCTCCCGCCGCCCGTGATCCGTCAGAACTGAGCTTCGCGTCGCCGCTCAGCCGCGGCGCTCGAGGATCCGGTCGATGATCAACCGGGTCGAGAGCAGTTGCTCGTCGTCGGTCTCGCGGCCGCTTGCGCGACGGACCTCGCAGTCGATCCCCCGTCGCTCGAGTTCGGCTGCGATGGCCTCGTCGTCGTGGTGCTGGTCGTGGCCCAGCGCGATCACGTCCGGGTCGATCTCCTCGATCGGGACGAAGATGTCCTCCTCGTGGCCGAGCAGGGCCTCGTCGACGGCCGCGAGCGCGCCAACCACGTCTCGGCGCTGGGTCGCTGGACAGATCGGCTTCTCCTTGTGGTCGACGTTCGTCTTGCGGGCGACGATCACGTACAGTTCGTCGCCCATCGCGGCGGCCTCCTCCAGGTAGTGGACGTGGCCGGGATGGAGGATGTCGAAGGTCCCCTGCGCGATGACGGTCCGGCTCATGTCGCCCTCGCGGTCGACCCGGCGCGTGGTTTCCGTGGCGATCCCGTCGTCGGTCCGGTACGTGGCATCGTCTCGAGCATGGCGAGTCTCGTCATCGCAGTTCCTCGTCGATATCCGCCTGCGTGAAATCGAAGAAGTCCTCGGTCTCGGGCAGGTCGACGTCGATCACGTTCAACTGGGTCGGTTGGCCCTTCGAATCGAACGCCTGCCAGTCGGTCCGACGGTAGGGCGCGCCGATGATGACGTGGACACTGCCGCGACCGAAGGTGTCTAGGTCCGCGTTACTCGGGCTGATGACGCCGTTCGGATGGGAGTGGATGCTTCCCAGCGCTTTCACGTCGTTGGGTATCTGGTTCGTCTTGACCGTCGCGCTGACGCTGTTGGACTCGGTGCCGGGCACCACGAGAATATCGGTGATGACCAGCCCCTCGCGGTCCAGTCCCAGCCGGTCGGCCTCGGTCCCCCGGAGGAACCCCATGTACTCGTTCGGGTGGGTCTCCTCGGAGGACTCGAGGGCGAACTCGAGGGTCTCCTCGGCGATGCCGAGAATCTCGCTCGAGCGAAACAGCGCGTCGAACAGCCCCATGGTCTACGCTGGGGCCTTGCGGTTGCTAAACGTTCCGATGCGACCCTGGTGCCGCCGGCGTCTCGTCCCGTCGACAGCGAGGCGCGTTCGAGTGGGTCACTAGCGCTCTACGCCCGCTCGAGTCTCGTTCATTCGGGAACGACAGTCATATCGGGGAAGTACGTCCGATAAAACGCGCTATCGAAGCTGAGTAATGCGTCGGCGTCAGCGGTCGCGTGGCCGCCGATAACGAAGTCCGCAGCGATGTGCTGACGCGGCGTGAGATCCGTCCCGCAGTCCTCGCAACCGACCGTCCGTATCGCCCCGCAGGACGGACACTGGAGTCCGTTCGGTCGCCGGCCGGTGTAGCGCTGGAAGCTCTGTCCCGCCCGGAACAGTGCTTCACGCGACGGATCCGAGCGCTGAATACTGAAGTCCTCGAGGAATCGATCGAGATCGGCCGTCGTCTCGAAGTGACCATCGGCCGCGAGTTCGGCGTAGACGACTGACGACACGACGATCCGACCGTCTCGATAGGCGCGTCGGAGCGCGCGTTCGCTGGCATCGGCGTAGTCGTCGTCGTACAGCAGTGCGAGTAACGCGTTCGTATCCACCGCCGTTATCACTGCTCGCCCCTCGACTCGCTATCCGTGCCCTCATCACCGATATCACGAGGGTATTCGCCGCGGAGCCGTCGCATCCGTTCCGGCATCGTCTCATCGCTATCGGCGCTGCCGCGGTACTTCTCGAACGGATCGTCGCCGTCTGTCGTCGTCGGCTCCTCCTTGCGGATCTCGTATCCCGAGTCGGTTTCCTCGAAGGAAATCTCGTCACCCGGTTCGATTCCGAGTCGATCACGGATCTCCTTTGGGATCGTGACCTGTCCTTTCGTCGTCACGCGTGGCACGAGTATACATTCTCGGTAATACTCTATCAGTATTACGGTGCCGTACTCGGATCGAACCGACACGATAGCGGTCCGGGATGGCTGCTGCCCCGTATCCGAAACCCCCACGGCGAGCCGCCATCCCTTCTTGACAAGGGTTATACGCGACCGCCTCAAACGACGATTCAAGATGACGCGTGACTCCGCCGGGGAACCCGGCGCAGACGACGGGGATTCCGTCGTCTACGATCTCGCCCCTGACTGTACCGCCGACGACGTCGAACAAGGCCGTCCCTATCTCGCGGAAATCAACGGCATCGTCGACTACGGCGTCTTCGTCGATCTCTCCGACTCCGTCTCCGGACTCGTCCACGAATCCGTCCTCGAGGGCACCTACGCCGTCGGCGACGAACTCGTCGTCGAACTCGAGAGCGTCCGCGAGAACGGCGACATGGCGTTCGAGCCGGTCGACGTCGGCGACGACTACGAGACCGAACCGGTCAGCCGCGACTACTCGCTGACCGGCACCGACGGCCTCGAGGGATCGATCGGCGAGCAGGTCCATCTCGAGGGCGAGGTGACCCAGGTCAAACAGACCGGCGGCCCGACGATCTTCCACGTCGCCGACGAGAACGGCGTCGTCCCCTGTGCCGCCTTCGAGGAGGCCGGCGTCCGCGCCTACCCGTCGATCGCGGTCGGCGACATCGTCCGCGTCACCGGCACGCCGGAACACCGCGAGGGCTCGGTCCAGATCGAGGTCGAGGGCCTCTCGAAACTCGAGGGCGAGGACGCCGAAACGGCTCGCGAACGCCTCGAGGCGGCCCTCGCGAACCGCGCCGAGCCCCACGACGTCGAGCCGCTGATTGACTGGCCGGCCTTCGAGAAACTCCGCTCGGACCTCGAAGAGGTCGCGCGACTGCTGCGCCGGACCGTCCTCGAAGGACGCCCGATCCGGGTCCGTCACCACGCCGACGGCGACGGCATGTGCGCCGCCGTCCCCGTCCAGATCGCGCTGCAGCGCTTTATCGCCGACGTCCACGAGGACGCGGACGCGCCGCGTCATCTCATCAAGCGGCTGCCGGCGAAAGCACCGTTCTACGAGATGGAAGACGCGACGCGGGACCTGAACTTCGCGCTCGAGGACCGCGAGAAACACGGCCAGCAGCTTCCCCTCCTGCTGATGCTCGACAACGGCTCGACGGCCGAGGACGTTCCGGCCTACGAGACGCTGGCCCACTACGACATCCCGATCGTCGCCGTCGACCACCACCACCCCGACCCCGACGCGGTCGGCGACCTGCTCGACGCCCACGTCAACCCCTACCTCCACGACGAGGACTACCGGATCACTACGGGGATGCTCTGTGTCGAACTCGCGCGGATGATCTATCCCGACCTGGGCGAGGAACTCCGCCACGTCCCCGCCGTCGCCGGCCTCTCGGACCGCTCGAAGGCCGACGCGATGGACGACTACCTCGAACTGGCCGCCGCGGAAGGCTACGACGAACAGCGCCTGCAAGACGTCAGCGAGGCGCTCGACTACGCCGCCTTCTGGCTGCGCTATAACTCCGGCGACCAGCTGATTCAGGACCTGCTACAGGTCGACAGCGACGACGACGCTCGCCACCGCGAACTCGTCGACTTCTTCGCCGAGCGCGGCCGCGAGGAGGTCGACGAGCAACTCGAGGCCGCGATGCCCCACCTCGAACACGAGACCCTCGAGAACGGGGCCCATCTCTACCGGATCGACGTCGAAAACTACGCCCACCGCTTTACCTACCCCGCGCCGGGCAAGACCACCGGCGAGATCCACGACCGCAAGATCGAGGAGACCGGTGACCCAGTCATCACGGTCGGCTACGGCCCCGACTTCGCCGTGCTTCGCAGCGACGGCGTCCGGCTGGACATCCCGAACATGGTCTCGGAACTGGAAGCCGAGATCGCGGGCGGTGGCGTCTCCGGCGGCGGCCACCTCGTCGTCGGCTCGATCAAGTTCGTCAGCGGCAAACGCGAGGAAGTGATCGACGCCTTAGTCGAGAAGATGGCCGAGGCCGACATCGACGAGGCGCTCTCGAGCGCGGCCCCGATCGACGACTGACGGCTCAGGCGGTCGCAGGAGCCCTTCTTCAGTCCAGTAGAACTTGCGGTACGTACGGCGGATACATTTATCGGGACGGGTGGTGTAGCCACGCTCTATGCCCGAAGAAATCCTGTTCAAATCGGAGAGCGACCAGAGCCGAGCGGACATCGCGACGTATCTCCGGCGCGTCGCTGACAAGCTCGAACGGGGGGATGCAGTCACGCTCAAATCCGGTTCCGAATCCGTGACGATGGAACCCCCAGCCCGCCCGACGTTCGAGGTCAAAGCCGAACGGGAGGGGCCAACGAACGGGGCCGGTGAGTTGAGTATCGAGTTCGAACTCGAATGGAACGAGAACGGCAACGAGGGGGACGGCGGGAGCGGCGGCCAGTTGGAAATCGAGTGAGCGATTAGCAGACGGAGTTCCCGAGGGGGTGTCCGAGACCGGAGCGGACACGAACGGCCGTTGCGATCCGGATTCCGGCGCGACTCGAGCGAGCGAAACGAGCGAGGACCGCGGCAAACCGGTCGCAGCCGACGCGTCGTCTCGGCATCGCTATTTTGTTGTCGTTTCAACGCGGAGTCAGTCCCGATGACGCACCCAACTGAGGGCGAGACGAGGACGTTCGAGCGAACGTTCACGGTCGAAGACGTACGGCGGTTCGCGGACCTCACCGGTGACGACCAACCGCGCCACACCGAGCCGGACGACGATGGACGCGTGATGGTTCAGGGGCTGTTGACCGCGACGCTGCCAACGAAGCTCGGGAGCGACAACGAAGTGTTGGCCAGTACGATGGAGTTTGACTTCCACCAGCCGGTCTACACCGGCGAACCGATCACGTGTCGCTCGACGTTCGACACCGTTAGAGAACGAGACGACCGGTACGAATTCGTCTCGGACGTCGTTTGTGAGAACGCGGCCGGTGAGACCGTCCTGACCGCGGAGACCGAGGGCCTCATTTGGAAAGACGAGTGACTCGAGCAAGGGCCGAGCGAATCGAGCACCCCGCTCCGGCTGACTGCGACGCGAACGGGTTCAACTACGGAGGACTCCTCGAGAGCAGATAACACGGAAATCGGGCGGTCGGTCACCGATTCGATTACGACACTGTCGCGGACCGATCAGTCGGCACCGTGACGCGGCGTGTAGCCGCAGTCGTCACAGACGAGCGATTCGTATCGGGTCGAGAGCGCGCCCGAACAGTCGGGACACTGGTATTCGGATTCGAGTGAATGCTGGGAGATTGCCATGTGCGATCCGAGGAGTCGAGCGCCGATAAGCGCACCCATTATGACGGTGAAATCATATCGTGTACCTAGGACTCATCGTAGTTCAGCGGCCTGAACGTCGGAAATTCCGATCGGTCGCCGGCTGGCGACGGACACGCGAATTCAGAACTGGTAGCGTCGCTCGTCGTCCATCGAGGGGTACTGGTCCGCACCGGTCATCTCCTCGAAGGTCATCCCCGAGAGGTACTCGTCGTAGGTCACGTCGTAGGCCGTTCGCAGCTGGAAGTCGAGTTTCCCGGTGTCGACGGTCGACTGAAAGAGCATGTGGATCGCCCGCCGGACGAGTTCGTCGGTCTCCTCGGGCTCGAGGGCCGTCTCGAGCAAGGCGAGTTCGTTGCGCGTCTCGCGGTCCAGCGAGAGCGACAGCTCGTCGCCGATGTCGGTGTAGGCGGCCGTTACGTCGTCGTTGAGATCGTCGAGGCTCATACCCGTGAGGACTCGAGCGGGCCGGATAGGCCTTTCCAGTTGGAGCCGGACCGCATCGCCGGGAGCCGGTCTCGGAGCCGCCCCATTGCGACACTGACTTACAGCCGACGGCGTAACCCTCGCCGATGACAGCAGGGGATGGGGCGCAACTGCCCGACGACCGCGGGGCGGTTCGCGAGGCGTTGATCGAGTGGTACGAGGACGACCACCGGGAGTTCCCGTGGCGGCGGACCGACGACCCCTATGAAATCCTCGTCAGTGAAGTGATGAGCCAGCAGACTCAACTCGGCCGGGTCGTCGAGGCCTGGGAGGGGTTCCTCGAGCGGTGGCCGACGACCGCCGCCCTCGCGGCGGCCGATCGGGCGGACGTGGTGGGCTTCTGGACCGATCACAGCCTGGGTTACAACAACCGGGCGAAGTACCTCCACGAGGCGGCCGGGCAGGTCGAGGAGGAGTACGACGGCGAGTTTCCGGAGACCCCCGCGGAGCTTCAGGAGCTGATGGGCGTGGGCCCGTACACGGCCAACGCCGTGGCGAGTTTCGCGTTCAACAACGGGAAGGCGGTCGTCGACACGAACGTCAAGCGGGTCCTCTATCGGGCCTTCGACGTGCCCGACGACGACGCGGCCTTCGAAGACGCGGCGAGCGACCTCATGCCGGCGGGCCGGTCGCGGGTCTGGAACAACGCGATCATGGAGTTGGGCGGGGTCGCCTGCGAACAGACGCCCTCGTGTGACGAGGCTGGCTGTCCGTGGCGCGAGTGGTGTTCGGCCTACGCCACCGGCGACTTCACCGCCCCCGACGTGCCGACCCAGCCGAGTTTCGAGGGGAGCCGCCGGCAGTTCCGGGGTCGCGTGATCGGCACCCTCCGCGAACACGGCGAACTCGAGATCGACACGCTCGGCCACCGGATCCGCGTCGACTACGTCCCCGACGGCGAGTACGGCCGCGAGTGGCTGACCGGCCTGCTCACGGACCTCGAGGCCGACGGCCTGGTCGAGTTCGACCCTGACGGTGCGGACGGCCCCGTCGCCCGGCTGCGACGGTAGCCACTGCGCGTCGAGACGGCGAAGAGACGGCGAGAACGAAGCGCCGTAGTCCTGTATTCCCTGTCAGCCAACTACCGGTGATTGGCTACACGGAACGACGACCCGGACGGACTTGTACCTGACCGAAAGTTACAGGAACTGAGAACGCGCTCGCCCGATAGCTGTTGGAACGGTGATCGTATCGAAAGCGAACCGAAAGCAGATTGTTCCGCACCCGCGATAATCGGTCCGAGAAGACTGTCACCGGGCGGAGATCGGATTCACTGACACTCGATCGGTCCTGACAGTCATCCGAGTTGGGTGGCGGGAAAGGCTACCGGTAGCGAAATCCGTCTATACGTCTTCGTGGTGGGGTTCGGTGATGACCACAGTCGTCGAACTCGAGATTCCGGCAGCACGACTCGGCTTCGACCGGACCTTCGATCGAGTATCGACGTTCGAGTTTCAGGTCGGAGGGATGATCGGCGACTCGCCGCCGCTGATCTGGGCGGGCGGCCCGGATCGGGACGCCGTCGCACGGGCGCTCGAGGCGGATCCGTCGGTGGACGTGATCGCCAGCCTCGGCGACGGCAGGGGGTCACCGACCGCCGCGTCCGAGGGCGCTGGGACGGACGCCAGCCCGGGCGATCGCTGGCTGTTCAGGATCGCGTTCGGGGATGCGGCGAAACTGTTCACCGAGATCGTGACCGACAACGACGGCGCGATCCTGACCGCTCGTGGGCGGGACGGCCGATGGCTGGTGAAACTGCTCTTTCACGATCGGGAGTCGGTGTCGGCGTGTCACGATTTGCTCGAGCAATACGAGTACCGGGCGACCGTCACCCGGATCAGCGGCGTCGACGACCTCGCGAGTGCGCAGACGCCGCTGACCGAGACCCAGTACGAGACGATCTGTAAGGCTCACGAACTGGGGTATTTCGACGTACCGCGGGGGGTGACGCTCAAGGAGTTGGCGGCCGAACTCGACGTCTCCCATCAGGCGCTGTCCGAACGGCTCCGCCGAAGCCACGCGGCCCTGGTCAGCGCCGAACTCTCCGAGCGGACCGCGCCGATGGCGATCGATCCCTGAGGCGGTTCGCTGTACCGGTGGAATCGCAGGGTAGTCGCGGTCCCACCGGCAGTGACGGACAGGAGTCCGTCGGGTCCCAGTCGATACGCTCTCAGTTTTCCCGCATCGCTACATCGATAAAACCGAACTTCGAAACTATTTCGGTATTTTTCCTGTTTTGTTTTCTTCTTCTCGGCAGACGAGGACGATCTTGTTCCAAGAGGTAGTTTTATTGTCTGATAGGCCAATAGTGGTCATGTCGGCAAGGTGCCGACCGCCCGACGACCGACGACCGACCGTCGCTGTGAGCGCCGGTGGATCACCCGTACTCAATCACGGCTCGCGGTCATTCGTGGCTGTATGACCGCGTTGCTGTCGGCCGCTCCGGGTCGTTCACGACCCGAGCACCCAATTTTGCCGTCCATCACCGAGACACACCGTCGGGGTCAGTATATTTATCCGTCCGTCTGGTATACTATCACACGAACGTGATCGATCGCGGTCGGACCGACGATCCCGGTGACGCCGCCCGAGACGCGGACGTGCAGGCGATCCCCGCCGAACTATCACTGGACGACGTCCACCACCTCCTCCAGACGAAGCGTCGCCGGGACGTCCTGCGGTACCTGCGGGACGCGGAGGAGCCGGTCCGGCTGCGCGAACTCGCCGAACAGGTCGCCGCCTGGGAGCAGGGGACAACCGTCGAGGAGCTCCGGTCCGACGAGCGCCAGCGCGTCTACATCTCGCTGTACCAGTCCCACCTCCCGAAGCTCGACAACCACGGTCTCATCGAGTACGACAAGGACCGCGGCCGGGTCGACTCGACACCCCAGACCGCCCAGCTCGAGCCGTATCTCGAGGGGGCCACCGAAACGGCCTCGAGCGACCCGTGGCCCCGCCGGTACGGGGCGACCGTCGGGCTCTGTACTGCGGTCCTCGGTGCGGTGGCGATCGGGTTCGTTCCGATCGACGGACTCGTCGTTGCGGGACTCGTTTTGGGGTCGTTCGCGGCCGTGACGGCCGCACACGCGTGGACCGACTAACGCGACGGGAACGGCCCGGCGACGACCGTCAGTCGGCGCGGGAGGGGGCCGTTCCGGTCCGCTCTCGGGACCGCTCGAGGAGCCGGCCGGCGTGAAAGGCGACCGAGAAGTCCTGCGGGCTGGGCAGGGCACAGGCGAGCCACCCGATCGCCGCCGCGGCGACGACGGGGGTCTCCGCGGTCAGGTGGCCGGTCAGTCCCAGTCCGAAGACGGGCACGGCAAGCAGGGCGGGCGCGAGCGCCGCGAGGCGGAGTGCCCAGGGCGGTTCGGTACCGGTCGGTCGGGGGTGGACGGCGGCCCAGGGCCGCGTCGTGACCAGCGCGAGCAGGCCGTCGGCACGACCGGGAAAGTAGGAGACGGCGTACTCGACGCGTGCGAGCCGCAGGACCGCGGCGTGTGACCACTCGTGGGCGACCAGCCCGACCGCTATCGCGATCGCGAGGGCCGGTCCAGCAACCACCACGTCCGATCCGATCATGGGGAACGCGCGACACGCCTGCCGCCGGTCGAACCGGCGGCGATCGTCTCGCGCGATCGGATCGATGGACCACCGGTGCAAGGGACCCCGGCTGTACCAGTCGCCGCCTTAAGGTCACGCCGGGGACCGCATCGTGTCCGCCAGGCAAGGATTAAGTATTGGTTCGTGGTAGCGAGTGCCATGGTCAGTGAGACACTCGAGTTCGGTCACGAGGACCGCAAACGAATCTACGAGTACGTCGAGCGACACGGCGCGGTCGATCCCGACGACGCGCGAGAGCGGTTGGGGATCGACCCGAGCGGCTTCCGACACCACGTCGCGATCCTCAAACGCGACGGGCGACTCGAGAAGGGCGAGGGCAAACTCCGGGTGACGATCGACGCCGGCGCCGAGGAGGAGTACGTCTCGGCGGACCTCGAGTTCCACATCCGGCCCGCCCGGCAGGAGGACCTGACGGGGATCGTCGGCGCGATCCGGCAGGTCGCCGAGGAGCGGACCTACATCGAAGCCGAGAGCGTCGCCGACGAGATCGACCACGAGGAGGCGCTCTTGCGCCACAACGAACTCGAGTCGCGGATGTTCTTCGTCGCCACCGTCGAGGGCGACGTCGTCGGCTGGGTCCACCTCTACGCGCCCGAAATCGACAAACTGAGCCACACCGCCGAGCTCACCGTCGGCGTCTTAGAGGAGTACCGCGGCCACGGCATCGGCTCGCATCTCCTCTCCCGGGGGCTCGAGTGGGCCGGTTCGAACGGCTACGAGAAGCTCTACCAGAGCGTTCCCTCGACCAACGAGGAGGCGATCGCCTTCCTCGAGGGCCACGACTGGGAGACGGAAGCCGTCCGCGAGGACCACTACAAACTCAACGGCCACTACGTCGACGAGGTGATGATGGCCGTCGAACTCTGAGTTGACGGTTCGATGGACGTGAGCGTCCCCGAACCCGTCCCGCTCGAGTCGTTCGAACCAGAGACGAGATAGTGCTCGAGCGACGCGAACGACCGCCGAGGTCGGTCGAATCGAAAGACAATTCCTCCGGACGGCGCTATCCGGAGGCATGCTTTCGATCGCGCTTGCCGGGAAACCGAACGCCGGCAAGTCCACGTTCTACACTGCGGCGACGATGGCGGAGGTCGACGTCGCCAACTACCCGTTCACGACGATCGACGCCAACCGCGGGGTGAGCTACGTCCGGACCGAGTGTCCCTGCCTCGAGCGCGAGGACCGTTGTAACGCCGAGAACTGCGAAGACGGCAAGCGCTACGTCCCGATCGAACTGCTCGACGTGGCGGGACTGGTCCCCGGCGCTCACGAGGGGAAGGGACTGGGCAATCAGTTCCTCGACGAGCTGACGAACGCGGACGTGATCGTCAACGTCGTCGACGCCTCCGGCGGCACCAACGAGAAGGGCGAACCGGTCGATATCGGCGACCACGACCCGCTCGAGGACATCGACTTCATCGAGGAGGAGATGGACCTCTGGCTGGCCGGCATCGTCGACCGCAACTGGGAGTCCGTCGAGCGGAAATCGCGCTCGCCCGACTTCGACATCGACGACGCCTTAGCGGACATGCTCTCGGGTTTCGGTGCCTCTCCCAAACAGATCGCGACGGTCCTGCGGGAACTGGACTATCCCGACGACCCGATCCAGTGGGACGACGACCACCGCGAGGAACTCGCACGACTGGTCCGCGAGCGAACGAAGCCGATCGTCGTCGCGGCCAACAAGATCGACGTCGCGCCCGAGGAAAACGTCGAGCGCCTGCTCGAGCTCGACAAGCCCGTGATCCCGACCACGGCGGAGGGCGAACTCGCCTTGCGCCGGGCCGCCGAGAACGGCCTCGTCGACTACGATCCCGGCGACGAGACCCTCGAGATCGGCGACGACGTCAACGACGCCCAACGGGAGGCCCTCGAGGGCCTCGCGGACACCATGGCCGAGTGGGGCGGCACCGGCGTGCAGGCGGCGCTGGACCACGCCGTCTACGACCTGCTGGATCACCTCACCGCCTACCCGGTCGAGGACGCCTCGAAGTGGTCCGACGGCAGCGGCAACGTCTTGCCCGACGCCTTCCTCCTTCCCGAGGGCTCGACGCCGGTCGACCTCGCCTACAGCGTCCACTCCGACATCGGCGACGGCTACCTCCACGCCGTGAATGCGAAATCGAACCGCGAGATCAGCGAGGAGTACGAACTCGAGGAGGGCGACGTGATCAAGATCGTGAGTACGAACTGATAACAGTAGAGTCGAAGCGCGTTACTCGTTTTCGAGGGCGTCGTAGATCTCGCGGTTCGCGTCCCGGTCAGCTGCTGCCACCCGCTGGACGAGTTCTCGTCGGATGTCGTCCATTACTTCATCGAGGGGAGAATCGGACTCTGAACTTTCCTCGGTCGCCATATCTGGTGTATCGCCCCGACTGCGGTTAATCGTTCGGGTTAGACGAATCACCGGTCAGTTCGTCCAGTCCGTACTGGATGAGATCATCACGCCACTGTTCGATCTCTCCGACGAGGTCGATTTCTTCAGTATGAGAACGAAGGTATTCGATGGTTCCTGCTTCTTCGACGGTCGTCTGATCAGTGCCGAACTGCTTGAGGATCGTCCTGATCTCGTTGTCGTACGTGAACCGATATCCGTTGAGGAAGTAGAACACGACCGTCGTGTTGAGCGCGGTGCGTTTGTTCGCATCGACGAACGGATGGTTCGCCACTAACAGTCTGAGGAGGTGAAATGATTTCTCGTGAATCGTTTCGGGCACCGTCCCGAAACACCCACTCTCGATGTAGTTCAGGGCAAACTCGATATCGCCACGATTCTGGACGCCAGCATGCGTGTCAGAGTACTCCGAGACGATGTCGTCGTGGATGGCGAGAACGTCGCCCACTGACGGATACCAGAGCGAGTCTGCCATTCGTTCGTTCAATCAGACTGCACCCGAGGTAATCCTTGCTATTGCAGCGCACGGAGTCTGGCTGTATCTATCCGTTGTGTACGCAAAAGTACTGATCAAGATCGTGAGTACCAACTGACGGAGAGACGAAACCGGCGTAGGTGAAGTACCACGGGCACGGTGGCCCGTGGCTTCGCCGTGGTCTCTGGCGTGGAGCCAGCGAAACGACCGGTGGCGAATTTAATTCCGCCCGCGCTCGTCTCTGGAGAGACTTGCGTGGAACCGGTAACACCCGAACACACCGAGAGTGCCACCGCAACAGAGGTCGTCTGTTGCTGCCGTGGCGGGTGTGTCCGTGGGCGTCCGCCCCCTCACGTGGGCGCGACACAGGCCCGGTGTCGTTCGAAAATCGGAGATTTTCGTGATCACGAAAGACTTCGTCTTTCGCACGACACCGCGTCTTACCCCGAAGTGGGTGCGCGGGTTTTGCGAGGCCGATAACGTGGGTTCCAAACCGTGGTAGGGCGTCCCAGTACTTAAAAACAGGGACGCAGCCGAGCGTACGCGCTTCACCCCCGCCCACGGTGGGGCGGAGAACTCGCGCTGCTTTCCATATAGAACGGTATTGCTCTTCCGCGGCGAACGCCGTCGGCGTTCGCCTCGCTACCGCTGTAGCGAACCGGGTCGGATCGGACCGGGTATCGTCGGGTCGGTTCGGAGTCAGTCCGTCGGGAACTGATAGTCGGTCGTGAATTAATCGAGTGGGTGTGAATACAGTTTTATTATGTATTTTGTACATCTATGACCGATACGCCATTGGGTGTGCTATTTATCCCGCGAAACGTGGTTGGGTCCGATATGGTGGACAAGACCCTTTCCGCCGACGAAGTCACCCGCGAAGAGGCCGCCGAACGACTGCGAGCGCTGGCCGACGAGATCGATGGGGCGGGAGCAACATCGGTTCGAACGGGGAACAAAACGGTCGATCTCACGCCCTCGGAGTCGATCGCCTACGAGGTCGGCGTCCGCGAGCGCTCCTCAATCCTGCGCGGCCAGCGCGAGACGGTCACGGTCAAACTCGACTGGAAGCCGCCGAAAACCACGGAGGGAACCGAAGAGAGCGAAGCCGAGTAGCGGCGCTCTGGTCGGATTCTCCGGGCGGCCGATACCGACGACAGCGCGGACTATCGCGGCCGCTGTCGGGTAGGGTCGTGCTTTTCTCCAACGGTGACCTACGCCCCACATGACCCCACGACACACGGGCGTTTCCGAGTCCCGACGCGACCGGGCGATGGCGGCACAGTTGGCCGCCCTCGAGGAGCGACTCGAGGCGGCCGAGCGCCAACAGCGCCTGCTTCGGACCACGGTCGCCGGGCTGGCCCGCGAGGTCGGCCGCTCGCTGGGCTGTCAGTGCAGTCGCTGTGACGAGAGCTATACGCTGGTCAGGGACGGCTGCATGTACTGTCCTCGCTGTGGCTTCCAAGAGTCGCTGTAGGGCGCTCGAGTCGCGGACAGTCCCGCCGATCGAGCCTTCAGAGGAGTCGGCCGAGCGGATCGAACCGGACGGCTGCGACGAGGACCGCCAGGAAGACGTACGAGCCCCGAACGAGCAGCATGGTCGCGAGTTCCGGGTCGGCCCGGCGCGCGACGCCAGCGACCGCGGCGAAGGCCAGCGCCGCCAGCAGCGCGGTCAGCGGGAAGATCCGGAGGACGGCGAACGCAGCGACGGCGATCAGCGCCGCGGTCATCAGGCCGTAGGCGACGGCGTAAGCGCGGTCGGGGCCGACGACGACCGCGACCGTTCGCTTCCGAATCGAGCGGTCGTACGCGTAGTCCTGTGCGTCGTCGATCACCTTGACGCCCGACAGCAGGATCAGGAAGACGACGGCGAAGCCGAACGAGACGGGGGTGATCGTCCCGGCCTGGACGTAGAACCCGCCGAGAATCGAGAGGGCGATGCCCAGCGGATAGCCGGTCGTCGCCGTCACGGGGTTGGTGTCGAGTTGGGGTGCGTGATGGTAGGCGATCAGCCACGTCGGGACGACGACCGCCAGCACGAGGGCGTCGACCAGCGCTGCCAGCAGGAGACAACAGCCCGCGAACACCGCCGTCGACGCCGCGAGCCCGAGCCGACAACCTCGGGCGGTCAGCGGGTGGTCGTCGTCCTCCCCGCGGACGTGGAAGTCGACGTAGCCGTCTTTGACGTGGGCCGTGTAAACTGCCGCGAACATCGCGACGACGTGGACCGCTGCGAGAACCGGGTCGACGCTCCCCGCGAGGATCGCGCCGAACAGCGACGCGGCGATCGGCGGCGTCATGAAGACGGGATGGACCTGCGACCAGTACGCTCGAGCGACCGCGCCCGAACCCGTCCCGTCTCTCGCGAGAGCCATACCCGGACGACAACGAACCGACGGATAATACCTCGGGCGGGCACCGCGGTTCCGAAACACACAATTTGATGTGGTGTGCCGTACCACGAGCGAGCATGACAGACGAGTATACCGGCGCGGATCTCTTCACTGACGCTCTCGAGACCTACGGCGTCGACTACGTCTTCGGCAACCCGGGGACGACCGAACTCCCGATCATGGACGCGATCGGCGACAGCGACCTCGAATACCGGCTCGGGCTCCACGAGGACATCGCGGTGGGGATGGCCGGCGGCTACGCCCAGCGCCGGCGGTATCACGCCCACCACGACGACTCGATCACGCCGGTCGGCGTCGCGAACCTCCACATCGCGCCGGGGCTGGCCCACGGGCTGGGGAACCTCTATGCGGCCAAGATCACCGGCGCACCGCTGGTCGTGACGGCGGGCAATCACAGCACCGACTTCCGCCACGAGGAGCCGATCCTCTCGGGCCGGCTCGCGGACATGGCCCGCGAGTACTGCAAGTGGTCCGACGAGGTACTCGACGTGTCGGCGCTGCCGACGATGCTCCGGCGGGCGTTCCGCGTCGCGATGACCCCGCCGACGGGGCCGGTCTTTCTCGGGCTGCCGCTGGACGTGATGCTGGCCGAAACCGACGCCGAGCCGGAACGGCTGGGCCCGATTCCCAACGCCGGCGGCGGCGATCCCGGACAACTCGAGCACGCGGCGGAACTGCTGGCCGAGGCGGACGATCCGGTGATCGTCGTCGGCGACCACGTCGCCCGGTCGGGGGCCGACGCCGTCGCCGCGGCGGTCGACCTCGCGGAGGCGACGGGGGCCCGCGTCCACGGCGAAATACTGGCCTGCGAGGTGGACTTCCCGACCGACCACGAGCAGTGGGTCTCGTACCTGCCGACCAACGAGGACCTGGCCGCGATGCTGATGGACACCGATACGATCGTCTTCGCTGGCTGTTCGACCAACACGACCCTGACCCGCCACGAGGAGGCGCTGGTCGATCCCGACACGACCTGCATCCACCTCTCCGACGACAGTTGGCAGGTCGGGAAGAACCAGCCCGCCGACGCGGCCGTGATCGGCGATCCGGGACTGGTCATGCAGGGGCTCGCCGAGCGCGTCCAGGGGAAACTCTCCGAGGACGTCGTGGCCGACCGCCTCGAGGGCGTCGCCGAAGTCAAGGAGATGGTCGAGTCCCAGATGGCCGGCTACGGCGAGGCCGACGGCGACGACCCGCGGGCCTCGAAGGCCCAGTTAGTCGACGCAATGGAGCGAGTCGCGGGCGACGCCGCGATCGTCGACGAGGGCGTCACCTCGAAGTACGCCATGCTGACGCGGTGGGACCTCGGCCCCGAGCAGTACATCTCGAACAAGGGCGGCGGGCTCGGCTACGGGCTACCCGCCGCAGTCGGCGCCGCGGTCGCCGAGGAACAGCACGACGATCCCCGGGACGTGGTCGGGTTCATCGGCGACGGCTCCTACCAGTACTACCCCCACTCGATCTACAGCGCCGCCCGCTACGATCTCGACCTGACCGTGGTGATCTCGGACAACCGCAACTATCGCATCCTCAAGGACAACACGCTCGCCATCATGGGCGGCGAGGAAGACGACTACGACTTCGTCGGCATGGACTTCGAGCCGAACGTCGACCTCGTGAAAAACGCCGAGAGCCACGGCGCGCGGGCCGAGCGTATCGAGACACCCGACGGAATCGAGGGCGCGCTCGAGGCGGCGCTGGACCGTGCGGGGCCGGACGTGCTGGACGTGTTGGTACAGGACTGAGACGGCGGCCGCGAACGTGTCGAGGGAGGACCGCCGCCCGGGATTCGGCCGGTAGACACTTGCATCCCGTTGCCGATTACTACCTGTGGGTTGGGCCGTCTCTCCCTACAGTGCCGTGTTGTCGCTTTCGCTCGTCGTCGCCGCCGGGACCGCGGCCGCGGCGTGGCGGACGCGACCGGCCGCCGGCTCGAGCGCCCTCGCCGCGCTCATGACGACCGTCGCCGTCTGGCTCGGTGCGCACGTCCTCGAGATCGAATCGACGACGTTGGCCGCGAAACTTCTGTGGGCCGACCTCCAGTGGGTGTGCGCCGCCGTGATTCCGACGCTGTTTCTCGTCTTCGCGCTCCGGTACACGGGCGAGGACCGCTGGCTCACCCGGTCCCGACTGGGGCTGTTGTCGATCGAACCCCTCGCCATGATCGGCGCGTTGGCTGTTAACGACCGCACGTTCGTGCTGTGGGGGCCGCCGGTCGAGGAGCCGATCTCACTCGGCAGTTGGTGGGCGTCGTCCGTGACGGTCGCGACGTCGGAACCGCGGATCGGCCTGTTCGTTCACCTGGGGTACGCGACGCTCTGTCTGGCGATCACGTCGGTCCTCGTCTTCCGGCTGATCGCGCGGACCGAGCGGCTCTACCGCTGGCAGGGGGCCGCCGTGTTCGTCGCGATCACGGTCCCCTGGGGGACGGCCGTTCTCTCGGCGTCGTCGCTCGAGATTATCGGCGTGACGCCGATCGGCTTTACCGTCTCCGGCCTCGCGATCACCTTCGGCCTCTACCGGTATCGGCTCCTCGAGATCGCCCCCATCGCCCGCAGCGAAGTCGTGACGAACCTCGAGGACGGCGTGCTGGTCGCCGACGCCGATCGCCGGATCGTCGACAGCAATCCGGTCGCGCGGGAGATTTTCGCTCACAATCGAAACAATCTCGTCGGGGAAACGATCGACGACGTGATACCGACCGATGTCGACTCGATACTCGCCGGCTCCCACGACCGAGACCGCGGGGACGCCGCGCCACCGGCGGGTGACGCCGAAACGACACAGTTCTCGCTCGACGATGGGCAGTCCTACTACGACCTCTCGATCTCGCCGATCGACGACGGGCGTGGGTACCCGGCCGGCTGGACGATCGTCGTCCACGACGTGACCGAGCGGGTCCGTCGCGAACGCGAACTCGAGCGCAAGAACCGCAAACTCGACGAGTTCGCGAGCGTGGTCAGCCACGACCTGCGGAACCCGTTGACCGTCTCGAAGGGGTATCTCGAACTGCTCGAGGAGGAGTACGATCCGGCGTACGTACGGACCGTCGCCGAGTCCCACGAGCGGATGGAAGCGCTGATCGACGACGTGCTGACGCTCGCTCGACAGGGGCAACGCGGGCTGGATCCCGAGCCGGTCGCGCTCGAAGACGCCGCGAGAGCGGCGTGGTCGACGGTCGATACCGCCGGCGCGACGCTGTCGGTCGTCGACGAGCGATCGATCGTCGCGGATCGGACCCAGTTCCGGCAGGTACTCGAGAACCTGTTCAGAAACGCGGTCGAGCACGGGAGCCGCTCGGGGGCCGACACCGACGACCGCGACCTGACCGTCACCGTCGGCGCGCTCGAGGGCGGGTTCTTCGTCGCCGACTCGGGGACGGGGTTCGACGGCGATCCGGACGCGGTTTTCGAATCCGGCTATACGACGAGCGAACGCGGGACGGGTCTCGGGCTCTCGATCGTGGCGGACATCTGTGAGGGACACGGGTGGGCGGTGACCGCGACCGAGGGGACAGACGGGGGCGCACGGTTCGAGATCACCGGCGTCGAGCGCCGCGAGACGGCGACCGACGATCGGTCCGACGGGACGGCCGCCGGGGCCGAAGCGGCCGAGTGACGACCCCCGTGCAGTCAGGACCGCCAGTAGGCCGGCGTCAGGATCACCAGCACGGAGAGGATCTCGAGCCGGCCGATCCACATCAGGAAAGTCATGTACAGCTTCGCGGCTCCGGAAAACGGCTCGTAGCTGTTCATCGGGCCGACGACGCCGACGCCGGGCCCGACGTTGCCCAGCGTCGCGATGGTCGCGCTGATCGCCTCGAGGGCCGTCAGCTCGAGGCCGGGCGTGCGGTAGGCGTCGAGAAAGAGCAGGACCGTCGAGACCGCAAACAGCGTCAGAAAGAGGAGGATGAAGACGAAGATACTGCGGACGGTGTTCTCGTCGATGATTTCGTCCGTGCCGCCCATACGAACCGGCTGGACCGCATGCGGGTGAACCATCCGGAACAGCTCCCGCCGTATCGACTTCCCGGCGACGTACCAGCGCACGATCTTGATCGACCCGGCCGCGGACCCCGCGGAGCCGCCGAGGAACATCGCGAACAGCAGGATCAGCTGTGCCGACTCGCTCCACGTATTAAAGTCCATGCTGGCGTAGCCGGTCGTCGTCACGATCGCGACGGTCTGGAAGACCCCGTGGCGCAGCGAGTGTTCGAGGTGGGCCGGAATCGCGGCGACGTTCTCGGGGATCGTCGCGAGCCCGACGCCGAGAAAGAGCAGCACGGAGAGGAGGGTACCGACGATGCCCATCGAGAGGAGATACCACCTGAATTCGGCGTTGCCCGTCAGTCGCTCGAGCTGGCCGTTCCAGGCGTACCAGTAGAGCGCGAAGTTCGCGCCGGCGGCCGCCATGAACGGCACGAACGCCCACTGGACGATCGGAGCGAACGCCTCGGCGCTGCGGCCTTCCGGCGAGAAGCCGCCGGTCGGCAGCGTCGTCAGCGCGTGCGAGACGGCGTTGTAAAACGTCATGTTCGGGGCCAGTCCCGCGAGGTGGAGCCCGTAGTAGACGGCGACGGCCGCGAGCGTAAACACCGCGTAGATCTCCCACAGCGCCCGGGCCGTCTGCGTGATCCGGGGCGTCAGCTTCTCGACCTGAATGCCCGGCGATTCCTCCCGGATGAGTTGTGTCCCACCGACCGACAGCTCCGAGAGGATCGCGACCATGAGGACGATGATCCCCATGCCGCCGAGCCACTGGGTGAGCTGTCGCCACAGCATGATCGAGTGGGAGTGTGTCTCGACGGAGATTTCGCCCATGACCGTCGCGCCGGTCGTCGTGAAGCCGCTCATGCTCTCGAAGAGGGCGTTGACCGGGTCGGCGATCGTCCCGGTCCCGGCGACGAGATACGGGATCGTCCCAACCAGCGGGACGACCAGCCACGTCAGCGACACCATCAGGAACGCTTCGCGGTGTTCGAGATCCGGTTCGGGCTCGAGACGCTCGAGGCCCGTTCCGACGGTGATCGCGACGACCAGCGCGACCAGAAACGGCAGCGGGCTCTCCCGGTAGAGTAGCGCGACCACGGTCGGGACGAGTAGCGTCGGGGAGAGGTACTTCAGGACGGTACCGAGGAGACTGAGACTCGAGCGGGCGTCGACGTGAATCGTGCGTGTCATGGCTCGTAGCGATCCGCGAAACTGCGGTCCGGTACCGAACGGTAACTAGTTCGAGTGATTCAAGAGAACATAATAAAGACACCGTCTCGGAACCGGATCGCGTCCCGGGGCTCGACTACGCGAAGACCCGCTCGTAGTGGTGGGCCATCGCCGCTCGAGCGGTGTCGGAGAAGGCGGGGACGTAGTCCATGGTGAGGGAGAACGGGAACTCGGTGACCGGCTCGGCGTAGTCGTCGATCGGGCCCCGTTCGGTCGCAAAGGGGTGATCGCGCGGCGTGTTCCGGCTCTCGATCGCCGAATAGCCCGTCGCCATCGGGGTGATGCCGTGGCGGACGAACCGACCCCGCGCGTCGGGGTGGTCCTGCGCGCCGCAGCTGTGGGCCCGACGCACCGGGTCGGAATCGGATTCGGTCGCCTCGACGGGGTAGTGCGGAAAGTCGGTCCAGCCGACGACCGCGTGGCCGCACTCGTGGGCCGCGAAGTTTCGGAGCAGGTCGCGGGGGGTCCCGACCCCCGCGCCGAAGAGCGCGGCGAGTTCGGTATTGACGTAGCCGTACGCGCCGGGTTCGCGGGAGCGACCGTCACTGCGGCCCGCGTACCCACGCATCGCCCCGGCCGTCGTCACGCCGTCGGCGACGACGACCAGCGTCACCGTTGTCGCCGTTCGACCGCCTCGCAGGGCGTCGTCGGCCTCCAGGGCGTCCAACGTCTCGCCGTGTGCGGGTTCGATCCCGAAGTCGGCGACGGCGTCCGTCTCGACGGTCACCTCGGCCGTGCCCGGCGTCACGTCCGTCCACGTTTCGGCGAACAGATCGACGCCCTCGCGGACCGGGGCCAGCGCGTCCCCGTCGGGCTCGACCGAGGTGTGGCGAACGATCTCGAGGGTCAACTCGCCGTCGCCGGCGGTGGCCGAGCCGACCCCGGCGACGGCAGTGGTCCCGAGGGCGGTACAGGCACACGCGAGGACGCGGCGGCGCGAAGGCATCGTAGGGAACGATGAACGAGCCGCCATATCGTCCTTCCGGCTTCGGGAGTGGCTGTCCGTGACGACGATCGGCCGCACTCAGCGGTCCGGTTTCCGAACCCGCTCGCCGTCGGCCGTCTCCGGGAAGACCTTCCCCGGGTTGAGCGTGTCCATCGGGTCCAGCGCCCGCTTGACCGACCGCATGGCCTCGACCGCGCCCGCGCCGTGTTCCGGCTCGAGGTACTTTTGTTTCCCCTCGCCGATGCCGTGTTCGCCGGTCGCCGTGCCGCCCAGTTCGATCGCGAGTTCGACGATCTCCCGGTAGAGGGCCTCGCCGCGCTCGAGTTGGTCGGGATCGTTCGGGTCCGCGAGGACGCTGTAGTGGAGGTTGCCGTCGCCCGCGTGGCCGAAACAGGGGACCAGCAGGTCGTACTCGTCGGCGAGTCGCTTCGTCTCGTGGACGACCTCGGGGTAGGCGCTGATCGGCACCGTCACGTCGCCCGGGTGGAGCGACTCGAGGTCGGGATCGTAGCTCCTGACGGCGAAGGCCAGTTCCCGCCGGGCCTCCCAGAGCGAGGCCATCTCGTCGTCGTCCTCGCTCATCTCGAAGCGGGCGACGTCGTGGTCCTCGAAGATCGTTCGGCAGAGATCGATCTCCGTCTCGATCCCGTGGTTGGCGTGGAACTCCAGAAAGACCATCGGCGCGTCGGGCAGGTCGGTGTCGAGGTAGTCGTTGGCCATCCGGGCGCTCAGCCCGTCGACGAGTTCGATCTTGGCGACGTCGACCTCGGTCCGGACCGCGTCGAAGACCGCCTCGGCGGCGTCGTCGAGCGTCTCGAAGATCGCCCGCCCGCCCCGGATCTGCTCCGGCCGGCCGGCCAGTTCGAGGGTCGCCTCGGTGACCACCGCCAGCGTTCCCTCGCTGCCGACCAGCAGGTCGGTCAGGTTGTAGCCGCTCGAGGTCTTGATCGCCCGCGACCCCGTCTGGACGACGGTGCCGTCCGCGAGGACGGCCTCGAGCCCGAGGACCCAGTCGGCGATCTCGCCGTACCGGACCGTCCCCATCCCGCTGGCGTCGGTCGCGATCATCCCGCCGATCGTCGAGATATCGCCCGACGAGGGCAACGGCGGGAAAAAGAGGCCGTCGGACGCGACGTACTCGTCGATGTCGGCGCCGATGATCCCCGGCCCCACGTCGATCTGGAAATCGTCGGGCCGATAGTCGACCACCGCGTCCATCCGGGTCAGATCGAGGCTGATCCCGCCGTGGGCCGGGACGGCCGCGCCCTCGAGGCCCGTCCCGGCCGCGTAGGGTGTGACGGGCACGCCGCGGTCGGTCGCCGCCGCCACCACCGCCGAGACGTCCGCGGTACGCTCGGGCCAGACGACGGCATCGGGCATGACTCCGTCCGATTCCTCAGTCCCCCAGTCCGTCGCGTGCGATTCGCGTCGGCCGTCCGCGAACGACAGCTGGTCGTCCTCGAGGTCGAGGGCCTCGAGGAACGAACAATCGTGTGTCATGCGTGCATGTTAGACACTGACAGTATCAACGTTTCCCACTGGGTCGTACGCGGATCGCTCGAGACGCCCCCGTGGCTCGGGTATATATCCCTCGTATCCGACGGTATAATAACAATGTCTAACGTATCTGAATTATAATTGCCTTTTACTGAATTCTGTCAGCACAATCGTATGCCAGAGCAAAATGGCACACGGAACCGGCCGAATCGGCGCGGCTTTCTCGAGAGCATCGGCACCACCTCGGTCGCTGGCGGCCTCGCGACGGTTCTCGCCCAGCGCGATATCGTCCAGCCGGTCGCCGCGGCGTCGGCGACCGATCGAAGCGTCTTCGACATCGACGGGACAGCCGATCCCGACGCGACGTTTCCGCAGTCGGTCACCAGCGGCGGACCGACCTCGAGCGGCGCTATTCTCTGGACGCGGATCGCCCCCAGTGCGGTCGTCCCCGAGGAGCCGATCGGTGTCCAGGTCGCGACCGACGACGACTTCGTGGACCCGGTCTACGAGGGAACGGTCCCCGCCGATCGACTCTCGAGTACACACGATTACACGGTCAAAGTCGATCTCGACGGCGTTCTCGAGTCGGATCGGCGCTACTACTACCAGTTCGTCTACGACGGCGTCGCGACACGGACCGGTCGCTGTCGGACGCTGCCGGCAGCCGGCGCGAGCCCCGATTCGCTGTCGTTCGCGGTCCTTACGTGTCAGGACTACCAGAACGGGTACTACGGAGCCTATCGCCATCTCGCGGCCGAAGACGTCGACTTCGTCGTCCACCTCGGCGACTTCATTTACGAGTCAGCCGACGGTGCCTACACCTCGCCGACGACGGATATCAAGGACGGGCGCGACATCGACCTCCCCAGCGGCGCCGGTCTGGCGGAGTCCCTGGCCGACTTCCGGACGCTGTATCGAACCTACAAGGGGAACGAATTCCTCCAGGAGGGACTCGAGCAACACACCGTTATTCACGGCTGGGACGACCACGAGATCGGGAACAATCGATACTGGGACGAGGAAGCGAACGCGCCGGTGTTGCCGGATACGGACGGCGGCGAGCAGCCCGAGCGGGCGATGGAGATCACGGCCGACGGCATTCAGGCGTGGGTCGAGTACGTTCCTGCCCGCGTCGAGTTCGATCCGAACGAGTCGGCACTGCAGGACCAGCTCCGATTGTGGCGGGATCTCCAGTTCGGCGACCTCGTCGATCTGACCGTCACCGACGAACGCCTCTATCGCGACGGGCCACCCTGTGGCGACGCACGGATCACCTGCACGGATGAGGAAGCGCAGGGGCGGACGATGCTCGGCCACGAACAGAAACAGTACTTCACGGACTGGGTCAGCGAGTCCGATGCCGTCTGGTCGGTCTGGGCCAATGAGGTGCTGACGATGCCCCTGACCATCGGCGACAACTGGTCGCAGATCGAACTGCTCCACGACTCGTGGGACGGCTTCCAGCACGAACGCTGGGAACTCATGCAACACGTCGCGGACGTCGATCCACGCAACTTCGTCGTCCTGACCGGCGACCTCCACGCGTCGCTTGCCGGCCACGTGAAAGCCGGCTATGGCGAAATCGAGCCGTTCGAGACGTACGATCGAATCGGTGTCGAGCTGATGACTCCCGCCGTTACGAGCGTCAACGCCGCCGACGTAGTCGATTTCCCGAGTGACTGGGACGACGACGCGCTCGCGGAGTTGACCAAGGACCAAAACGACCACCTCGAGTACGTCGACTGGCATCAGCACGGCTACGCCGTCGTCGAGTTCACTCGCGATCACTGTACCTACACCGTGTACGGCGTCGACAAAGATGCGGACCCACGGGATGCCGAGCGGTCGACCGTCGCCCGATATCGCATCCCGGACGGCGACCCGTCCCTCACGGAACTGTAGGCACACAGTGGGTGGATCGCCGCGAGCGGTTCGCCGGAGATGTGGCGATCCCCCATCGCCGGTGATCGGTCGCGCACGTGACTGGACGGAAACGCTACAGATTTATGTGAGTCCGTGACGCGGTGTGCGGTGATGGCAGACCGAACCACGACTCGACGGCCGACGCGGAGGGGTGCCCGATGAACGCCGAACTCGACTTGCTGGTACGGCTCGGCGACTACGACAAGCCACAGGGCGTCGCCGAACGCGCCGTCCAGGCCGAGGAACTGGGCTTCGACCGGATCACGGTCGGCGAGACGACCGGCTGGAACATCGTGCCGCCGCTGACGCTGGCGGCCGACCGGACCGACGAACTCGGCATCTCCAACGACGTCATCTCGCCGTACGGCCGGACGCCGTCGATGCTCGCTCAGACCGCGCTGACGATGCAGGCGGCCGCCGACGGCCGCTTCCGGTTCGGGATCGGCCCGAGTTCGCCCGCGATCACCGAGCGCTGGCACGGCCAGGAGTTCGACCGGCCGCTCCGGCGCACCCGCGAAGTGATCGAGATCATGCGCAACGTCTACGAGGAGGGCAACCCCGCCTACGACGGCGAGATCTTCGACATCGCCGGGCTGGGCTACGAGCGCGGTCCCTCGGAGAACCCGCCGCCGATCGACGTCGGCACCCTCGGCCCAAAGGCCACGGAGATGGCCGGCCGCTTCGGCGACGGCTGGGCCCCGCAGATGTTCACGAAAGACGGCCTGCGCGACCGCCTCGAGGACTTAGAGCGCGGCGCGGAACTCGGCGGCAAGGACCTCTCGGACCTGCGGGTCGCGCCGATCGTCCGCGGGATCGCCAGCGAGGACCGCGAGGCCGCCCGCGAGAAGGCCCGCGGCACGATCGCGTTCATGCTCGGAGCCTACGGCCCCTACTACGGCAACTCGGTCGCCGAGCAAGGGTATCCGGACGTCGTCGAGGAGATCCGCGCCGCCTGGGACGATCGGGACACCGACGCGATGGCCGCGGCCCTGCCCGACAAGGTCCTCGACGAACTCGCGTTCGCGGGCACCCCCGACGAGGTCCGCGAGTGGCTCGCGGAGTACGCCGCCATCGAGGGCGTCGACGCCGTCCGCGTCGGGTTCGTCGACGGGATGAGCGAGGACGACAAGCGGACGACGATGGAAGCGGTCGCCGACCTCGCCTGATCGCCGGTTCGTTGGGTCCTCGCGACCCACCCGCCTCGAGCGGGCACCGCTGGAGTCGACGTGACAGTCGACGTGGTGGTTCGATCGGACTCACAGGTTGCATATATACGGTCCGGCGACTATCGGGGGTATGATCCCACTGTTGGGTTCGCCCGAGAGCCTCACCGCGTTCGGCGAGCCCCCCGATGCCGTCGATACGGCGATGGATCTGCTGGCCGACGGCCGTCGCCGCGCGGCGTTACAGTACCTGGCGGAGACGGGCGGCGACGCCACGCTCACGGAACTGGCGGTCGAGATCGCCGCTCGGGAGGCCGACGCGGAGCCGAACGCGATCTCGGACCACGGCGGCGTCCCCTCGCGGGAGCGCCGCGCCGTCCGGATCTCGCTCCATCACACTCACGTCCCGAAGCTGACGACCGCTGACGTCGTGGACTACGACACGGCGACCGAGACAGTCACGCTCACCGACCGCGGGCGGACCCTGCTCGAGCGGGCGGACGCGGTTGAGGGCCCCGACTGACCGGCCGCCGGCGCTGTTTTCACCGAGAACCGCGGTCCGTTACGGCTCGATCACGAGCTTGCCGAGGAAACTGTCCCCCATGACCGCGCGCTGGGCCGCGGCCGCCTCCTCGAGGTCGTAGCTTCGAGCCACGTCGATCGAGAGAGCACCGGTGTCCATGAGGTGGGCGACCCCGCGAAGCGGCACGCGCAGGTCCGGCGTGTTGAACATGCTCATGAACTGGTAGAAGACGTCCTTCGACCGGGCCGCGCCGTCGTTCGTAAAGCCCGGATCGGGGCTGTTCTCGCCGATGCCGACGACCCGACAGCCCGTCGCGGCGACGTCGGCGTCGAACTGCAGGTAGTCGTCGAGGCGGTGGTCGAGGACGGCGTCGACCCCGCCGTCGGAAGCCTCGCGGACGGCGTCGGCCAGGTCGTCGCGGCCGTAGTCAAGCACCGTCTCGGCACCGTACTCGGCCAGGTCGTCGTGGTACTCCGCGGACGCGGTCGTGATCACTCGCGCGCTGACGGCAGCCGCGATCTGGACGGCCGCGTGACCGACGCCGCCGGAGCCGCCGTGGACCAGACAGTACTCCGCAGGCTCGAGGTCGGCGTGGTCGATCAGCGCGCGCCAGGCGGTGACGGCGGCGACGCCGGCTCCGCCGGCCTCGGTCAGATCCGCACCGTCGGGGAGGTGAACCACCCGATCAGTCGGGATCGTCGCGTACTCGGCGTAGGCGCCCTGGGAGCCGCCGTTGCCGATGCCGGTGCCGTAGACGCGGTCGCCCTCGTCGAAGTCCGCGACGGCCTCGCCGGTCGCTGCGACGGTCCCCGCGACGTCGACGCCGGGCGTAAAGGGCAGGCCGACCGGTTCGTACGAGCCGTCACGGAAGTAGGTGTCGACGGGGTTGACCCCCGCCGAGGCGACCTCGACGAGCAGCTCGTCGGCGGCCGGGTCGGGCCGGTCGATCTCCTCGACCTGCAGTACGTCCGCGTCGCCGTGTTCCCGAAGGCGTACAGCTCTCATCTCGTTCGGGAACACGGACCGAGACCCTAAAACGGTACACGTGACGGCAGACGAGACGCCGGAGACGACGGCCTATCGAACGGCTCGAGTCGCGTCGTCGATGATCTCGAGTGCCTCCTTCAGTTCCCCCGTCACGGTCGCGCGGAGCCTCGTTCGTCTCGACGGTTCGATCATATATCGGTACCGCGGTCGGGTCGACGTGCGGACGAGGAACAGAGTTTTACTGAACGCATGGTAATGAGTTAGTATGGCACAGGCCGCTCGCCGAATCGTCACGGAACTCCACGACGAGCCCCACCTCGAGGGCCGTCGCGTGACCGTCCGTCGGCTGCAGGGACTGGTCGAGGACGCCGGACGGTCGGCTGCCGACGTCGCCGACGAGTTCGACCTCGAGGTCGCCGATGTCTACGCTGCCCTCCAGTACTACCACTCCCACCCTCAGGAGATGGAGCGAGCCCAGAAACGCCGGCAGTCTCGAGAGCGCGACGCGCGCCAAGCGGGCGCGAAATCACTGACCGAGCTTCGGACCGAGCGAGACGAGGCGTAAATGGGATACCGGGTTCTTGTCGACGAAAACACCAGTCCTCGTGTCGCCGAACTCCTTCGCGGAAAGGGCCACGACGCGATTCACGTCCACGACGCGCTCGAGGAAGGTGTCACGGATCGGCGGATTACTGCGTTTGCCAGTGCCAACGACTATCTCGTGTTGACTCACGACGACGATTTCCTTCGACCCGAGCATCGCCGTGAGGTCCGAATTCTCTACTACTCGAGCGATACGAGGGACAGCTACGACATCGCGGATCAAGTCGACCGTGCGAGTCAGTACGTTCCCGACCCGTCCGATCTCCCGCGCGTAACGAACATCGGCGACTGGTCGTGACCGGATCCGAACCGCTCCCGCCAGCTATCGAACCGCCCGCGTCGCGTCGTCGATGATCTCGAGCGCCTCCTTCAGTTCCTCCGTCCCGGTCGCGTACGAGAGCCGCGCGTAGCCCTCGCCGTTCGCGCCGAAGGCGTTCCCGGGGACGACGACGACGCCCCGATCCAGCACTTCGTCACACCAGCCGTCGGGGACCTTCGGCATCGCGTAGAACGCGCCTTCCGGGGTTGGCACCTCGAGGCCGGCGTCGGTGAGCCCGTCGAGGACGAGGTCGCGGCGCTGTTCGAAGGTCTCGACCATCTCCGTGACCTGGTCCTGGGGGCCGGTCAGGGCGGCCTCGGCGGCGTACTGGGCGGGCGCGGAGGCACAGGCCTGTCCGTACTGGTGGACCCGCAGCATCCGCTCGATGCGACGATTGGAGCCGAGGACCCAGCCGAGCCGCCAGCCGGTCATCGAGTAGGTCTTCGAGCAGGCGCTGACGACGACGACGTTGTCCGTCTCGGCGAACTCGAGCGGCGAGTGATGTGCGCCCTCGAAGACGATGTGTTCGTAGACCTCGTCGGAAATACAGAGGACGTCGTGTTCGTCGGCGATGCGGGCGAACTCGCGCATGTCGGCCTCGCTCTGGACGGCCCCGGTCGGGTTCGCGGGGCTGTTGACGATGAACGCCGCGGTCTCTTCGGTGATGGCGTCCTCGACGGTCGCGGGATCGAGGGTGAGGTCGTCGCGGAGCCCGACCGGCTTTGGCGTGCCGTCGGCGATGTGAGTCAACGCGTCGTAGGAGACGAAGCCCGGATCGGGGAAGATGACCTCCTCGCCGGGGTTCACGTGGGCCTCGAGCGCGATATGCAGGGCCTCGCTCCCCCCGGAGGTCGCGATCACGTCGGCGGGATCGACCGCGAGGCCGTAGTCGCGGTCGTACTTCGCGGAAATCGCTTCCCGGAGCTGTTCGGTCCCCTTGTTCGAGGTGTAGGCGTCGGCCTGCCCCGACTCGATGGCCTCGATAGCCCCGCGCCGGGCGTGGGCCGGGGTGGGGAAGTCCGGCTGGCCGAGGCCGAGGTTGATGGCGTCCTCGCCAGCGGCCTCGAAGACCTCCCGGATACCGCTGATCGACACCTGCTCGACTCGGTCTGCAAAGTCAGTCATGGCTAGACGGGGGATGCCGACCCCGATAACTCTTGATGTGTCTGTCCGCTATCATCCGCTCTCGACGTTCAACGAGGCCTGATAGTCTTGTCTGCGAAACTGAAGAAGCCACAAGGAATATGCCGCTCGTAACGTACCCACCTGTAATGACTCTCTCTCGACGATCGCTGCTTGCCGCGGGCGCGACCGGGACGATCGCGCTCACCGCCGGCTGTATCGACGTCGTCCTCGGGAACGAACCGCTCGCGTTCGATTCGGATGCCGTTCGGCCGACCGACGACGCGCTCGAGGAGACCGGCTACGCCGAAGACGACGTCGGCGAGCAGACGATCGAGCGCTCGGTCGACCTCCCCGGCGGCGTCGAGCGTCGGGTCGAGGCGTCGATCGCGACAGCCGTCTACTCGAAAGCCGTCGAGTATCAGGGCGAAAAACGCGACGGGGCCGCCTTCGCCGCCGTCTCGATCCCGGGGATGAAGGTCGCGGGCCGATCGCTGAATCCGCTGGACGATCTCTCCAACGAGGAACTGATCGACCGGTTCCTCAGCGAGTTCGAGGGCGGGCAAGGCGATATCAGTAACATCCGCCACCAGGAGACGTTCGGCCTCGAGATCCTCGGGGACGACCGCGAGGTCGATCGCTTCCTCGGCGAGTCGGAACTCGGCGGCGAACCGATCGACGTCGAGATCAAACTCACCTCGTTCGATCACGAGGGCGATCTGCTCGTCCTCCTTGGCACCTATCCGAAACTGCTCACCGAGGAGTCGGCCAACGCCGAAGTCCTGCTCGAGTCCGTCGAACATCCGGCCTGACGATCGTCGCCCTGGCCGGTCGGCTACTGTGGGCCGGTTGTGGAGGCCGTCCGGCAGGGAACGGGGGTTCAGACTGGGACGACCGAACCAGCAAAGACCGGGCCCTACTCATCGCGTCCCGTTCGCTGGTACTGCTCTCGCGTGATTGTATACCGGTGGTGGTCAGCGACCTCGTCGCCGATAGGCAGCCAATTTCGTAAGACGCCATCGTACTGCCCGCCCCGGACATCGATGACCTTCTCGATGGCTCGTTTCGACCGTTCGTTTCCCGCTGCATGGTCGATCGCTACCACTTCGAGGTCGAGACGGTCGAGCGCGAGATCGATCAATGCTGTGGCACACTCGCCCGCGTAGCCGTTCCCCCAGTACTGTTTGCCGAGAAGAAACCCGATCCTCGCCATTCGACGGTCCCACTCAGGAAAGAGCCCCGTATAGCCCGCGAGCGTATCGTCGGCCGTATAGACCGCGTATTGGGCTGCTTCCGCCTCGTCCCACGAACGTTCCGCCTCGATGAGTGGATCACGGGCCGCCTTCACCGACGTGTATGGCTCTTGAGGGACGTACTCGAACACGTCTTCCGTTCCCTCACTGCCCTCCGCAAAGCGGTCGTACAACTCGAAGACATCGACCCGCTCCTCGCGGAACTGCTCGAGGACGAGGGCGTCCGTCTCGAGGGATTCGGGAAACATACCGGCCCGTAGTGGGCTTGACGATCAAAAAGCTATGGCGGGCGTGAGAGGATCTCAGGTCCACCGACGGGACCTGGGCAAAAAGCGCGCTCAGTCGGAGGCGGTGGCGACCTCAGTAGAACTCGCGGACGAGATCCATCGCGTCCTCGGGCGCACCGTCGGGGATCTCGGACATGTCCTCGGTGACGCCGTGTTTCTCGTGGTACGGGACCGAGTTCTCGTCTTGATACATGACGCCCTGGTACTCCTTCTCGCTGTCGAGGATGACTTCTTTGGCGGCCTCGTAGTCGGTGGGGTCGTGGTCCTCGTCTTCCTGCAGGTCGACGAGGCTGTCGCGGAAGTAGTCGTAGGTGTCGACGTCGTTGAACGTGACACAGGGGCTGAAGACGTTGACGAAGCCGAAGCCGTCGTGTTCGATGGCCTTCTCGACGATCTCGGCGTGGCGCATCGCGTCCGAGCTAAAGGACTGAGCGATGAAGCTCGCACCGGAGGCCAGCGCCAGCGCCAGCGGGTTGACCGGGGGCTGCTTGGGCCCTTCGGGGGTCGTCGAGGTCTCGAAGTCCGACCGCGAGGTTGGCGACGCCTGGCCTTTCGTCAGGCCGTAGATGCGGTTGTCCATGACCACGTAGGTCATGTCGACGTTCCGGCGGACGGCGTGAACGAAGTGGCCGGCACCGATCGAGTAGCCGTCGCCGTCGCCGCCGGCGACCATGACCTCGACGTCGGGGCGGGCCATCTTGACGCCGGTGCCGACCGGAAGCGCACGGCCGTGAACCCCGTGGAGGGCGTAGCTGTGCATGTAGGTCCCGATCTTGCCGGAACAGCCGATCCCGGCGACGACGAACGTGTTGTCGGGGTCGTTGCCGGTGTTGGCCAGCGCTTTCATCATGCCGTTCATCGTCCCGAAGTCGCCGCAGCCGGGACACCACGTTGGCTGCTTGTCGGATTTGAAGTCGGTGAATCGGACGTCGGAGCTCATTATGCGGGTACCTCCTCGGAGAGTTTGTCGGTGATGTCGTCTGCGAGTTCGTCGGCCTTGAATCGCACGCCGGTGTACTTGTTGATGCGCTTGACGCGGGTCAACACGTCGTGTTCGATCACGTCCGCGAACTGACCGTTCGCGTTACACTCGACGACGATCGTCTCGTCGGCGGCTTCGATTTCCTCGGTCAGGTCGGGCCGCGGGAAAATGTACGGTACCGAGATCACGCGGACGTCGATCCCGTCCGCCTCGAGGTACTCCAGCGCCTCGACGAGTGCGCCCTCGTTCGAGCCCCACGAGATGACGAGGTTGTCCGCGTCCGGATCGCCGAACTCGCGGTAGTCCCAGTCTTCTTGCTCGCGTGCGGTCTCGACCTTGCGGTTGCGCTTGTCGACCTGCTGGACGCGCTCGTCCTCTTCCTCGGTCCGGCGACCGAGTTCGTCGTGTTCGAGGCCGGTGGACATGTGGGCGGCGTCGGTCGTGCCGGGGATGGCTCGCGGGCTGACGCCGTCCTCGGTGACGGCGTGGGCGCGGAAGTGACCCTGGGCGTCGAGCCACTCGTCGACCTCGTCCTCGTCGACGAGCTTGCCGCGGTCGATCTCGACCTCGCTCATGTCGAAAGCCTCCGGTGGGAACGTCTGTTCGGTGACCGACATCGCCAGATCGGAGACCAGGAAGACCGGCGTCTGGTACTTCTCGGCGAGGTTGAACGCCTCGACGGTCTTCCAGAAACACTCGGTGATCGATGTCGGAGCGACGACGAACCGCGGGACCTCGCCGTGGCCGCCGTACAGCGCCATGTTGAGGTCGCCCTGTTCCTGCTTCGTCGGCATCCCGGTCGAGGGACCGGAGCGCTGGACGTCGGCGATGACCAGCGGCGTCTCGCTCGTCGCGACCAGCCCGAAGGTTTCGGTCATCAGGTCGATTCCGGCCCCCGACGTGGCGGTCATGGCTCGAGCGCCGGCGCGTGCGCCGCCAAGCGCCATGTTGATCGCCGACAGCTCGTCCTCGGCCTGGACGACGTGGCCGCCGTAGTCCTCGATGCGCCCGGTCAGATACTCCATGATCGAGGTCGCGGGCGTGATCGGATAGCCGGCGTAGAACCGGCAGCCGGCCGCGAGCGCGCCCATGCCGATGGCTTCGTTGCCGTTGAGCAGGACGTAGTCGTTGTCGGTCGTCTCGACGTTGTAGCCGAGGTGGCTCAGGTCGTAGTTCTCCTCGACGTACTCCTGGCCCGCTCGAGCGGCTTCCTTGTTGTTCTCGACGATCTTCGAGCCCTTGCCGCCGAAGCGCTTCTCGAGGGCCTCGTCTAGGTACTCGACGTCGAAGCCGGTGATCGTACACGCCGCGCCCAGCGCGACGATGTTTCGCATGATCGCGCCGCCGGCTTCCTCGGCCAGCGATTTCAGCGGGACGTCGACCGCGGTCATCTCGTCTGGAATCTCCGCGTCCCACGAGCGCTCGCCGTCGTAGATGATGGCGCTGCCCTCGTGAAGTTCGTCCAGGTTCTCGTCGATGGTCCGCTGGGTCAGGGCGACGAGAATGTCGAGGCGGTCCACGACGCTTTGAACCTGCTCGACGGACGTGCGAATCTTGTAGGCCGTGTAGCCGCCACGGATCCGCGACGCGAAGTCTTTGGAGGTGAATACGTGTCTTCCGGCCCGGGACAGTGCCTGGGCGAAGATTTTACCGGTGGAGTCGATACCGTCGCCGGCTTCGCCTCCGATCGCCCAGTTGAGATCCTCAGCCATGTTATGAGGCCCCTTGCCCCCGATAAATGAAAAGGCTTCTGAAACCCCAAGCGGACCACCGCATCGGTGGTGGATATGTTCGGGACGGCGGGACAGTTGGTTATTAATCGTTAAGAATTACACGGCGAGAGTTTACGAGAGAAAGAAACACGGAACCGAGTGAATGTGTTTGTGAAAAACACACGATATCGGCCCCATCGAAACGGGCGCTCGCGAGGGTCGCGGCGAACGGAACGCCTTTTCAATCCGCCGACGAACGGGTTCGACATGGATGGGACGCCAGTCACGGTCGCATCGGTCAGCGAGGTCGGTCCCGACACCGTCGCGCTCGAACTCGAGACGCCCGACGGGTTCGACGCCCGCCCCGGGCAGTTCGTTCTGTTGCGGGCCGCCCCCGAAGACGAGGAGATCGCTCGCCACTACACGCTCTCCTCGCCGTCGGTCGGCGAGACGTTCGAACTCACCGTCGGAATCGATCCCGAGGGCGACCTCTCGCCGTGGCTCGCGGGCCTCGAGGGCGGGGAGACCGTCCACGTCGAGGGCCCGTTCGGCCGGATCACCTACGACGACGACGGCGACGTCGTCGCCGCCGCCGGCGGCCCGGGGGTCGGTGCGGGGGTCGCGGTCGCCGAGGCCGCCCACGAGGCCGGCCACGACGCCACCGTGATCTATCAGGCCGACGAGCCCGCCCACACCGATCGACTCGAGGCGCTGTCCGAGGCGGGCGCGACCGTCGTCTTCGTCGACGACGGCACGGGCGAGGAACTGGCCGACGCGGTCGCGACCCACCGCGGGGACGGCCAGGTCTACGCCTTCGGCTTCGACGGCTTCGTCACCGCCGTCGCGGACGCGATCGAGGCCGCGGGCGGCGACCCCGACGACGCGCTGATCGAGAACTTCGGGTAATCGACCGGTTCACCGGCCACCGACTCGAGGTGGCGACGCCGTCACTCCCGCGACTCCGTTGATAACGTGACGCCGATCCCCTCGAGTGGGGTCAGTCCGGCCGCAACAGTTGCCTCTCTTCGAAACTGAAAGTCCGTCGATAGCACAGGTACGAAGCCGTGACAAAGGTGTTTATCCCGCTTCGTTGTGGGACCGCGTATGCGACGCCGCGACCTCCTCGCGCTCACGACCGGAGCGGCGTGTGGCCTGGCCGGCTGTGCCGACTCGCGGTTCGAGCGGTTACAGTCCGAGCGGCCCGACATCGACGGCTCGAGCGACGACGCCGATCGGCGGGGCAGCGAGTCCGCTGGGTCCGACGCGATCGTCGTCGGGGACCCGGCGGCGGTGCCGTTCCTCGAGGCACACCCACCACACGAGGTTATCCTCCGCAACGACGACGAGACCGAGCGGACGGTCGACGTGGTCGTTTCGGCCGACGACGCTGACGGCAGTGACCCGATCGACGGCGACGGGGAGGACGAACGGGACGAGCCGCTGCTCGAGCGCGATCTCGATCTCGGAGTCGGCGAGGAACGGCCGATCGTCCTCGTCGAGCCGCGGTCGTATACGGTCACGGTCACGTCGCGCCGCGACGGCGGGACGGGCGAGTCGACCGTTACCGACGGAATCGGCCGTCGGCCGTTCGATTGCACCCGCTCTCGGACGACCGTCACGCTCTCCGAATCCGGCACGGAGACGGAGTCGACGTCGTCGTCGATCCCCTGTCCGGTGCCCGAGGTAACGGACGCATCGCTCGCGGTCGGCGACCGGGCGTGTGCGGGCCGGACCGACGGCGACGACGCGACCGTCGAGTTCGAAAACGAGCGTGTGCTGGTCGAGGGGTCGATCCGCATCCCGACGCCGTGTCACACCCTCGAGTTAGCCGACGCGACCTACCACGAGACCCGCGACCTGCTGGCAGTCAACGTCGCCGTCGGCAAGCAAGAGGCCGAGACCTGCATCGACTGTCTCGGGGCCGCCGACTACGAGGCACGGGTCGATCTCGAGGGGCGGTATCCCGCCCAGGTTGCGGTTTTCCACGCGACCGGCGACCAACGGCAACAGATCGCCACGGCCGAGTACGACGCCGAGTAGCCCGGCGGCCGCTCGGACGGGCCGTCGTTCCGTCTCAGTGTTCGACGAGTTCGATCAGGATCCCGCCGGTGTCCTTTGGGTGGAGAAACGCGACCGAATGGCCCCACGCACCCGGGCGGGGCTCCTCGTCGATCAGCGCCACGTCGTGTTCCCGGACCGTCTCGAGGGCCCCCTCGATGTCGTCTGTCGCGAGCGCGAGGTGGTGGATCCCGGCACCGTTGTCCTCGAGATAGCGCGCGATCGTCCCCTCCTCGATCGGCTCGAGCAGTTCGACATAGCCGTCGCCACAGTCGAGGAAGACGACGCGCATGCCGTCGAACACCTCCTCGTGGGCGACCTCGAGACCGAAGAGATCGCCGTACAGCGTTGCGAGTCCCTGTGCGTCGTCGGTTGCGATGCCGGCGTGATCGAAGTGCATCGGCCTGTACTCCGGCCGATGGCCGTGTTACTGTTGTGATTTTTCGTGGCGTTTCGAGCCCGCACGGACCGGGAGGCTGGCCCCCAGTCGGACATCGACCACGGAAAACGGGATATCGGGACGACGGTTCGTTCGGTCGCAGTCGACGATTCGAGCGCCGTCAGACCGCGCCGGGCTGGTACTCGCCGAACTCGTCGCGCATGACGTTACAGATCTCGCCGACCGTCGCGTAGGCCTTGACGGCGTCGATGATGTACGGCATCAGGTTCCGGTCGCTTTGGGCCGCGTCCCGCAGCGCCTCGAGGGCCGCGTCGACGGCTTCGTCGTCCCGGCGCTCGCGGGTCTGCTCGAGGCTGTCGATCTGGCGCTGCTGGTCCTCCTCGGTGACCTCCTCGACGTCCATCTCGGGCTCTTCGTCCTCCATCTCGAACTCGTTGACCCCGACGATGACGCGCTCTTTCTCCTCGATCTCCTTCTGGCGGTCGAATGCGGTGTCCTGAATCTGGCGCTGGACCCACTGCTGCTCGACGGCCTCTAACATGCCGCCCCGGTCCTCGACCTCGTCCATGATTTCGTAGGCCTCCGCCTCGACCTCGTCGGTCAGGGATTCGACGTAGTAGCTGCCCGCAAGCGGGTCGATGGTGTCGGCCGCGCCGGACTCGTGGGCGAGGATCTGCTGGGTGCGCAGCGCCGTCCGGACCGATTCCTCGGTCGGGAGGGCAAGCGCCTCGTCTTTCCCGTTGGTGTGGAGGCTCTGCGTGCCGCCGAGGACGGCCGCCAGCGCCTGATAGGCGACGCGGACGACGTTGTTCTCGATCTGCTGGGCGGTCAGCATCGAGCCGGCCGTCTGGGTGTGGAACTTGAGCTGTTTGGACTTGGGGTCGTCGGGGTCGAATCGCTCGTCGATGATGTCGTGCCACATCCGACGGGCCGCACGGAACTTCGCGACCTCCTCGAAGATGTTGTTGTGCCCGTTGAAGAAAAAGGAAAGCTGTGGCGCGAAGTCGTCGACGTCGAGGCCGGCCTCGATCGCCGTCTCGACGTACTCGATGCCGTTACCGAGCGTGAACGCCAGCTCCTGAGCAGCCGTCGAGCCGGCCTCGCGGATGTGATACCCCGAGATCGAGATGGTGTTGAACTTCGGCGTCTCCTCGGCACAGAACTCGAAGATGTCCGTGATGATCCGCATCGAGGGCTCCGGCGGGTAGATGTACGTGTTCCGCGCGATGTACTCCTTGAGGAGGTCGTTTTGAATCGTCCCCCGCAGCTCCGAGCGGTCGACCCCCTGCTGGTCGCCGACCGCGATGTACATCGCCAACAGCACCGACGCGGGCGCGTTGATCGTCATCGAGGTCGAGACCTCGTCCAGCGGGATGCCGTCGAAGACGGTCTCCATGTCCTCGAGCGAGTCGATCGCGACGCCGGCCTTCCCGACCTCGCCGGCGGCCATGTCGGCGTCGGAGTCGTAGCCCATCTGGGTCGGCAGGTCGAACGCCATCGACAGCCCCGTCTGGCCCTCGTCGAGCAGGTAGTGGTAGCGCTCGTTGGTGTCTTCCGGCGTTGAGAACCCGGCGTACTGGCGCATCGTCCAGAGCCGGCCGCGGTAGCCCGTCGAGTAGACGCCGCGCGTATACGGCGGCTCGCCCGGATTGCCGAGATCGTCCTCGTAGTCGAGATCGCCCACGTCGTCGGGCGTATAGAGCCGATCGACCTCCTGGCCCCCCGTGTCGGTCGTAAACGTTTCCTTGCGCTCGCCGAAGCGCTCGAGGACCGGTTCGACTTCCGCCTCGTGCCACTCCTCCTTGCTGGCACGGATCTCCTCGAGTTCGTCGGGATCGAACATTATGATTACCGAGGACCGGCCGGGGCTTGAAGTTTGATGAACACGGCGAGATCTGCGGCCGGCGACGCGGTCGCGTCGCCGACGGCTCAGAGGGGGTCCTGTCCCGATGTCCCGGTGGGACCGCAGGACGGTCGCGGTCCCGCCGGTATTGCCGGACGGTGGACCGTCTCACACGCTGTCGTCGGGGTCGTGTCGGGCGGCCATCCGCGCGGCTTCTTCGGCGTAGCGCTCCCGGGTCGCCGCGTCGTCGACGGTGCCAAGCGAGTTCGGCGGGACGACCAGACTGGCCTTCGTCTCCCGGGCGGGGCCGCCGAAGCTCGTCAGGGCCCGCTCGCGTCGGTGATACTGCCGGCCGTCCTCGGTCGCGTACACGAGGATGACGATGTTGAGTTCGTCGTCGCCGTAGGTCCGCTCGACGAGCCAGACGCGGACCCCGTCGTCGTCGGACGACTCGCTTGGGTCGGCCTGATCGGTCGTCCCAGCCGCGTCGGTTCGGCCCGCCGTCTCGTCGGATCCGTTCGTCTCCATGAGAGTCACTTGCGTCGCAACCGCCACTTATCTTTCGCGGCGTCGACGGCACGCGTATGTCCGACGAGCGCTCGCTCGAGGAGTCCGCCGAGGCGTCGACGCCGGCCCGCGGCGGTGGCGACCGTCGTCGCGCGGCCCGCTACGTCGCGCCGTTTCTGGCGATCGGGGTCGGACACCTCCTGCTCTTGCTGGTGTGGGGACTGGACCCGCTGTGGGCCTTCGCCGTCGCGCCGCCGATCGTCTTCCTCTGTGGGATCTGCTGGGTCGCGTTCCGCCACGGGTTCCACGAGCGCGCCGGCCGGCCGGGCTCGAGTCGCTGACGGGAGCGTCGCCATCCGACTCATCGACCCGTGTCGTACTTGTACGTCGCCGACTCGGGATCGATGCCGAAGTCCTCGGGCGACTCGTCGTCGTCGGCTTCGGCCCGGCCCTCGGGGGCGCGTTTGAACGCCTCGCGGAGCCGGTCGGGCACCCGGAACTCGGCGACGTCGATCGCCAGCGGCTTCGCGTCCGGATCCGATCCCTCGCGCTTGGCCTCGAGTCGCTCCCGGAGGACCGCCGGCAGCGCCGACTCGTCGACCCGCTGGAAGCCGAACTGGGCGAGGTAGGCACCCTCGCCGGTCAGGGCGTAGACGGCGTCGAACCCCTCGTCGCCGGCGTACTCCACGAGCCGCTCGACGACGTGTGCGCCGACGCCCTGCCCGCGCCAGCCCTCGAGGACGCCGATGCTGGTCAGTTCACAGACGTCGTCGCCGTCGTCGGGCTTGTGAACCCGAATGCGGCCGAAGCCGGCCTTCTCGCCGGACGCCTCGTCGATCGCGACGACGTAGTCGCGCGAGCGGAACGCCGTTTCGTCGAGCCCCATCGACTCGATGTGGTCGAGCAGCCAGACCTCTTCCCTGTTTTTCGCGTCCCGCACGTACATGCCTCGACGTAGGCGACGTGCGGCCAAAAGCGTTTGTGGGTTGGCAGGATTGTCCCGGCGGAACTCGTTGGTGAACGGGCTGGACGGACGATAGCCCAGGCAGATTCTCATTCAGTCAATCATACAGCTATAATTCGAATGTTTGGGTGGTATTAGCTCCAAAAGACACCACCTAACCCATTGGTGGACCACCAACCGATAGCCGACCGACGAGTCCACAGGATTGCGGGGGCGGTTCCCCTAACAACGTAGCCCGGTCGACGAATAGCCGAGCTAACTACTCATGCGTAGTGAACGTCTCCACCGTTTCCCTCTCGGACTGCATCGAACGCATCGAGACCGACCGCAAGACCGTCCGGTTCTGCAACGTGTCCGACCGAAGCAACGACGACGCGCTCGAGGCGTTCTTCGAACCCCACGACGTCGACCTCGAGTTCGTCGATGCGCCGGATCGCCCGGCGGACGTAGTCGACCTGCTCGCGGACGGTCGCCGGATCGAATCGAGTCCGCTTGCGGCGGTCCGTCGGTACGCCCGGGCCTGGGAGGAGTCGATGGCGGTCGGGTTGCGGGCCGACCCGCCGGCCGTGGTCACGGGACTCCGGGACAACTACTTCGAGTCCTACGACAAGCAGCGGATGATCATGGCTTCCCGGACCGTCGAGTTCCGGGCCTGGAACGGGGGCGAGGGCGAACTCCACGCGGGGTTCCAGCAACTGTCGAAGATCGACCACCAGCCGGAGGTGTACCGTGATCTGGCGACGTCGGACGTCGACGTTCACGTCTACGGCGAGCCCGACCGTCGACCGCGACCGGACGTCGACCTGACGACCCACGCCAGCACCGACGCGGAGGCCCGCCGCCACTGGTGGGTCGCCTATGACGGTGCCGGCGACGACGAGGAGAAACTCGTCTTGCTCGCCCAGGAGCGCGGCCCGAATCGGTTCTACGGCTTCTGGACGGAACGACCCCCTATCGTCGACGACGTGATCGCCCGCATGGACCACCTGTGAGCGTTACCCCGCCGTCGCGCTGACGGTCTCGTCGGGGTCTCGAGCGCGCTCGAGCAGCCGTTCGACCCGGTCGTCCGTCGAGGGATGGGTCGACAGCAGCCGGGTCAGTGCGTCCTCGTCGTCGGTGGTGACGTACAGCGGAGCGAGCAGTCCGCGCGGTGGCTCCGCGGCCCGCTGGATCGTCCGGAGCGCGCGGGCCAGCGCGACCGGCTTGCCGGTCACCGCGGCGGCCCGATCGTCGGCGGCGTACTCCCGGCGACGCGAGTGGGCCCGGACCAGCAGCGTCACCGCGAGGAACGCGAACACCGCGCCGGACTCGAGTCCCACCAGCAGCCGACCGAACGCCGTTCGCTGCCACGATCCCGGCCGCCCACGGAGCCACGCGACCGCCCGAGCGATCCCCGCGATCGGTAACAGGACCGGGGCCAACACGAGAAAGCCGAGCCCGGCGAGCGTCCGGAAGCCGCTGTAGGCAAGCGTCTGCACGAACGCGTCGTAGCGCTCGAGGTGGGCGAGTTCGTGGGCCACCAGCGCCTCGAGTTCGTCGGGCGAGAGCAGTCGAAACAGCGACCGATCGAGGACGATCGTCCCGTTGCGCGCCGTGCCCAGCGCGAAGGCGTTGGGCATCGGCAATTGCGCGAGCAGTATCGTCGGCGAGTCGACATCCATCCGCGACTCGAGGCGATCGAGTCGCCGGAAGAGGGCGGGCGCGTGCGATCGGGGGAGTTCGACCGCCTCGAGGCTCGAGAGCAGTTGCGACGTGCCAAAGCGGTAGCTCAGTACGCCGCCGACGACGGCGACAGTGACGATCAACGCGAGCGTGCCGAGGGGGCCAGGTGCAGTCACCCGAAGGACCGACAGCACCCAGTAGCTGACCGCGGCCAGCGCGAGGTACCACACCAGGACGGCGAGGCCGACGAGCGCCATCAGGAGCCGGGTCCCGCTTCCCGCTCGAGGGACGGACATCGTTGTCGGTCGCGTGTAGGGGCGGCCGATTGAAACGGATATCGGGACGGCCCGAGCGATCGTCGTCACTCGCCGGCGCCCGATCGCCCCGGCGAGCGCCGTGACGCCGTCACGCCGACACTACCCCGCCGACAGCGCCTCCTCGAGCCGATCTTCGATCGCGTCGAGTTCCGCGCGTAGCTCCCCGCCCTCCGCGTCAGCGAGGTCGTCGATCCGGTCGGCCAACCCCTGCAGGCGGGTGTACTTCTCGTCCTCGTCGACGCCGACCTTCTGAACGTAGACGTCCTCGTCGACGTCGTAGACATCGTCTTCCTCGAGGTCGGTCACGGCCAGCACGACGTCGAGTTTGTCCCGGTCGATGCCGGTGATCCACTCGCGGGGGATGCCGTGGGCGTCGAGGGCCTCGAAGATCGTCGCCTCGTCTTTCGGGCGCTGGCGCTCCCGCGTCGTCCGGCGGACGGTGCCGTAGCGGCCGTGCAGCCGCTGGTCCGGCCCGAGTCGCTCGAGCAGCGGCTCCCGTGCCGAGCGCCGCAGGCGGTCGGCCCCATGCTGGGCGTCGGAGGCCAGCACGTAGAGGTCGGTCAGCGCCTCGGTGTCGAGGGCGGCCGGATCGTCGGCGTCGATCCGCTCGAGGACGGCGGCGAGCAAGAGGGCGTCGTCGTGGACGCGCTCGGGCGGGTCCCGCGCGGCCGCCGCCGAGACGAGAAACGGGCTCTCCCCGCCGGCGGCGTCGGGATCGTACCGGATCGCGTCACCGTCGGCCGTGTACGCCGCGGCCAGCGTCAGGACGCTGGCGTAGGGCTCGACGCCCGGCTGGAGCCCCTCGAGCGGGACCGCTCCCTCGTCGAGTTCCTCGAGGAAGACGACGAACTGCTCGCGCCAGAGCGGCCGCGTCTCGCCGCTGTCACCGAATCGGACGACGAGCCGATCGTCGTCGGTGCGCTCGATCCCGAAAGGCCGCTCGGAGACCGGCGTCAGCAGCTCCGCACCCGGCTCGAGGGCCTCGCACTGTCGCCGGAGGCTCGTCCAGGTGTCGTCGGGTTCCATACGCCGGCTACGTGGACGGGGCTGAAAAAGCGCGGCCACGAATCTGCCACCGGCGTCGCGGCGAGCGATCGCCGGGAGTCAGTCGACGATCGAGGGCACGGCCGCGAGCGACGAGAGACGAGAGGTCGGGTCGACGGCCGCGTCCGCCGAGTCCGTGCCGGACCGCGAGAGCAGCGCCGAATCGATCCCCGCGTTGTCGGCCGCCCGCACGTCGACGGCCAGTCGCCGGCGCGAGGGCGTCTCGACGACGACGCCGTCGAAGTCGAACAGGACCGCGTCGTATTGCATTCGTCTCGAACGGTGTCCGCTCGGGGATCCTAAATCTGTCCGATCCGAATCGGTCGAACCGTCGTGTCACGACGACCCAAAGCTAAGAGGCCGCCCCTGCTATTGCGTATCATGCTTCACGCTGAAGGCCCGCTGCTCACCGTCGACGTGGGCGAGCGGACCGCACACCGGACGGCAATCGACGAACTGCTCGCGGACGCGATCGGGGGTCGAGCGGCCGCGACGGCGCTTGCACACGAACGGATCCCCTTCGACGCCGACCCGTTCGGTCCGGAGAACCGGGTCTACGTGTCGACCGGCCCGCTCCAGCAGTCGCGGATGTCCTTTACCGGTCGGATGAACATGACCGGGCTCTCGCCGTTGACCGACGGCCTCGTCTCGGCCAACGCCGGGGGGTATCTCTCGCGGAACTTCGTCGGGACCGGGATCAGCGCGCTCGAGGTCGTCGGCGAGAGCGACGAACTGCTCGCCGTCCACGTCACGGACTCGGGCGTCGAGTTCGAGCCGGTGCCCGACCTCGAAGGGGCCACGGTCCCCGAGACGTCCGAGTACATGAACGAGCATCACGATCTGGGTCCGGAACACTGCATCGCGATCGGGCCGGCAGGGGAGAATCGGGTGCGATTCGCCTCGGTAATGACCTTCGACTCGCGGGCCTTCGGCCGCGGCGGCCTCGGCGCGATACTGGGCGCGAAAAACGTCAAGTGCGTCACCTTCGCGGGCGACGCCGAGCCACCGGTCGAGATCCCGGACCCGCCGGAGTCGGAGATCCACCGCGAGGCCGCGACGGCTGACGACCGGATGCGCAGTCAAGGCACCGCGGGCGGCACCGAGTTCATCAACGACAACTTCGCGCTACCGACGCGGTACTTCCGCGAGTACGAGTTCGAGGGGGCCGCCGACATCGGCGGCGACGCCGTCGAGGCGAAGAAGTACAAGAAAGGGGCCTGCTCGGCCTGTGCCTACGCCTGCAAGCTCCCGACCCGCGACGAGGAGACCGGCCTCGAGACCGAGGGGCCGGAGTTCGAGACGATCTACGCCTTCGGCTCCATGCAGGGGGTCGACGATATCGTCGACGTCATGCAGTCGAACGAACTCTGTGACACGCTGGGGATGGACACCATCTCCGCGGGCGTCACGGTCGCGGCCTACCTCGAGAGCGAGGACGCGTTCGGCGACGCCGATCTCGCCCACGAGATCACCGACAAGATCGCCCACCGGGAGGGGATCGGCGACCTGCTCGCGGAGGGGGTCGACCGCGCCCACGACGAGCTGGGGGTCGAGAACTATACCGTGAAGGGCATGGAGTTCGCCGCCCACGACGGCCGCGTCCTCCACGGCCAGGGGCTGTCCTACGCCGTCGCGAACCGCGGCGCCGACCACCTCTACGCCAGCATGCTCTCGCTGGAGTACAGCGGCGAACTCGACCCGCAGGGGACGCTCGGAAAGGCCGAGCGCCTCGTCGAGCGGGAGGATCTCGCCGCCTTCCTCGACACCGGCATCGTCTGCGTCTTCGGGCGCGACTACGCCACCCCCGAGCGCCTCGAGGCGCTGTTCGACGCCGACTACGAGCGCCTGCTCGAGGTGGGGGCCCGCACCGTCGAACTCGAGCGCCACTTCAACAACCGGCGGGGGTTCGACCGGGCGGACGACAGTCTCCCCTACGAGATCCCCGACCTCGAGGACGCGATCGACGAGTACTACGCGGCCCGTGGCTGGAACGACGACGGGACGGTACCGACCCGCGCGATCGAGTCGCCGCCCGCACCGTCGGCCGACTGAGCCGTCGCTGTACGGACTTTTGCCGGCCTCCGTCAGCCGCCGTAAACCGACGGCACCAGCCGGATCACCGCGTCGGGCTCGAGTTCGGTCTCGAGCCCCTCGAGGTGGACGACGTTGCGCCCCGCTTTCGTGACGACCGTGTCCCCGGCCAGCCCCGCTCCGTCGTCGGCGACGAGTTCCCCCTCGAGGCCCGGAAACGCCGCCTCGAGGTCGGTCAGGAGATCGCCGACGGTCTCGGCTTCGGTCTCGTAGCGAACGGTCTTCTCGCCGACCGCGTCGCGGAAGGGGCCGAAGAAGACGCACTCGAGTTGCACGCCACTCCGTTCGACGGGGCGGACCTTGAAATCGACGGGCCGAGCGGCGAGCGACGTCACGAACCTGTCCTGACACCGTGGGATCGTTCGGGACTGCTCGTGGCCGAAGCCCGTCACCGTCGAGTCGACGCCGTCCCGCCGGCAGCGCCGGCCGCGATCACAATCCTGTTGGGCGCTCCCTTCGGAGAGCCGACCAGTGGCAACGTCGACACAGCGCCGACGGACGCTCTGGGTCGTGGTGGCTGCGGCGACGCTGACGGTCATGGCCGGGGCGATCCTCGGCCCGATCGTCCCCCAGATACGGGACGAACTCGGGGTGTCGGGGTCCGCGGCCGGACTGATCATCACCACCCACGGCGGCGTGATCGTCCTCGCGAGCCCGCTCGTGGGATCGCTCGTCGACCGGATCGGGCCGCGTCGCCCCTTCGTCGGCGGCCTGTTCGTCTACGGTCTCGGCGGCGGCGCGGGGCTGCTCGTCGATTCGTTCGTCCCGCTGCTTGCCTCCCGCGTCGTCCTCGGGCTCGGGACCGCCGCGGTGTACACGTCGGTGACCGTCCTCATCTACGATCTCTACGAAGGGCAGGCGATGGAGCGCGCGCTGGGCTATCGCAGCAGCGCGAACAGCGCCGGCGCGGCGGTCTGGCCGCTCGTCGGCGGCGCCGTCGGGACCCTCGCGTGGAACGCCCCGTTCGGCATTTATCTCGTCGCGGTGCCGCTTGGCCTGCTGGCCGCGGCGACGGTTCCCGAGGTGGCGGCCTCGAGCGACGACCCCGAGACGGCCGCGAACGGGAGCGGCCGGGACGGCGAGACCGGAACGGGAACCGGGGGCGTCCTCGCGGTCTTCCGCGACCGGCCGGCGCTTCCACTGGTCTACCTGCTGTACTTCGGGGCGAACGCCTTGCTGTACGTGATCGTCGTCTACTACCCCCAGCTGCTCTCCGGTATCGGCGTGACCTCGTCGCTCCGGATCAGCCTCTATCTGGCCGCCAACGGCGCCGCGGGCGGCGTCTCGGCGATCGCCTACGACCGACTGCTCGGCTACGCCGACCGGTCGACGCTCGTCCTCGCGGCCTTCGGCCTCTGGGCCGGCGGGCTCGCGACCGCGACGATCGTCGAGACCGCCGCGGGCGCGGCCCTACCGGTGGTCCTGTTCGGACTCGGGATCGGACTGGTCTTCCCGTCGACGTTCGCGTGGGTCGAAGCCCTCGCACCGCCGGACCGACAGGGACAGTTCAGTTCCTACGTCGCCTCCTTCGGCTACACCGGGCAGTTCCTCTCGCCGGTCCTGTTCGGGACGCTCGTCCCCCTGGCTGGCGTCGAGGGCGTCTTCGTCGCCGCCGCGGCAATCGCCGGCCTCGCCGCCGTCGGTCTCGGGACCAGTCGGCTCCGCGGCGTCGTCCTGACCTGACCCCGCGCCCACCCCCAGTCCTTTTGTCTGGGTGTGGAGAGCCCGATCCGCATCCCGATGTCGAACCCGAACCCAACCGAGTCCCCGCGTCCCGAGTCGCTGTGGCTCGCCACGACCCCGACGACCGAGTACGGCCCGCTCGAGGACGGACTCACCGTCGACGCGGCCGTCGTCGGCGGCGGGATCACCGGCCTGAGCGCCGCGATCGAACTACAGGACGCCGGCCGATCGGTCGCCGTCCTCGAGGCCGACCGGATCGCCGAGGGGACGACCGGACACACGACGGCGAAGCTCACCGTCCAGCACGGGCTGTGCTACGACCGGCTCGTCTCGCAGTTCGGGACGGAGAAAGCGCGCCAGTACGCCGCGGCGAACGAAGCGGCAATCGAGACGGTCGAACGGCGTGTCGAGGCGCTGGGCGTCGACTGTGACGTCCGCCGGACGCCGGCCTACACCTACCGCCGCCTCGCTGGACGACGTCGGGCAGGTCCGGAACGAGGTCCTCTCGGGACCGGCCCTCGAGGGACTGCTGTACCGGCAGCTGTGACTCATACGGTTTGCCGTACCGATGTACCGGTGCGACCGCAGGCCGTGTCGCGGTCGCCCCGAAAATGACGTACAGTAGCCCGTCTCAGTCCGCTTCCTCGTCGAGTCGGAACGTCGCACGGACCGGTGCCGGGAGCGGCGGTCGCGGGGCCGTTTCGTGGCGCTCGATCTTCTCGGGCGTTCGCGTTTTCCGGTGAACGGCTCTCGCCATCGGGACGCCCTTCAGGTAGTTGAAGTCCCCGAGGACACCGGTACCGTACTCGGTAAAGCCGTAGAACTTCCACGGCAGGCCGCGCCGGTCCCTGTTCGGGGGGTACTCGTAGCTCTCGAGAATGTCAGCGTCGACGAGTACGTCTATCTGCTCTTCGACGGTCTTTTTCGATTTACTCGGGACGAAGTGGTTGATTTCGTCCACCGACGCGAGATGCTCCGGATGCCCCAGAAGCGCCTGAACGATGCCGTGTCGCGTTTCCTGTGACAGCAACGCCATCAGCTCTCGCTGTCGCTCCAAGGGGTTTTCCTCGCGGTCGGCGTCCGACCGCGCGGAGATATCGGCCATGGTATCCAGATGTACGATGCCGGCTCACATAAGAACACGGGATAGACTTCCCTACGTTAGACCAGTATGGTTATTAGATTCTTTTCCCATACCGGTCTGCATGGATAAAATACCGGAGCGCACCGACGAACTCACGGACTTCGTTCTGAACGACGTCCTCTACGGAGTCGAACTCGATCCGGCGGACGGCGAACGACTCCTCTCGTATATGCGAGAGCGACACGAACACCTCTTCGGTCCGCATTCGACGTATTTCGTGCTGGGCAGTTACGAGTCGCCGTTCAAGTACCGTCTCGACGAGGTACTCGACGTGCTGAATCATCGGCACGACGCCTACGCGTACCTGCTCGCCACGCAGCCTGATCTGAACGTGTCGGACGACGTGCCAGCTCTCAAAGTGAATTTCTTCCTCCACGCCCTCTACGCGGACTCGATTCCGCTGGTTCTCGAACACGACACCGGCGGGGCGGTCGCCGAGTTCGGACGCGTCGAACGCCCGACGCTGCTCGAGCGCACGTATCTCTTCCCTCGGGCGCGGGAGGAACGGTACGACGACGAGTCACTACTCACGACGCGAGACGCGGTCCTCGCTCGAGCCGTCGAACTGGCCTATCACGCCGACGATCTCGACGGGGAACTCGCCGCGCTCGCTGAACGCGCTTGCGATCGAGGACTGGCCATCTCTGTACGAGATCTCGAGTCGTATCTAGAGACCGAACTCGGCGGTCGGACGCCGTCGTACAGCGGCGTGATAACCGATTCGCTCGTTCACCTCGAATCGCTGAACCGGTGCTTTTCGTGGACCACGACGGCGGAACTCGATGATCGGCTGTCGAACGTCCCGTGATCAGTCCTCGCGGAGCGACACCGACTCGAGATCGATCCGACCCGACTCCGGAACCGACGCGTCGGCGGCGCTCGAGACGGCGTAGTCGCCCAGTTTCTCACCGCCGTTTGCGTCGCCCGGCAGCACGATCACGGCCTTCGCGAGCAGTGGCGCGATCACGCCCGCGACGACGGTCCGGGGGTCAGACAGCGGTTCTCGGATCACGACGCGGTCGTCGGCCGCGAGGTCGGACTCCTCGAGGACGCCGTGTGCGGCCTCGAGGGCCTGCCCGTGCGTGACCGTCCGTTCGCCGTCGGTCAGGATCGCGGTGTTCGGGTCGATCGAGAGCGGCGGGAACGACGGGTTCTCGCTCCACAGTCCCGCGTCGAAGTGATGGACGTCCGGGGCGTCGGGCTCGTCACCGTACCCGACCCGCTGGGCCCCCTGTGGGAGGTCGTAGGACTCGAGCGCGCTGACGGGCGCGACGAGCGTCCGGAAGTCGTCCTCGCCCGCGAGGTCGGTCGGGGGGTCGAATCGGGTGGTCCCCTCGAGCAGCGTCGTGCCCAAGCAGGCCAGCAGGGCGAGGGGGCCGTCGCCGACGACGCCGACGGTGACGCCCTCGCGAACGCCCGAGTGGCGCAGGAAGTTGCCGGCCTTCCACGCGGTCGTACACAGCCAGTGGTAGTCGTACTCCCGCCCCGTCGCGTCGACGAGGGCGATCCGGTCGTCCCGCAGTTCGCGGGTGAGCAGGTCGTCGACCGTCCCAACGTTCATGCTCGAGACTGGGGACCGCGGGGGAAAAAGCACGCCGACTCGCGTCGTCCGTCTCGCCTTCGACTCCCGCTATACGGCGGGGTTCGGTCGCGTCGCCCGCCTCATCCGGTTTCCCGTCAGTCAGTACCGGTGTACCCGCGACCGTCCTGCGGGGACACCGGTAAACAGCGACAATACTCCGGCTCAGTCGTCGGCGGCCGCCGGCTCGGCGTGATCTACGTCGGTCCCGAGGACCTCGAGGAATTCGGCGAGCCACTCGGGGTGATCGGGCCAGGCCTGTCCCGTCACGAGGTTCCCGTCGCGGGTCACCTCGCCGGTCCACTCCGCGCCGGCGCCCCGGACGTCGGCCTCGAGCGCCGGATACCCGGTACAGGTTCGACCCTCGAGGACGTCCGCCGCGGCGAGGATCTGGAGGCCGTGACACAGCGCCGCGACGGGTTTGTCCGCCTCGAAGAAGTGCCGCGTGATCTCGAGGACCTCGTCGTAGGTCCGGAGGTACTCCGGCGCGCGCCCGCCCGGGACCACCAGCGCGTCGTACTCGGACGGCTCGACCGCGTCGAAGTCGTGGGTCAGTTCGAACTGATGGCCCGGTTTCTCGGTGTACGTTTGATCGCCCTCGAAGTCGTGGACCGCCGTCGGACAGGTGTCGCCGGCCGCCTTCTCCGGACAGACGGCGTGGACCTCGTGGCCGATCATCTCGAGCGCCTGAAACGGGACCATAACCTCGTAATCCTCGACGAAGTCGCCCGCGAGGAGCAAGATTCGTTGTTCTGTCATGGTATTCCACGCGGTCGTTCGGTCGCGATGAGTATAACACGTGTTGGTTGTTATCACGACACTCATCAGGCCGAACGGATATCCGCAGCGAGTGGCCAACGGATCCGAATAACCGCGTCGACCTCGCCGACACTGAGAGGGGTAGTTCACATACCGAAGCCATCGACGGAGGAGCGTTCGGTCCGTACACCCCCTGCTCGACGAACTCGGCGTCGACTGAGAACCCCGCGCCGCTACTGTCCGACTCGAGACGAGGACCCGACCGGACTGTCGTCGGTTCAGAACGCCCGCTTGATCTTCTCGAAGAAGCCTTCCTTGACCTCGATCTCGTCGCCGCCGGCCTCCGCGAACTCCTCGAGGGCCTCGCGCTGGTCCTCGTTGAGGCTCTCGGGGGTGACGACCTGCACCTTGACGTAGAGGTCGCCCTGTCCGCGACCGCGCAGTCGGGGCATCCCCTTGCCCTCGAGGCGGAAGGTCTCGCCGCTCTGGGTTCCCTGGGGGATCTCGAACTCGGCACCGCCCTCGAGGGTGGGGACCTCGACGGTGTCGCCGAACGTGGCCTGCGGGAACGAGATGGGCAGTCGGTAGCGCAGGTCGTCGCCCTCGCGTTCGAACTCCTCGTGGTCGCGGATCGAGACGTCGATCAGCAGGTCGCCGCGGGGGCCGCCGTCGGGGCTGGGCGCGCCCTCGCCTTCCATCCGCAGCGTCTGGCCCTCCTGAATGCCGGCCGGGACCTCGACGGTCAGCGTCGCCTCGGTGCGGACGTAGCCCTCACCGCGACACTCGCCGCAGGTCTCGGAGTACAGCGTCCCCTCGCCTTCACAGCGGGGACAGGCCGTCGTCTGCTGGACCCGACCGAGCGGCGTCTGCTGGACCTGGGTCACCTGCCCGCGGCCCTGACACTCCGGACAGGTCTCGGCGTCGGCCTCCGGCGGGTGGCCCTCGCCCTCGCAGACGTCACACTCCTCGGGCCGCTCGAGCGAGAACTGCTTTTCTGCCCCCTCGTAGGCCTCTTGTAAGTCGATCTCGAGTTCGGTTCGCAGGTCGCGGCCCTTGCGGGGGCGACGGCGGCCGCGACCGCCGCCACCGCCGCCGAAGACCTGTTCGAAGAGGTCGCCGAGGCCGCCGCCACCGCCGCCCATACCACCCATACCGCCACCGCCCATGCCGCCGCCGAACGGGCCGCCGCCCATACCGCCCGCGCCGCCGGACTCGCTGGCGTCGAAGCCGTGTTTCTCGGCCTGCTCGTAGCGATCGTGGCCCATCTGGTCGTAGGCCTCGCGTTTCTCCTCGTCGGTCAGGACCTGCTTTGCCTTCTGGATCTTCTTGAACTTCTCCTCGGCGTCGGGGTCGTCGCTGACGTCGGGGTGGTACTCAGTGGCTTTCGTCCGATACGCCTGCTTGATCTCCTCCGTCGAGGCGTCGGGGCTCACGCCGAGTACGTCGTAGAAGTCCTCGCTCATTCGTTGTGCAACCGATACTCGTCTGAACCACTTGAAACGACCGTTCCACCACAACCTTTTGCTCTGCGCTCCCTCGCTTTCGCTCGGTCGCTCGGCAAAAGGTTGATCAAAAGCACTCCACCCTCCGTTTCGGCTCGCATAGCGAGCCTTCACATCGGTCGTCGGCCCGCTCGCTCACTCAGTTCGCTCGCGATAATTCAGAGGCTGCCTGCGAGGCGACACTATCACAAACAACTCCGCTGAATCGAAGTAGTCGGGATCATTTTTAATCAGTAACCGTCTCACAGCCGTAGCTCGGTTTCAGACCTTCACCTTCTTGCATATTGTAATAGATTGTTAAGCTTGTAGATGTTCCTTCGGAACACTCGTCAGAATGAGGGTCAGTACCCACTTGCGGATCCCAGTGGAAGACCTCGGGTTTATTATCATCGATAGCAACAGAAAATTCTGCAGGAGTACCTTCGATTATCTGGTTTTCGTCGCCGGTAAGCGGCTCTAGATCGTATACTTCGCCGAAGATTTCTTCGCCGCTTTCGTTGGAAACAGTGACTATGAACGTGTGCGATTTGTCACTGCCGTTTAGCATATCTACGTAGTGCCGATTGGTGTCTTTGCTCGTGCGAAGAGAGCAACCACCGAGGGGAGCGCTGCCAAGAGCGCCTATCGAAGCGAGCAGCAACCGACGGGTATTCATACCGTATTCTAATCCGCATATACATAAGAATATTATCACAGTCCGGACTACAAAACAGATCCATCACTCAGCACGGGGCGAACAGATCTGATAGCAACGGAATCACGGAACCAAGCCCGGGGTCGTTAGACCACGCCCGAAAGGTGAGGAAGGCTCGTTACTCCTCGTCGTCTTCCTCGAAGTCGACGTCCTCGAAGTCGGCGTCGACGAACTCCTCGCCCTCGTCGCCGGCAGCACCCGCATCAGGGCCGGGGTTCGGACCGCCGCCCATGCCGCCCATTCCGGCACCGCCGGCACCCGCTGCGCCGCCGGCCGCACCGCCAGCGCCGGCAGCGCCCGCACCGGCTTCCTGCTGGTAGACCTGCTTGCCGATCTCCTGCAGTTCCTCGCTCAGGCTCTCGGTCGCGGCCTCGATGTCGTCGGCGTCGGCCTCGTCGTCGTCGATCGTCGCCTCGAGCTCCTCGATCTCGGCCTCGATGTCGGCGCGCAGGTCGTCGTCGACCTGCTCGTCGTTCTCCTCGAGCAGCGTCTCGGCGCGCTGGATCGTCGCCTCGGCGTTGTTGCGGGCCTCGATGCGCTGGCGCTTTTGCTGGTCCTCTTCGGCGTGTTTCTCGGCTTCGCGCTGCATCTTCTCGATCTCGGAGTCGGAGAGGCCGGCACCGCCCTCGATGGTGATTTCCTCGGTGGTGCCGCTGCCTTTGTCCTCGGCGGAGACGTTGACGATGCCGTTCTCGTCGATGGAGAAGGTGACCTCGATCTGGGGCGTTCCGGCGGGGGCCGGCGGGATGCCGGTCAGGTGGAACTCGCCGAGCATCTCGTTTTCCTCGGCCAGTTCGCGCTCGCCCTGGAAGACCCGGACCTGAACCGTGGTCTGGTTGTCCGCCGCGGTGGTGAAGATCTTCGACTCCTCGGTCGGGATCGTCGTGTTCTTCTCGATGAGTCGCTCGAAGAGGCCGCCCTTGACCTCGATCCCCAGCGAGAGCGGGGTCACGTCCAGCAGGACGATGTCGTCGACTTCGCCGCCCAGCACGCCGCCCTGAATCGCCGCGCCCAGCGAGACGGCCTCGTCGGGGTTGACGTTCTTCTGGGGCTCCTTGCCGGTCAGCTCTTCGACCTTCTCGCCGACCTGGGGCATCCGCGTCGAGCCGCCGACGAGCAGCACCTCGTCGATCTCGTCTTTCTCGTAGCCGGCGTCCTCGAGGGCCTGCTCGGTCGGCTCGACGGTCCGCTCGATGAGGTCGCTGGTCAGCGACTCGAACTTCGCGCGGGTCAGCGACTCCTCGAGGTGGATCGGGCCGTCGTCGGTCGCCGTGATGAACGGCAGGTTGATCTCGGTCTCCTTGCGCGAGGAGAGTTCGATCTTGGCCTCCTCGGCGGCGTCTTTGAGCCGCTGGAGGGCCTGGCGGTCCTCGCGGAGGTCGATCCCGTGTTCGTCCTCGAACTCCGCGGCGAGCCAGTCGATAATGGCCTCGTCCCAGTCGTCACCGCCGAGGTCGTTGTCGCCGTTGGTCGCGACGACCTCGTAGACGCCGCCGCCGAGATCCAGGATCGAGACGTCGAAGGTCCCCCCGCCGAGGTCGTAGACGAGGACGGTCTGATCCTGATCGTCCTCGAGGCCGTAGGCCATCGAGGCGGCCGTCGGCTCGTTGATGATGCGCTCGACCTCGAAGCCGGCGATCTCGCCGGCGTCTTTGGTCGCCTGGCGCTGTCGGTCGGAGAAGTAGGCGGGGACCGTGATGACGGCTTTCTCGACTTCGTCGCCCAGATAGTCCTCGGCGTCGCGTTTGATCTTCTGGAGGATCATCGCCGAGATCTCCTCGGGCGTGTACTCCTCGTCGTCGATCTCGACGGTGTAATCTTCCTCGCCGATGTGGCGCTTGATCGACTGGATCGTCTTTTCGGGGTTCTGGACGGCCTGGTTCTTGGCCGGCTTCCCGACGAGTCGCTCGTCGTCGGAGAAGGCGACGACGGACGGAGTCGTCCGTTCGCCTTCGGAGTTGACGATGATCTCCGGATCGCCGCCTTCCATCACCGCGAACGCGCTGTTCGTCGTACCGAGGTCGATTCCGAGAATTTTGTTGCTCGCCATCGTGGAGGGGTATTGTGCGCACTTTGTTTTAAAGGTTACTAGCCGGGCGCGACTGTCGAATTAAAGCCCGATACGGGGACGTAGCGGCTCGCTCGCGTCAGTTGGGTCGCAGTAAAAACGAGCGGGGAGATCGGTCGGTCCGTCGTGAGAACGGCACCGACCGACACACAGCCAATTACCGAGCCGACACGTCGGGTCGGAACGGAGACGATCCGGGAGTGTGGGGTTACTCCTCGTCGGCCGCGTCGTCGGCGACTTCGCCGCCGAGTTCGATCGCCGCTGCGTCGTCGTCTTCGCCGTCGTCGGCCGCCCCGTCGTCGGACTCGGCCGGGTCCTCGTCGGTCCCGGACCCGTCGGCCCCGGACCCGTCGGCCCCGGACCCGTCGGCGTCGTCGCTCGAGCCGTCAGCATCGCCGTCCGAACCGGCGGCCGTGTCGTCGCTCGAGGCCTCGTCGTCGGCGAACTCCCCGTTCGAGACCGTCACCTGCGCGTTCTGGATGACCTTGTCACCCATCTCGTAGCCGGGCGTGTAGACGTCGGCGACCGTCCCCTCGGGCTGGTCGCTGTCGACCTGCATCATGACCTCGTGGCGCTGGGGATCGGTCTCGGTACCGGGCTCGGGGTCGATCTCGGCGACGTTCTCGTCCTCGAGGATGCGGTCGAACTCCTTGAGCGTCATCTCGACGCCCTCCTGCAGACTCTCGACGTCGTCGCTGTCCTCCTCGAGGGCGCGTTTGAGGTTGTCCCGGACGGTGATGAGCCGCTCGACGAGATCCTCCGTCGCGCGGTCTTTGATCTGCTGTTGGCGCTTCTTGGCGCGTTTCTTGTAGTTCTGGAAGTCCGCCTGCTTGCGCTTGAGCCGGCTCTTCAAATCCTCGACGTCCTCCTCGTATTCCTCGAGTCGGTCGTCCCGGGCCTCGAGTTCGTCCTGCAGTTCGCCGATGGTCTCGGCCTGTGACTCGATGCGTTGCTCGAGGTCCTCGAGTTCCTCGCGCTGGTGTTTGACGGTGCCGTTCAGGTCGCGGGCCTCGTCGACGATCGAGCTGACCTGGCGTGCGAGGTCGTCGTCGTACTCGGTGACCCGATCGAGGAGTCGCTGGATGTCCTCGCTGGTCTCGGGCGCGCCGGTCTCGTCCGCCTCGGGGGCCGACTCGCCCTCGGCAGCGTCCCCGTCGGCGTCGGTCGTCGCCCGGCGCTCGTCGTCGGTTTCCGCGGGTTCCGCGTCCGACTCCTCGGCGTCGGGAGCCGGCTCCGATTCCCCATCCGTCGAGATGTCGGGGTCCGCCGCGGCCGTCTCGCCGTCGTCGGATTCCTCCTCGGACGGGACACCCTGGGCGGACGTCTCCGTGCCCTCGTCTTCGCTCATATGGCTGTCAACGAACAGCGGTAATAAAAGGGTTGAGGTACCCGTGTCGGAGTCGCTGGCGTCGTCGCGGCCCGCCCGCTCGAGCGGGCTCGTCCTGGCTTTCGCCGGCGCGAGTACCCGACCGTATATGTGTATCTGCCCCCGACTGGGACGCGTGACGCGGAGTCCGAACGACGACCCGACCACGATCGAGTGCCGGTACGAAGACGGGACGGTCCGGATCGACGGCCTCGAGACGGCACCGCTCTCGCCGTCGTCGCTCCGGGAGTCGGTCCCCGAACTCGAGGCCGATTCCCGAACCGGCTGCTGGCGCGTCCCTGCCTACCGCTACGCCGACCTGCGGGCGGCGCTGTGGCGGGCCGACGCCGCGGTCGATGACCGGGTCCTCGATCTCGAGTCCGTCGGAGACCTCGCGTCAGCCTACGAACTCCGGCCGTACCAGGAACGGGCGCTCGAAGCGTGGCTCGAGACCGACCGCTGGGCCGCCGCCCCCGGCCTCGAGTCGCCCGCTCGAGCGCCCGCCGGCGTGCTCGAACTCCCGACCGGCAGCGGCAAGACCGTCATCGCCCTGAAGGCGATCGAGCGGCTCTCGGTCCCGACGCTGGTCGTCGTCCCGACGATCGACCTCCTCGAGCAGTGGGAGCGGGAACTCGAACGCGAGTTCGACACGCCGATCGGACGCTTCGGCGGCGGTGAGCAGCGACTCGAGCCGCTCACCGTTTCGACGTACGATTCGGCGTATCTGAAGGCCGATTCGGTGGGTGACCGGTTCGGATTTGCCGTCTTCGACGAGGCCCACCACCTCGGTGGCGAGGGGTACCGCGCTATCGCGCGACTGCTCGCCGCCCCCGCACGCGTGGGCCTGACCGCGACCTTCGAGCGCCCCGACGGTGCCCACGAGGTCGTCGAGGACCTCGTCGGGCCGCTCGTCCACCAGGTCGACGTGGACGACCTCGCCGGGGACCACCTCGCAGCCTACGACCTCAAGCGCCTCGCAGTGTCGCTCACCCCCGAGGAGCGCGAGGAATACGAACGAAATCAGGAGACGTTCACCGACTACCTCGCGAGCTCGAACATCGAGATGCGAAGCGGCTCGGACTACCAGGAACTGGTCAAGCGGTCGGGGTCGGACCCCGAGGCCCGCGAGGCGCTGCTCGCGCGCCAGCGCGCACGGGAGATCATGTTCAGCAGCGAGGCCAAACTCGAGGCGCTGTCGGGGATCCTCGACGACCACCGGGACGATCGGGTCATCGTCTTTACGGCCCACAACGACCTCGCATACGACGTCAGCGAGCGGTTCCTCATCCCAACGATCACCCACCGGACCGGGGCCGCGGAGCGTCGCGAGATTCTAGAGCGGTTCCGCGATGGGAGCTATACCCGGATCGCGACCTCGAACGTCCTCGACGAGGGCGTCGACGTCCCCGACGCGAACGTCGCGGTCGTCCTCTCGGGCAGCGGTAGCGAACGGGAGTTCGTCCAGCGACTCGGGCGGATCCTCCGCCCGACGGCCGACGGCGGCCGGGCGGTCCTCTACGAGGTCATCACAGCCGATACCGGCGAGCAACGGATCGCCGCCCGACGGCGGGAGTGACGCGCCGAAGGGGCCCCGCGGCGGGTCGTCACCGATCGAATCAAGCGACTCCGAGACCGTTGGAGTCCACATCGGCCCACGCTCGAGGCGGCACGCTCCCGCGATCCGGCCCGGGTGTTCTTGCCGCGTCGCTTCAGTGGGTATCGTCCACGTTCCACTCCCCGCCGAGGTCCCCTCGCTCGGTCGTCACGAACGAGCCGTCTTCGAAGCGGGTCACGCGGCCGGTCTCCTCGCTCAGCGTCAGCGTCGACACCACGTCGGGCCGCCGCGAGGTGTCCAGCGCGCTCATGTGGCGCGACCCCATCCAGTCCTCGTAGCCGGGGTCGTCCGGGTCCCCTCCCCCGCACTCGAGTTCGTCGGGTGAGAGGTCGGTAAACCGGATCAGCTGTTCCTGAACGACGCCGTCGACGCTGACGACGACGGCCCCGTCGCGGGTCCTCGCGACCTCCCGGGCCGTCTCGTAGAAGGCGTCGAGGTCGAGACGGACGTCGCGACAGCGGTCCGTCGGCCACGTGTTGTCGCCCATCGGGTATGCGAACTCCGCGACCGACGGGCCGACGACGACGGCGACGTACATCCCGGGGCCCTTGACGTACTGTTCGTCCCAGCGATCGAAGTCGATACTGATCGACTCGAGGGCGTGTACCAGGCAGTCGACCAGTTCCCGAACCCCGTCGTGGGTCTCGTACGCGATCCGGAGCGACGAATCGTCCATACCGGAGGGTGGAACCGAACCGCCGTAATATCAGCGCCTGAGCCCCGTCGGCGAGGGCGATCGCCGGGTCTTCGTCCGGGTCACTTTTGCCGGTGCCGCGCCGACATCGGACGAATGCTGACGAAGGACCTGCTGCGCGTCTCGCGGGCCGGCGGCGGCTACCACCCGCAGTTCGCCGGCCGCGACCAACGCCCGCTCGCGGCGAGCGTCCTCGGCACCTATCAGGGCCACGTCGGCGAACCCCGCGGCGACCTCGAGGACGCGCTGACTACCCTGGAGAACGGGGCCGACGACTTCAAACTCGTTCGCGGCCTCTCGGCGCTGCTCGAGCGCGAGGCGACGTTCGAGACCGACGCGGCGATCGACCCCGAGCGGGCCCGCCGGGCCGCCTTCGAGGCCGCCGAGGCGGTCGGCGTCGTCACCGAGGACGAGCGGGCGATGGCGCTGATCCGCGCGGGCGAGTCGCTGGACGTCTCGGCGGACGATCTCGAGACGGCGCTGTACGCCGACCTCGAGGAGCGGCAGGTCCTGACCGCGGTCGACTCGCGCTGGGAGCCGGACGGACTGCTCGACCAGTACAACCTGTCGCTGGCACAGACGGCGCTGTTCGACGCGACCGAACTCCGGGTTCGCTCGAGCGATCCGAAGGCCCTGATCTCGGCGATCAAGCGCCTGCGCCTGCTGTACGAGATCCGGCGACTCGAGGGCGAGTCCGCGCCAAGCGGGGACGCGACGGGAGGCGATCTCGCGGACGGGGACGGGATCGCCGAACGAGAGGTCGTCGTGACGGGCCCGACCCGGCTCTTCCGGGCGACGCGACGGTACGGGACCCGTTTCGCGCGACTGTTACGGACCGTCGCGAAAAGCGAGCGGTGGTCGCTCGAGGCGACGGTCGACGACCGCGGGACCGAGCGGACGCTCTCGCTCTCCCACGAGGATCCCGTTCGGGTACCCGACGCCGAGCCGGTCGCGGAGGTCTCGTTCGACAGCGGCGTCGAAGCGGACTTCGCCGCCCGCTTCACGAATCTGAATCTGGACTGGGACCTCGTGCGCGAGCCCGAACCGCTCGCGACCGGGACGCGGGTGATGATCCCCGACTTCGCGTTCGACTACGCCTACGGCGACTTCCGGCTCTACTTCGAGATCATGGGCTTTTGGACCCCCGAATACGTCGAGAAGAAACTCTCGCAGCTGGCCGACCTCGAGGACGTGGACATGCTCGTGGCCGTCGACGAGTCGCTGGGCGTCGGCGAGGAGATCGCGGCCCGCGACCACCGGGCGATCCCTTACTCGGGAACGGTGCGGGTCAAAGACGTCGCCGGCGTCCTCCGGGAGTACGAACGCCAGCTGGTCGCCGAAAGCGCGGCCCGACTGCCCGACGAACTCCGGCCCGACGAGGACGCGATCGCACTCGAGCGACTGGCCGAGCGCCACGGCGTCAGCGCGGACGCGCTGGCGGACATCGCCGTGCCCGACCACGAGCGCGTCGGCCGGACGCTCGTCCGACCGGCCGTCCTCGAGTCGCTGGCCGACGAGATCGAGGCCGGGATGGCCCTCGAGGACGCCGAGGCGGTCCTCGAGGGGCACGGGATCGCCGACGCGAGCGCCGTCCTCTCGCGGCTGGGGTATCGCGTCGAGTGGGACGGGCTGGCCGGCGGGACGCTCGTCGAGCGCTGACGGCTCCCGCCGGGTGACAACGCCCCGGCCCAGTTACAAGTGCCCGCGCCGATAGCCCGGCCATGAACGTCCTCGTCGTCGGCGGTGGTGGGACGATCGGCAGCACCGTCGCGTACACGCTCGCGCTACAGCGTCCGGAGACGACCGTCACGCTCGCGGATCCCCAGACCGAGGTCACGGCGGGCCACGCGACGGATCTGCGTCACGCCCAGTGTCACGTCGCACACGCGGCTGGACGCCCGTCGTTCGGCGACGACCCACCCGGCACCGTCACCGCGATCGATCCGAGCGCGGCCCCGGGTCCCGATCCGATCGACGCGGCCGACGCGATCGTCGTCACCGCGAGTGCCGCGCGCGACCCCGACAGCTTCGAACGGGGCGGTCGACTGTCGAACCTCGAGCGGAACCTCGAGATCGCCGCCGACATCGGCGAGTGGTTCGGCGAGGCCGCCCCGACGCCGACGGTCGTGGCGGCCAACCCGACCGATCGGGTCACCTACCGCCTGTGGGAGGCAAGCGGCTGGCCCCGCGAGCGGTTCCTCGGCTACTCCCTGTCGGAGACGGCCCGCATCGCGGACGAACTGGCCCGCCGGTTCGACACCTCGCCCGCCGCCGTCTCCTGTCCGGTCCTCGGCGAACACGGCGAACACATGGTCCCCGCGTTCTCGCGGGCGACCGTCGACGGCGAGCCGATCGATCTCTCGGCGGCCGAGCGCGAGGCCGTCCTCGAGTACGTCCGCGACGTTCCCTACGACGTCATCGAGCGACGGGGCACAGAGGACTCCTCGCGGTGGGTCACGAGCCGCGGCGTCGCCACGATCGTCGCTCGACTGGCCGACGGCGGAACCGACGAGCCGGTCTGTCTCTCGACCCCGCTTGCCGGCGAGTACGGGCTCGAAGACGCCAGCGTGAGCGTCCCGGTCCGACTCGACGCCGGCGGCGTCGGCGAGATCGTCGAGTGGGAGTTGGCCCCCGACGAGCGGGACGGACTCGAGCGTGCTGCCGCCGCCGTTCGGCGCTCGCTGGCGTGATCCGGGGCCGATACCAACGTCTTTAGTGGTCACGCTTAATCCCCGATAGGCATTACCCCGACACAGTCACGTGTCCCCTCAGTCCTCCACGGAATCGATTTCCCTCCTCCTCGTCGAAGACAACCCCGGCGACGTGCGATTGATCGAGGAGGCGTTCAAGACGACGTCGTTCGATGTCAGCTTGCACACGGAAGCCGACGGCGACGCCGCCCTCGAGTTCCTTCACGAACGGGCGGCGGGCGAGGCGGGCCTCGAAGTGGACCTGATGTTGCTCGATCTGAACCTGCCCAGGACCGGCGGGTTCGAGGTCCTCGAGACGATCAAGGACGACCCGGAACTCGCGTCGCTGCCGGTGTTGGTCCTGACGAGTTCCGAGGCGACCGAGGACATCGTCCGGAGCTACGAGCTGTGTGCGAACGCTTACCTAACGAAACCGACCGATCCAGACGAGTTCGCCGACATCGGCCGCGCGGTCGAGGCGTTCTGGGTCGAGGAAGCGACGCTGCCGCCGGTTCCCGGGTGAGGACACGGAACGGCAACGCCGTCGGAGACGGACTGCCAGAACGTTTTTGCTCCCGTACTGCTACGTCTCGGACGTTCTCATGGAGCGTCGATGCCGGTGAACCCGATCGGACTCGGCTACGCGAGCGTCTTCCTCGTGACCGGGCTCGTCTGTCTGGGCGCGGTCCCGCGAGCGCGAACGGTCGGCGACGAAGCGGTCCGACGGGGGCTCGTCGGATTGCTGGTGACGACCGGCATCTGGGCGCTGCTCAAGAGCGCGTTCTTCGTGCTTCCGGACCCGTTGCGCGAGCCGTCGTATATCGTCGGCCTCGCCGTCGGCTTCTCCACGGTCTGGGCGTGGCTCTATTTCTGTTCCGCTTACACGGGGCGGGACTACCACCGCAACACCACGTTGCGACGGCTCAGTGCGGGCGTCTTCCTCGGGGTCGTCGCGGTCAAACTCACCAACCCGCTGCACGGGCTCTACTTCACCGCCACGGAACGGACGACGCCGTTCGTCCATCTCGCGATCGAACACCAGTCGCTCCACTGGGCCGCGACCGGACTGTCCTACGCGCTCGCAGCGACCGGGCTGTTCATGCTGTTCGAGCGCTACCTCGAGTCGGAGTACGACACCCGTCCGCTCGCCGTTCTGACGGTACTGATCGGGGTCCCGGTCGTCTTCGACATGGTCGCGCTCGCGGTCCCGCAACTGATCGAGGCCATTTACGCGCCGATCGGCGTCGCCGCCTTCGTCGTCGGCGTCCTGTTCGTCTTCGAGCGGCGATTCCTCGCGGCCCAGTATACCGGCTCGGACGACGACGCGATGATCGTCCTCGACGACGACGGCCGGATCCGCGACTACTCCGCCGCTGCGACGGCCGCGTTCCCCGAGCTCGAGGGGGCCAACGGCGAGCGACTGTCGACCGCCCTCCCGTCGGTGGCCGCCGTCGCGGAGAGCGACGAGCAACTCTTAGAGCGCAAGGAGGGCACCGAACGACGGTATTACCTGGTCTCGAACAGTTCGGTCACGCTCGGTGAAACGACCGGTCGCGTCCTCGGGATCACCGACGTGACGCAGGCGGAGCGACGCCGGCGCGAACTCGAGCGACACAACGACCAGCTCGAGGGGATTGCCGGCGCTCTCGCCCACGAACTGCGCAACATGCTGCAGATCATCGACGGCCGATTGGGGATCGCGCGCCGGCAGCTCTCGGCCGGAACGACCGAACGCGAGTCCGTCGACGCGGCCCTGGAGGCCAACGATCGGCTGTCCGAACTGGTGGAGGACTTCACGACGCTGACCAAGCACGGACAGACGGTCGAACGGCTCGAGACGGTCGACTTCGGAGCGGAGATCAGGGGCGTCTGGGCGACCGAAGAGACGGCCGATCTGAGGCTGACCGTCGACACCGACGGGAGCCTCGAGGCGGATCCCCAGCGGTTTCGCGAACTCGTGCGCGACGCGATCGCCTTCGCGCAGCTCAACGAGGCGCAGACGGTGACCGTCGCGCTCCGCGAGAACGGGTTCACCATCACCGACGACGGACGGCCGCCGATGGATTCCGTCGACAGGTACTTCGAGTTCGGGGAGTCGGTCCCCGACGCCGAGTCGGGAATGAAACTCCCGAAGCTCCGGTCGTTCGTCCGGGTACACGGCTGGCGCGTCGACATCGACACCGAGTACCGGGACGGGATCCGACTCGTCGTCTCCGACGTCGCCACGACCGTTGCGGAACCGCAGCCGCGTGACGCGTAGCTCCGTCGTCGTCGAGACCGATCCCGACTGCGGCCGCGGATCGACCCGCCCGGCAGCCTACGGCTCGAGGTCGCGCTGGCGGCCCTTCGGCACCATCGAGCGGAGTTCGCCGTGGACGTAGAGGCCGACGCCGATCGGCTCGCGTTCGCCGTCGATCTCGTGGGCGGCGATCAGGTATCCCCAGTCGCCGTCCCACCGTTCCAGGTCCTGATCCTCGCCGGCCGCGAACCGGCGGGCCTCCGCGGGCTCGAGGTCGATCACGCAGTCGGTCGCCGCGCGGCCGAACCGCTGGACGAAGTCGGTCGTGGGCTTCCAGTGTTCCTGGCGGGTGCGGAGACAGGTCATTCCGATCGCCTCGATCTCGAGCGGCGTCGACGCCTCGCCGCCGTAGAGCCAGATCTTGCCCGCGCCCTTCTCCCAGAAGGTGTAGGCGTCGAAGGTCTCGGGCGGGATCCCAAACCGGTCGGCGAAGTAGTCGACGACCTCCTCGCGAGTTGCACGGCCCTCGACGGTCCGCTCGTCCGCCGTGGCCGGCAGCCGATCGAACCGCTGGCCGTCGTTGTCGTGACTCATCACGCGGTCACCTCCAGTTTCGCGACGAAGAAGCCGCCGGTGTCGTTGTGATGCGGATAGATCCGGGCCGCCTTCTCGAGGCTCGAGTCGAACGACCGGCCGTCCCACTCGGTCAGGCCGGGCGCGTGGTCCAGCTCGAGGTCGAAGTCGACGACGCGACAGTCCTCCTCGTCCATGGCGTGTTGCACGACGGCCTCGTTCTCCTCGGGGGCGAAAGTACAGGTCGAGTAGACGACCGTCCCCCCCTCGCGGGTCGCCTGGATCGCCCGACGGATGATCCCCTTCTGGATCCCCGCGACCGAGGAGATGTGGTCCGGCGACCAGTTGTCGAGCGCGTCGGGGTTCTTGCGGATCGTCCCCTCGCAGGAACAGGGCGCGTCGACGAGCGTCCGGTCGAACTCGTCGAAGTCGAAGCGGGACAGCGAGTAGTTCCGGGCGTCCGCGTTCGTGACCGCGAGGCTGGTCGCACCCAGCCGTTCGGCGTTAAAACGCAGCGCCGAGATCCGCCCGAGGTTGTTGTCGTTGGCGACGACGGTTCCCCGGTCGTCCATCAGCGCGGCGAGTTGGGTCGCCTTTCCGCCCGGTGCGGCACAGCAGTCCCAGACCCGCTCGCCGGGCTGGGGATCGAGGACGACCGGCGGCACCGCCGAGACCTCCTCCTGCCCGTGGGTAAAGCCGTGAAACGAGGCCCACGTCGAGCCCGGCGAGTCGGTCTCGAGGTCCAACACGCGGGGGTTCCAGTCGGCCTGTTCGTACGCGAGGCCCTCTTCCTCAAGCGTCGCGAGGGCCCGGTCGACCGAGGCCTTGATCGTATTTACGCGGACGGCGTTGCCGAGCGGCCGCCGACAGGCCGCCATGAACGCCTCGAAATCGTCGACGATCGGTCGATACCGCTCGAGTGGCTCCATCGACTGCGGGTTCGCGCGACTGGCGTTTGTGGGTTTCGAAGCGGCCGGCCCGACCGGCTCAGTCCCGGAACGGCGGGACCAGTTCGAACGCCGCTCCGGCGACCGCGACGCTGGCGACGAGCGCGGCGACGGCAACCGCCGTCGATCCGTCGACGAGAAGGCCCCGCACGCCGACGGCTAGAAACAGCAGCGAGAATCCCAGCAGCGAGAGGGTTCCGACGGCGTCGAAGATCGCGTCCGCGACTGCGGAGCGGCCGATCGCGTCGCGGTCCCGCCGTGTCTTCCCCGACTCCGGATCGGTCGTCGTCATCGTTGGACGAACCATCGGCGGCGATCGATATAAATTAGCGGGCGACGGGCACGAATCCGCCGACGGTGTCGGCACACCCTGCCCCCGATTTTAAGCCGCTGACGTGCATCGGTCCGAGCATGACGGGAATCCGCGTCCACGGCGAATCGGTGACTCTCGAGGACCCCACGCTCGTCGAAGGGTTTCCGGGCGTCGGCCTCGTGGGCAAGATCGCGACCGACCACCTCATCGAGCAACTGGAGATGGAGTACTACGCGAGCGTCAACTGCGAGGGGCTCCCGCGGATCGGCGTCTACCGCGAGGGTGATCGAACCGTCAGACCGCCGGTCCGGCTCTACGTCGACGAGGACCGTGACCTGCTAGCGCTGCGAAGTGACGCGCCGATCAGCGCCAAGGCCGTCGAGAGCGTCGCGGAGTGTCTGACCGGTTGGATCGTCGAGCAAGAGGCGACCCCGCTGTATCTCAGCGGCCTCCCCGCGGAGCGCGAGAACGGCGAGCGACCCGATCTCTACGGGATCGAGACCGGAGACGCCGGGGACCGGCTCGCGGAGACCGACGTGGCGACCCCGCCGGAGGACGGCGTCATCACCGGGCCGACGGGCGCGCTGCTCAACCGCGCCGCCCACGAGGGCTACGACAGCCTCGGCTTCGTCGTCGAGTGCGACCACCAGTTCCCCGACCCCGAGGCCGCGAGCGTCCTCCTCGAGGACGCTATCGCCCCGATCGCCGACATCGAGATCGACGTGAGCGAACTGGTCGATCGCGCCGAGGAAATCCGGGCGAAGCGAGAGCAGTTGGCCCAGCAGATGCAGGCGATCGCACGGGAGGAGAGTTCGCAAGCCCAGCCGTTGCGGATGTACCAGTAAGGTCGCTCGCCGACTGCTCCGTCTCCCCGCCTCGGTCATGAGACATGACACCATGTCAGTCCAGGTGAGAGACCGAATCGCCTTTGGCTCTTCAGCCGAACTAATTAGCAATGAGAGTCGCACAGCTCGGGTCGGGGGAGCCGGAGATCGCAGTCGTCGCGGGCGTTCACGGGGACGAACCCTGTGGCGTCCGGGCCGTCGAACGGCTGCTCGACGAACGCCCGACCGTCGAACGGCCCGTCAAGCTCATCGTCGCCAACGAGAAAGCGCTCGAGCGACGGGTTCGATTCATCGACGAGGACCTCAACCGTGCGTTCCCCGGCGATCCGGACGCGACGACCCACGAGGGCCGCCTCGCAACCGAACTGGTCGACGAACTCGAGGGCTGTCTGACCTTCTCGATGCACTCGACCCAGAGCCACGCCGAACCGTTCGCCGTCGTCAACGGCGTCAGCGAGACGGCCGAGGAGATCGTGCCACAGTTGCCCGTGACGGCGATGGTCGAGACGAGCAACTTCGCGGAAGGGAGACTGTTCGCCGAGATCGACACGGTCGAGGTCGAGTGTGGACTCCAGGGCTCGGAGACGGCCGCCGAAAACGCCGACCGGCTGACGCGGGCGTTTCTGACCGCCGTCGGCGTGTTACCCGGCGATACGGTCCGGCGCGATCTCCCGATCTATCGGCTCACGGACGTCATCAGCAAGGAACAGGCCGACTCCTACGAGGTGTTCGTCGAGAACTTCACCGAGGTCGAGGCCGGCGATTCCTTCGCCGCCGCCGACGGCGACGAGCAGGTCGCCGACGAGTCGTTCTATCCCGTCTTGATGTCCCCGAACGGCTACCGGGACGTCTTCGGCTACGCCGCCGAGAAACTCGACGTCCTCGAGACGCCGGCGTCGGCCGATTAGGCCGCCCAGTTATCCGCGTCGACGCTTGGCCCGAGCGAGTCCGGCTGCTTCGAACCGCCGCGGCCGGCCGTTCGTGAGTGCCGATGACGCAAGGCATATCCCCCTTACCGTCCTATGGACGGGTATGGAGTTCCCACCGAACCAGGGTCTCGATCAGGACGAAGTCGACGAACGGGTCGCCGAGGCGCTCGCGGAAAACGAGGTCGTCCTCTTCATGAAAGGGACCGAGCTGATGCCCCAGTGTGGCTACTCCCGTAAGGCGCTGGGCCTGATCGACCAGCACCGCGACGAGTTCGAGACCGTCGACGTCCTCGACTCGCTCGACGAGTACCGACAGGCGCTGTCGGAACACAGCGGCTGGGAGACGATCCCGCAGACGTTCGTCGACGGCGAGTTCGTCGGCGGCTCCGACGTCTTAGAGGAACTCGAGGAACGGGACGAACTCGCGGAGACGCTCGAGACCGCGTAGGGCCGGCCCACTGGCGTGACCCATATACTCGAGTTGATACCTCACGCATTTAATAGCAGCTCATATAAGTCACGCCCTCGTAGTAGCAGATCACGACTATCGCCGTACACACCTTCCCACAATGTCAACAGAGGAATCCAGACACGTATATCGGCTGCATTCGACCCTCGAACTGCCCCTCGAAGACCTTCGCGAACACATCGACGAGGCGAGATATCCCGACGGAATCAACGACGTCGAGATCACGCGACGCAACAACACGCTGATCCTCAAGGCCGTCGCCGAGGATCAGTCGGTCAGCAAGTACACGCCGACGGCCCAGCTCAAAGCCAGCGTCACGGAAAACCGGGTCTACGAGGAAGACCCCGACGAGCGGCGACAGAAGTCGTTCAGCTGGGACGAGGAAGAGGAAGAGGAGATCGAGTCCGAACTCGTCGAGTTCGCCGCGTTCAAGGGCGACCGGGAGACGGTCCTCCAGAACTCGCTGTTGCAATACGAGATGTTCCTCGTCCTCTGTGAGATCGCCGAGGCCGCCGAGAAGGGGACGCTGACGGCCATCTCGGAACGCGACGGCGACCTCGAGGCGACCCGGATCGTCGACGGCGAACCCCGTCCCGCGGACATCGAAGTCGTCGAGGGGCCCCGCGACACCGGCTCGGGGCAAGGCGGCGTCAACTGGCGGGACAACAAGTTCATCACGGACTGAACTCGGTTCGACCCGACGGAGCGGAGCCGTTGGTCGGTCCGTTCTCTTCGCCGGAAACCCGAAGTGGCAACTGTAACGGCTATACGCACCGTACGGATGCGACGAATCAGGTCTCGGCGTCGGTCGCACTGATCTCGAGGTCGACTGAGTCCCCGTCAGAGACCGTCCCGGGAATCTGGCTCGTTCCGTACCCGGCATCGAGCGCGAGCCCCAATTCCGCCGACTCTTCTTGCGAGAGAAGCACATGATTTTCGGGTTCGTCGAGCCGATCAATCGCTTCGGGACCGTCGAAGCCGCCGTCAGGAAAGAGAACGACGCCGCCGGTCGGAGAAACCGTCGCGGACAACTCGATCTCGTGGGCCGACTGATTCTCCGCCTTGATGAGTTTGGGAAACCCGGTAACGGAGCCGTCGTTTACACCTAGTCCCGGATCGGAAGTACCGGTATTGACCTCGGAGATCTCGACGGTGATCGTCCCGTCGCTCTCGCCCGTGACGAACCCGCCGTCGTCCCCGGAGCCAGGTGCGAGCCGCAACAGCGCGGCGTCGTCGACTGCGGTCGACACGGTCACACCGCGTTCGGCTTCAGTCCGGCTGAACGCACCGGTCCCGAAGGCCACCCCACCACCGGCGGTGAGAGCCCCCAACCCGACCAGAATCGTGCGTCGTTTCATTCGGTGGTCACTCTCGAGCGCTCCTATCAATCTTTAATACTATAGATACATAACCGTTCTGTATCGACCGAAAAACGGCTCGCGAGCGCGAACGGACAGCCGGAAACAGCCTCGCATGAACCGACTCATCTCCGCGTTCGGTCTCCTGTTAATCGTTCTCGGCGTCGCTCTCGGCAGCGCTCAACTCGGCGCGTTCGATCAGGTCGTCGCCGAACGGGACGCCTCCGTGAGCGTCGCCGAAGAGGACGAGGCATATCTCTCGATACAGGATGAGTACGGTGGGCGCACTGTGCGGAACTATCTTTGTATCTTCATCTGTTTTTCATACGACAGACCCCGGACAGTCGCTACCCTCGAGAACAGGTACGTCACCGACTACTCTACCCTCAATGTCGAAGTCGACACCGTCGGAGGTGCGTCTGACGACACCCTCGAGGTTAGCCAAGCACCGACAACATTGTCCGAAGGGGAGGCCCGCAATGTCGTGGTCTCGTGTTCGGGGACCACTACGGCCGACGGAACGGGTGACGTCACGCTTCTCGTCGACGTTTCCGAGCCGGTCTACATCCACCAGAAAACAACGATTCAGGACGTGTCGTACGACTGTGCCGCCGACTATTAGGCGAGCCGGTCCTCCCACTCCTCGGCGGTCATCGACTCCCCGGTGACGCCCGCTGGCCCCTGCGCCGCCAGCAGCGCGGCCGCGTCGTCCATCACGTCGGGCTGGAGGATCTCCTCGCGCTCGTCGTCGGGCAGGTGTTCCCAGATCCGCGTGTTGACGCGGCCGCCGGGATCGATCGCATTGACGTTGATCCCCTCGTCTTCGACCTCGAGCGCGACGGCCTGGGTAAAGCCCTCGAGGCCCCACTTCGACGTGATGTAGGCCGCGGCGTCGGGGATGGCGTACCGACCCAGTCCCGAGGAGACGTTGACGACGTTGCCCGAGTTCTGGTCGGCCTCGAGCATCGCCTCGAGGACCCGCTTCGTGAACAGGTAGACGCCTTTGACGTTGACGTCCATGATCGTGTCCCACTCCTCCTCGTCGGTCTCGACGAGCGAGCGGCGCTCCTCGCCGAAGCTGAGCCCCGAGACGCCGGCGTTGTTGATGAGCGTGTCGACGCGCCCGAACCGCTCGAGGGTCGTTTCGACGACGCGGTCGACGTCGTCGGCCTCGCGGACGTCCGCCGGGACCACCAGCGTCTTGTCGGCCGCCTCGTCGGCGACGGCCTCGAGGTCGGCCTCGCTGCGGGCCGTGAGGACGACGTTCGCGCCGCGGTCGGAGAGGGCGAGCGCCATGGAGCGTCCGAGTCCCTTGCTCGCACCGGTGACGATGATCGTCTCGTCATTGAGTGTGGTCATGTGACCGATCGGTTACGGGGCCAGCGAGTAATACGTTCGCCCGTGGCGGGTCGAACCGGCCGCGGCGAGCGAGTCGCGGTTCGATCGTCGAGCGGTCAGTCACTGGGTATCCGTCCGGCCCGCCGAACGTCGGTTTCGAGGCGCTCGGCGTACTCGAGGCGGAGTCGGCGTGCCGCCTCGCGGTCGACCGGGCCGCGGCCGCCGATGTCGTGGGCGATCGGCTCGTAGGTCGCGACCTCGAACCCCATTCGCTCGAGGTAGGACCGCACCGCGTCCGCGGCCAGTCCGTCCCGGATCGCGGCGTTGACGTGTTCGATGACGGCATCGAACGTCGGCAGGACGATTTCCTCGTCGGTCACCCGGCCGGTGTCACCCTCGATCCGGACCTCGGCCCCGCGGAGTCGGTCGACGACGGTGGCCAGCCGGTCCGCCAGCCGGACGACCTGACTCGGGAGGGCGGTGTCGGGCGAGCGCCACTCGACGGTTTCGAACGACTCCCGGATCTGGACCGGCGTCCAGACGGCGCTTTCGGGATCGAACTGCGCCCGGATCGTGGCCCGATCGATCCCCGCGTCGACGGCGGCCGTCACGAAGTCCTCGTATCGGCGCTCGAGGCGGCGCGTCCACTCCTCGGTGTCGTCGGCGTAGGGCCAGAGCCGGCCCTGATGGGGCACGTCGTCGTAGGCCATCCAGCGGTAGAGCTTCGAGCGCGCGCCCGTCGCGAGGGTCCGACCGCGGAAGTACGGCGCGGAGTTGACCAGCGCCAGGGCCGGGTCGAGCGCGATGAACGTGTTCAACTGGTCGATCGTCCGCCCCGGCTGTTGCTCGACGTGGATGTGCGTCCCCGCGCAGTGGCGGACGTACTCGAAGTCCGACCCGATGACCTGTGCCTGGACGCGGGTCCTATCGCTCGGCCGATCCGCGACCTCGCCGTGGTTGAGCGGCGTCGCGAGCGGGACCAGTCCCAGCCCGCGTTCGTCCGCCCGCTCGAGGACGGCCCCGAGTCGCTCGTATAGCTCCGCGCGCAACTCGGCGGTCGACTCGCAGGGCGTCGTCTTGATCTCGAGCAGCGGCTCGACGAACTCCCGTTCGGCACCCGGCGACGCCTCGACGAGATCACCCGGTTCGACGAGCCGGCCCCGGTCGTCGACGACCCAGTACTCGACCTCGATGCTCCGTCGTATCGGCGTGGATTCGTGTGCTGACACGGTTGGTAGTCGCGATCACGGCTCGAGCGGCCGAGCGACGCCGTCCTCGGCCACAGACCTATGCTAACACTCGATGTGAGAACGTCTCTCGAACGATGGCAAGAACCTTTCGTGACGGGAAATATTCGCCAGATAGCTCGTCGGGTCGGCCGCTCGTGGTCCGAAGTCCCGACAGGCGTTTCCGCCGACCCAAAGGATTTACAGTTCCTAATTACATCTAATTACACGAGATGACCGACAACTTCCCCGACTACGTCGACGTCGATTACGACGACGGCAACGGCGAAGACCCCGAGGACTACCAGCACATTCAGGACAAGATCGAGAAGGCCATCGAGGTCACCCGCGAGGGCCTCGAGGCCTACGAGAACCCGGCCGTGATGTGGACCGGTGGCAAGGACTCGACGCTCACGCTGTATTTCATCAAAGAGGTCGCCGACCGCTTCGACCTCGAGGTACCGCCCGCGGTCTTCATCGACCACTACCAGCACTTCGACGGGATCCACGACTTCGTCGACCACTGGGCCGACGAGTGGGACCTCGAAGTCATCTACGCGCGCAACGAGGACGTCGGCGCGTACGTCGACGAACACGGCCTCGAACCCGGCGACGACATCGACATTTCGGAACTCTCCGACCACAACCAACATCACGTCCGGGAGATCCTCGAGTACGAGGAGGACACCTTCCCGTTCCTGCTGGATACCTACGTCGGCAACCACCTGCTGAAGACGGTCGCGCTCAACGACGCCCTGGAAGAGTACGACATCGACGGCGTCATCTCCGGCGTTCGCTGGGACGAGCAGGAGGCCCGCGCCGACGAGACGTTCTTCTCGCCGCGACACGATCCCGACATCTACCCGCCCCACGATCGCATCCAGCCCATCCTGCAGTTCGACGAGGCCGCCGTCTGGGACGCCTTCTGGAACTTCGTCGTGCCGGACACGGTCGAGGACTTCCCCGAGGAGGGCTACGTCCCCGAGGCCGACGACGACCTCCCCGAGGGCGTCACTCAGGAAGACGTCCCGATCTCGCCGAAGTACTTCGCCGGCTTCCGCTCGCTGGGCAGCGAAGTGAGTACGGAGAAATCCGACGAGGACCCCGCCTGGCTCCAGGACCTCGAGGGAACGACCGAACGCGCTGGCCGCGCTCAGGACAAGGAAGACCTGATGGAGCGGCTGCGCGACCTCGGCTACATGTAGGCCGTCGGCGTCGACGATCACTCGTCAGCTGATTACCGATTCTTTTCGGTCGCGTGGCTTGAGGTGTGCTGACGGTAGAACCGGTGTCGAGAGAACGCAGTACGGCTCGAGCGGTCCGTTATCGACCCGCCGCGCGGTACTCGCCGTGTTTGACGCCGATGGCGAGCATGAGCAGGCCGAAGACGATCATCGACGGTGCGACCATCATCAGGACGGTGTCAGTCGCCATCATCGGCGCGGCGACCAGGCCACCGACGCCGACTGCGATTATCACCAGAAATGCGACCGCCGTCTTCGTCAGATCGAACTCCATGTGCGGGCGTTAGGAGGGGGGCACCTAATGGTATCGGGAATCGGCAGTCCGTTCACGCCGGTTGGCGAGAAAACGAAAATCGTTACTGCGACGGCCGAACGAGGTTCGCCAGCGCGACGACGATTCCGAAGAACCAGCCCAGCGGGAACGAAATCCCGAGCCACATCCCCGCGTAGGCCGCCCCCTCGAGCGTGAAGTTGCTCCGGAGGAACTCGTTGAGGCCGCCGACGACCAACACGTTGTCCAGCGCCCAGGCGGCGAACTCGTAGCTGGGGTCGAGGATGTACGGATGCAGCGACGGCGTGACCAAGGCGGCGATGACCGGCGGCAGGAACAGCGCCGTCATCGCGAAGGGGTAGGCGAAGACGACCGTCGTTCCGCGGCCGCCGACCTTCGTCGCGGTCGCTGCGAGCGCGGTCGCGACCGTCGCGACGCCGCTTGCTGCCGCGACCGCAAGCACCGCCTCGAGGGGGATGTCGACCTGTTCCATGTACGACATCGCACCCCAAGCGATCGTCAGGAGACCCCAGCCGAGCAGGGCGATGCCGGTGACGCCGACGATGCCCAGACGGGTGCGCGTCGAGTCGAGTTTCGCCGCGTAGTAGCGGGTCGCGAGACCGAGGACGGTAAGCGGATAGAGGAGGAGCAAGCCGACGATCCCGAGCGCACTCCAGGCGTGATAGGCCACCTTCTGTGGGAGGCTCTCGGGTTGCCACTTGCCCATGACGGAGTGGCCGCGGCCGCGTTGCCTGGGGAAGACGATCTCCATCCAGGCCCCGTGTAACCGCTGGACGTCGGCTCTGACCGCGCCGACGAGCCCACCGCCGCCACCGCTTCGTGAGCGGGTAGACATACGCGAGCCAAAAAGCCGGCGTACCGTAAACTTTCCTGCTTTTTCTTCGCGAACGACAGGTCGGTCCCGGTCGGAAAAAACGCGGCCCGCGACTGCTGAACCGATCAGTTCCAGGGCGCGAAGTCGGGGTCGACCTCGCGGCTCGTCTCCTCGATCGCGTCGATCGTGTTGATATCCTCCCGATCGAGGTCGACCGTCAGCGAGGCCCAGTTGTCGGCGATGTGGTCCTCGCCGGTCGCCTTCGGGATCGCCGTGACGCCCTTCTCGCGGGCCCAGGCCAGGCTGATCTGCGCCTCGGTGACGCCGTGTTTCTCGGCGACCTCCTGGATCTCGGGCTGGTCGAACACCTGCCCGCGGGCCAGCGGCGAGTAGCCGACGACCTCGATATCCTCGTTCTCGCAGGCCTCCCGGATCTCCGCCTGGGGCAGTAGCGGGTGGAGTTCGACCTGATTCGCGAGGATCGGCGCGTCACAGACGTCGACGGCCACCTCGAGGTCTTCCGGCCGGAAGTTGCTCACGCCGACGTTCTCGATCAGGCCCTCGTCGTACAGCTCCGAGAGCGCCGAGAGGGTTCCCTCGGGGTCGTACTCGCCGGAGGGCCAGTGGACGTAGAGCAGATCGACGTAGTCGACGCCGAGCCGGTCGAGGCTCGCCCGGGCCGTCTCGAGGACGTCGTCGTGGTCGAGGTTCGAGATCCAGACCTTGGTCGCGAGGAAGATCTCCTCGCGATCGACGTCGGCGGCGGCGATCCCCTCGCCGACCGCCTCCTCGTTGTCGTAGGCCTGGGCGGTGTCGATGTGGCGATACCCCGTCTCGAGGGCTGTGCGGACGCTCTCGGCACACTGCTCGGGATCGTCGTTCTGCCAGGTCCCGAGGCCGAGCATCGGCATGCCGTTCGCTGTCGGACACGTTCCGGGTGCGACTGTGTCGGCGTCTTCCATGTCTAGACGATGGGCCAGCGAGCGAAAATGGGTTTGGGTTGCGGAGAGGGATTGGGGTGTCGGCCACCGGTCGTCAGGGCGACGCCGACGAGCCGGCTCGACCGCGCGATGCGTAGCGCTCAAGGCCGTTCCGGTCGGAGACTCCCTCGTGATACGGGACGTCGCTGCCGCGGTGTTCGCCGACCCGTTCGTCGCGATGAACGCGATCGGACTGGTCGCGTTCGCGCTCGTCGGCGCGAGCAAGGCGATCCGGGAAGAGTACGATCTGTTCGGGATCGCCGTCGTCGGCCTCGCAACGGCCTTTGCCGGCGGCGCGACGCGCGACCTCCTCGTCGACCGCGTCCCGCTCGCGCTGAGCGACCCCACCGAAATCGGTCTCGGACTCCTCGGCGTCGCCCTCGCGATCGGACTCAGCATCGCCCTCGAGTCGCCGGACGATCACCCGGTCACGCTCGTCTCGGACGCCGTCGGCCTCGCCGCGTTCACCACGGCCGGGGCCATCGTGGCGTCCGGGGCCGGCGTCTCGAGTTTCGGCGTCGTCGTCATCGCGACGATCAACGCCGTCGGCGGCGGCGCGATCGCCGACGTCCTGTTGGACCGGCCGCCGTTCATTCTATTCGAGGACTTCTACGCGAGTTGCGCCGTGTTGGGCGGGACGACCTACTGGATCGCGGCGACCGTCGGCGCGTCCGGAGGCACTGCGGCGGCCGCCTGCGCTGCGATAACCGTCGGAACCCGTCTGGCCGCGGTCACGTACGGCTGGGCGCTCCCGACGGCACAGCGGTTCGAGCCGACCTGAGGCCGACGAGCGTACTATAGTAGCCACTGAAACGATTCACACACTGATCACGACGCTGTCGTGCGATCAGGTGTGCAATGACTTTCAGTGGCTACTATAGTCGTAGAGCCCGTCCCACGGCCGCTCGCGCTCGAGGGCCGCGCTCGCCGCGAGAACGTCGTCGTCGTCGAAGCGGCGGCCGACCAGTTGCAGGCCGACGGGACCGCCGCCGTCGGTCAGCCCGGCGGGGGCGGAAGCGACGGGGTGGCCGGTCCAGTTGAACGGCCAGGTCATGGGCCACTCCCAGGCCTCGGCCTCGAGATCGGCGTGGAGGGAGACGTCGGCCTGCGATAGCGTCGGCGTTACGAGCAGGTCGTAGTCGGCCAGCACGTCCTGCACGGCGTCGTACACGCCCGTTCTGACGATCCCCGACCGGGCGACGTCCGCGGGCCCGTGGTCGTCGGCGACGTGCAGCATCGCGAGCAGGCTGTCCGAGACCTCGTCGGACTGTGCTCGAAAGTCGACGCCGTGGGCCTCCTCCATGACCGTCGTGCTCTCGAGGACGGAAGTCGTGTAGGCTGGCATCGCGGCCTCGCTCAACTCGGCCATCGAGTAGCCGTGATCGACGCTGATCTCCTCGACTGTCGCGCCCGCGTCCGCCAAGGCACCGACTGCCTCGTCGACGACCGTCTGTACCTCGTCGGCGACGGGAAAGACATCCAGATCGGGGCTGTAGGCGATCCGGTAGTCGTCGATCGGGCGCTCGACGGCCCCCTGATAGTCGATGTCGACGGGGACGCTGTTGGGATCGTCGGGGTGTGGATCGGCCAGCAGCGACAGCAACAGGGCGGCGTCGGCGACGGTTCGGGTCATCGGCCCCTTCGTCGTGTGCTGGAGTTCGCGCCCGAACGCGCTCGGCCGGCCGTCGTCGGGTACCAGCCCGAACGTCGGTTTGAACCCGTAGACGCCGCAGGCCGCCGCGGGAATGCGAAGCGACCCGCCCGCGTCGCTGCCCGTCGCGATCGGGGCCATCCCGGCCGCCAGCGCCGCCGCCGAGCCGCCCGAAGAGCCGCCGGCGTTCAGTTCGGGATCGATTGGCGACGCGGTCGCCCCGATCACCTCGTTGTCGGTCGTCCCCTTGTGGCCCAACTCCGGCGTGTTCGTCTTTCCGATCACGATCGCGCCGGCGTCCTCGAGTCGCTCGACGATCGCCGAGGTCCGGTCGGCGACGTGGTCGGCGAACAGCGCCGAGCCGTACGTGTGCCGGACGCCGGCCTTGAGCGCTCCCAGGTCCTTCAGCGCGAGCGGGACGCCGTGGAGCGGGCCTACGTCCGCACCGTCCTCGAGCGCGGCGTCGGCTTCGGCCGCCGCCTCGCGCGCCTCGTCCGCACAGACCGTGACGAAAGCGTTGATCTCGTCGTCGCGCTCGTCGATCCGCTCGAGGTGGGCCTCGACCGCCTCGGTCGCCGTGACGTCGCCGTTCCGGATGCGGGCCGCGAGGGTTGTCGCGGGGAGCCGCGTGAGGTCCGTCTCGGATGACATACCGGGAGAACGATACGAACCGTGATATATGTTGGCTCGGGTCTCGAGAAACGACCGTCGGCTCGCCGCTACTCTTCGAGCCCCGCGGCGTACGCGAAGTCGGCGTCGGTTGCGATCGGGGCCTCCCCGTCGACGTCGATTTGCCAGCCCTCGAGAACCGTGGGGTCCTCGAGTGCGTCGGTCAGCGTCGTCCGGACGGCGAGGAGGTCGACGCCGTAGTAGTCGTCGGGCACGCCCCGGAGGTACTGCAGCGCGGTCTCGAACAGGCTCCGCATCCCGTCGTCGTTCCCGAAGTCGAAGTGCTTGTAGGCACCGGCTGCGACCTGCACGAGTCCGTGACAGAAGGCGCTCTCGGTGGAGCCGCGCCCGTAATTGTACCATTCCGCTTCGAAGCAGTCGTGTGACTCGTGGTACGCGCCCGCGTTGTAGCACGCGACGCCGTGGACCGTTGCCCGGCGGAGCGTCGCGTGTTCCCAGCGGCCGGCCTCGGGATCCCACCCGGTCGGGGTCCCGGCGGGCGACTCGACCGTCGGGTCCCGGGTATGGTCGTCCATGTCGGACCGAAGGGCCGAGCGCCGGAAACCTCCGTCGGTCACTTCAAACAGCATCCGTGTAAGCATCGCCTTTATTCCGATGAGGTCCCTTACGTCGCAGTATGGAGCATCCGTACGGCCGCTGCCGGCACTGCGGGGAACGCCTCTACGCCCATATCGAGGGCGACTACCAGTGTCTGAACTGCGACCGACGCTACACCGAGGCCGACCTCGAGACGCGGGCCACCTGATCGGGACCATCCCGCTTCGCCGTCAGCGGACCCGACGGTGACGGGCCGGAAACGAACCGTTTTCGGGGCACCGCCGACTCGAATCGGACGATTTAACCCCGGGGCAGCCTCAGTAGGAAACGCGTGCGAGGGTAGCCAAGCGGTCAACGGCGGCGGACTCAAGATCCGCTCTCGTAGGAGTTCGTGGGTTCGATCCCCTCCCCTCGCATCGCAGTGAGGCGTACACGCGCCAAACGAGATGCAACGGGAGCGGATCGAACGACGCCGAGGTTCTGCGCATCGCGCAGGTTCTCGGAGGTTGTTCGATCCCCTCCCCTCGCACTCACCATAGTGCGCGGCAAGACGGAGCGTCTTGCCCTCGCAAACTTCTGCCGACCGACGAACCGGACAGCGAGCAATGCGTTTACTCGAGAGCCGCTGCCGGTGGCGCTCACGAGCGAGCGCGATTTTCCCGTCTCGTGAGCCGCGGCACGGGACGCAGCCGGCGAGTGACGCGAAGGCCACGAGGGCAGGGCCGTCGCGCGGCCACAGTCGAGCGACACCACGACCACTTTTCTGGCCCGGGTACCGAAACCGGGCATGAGCGAAGCCACGTCCCGCCGCGAGGCCGTCGCGGTTCGCGCGGCCGCGGCGGGAGCCGCCGTCGCGGCCGACTCGTTCCGGACCGACCTCGAGATCGAGTCGAAAGACCGGGAGACGGACGTCGTCACGCAGGTCGACCGCGACGCACAGGAACGGGTCATCGAGACGATCCGCGAGTCGTTCCCTGACGATCCCGTCGTCGGCGAGGAGGAAGACGCCCTGAAGCGGGTTCCCGAATCGGGGCCGGCCTGGATCGTCGACCCCATCGACGGGACGAACAACTACGTCGCCGAGTCCCGGGCGTTCGGCACCGCCGTCGCGGCCGTGATCGACGGCGAGCCGGTCGCCGCCGCGTTCGACTGCCCCGCGCTCGGGGACGTCTACCGGTTCGGTCCCGACGGCGTCTCCCGCAACGACGACCCCCTGTCGGTCAGCGACTGTCGCGACCCCGCGGCCGCCACCGTCTGCCCGACGTTCTGGTGGAGCCGCGACCGACGCGACGAGTACGCCGCCGCAACCCGGGCGATCGTCCAGCGGTTCGACGACATGCGCCGGTACGGCTGCGCCCAGCTCGAGCTGGCGATGGTCGCCTCGGGCGCGCTCGAGGGGACGCTGACCAACGTGCGGGCCAACCCCTGGGACACCGTCGCCGGCGTCGGCATGGTCCGCGAGGCCGGCGGCGTCGTCACCGACCTCGCGGGGGATCGCTGGCGACACGACAGCGAGGGACTGGTCGCCTCGAACGGCGAGATTCACGACGCCGTCCTCGCGGCGGCCCGGGAGATCGACGGCTGAGACGGTCCGTCCCACGGCGCTGGTCGACGGGCGAGCCGGAGTGTCAGGCTGGCTGAAATCGGAAACGGTAAGCGGCCACCACTACCGCGTTCCGGTATGGACGACTTCATCGATCGGTTCGGGGCCGAGCGCGTCTGGGCCGCGACCGTCGCCACGCTCGTGGCCGTCGTCGCCCTCGGGGCGGTGGTCTTCCCCCAGCGGGTGTACGTCGAGTTCATCTGGCAGTACTTCTGGGGGCCCGTCGTCGCCGACGCACACAGCTGGAACTGCGTCGCCTGGGCCGGCGGCGAACAGGTTCCCTGCACCGAAGCGGCCACCGACGCCGGCCCGACGGCCGAGCCCGGCTACACGTTCGTCTCCTACGCCGGCTACATCCCCACGCTGGTCCTGTTGCTGATCGGGATCATCTTCCTCGTGCGCCGGCTCGGGATCGAGCGGTATCGTGCGGGCTTTTTCGCCCTGTTCCCGTTCATGCTCTTTGGCGGCGCCCTGCGGGTCGTCGAGGACGCCAACGCCGCCGCCTACGAGTACAGCGGCGAGATGGCCATCCAGCTGCCGTGGTCGGGCTTCATCATCAGCCCGCTGATCTACTTCACCGTCTTCTTTATCGCGCTCTTTGCGGTCGTGACCTCGGTCTGGCTCGAGCGCAACGACTACGTTTCGGGCTACGAGTATCCCCTGGCCGGCATCGGGACCGCCGTGCTGACGGTCACGATCGCGTATCTGGCCTACACGGCGGCGACGGAGCCGTATTCGGAGTTCTATCCGCTGATCCCGGTGGTCATCCTCATCGGAGCGACTGTCGCGACGGCGGTCACGTGGATCGGCATCGAGCGATACGCGCCCGAACTGAACCGCGGTACCCGGAACATGGGGATCGTGGTCATCTGGGCCCACGCAGTCGACGGGGTCGCGAACGTGATCGGGCTCGACTGGGCGACGACGCTCGGGCTCCCGGCCAACCTCGTCCCGAAACACCCGATCAACCGCGCGATCGCCAACACGACCGCGGACGTGTTGCCCGCGAGCGTAGTGTCGGCGACCGGCTCCGCGTGGCCGTTCCTGCTGGTGAAACTCGCCGCCGCCGTCTTCGTCATCTGGATCTTCGACGAGACGGTCTTCGAGGACAGCCCGCGCTATGCCGTCTTGCTCATGATCACCGTCGTGGCCGTCGGCCTCGGGCCCGGGACCCGCGACATGCTGCGGGCGACGTTCGGCGTGTAAGCGACTCGGTTCCGTTTTCCGCGGCTCGAGTACGTCGACTTCCGCGCTGTCGTCGTCTTCGCCACGGAGTCCCTCGAGTGCCGCATCGAAGTGTGCCTGAGTAAGCACCACGTCCTCGACGGCTGTCGGCGTTTCCTCTGACTGAGACGGCACTGTTCGGACCGCGGACCTGCCCGCTCGTCGTTTCGGGAACGCATTTACAACCACGGGGTCTACCCTGTCACAATGACCGACGAGACCGACGCCGCGACGGCGGGCTGGTTCTCTGACCTACAGCCAGGGGATCTCGAGGCCGCCGCCGACGCGATCACCGAGGGCAGGGCCGAAGCGCCGCGGGAGTGGCCAGCCACAGCCGTCGAGGACGGCTACGCCGACTCGAGAGACGACTACTACGACCGGCTTCACGAGGCAACGATGGCCGCGACTCGAACGGCGGTCCGCAAGCGCGAGCGAGCCGACGACCAGCAGCTGGTCCACGCGATCAGAGCGATGGACGACTGCGAGCGGACGGCCAACGAACTCGCCGAACGCTTGGCGGAGTGGGCTGGCACCGTCGACCCCGATGCGGGGACCGGCGTCGAGTACGCGCGACGACTGGCGAGCGGCGACGAGGACGGGCTCGAGGAGCCCGCGATTCGGTCGCTGGCCGAACGCGTGGCAGGGCTCGCCGACGAGGCCGACGAACTCCGGGAGTTCGTCGAGCGCCAGACGCCGGCCGTCGCGCCGAACCTCTCGGCGCTGGCCGACCCCGTGTTGGCGGCGCGGCTGATCTCGCTTGCCGGCGGCCTCGAGGCACTCGCGAAGAAACCCAGCGGCACGGTGCAGGTGCTGGGCGCGGAAGACGCGTTATTCGCCCACCTGCGGGGCCACGCGCCCTCGCCCAAGCACGGGATCATCTACACCCACGACGCGGTTCGGGGGACCCACCCCGACGAGCGCGGCTCCGCGGCGCGTGCGGTGGCCGGGAAACTCGCCATCGCCGCCCGCGTCGATCACTACTCCGGCGAACTGAAACCGGAACTCGAGGCGGAACTCGCCGAGCGGATCGAGACGATCCAGGCGCGGAACGCCGAGGATGGGGACGCCGCGACCGACGGAGGTACCGACGATGAGTGAGCTTCCGACGGGGGTCGAGCGCCGCGCGTTCGACGGCACGGAACGACTCGCGACCCGCGGGGAACCGGTCTACGGCGAGCCCACAGATGGCGAGTGGCGCGCGTGGAACCCGAACCGGTCCAAGCTCGGCGCGATGCTCGAGCTGGGCATGGACACCGGCCTCGCGGGCGGCGAGACGGTCCTCTATCTGGGGGCCGCAAGCGGCACGACCGTGAGCCACGTGGCCGACTTCGCCGGCCCGACCTACGCCGTCGAGTTCGCCGCCCGGCCGGCCCGGGACCTGCTCGAGGCCGCCGAGTCGCGCGACCGGCTCTTCCCGCTGCTGAAAGACGCCCGGAAACCCGAGAGCTACGCCCACGTCGTCGAATCCGACGTCGACGTCATCGTACAGGACGTGGCGACGAGAGGGCAAGCGCGGGTGGCGCTCGAAAACCGGCAGTTCCTGGCCGATGACGGGCGATTGCTGCTGGCTGTGAAGGCCCGGAGCGAGGACGTGACTCGAGCCCCGGAAGACGTGTTCGAGGACGTTCGGGCGGAACTGGAGGAGGGGTACGAGGTCGTGGAGACGGAACGGCTCGAGCGCTATCATACGGATCACCTCGGGATCGTCGCGCGGCCGCTGTAAGGGGGCCCACCGCGATTCGATTCCGGTACAAGTACACTGATCGGCCGGAGACGCTCCGCTGTGGTCTCGAATTAGTTCCCAAGAGTCGAGTGTGCGCACCCACGCCCTGCGAGACCGGGCTCGAGCCTCGAGTAGTGGGCAATAACGTCCGGCGGGATTTCTTTCTCCGCTCGAGGGGCGAACCCAGCCGGTACACTCATGACCGTTCGTGTGGGGTGTTAACGCAGCCGTTCGTGGGAGCGGCTTCAACTAGTCACTGAGTTATCGAGTCCCACCCGGGCCACCCCGGCCCTGTTGTCGCGGCACCCGACTCCGACGAGACAAATCCGTCGAGCCACGGACGAACGGCCGCATACTAACTACTATATGATCGGTCGTGGTACGCGAGCGTGGTATGTCAGAACACCACACTATCGGCGACACGCTCGAGGGAACGGTCGAGCGCCACCCGGACCGGGACGCGATCGTCTATCCGCGCAAGGACCAGCGCTGGACCTACGCCGAGTTCGACGAGCGGGTAAATCGGCTGGCCAACGCCTTGCTCGAGGCCGGCATCGAGAAAGGGGACCGGGTCGCGACGGTGTTGTACAACGGCTCCGAGATGGCCCTGACGGTCTACGCCTGCGCGAAGATCGGCGCGGTCTTTACCCCGCTGAACTTCCGGCTGCCGGCGGGGGAGATCGAGTACATCGTCACCGACGCCGAGGCCGAGCTGGTGCTGTTCGAGGCCGAGACCCGCGAGGCCGTCGAGGGCGCGAAACCCGATCTCGCGACCGTCTCGGAGTACGTGTTCATCGACGACGACCGCGAGGCGGTCCCCGACTACGCCCGCGGGTTCTACGACCTGCTCGAGTCGGGCTCGGCCGAGCGGCCCGACGTCCGCGTCGCCGAGGACGACGTGTACGCCTTCATCTACACCTCCGGCACTACGGGCCGGCCGAAGGGCGTCGTCCACGAACACCGCGATATGGTCGAACACAACCTCCTGTGTATCGCGGAGGGACAGATGACCCGCGACGACGTCGGGCTGTCGGTGATGCCGCTGTATCACTGCGCCGAACTCCACTGTAACCTCTTCCCGCGGATCCACCGCGGCGCGACCAGCGTCATCCACCACGAGTTCGAGCCGGGGGCGGCCCTCGAGGCCGTCGAGGAACACGGCGTCACGCTCCTCTTTGCGGCCCCGACGGCCTGGAACGCGCTGTCGATGACCGCCGCCGAAGCGGACGTCGACGTTGCCTCGCTCCGACTCGGCCTCTACGGCGCGGCTCCGATGCCGGAACAGGTCCTCGCGAACTGCCGGGAACACCTCTGTGATGACTACCTCCAGGCCTACGGGATGACCGAAATCGGCCCCGCCGGCGTCTTCCAGCCCCCGGAGGACCAGCTCTCGAAGCAGGGCTCGGCCGGCCTCCCGGCGCTCAACCACCGGCTGCGGATCGTCGAGCCCGACGCGGACCCGGACGCCGAAGTCGAGCCCGGCGAGATCGGCGAGATCCTAATCGCCAGCCCCTGTACGATGCGCGAGTACTGGAACCGACCGGAGGCGACCGCGGAGTCGCTGCGCGAGGCCGACGGCACGACCTGGTACTACACCGGCGATCTGGGCTACCGCGACGATGATGGCTACCTCTACGTCGTCGATCGCAAGGACGACATGATCGTCTCCGGCGGCGAGAACGTCTATCCGGCCGAGGTCGAGGACGCACTGTTCGCCCACGACGCCGTCGCGGAGGCGGCCGTCGTCGGCGAACCCGACGACGAGTGGGGCGAGCGGGTCGCCGCCTACGTCGTCGCCGACGGCGTCGAGGCGGCCGATCTCGACGCGTTCGTCCGCGAGAGCGACCAGTTGGCCGACTTCAAGCGCCCCCGGACCTACTACTTCGTCGACGAACTCCCCAAGAACCCCAGCGGGAAGGTCCAGAAGTTCAAACTCCGCGAGGACGAGACCGCCGACGAGCCCGAGCCCGAGACCGTCACGTCCTGATCGCGCGAGCGCGCGGCCGGCCCACGTTCCGGCCGAACGCTCCGACTCCAAACCGTATTTACTGTCGGCGTCGAAAAGGCGATACGATGGAACGCGGGTCCCGAGAGTCGTTTACGCGCATGGGTACGTTGGGGATCGAGGAGGAGTGTTTCGTCGTCGACGAGGACGGTCGCCCCACCAGCGGGACCGACGACCTCGTCTACGAACACGACCCACCCGAGATCCTCGAGGGCCGACTCGATCACGAACTGTTCAAGTTCGTCATCGAGACCCAGACGCCGCTGATCGAGGACCCCGACGACGCCCGCGACTCGCTGCTTGCGATCCGGCAGGCGTTAGTCGACCACGCCAAGGCCCACGGCTACCGGATCGCCGCCGCGGGCCTCCACCCGCTCGCGAAGTGGCAGGAACTCGAACACGCCGAGAAGCCCCGTTATCGGGCACAGCTCGACCGGATCCAGTACCCCCAGCACCGGAACACGACCGCGGGGGTCCACGTCCACGTCGGCGTCGACGACGCCGACAAGGCGGTCTGGATCGCCAACGAACTGCGGTGGTACGTCCCGATCATGCTGGCGCTGTCCGCGAACTCGCCGTACTGGAACGGGTTCGACACCGGGCTCCAGTCGGCCCGCGCGAAGATCTTCGAGGCGCTGCCAAACACCGGCATGCCGACCCACTTCGAGGACTTCGAGGCCTTCGACCGGTTCGAGCGCCGGATGCTCGAGACGGACTCGATCAACGATCGGGGCGAACTCTGGTACGACGTGCGGCCCCACACTGCCCACGGCACCGTCGAGTTGCGGACGCCCGACGGTCAGGCCGACCCCGACGCCGTGATGGCGTTCGTCGAGTACGCCCACGCGCTCGTCTGTGCCCTGGCCGAGGAGTACGAAGACGGCGCGACCGGTCACGACCACCGGCGGGAACTGCTCGACGAGAACAAGTGGCGCGCGATCCGGTACGGACAGGATGCCTCGTTCATCGACCGCGACCTCGAGGGGACCGTCGACCTGGGCGAACTCGTCGACCGCGAGTGCGAACGGCTCGGGATCGACGGGATCAAGCGGGTCTACGAGCGCGAGAGCGGCGCGGACCGCCAGCGCCGACTGCTCGAGGAGGAGGGGCCGGACGCCCTGTGTGACTCGCTGTTTCTGCGGACCGACTGACGGCCCCACAAAGGTTTAACTCCGCGGGAGGCCTCGTCCTGTACGAGAATACACATGAGTTTCGACGACACTGACGAGGGCCCGGTCGATGGGGAGGGAGACGAACCGCTCGAGGACCACGGCGTCGTCGAGCCGGAGGCCGAGCGCCGCAGTCCGACGGTTGAGGAACTCGATCAGCGGCTGATCGACCTGCTCTCGTGGATCCTCGATACGGAGACCCGCGCGAAGATCTACGTGTTCCTGCTGGCCAACCAGGGGAGTACGTCCGAGGAGGTCGCGAAGGGGACCGGTCTCTATCCCAGCACCGTCCGCGAGGCGCTGGCGGAACTCCACGAGGAAGAGCGGGTCACACGCGAGAAACGCGATAACGAGGGGGCCGGCAACAACCCCTACGAGTACACTGCGATCCAGCCCAGCGAACTCGTCGGCGGCGTCGTCGATCAGGTCCAAGCGGAACTGAACACGATCTTCGCGCTCGATCGCATCGTCGACCACGAGACGACGACCGATCTCGAGGCGGAAGCCGAACCGGTGACGATCACGATCGACGACGCGGCACCGACCCTCGAGTCCGACGCGTCGGACGAGACCGATACCGACGTCATCGAGTTCGAAGACGAGACCGAGACGGACGCCGTCGAGACGGACGCCGACGACCCGGCCGACGGCGACGAGTAGTCGGGGTTCGACCTACTCCTCGCGGACGAGCGGGACCGGCCGCTCGAGTTCGAGATCCCGATCGACCGCCGTCGCGGTCACGGTCGGCCAGCGGCCGGTCGCCGTCAGGAGTTCGATCCCGTCGTCGGTGACGAGCGCGGTGTCCTCGCTTTTTGCACCCCGTACCGTCGGGTTCCAGGCGTAGGCCATCGGCGCTTCGACGGGCGCGTCGTGGCCCGGCGTCGCGATCCACTCCCGACCGGCGAAGCCGGCGGCACCGCCCTGATGGTGGCGTCGCCACTCGCCCTCGTAGCCGACCGCGTCGTAGGCGTCTTGAATCGCTGCAAAGACGTCGCCAGCGGTGCCGCCGGCGGTCCCCTCACTGCCGTCCGCGTCGCCACCGACGGCCGCCGCCCGCGTCGCCGCCAGCGCCGTCGTCTCCACGCGAGCGGCCGCCCTGTGTCGCTCCTCGAGCCAGGCCGGCGGGTCGAACGCGACGGTTCGGGTACAGCTCGCGTGGAGGCCGCCCCGTTCGGCGGTCACGGAGACGAGGACGTAGTCGCCGAGTTCGGCCTCGGTCGGGGTGTAGTGGCGGTAGCGCTGCACCCGTTCGGCACCGCCGACGAGGACCACTGGGGCCTCGATGTTCCGGGCCGACAGCGCGACCCGCAGGGCCGAGGCGACCTCGTGTTCCGTATCGCCGCGCTGGAGTTCCCGACAGACCGATTCGACGGCGGCCGCCGTTTCCTCGCCGAGGTCGCGGTAGCGCTCGCGGTCGCGCTCGGTCAGGGGCTGGCGCAGCGCGGTCGGATCGACGCGCTCGAGGCCAGGGACCTCGATATCGGCGGCGGCCCGTTCGTCCGGTCCGACGCGGTCGGCGATCGCCGCGGCCAGCGACGACGCGTGCCAGGGGAACTCGACGACCGACACCGCGTCGGCCTCGAGATCGGGGAGTTCCTCGGCGACGATGCGATCGGCCTCGATGTTGTTCGCCACGAGCGTGATCTCGGCCCCGTCGTAGCCTATCGCGGCGACGCCGGCGTCGCCCTCGCGGTCGACGACGTTGTTTCCGCCGGTGAGCCACGCGAACGCGTTCGGCCGGGCGAACCAGACCGAGTCGAGTCCGGTGGACTCGAGGTGGGCCTCGAGTCGGTCGCGTTTGTCCATGTCGGGTGCTTGCGAGGCCGCGTCTTGAATGCGGCGAACGCCGACCCGCCGGGTCCCGTGAGAGTTCGCCGCGCGGACAGTATCGTGGCGGGCCCGACGCGGCGACTGCGGTCCGTCGCGACGACGATACCGTTCGGCCACGATTCCCGGCGGGTCGGACGACTCGGTCAACCTAAGTAGGGGCCGTCCTAACGGCCGCTAGAGACCGTGTCGTACGATAATCACACGCCCGACTCGAGGTTTCGATCGTTGATCGATCGGTTCGGCTTCCCGCACCTGCTGACGGTAACGCTCGCGCTGGTCGCGACGACGATCCTGCTGGGGATCGCCGCGAAGGCGACGGGCTCCGGGCTGGCCTGTGAGGCCAACTGGCCGCAGTGTGACGCCGGACCGTTTAACCTGTTCCCGGCGAACCTCCCGAGTTTCTACGAGTGGTTCCACCGCTTCGTCTCGATGTTCGCCGGCTTTGCCATCGTCGGCTCCGCGATCGCCGCCTGGCGACTGCCCGACATCGACCGGAACGTGGCCGGACTGGTCGTCCTCGGGATGGTCCTGACCCCGGTCCAGGTCGCGCTCGGCCGCGAGACGGTCACCACCTACACGATGGATATCCTCTCGCTGCACTTCTGGACGGCCGTCACCATCTTCACCCTGTTTCTGGTCGCGACCGTCCTCGTGTGGGCCCACCGGCTGACCGGTCGCCACGTCGCCGCCGCGCTCGTGCTTGGGCTCGTCGCCCTACCCGTCCACGTCGCGCTCAGCCCCGTCGTCGGGTCGGAGATCTCGAGTTACTCGCCGACGATGCAGATGGCCCAGTACGGCGTGACGCTCGTCCTGCTGGGTGCGGCGATCGTCGCCGCGATGGTCGGTCGTCGCCGCCTGACAGGTCGGGCCGTCATCCCGCTGCTTGCGGCACCGCCGATCGTGATCGCCGTCCTCTTCTTCGGCCGGCAAGCGATCAACCCCGCGATCGAGGTGCCGTATCTCCTCGCGGTGGCCGTCTCGCTGCTCTCCTTCCTCGCGGGACTGGCGGCGATCCGGTCCGCGGACGCGGCCGACGGTACCGCCGAGACGCTCTCGCCCTGACCGATCGCGACGCACCGGGGTGCCCACGACCGTTTTTATCCGCCCGATCAACCGAGAACGACGACGATCGCGGCGCCGGCAAGCACCGAGCCGACGCCCAGTCCGAACAGCCCGTAGTTCGCGAGCGGGTTCGCCGCGGTCGTCACCTCGAGGGAGTACCGTCGTCGCGAGAGGGGCCAGAACGGGCGGACGCCCATCGGCGTCAGCGCGTCGACGAACAGGTGAGAGCCGACCGAGACGAGGCCGACGAGGAAGGCGAAGGTCACGAAGCCGGCGTCGGCGAAGGCCGAGGACGCGTCGACGAGGACGCCGGTGATCGTCGCGAGGCCGACACCGACCAACAGCGCGAACGGGATCGTGTGGGTCGGCCCGCGGTGGTCGATCAGCGGGAGCCGGTGATCGTAGTCCGGCAGCGTCGAGAGCGCGACGCAGACGAGGCCGCCGACGATCGCAATCTCGCCGTAGCCGCCCAGGGCGGCGATGGTGCCAAGCGGCGCGTACGCCGTGAGCGCACCGCCGTAGTGGCCCACCTGATACATGTACGACAGGATCGGCCAGCGGAGCATAAAGCCACCGCCATCCGGTCGCGACGACGGCCGGGTCGAGACCGGCCCACAGATCCCCTGTACGGCGAATTGGGGCGGATGACGGCCAGTGGTTTTCGGTCCCGTTCGCCGCGACCGACGCGGTTTTCCTCGTGACCCCCCTCCGGACGGCTGTGCGAAACGTTACGGACAGGACGAGCAACCCGTTCGGACTGCGAGCGCCGTTCGATCGCTCCGACCCCGGGGACCGGCCCGCCGTCTTCGGCTACGGCGACGCCAACGCCGACTTCCACGTGATCGGCGACTACCCCGGTGTCCACGGCGGCGAAACGACGGGGGTCCCGTTCACCGAAACCGAGGCCGGACTCGCCGTGCAGGACGTCGTTCGAGCGGTCGGCTTCGCGAGCGGCCCGCGGGACGAACCCATCCTTGAGAACTGTTTCTGGAGCTACGTCCACCCCTGTAGCCTGCCCGCGGGCGAGGCGCCGACCGACGCCGACTACGCCGACCTCGAGCGGTTTTTCGACGCCGAGCTCCGCGCGATCAACGCCCACATCCTCCTGCCGGTCGGGGCCCCCGCGACCGATCGGGTTCTCCGGGAGTACACGACGCAGCGCCGTCGGTACGACGACCCCCTCGAGATGGGCGCGCTACACGCAAGCGAGATCCGCGGGCGGGGGTTTCTGGTCGTCCCGATCAGAGAGCCAAGCGAGTGGGCCGACGGCGACCGCGAGGCGATCGTCTCGCGGCTCGAGGCCCTGCTCGCGAGCGATTACCGGCAGACGAAAGGCGTCGCGACGACGGTCGGTTAGCGGAGCTCTTGAAACGACTGACACACGATCGCAACACCGTCCTGCGATCGGGTGTGCGTTGATTTTCAAGAGCTACTATCGTCGGTCTTCGGGGCGAAGACGAGCAGTGCCGTACTCGCCTCGCGCGCGTACGGAGAGATGTCCTGATCACCGTCGAACCGGGCCACGTCGCCCGGCTCGAGGTCGTAGACCTCGTCGCCGAGGGTGAGTTCGACGGCTCCCTCGAGGAGGTGGAGGACGACGTTCGACGCCGGATGGCGATGGTCGGGAACGCGCTGATCCTCGGTCAACTCGAGACGGACGGTTCGTGGCGTCTGTCCGTCGAAGACTGCTGCGTGGGGCGCATCGTCGAGGCCCTCGAGCGACGTGACTTCGGGCATACACGAATCGAAACGAGTCGTGGACTTATACCTCCGGACGAATCGGTTCGACGCGGCCGGCGCGCGGCCGGCGCGCTGTCGGCGGTGGAGCCGACACCGGGTTGTACCCTCACCACATTCAAGAATTTTACTCGGATGAAGTCTCTGTTATCCGCGAAAAGTTAAACTGTGTACGTGGTGGATGGCTTTCGTATGGAAGTCATCAATCCGGCCACCGGCGAGCGAGAACGAACGATCGAGGCACAGACCGAATCCGACGTCGACGACGCCCTCGAGCGGGCGACGGCGGCCTACGAGGAGTGGCGTGACCGACCGGTCCGCGAGCGTGAGGAACTGCTCGCGGCCGCAGGAGACGTACTTCGCGAGAACAAGCGCGAGTACGCCGAGACGATGACCCGCGAGATGGGCAAGCCGATCTCGCAGGCGATCGCCGAGGTCGAGAAGTGTGCCTGGGTCTGTGATCACTACGCCGAACACGGCAGCGCCTACCTCTCGGCGGACGGCCACCCGAGTCCGGCGGGCTCGGCGGTCGAGACGGTCTACGATCCGCTCGGCCCGATCCTGGCGGTGATGCCGTGGAACTTCCCGTTCTGGCAGGTGTTTCGCTTCGCGGCCCCGCATCTCACCGCGGGGAACGTGGGGCTGCTCAAGCACGCTTCGAACGTCCCCGGCTGCGCGCAGGCGATCGAGGACGTGTTCCGAAAGGCGGGCTACCCCGAGGACGTCTTCCAGACGCTGCTGATTTCCTCGGATCTGGTCGACGGCGTCATCGAGGACGACCGCGTCAAAGCCGCGACCGTCACCGGCAGCGGTCCGGCCGGTCGCGCCGTGGCTTCGACGGCGGGCGAGCAACTCAAAAAGTCCGTCCTCGAGCTGGGCGGGAGCGACCCGTTCGTCGTCCTCGACGACGCCGACATCGAGGCCGCGGCCGAGACCGCCGCGTGGGCGCGCAACCAGAACGGCGGCCAGTCCTGTATCGCCGGGAAGCGCTTTCTGGTCCACACCGACGTCTACGACGAGTTCCTCGAGGCCTTCGTCGACGAGGTCGAGTCGCTGACCGTCGGCGATCCGACGGACGAGGCGACCGACGTCGGCCCGCAGGCCCGCGCGGACCTCATGGACGAACTCCACGCACAGGTCGAGGCCAGTGTCGAGGCCGGTGCCGAACTACTCACCGGCGGCGAACCGCTGGACCGCGAGGGCGCGTTCTACCCGCCGACCGTCCTCGCGGACGTTCCGGAGGGCTGTCCGGCCGACAGCGAGGAAACCTTCGGGCCGGTCGCCGCGGTCTACGAGATCGACGACGAGGACGCCCTCGTCGCCAAGGCCAACGACACCGAGTTCGGCCTCGGGGCGAGCGTCTGGACCGACGACCGCGAGCGCGGCCGGCGGCTCGCCCGCGAGATCGATGCCGGCTGCGTCTACGTCAACCAGCTCGTCAAATCCGATCCGCGGGTGCCCTTCGGCGGCGTCGCCGAGTCGGGCTACGGCCGCGAACTCGCGCGCGAAGGCATGCTCGAGTTCGTCAATCGGAAGACGGTCTGGGTCGAGTGAGCAGCTGAGACACCCCGTTCGGACCGGCTCACCAGTCCTGTTCGGTTTCCGTACTCTACCGTCGATCAACATATACGTGGCTCGAGCCAAAACGTTCGAACGGAGCCATGACGCCGAGCGTCTCCCGCAGGCGGCTTCTCACGGCAACGTGTGGTGCAGTCGTCGCAGGAACCGCCGGCTGTCTCGCCCGATCGGCAGATTCGGCGCCGCCGGACCCGACCGAATCGACGGCCGCGACCGCGGCCGACAACGCGTACGGAACGGTGTACGAGGACGCGATCGACTCGGTCGTCGAGGTACGGACCGCACAGGGAAGCGGGACCGGGTTCGTGTTCGACGACGGCCCCGTCGTTACGAACGCCCACGTGGTCGGCGACGCGAGTGCCGTCGAGGTCCGGTTCTCCGACGGACAGTGGCGATCCGGGTCGGTCGCGGGGACGGACCCCCACAGCGATCTGGCCGCCGTCGAGATCGGGGACCGGCCGTCGGCGGCGACGCCGCTTCCCTTCGTCGACGAGCCGCCGGCCGTCGGCCGCGAGGTCGTCGCGATCGGCAACCCCTTCGATCTCGAGGGCACGGTCACGACGGGGATCGTCAGCGGCGTCGACCGGTCGATCCCGGCACCGACCGGCTACAGCATCCCCGACGCGATCCAGACCGACGCCGCGGTCAACCCGGGCAACAGCGGCGGCCCGCTGATGACCCTCGAGGGCGCGGTCGCCGCGGTCGTCAACTCCGGCGGCGGGGACAACGTCGGCTTCGGTATCTCCGCGGCACTGACCGAACGCGTCGCCCCCGAACTCGTCGAGAGCGGGGCGTACGACCACTCGTTTCTCGGCGTGTCGTTCACCGACGTCACGCCCGCCGTCGCGTCGGCGAACGACCTCGCGGACCGCGGCGGCCTGCTCGTCGTCGAGGTCCTCGACGGCGGGCCGGCGGCCGGCGTCCTCGAGCCGAGTACCGGGACGGAGTACACCGGTCGAGGACGAGTGCCCGTCGGCGGCGATGTCCTCCTCGCCGTCGACGGGACGGCACTGGCGACGAAGGAGGACCTCGGAAGCTATCTCGCGCTCGAGACGCGGCCGGGCGATACCGTCGAACTGACCGTCCGCCGTGATGGCACCGAACGGTCCGTCTCGCTCGAACTCGGGACCCGGCCCGCGCGTCGCGGGCCGTACCGGTAGCGGGACGCCCCCGTGCCGTGGCTCGGTTCTCGGCCGGCCGTGGCCCGCGGGTACGCACGGACCGCCATTTAAGTTCCACACGAGAACATGTTCCTGGGTCTTCTCGACCGATAAGAACCGATTGACCCCGTTATACACCGGCTGTTCGTAGGACGAGCTGTCATGAGCGATCGAATCGGCGCACCCGGACTGGGGCTATCGCGACGCGAATTCGTTGCTGCGACCGGTGGCGTGGCGGCACTGACCGGTATGGCCGGCTGTGTGAGTCGGGGCTCGCAGGGAGACGCCGGCTCCGAGGAGCCGGCCGAGGCGTCCTCGGGGCCGGGGCCCGATCTGCCGTGGACGAGTTCCCCGGAGGTCGTGCAAGTCGACGAGCAGGGCGGTAGCGTGACGCTGCAGTCGGTACCGGCCCAACACGCGGTCCACCCGATGGATTCGATGGGCGGGCCGGTGGAACTGCCCCGCGTCTGGGCGTTCACAGCCGACGACGGCGAACCGAGCGTCCCCGGCCCGATCCTCCGAACCACGGCGGGCAACGACATCGAGGTGACGCTGGACAACACGGGCAACGACCACCCGCACACGCTGCACTTCCACGGGGCACAGAAGACCTGGGAGAACGACGGCGTGCCGACGACGACGGGGATCACGGTCAACCCCGGCGAAAAACACACCTACACGATCCCGGCGAACGTCCCGGGGACGCACCTCTATCACTGCCACTACCAGACCCATCGCCACATCGACATGGGGATGTACGGCATCTTCCGTGTCGATCCGAAGGGGTACGAGCCCGCCGACAAGGAGTACTTCTTCACGCTGAAAGACTGGGACTCCCGGGTCAACCGCCAGTTCGCCGGCGAGGACGTCGACTACAGCCCCCGGAACCGCAACCCCGACGCGTTCACGATCAACGGCAAGAGCCTCCCGCGGACGCTCCACCCCGAGGAGGGCTCCCCGATCATCGTCGACCGCGGCGACACCGTCCGCCTCCACATGGTCAACGCGGGCTACATGTCCCACCCGATGCACACACACAATCACCGCTTCCGGCTCGTCGAAAAAGACGGCGGCCAGCTCCCCGAGGCGGCCCAGTACGAACAGGACGTCACGAACATCGCGCCCGCGGAACGCCACACCGTCGAGTTCGAGGCCAACGCCGATCCCGGCATCTACCTTATGCACTGTCACAAGGTCAATCACGCGATGAACGGCGACGCCTACCCCGGCGGCATGGTCAACGGCATCGTCTACCGGGACGCGATGGACACCGACGTCTTCGCCGACCTCATGTCCTACGCGGGCTACGAGGGCTGACCCGAAGCGCTCGCAGTCGTCCCGCCGGTCTCGAGGCCGTGACACCCCAATTCGAGATTGAAACTCGGTTTATCGTTCCGACGCCGACGACCGACCGCGGACCCGACGCGCGGCGCTTTGTACCGCCCGCTCGAGTCCGCTGAGAACCCGCTGCCATCGCCGGTCGCCGTCGCGAGGAGTCAGGAGCGGCCTTCCGTTCCGGTCCGAACGTCGGGGTCGGCCGCGACCGGCGTCTCGTCGGTGAGTCGCCGCCGACCCGCGGCCGTGATCGCGTACCGCTGGCCGCCGATCAGTCGTACCTCGTCCCGCTCGTAAAGTCGGTCACAGACGTGATCGACCGTCACCGGATGGGCGTCGATCGCCGCGGCGAGATCGACGACGGCCAGCGGCCCGTCTGCAGCCAGCACCTCGAGAACCGGGCGGTCGTTTCCGGTCATCTATCGATCACGGGTGGCCCCGTCGGCGTCCAGTAGTTCCCGATAGCGGTTCCGGACCGTGATGTCGCTGCCGCCGGTTTCCGCGCCGATTCGATCTGTGTGAGTCGCCGTCGTCGAAGCATCGCCACTCCGGTCCGTAATCGATCCCGTCGGCATCGAAAACGAGCCCGCAGTCGACACAGGCCCGCTCGCCGCGTTCCTCGTCGTCGGCGATCCGGCCGGGACATTTCGAACACTCCGATCGCTCCCGCTCGGAAGCGGCGTTGCGCTTACCGTTCCGAGTCGTCCGCTGGTCGATCGCGTCAACGCTCGTTCCAATCATGTGTCTGTCACTCCCGGAGTCGCCCCCGGTCCGTGTGCCGTCTTCCCTTGGAACGGAGGGAACGGACGGTATCAACGACCGGCGGATTCCCACGGTCTGAGAACGGGACCGACTGCCCCCGCGGGAGGCACAGAGCCGTGGGACCGAGAGGAACAACGTTTATTCGCTGCGAGCCGTCACCACGGACGAATGCCGAACGAGGGGGACCCGCTCGAGGACATCGAGATCGACGACGACCGCGTCGAACGCGGACTCGCACTGTTGGCCCGTCTCGAACACGACCAGTTGCCGCTGCCCGACGCCGTCGATCGGATCGAGACGGTCACGTCAGATCCGACGGTGACCAGAACGATCCTCGACCGGGCCGAACTCCACGGGATCATCGACCGCGAGGACGGCGTCATCCGACCCAAGAGCCGCCAGTACGTCCGCTTCGAGCGGGACGTCATCACGAAAGACGGTGACTTCTCGTGTCGGCGCTGTGGTTCGGGGCTGAAGACGGGCTATTTCATCGACCTCGAGGCGGGCGAACTCGGCCCCTTCGGCTCCTCGTGTATCCGAAAAGTGACCGGCCGAGACGACTAACGACCCTGCCGGAGTTCCGCGATCAACTGCTCGATCGTCTCCTCCTGTCGCTCGATGAGCTGGCTTTGCCGTTCGACCGCCGCCTCGAGGGACTCGATCCGCTCTAAGAGTTCGGGATCCGTTTCGGTCGGCGGTCGCTGCGTCTGCCCGGTCGCCTCGGCGGCCGACTCGCCGTCGCTTGCCGACTCCAAGACCGACCCGGTTTCAGCACGGCTTTGCTCCGGCGAGCCGGCGTCGACACGCCCGTCGCCGGTCGCCTCGCGAGTCGCCGACTGGGCCGCCGATCCGCTGCCGGCCGCGGCCCCCGTCGACGCCGATCCGCTCGTGGCGGCGTCGTCCGCCGTCCCGTCGGCGAGGGGATCCGCCGACCCGGTCCCGCCGGCGTCGCCGGTCCCCGCCGTCTCGTGATCGTCCGGTTCGGGCGGATCGGCGTTCAGCGGATCGACGCCGCCGCCGAAGTCCATCGATCCCTCGTCGGCGGCCGCCTCGTCCTCGTCATCGCCGACTGTCAGGTTGAACTCCTCGAGCGATTCGACGTCGTGGTAGTCAAACAGCGCCCGCTGCAGCCGTTCCCGGAGGTCGTTTGCCTCCTCGTTTGGGGCCTTGATCCGCTGTGGGCGGCCGTCGACCGTGAGGACGATCTGGGTCGCGACGCTGCCGTCCTCGAAGGTCAGGTTCGTCACGTCCTCGAAGCGGTACTCCTCGTAGTCGCCGTCCCAGACCGCGCCGCCGATGTGTTTGACGAGTCGATCGCTCGTGACGATCAGCGTCAGTTCGCTGAACCGGTAGGTCTTGACGACCGTCTCGCCGGGGTCGGTGATCCCGTTGCCGTTCAACACGCCCGCCAGAACGGGATGGCGGACGTCGTCGGTCTTTTTCGCGGGCACGGCGAACTCCCGTTCGCCCTCGAGGGCGTACTCGAGGGCGAACTTGGTCTTTCGCCGGCCCTCGGAGATGGTCAGCCGGTCGGCGTCGTGGGGGTATTCGTCGGCCGATTCGTCGCTCAGGAGGCCGTCGGCACGGTAGACGATAGTCCTCGTCGGCGTGATGAAGAGTTCGTCGTCACTGCCAAGAGAGACTCGCGCCGCGATCTCCTCGCCATCGAGAGAAGCGTCGACGATGCCGGGAACGCTCATGCCGCGCCTTTCGTAACACCGTGTGATAAATCCGTGGGTCCGCGTTGCACGCCGGATTCGAATGAGAAGGTTAAAGAAACGGACCGCACTATCCGTAACTGAGCCCGGGTGGCTTAGCTGGACATAGCGCCGCACTCATAGGGTTCAGAGATTCGGTGCGGTTTCGCCTTGGAAGCCTCCGTGTCCCATAGAGGACTGCCGAGCCTCGGACCTGGGACATGCGGAGATCGAGGGTTCGGAGCCCTCCCCGGGCACTCACCAATTCATTCACATGCCCACGGAAGAACCCCTTCTCAAGGGCGTGGTTACTCCGATTCTGCTCAATTAGTTCCTGTAGCGATGAACTATCGCATGCGATAGAAAATCCAATAAGGAGTCTCGCGGCGCGAACTCCGCGACCGACGGACCCGGCCCGTTCGTAGTGGAATGAGCGTTCAGCCAGTGCGACTGCGATCAGGCGGTCCTCTTCTTGATCAATAAGCATAGGCTTTCGGGATGATCGCCCAGACCATAACCGATCTAAATACATAATCTCTATTTCTAGAAGAAAGAATTAATACACAATAGTTAGAATACTATACTGTAACCATGGCTGACCAAAGCGACTCAGACTTGACTCGACGTACTGCGCTAAAATCATTCAGTGCTGCCGGTGTTGCTAGTCTTGGTGTCGCTCTTGGTGCAGGTAGCGTGACCGCGACACCTGATGGTCCCCGGATCGAGATTGAGAGCAGCGGGTCGGGCAAATATGCCATTCTAATTGACGATAACGCTGAGGCAGGGAGTGGTACGCCTGACGACAATGTGAATAATACCAGTGGAAGCACGGCCCTGCAAGGGGAGATTGAGGAGGGTGAAACTCATGTATTCCACACTGAATCTGCGAACATCACGTACGCTAGTCTCCGAGGTTCTGTCCTAGTTGACGTGTGGGATCCCAATGACGTAGACTCCGCAGGGGAACTCACCGTCCAAGGGAACGACACGGACTATCTCGTCAATGTCACTGGCAAAATCTATGCTGGTGACAATACCGGTGAGATAGATGATGAACAGGCAACGGGTGGCGGTGACGATTACGAACACGACTATGCTGCCTCGGGGACGATCAATGCCCTCCATTCGGTCCCCAATGATTCATCCTCGAACGTGATCTTCGAACACAACCTCTGACTAATTTCGACGATTGCTATTTTTCGCGAAGTGATTATTCGCCGATCTCGAGTACGTAGACAGCCTCGGCGACCCCGACGTCGTGATTGACGAGCCGATTGGCGGCCAACTGCCACGCTTCTCTCGAGAGTTCGGTTACGGACGGCCTCGGTATCCAGGAGTTGGCCGATAGTTACAGCGTCCACCGGGACGATTCCGAGTCCCTTGGAATCGGAACGAAATTGATAACCAGTTCGACGAATAGCTTCATCGTCGCGTTCCCCGCGCGACAGTGACGATCCAATCAGCATCCACCCCGATTCGTCCCGTTTCCGCCCGGCGGCCGTCCCCCTGTGCCCATCCGGGCGGGTTCTGCGGTCTTTTCGACGCGATCCGATCGCCGAGCGAGCGCTGTTGCCCGCGAGCGTCACGACAACCGGGACGCCAGCGATCAGGCGTCGTCGTGGTCCTCGCCCCAGTCGGTGAAACAGTCCGCCGGCCGGACATCGCGGATTGCCTCCTCCCCCTCGCTCGGGATGTGTTTGAAACAGCGCGGTTCGCCCTCCGTTTCGGCGATCCAGGCCGCCTCGCCGCCACACTCCGCACACCGTGGGGCACCGCCGAACCGCAGCGCGTACCACCACCGCAGGTTCTCGAGTCGCTCCCGGACGGCCGCCTCGAGGCGGCGTCGGAGCCGGGAGAGTCGGCCGTCGGTCACAGTCGAACACCCGTCTCGAGCCGGTCCCGGTCGTCGGTAGACATAGACGACACTACCGGGGGCAGCCACTTCGGCCTTCCCGATCGGGTCCGCGAGAACCCGATCGCGTACCGCGCCGATGCGGCCGTTTCGTCGCCGGTCGCGACCGGGTCGTCTCGAACGCGCCGTCTGGACTCGGCCGACCGTCGCCGACCGTCGGGGAATCGGTTTCGGCCGGGCTCGACGGAGCGGCGAGTCGAATCAAGGAGTGTGTGGTTAGCTCCGTTCCTCGTCGGAGAAGTGCCACGGCGCGTCGGCGTCGACCGGCGACTCGTCTTTCGCCAGCGGCACGTTGTGATACAGCTGCTCTAAGTGTTCCATCGTGTACTCGACGGAGTAGCGTTCGACCGCCGCCCGGGTGTCGCGGTCGGTCTCCAGACAGGCCTCGATCGCGTCGACCATCGACTCGAGGTCGCCGTACGCGAACCGCTCGCCGTTGTCAGCGCCGATGGTCTGCGCGAAGGGCAACACGTCGGTGGCCGCGACGGGGGTACCACAGGCGTTTGCCTCGAGCGTCGAGAGTCCGAGGGTGTCGGCGGTCGAGGCGGTCAGGAAGACGTCGATCGAGGAGTAGAAGGTCGGCAGTTCCTCGCGCGGGAGGAACCCGCGGACCTCGACGTTGTCGGGAGCGTCCCGCTCGAGGGGGTCCCGGTAGGGGCCGTCACCGACGATCACGAAGTCGTACTCGGGGAGCGCCTCGGCGACTCGGAGGATCTCGCTGACGTTTTTCTCCATGCTGAGCCGGCCGCTGTAGCCGATCACCGTCCGGTCGGGGTACCAGTCCTCGTCGGTCCGCTGGAAGAAATCCATGTCGATGCCGACCGGGAGCTGAACGTGTTCGACGTTCCGCTCGATCCGCTCGGTCGAGGCGGTGACAATGTCGAACCCCTCGAGGAAAGCGTCCTCGAATGGGACGTACAGTTTCGAGAGAGCGTCGGCGACCGACTCGAACTTGACGTTCTGGTGGAAGTACTCCTCGAGGGGGGTGTGATGCGTGTAGATCGACGGCAGGTCGTGTTTGCGGGCGTAGTACCGACCCAGCAGGCCGATGGGTGCTGGGCCGTGACAGTGGACGACGTCGAGATCGGGCAGCGTCGACGGGCGGCGAGTCAGCGGGATCCGATAGCCGGGGTAGAACGGGTTCGACACCGATTTGACCGGAACCTCGCGCTCGCCGGGGTCGTAGTCGCCGTCGGGATAGACGACGTAGACCTCGTGTCCCTTCCGCTCTAACTCCTCGCGCCACAGTTTGATCGTATACGTTACGCCGTCGATCTCGGGGAAGTAACTATCCGTGAAAAATCCGATCTTCATGGTGTCACCGCCGCGTACAGCGACTGATACTGGTTCGCGACCGACTCGAGGGAGAACGCCTCGCTGCGGTCGGCCGCGTTCGATCCGAGTCGGTCCCGGAGGTCCGGATCCCGGAGTCGCTCGAGGGCGTCGACGAACGGCGCGACGCCGTCGCCCGACGCCTTGAGACAGTCCGCGCCATCCTCGAGCCACGAGAACGTCTCGATGTCCCGGACCAGCACCGGTTTGCCGGTAGCCATCGCCTCGAGCAGCGCGATCCCCTCGTTTTCCTCGTGGGTCGGGAAACAGAAGATATCGCCCGCCGCGTAGGCCCCCCGGATGTCGTCGATGAACCCGGTGAACGTGCAGTTGTCCGGTGCGTTCTCGATCAGTTGCGTCGTCTCCCGGCCCTTCAGGGAGAGATCGAGCGGCCCGAACCACGCGAAGTCCATGTCGGGCAGCCGCCGCGCCAGTTCGACGAACGTCTCGAGACCCTTGCGCTTGATGACGTGGCCGACGAGAAAGACCGTCGGCGACGCGAGGTCGTACCGGTCGCGGTACTCGGCCTCGAGGGACTCGAACCCCTCGAGTTTCCCGCGGTCGACGCCGTTCGAGATGACGGTCGTCGGGGTATCGGTGTAGCCCTCGATCAGTTCCTGGTTGTACTCGGACGGACAGACCAGAGCGTCGGCCAGCCCGTAGGCCCACCGCAGATACGGTTTCAGCGGTTTGGCGAGCGCGTTCGTAAAGCGAAAGCTGTCGCCGAAGTCCTCGGCGGTGACGTGGGTGTTCGCGACGACCGGAATCCCCTGCGAGCGGGCCCGTCGCGCGTACCAGACCGACCGTGGCCCCATCAGATTACAGTGGAACACGTCGGCCTCGAGGGTCGGTTCGGTCGTGTACTGCAGTCCCAGCCGATCCAGCATCGCCCGCTGGTGGGCGACGGACTCGCTGATGCCGCCGGTGACGTGATCCTCGAGTTCGAAGTAGTGGCTGATCTTCATGCCCGACTCCCTGTGGCTGTCGTCCCCGCGTTCGTCTCCCACCCGATTCGCCGATCGCCCCCCGCCGATCACTCGACCTCGAGCCAGGGCACCTCCATCAGCGGCGGGATGTGCGTCTCGATGTGGTGTTCCCAGACGCCTTCCTCGCCGAACGCTTCGCCGTGGTCGGCGGTCACGATGACTTTGCCGTCCAGTTCCGGGATCAGTTCGGCGACCGACTCCAAGGCGATCCGCAGGTTCTCCTCGTATAGCGCCAGCGCCGCCTCCCGGGTGCCGTTCTTGACCAGGTCGGCCGGATCGAGTTCGAGCCAGAGCCCTGCCTTCTGGGCGAGTTCGCTGCCGTCGAGTTTCTCCTCGACTTTCGGCCGGATCGTGTCGCTGAGCGACGAGAGCGCGCCGCCGCCGGCGTCGCCGTCGCTCTTCTCGGCTTCCTCCTGTTTCCGAATCCCCTTCTGGATCTGTTTGAGCTTTTGGCCCTTCCCGCGCGAGAGGTACGGCGCGTGGGGCTGCATGTAGTGCAGCACCGTCCGATCGGCCCGCTCGACGGCGTCCTGATTGTCGTAGTAGGCCTCGGCGAGGCTGTCCGGCGGCACCGTTCCGAGATCGTCGTCCCAGCCGGACTTCCAGACGTCGTGGATATCGCTGATGTGGTCGGAGGCGGTCCACTCGTAGTCGCAACTGGCCCCCCACTTGAGTTCGTTCAGCGGGATCCCCAGATCGTTGATGAAGGGGTTCCCCGAGAAGTAGGCGATGTCGTGGTCCTCGGTAAAGGTCCGATAGGCCCACTCCGGCGTCGACGAGCCGACGCTCCATCGCTTCTCCAGCGTTCCGTCGAGGTAGTCGTCGTATACCTCGCTGAATACGTCGTACCGACACGCATCCAGCACGAGACAGTAGTCCCAGTCCGACTCGAGGAAGTGCTGGTCGTCCATTAGTTGCGGCAACCTTTCGAGTCGACCTACGTATTCTTATTGGTTCCCGGAAAGTCACCGCGACCCGCCCGTTGCGGACGCACAGTCCCTGTACCGGCGGTCGATCGGCCGTCGCCGAGGACGGCCGTGGCCTCACTCGAGGTAGCCGAGTTCGCGCAGTCGCTCCTGGGTCTCCTCGTCGGCCTCGGCCAGCGCGTCGGCCTCGTCGGGGTCGGCCTCGCTGGGATCGTCCCACGCGCCGCCGACCGCCTCCTCGAAGCGGGCCAGCGCCCGCTCGGTCGCGGCGACGACCTCGTCCTCGTCCGTCTCGAGGGGGGATTCCTCGGTCGGGTCCTCGTCGAGTCGGTACCCCTCGTCGGGGATCCGGTCCGCGCGGACGTACTTGGCGTCGGTGCTGCGGGCCGCGCGCAGGCGCGAGTACGCGCGATGATCGTCCGGCAGCTCGATGCCCGCCTCGCTGGCCTTCTCCTCCAAGTGATGGAGTTCGATGACCGGCTGGGCGTACTCGACGAACGCGTAGTCGCCGCTCGAGGCATCCGCCGACGCCGCGTCGCCCTCGAGGACGGCCCGCTGGCCGGGGTCGGGCTCGCTCGCCCCCTCGAAGGCGCGGTACTCGCCCGACAGCAGCGACCGGGTCGGGTCGCGGGGGACGGGCGCGTCGTCGCCGGTCGTTCCGACTGCGTCCGCGGGATCGACGCCGACCGCGTCGAGGACCGTGTGATAGAGATCCAGCAGTTCGACGAGGTCGTCGCGTCGGTCGGCCTCGAGGTCGGGGTGCTTGACCAGCAGCGGAACGTTGATCAGCTGGTCGTAGAGGGCGAACTCGTGGCCGTAGAGGTCGTGTTCGCCGTGGAGTTCGCCGTGGTCGGCCGCAACGACGACCGTCGTGTCGTCCCACTGGTCGGTCTCGCGCAGCCAGTCGAACAGTCGGCCGAGTTCGGCGTCCATGTGGGCGATCTCGGCGTCGTAGAGCCCCTGGATGTCCGAGAACTCGTCGTCGTCGATGTCGCGCGCCCCGGAGTTGTATTCCTTCGAGTTCTGGCAGACCTCGCTCGGGTCGACCCCCGGCGCGAACTCCTCGCGGTACTCCGCAGGCGGGTAGTAGGGCAGGTGGGCGTCCATCAGGTTGACGAAGCCGAACCACCCCTCGTCGCTGTCGCTCTCGTCGATGAAGGACTTCGTCCGGTCGATGACCGACGGCGTCTTCGAGTCGGCTCCCTCGCCGCTTGCCAGTTTGGCGTGGGCCTTGGCCCCGATGTGGACGATCGACGACGCCAGTTCGCGGAGGTAGGCGTTGTCGTTGACCGCCTGCCACGCGCTGGCCAGCGGCCCCGAGAGGACGTCGCCGGGCAGGACCTCGAAGAACGAATCCTGCCGGTCGAAGCCGTCGGTCAGGCTCGTGTAGGGCGTGATCCAGGCGTTCGAGGAGTAACAGGCCGTATCGTAGCCGGCCGCCGACAGCGACGACGCCAGCGTCGTGGCGTCGTCGAGGTACGGACTTCCCTGATCGGCCCCGTGTTCGCTCGGGTAGAGCCCGGTAAATAGCGAGGCGTGTACCGGCAGCGTCCACGGCGCGGGGGCGACCGCCGACTCGAAGACGGTGGCCTCCTCGGCGAACCGGGAAAGTTCCGGCGTCGTCGGCCGCTCGTAGCCGTAGGGCTCGAGGTGGTCCTTCCGAACCGTATCAAGCACGACGAAGAGGACGTTCGACTGGGGGGTGGTATCCATTACGCGTGACACCTCCCTCCACCCAAATAAATCGATTGAACGACGGATCGGCACCGATCGCGAGCGCTCGGCCGTCGGCGTCGATCAGACGTTTCAAGTTCGGTGACGATTCATACCACCCATGGACGAGCGAAATCGACGCGCGTTCCTCGTCGGCGCCGTCGGAACGATCGCGGTCTTCGCGGTCCTGTTTTTCGCCGTCGGTGCGCGAGACATCGTCGATTCGCTGCTGTCGGCGAAACCGTCGCTGGTCGTCGCGACCTTCGTCCTCGCGGTCGCCTGGTTGGTCGCCTGGAGCCTCATGCTCCGGACCGTCCTCGCCGGCCTCGGGATCCGCGTGCCGGTAGGCAAGTCCTTCCTCGTCTACGCCGGTGCCGTCTTCGCCAACAACGTCACCCCGTTCGGCCAGGCCGGCGGCGAACCGGTCGCCGCGCTCCTCATCTCGAAGGTCTCCGACGCCCGCTACGAGACGGGGCTGGTCGGCATCGCCAGCGTCGACGTCCTGAACGTGGTCCCCTCGATCTCGCTGATCCTCGTCGGCGTCGGCTACTACGCGACGACCGCCGCGCTCGGCGAGACGCTCGAGACGGCCGTCAGCTTCGCGATCGTCCTGATCGCCGGCATCGTCGTCGCAATGGGACTGGTCTGGCGATACCACGAGACGATCATCGACCGCCTCCCCGGGATCGTCGCGCCCCGCCTCGGGAAACTCGGCATCGAGCGGTTCCAGTCGGACACCCTCGAGGCGGACATCGCGGACCGACTCGACCGCTTCTTCGAGAACATCGAGCGCGTGGCGACGGACCGCTGGCGGCTGGCGGCGGTCGTCGGCCTGTCGCTGTGTGGCTGGCTCTTTCAGGTGGCCGCGCTGACGGCGGCCTTCGCCGCGCTGGGCTATTCCGTCCCGCCGTACGTGTTGCTGTTCGTCATCCCGCTCGCGAACCTCGCGGGGGCCGCGCCCCTGCCGGGCGGGCTCGGGGGAATCGAGGCCGTGTTCGTCACCCTGCTTGTCCCCACGACCGGGATCGCGGCGTCGGCCATCACCGCCGCCGTCCTCATCTTCCGAGCGGCGATCTACTGGATGCCGGTCCTGATCGGCGGGCTGTCGGTGTCGGCCCTCGGCGTCCGGGCGCTGCGGTGAGGCGTCCGGACGGAAGCCACGCCTCGTCCGACAGCGTCATAGCTGTCGACCACCGACTGGCGTCCGCATGTATCGCGACGGCCACGCCGGGTTCAACGCCTTGCTGTACGCGCCGTTCGTTCCGGTCGTCAGCGGCCGCTGGTCGCTCGAGCTGGCGCTGGTCGGCGCGGTCGTCGCCCTCGCCGCCGCGAACCTCCCGGATATAGATCAGCCGCTGCCGCGGGTGCGCCACCGCGGGCCGACCCACACCGTCTGGTTCGCGGCTCTCGTCGGGCTGGTCGCCGGCGTCGGGACCGCGATCGCCGTGCCCGCGACGCCGGCCGCGTTCGCGTTCGGCTTTCTGGTCGGCACCTGCGGGATCCTCGCACACCTCGCAGGCGACGTAGTGACGCCGATGGGGATCAGTCCCTTCGCCCCGCTGTGGCGGGCCCACGTCACCCTCGAGTGGTTCAAATCGAAGCACGAACGGATCAACCGCGGGTTCCTGCTCGCGGGGACGGCCGCGCTGTCGGCGTCGCTGCTGGTCGCGGTGTGGTGATCGTTCGGTCCTGCGGCCACGACGCAAGCGCTCACCGCAGCGACGGGCGGCCGTCTGCGCGCCACAGGAGCAGGCCGATCGAGGCGGTCCAGAGCAGGAGCGTCGCGGTCGGGCCGTGGACCGCGAGGCCGGGGCTCCAGTCGGTTCGCAGCGGGAACAGCCACTCGATGCCCTTCGGCGAGAGCGAGTCGATCGCCAGATGCGACCCGATCGCGAGCGCGACCGCGGCCGCGACGGCCCGTTCGCGGACGATCGCGTAGCAGCCGACGACGACGGTCAGCGCGAACAGCGGCGTGTGGGTGATCCCGCGGTGGACGAACGGCCAGCCGACCGCCGCCGGGAAGAGGAAATCGGCGTCCGGCAGGAGTCCGAAGACGATCCCGAGTCGCCGATCGGCGTCGGTGAACCCGCCGACGAGCGCGGAGCCGACCAGCGCGTGGGTCGCGAACGCGCCGGTGAGAAAGAGGACCCGCCCGAGTTCCATCGGCCGTTCCTTGGATCGCCGCCCCCAGATATGTTTCGGTTCACTGACCATCGCTCACGGAACTACTGTCTCCTATATCGGCCGAACCAACAGGACTTACATTCGGGATCGAATACGGACCGCTAATGGGTCCGTTACAACTCGAGGGGACGCCGTCCTGGCTCGAGTCGATGCTGACGTCGGAACTCGCGTTCGCCGTCCTGTTGGGAATCTGCGTTCTCGAGGGGGCGATGCTGTTGCGGTTCATGCCAAGCGAACTCGTCGTGCCGGCCGCGCTGGCGCTGATCGGGTCGACGATCCCGAAGGCGGTCACGATCGTCGGGATCGCGGTCGTCGGAACGACGGTCGGCCAACTCCTCCTGTTTCTCCTCGTCCGACGGGCGGGTCGGGAGTACGTCCTCCAGAAGCGGTGGTTCCCGCTCACCGAGTCCCGCCTCGAGCGGTTCGACGGCTGGTTCGACCGCTGGGGTGCGATCGCGGTCCCGGTGAGCAACACGATGCTGTTCGTTCGCGGACTGCTGACCGTCCCCGCGGGCCTCTCGGAGATGGACGCGAAAGCGTTTCTCGCCCTGTCGGCGGTCGGGTCGTTGTCCTTCCAGTCGATCCTCGCGGCGCTGTACCTGCTCGGCGGGCACCTGTTAGCGCTGTAGTCGCCGCTCGAGAGAGCACGCGAGAGCGGTGACACAGCGAGAGAGCATCAACGAGAGAGGAGTTCTGAGAGGGTGACAGAGCGCCGCTCCGATCGCTACTCGTTTCGAGTTCGGTAGAACGGCAGCCGGAACCGGACGCCGGCGTCCCGGAGCTTCCACCTAGCCTCGAGGGCAATCCACGCCAGCCCCGAGAAGAGGGCGACGCCGACGGCGGCGAACTCGGTCGACCCCATCCAGACCGGGCTCACGAACAGGAGGGCGTTGTAGATCCGGTGTGGCAGGATCGACTCGATGAGATCGCCGAGGAAGGCAAGCGGGTTGAAGCTGAAGCCACCGTCGCCGTCACCGCCGCCTCCGCCGGTGTCGGCCGCGGTGCGATTCTCGAGACCGAGCGACTGGGCGCTTTGCCCACCCGCGCTTTCGTCGCCCGTCTCGAGGCGTTCGGCCTCGTAGGGGAGCGACGACCCAACCTCCCAGACGATCTCACCCGACTGGTTGACCTCGATGACGCGGTTGCCGTGGGTGTCGGAGATCAGTGTGTTGCCGTTGGGTAGTCGATCGGCGTCGCGGGGCCACTGGATCCGATCGTCCTCCCACTGCCAGGTCTGGGTCCACTCGCCGTCCTCGCGCTGGAACTCCTTGATCTGGGCGTTCTCGGAGTCCGCCACGAGGACCGCCGGTCCGCCCTGACTCTCGGGGATGTAGTCGGGGTTGTGCTGCTCGTGGAGGACGTCGTAGTCGTTCTCGCTGCCGAGCGTCCAGTCCTCGAGCAGGCCTTCCTCCCGATCGAGGAAGACGACCTGGTCTTGGTTGCGCAGGCTGGCCATGATATGGCCCTCCATCTGGCCCTCCTCGATGTACTCGACGTCGTTGATGTGGGCCCAGTCGCGCGGCCAAGAGTGACCGCCCTCGAGCGGGAAGTCGCTCTGTGCGTCCCAGAGCCACTCGACGACTTCGGTCTCGGTGTTCACGATGAACACCTGGTCGGCGACCATGTCCGCGACGACGAAGTGGCTCTCGTTGATGCGATCGACGTCGTGCCACTCGCCGGCGTACTCCTTGTAGTCGTAGCGCTCGTAGAGGACCTCGACCTCGCCGGTCTCGAGGTCGGCGCGCTCGATGACGTTACGGGTACACGGCGGAGCGCCGCAGTTCGGCCCCTCCGTGTGGAGCGTGTCCGTCGCGGCGTACTCGACGGTCAGCGGGTCGCCCTCGACGGGGTCGGCGTCGAAGTACTTCGTCCGCGAGTTGTTGTAGTAGAGGACCTCGCCGTTGGGCTGGTACGCCGTGATCGTTCCGGCGCGACCGGACTCGGTGACGACGGTGTGGTTATCGGTCGGTGGGGCGTCCGGGACGTCGTCTTTCGACGCCGTCGAGACGCCCTCCCCCGCGGCGCTCGCGACGACGGCCGCCGAGACGAGAATCAGGACGACGAACGCGACGCGGACGTGGTTTCTCGAGACCGCCGCTCGAGCGTCGGCGAGTCCCGAACGGACCTCGCCGGCCGACGGCAGCGAGCGCTCGGTCACGGTGCGATCACCAGTGCGGCTACTGTCTGGGGTACCATTGAATGCCGGTTCAGAGCCGAGGCATTAGTACCTTTTCTAACCGATCCAGTGTCGTGATTTCAGGGCCTGTATTCAGCAGAGATCGGGCAGTCAGTCCCGATCGTCAGCGAGGCGCGTCGTGAGAACCGGGACCGGTGCGGTGCGCATCACTCGCTCGGTGAAGCTGCCAAGCAGGTGTCGGTCGAGGCCGGTGTGTCCGTGGGTCCCCATCACGATGAGATCCGCTCCCGTGGAGTCGGCGACGGCCGTGATCTTCCGGGCGACCGGTCCCGACTCGATCGTCGTCGTCACGTCGTCGACGCCGGCTTCTCGAGCGGTCGCCGCGGCCTCGTCGAGGACCGCCTGCACGTTCTCCTCGACCGCCTCGGAGAGGGCAGCCGACCCCGTGTCGAGGACCTCCGGGAGTTCGTCGACGACCGACAGCAAATGCAGCGTCGCGTCGCAGTCGGCGGCGACCGCCGCGGCCTCCTCGAGCGCGGCCGTGGCGTGGTCGCTGCCGTCGGTCGGCACCAAGACGTTCTCGTAGGGGTAGGTCGCCCTCGCGTCCTCGGCGGCGCGGACGGTCAGGACCGGCACGTCGCTGCGATTGACGACGTGATCGGTGACGTTTCCGAGGACGTACTCCCCGAGGCCGCGGCGGCCGTGGGTCCCCATCGCGACGCGGTCGAACTCGTCGCCGGAGGCGTACTCGGTGATCACGTCCCGCGGGTCGCCCTGAGCGACGTCTTTCACGGAGGAGACGCCCCGTTCATCGGCTCGCTCGGCGGCGTCCGAGACGATCTCCGACCCCTCCAGCTCGAGGGCGTCGACGACCTCGGTGCCGAGGCGCGTGATACTCGGTTGGTTCGTGTCCGCGACCGAGAGCAGGTGGACTGTCTGCCCCCGGTCGGCCGCGATGTCGAGCGCGTGGTCGAGGGCGGCCGTCGCGGCGTCGCTCCCGTCGGTCGGTACGAGGATTCGACTCTCCATGGGACGGGGTTCGGCCGCCACCCGCTTACCGTTGTGGGATCTCCCGGCCCGGAGCCGATCGGGTGCGGACGAACGGCTCGGGAAAAAGCAGATCGACTGCGTCTTAGACCGACGCGACGCGGATTTCGCCGTCCGCCGTGACCGTGACGCGACAGTCGCTGTACTCGAACGTCACCGAGCCGTCGGCGCGGAGGCCGTCCGCCCGCGGCTCGAACAACCGCTCGAGCGCGTCGGCGTTGATCGAGTAGTGAAGCGGCTCGAGATCGGTAACGTCGACCCCCGTGAACGTTGCGACGGCGTCCGCGACGGTAACGCTGAGCGGCTCGTCGTCGAGTCTATCGTATTGAACGGCGTAGTGATCCCCGTGTGCGGTCGACTGTGGTCGTGAACTCGTTTCAGTCATGTATCGTACCCCCAATGCGATCGATGGGAACTCGTCCCCCGATTCACGAGTGGTTGCAAAGAGCTTGATCGTTAACTGTATAATGATGCTTTCGTAATGTGGTTAATCAGTTAACCCCCTGCGGTCGTCCCCTCGAAAAGCGCCGCGAAGAGTTTCCGCTCGGCCGATCGAACGTGCTTGTGAAACGCGGGCGAGGAGATGGAAAGCGAGTCGGCGATCTCTTCGCCGGTCGCCCGACGCGGCCACTCGAAGAACCCGCCGTGATAGGCCGTCTGGACGACCTCCCGCTGGCGATCGGTAAAGGACTCGAGCAGGGCCGTCCGCGCGGCTCCGCCGACCGTCGCGGGGTCGTCGGTCGGGGCCTCGCGTCGCGCGACCATCGACACCGAGGGGCCGCTGCGGGTGATGTCGGCCAGCAGTTCGCGGACCTCGACGGCGTCGGGAACGTCGACGACGGCGCGACCGCCCGACCCGTCGACCGCGAACTCGCGCAGTCGCGCGCCGTGGGTGCCGGCGATCGAGCCGAGGAACGAATCGGTCATCCGGAGCTGGACGAGCGTCTCCCCCTCGTGGTCGGCGATCGTCGTGATCCCGCCGATCCCGTCGACCGCGGCGAGATCGACGGCCGATTCGGGATCGTCGATCGAGCCCTCGATCGCCGCGAAGACGAGCTGTGCGCCGTCGTCCGGTGCCGTCGCGCCCTCGTATCTCACGGGCGATCCGAGACGCGCCGCCAGCTGACACAGCGTCGCGTCGGCCGCGACCGCGAGTTCGACCTCGGTGCGATCGTCGCCGAACAGCGCGTTCTTGCGTTTGACGGCGTCGATCGCGTAGGCGATCGTCTCGCCGAGTTCCGACAGCATCGAGCGAAGCGTCTCGTCGACGGCGTCGCGCTCCTCGCCGTAGATCGAGACGACGCCGTAGCAGAACCCGTCGTAGACCAGCGGCACCGCATACACCGACTGGAAGTTCCGGGAGAGCGCCTCCCGTCGCCACTCCCCGTCGTGGACCGCGTCGGCGACGTTCTCGACGTAGACCGGGGCCTGCGTTCGCGCTGCCCGCCCCGCGGGTTCGGCCGCCGAATCGTCGACCGTCGTCGCCGTCACCGCTTCCAGATACCCCCGTTCGACCCCCTCGCTGGCCCGCACCTGCAGGTGGTTCCCGCCGGGATCGGGCTCTCCGAACCAGGCCAGCGAACACGACTCGAGGGCAGCCAGCCGCCGGGGGACGCCGCGTTCGATCTCGGCCCGGGAATCCGCCTTCAACAGGAGCTCCTCGATCCCCTGCCGGATCTCGTTGGCGTCGTTGAGCCGCTCGAGGTGGCGGTTCTGTGCCTCGAGTTCGCGTTCACGGTCGCGGAGCCGGCGGGTCCGGCCGATCCGGTCGAGCGCCGCCTCCGCGGCTCGAGCGAACAGTTCCGCGAGTTCGACCGTCTCGTCGTCGTAGGCGGCGCGGTCGGTCGATAGCGCGACTATCACGCCGTGTTCGCCCAGCGGGACGGAGAGGACGCTCCGTGCGGTCGCTTCCCCGTCGGACACGGCGGCAGGATCCCGAATATCGCCGTCGGTCGCCGCCTCGCCGGCCACGAACGTCTCCCAGACGACGCTCCCGTCCGGCTCGACCCGTGGCGGCAAGCCGAAGGTCGACTCGAACGCCGACGCGTGGGCCGCCGGCCGGAGTTCGTTCGCGCGCTCGTCGAACCGGTAGACGACGCTGTCGAGATCGAGGACGTCGGTCGCGACGTCGACGATGTACTCGCAGGCGGTCGCCTTCGAGTCGACGGTCAACAGACGGCTGCTCGCCTCGTGGAGCCCGTTGAGCGCCTCCTGATACTGCACCCGTTCGGTGATGTCGCTCGCGACGCCGATCACGCGGTCGACGTCGCCGCCGTCGGTGATCGGCCGGTACCATATTTCGAAGACTCGGTCCGAGAGCTCCCGCCGGGCGTGGACGTCCTCACCCTCGAGGGCGCGTCGCGCGTCGTCGCAGATGGCCGGATAGTCCTCGAGCCGGTCGAAAACGGAGTCGCCGATGACCTCGTCGGCATCGGTGCCGAGGTTCGCGAACCCGTGCCCCTCCGAGAGCGTGAACGTCCCGTCCTCGTCGAGGACGAACAGGACGACCGGGACGTTCTCGACCAGCGTCTGTAACCGCTCGGTCCGTTCGGCCAGGTCCCGCTTTCGCTGGACGCGGTCCGTGACGTCCCGCCAGTAGACCGAGATCCCCGACGGCGACGGGTAGATGCGGGCCTCGATCCACGCGTCGTACGCATCGAAATACCCCTCGACCGTCCGGGGTTCCTGCTCGTCCATCGCCTCGAGGGCCGCGGACTGAAACGCCGTCCCGATCATCTCCGGGAACACGTCGAGGATGTGTCGGCCGAGCAGTTCGGAGCGGTCGGCCGAGAGGATCTCGAGGGCGCGGTCGTTGACGTAGGTGAACTCCCAGTCCGAATCGAGGGCGTAGAAGGCGTCGGTGACGCGTTTGAATGACTCGCTCAGTTCCCGCTCGATGCGGTGGTACTCCGTGATGTCCCGGATCGAGGCGATGACGCCGTCGACGACGCCGTCTCCGAGCCGGTTGGTGAGGACGGCCTCGTGGACGTACCACGCGCCGTCGGCGTGCCGGCACGTGTACTCGACGGTTCGGGAGGTTCCCAGGTCGGCCTCGCTGACCGCCTCGAACGCGGCCGCGACCGCCGCCGTATCGTCCTCGTGGACGTGTTCGAGGAAGTGATCCCCGCTGAGGGTGGCGGGATCGTAGCCGCCGGCGACTTCGACCGCCGGGCTGGCGTAGGAAATTTCGCCGCCGGCCTCGATCGTGAGGACCACCTCCGAGGAGTACTCGAGGATCGTCCGGTACCACTCCGGTCCCCGATCGGGCGGTCCGTCCGCCGTCGCTGCCCGCCCGTCGGTGGCGATCGCCCGCTCGAGTCGATGGGCCAGCAGCGCCGGGGTCCGAGTGGTCGTCGCGGCGATCACGTCGGTTGCCGCTCGCCGGACGTCGTCGATCGATTCGTCCCCCGTCGGGTCGAAGGCGTAGACGACCGGACGCGACCCACCGAGCGCGTCGACGACGCTCCGATCGTCGGTCAGGACGCAGTCGGCCGCCTCGAGGCGGTCGTCGGCGAGGTCGTCGACTCCCGTAACCGGCCCCGTCACCGTCAACCGTTCGCCCGCGAGTCCTGCGGTCGACCGGGCCCACTCGGACGAACCGACGACGAGCGCGCGAACCGGCGTCGGTTCGGTCGCCGTGAAACCGCGTGTCATACCCCTGCTGGGAGCGCAGCGCGTAAAAATCTCGTGTCGGTTCCGGCACCGGTTCGCCCGCGCCGGTCGGCTCGCCTACTCGAGGGAGAGCGGAGCGTGTTCGGTCCGGTACCCCTCATCGGTGTCTACGACCTCGCAAACCGCCCACAGCCGAATCTCCCGTTCCATCGCCGTCACGACCGGCGTCTCGTAGTGTTCGGCCTCGTACTCGAGGGACTCGCCCTCTCCGCGGCGGCGCTCGACGAACTCGCGGTGGCGCTCGAGTCGCGTCCGGCCGACCGACCGGGACAGCGCCGGAAGTTCCTCGAGGTGGTCGTCGAAGGTCTCGAGAAACGCTGACTCGAGTTCCGTGCCGATGGAGTTGCGGCCGGCACACATCGCCGCCAGCGTCGTCGTTCCGGTCCCCCAGAAGGGGTCGAGAACGGTGTCCTCGTAGGCCGAGTACATACAGATCAGGCGGTAGGGGATCTCGAGGGGGTAGGCCGCGGACCGCGCCCGGAGTTCGTCGTCCTCGAGCGCCTGTAGCTCGCCGGTGACCTCGGTCCAGACGTCGGAGAACCAGCGGTTGCGTTCCTCCCAGAAGTAGGCGGCCTCGTACCGGCGGTCGGCCCCCGGCTCGAACGACCGGCGTTCCCCGCCCTTCCGGAAGACCAGAATGTACTCGTGTTCCAGCGTGACGTAGGCGTTTGGCGGAATCATCCCGCTGCCCATGAACTTGGCCGCGCTGTTTGCCGGCTTGCGCCAGAGGACGTCCGGCAGCGGATCGAACCCTCGCTCCTCGAACGCCGAGAGAACGCGGGCGTGGTTCGGGTAGACCCGGAAGCTGTCGTCGACCGATCGGGTCGCGTCCCCCACGTTGATACAGGCGATCCCGCCGTCGACTAACACCCGCTCAAGTTCGTCCCAGACCCGATCGAGTTGGGCGTGCATCGCCTCGAACGCCGCCCGCCCGTCGCCGGCGTCTAACGCGTCCCCGACGGCCGGATCGAGATCGGTAAAGAGGTCGTCCCACATCTCGATCATCGGATAGGGCGGGGACGTGACGACGAGTTCGACGGACGCGTCGTCGACCGCGGAGAGATCGCGGGCGTCGCCGACGAACACGCGATGGGTCGTTTCCATTGGCTACACACTGTCCGCGTCGCGCCCTTAGCTCCTTCGTCACCGCCGCGACCGCAAGCCGCGGCGGCGACGCTGCCGGACCGGTCGCGGGCGCAAACGGACGGCGTTCGAAAAGGGATCGGGATCGACTCGCGGCTTACTCTTCGGTCGCTTCGTCCCCCGACTCGGCCTCGGCGTCCTCGGGCTCGGCCGCCTCGTCGCCTTCTCCGCCCGTGGCGGGTTCGAACTCCTCGATCGGCTCCCACTCGGCGTCCTCGTCGCCGGCGAGTCGCCGCCGGAGGATCGCGGCCCCAGCCAGCAGCCCGGCGCCGAGCAGGAGTCGCGACAGTAGCGAGGAGCCGCCATCGGAGTCGTCCGTCGTCCCGGTCGTCTCCTCGGCCGGCTCGCTCGTTCCGGTCGTCGTCTCCATCACGTCCTCGATGATCTCGGGTTCCTCGATGTCCTCGATCGGCGACTCCTCGAGGTCGGGCGAGTTCCGTCCCGCCAGAAAGCCAAGTGCCGCACCGAGGCCGAACACGGCCCCCACGAGCGGCAGCCGCCCGCCGGAGCGTCCGCCCTCCGACTCCTCGACGGCCTCGAGGATCGACTCGCGCATCGGCGAGTCCATCCCCTTGGTGATCGCTTCCTTGACGACGAGTTCCGATAGCGTCTTGTCCTGTTGCTCCGTCTCGGGCATAATCCGCCACGACCACACCGCCGTACATAGTTCTATCCACCGTTTCCCTCGATTCGGACGCGGAGCGCCCGAGTTAGACACCGTCTAACCGGCCGGAGTGGGGAGACAACCAGTTGTTACCGCCGGACCGATCGCGGCGTTGCGCGCGCGGTCGCGAACGGACGGTCGATCACGACTGGCTCGGAAAGCGATCCGAGACTGCCACCCGGCGAGGCGGCCCGCGCACGTCGCGTCCGAACCGCCGCCCGCCAGCGCGGGCACGTCTCGACCGGCCGAGGCGGCGGACGACGATCCCGACGCCGGCGAGGGCGGCGCGGACCCTCGCTCGTCGGCCCGGCTCCCTCGAGGGCCGGGAAAGCCGGCCCTTCCCGACCTATAAAACTGAGCCGGCCGCCTCCCGGCGGGTCGTCGCGTCGAACGGGTTCCATAACGAAAGGGCTCCCCCGAAAGACGACCGGACATGAGCGTTATCCGTCGGACGGAGGTCCTCGGCCGGACGACGCGACGACGCGTGGTGGGGGTGACGGCCGCGCTCTCGGCCGCGGCCGTGGAAACGCTCGGGGTCGGGCTCTGGTTCGGGTTGGTCGTCGGCTCGCGGACGACGACGACCGCGCTCGCGGGGCTCGGGGTGTTGTTCTGTGGCGCACTCCTCAGGACGGTCGTCGTCGACGCGACGATCGGCGACCTCGGCGATCTCCTGCAACCGCACCGACTCGCCGCGCCGCTTCTTCTCACCGCCGGCTGGATCGTCTGGCTGCTCGTGGCCGAACTGGTCGGCGACGCGACCGGCGTCGCCGTCGCGACCGTCGTCCTGACCGCGGTCCTCACCGCGCAGTGTCGCCTCGAGCGACGCGTCTGCGACCGCTACGCACGCCACCGGTCCGGCTGGCTCGTCGGCCCGGGCCTGCTGTTGGCGCTCGGGGCCGCCGCGCTGTTGGCCTCCGCCTGGTTCACCGGCTGGACGCTCTCCTCGGGACCGGTATCGCTCGGGGTCACGACGGTCGTCGTCCGACTCGAGGCCGTTCACTTCGGCGCGGTGGCGTTCGGACTCGCGGCCGTTCTCGCCCACCAGCGGCGGTTCCAGCGGCTCCTCGAGTCCTGATTCACTTCCCCTCCGCACCGACGTTCTGATCGCTCTCGAAGGAGTCCGGGTCGGGCTCGATCGTCGCGTACTGGACCGCCCGCCGCCCCAGCGTCTCGACCCGCGTGGCCAGTTTCGGATCGGCGAACTCGCCGCCGTCGAACGCGTCGCCGGCGTTCGGAATCGCCGCCTCGTGGGGGATCACCCACGCGTTCAGTGCCCGACAGACCGACCGCATGTGCTCGAGAGCCGTCACGGGGAAGGCACCGCCCGACACCGCGAGCAGGCCGACCGTCGTGTCCTCGAACTCGTCGAACCCGCAGTAGTCGAGCGCCGTCTTCAGCGGCGACGAGTACGAGCCGTGATACATCGGCGACCCCAACAGGACCGTCTCCGCGTCCCGGACCCGCGCGGCCAGTGCCGCGGCGTCGCCGGCGTCTTCCCGATCCCGATCGGCGTCGAAGGCCGGCAGGTCGTACTCGCGGAGGTCCAGCAACTCGGTACTCCCACCGGCCCCTTCGGCGGCCGCGAGGGCCCGCTCGAGTCCGGTCCGGGTATGGCTCGCGTCGCGGAGGCTGCCACACAGTGCGATCACGCGAACGTCGTCGTCGCTCATGGGTCGCCGAACGACCGGAAGCGGGAAAAGCGATCCGAAAGTCAGGACGAGTGATAGGAACGGCCGCGCAATTCGACGGCCCTTTGCTGTCCGCCCCCCAATCCGCGGTCGTGCAGGCAGTCGTCTCGGTCCTCCTCGAGGAAGCGCTCCCACGTGTACTGACGATCACGCTGTTGATCGGGGCGGGCGTCGGGCTGGCGAACCTCGCGGTGGAGTACGGTCTCGTCACGGTTGTCGCCCGGGTCGGGCGCTATCTCACGGAGCCGGCGAACCTCCCCCCGGAGGTCGGCACCGCCGTCCTCACCAACACCGTCTCGGTGACCGCGGGCTACGGCATGCTCGCGGAGTTCCGCAAAGAGGGGCTGTTGGACGACCGCGCGACGCTGATCGCCGTCGTCATCAACACCTTCTTCGGCTTCGTCCAGCACATCTTCACTTACTACGGCCCCGTCCTCGTCCCCATCCTGGGGCTGCAGGTCGGGCTCATGTACGTCGGCGCGCGTGCGGGGATCTCGCTGGGCATCTCGCTCGTGGGCCTGCTCGCCGGTGCCGTCCTCCTCCGTGGCTACGAGTACGACCCCCACGCCCTCGATCCCGAAACGCCCGACGAGGAGGTCCGGACGACCCGCGACAAGTTCCGCGCCGCCGGCGCGAGTACGCTCGAGCGACTCCGCTCGATCGTCCCCCGGCTGGCCGTCGTCTACTCGCTGGTCTTTCTCGCGCTCGAGTACTCCGATCGGCTCCTCGAGGCGCTGGCCGGGGTCGGGATCACGGAACCGGCCGCGGCCGTCGACCCGATCGCCGGCCTGCTCGGACTGCCGGGCGCGGCGGTGCCGGTGGTCCTCGTCTCGCTGGTCGATCCGACGACCGGCGCGATCACGGTCGCGCCGCTGATCGGGGACGTCCTGACCCCCGATCAGGCGGTGATCACGCTGCTGGTCGGCAGTCTCGTGTCGCTGACGATCGGCACCGTCAAGCGCTCGATCCCGTTCCAGTTCGGCATCTGGGGCGCGTCGTTCGGGGCGAAGGTGATCGTCGTCAACGTCGGGCTGAAAGCCGCCTTCATCCTCGTCGCCATCGCCGTCTTCTTCGTCGCGTGAGACGGTCTCCCGTCATCGCCGGTGGGACCGCGGCCGCCCTGGGCCCTCCGTGACATCGGGACAGCAAACCGTCCGAGTCGGCAGTCGCTCGAGCAGGCGGAAAATCAGTGTCGACCCACCGGCACCCCGACGGCCGACCGCGGGGCCGGTGGCCGCGACGACGTTACGTCCCCGTGGCCGACGCGCTCGAGGTACGGACGCTTCCGTAGACCCCGACCAGCGACAGGATCGCAATGAAGACGCCGGCCAGCCCGTTGATCCCGGTGGCGAGAGCCTGTGACGAATCGATCACGTAGGGCGCGGCCGCGATCCAGATTCCAAGCAGCGTCAACACCGCCGCGAGGACGACGCTCGGCGACCGCTGCTCGCCGGTTCGGTAGGCGTGAACCGACGCCAGCAGGGCGACGAGCGCGCCGGCGAGGACGTTGTGGATGCCGAGCGTGTCGGTGATCGTAAAGACCGCCGTCGAAACCATGACGAACGCCCCCAGAACCGCGGTCAGTCCCGCCGTTCGTTCGACCAGTACCGCCGCATCGTCCGCCGGTTGCGTACTCATATGTTGAGACTAGCGACGACCTCATATATGAGAGCAGCGACGGTTCCCCGGAACTGATCCTCGAGCGGCGCCGTCATCCGGCGAAGCCACGGCGGCGGTCAGCCGCGTCATACGGGTCGCCGGACGGCACGTCCGGTGCAACCGCCGATCCCGTGGCTACATCGGGATACCACTGCCCGTCTCAGGCGCGGGCGCCCGCACGTTCCGGCGTGTCGGCCTTGTTGTTGGCGTAGGCGTTGTACGCCGCGAGGGCCGCGACGAGCAGCCCCGAGATCGCCGTCCCGGTCGCCAGCGCGTTGCCGCCCATGTCGATAAACGAGGGCGAGACGAGTGCCCACAGCCCCAGCAGGACCGTCAGCGACGCGACGCCGACGCTGGCCAACCGGTCTTTCGACAGCCGGTAGAAGTTGTAGCCGGCCGTCAGGAAGATCGCCGTCCCGACCAGCGTGTCGTTCCAGACCGCCGCGTCCGTCGACTCGAGCAGGAACGGCGACGCGACCAGATACAGGCCAAGCAGCGCCGCAAGGGCGCTGACCCACTGCATCACGTCGGTGTTGAGCGAGTTGTAGTCGGTTCGGGTCCGGCGTTCGGGATCGGTGTCGGATGCATTGCTCATGGTTCTCACCCCACAGTAGCCGTGGTCGGGGAATAACGACAACGCCTGCAGTCGTCGGGTGATTCATGCGGTCGTCGGGGTTCGACCGTCTCGAGAACGGGTCGCAGATCCGGGCTGCAGCCACAAGATCCCGCTGAACGTCCGACGCGAGCAGTCGCAACGCACGGCGACCGCCCGCCAACTGGGACGCGCTTCGTTGCGGGCCGACAGCCGCTCGAGCCGGCAGGTCACCCCAGCTGCCGGCCGTCCGCACCGACCGCCAGCGCGCAGTCGTCACAGCGCCACCAGCCCACCAGCGGGTCGCGCTCGAGCGGGTCGCCACAGCTCGGACACCGACGGCGGTCCCCGGTCATCGGTCGGCCCCTCGAGCGGCCACAGTGAGGTCACAGGCCGCCGCGAGGCGTTCGGCCCGCTGGGTGATCAGCGCCCGCCCGGCGTCCGTCAGCCGGTAGGCGCTCTCGCACGCCTCGAGCATCGTCGATGTTCTGTTCACTCTCGACCAGGTGCGTGAGCGCGGCATCGATCGCGACGGACATCGGCGGATCGTCGAGGTCGTCTTCGGCCACGATCTCGATCGCCCACGATAATAAAAAGAAACAACACAGTGTGATAGAATTACAAGTCTGTTATGGGATTAGATCGAAGAGCAGTAATCAGAGGTGCAGGTGTGGCGACGACGGCGGCGATAGCAGGCTGTTCTGGAAGTGGTAACGGTGGTGGCATCGGTGGGGGATTATCGGTCGACAGCGTCGATTCTCAGACGACTTCGTTTGGAAATGTCGTTCTCACCGTTTCGGTCTCAAACAGCAGTGACTCGTCAAAATCCAATACGCTAATGGGTCAGGTCGATATCTCTGGCGGAGATACCTACACGAACCGGCGAGATATTACCGTTTCCGGGGGTCGTTCGAACACCTTTGAACTCGAGTTTGATATTGACATTTCAGAGTCTCTCTCCGCAAGTGAATACGAATACAACGCTCAACTCGAAGGATAGATCTACGTAAACCCGAGTTCCGTATTTGCGCCTCGAGAGAATCGATCTGAGTAGAGACGTTAGTATCTGCTCTATAGTAGCCACTGAAACGATTCACACACTGATCGCACCGCTGTCGTACGATCAGGTGTGCAATGACTTTCAGTGGCTACTATAGGAGAATCGTTAGATCGATGCCAATCGAGTGTAGTTTTAATCCCATGACTGCTGCAGAAGAGTCCACTCAGCCCAACCAGTCTACGAAGACCGGCTATAGTAATACTGTAATCACTATTATCGGCTCTTTCGCGGTTCTTGGCTTCTTTCTCGCCGGGGAAATGGACGATCCGGGAGTTCTGATAGAGTGCATTTGGATGGGAATGGGGTTCGCGATAGTCTATCTGCTCTTGGTCGTGGCTAGCAATCTCAAGCGGTTGAAATCCGCTCCCTGATCGGTCAATACCGCTCGAGGACTGTCCGCTGTCGGTACAGACTGCTCGGTCCTCGAGCGCACGGCGAACGTCGGCGTCGGTCGCTCGGTGGGCTGGATGGGGGTCGGCTGTCGACATCGTACAACTCGCTCGTTCGGACGAACCCGCTACGCATCGGCCTCTTCCCGTGCCGGCCCTCGGAAGTCTCCGGATCGGGAACCGCCACGTCGATACCAGCAACGGAGCCGCGGCTCAGTCGGGCGTACGTAATACAGTGTATCGAGAACGCGAGAAAAGGCGCTCAGCGGTTTTATTTCGGATAGGAAGTGATTTGAAAAACGCCTGCGAACCTGCTCCGGACGGTCGCAGAACCGCAGTCTCGTTCAAATTCACCTCGTCCAATACGCGCCGCTCGCAAACTCGCGAGCGGCGAGGATATGGGGTCGGAGAGATTTGAACCACGGTCGCAGCAAAGCTGCTCCCTGATTCAAATCCCACCGAATTACATACCTGCGCCTCACGAGGTTGTTCGGCACAGAAGTATGGGGTCGGAGGGATTTGAACCCCCGATCTACTGATATCTCCGGTGCGCCTCGGAACTCCAGAGGGTCATCACACGGACACTGATCAGGTGCCCGATCAGTATATCAGTCTGGAGTGTCGTCCCGGGCGCGTTGCCTCTGGAGTCAGCCGCCATGCCTGGCTTGGCCACGACCCCTCGAGTCTTCGTTGGGCCATGGTCCCTAAAGTGGTTTCGATTCAGAATCGCCTTACAGCCACGGGGCACGGCCCGGGGCGTCGGTCCCGTCTTCGCCCCCGGACTCGCCGTCGACGGCCGGTGACTCCGTCGTGTCTCCGCCGTCGGCCAGCGCGTCTATCTTGGCGGCCGCGCTCCCGTCGGCGCTCGAGTCTTCGTCCTCGCCCGCGCGGAAGGGGATGTCGACGGCGAACAGGCCGGCGACGATCAGGGCCGCCAGCGGGGCCTGTCCGAAGGCCATCCCGAGCAGGGACAGCGGGAGCAGGCCCAGGGCAACGGCGCTGCCGAAGCGGAACCGATCGATGTCCATGTACTCCCGGAGGTAGGGGCCCGAGAGCGCGATGATCAGCGCGAAGCCGACGCCGACGGCCGCCGCCAGCGTCGCGTTCGCGACGAGGGCGGGATCGGTCAGCAGCGCGAACGACGCCCCCGAGGGATTGACGCTCGCGACCAGCCCCAGTCCGATGACGACGACGGGGTTGGGGAGGTACTCGCCGATGGTCGCGCTGGCGGTCTGGGCCGCGATCGTGGCGATGACCAGCGCCGCGAACCGCTCGAAGATGCCGATGTCGATGACGCTCTCGATCGCCGGGGCCAGCGCCGCCTGCACCGCCGCCAGCAGGATCAGCGGGAGCCCGACCAGCAGGACGACCGCCGCCTGCTCGCGGGGAGAGCCCTCCATCTCCGCGAGGATGACCGCGACGGTGGCGCTGCCACCGAAGATCAGCAATCCGACCTGGAGGGCTCCGAGCGGCTCGTCGAGCGCGCCGGCCAGGATCAGTGCGGGGAAGACGCCGTCGACTAACGGCAGCATCATTACGAGCGCCAGCAGCCTGGCGTCACCCCCCACGATGCGCTCCATCTGGAGCGCGACCGGGTGTTGGGACGTACTCATCGATCAGGGTCGATGGCCGTGACCCGAGGCCGATGGGTAAGAGGACGGACGGTCCCGTACCGACTGGTCCGTGGGCCAGTCGATCGCATTCGGATTAGGGCCTCGAGCTGTGAGTTTCGCTGTAAAATTCCCGAACATCGTCGTGACGGAGTCGGAGCTCGTCAGACCGGCGGTCCGGGCGTCGAATGCACTCACAGCGTACATACACGGCAAGACGGGGGGATTGTCAATAAACGTTGTGTGAGAACCGATTCCACGACTCGGTGATCGTTCCACCAACGACGCACAGATGCAGACGAAAGCGTACAGATCTGCGCTCGCGGTGGGCGTTCGTCACGGGATCACGAACGAGAGACGACGGGACGGACACGGGCAACGGGCCGGCGGCGGTCGACGGCCGAGCCGCGGCGAATCGCCCGCTGAGTGCCCCGTCAACCGTTCACAGCCGGATTTGTCTCGCAACGCTTTTCCCCCGGGACCACGGACGGCTTACATGGCGAACGACGTTCCCGAGCACGAGCCCTATTCTTCGAAACTGCAGGTACCGGAAGCGCTAACGTTCGACGACGTCCTTCTCCGCCCCAAGGAGAGCCGCGTCGAACCCGACGACGCCGACCTCACGTCGCACGTCTCGAAACACGTCGAACTCTCGGTGCCCATCCTCTCGGCGGCGATGGACACCGTCACGGAGAGCGACATGGCGATCGCGATGGCCCGCCACGGCGGGCTCGGCGTCCTCCATCGAAACATGAACATCGACGAGATGGTCGAGGAGATCGGCCGTGTCAAGAGCGCGGACGAACTCATCATCCCGCTGGACGAAGTCGTCACCGCCGATCCCGAAATGTCCGTCCGCGAGGTCGACGAACGGATGGCCCGCCACGGCGTCGGTGGCGCGCCCGTCGTCAACACCAACGGCGAAGTTCTGGGGATCATCTCGAGTACGGACATCCGGCCCCACCTCGAGGTCAACGAGGACGACCCGGTCACCGAGGCGATGACCGACGAGGTCATCACGGCCCACGAGGACATCGACGCCCGGGAGGCGTTCGAGCTGATGTACGAACACCGGATCGAGCGCGTCCCGGTCGTCGACGACGAGAACTTGCTGGTCGGACTCGTGACGATGCAGGGCATCCTCCAGCGCCGCGAGTACGGCGATGCGGTCCGCGACGAGGACGGCCGACTTCGCTGTGGCGTCGCCGTCAGCCCGTTCGAACACGACCGCGCGGTCGCGGCCGACGAGGCCGACGCGGATGTCCTCTTCATTGACACCGCGCACGCGCATAACCTGAACGTCATCGACGGCGCGCGAGACATCAAGGAGTCCGTCGACGCGGACGTCGTGGTGGGGAACATCGGCACCCGCGAAGCGGCCGCGGACCTCGTCGACTTCGCTGACGGACTGAAAGTCGGTATCGGGCCGGGCTCGATCTGTACGACCCGCATCGTCTCAGGTTCCGGCATGCCCCAGATCACGGCCGTCGCACAGGTCGCGGACGTGGCGGCCGAACACGACGTGCCGGTCATCGCCGACGGCGGCATCCGGTACTCCGGCGACGCGATCAAGGCCGTCGCCGCCGGCGCGGACGCGGTCATGCTGGGCTCGTACTTCGCCGGCACCGACGAAGCGCCCGGCCGCGTCGTCACGATGAACGGCAAGAAGTACAAGCAGTACCGCGGCATGGGCTCGGTCGGGGCGATGAAATCGGGCGACAGTGATCGCTATCTCAAGGACGAACCCGAAGAGGAAGACGAGTACGTCCCCGAGGGCGTCGAGGCGGCGACCCCCTACAAGGGAACGCTCAAATCCGAACTGCACCAGCTCGCGGGCGGCATGCAGTCGGGGATGGGCTATGTCGGTGCCGAGACGATCCCCGAATTCAAAGAGCGCAGCGAGTTCGTCCGGGTCTCCTCGGCCGGACAGGCCGAGAGCCACGCCCACGACGTCGTCATCACCGACGAAGCGCCGAACTACTCGCCTGACAGCGAGTAGTCGCTTACGGGTCCATCGGGGGCGTCCGGAACGCCCCTTCGTCGATCTCGGGGTCGTACTCCTCGATCGCGGCCCGGACGAGGGTAAAGACGGCGCGCTTGCTCCAGCGGGCCGTGTTGATGTGGAGGTCGTAGAACTCCCGGTCGTCGATATCGATCTCGTAGTAGGATTCGTAGCGGCCAGCCTCGCTGACCTCGCGGACCCGCATCTCCGCCTCGGTCTCGATGCGGTCGTCGATGCGCTCGAGGCGAACGGCTTCCGGCGCGTCGAGCCAGAGCCGCAGGTCGGCGCGGTCGCCGGCGATCCAGCCCGCGAGCCGCGACTCGAGGATGAATGGCTTGTTCGACATGCCCCACTTCTCGGCGATCTGCTGGAGTCGCTGGTCGAGTGCGCGGTCGATCTCGTCGGACTCGTCGGCCTTGGCGATGAGCTGGTTGAGGCTCATGTCGCGGTCCTCGGCGAGTTCCCGGAAGACCTCGCCGCCGGAGACGTAGGGACAGCCGATCGCGTCGGCGAGCTGTTCACACAGCGTCGTCGCTCCACAGCCCGGCGGTCCGGAGACGGTGATGAACAGTGACGTGTCGATATCGACGGTCGAACCCTCTTGTGCAGCCATACGTCGATACTCTCAGCCCCCAGTGAACAATTTTCCCCTCTTCCCTCGGGAGCGAAAGTACCCGGATCGGTGAGAACGAGCGTCATCGGCGGGGTCGACCGCCGAGTTCACGCCGGCACTAAATCGCCGTGTCGCCCCGTTATGGCGGAACGAACGTGTTGCCACATTCGGTACAGGTCAGACGGAAGCTCCCCTCGTCGGTGAGTTCGAGGCCGTGCCCGATCTCCTCCTCGCACTCCTGACAGTAGACCAGCGACTCGAGCTGGTCCCAGTCGTGTTTCGATTTGGGCGCGCCGAAGGCGAAGCCGACGACCTGCTCGTCGGTATCGTTGTAGCCGGTCTGGAAGTCACCGGGCTCGAACCGGATCACCTCGCCTGCGTCGACGATGACTTCGCCCTCCTCCGTGTCGAAGGTCGCGGTGCCGTCCTGCACGTAGAAGACCTCCTCCTGGTCGTGGTGGGTGTGCATCCCGCCGGAGAACGACTCGCCGGGCTCGAGTTCGAAGTAGTTCATCGCGAAGTCGGTAAAGCCGAGCGCGTCCGAGATCGGCCGCCTGACCGAGTGGACGTCCATCGGGTTGACTTCGATCTCGACGTCGTCGATCGCTGTTTTCTCCATACCTGAACGTGAGGATAGTGAACCAAAAAGGCCGCGGGTGTCGATCTCTGTCACGTTCGGACCTGCGGGACCCCAGCCGGTCCGTTGTCGAAGAGTAACGCATACGGTCGTCCGACCCTGAGATGGCCACGTGAACCGCCGTACGGTACTTCGAACCGCCGGGGTGACCGCCGTCGCCGGACTGTCGGGCTGTCTCGATACCCTGCGGGAGCACTATCAGGGCAGTTTCCAGGGACTGATTCCGATCGAGATCGAAAGCGAGGCCGACCGCCACTACAACGTCGTCCTCGAGGCCTACGAATCCGGGACCGACCGACAGACCTACGACGAGAGCTACACCGTCACGCCCGACCAGCGGGTGTCGGCACCGCATCTCGACGCGGTCGAGCAGAGCTTTCGGGTGACCAAGTTCGTCGACGCGGACAGCGAGCGGACGAGTCGAAAGACGATGCTCAGGCCCGCCACCGAACTCGTGACCGTTCGGATCACCGACGACGACCTGATCCTAGACATCGACCGCAGCGACGAGGTCGAGGGACAGCCGGAACCGCCGTCCGAACCGCCGGACGGCCCCGCCGGGAACGGATCGAACGTGAGCGACGGCGACCCGACGAACGCGACCGAAACGAACGGAACGACCGACGACGGCGACTCAGTATAGCCGACGACGCGCTCGGTATCCTCTTTTCGGCGGGAGCGACCGATCGCGGACAGCGAGATCGCGGCCGGTCAGGGGTAGGGGTGGAACGGCCGCTCGAGGCGCGGTTCGAAGCCGAGGTCCGCGGGCACCGTCTCGGCGCGGTCGCCGAAGTACGGCGCGTCGGTAAACAGCGGTTGCGCGCCGGGGACGACGACACGAACGGCCTCGAACCCGAGCCGTTCGACGTCCCGGGTCGTCAGCCGCGCCGCGTGGGGCGTCAGTCCCGCATCGGCGACCCGATCGACCAGCGCCTCGAGCCGGTCGCGACCGGTCGGGACGGGATCGGGGCCGACGCTCTCGGCCGGCACCGTCGACTCGGTGTCGACGAACGATCGCGCCCGCTCCGGGAACGCGGCGTAGGTGCCGATCTCGCCGCCCGCCGAATCGGCCTCGTCTGAGCCGAGGCTCCGCAGTTCCATCCAGTTCTGGAGCGCCTCTTCGAGGGCCGCCGTCGCGGCTGCGCCGGCGTCGAGACCCGCCGCCGAGCCGACGGCAAAGGCCGGCCACGCGTCGTCGTCGGGCGCGACCGGACCGTCCCCGAGGACGGCCGGCTCCCGGTGGACGGCGACGGCCACCACGGGGACGTCGACGTCCTGGGTCACAAGCAGCGGCGTCACCGACAGCCCCTGGCTCTCCGCGCGGCGCTCGAGGCGGTCGAACGCCGGGGTGTCGACGGCCAGCCCGAGCGGGTCGAACGTCGAGTACCACGCGAGCATGGTCGCGTCGCGCTCGACGACCTCGGTCAGCCCGGAGACGAGCGCGTCGGCCGTCGAGGAGCCGAGTCCCAGCCCGGTCGTGATCGGCGGGACCAGCGCCGGGCCGGGTTGGGGGAACTGGATCGCAGCCGCCGGCAGGTGGACCTGCTCGCCGGTCGCGAGGTTCTCGCCGGGAACCCAGCGGTGTTCGGCGGCGGGGTCGTAGACGGGGCCGTCGTCGGGCCGGACCAAGTCCGTCGGTGGGACCGGATTCTCGAGGTCGCCCTCGCTCGCGCGGACGAAGTCCGGCTCGCGATAGACGCCGGCACAGTAGCGCTCGAGGCCCTCGCCGACGGCCTTCATCAGCGCGGCGTTCCAGTCGTCGGCGACGCCGGCGGCCTGTCGCGGCGCGCTCGCGTCGCTGTAGGCGGTCGTGTCCGCGACCGTCGCGAGGTAGTACGGCGACGGGAACGACTCGACCTCGGCGATACTCCCGACCGGGCCGATCCGGTCGTCGATCGCCCGCTCGGCGGCCTCGACGGCCGCCTCGAGGCCGAGCGAATCCGCGTCGTCGCGCTCGAGCGTTCGGTCCCGCTCGCCGCCGGCACACTCACAGCCGGGGGCCGGCAGCAGTTCGCGGCGAGCGTAGGGCAGTTCCCGAACCGCGCCGATAATCGAGCGCTCGTCGCCCGAGAGGACGCGCACGCACTCCCGGCCGGCGACGGCACCGGCCAGCCGAGCCGCGCTCCGATCAGCGCCCGGAGCGTCGGCCCGTTCCTCGAGGTGGGACGCGACGCGGGCGCGCAGACAGTCGAAACAGGCGGTGGCGGGGGCGAACCCGGAGACAGCGGCGTCGACCGCCGGGATCGGGTAGCCGCCGACGCCGCCGATCTCGACGGCGATCCAGGGGGTATCTCCCGCTCGTGCGGCTTCGTTCGCCCGTTCGAACGTCGCCGCGCCGGCGACATCGCTGACGACCGCGAACCGAGCGTCGCCGATCGCCGACGCTTCGGCCTCCCGGACGCCGACGTCGACGTCTTCGAGCGCAGTGACGACCGCCTCGCGGACCGGATCGTCACCCACGACGTGGATTTGCATACCCCTAGCTGCTCGCGCGGCCGGGAAAAACGCCCCGCTCGAGTGTCGCGGGCTCAGTCGTCGGCCGCCGCGTTAGTCGTCGATACTCGCGTCGGCCTCGCCGACCTCGAGGTCGTCGCCGGAGGCGGGGGCCATCGGATCGTCGGTGACGTCGGCGTCCCGCCACGTGCCGCGGCGGTACCAGCCGTAGGCCAGCGCCGCACCGACGACGTTCGAGACGGCGAAGGCGACCCAGATCCCCCGATAGTCGTAGGTCGTCGCGAGGCCGTAGGCGATCGGGAGCCGCACGAGCGCGTAGATCACGATGACGATCGCGGCCGCGGTCAGGGTCTTGCCGGTCCCTCGGAAGCTGCCGTTGTAGGCCCGCATCACGCCGATGAAGCCGAAGGAGGGGGCGACGTACCGGATGAACGTCGTCCCGATCTCGATGACCTCTGGATTGTCGGTGAACGCGGCGGTGATCGGCTCCGCGGCGAGCCACGCCACGACGCCCATCGCCCCGAGGACGACGAACATCGTCCGGGCGGCGAAGTCCGCCGCGGCTTTCGCCCGCTCGGGTTTGCCCGCGCCGACGTTCTGTCCGGTCATCGTCTCGACGCCGCGGGCGACCGCGATCGCCGGCAGGAAGATGACCGAGAAGACGCGGGTCCCGATTCCGTAGGCCGCCACGACCGTGTCCGGGAAGAACGCGACGATCACCAGCAGGAGGTTGATCGACAGCGCCCGACCCATCCCCTCGATCGAGGCGGGGAAGCCGATGCTCACGAGCTTCTTCGCGAACGAGAGGTCGGGCCGCATCTGGGCCAGTCGGATCCGGACGCCCCGGACGCCGCTGAACATGATGGCCAGCCCGACCACGAGCGCGAGCGAGCGCGAGAAGACCGTCGCGATCGCCGCCCCCTCGATCCCGAGTTCGGGGAACGGCCCCCAGCCGAAGATCATGAACGGGTCGAGGATCACGTTGAGCAGAACCGAGCCGAACATCACGAGCATCGGCGTGATCGTGTCGCCGTACCCGCGCATCAAGGCGATGAAGACGAAGAACCCGAACATGAAGGGCATCCCGAGCGAGATGACCTGCATGTAGTCGGTCGCCAGCGGCAACACGGCCTCGGAGGCACCGAGCAGGCCGAGCAGTTCCTCGACGAAGACGTAGCCGACGACGCCAAGTAGCAGCGCCGCGAGCAACGACAGCGCGACGGTCTGGGAGGCGGCGTACTCGGCGTCTGACTCCTCGTCGGCACCGATGTACTGGGCGACGAGAACGCTGCCGGCCACCGAGAGCCCCATCCCGACCGAGATGAGCAGAAAGACCATCGGGAACGCGAAGCTGATCGCCGCCAAGGCCTCGGTGCTGTACTGGCCCAGCCAGAACGTGTCGATGAGGTTGTAGGCGGTCTGCAACAGGTTCGTCACGATGATCGGCAGCGAGAGATAGAACAGCGGCTTTGCGATTCCGCCCTCGGTCAGGTCGAACTCCTCGCGACCCTTGAACAGCCCGGAGACCGGGGCCAACCGCCGTTTGATCCAGCCGACGAGCCGGGACAGCAGGCTCATCCCTCGGCCCCCGCGTCAGCCTCGAGCGACGTCCCGTTCCGGTCGTCCGACTCGAGACGGAGGTGGTCCTCGATGTAGTCGTGGACGGAGTCGCGGGTCCGTTCTGGCGGGTGATCGACCGCGGCGGCCCGCGTCTGTGCGCCGTGAAACAGCGTGACCAGGAAGTCGGCCGTCGTCTCGGGATCGACGTCCGGGCGGAACTCGCCGGCCTCGATCCCCTCGGCGACGAGGTCGGCGATCCGATCCCTGGTCGCGCGGTCGAACCCGCGCAGTCGCTCCCGGTAGGCCTCGCTGTAGGGCGACTGGGCCTTGATCTCGAGGATCGCCGTCCGGAACTCCACGGCGTCCTCGTCGTCGGCGGTCAGCAGTTCGTCGAGGAACTCGTGGAGCCGTTCGGCCGGCGTCTCGCCCGGAATCGTCTCGGTCCGCTCCTCGAACTGCGTCAGCAGAAACTCCAGAAACGACTCGAGGAGGTCCTGTTTGCCGTCGAAGTGGTAGTGGATCGTTCCCTTGCTCTTGTCCGACTCCGCGGCGATATCCTGCATCGTCAACTCCGCATAGCCATGCTTGCAGAGCGCTCGATACGTCGCGTCCATGAGATCGTCGATCGTCTCGTCAGTCATGTAGAAGATGCCTACACGAACTTACTGGCTGGCCAGTCAAAAGCGCTTCGTAACCGGACGATCACGTTCGGGTTCGGCCGTCGTCACGACCCGAAACGGGACGCGGCGGCGTCGGCGCGGCGGCGACTCAGTCCTGCTCGCGGAGGCGCTCGAGGACATCTTCGGCGTTCGCGACGGCTTTTTCCTTCTTGGCAGGGTAGGCCTCGACCTTCCCGCGGAAGGTGATGCCGTCGCCGAGGCGAACGTCGCCCGCGAAGGCGGCCTGTTTGTCGAGTCGCAGGAAGAGTTCGGTGTTTTCCGTGACCCGCTCGTCGAGTTCGTCGATCAGGTCGTCGAAAGATTCGAGGTCGGCCAGCCGCGAGAGGACGTGGCGAACGTCGTCGGCGTTCTCGACGCGGGCCGAGAGGACGAGGATGCGGTCGCCGTAGTGGCCCTCGCTCTCGGTGCGTTCGATCTCGAAGGGCTCGTCGTCGCCCTCGGGGAGGAAGGTTCGCAGCGCCTCCTCGACGCGTTTCTCGTCCTCGGTGGCGTAGCAGAACGTCCGTAAATCGACGTAGTGAAGCGGGATCTGTGACATCGACGGTTCGAATGGGTCGTGGGGTAGTGATCGGCCGGCACGGCGATCGCGGGTGTGACGCCGTCGAGCGGGACCGGTCCGCGGGCGGCGTTACTCCTCGTCGGCGTCGTCTTCGTCGGCGTCGTCGGCCGCCTCGAGGTCGTCCTCGGGAACGCCGGCCTCCTGGCCGTCCTCGAAGCTGATGGTGTAGGTGACGTCACCGAACATCGACTCCATCGTCTGGGTGATCGTCCCGGTTTCGCCGTCGAACTCGCTGTGCTCGTCGTGCAGCACGACGCGATCGTCTTCCTCGAAGCTCATGGCCGATGCTTCCCCGCGGTCGCGTAAAAAGGGACTGATTCACCACTGGGCCCCGTCGATCACGGCCACCAGCGTAACCGCACCCCGGCTATCGAGCGCGACACGTGCCGGCGACCGCGAGCCGATCAGCGCTTGTTCTCGAGGGCGACGACGGTGTCGGACATGAGCCACGCGTCGTCGCTCGAGACGTCCTCGATGCTGAGTGCGAAAAACGAGTCGCGGCCGTCGTCGACGGTGATCCGGAAGCTGCGACTCCGTAGCGAATCGGTCCGTTCGGTCGTCTCCGATCGGGCTGGCTCCACGGGCGTCCTCGGGGGTCAGCGCCCATAACTCGCTCGGTCCGCCCCTCTCGCCGCCGATCGCCCGCCGGCTCTGGGGAGCCAACAACCGAACCCGACCGGTCGCGCCGCCGGCTGGCGATCAGTTCAGGTCGGCCCGGTCGAAACGCCGGGAGCCGATAGCTCAGAGGGATGTCAGAACTTCGAAACGAGAGTCGCCACGGCCGGTTTTCGTCGTCCGAGAGGACCCGCAGGCGACGCGGGCGATTCGAGCCGTGCGAGCGGACTCGCGAACTGCTCAGGCCTCGAGTTCGACGTCGAGTTCCTCGAGCAACGCCTCGGCGGCTGCCGACGAGGAACCGGGGCCGCGGGCGGTGATCAGGTCGCCGTCGACGGTGACGCTGGTGTCGGAATCGAGTTCGGCGTCCCAGTTGCCGCCGGCGGCTTTCACTTCGTCCTCGGTCCAGTAGGGCAGCTTGCGGCCGTCGGGCATGCGGTCCTGTTCGTCGACGATGCCGTCCTCCCACGCGTTGGGGAAGCCGGTCACGTCGCGGCCGTTGACGATGAACGCGCCGTGGCTGTCCCGGGCGAACCCGAGGATCCCGACGGCGTGACAGACGACGAGCGCCTTCCCGTTGCCCTCGACGGCGTCTCGCAGGAGCTGTCGTGCGTGTTTGTCCTGGTTGATGTCCCACGCGGTCCCGTGCCCGCCGGGGAAGACGACGGCGTCGTACCCTTCGGCGTCCGCCTGTGCGACCGGGATCGGATCGTTCAGTCGCTCGTCGGTCTCGTGGACCTCGCGGACGTGTTCGGCGGTCTCCTCGCCGACCTCGTCGGGGTCGAGCGATCGCTCGTCGATGACCGGCGGACTCCCCGACGGTGTCGCGACCGTGATCTCGACGCCCGCCGCCGAGAGCGTCTCGAGCGGCTCGACGCATTCCTCTCCCCAGTACCCTTCTTCGCTGACGACGAATAGTGCGTCCGTCATGCGTCTCCCCTACGACGGGGAGCGTAAAAACGACCAGCCCACCCCTCGGTTCTGCCGCAAGTCCGCGCGCTAACAGATCAGTGTGGGGAATCCTCACACTGACCAGGGGTGGCCTTTTTCGTCGTCGACCACCCATATATGGTAGGTGACCTCATGGCAGATAGATCCAGTCCGTTCGACGGTATCGACGACCTCCTCAAGCGACTGAACCGCCAACTCGAGACGGCGGCCCGATCGTGGGAGCAGCAGGTGGACGACCGGAGCCGGCTCGATCTCTCGATGGGCGGCGCGGAGACGAGCCTGGACCTCGCCGACGAGGGCGAGGCGTTCGTCGTCACCGTCGACGTCCCCGGCTACGAGAGCGACGACCTCGAGTTGCGACTCACCGATCGGGATCGAACCCTCACGATCTCGGGCCGGCGCGAACACGAACGGGAGACCGACGACGAGGCGGCGAACTACATCCGACACGAACGGACGACCCAGTCGTTCAGCCGGCAGGTGCGCCTGCCGGCGTCGGTCGACGCCGACGCGGTGCAGGCAAGTGTCAACAACGGCGTGTTGACGGTCCGGCTCCCCAAGCACGAGCCGGACGAGGAAGCGCGCTCGATCGACATCGACTGAAGACGACTATAGTCGCCACTGAAACGATTTACACACTGATCGCAACGCTGTCGTGCGATCAGGTGTGCAATGACTGTCAGTGGCTACTATAGTACCTGTTACTGGCGAACTGTGAGTGCTCTCGAGAAAACTACCGCACTCTATCGTCAAACCACTGATTCACGGTCTCCTGTCCGACTCTACTGCAGTTCTCGGGCACCAGGCTCGCGGTAACTGCGTGTGCGAATCAATCATAGGGTACCAAAAGTTGATAACCACCAGTTGATTGTTTGCACGTACTGGATATGAATTTGACACGACTATTGAAACCCCTGGTGAGGGATACTGGCATGATAGGTGGCGTAACCGTCGGTCTCGCGTACGGTCTCACCCATTCGGGGGCAGTAATCTTAGGGCTGGCTGGTCTTGGCATCATCTGTATTGCGGTGGGTGGTGGCACTACTGGACATGGGAGTACTTCTGGCTTCGCTGCTGCGGATAGGATCGGGCACGATGAGAGTAGTGAGGCAAGCATGATGACCGAACATCTGGAATCCTGGCCGGGGGTATCCTCCGACGTTCCAGTCCGGGTGCGTCTCCTCTTCTACGGGCTTGGACTCCTTTTCTGGAGCCTCACAGTTCTTGGACTATTTTCGTCGCGCCTCCATTGACCCCGCGCTCGACGTTCGCTATCCAACCGTTCAATTCACGCTCTGTATTCAGCACGCCGGTCGTGATAGCCAATGGCTAAATTGTGACTCGCACCGTTACTCGTCGAGGTTCAACGCATCGAAGAACCGGCGGGCGAGCCGTCCACCGACGAACTCGAGCAGCGCGTCGTCGTCGCCGCCCTCGTCGGCGAAGAGTCCGAGTTCGATCCGCCCGCCGGCCATGTCGTGATGGCCGCCCGCCGCCCCCAGTTCGTCGAACCCCGCCTCGAGCGTCTCGCCGATGTGCACCCGCGGATCGATCGAGCGGCCGCTCAGCCGGATCGCGTCGCCGACGACGCCGTAGACCAACACCGTATCGACCCCCTCGAGGTTGAGCAGGTAGTCCGCGGCCTGTGGGAGCGCGTCCGTCTCGCCGGTCTTGCCGGCGCTGGCAACCAGCGACGAGCCCCGTCGCTCCCGACTGGCGATGGCCCGCCCGATCGCGTCGAGGGTCCCCGGGGAGAAGGCGCTGCCGTAGAGTTGCTCGAGCGTCTCGAGGTCCGCGTCGGGATAGACCGCCAGCGCGGCCTCGTACTCGCGGCGCGTCGGCTCGCGGACGAAGTCCAGGCGCTCGCGGTGGAGCGCAAAGAGCAACGCCGAGGCGAGCCGGGCGGTCAGTTCGACCTCGAGTTCTTCGAGGTACTCCACGAAAATGGTCGCCGTCGCGCCGTACTCGGTGCGGACGTCCTCGAAGTCCGCCCCGCTGGCCTCGCCGGGATGATGGTCGACGACGACGTCCGGCGTGACGTGGTCCGGCACCGCCGTGTTCGCGCCCGGACTGCTGTGATCGACGTACCCGATGCTCTCGTACTCGGACAGCGTCGTCGCCTCGAGCGTCTGGAGGCTGATATCGAGCAGATTGACGAACGCGCGGTTTTGCTGGTGGGAGATCTCGCCGCCGTAGGCGATCGTCACGGACTCGATGTCGTGGTCGCGTGCGATCGCCTCGAGAGCGAGCGCGCTGGCGAGACAGTCGGGATCCGGGTTGTCGTGACAGACGATCGCCAGCGATTCGGTCGCCTCGAGGACGGAAACGAGGTCGGCCGCGCGAGGCATACGTGAGATACGGCGACGAGACGCTTGAAACCCGCGTCGCCTCTCAGCGAGGGTGAACGACGGGTCGGTGATGGCGGGCCGGCGTGAGCGGGGCCGTCCGAGCCCGGGCGAACGCCCTCACCAGGACGGGACGGCCCACTGGCAAACCCGCTTATGTATAATTATCGAACGTATTTTGGTGTGTTCTCATCGTGAAGTAAGAGGTCTGTACCCCGACCGATAGCGGGTTCCACGCGCTGTCCCTGCCGTAGACAAGTGTGTACTTATTTCACACCGGACGACCGAGGGGCGGGTATGCGAGACGCCTATCTCGTCGGCGCGGGGCAGTCGGACTACGGGGCCTTCCCCTCGGAGAGCTACCGGTCCCTGTTTCGCACGGCGTTCGACGCGGCGACGGACAGCGTACCGAAGGGCCTCGAGGCCGAGGACATCGACGAGGCCGTCATCGGCAATCTCGGCGTCGGCGGCCGCCAGCTCGGCCTCTCCGGGCCGGCCGTGACCGAACACGTCGGCCTCGACGGGGTGCCGACGACGCGGGTCGAGAACGCCTGTGCGGCCAGCGGCTTCGCGGTGCGACAAGCAGTCCAGGCCGTCAAATCGGGGATGGCCGACGTCGTCCTCGCCGGCGGTTTCGAGATCATGTCCGACATGAGTTCGGACGCGACGAAGTACTGGCTCGGCGTCTCGGGGGAGACCGAGTGGGAGCGCCTGTCGGGGACCACCTTCTCGGGGGTCTACGCCCAGATGGCCAGCGTTCACATGGAAAAATACGGCACCACGCGCGAACACCTCTCGCGGGTCGCCGTCAAGAACCACGAAAACGGCGCGAAAAACCCCCACGCGCAACTGGGTTTCGAGTGTTCGCTCGAGGACGCTCAGTCCGCGCCGGTCGTCGCGGACCCGCTGAACCTCTATCACTGCTGTCCGACCTCGGACGGGGCGGCCTGTGCGCTGATCGTCAGCGAGGACGTGGTCGACGAGTACACGGACGATCCGATCCGGGTGGCCGGCGTCGGTGCCGGCAGCGACACCGTCGGGCTCTTCCAGCGCGACACTTATACCGGCATTCCGGCCAGCCAGCGGGCCGGTGAGCAGGCCTACGAGATGGCCGACGTCGACCCCGACGATCTCGACTTCGCGGAGGTCCACGACTGCTTCGCCATCGCCGAACTGCTGGCCTACGAGGACCTGGGCTTCTGTGAAACCGGCGAGGCCGGCCAACTGATCGAGTCCGGCGCGACCGAACTCGGCGGCGACCTCCCCGTCAACACCTCCGGTGGCCTCAAGTCCAAGGGCCACCCCATCGGCGCGACGGGTGCCGGCCAGGTCGTCGAGGCCTACAAACAGCTCTCCGGCAAAGCCGGCGAGCGACAGGTCGAGAACCCGACCCGCGGGCTGACCCACAACGTCGGCGGCAGCGGTGGTGCCGCCGTCGTCCACGTCTTTGAGCGCGAGGAGCGTAGCTCCTCGAGGAACTCGAGCGCACATCGTGCGCGAGAGAAGGAGCAGGAGGTGAGCGCCTGATGAGCGCGATCACCGGCGTCGGCGCGTACGCGCCCCGGTTCCGCATCAGCAGCGAGGCCTTCGAGGAGGCGTGGGGCCAGTTCCACGCCGCCGGCGTGAACGAGAAAGCCGTCCCCGCGGCCGACGAGGACGCCCTGACGATGGGCTACGAGGCCGCGACCCGGGCGCTCGAGGCCGCCGATGTCGACGCGGAGAGCGTCGACTGGCTCGCGTTCGCGGCTTCGCGGCCGCCGGTAGCCGAGGAAGACCTGACCGCCCGGCTCGGCGCGATGCTGGCGCTGTCGGAGTCGGCGACCCGTCACGCGTTCACCGGCAGCACCCGCGCCGGCACCCGCGCGCTCTGGGCCGGCCTCGAC
>JHUT02000007.1:401-221294 GCA_000690595.2 Natrinema mahii | reverse complement strand
GGCGGGCCGACCGCGCCTCGAGCGGGCGCTCGCGGCCGCGCTCGGGTTTGCGGGGGACGTTCAGGTCGTCGCCCGAAGACCGGCGTCGGTCGCGCGGATCGGCGCGGGGAGCCTGCTGCTCTGGGCGCTCGACGTCCTCACGGCGGTACTCGTTCTCGCGGCGCTTGGCAGCGGGCTCGCGCTCGGGCCGTTGCTGGCGGTCGGGACGCTGGCGGTCAGCGTCGGGAACCTGGCGAAGGTCCTCCCGCTGTCCCAAGGCGGCGTCGGGCTCTACGAGGCCGCGTTCACGGCGCTGGTCGTCGCGCTCACTCCCGTCGGCGCGGGGACCGCGCTGGCGGCGGCAATCGTCGATCACGCGCTGAAAAACGGCGTGACGCTGGTCGGCGGTGCCGGGGCGGTCGCCGCGCTGGGACTGTCCGTGTCGGACGCGACGGCCTCGGAGCCGGCGCGCGAGACCGATAATGTTTTAGGCTCGCCTAAAAAATAGGTGGGCAATGAGTCAAGATATCTGTGTCATCGTCCCGACGATCCGGGAGTACGAGTGCATGCGCTCGTACTTCGCGAACGCCCGCGACCACGGCTTCGACCTCGAGCGACTACACGTCGTCCTCGTCACCGAGGACTTCTGTGAGACCGAGGAAATGGAAGCCATGCTCGAGGAAGAGGGCGTCTCGGGCGAAGTCTTCGACGGGAGCCGCCGCGAGGAGTGGTACGAGGCCCACGACGTCGCCGAGTACGGCCACGTCGTGCCGGCGGCCAGTCACGCCGAGACGAGTTTCGGCCTGCTGTATATGTGGGCTCACGAGGAGTTCGACTACGGCTTCTTCATCGACGACGACACGCTGCCCCACGAGGACGAGGACTTCTTCGGCACGCACATGGACAACCTCGCGTTCGAGGGCGAGATCGAAGAAGTGTCGTCCGACGAGCAGTGGGTCAACGTCCTCTACCAGAACGCCGACGAGCACGGGCTCTACCCACGAGGCTACCCCTACTCGGCGATGGGTGAAACCGTCGAGACCGACACGACCGAGATCGCAGGCGGCGAGGTCGTCGCCTCGCAGGGACTGTGGACCAACGTGCCCGATCTCGACGCCGTCCGCATCCTGATGGACGGCGACCTCGAGGGGCAGGCCCAGACCCGCACCTCGAGCGACGACTTCGGCGATGACTTCGTCGCCGCGCGAGACAACTACCTCACCGTCTGCTCGATGAACCTCGCGTTCCGCCGGGAAGTGATCCCGGCGTTCTACCAGCTGCCGATGGACGAAAACGAGTGGGACGTCGGGCGATTCGACGACATCTGGTCGGGCGTGTTCCTCAAGCGCGCCTGCGACGTGCTGGGCACGCGGATCTACAACGGCGCGCCGCTGTGTGAACACAACAAGGCCCCCCGCAGCACCTTCGACGACCTGAACAACGAGGTACCGGGCCTCGAGCTGAACGAACACCTCTGGCGCGTGATCGACGAAACCGGCGGCGACGCCGACTCATACGCCGCGGTCTTCGAGGCGATGGCTCGCGAACTCGCCGACGGCGACTGGGACGACTACAACAACGGGGCATTCTTCAACCACGTCGGCGAGTACATGCTCGACTGGCTCGACTGCCTGGCGACGCTGCGTCCGGCGGCCGGCCTCGAGGCCGACGGCGCGCGAGTCGTCGCGGACGACTGAATCGTCAACTATAAGTTTTTAGGTCAACCTAAACCGAATATGAACGACGAGAAGGGCAATCGGGCTGTGTCGCGTCGGCGGGCGTTGCAGGTCGGCTCCGGGCTCGGGGTCGCATCGCTCGCGGGCTGTCTTGGGTTTTTCGACGACGGACAGAGCGCGGACATTCCGCCGCTTTCGGAGTTCCGGGGGTCCGGATCGCTGGTCGACGGCCGGCCGGCACCGGGCGGTACGTCGATCGAGGACCTCCCGAATCTCTCGGGTGACCTCGCGCTCTACATCGGCGGCGGTGAAGGCGGTATCTACTACGAGTTCGTGGAGATGCTCGAGGACATCTACCCCGATTTCGAGGTCCACTCGACCGACAACAGTTCGTCGTCGCTGGCACAGACGATCGTCGAGGAGGCCGACTCCGGCGCCTCCCAGGCCGACGTCTTCTGGTCGATCGACGCCAGTTCCCTCGGGTTCGTCGCGGAGAACGACGCCTACGAGCCGCTGTCGGACGAGGCAGTCGAGGCGGTCGGGAACAGCCAGTTCGTCGGCGACGACAACGCGTGGGCCGGCGTCGCCGGTCGCGCCCGTGCCGTCCCGTACAACACGAACGAGCTGAGCGAGTCGGACATCCCGGACACCGTGCAGGACTTCCCCGACGCCGGCGCGCTACAGGGGTCGATGGGCTGGGCGCCGACCTACGGCGCGTTCAAGGCGTTCGTGACGGCCATGCGCCTGCTCCGTGGCGACGACAAGACCCGTAACTGGCTGGAGAACATGAGCGAGGCCGGAACGGAACGACGCGGCAACGAGTACGCCGTCTCCGAAGCGGTCGCCAACGGCTCGCTGTCGGCCGGGTTCGCCAACCACTACTACGCGATGCGGGTCAAGAACAACCGGCCGGACGCCCCGATCGATCTGGCCTTCACCGAGAGCGACGCCGGCGCGTTGATCAACGCCGCAGGCGCGCTGAAGGTCCAGGGTACCCAACGCGGCGAACTGGTCGACGACTTCGTCCGTCACCTGCTCTCGGCCGAGGCACAGGAGTTCTTCGCGACGATCAGCTTCGCCTATCCGATGATCTCGGGCGTCGACCCCGTCGGCGGTCTCCCGACGATCGACGAGCTGAGCCCGCCCGACATCGACCTCGCGGAACTGGCCGACATCGAGCCGACCCTCGAGCTGATGGACGACGCCGGCGTCTCGGGATGAGCGTTCGGGAACGCGTTGCGAACGCGGTCGATCGAGCCGGCGGTGACGACAGCGGTGCGACCGGAATCGGACTCACGCTGCTCGCCGCGGCCATCGCAGCCGTTCTCGTTCTCCCGTTGCTCTGGCTGGTCATCGACGCCGCCGGGCTCGGGACTCGAGCGTTCGAACTCGCCGTCGATTCGCAGACGATCGACGTCCTGGTCCGGAGCGTCGCCCTCGTCGCGATCGTAACGGGTGCGAGTGTCCTCATCGGCGTGCCGCTCGCGGTGTTGACGGTCCAGGGCGAGATTCCCTTCCCCCGGTTCTGGACCGTCCTCATCGCGCTCCCGCTGGCCGTCCCGAGCTATCTCGGCGCGTTCGCGTTCGTCTCGGCGTTCGGTCCGCAGGGCGAACTCGTCGGCTTCCTCGAGCCGCTCGGGGTCGACGCCCTCCCGTCGGTCTACGGCTTCGCCGGGGCCGCGTTCGTGTTGACGCTGTACACCTATCCGTACGTGTTCCTGACCACGCGGGCCTCCCTGCTCTCGATGGACGGCTCGCTCGTTGAGGCGGCCCGGACCCTCAACTCGGGGCGCTGGGAGGCGTTTCGCCGGATCACCCTGCCACAGATCCTGCCGGGGATCGCCGCCGGCGCACTGCTCGTCGCGCTGTATGCCCTCGCGGACTTCGGGACGCCGAACATCATGCGCGTCGAGGTGTTCACGCAGTTCATCTACGCCAGGTACAACGCATTCGCCCGGGACTACGCCGCGTTGTTGTCCCTGCAGTTGCTGACGGTGACCGCGATCATCCTCGCGATCGAGTCCCGCATCGGTGCCGACGACTCCGGGGCCTACGGGAGCGGCGGCGATCGCGGCAGCGCCGATCTCGAGCTCGGAGTGTGGCGGTATCCGGCCCTGCTGTTGCCGGCCGTGATCGCCCTGCTCGCGATCGGCCTCCCGATCGCTATCTTCACGATGTGGCTGAACACGGGCGGCCCCGGCTATCAGGTCGGGCGGTTGACCTTCGACTGGGAGTACGGGTTCAACTCGGCCTACGTCGCCCTGCTGGCCGCCCTCGTCTCGGTGCTGGTGGCGCTGCCGATCGCGATCGGCTCGGCGACCTCCGACTCGCGGGTGGCGGCGCTGGCCGATCGCGCTCCCTACGTCGGCTACGCCACGCCCGGGATCGTGCTGGCGATCGCGTTGCTCAGTTTCAGCCTCGACGTGCTGCCGTCGATCTACAAGACCGTCCCCCTGCTGGTCTTCGCCTACGTCGTCCGGTTCATGCCCCAGGCGATCGGGTCCATCCGGACCTCGACGCTGCAGGTCGACCAGAAGCTGGTCGAAGCGGCCCGGACGCTGGGTCGATCGCGGCTGAACGCCTTCCGGTCGGTGACGCTGCCGCTGATCCTGCCGGGCGTGGCCGCCGGGGCCGCGCTGGTCTTTCTCACGACGATGAAGGAGCTCCCGGCGACGCTCATGTTGCGCCCGCTCGGGTTCGAGACGCTCGTGACCTACATCTGGCGGGTCGAGGAGGCCGGCCTCTACGGACAGGCGGCGGTGCCGGCGCTCGTGCTGGTCGCCATCTCGGGGCTGTCGATGGCCGTGATGCTCGCACAGGAAGGACGGTGACGACCGTGAGAACAGGACCGAGACGAACGTGGGGTGAGCGATGAGACGGCGACGGTGGCGAGTCGCGGTCGCCCTCGTCGCCCTCGTCGGTGCCGTCACCGTCTGGCTGCTCGCGACGCGGACCTTTCCCCACCACTCGCTCAACCACGACGAAGGGGTCTACCTCCAGCAGGCGTCGATGTTGCTCGAGGGCCAACTGTTCGTGCGGCCGCCCGTCGAGGAGGCCTTTCGCCCCTGGTTCTTCGTCGAGGACGGCGCGCGGCTCTACCCGAAGTATTCGCCGGTCCCCGCGGCGATTTTCGCGCTGGGGGAACTCGCGGGCGGCTATCGACTCGCGCTGGCGGGGATCGGCGCGGCCATCCCCGCGCTCGTGGCGCTGGTCGTGCGCGAGGTTTTCGACCGGCGGACCGGTCTCGTGGCCGCCGTCGCGGTGTTGTGTTCGCCGCTGTTCCTGATCGATACGGCGCTGTTCCTGCCGTACGCGCCGACGGCGATGCTCAATCTGGCCTTCGCCTACGCCTACCTCCGGGCCGATCGGACGGGGGAGTTGCGGTTCGCGGGCGCGGCCGGCGCGGCGATCGGGCTGGCCTTTTTCGCGCGGCCGTACACGGCGGTCCTGTTCGCCGCCCCGTTCATCGCCCACGCCTGCTGGACGCTGTGGCGGGACCACCGGGCGGCGCTTCCCCGACAGGCCGCGACGGCGGCGTTCGGGCTGGTCGGCGTCGGGCTCGCGCTGGCCTACAACGCCGTCGTGACCGGCTCGCCGCTGGTGTTCCCCTACGAGGCGTTCGCCCCGCTCGACGGGCTGGGGTTCGGTCGGCGGCGCATCCTCGAACACGAGATCGAGTACACCGTCGGGCTGGCGCTGCGGTCGAACGCGCTGGTACTGCGGTCCTTTTTCACGGAGTGGCTCGTCGGCGGACTGCTGGGCGCGGGGCTGGCCGCGGCCGGAGTCGGAGTGGCCGTCCGCCGAGACCGCTCGCCACGCGAGGCGATCCTCGCCGGCCAGTTGCTCACCATCTCCGTCGGCAACGTCTACTTCTGGGGCAACTTCAACATCCTCGGCGACATCGACCGCGCCGGCACCGGCCTGATCGCCACCCACGGCCCCTACTATCACTTCGATCTCCTGCTCCCGGTCGCGGCCTTCGCCGCCGTCGGCGCGCTGGCGTTGTTCGACGTCGTTCGCCGACGGGCCGATCGCTCTCTGTCACCGCAGGGGGCTCGCGCGGCCGTCGTCGCAGCGGTCCTCGTGTGCGCGCTCGCGGTCGGCGGCGTCACCGCGACGACCCTCGAGGGAAAACTCGAGCGAAACGAGGCCGTCACCGAGACCTACGATCGGGTCTACGACCCGCTCGAGGACGGGGCGATCGAGGAGCCGGCGGTCGTCTACCTGCCGACGCCGTACGGCGACTGGCTCGCGCACCCGTTCCAAGCGCTTCGAAACGACCCCGGGTTCGACGGGGAGCGCGTCTACGCCCTCGACGAGCGGCCGTTCGACGTGGCCGACGCGTACCCCGACCGCTCGCTGTACCGCTTCGCGTATCGGGGGACCTGGGCCCCGCAGGCCGGCTCGCCACAGGGAGCCCGGCTCCAGCGGGTCGACCGGGTCGCCGGCGAGACGGTCGCCCTGAACGCGACCGTCGGCGTCCCGGAAACGGCCGGCAGCGTCAGCGCGACGATCACGACCGACGAGGAGAGCGCCACCTACGTCGCCGACGACGTCTCGAGTCCGCTGGCGACCCGGGTGGTCGTCACCGACGGCGAGGTGCAGTTGCGCGGCGCGGCGTGGAACGCCACCGACTCGCTCGCCGCCGACGAGCGGGACGACGTCACGCTGACCGTGTTCGTCGATCGGGGCCCCGGCAACAGCTTCAGTTACCGGCTCGAGTTGCCGGTGCGGGCCGACGACGGGACGGTAGAAGCGCTGACGCCTCGAGTCGAGCGATGTAGCGGGATCCGCGACTGTGGCGGCGAGGCGGCGTATCTCCCCGAGAGCGCGCCCGACGGGACGTTCGTCAGAACAGACCTCACGACGCCCGAGCGGGACGGATTGGAGTAAGAAACGATGCCGCGCCGACTACTGCGTCGGCCGGTGCGGGAGTTCTCGCAGCCGCTCCTCGAACGGGACTTTGACGATCGAGCGGGCGATCTCGGCCCCGCCCTTGAACGGGTCGAGCTTGGTCTGGCCGGCGCGCTCGCGGTACTCGATCGGGTGTTCGCGGACGTCGTAGCCGCGCATGAGCGGTCGGATCAGGAGTTCCGCCGAGAGGCCGGTGTTTTCCGTCCACTCGATGTCCTCGACGACGTCGCGCCGGTAGGCCCGCATCCCGGTCGTGGTGTCGTGGACGCGGGTGCCCATGAGGAGGCTCGCGACCGCGGCGAAGGCGTGGTTGCCGAGGCGGTTGAGCGCCGGCATCGCGTCCGCGCCGTGATAGAGCCGGTCGCCGCTGACGACGTCGTAGCCGTCGTTGATCAGCGCGAGGAACTCCGGGAGCTGCTCCATCGGATAGGTGTCGTCGCAGTCGGTCGTGACGACGATCGGTCGGTCGGGCTCGAGGATCGCTGCGCGCACGGCGACGCCGTACCCCTGTGGCTCCTGTTCGATGACCGTTGCGCCGTGGTCGCGGGCGATTTCGGGGGTTCGGTCCGACGAGCCGTCGACGCAGACGACCTCGGCTTTCCCGTCGGTGATCTCGTCGATGTCGGTCAGTACTTTGCCGATCGCTTCCTCCTCGTTGTACGTTCCCATGACGACGCTGACGTCCTCGAAGGTGAACTCCTCGTCCGAACCGTCGGTCGTCGCGGGCTGGGCCTCACTACTCATTGCCGGTACTCTCTGCGCGCCGTATTTATTTGTTTAGGTTTGCCTAAAACAGCTCCGGCGCCGGTCGCGACCCCCGTGATCAGACCCAATCCTGGCGACGGAAGTAGACGAGCATCAGTCCGGCCACCAGCCCCATTCCGAGCATGATCGCGGGATAGCCGTACGTCCAGTAGAGTTCGGGCATGGCAAGCGGCGTTTCGGCGAAGTTCATCCCGTAGATCCCGGCGACGAACGTCAGGGGGATGAAGATGGTCGCGACGACCGTCAGCGTCTTCATCACGTCGTTGGTGGATTGGGAGACGGCGTTGAGATAGATGTCCCGCGAACCGCCGGTGAGATCGCGGTAGGTCTCGATGAGATCGACGACCTGGACGAGGTGGTCGTAGACGTCGCGGAAGTACTTCTCGTTCTCGTCGGCGACCTCGGGAATGTCGCCGCGCGAGAGCGACGAGATCGCCTCTCTGGCCGGCCAGGCGACTTTCCGGAAGGCCAGCAAGTCCCGGCGGACGTCGTTCAGGTCCTCGAGTATCCGCGGCTCCGGCTCGTCGAGAACGCGCTCCTCGACCGCTTCGATGTCGTCTTCGATCTCGTCGAGGACGTGGAAGTAGTCGTCGACGATCGCGTCCATGAGCCGATACGCGAGGAAGTCCGTGCCCCGGTCCGCGACCCGGCGTTCGTTTCTCGCCCACTGCGGGGCCGACTGGTCGACGACGTCGATGTCGGTCGTCGACATCGTCACGAGCCACCCCTCGCCGATAAAGAAGCCGACGGTGTGGGTCTGAATCTCTTTCTGGAACGCGACCTCGTCGCGCTGACTGAGACTGACGGTCTTGAGGAGAACGAACGTGTGCGTTTCGTACTCGGCGGTCTTCGGCCGCGTCTGGTCGTCGGTCACGTCGTCGACGGCCAGCGGATGGATTCCGAGCCGATCCTCGAGCGCCTGCAGCTCGTTCGGCTCGATATCCGCGGCGTGAACCCACGTGTCTCCCGGCGCGGCGATCGCGGCCGCCGGATCGTCGTACCGCTGTATGCCGTCGTCGGTGTAGACCATGGCGCGGAGGGTCATGTCTCGCCCCCGGTCTCCGAGGCCCGTGCGATCGCGACGAGCGTAATACCCACCATCACCGCCGTCAAGGAAAACGCGCGCCCGGCGTACGCGACGGAAATCCCGACGACGTAGCCGACGACGCCGAGGGCGGCCACCCCGAACCCCGCGAGCCGTACCCGATTCATAGCACCTCCATCGGATGCCGCTCAAAAGAAGCTGTGGTGTGGACCGCGTTCGGACGCCCCGGTCCGGGTCGCGTTCGCCGTCGTTATGCGACCTCAAGGACGTGGTCCGCGGCCTTCAGCGCCAGCGCCGCGATCGTCAGCGTCGGGTTCATCGCCCCGCCGGTCGGAAAGACGCTGCTCGAGGCGATCCAGCAGTTCTCGAGGTCGTGGGTCCGCAGATCGGGTCCGACGACGCTCTCGGCCGGGTCCGACCCCATCCGGGTCGTCCCCATGTGATGGTAGGCCGGCCCGGTCCCCTCGGGGCCGACCTGCCAGGTGATCTCCGTACCGAGTTCGGCGAGGATCTCCTCCTGAATCTCGTTGACGCGCTCGATCGTCTCGAGCGCGCGGTCGCCGACGGTCCAGTGGATATCGGGAACGGGATTGCCGTGATCGTCGGTCGTCGAGTGGTCGAGCCCGACGTAGCTGTCCTCACGGGGGAGTTGCTCGACGAGCCCGCCCATCCCGATGTGGGTGCCATACGCCGAGCGGAGTTCCGCGAGCAAGTCGTCGCCCCAGTCCGCGCCGTCGCTCGAAAGGGCCATCCCCACCGGCGATGGACCGTCGTAATTGAAGAACTCGAGTTTGAAGGGGGCCTGCTCGGCGTCGGCCTCGTCGTAGAACTGGTGGGACTCGCTGGTGAGGAAGCCGACGTGGTTCTGCCGGGTGGGTTCGTCGAGGACGCCGCCGGTGCCCGCGAAGAGGTGATCCATGAAGTACCGCCCGACGAGCCCGCTCGAGTTGGCCAGCCCGTCGGGGTAGTGACTCGATTCCGAGAGCAAGAGCAGGCGGGGCGTCTCGACGCCGCCGCAGGCGATGACGAAGGCGTCGGCCGACTGGCGGTGGCGCTGGCCGTCCGGCGTCGCGTAGACGGCCGCCTCGATCGCGTCGGGGCCGTGAACGAGGCGCTGGACCGGCGCCCGGTCGATCACGGTCGTGCCCCGCCGCTCGGCGCGCTCGACGTGGACGGTCGCATCGTACTTCGCGCCCGAGGGACAGACCGGCTGGCAGGTGCCGTAGCCGACGCAGGCGCTGCGGTCGTCGTACGCTTCCGAGTTGCGCGCGTTGGGCACCGAGTGCATCGCGATCTCGAGTTCGTCGCAGGCCGCGGCGAACAGCGAGTCGCTATAAGAGGGCGGGAAGGCCGGCATCGGATGGGGTTGCTCCCGGGGCGGGGCGAAGGGGTTGTCGGCCGCGCCGGCGACGCCCAGTTCCCGCTCGGCCGCGGCGTAGTAGGGCCGCAGGTCGTCGTAGTCGATCGGCCAGTCGGCGCCGACGCCGCGGACGCTTTCGGAGGCGAAGTCGTCCTCGTGGAGCCGCATCACCATCCCCTGCCAGTGTAGCGTCGAGCCGCCGATCCCGCGAGCGCGAGCGTGGTTCAGCGGGTAGAACCGCTCCCCGGAGGATTCGTAGGCATCCCGCTCCGGATCGGCGTCCCAGACGTCCGGGCGGTCGTAGGCGGGCCGGATCGCGCGCTCTTGACGGGCGAGCCGATCGTCGGGATCGAACCGCGGCCCGGCCTCGAGGAGCACGACCTCGCGGCCGGCCGCCGCGAGGCGGTCCGCGACGATCCCGCCTGCGGGGCCAGCGCCGATGACACAGACGTCGGCGTCGGGGACTGGTGTTCGATCGGCGTCCGTATCAGCGGCTGGTGCCGCCGACCCGGCCGGCGGCCGCTCCCAGCTCACGCGTTCGGCCCCCGCTGGTAGCTCCCGATCCCGCCCGCGTGGCCCTGCGGGTTCTCGAGGCCGACCAGTTCGCCGCCGGTCGGCGAGGCGTACAGCGCCAGCAGGAGGTCGTTGACGACGTAGTACCGGACCCGTTCGCTCGCCGTCCCCGACGGGTCCTCGTCGGCCTCGTCGGCCCCCACGTTCCGCAGGACCTGCTCGCGGTCGGCGACCGACAGCGCCGCGAACTCCTCGTCGAACCACACCCCCGCGTTCCCGTCCAGTTCCGCGACCGCCGCCTCGAGCCCCGCGACGTGATCCCGGTCCGCGAGCCGTCCCTCGAAGAAGGCCGCGACGAACGGTTCGATCCCGGACACCTCGCTCGGGTAGACGACCTCGGCGGCCGCGACCAGCGTTTCGCGGAGCCCCTCGACGTCGACCGGCTCCGAGCCGGGCGGGGCGACACAGCCCGCCAGCGTCCCCCCGAGGCCGAGTGCCGACAGCGCGGCGACCGCGTCTCGCCTCGTCAGTTCCATGGGGAAGGATTAGGCAAGCCTAAAACATATATTCGTTGGAACGGGACGATCGCGCGGCCGTGGGACGGCCGCCGTCAGACCGTCTCGACCGGTTCGACCAGCGACGGCTCGTCCGTCGCCGGGTCGTTGACCGCCGTCGAGACCGGATACGCCGTCATCCCGTCGGCCGACCGGGGCTCGAGCAGGTCCCGACCCGCTTCGCCCGACAGCCACCGCTGCTCGTCGTCAGGGTCGAGGATCACCGCCATCCGGTGATGGAGGTCCGCGACGAGGTCGTTGGGCTCGGTCGTGACGATCGTAAACGTCTCGAGGGGGCCGGTCTCGGTTTTGCCCTCGAGGCCACCGCCGAAACTGTCGAGCCCGGTCTGGGTCGCCTCCGGCTCCCAGCGCTCCCACAGCCCCGCCATCGCGAACACCCGGTCGTCCTCGAAGGCGACTCGATACGGGCGTTTTCCGTCTTCGGTCTCGACCCATTCGTAGAACCCGTCCGCGGGGACGAGACACCGCCGCCGCTCGTAGGCCTCACGAAAACTCGGCTTCTCGTCGACGGACTCGGCCCGCGCGTTGATCAGGCCGCCGCCGTCGTCGTCGGCCCACGACGGCACCAGCCCCCACTCGAGGCGTCGAACGGCCTCGGGCTCTTCGTTCGTGATCACCGGGAGTTCCTGTCCCGGTGCCATGTTGTACCGCGGGTCGAACCCGGAGTCGGACAGTCGGGCGTCGAACCGCGCCTCGAGGTCGTCCCCATCGACGGTGAGCGTGTAGCGACCGCACATACTCGGTCCTCGGCCCGACGGTCCAAAGGGTTGTCCGGTCACACCTCGCCGGCCGCCGTCGCGACGGGCCGTCGGCGACCGCCTCGAGCGAGTGGTCGAGCGAATTCGAAGCGGCGGTAGGGAGCCGTTACTCCCACCGAACCGCCGGGTACGGACCGCGTTACGATACCCGATCCCGACCGACTCCTCGATGGGGTCGACATGGACGATCGATACGAAATGGTGGTGTGTCAGCGCGGCGCGCTCGAACTCCGGGATCCCGACGACCCCGACTGCTGGATCGCGACCGAATCCCCTGTCGAGATCGAGCGGTAGCGCTCCGGTACCCCTACCCGTTTTCCGCCGTCGGAAGAAACGACTCGCCAGCCGCCGGGTCACCGTCCGCTCGCGACTCGAGCGCGATCAGTTCCCGTCCGTGATCGTGATCGTTCCGTTCGCGGTCTGGGCCTCGTTTATCGTTACCTCGACCGTGTACTCGCCCGGTTCGGACGGGTTGTCGACCGCGGGGTAGGCCGCGACGACCACGTCGCCGGACTCGAGCGTGTAGTCGGTGTCGAGTTCGATCGTGAACGAGTAGTCGTTGTTGTTGACGCCGCTGATGTGGGCCTCGTCGAACTCCCGATCCACGACGCCGTCGCCGGTCGTGTCGGCACCGAGGACGATGTCCTCGTGTTGGGCGCTGTCGACGGTGAAGTTCTCGCGCGGGTAGGTCACCGAGAGCGACTCCCACTCGCTGCCGTTGACCGACTCGTTGGCCTCGATCGTGACCGACTGGTTGGTGTCCGTCGCGTCGAGCGCCGGATCGCCGGACTCGACGGTGCTGTTGCCGTCGGCGGCGGGCATGTCGGAGTCGTCGCCCTCCGAGGACGGCTCGGCCGCGTTGCCGCCGAGCCCCGAACAGCCGGCGAGCGATACGAGTACCGCCAGCGTCACGACGAGTAGTGTGCGTCGCATCTACGGCCCGGTCACGGAACGACGGGTGAAAGTCTTCTGGTCGATTACTTCAACGCAATCATACAATACGGCAGTAGTATGATTGATTTGTCCACTAATTCACAGCAACGGGAGATAGGAGGACAGAGATTTGAACCACGCCCCGACGATCGCCTCGCTCCGCTCGGCGCTGCGACTGGTCTGATTCAAATCCCGACGTTGTGTTTTCGTCGCTCGCGGATTGTTCGCGACAGAAAACGCCAGGACAGGGATTTGAACCACGCCCAGATGATCGCCTCGCTCCGCTCGGCGCTGCGACTGGTCTGATTCAAATCCTGTTTGCGGCGTTTCGTGATTTCGGATTACTCGCGCCGCTGCCCGTCGCTCGTAGCATGTGAAATCACGAAAACGCCAGGACAGGGATTTGAACCCTGAATCCCAAAGGGAACACGCTTTCCAGGCGTGCGCCTTACCGTTCGGCCATCCTGGCTCACGCTATCCTAACCGCGTCCCTCGTTTAACCCTTACGAGATCCGTCGCCCCGTTCGCGCTCGAGCGCCCACGCAGCGATCCGGGGCTCGAGCAGGTAGGCCCCCAGCCCCGCGCCGATCCCGACGGGCAGCGCCAGCGCCAGTGCGGCCGTGATGGAGACCAGCGGTGCCACGAGCAGGGCATAGCCCTGCACGAGGACCAGAAACGCCAGTCCGCCGACGAGCCCCCACAGGACCGCCGACTTGGTCCGCGGCCCGATTCCCATCTTTCCGGCCGGGTAGCCGCTCACGCGACGCTCACCGGGTTCACTCGAGGTCGGCGACGGCTTCGATCTCGATTCCGACGCCCTTGGGGAGGGCGGCGACCTCGACGGCGCTTCTGGCCGGCGGCTCGTCGTCGAAGTAGTCGGCGTAGGCCTCGTTCATCGCGTCGAAGTCGTCGATGTCCTCGAGGAAGACGGTTACTTTGAGGACGTCCTCGTAGCCGCCGCCGGCCTCGTCGAGGACGGCGTCGAGGTTGTACAGCGCCTGCTCGGTCTGGGCCGCGATGGGTTCGTCGTCGAGCAATTCGCCGTCGGCGGTCATGGGGATCTGGCCGGCGGTAAACAGCAGCGAGCCGTTGCTGGTCGCCTGACTGTAGGCACCCACGGCAGCGGGCGCGTCGTCGGTCTCGATGATTCGTTTCATGTCCAACACCTCGGACCGAGACGGCTTAAAAGCGGGCGAAATCCCCGGCCGATCGCAGCCGGGGAGGTGCCGTCCACAGACATCGACTCCCGGCGATCACTTGGTCGGGATTTAATTCCATGTTTCTCACATTTTGCTCATATCTACACACCACCTCGAGTATCGTATGAACACTCAACACGGTCTACGGAGTCGATCCCGGGCTCTTCGCCGTTCCCCACAACGCATCCACGACTACTGTTGACACACCCTTTCCCTACTCCTTGTGTCTAAAGGTGAAGAGATACGTCGTTATCATCACCATAATACCCAGAGAAATGCCACCAGGAATCGGTGGCGGTGGCTCTACCATTAGCAACGTCGCGAGTACGGAATACCCGAGAGCGGATAAAACGCCGGCAAGAACGGCAGATTCACTACGGGATAGATTGTCCGCCCAATCGTCAATATGATCGTATATTTGTCTCATGCCCCATAGTCACTACTCGAGTATATCTGAAATAAACTTTCGAACGTCCAGTTGAGCCAGTTTGAGGAGCGAGTAGGTCTCAAGTTTTGGCGATGTTCGCAGACCCGCTCAACGACTGCCACGCGGTAGAAGTTGATGGACACGCGTCGCTATCGTTATCGAGCGGAGTATACCAGGCACTCACGCTCTCGTCGCCAGTGGGTCGGTGATTACGGCTCGCAACGGGGTCGTTGGAGAACAGTCGCACTTCGTCCGTCGTCGCGCAGTTCGAGCCGTTCACCGGTATCGGTTTCTCGGGACCGATCGGCAGACTGTCGACCCCCGAAACGTCCCCGCCGGGCTACCGGGCTAGACCGGAACACGACGACCGGTCCCGCACCCATCAGAACGTCGATCGTGATCGGGCGACGGATCGCTCGAGGCCGTTCCTCCCGATCAGGCCAGCACGTCGACTTCGTAGCCCGCCTCGCGCAGGTCCGACAGGAACGCGTCGACGTGGTCGGGGCCGCGCATCTCGAGTTCGATCTCGACTTCGGTGTCGCTCATCTCGACCTCGCGGGAGGTCCGGTCGTGGTGGATCGCGTAGATGTTCGCCCGGTGGGCGGTGAAGACGTCGAGGAGGTCCTCGAGCGCGCCCGGGCGGTCTTTCAGCACGGTCCGGATCTTCAGGTAGCGGCCGGTCTCGACGAGGCCGCGGACGATGACGTTGGTCAGGGTGTTCAGATCGATGTTGCCCCCACAGAGCGCGGGGACGATGACCTCGTCCTCGGCGTAGTCGAACTTCTCGAACAGGACCGCGGCGAGCGCCACCGCGCCCGCGCCCTCGACCAGCGTCTTCGAGCGCTCGAGCAGGTAGACCAGGGCGACGGCGATCTCGGGGTCGGAGACGGTGACGACCTCGTCGACGTACTCCTGAATGTGGGGGAAGGTCTGCTCGCCGACGCTGCGGGTCGCGATCCCGTCGGCGATGGTATCCACGCCGTCAAGCGAGACCCGCTCGCCCTTCTCGAGGGATTTCGCGGCACTGGAGGCCCCATCGGCCTGGACGCCGATCACGCGGGCCTCGGGCTGTTGCTCCTTGATCGCAGTCGCGATTCCACTGATGAGCCCGCCGCCGCCGATCGGGACGACGACGGTCTCGACGTCGGGGCAGTCGTCGATGATCTCGAGGCCGATGGTGCCCTGGCCGGCCATGACGTCCTCGTCGTCGAAGGCGTGGACGTAGGTGCGGCTTTCCTCGCGTTCGATTTCGTGGGCGCGTTCGGCGGCCTCGTTGTAGTCCTGGCCCGCGAGGACGACCTCCGCGCCGTAGCTCTTGGTCGCTTTGACTTTCGAGATCGGCGCGTGTTCGGGCATGACGATCTTCGAGTCGACGCCGGACCTGGTTGCCGCCAGCGCGACGCCCTGTGCGTGATTGCCCGCACTGGCGGTGACGACGCCCGCGTCCTTCTGGGACTCGGAGAGGGTCGCGATCCGGTTGGTTGCCCCGCGGATCTTGAACGAGCCGGTCCGCTGGAAGTTCTCCAGTTTCAGCCGGATGTCGGCTCCAGTCATCGACGAATACGTGTGTGAGTGTTCGAGCGGCGTGTGCCGGGAGGTTTCCCGGACCCGTTCGCGTGCCTCGAGAATATCCGAGAGTTCGAGCATACCCCCGACTACGGGACGTGGAGTGTAAGGATTTCTGTCAGGGAACGGGGAGCCCGTGGGGCCCGCCCACCCCCAACAGGATGTGTTGCCAGTCCGGCAACACGACAGGGAATACAGGGAATGCACGGCGTGTGACGTGCGACTGGAGAAGGGGACCGTGACCATATAAATCTCATGCACCCGCGGTGAAAGTGAAACCGCACGAAGGCGGCGGGTTAATCGCCGCGTCAGACGGAAGGAAGACGGGTGTCATTCGCGCTTCCGCACGACGACAGCGGCCCGCGAAACGAGCCGGCGAACGCGGTCGCCGACGGGCACTCACGACCGCTCGGTCGTCGCGCCGGCGACTGTCGCCCGGTCCGACGCGACGCTCGAGCCGCCCCGCCGATCACCGTCGGCGTCGACGAGCGGGACCGTGATCCAGACGTAGCGCCCGCTCTCGATGCACTCGTCGCGCTGATCCGGTTCTACGGCAGCGTGACCGACGCCATCGACCTCTGGGTCGACCCCAAGTACCGGCCGCTCGTCCACGCCGCGTTCACCCTCACCCTCTTGCTGACCTCGCTGATCGGGGTCTCCGTGCTGGTCCGAGAACTGAGCGATCGATACTGAATCCGCCGAAAACGTTCGCGCGCGATCGAACCCGAACCGAGACGACTCGCGGCCGTTACCGTTCCTCGAGCGGGACGAACGCCTGATCCTGCGGGCCGGTGTAGCGGGCGCGCGGCCGGATGAGGCGGTTTTCCGCCTGGTACTCGAGGACGTGGGCGATCCAGCCGCCGACGCGGCTCATCGCGAAGATGGGGGTGTACATATCGATCGGGATGCCGAGCTGGTAGTAGACCGAACCGGAGTAGAAGTCGACGTTCGGAGCGATCCCCTTCTCGACGAGGCCCTTCTCTTCGGTGAGGAACTGCTCGATCGTCGTGGTGTAGTTGTACCACTTGTCCTCGCCGGTCTCGGCGAGTTCCTTGCTGCGTTCCTGCAGGATCCGCGCGCGGGGGTCCTTGACGTTGTAGACGCGGTGGCCGAAGCCGGGAATGCGCCGGCCTTCGGCGGTCGCCTGCTCGACCCACTCGCGGTGGTCGAGGTCGCTCTCGTCGATCTCGATGAGGACCTCCATGACGTCTTGGTTCGCGCCGCCGTGAAGCGGCCCCGAGAGGGCGCTGATGCCGCCGGTGACGGCGCTGTAGATGTCGGCCATCGTCGAGCCGATGACCATCGAGGTAAACGTCGAGGCGTTGAGGCCGTGGTCGGCGTGCAGGATCAGCGCCTGATCGAAGGTTTCGGCGGCGACGTCGTCCGGTTCCTCGCCGGTCAGCATGTAGAGGAAGTTCGCTGCCAGCCCCAGATCGGGGTTGGGATCGATCGGCTCCTCGCCCTGTCGGTAGCGTTCGAACGCCGCGAGGGCGGTCGGGATCTTGGCCGTGATGCGACGACCCTTCCGAAGCGTCGCGTCGAGATCCTCGGGATCGGCGTCGTCCTCGGGTTCGTAGGCCGAAAACATCGAGACGGCGGTCCGCAGCGCGGCCATCGGCCGCTCGCCAGCCGCGGCCAGCCGCTCCATCGTCTCGAGAACGTCGTCGTCGACCTCGCGTTCCTCGAGCAGGGCCTCGATAAACGGCTCGAGTTCGTCCTCGGACGGGAGGTGACCGTTCCAGAGCAGATAGAGGACTTCCTCGTAGCTCGCGCCGCGAGCCAGATCCTCGATGGTGTAGCCGCGATAGATCAGCCGGCCCGCGTCACCGTCGATCGAGCTGAGCTCCGATTCGGCAACCAACACGCCCTCGAGCCCTTTCTTGAGGTCGTCAGACATACTCAGGGATTTCGGACGCCAATGGAAAAGTATTATCGTTTAGTCGGTGCCGGCACTCGAGACGGCGGATGTCCGTATTTTGCCGGTAGTACGAACACGTCCGGGTGGCGTTTTCGACATCGAACGAACAGACAGTCAGTCGAACCACGTCCAACATACTATAATTGTCTTTCGTGGGGTTCGCTCGAGTGTCCGGATCGATCCGACCCCGGCCGTGACCGGCGGCCGTCGACGCGGGCGGTCGAGCCGGCAGGGGACACCGTCGTCGTCACGCTTTTCGAACCCCTTTGCGAAGAGTACCGCGGATGGAGCGATCGTACTGGCGAACCGTCCTGTTGGTCACGACGTGGCAGATTGCGGCGAGTATCTGTTATTATACGATTTTCGCCGCGACGCCGTTCTTTCGGGACGCCTTCGGCCTCTCCCGGTTTTCGGTCGGGATCGTCGTCACGGCGCTCACCCTCGGCTACGCCGTCTTCCTGCTGCCCCTCGGCGCTCTGACCGACCGGTTCGGCGAACGGACGACGCTGACGCTTGGCCTGCTCGGGCTCGCGACGGGGACGCTGCTGGTCGCGGGCGCGCCCACCTACGCCTTGTTGCTCGCGGCGGTGTTCGTTCTCGGATCGCTGTATGGCACCGCGATGCCGGGGACGAACAAGGCCCTCTTCGACAACCTCGAGCCCGGGCGACAGAACCTCGCGATGGGGATTAAACAGGTCGGCGTCACCGGCGGGAGCGGCATCAGTGCCCTGCTGGTCACCGGGCTCGCGGGCACGCTGTTCTGGCAGGCGGGCTTTCTCGTCGCCGCCGCCGTCGGACTGCTCGTCGCCGTCGCCTTCTACCGCCTCTACGTGAGCGATAGCGAGGGCGACGAGCCCGGCTATCCGGACTTTCGGGCGCTTCTCTCGAACCGACCGTACCTCGCGTTGACCGTCGCCGGACTCTTTCTCGGGGCGGCCCTGTTCACGACCACTGGCTACACCGTTCTCTACGTCGAGGAGTCCGTCGGCGCGTCCGTCGCGTTCGGCGGGATCGTCCTCGCGCTCGTCCAGTTGTTCGGCAGCGCCGGGCGCGTGCTGACCGGCTGGCTGAGCGACGTCCTCCCCGGCGAACCCCGCGTCAGGATCGGCTCGCTGCTAGTCGCCCAGTCGATCGGCAGCGCCATCATGTTCGTCGTCGTCGCGTCGACGACGACCGAACTCGAGGCCGCGATCGCCTTTTCCGTCCTCGGCTTTTTCGTCCTCGGCTACACCGGCGTCTACTACTCCGTCATGGCGACGCTCGTCCGCGCCGACGAAATGGGCGGCGCGACCGCCGGCGGCCAACTCGCGTTGACGAGCGGTGCACTCGTCGCCCCGCCCGCGTTCGGCTACCTGGCCGATACGGTCGGCTACCGCAGTTCGTGGTTGTTTCTGGCCGCCGTCGTTACGATCGCGGCCGGGCTCCTCGTCCAGGTCGTCCGGACGGAGCCGACCGTGACGAACCCCGCGGCGGCTGGTGAGTCGGACCCCTGATCGAACCCTGCGGCGCGACGCTCACCTACTCGAGTTCCTCGACCAGTTCGACGACGTAGCCGTCAGGATCCTCCACGAACGCGACCCGGACGCCGATGTCGTCCATCGTCGTCGGCTCCTCGTGGATCGGGGGATCGACTCGCTCGACCAGCCGTTCGAAGGCCTCGTCGACGCTGTCGACGCCGACCGCGACGTGGGCCATCGTACCGGGATCGATCTCGGGGCCGCCCGCGGGATCGTACTTGAACTGGAACTCCGCGTTTTCGCCGCCGATGTAGACGTTCTCGACCCCGTCGTCCGTGGCGAACGACCAGTTCTCCGCGAGTCCGAGGGCGTCGACGTAGAACGACCGGGTGCGATCGAGATCCGAGACCCACAGCGCCGTGTGAATGACGTCCATATGGTCCGGGAGGACGCCGTCGGTCAAAGGGTTACTGGCGGGCTCGGGAGCTGCCGGTTCCCGGGGGGACCGACCGCGCCTCTCGTCGGACGGGCAGGCGTCGCCGTCACGCGATGGGAACCGCCAGTACACCTTTGACGGCGTGGCTCTCACGATCGGACATGTACCACGTTCTTGTCCCGGTCGACACCGACGAGCAGCGCGCGACCGCACAGCTCGAGACGCTGCGCTCGCTCCCGGCCGACCCCGACGACCTGTCGGTGACGGTCTTACACGTCCTTGAGGAGATCGACACGATCGCCGACGAGGGCGGGACGACGGTCATCGACGATCTCAACGAGTCGCTACCCGAGATCCGTGACGTTCCCGACACCGTCGCGCTGGTCGAGGACGGACTCGCGGACGACGGGATCGACGTCGAACGCGCGGAGATGGTCGGCGAGCCCGCGGACGGGATCCGGCAGGTGGCCGAGGAGATCGATGCCGATTCGATCCTGCTGGGCGTCCGGAAACGCTCCCCGGTCGGCAAAGCGATCTTCGGCAGCGTCAGTCAACAGGTGATCATCGACACGGATCGGCCGGTGATCATCGCGGAGTGACGGGCGGAGAAAACGAATTGCGAGCGACGCCGGCGGCTACGTCTCGTCCTCGAGGATCGCGTCCATCAGCTTCGTCTGGGCCGCCGCCAGATGCTCGGTGAAGGTCGATCGGGCGACGCCCAGTTCCTCGGCGACGTCGGTCGCGTTCGCACCCTTCGGGTAGTCGAAATAGCCCAGTTCGTGGGCCGTCTCGACGATCTCCCGTTGTCTGTCGGTGAGTAGCTCGCGGTCGACGACGACCGGATCCGCCGAGATCTCGTCGTGGTCCTGTGTCAGTTCCTCGACGAGGACGCCGTCGAACAGTTCCCGCAGGTGATCGACGATGTCGGCGACTTCAGCCAACTCGAGAGTCCGAAAGGACAACAGCAGGGAGCCGTCCTGTGCCCGGACCGAGGACACGGGAGTGCCGGTCCGTTCGACGACCTCGCAGACGCAGTCCGCCGCGGCGTCGCGCTCGAACCGATAGATGGCCTCCCGCTCGTTCGACTGGACCGGCGTCAGCTCGACGCCGGCGTCCCCGCTCTCGTCGATCGAGGCGTCCGCGGCGACGCCGAACTCCTCGACGACGGTCCCGTCGGCGGTGGCCCGTGACGAGCGAGCGATCGAGTCGATCTGCTCGTCGGCCTGTGCCGAGACCGTCGCGACCGGACAGTCCCCCGGCTCGTCGACGACGACCGTTGCACGAAAGCCCGTCATACTACCCCATACGGGAACGCGGGGGATAACCCGGCCGAGAATTCCCGCCGGGTGAAAACACCTCGAGCGGCCCCAGCGCGTCGCGTACGTCGGTCGCGGCCGGCCAGTCGGTCAACACCACTCCTCGTACTGGTGGACGCGAGCCGGGTTCGACGGCTCGGGCTCGCGGTCGGTCCCGTCGTAGACGTCGCAGTGGTGTCCGTCGGTGATGCCGACCTCGGCCGCGGGTTCGTACTCCCGCGGGAGGACCGACTCCGCGCGTCGCCAGTTCCAGTCGGCCAGCCGCTCGAGCGTCGCCGGCCGGTCGATCCCGTCGCCGAAAGCGGTAACGAAGTCCGGTTCGATCCCCAGTGGAGACGGGCAGCGCTCGAGCCGACGGTATCCGAACCCGGCGAAGCGATAGCGGTTAGAACGAGACGGTCGGACGGCGATCCACGGATCGGTCCCGGCTCAGAGGTTCTGCCCGAGTTTCTTGCGGCTGATCCGGACCCCCGTCGGGGTGATGATCATCTGATCGTCGCCCTTTCGGACGATGTCGCCGTCGACCTCCTGGGCGACCTGTCGCAACTCGTCGATGATGTGTTCGGCGGTGCTGTCCTCGGTCCGGAGCCGCGTGATGTCCGCGATGACGATGTCGCCGTCGTAGACGGCGTCTTTGATGTCGATGGCATCGGCCTGACTGCCGACCTCCGCGATGTGTACCTGCATCGTCGCCTCGGCCGACCCCGCGTCGACGTCCCCGAGGTCCAGTTCGGCGTAGTCCTCGACGGTGCGGGACTGGTTCCCGCCGAGAATTTTGCTCATCAATCCCATAGGTGTGAGCGTCCGTCGCTGTCTGTATAGTTCTTACGTCAGACACGGTCGTCGCGCGGGGACCGTCGTCCGTCGATTACGGTCGTTTGGCCGGGACAGTCGGGCGGTTTGACCGGTTCGTCCCGGCGTCCGCCAGGGGACGGACGGACCGCCGAGCGGCCCGATGGGGCCGTCCGTGGCTTTTTTAATTCCCTCAGCACAGCTATTCAAACGATGACGTTTAGCATCTGCGTCCACGAGCCCTACGAAACCGAGGCCGGGGAGCACCACCACCGGTTCGGCGTCGCGGTGACGACGCGACTCCCGGGCGTCGGGACGCTCTGTCCCTTCGTCAGCGACCGCGGTGCCGTCGCGACCCAGAGCCTGGTCAACGTCGAACTCGGCGAGCGCGGGCTCGCCTACATCGACGACGGCCTGGCGGTCGACGACGCCCTCGAGGCCCTGCTCAACGCCGACGAGGGCGCGCCCCAGCGCCAACTCCACGGGGTCGATCGGGAGACGACGTTTACGTTCTCCGGCGAGGAGTGTGGCGACTGGTACGGTCATCGCGAGGGCGAGACCTACACCGTCGCCGGCAACCTGTTGACCGGCCCCGCGGTCCTCGAGGCGGCCGCGGAGGCCTACGAGGCGACCGCCGTTCGCGACGAACCGGACCCCTCGACCGGTCCGGCCGCCGTCACCGCGGACGTCGACACCGACCCGCTCGCGAAGCGGCTGATCGACGCCCTCGCCGCAGGCGACCGCGAGGGCGGGGACAAGCGCGAGGACCTGTCGGTCCAGAGCGCGGCAGTCGTTGTCGAGACGACCGAGTCGCACCCAGTGGAGCCGCCGTACAACGATCTGCGGGTCGACGCGACCGAGACGCCGATCGCGGCCCTGCGGGAGACCTACGACCTCGCGGTCCAGGGCTACCGTGACACTCTCGCCCGGTACGAGGGAGCCTACGAGGCCGACGACCTCGCGGAAAGCGGCGAGTGAGCGCCGGCCGAACGGGGATCGGTGGGGGACTCAGTCGCCCGCAGTGAGTCCGGACTCGGCCGACCGATCGACCCGGAGCGGTTCGTCGTCCCACTCGATCTCGAGTCGGTGCCGCGAGAGGTACGGTGCCAGCGTGTGCGCGGCGAGCAGCCCGCGGTACCGGCCGTCGGCCACGACGGGGAGCTGTCTGACCCCGGCAGTTCGCATTCGTTCGGCGGCCGCCGACAGCGTCGCAGTCGGGCCGATCGTCGTCACCGGGTTGGACATGAGTTCCCGAACGGCCGGCCGGGCGTCCGTTTCGGCGACCAGTGCGACGATATCCGACCCGGTGACGATACCGACGAGCGAGCCGTCCTCGAGAACCGGGAGCGCGGACACGCCCGGCCGGCGGAGTCGCCGCGCCGCTTTGGATACCGGGGTCGTCGGTGCGATCGTCGGGGGTGATCGGAGGGCGACCGTTTCGACCGTCGTCCCTATCATGAGGCGTGATACCGCACGCCACCATATAGAGTCTGTGGACAAACGTCTTCTAGATCCTAGTATTGCTAGCACAATCACTCACTAATCGGGAGATCTGAACACGTTCGTAGCAGTGGTTTGGGTCGACGAGGAACCGATCACGCTCTCGCCGCCGCGTAGCCCGACCGACTCACCCGGTGAACTCGTAGAGGTCGTCGCCCACGTGGTGCAGCGAGTCGACGACCTTCCCCTCGTCGCCGGCCATCTCCGACCCGTCGACGCGGGCGCGGCCGACGGCCAGGACCTTGCCGTGGGACTCCTCGGCGATGACGACCAGATCGTCCGGCGAGATGTCGGCGGTGGCCTCGGTGATCCCGGGCCGCATCACGTCGGCCCCGTCGCTGACGAACGAGACCGCGCCGGCGTCGACTGTGACGAGTCGCTTGTCGGGATCGTAGGCGTTGGCTCCCCGGACCGTCAGGAACGGTTCCTCGTCGAAGTACGCGACCTGTGGCTCGCCGTCGATGAGGACGACCTCCCAGTCGGTGTCCTCGAACTCGACGCGCTCGTAGGCGTCGCCCTCGGGGGAGACGCCCAGTTGTGCCTCGAGCGTGTCCTCGAGGGCCGAGACCGCATCGCTGCGGAGATGGTGTCGGGACTTGACCTGCATGTCCGGGCCAACGAGCGGTCCGGAAATAAAAGGCCCGTTCCGGACCCTCGAGCCGCCGGGCGTCGCCGTGGAGCGTACCAATTGCTAAGTGGGTCCACCGCGTCGGACCGCGTATGTGGCCCGCTCGGACCCGAACCGAGACCGTCACCTGTCTCGCCTGTGGCACCGAGTGTCCGCGCGACGAGGCCCGCGAGTACGACAAGCACGGGGATCGTTGGGACCGCGCGGACAAGACCTTCGAACACCTCTGTAAGTCCTGTCACCGCGAGCTGTGTCACCACCCGCGGGACGACCTCGAGGCGCTGCTGGTCGAGATCGAGGCCGGAAAGCGCGACCGGGCAGGCTTTCTCGCGAGCTATCTGACGGCGGTCGAGGAACGCTACGGGCCGCTCGAGGAACGCGAGCGCTAGAGGTCGGTCCTCGCGAACCGCCGGTAGCCGACGGCGGGGGCGAGAACGGCCCAACCCAGCAGGACCGCGGCACTGAACCGGACCAACGACCGGTCGGTGTCCGAGCCGGAGCCAATCACGGCGTCAAGCAGCCGTTCGTAGGCGATACTGGGGGAACACGCACCGACGTACGACGCCCACCACGATCGCGTCGTCGGCTCCTCGAAGCCGGCCGCGACGTAGGTCAGACCGTCGGGAACGAACCGCCACGCGAACAGGAAACAGAGCAACGCCCCGAAGACGGCGAACGACGCCCACGTCTGCGTCCGCACCGTCGCCGAGATTCCGATCCCGACGGCGAGATACGCGAGTCCCAACCCGGCGCTCGCGAGGACGTACGCGAGGACGGCACCGACCGGAACCGTGTGCCCGGCGGCAACGACGACGGCCACGCCGGCGAACACTCCTGTAACGAGGGACGCGAGAAAGACCGCATACCGGCCGACGTACGTGCCGACGACGACGTCGCGTCGATCGTGTGGGAGCCCGAGGAGGAGCGTCAGTTGTCCGTTCGAGCGCCGTCTGACGATCGCACCGGCGGCGAGCAACAGCGCGGTCACCGGGACGAGCAGCATACCGGGAAGCGCGAACTGGTCGACGAGGTCGATGGGAGCGACGAACCCCCGTTCGACTCGTCTGAGATGAAGCACCGCGACGACGGCATAGACCAGCGCGAACGTGCCGGCGATCGCGGGTAACTGTCGGTTTCGAACCGCGTCGCCGATCTCCTTCCGAGCGATCAGTCGCCAGTTCACGCCGATCCCTCCGTGTAGGTGACGAACAGGTCTTCGAGCGACGCCTCGCTGCTCGAGAAGTCGCGGATCGTTCCGCCAGCGGCCCGAATCTCGTCTAGGACTCGGAGCTTGTCGTCGGCGTTGCAATCGATTCGTAACGCGCCGTCGCTTACGGTGACCGCCGCGACCCCGTCGACCGACTCGATGGCGGGTGCGATCGCAGCCGGTTCGGCGGCCAGTTCGACGCGGAGTTCGGTATCGGCACCGACGGCCTCACGGAGTCCGTCGATCGTGTCGACGGCGACGAGGGTCCCCGAACGGAGGATCGCGACGCGGTCGGCGACCGCCTCGACCTGCCCGAGAATGTGACTCGAGAAGAAGACGGTCGCGCCGCGGTCGCGTTCCGCCCTGACGATCTCGCGCATGCGGCGGACGCCGTGGGGATCGAGCCCGGTCGACGGCTCGTCGAGGACCAGCAGGTCGGGCTCGCCGACCAGCGCCATCGCGAGCGCGAGTCGCTGGGTCATCCCCGTCGAGTAGTCGGCGGCGACGCGGTCGCCGTCGTCGTCGAGCCCGACCCGCGCGAGCAGGGTCGACGGATCGTCGTCGGCGTCCATCGCCTCGATCGCATACGCGAGGTGCTGGCGACCGGTCATCGTCTCGAACGGCGCGAAGTCCTCGGGAAGGACACCGACGCGTCGCCGGACGGCGACCGGTTCCGCGGCGACGTCACGACCGAGTACCGTGATCGACCCGCTCGAGGGGCGCGCGTAGTGAAGCAAGAGGTCGATCGTGGTCGACTTGCCGGCCCCGTTCGGCCCGAGAAAGCCAAACACTTCGCCGGTCTCGACTGTCATATCGATTCCGCGGAGGGCGTGGACGTCACCGAAGCGTTTGGTGACGTCTCGGAGGGCGATCGCGTCCATTCAACGGCAGTTGTGTTAGATACAAAATAGATGTTGCTATCGACGATGCCGGCAGACGGTCCAGCCCGGGAGCGCTGAGCGGGCCGTCCCGACACGACTTTCACTCTTACGTGCGTAGCCCTCGCCATGAGTGACGACGCACAGGCCGAAGCCGGGACCGTGGAAGGGCAGGGTCCCGTCGAGGTCTCCGAGGAACTCGCGCGCCACCTCGAGAACAAGCGCGAGGACTTATTCGAGAAGTTCGAGTTGCGCGACGAGTTCCCGCCCGAGGTACTGGAGGAGGCCGAGGCCCGGACGGAGGGCGTGACGGCCGAGATCGAGGAGGAGATCGACGAGCGCAAGGACCTGCGCGATCTGACGACGTGGACGACGGACCCGATCGACGCCCAGGACTTCGACGACGCGCTCTCGATCGAGGAACGCGAGGACGAGTACGTCCTCTGGGTCCACATCGCCGACGTGACCCACTACGTCAACCCCGACACGGCGATGTGGGACGAGGCCGTCGAGCGCGGCAACACGGTCTATCTCCCCGGCTACACGGTCCACATGCTGCCGCCGGTATTGGCCGAGACGGTCTGTTCGCTGGTCCCCAACGAGGACCGCCTGGCCCACACCGTCGAGATGCACCTCGATAAGGAGAACCTGACCTACGAGAACATCGAGATCTACAAGTCGGTCATCGAGTCCGACGAGCGGCTCACCTACGCCGAGGCCGAAAGTCGGCTCGAAGAGCCCGACGCCGACCTCCACGAGGAGAACGCGCTAGTCTACGATCTCGCAGAGCAGATGCACGAACAGCGCAAGGAAGACGGCTCGCTCGTCCTGAACCCGGCCCGCGACCGCGCTCACACCATCATCGAGGAGTGCATGCTAAAGGCCAACAAGGCCGTCACGCACGAACTCATGTGGAACCGCGGCGTCTCGGCCATGTACCGGGTCCACCCCCAGCCCAGCCCCGACGAGTGGTCCGAAGCGCTGCGGGAGATTCAGGACCTCGACGGCGTCTCGATCCCGGGCAGCACCTGGGACGACCCGCGAAAGGCCGTCAACGCAACGCTCGAGGACGCCCCCGAACGACAGCTCGACAAGATCCAGTGGGCGGTGATGAAGGTCATGCCTCGAGCGCGGTATATGAACGACCCCTTCGGCGGCCACCACGCGCTGAACTTCGAGATCTATGGCCACTTCACGAGCCCCATCCGGCGGCTCTCGGACCTGATCAACCACTGGATCGTCTACCAGAACGACGTGCCGGAGAACCTCGTCGAACTCTGCGATCGCGCCAGCGACAAGCAGAAAGACGCCGAACAGTGCGAACGGGAGTACAAGGACTTCCTGCAGGAGGTCGGCCTCGATCCGATGGCGGTCAATAACCGCGGGATCGATGTGGTCGACGACGAGGAAGCGGAGAAGACACTGTAGCAGCCGGAAACCGTCCAGTTTTCTCCCGTTCAGTGGGGACGAGTTGCGGTGGCGCGAGCGACCGGCTCAGTCGGCGTCGAACCGCCGTTCGTAGACGTGTTCCTCGAGCCCCTCACCCAGATCCGACGGTCGAGTGCCGACGCGGTCGAACCCCCGCGATTCGTAGAAGGCAATCCCGACGTCGTTGGCTGCAAGCACCGCCAGCCGGAGCCGCTCGGCGGTCCCCGCGAGGGCGGCCTCGAGCGCCTCGAGCAGGGCGGTGCCGACGCCCTCGCCCCAGACGGCCGGATGAACGTAGAGGCGGGCGAGAAACGCCACGGAGGCGTCTTCCGGCCACGGAATCGCGTGGGCGAACCCGCAACGGTCGGTGTCCATCCGGGGTTCGTCCCCGCCGTCGTCGCCCGCCGCCTCGGCCACGAGAAACGCGGCGTCCTCGCGGCCCGTCGCCGCCGCAATCGACGACTCGAGGTCACCGAGCGCGTACCACTCGTCGACGACGGCGTCGACCCGCCGGGGGCCGAGGATATCGTCGTAGGCGGCGTGCCAACTCTCGCGTGCGATCCCGTGGACGACCCAGACGTCGTCGACCGTCGCCGGACGAACGGTTCGGCTCACGGCCGGAGGTAGCACAGCGGGCGATAAAAAGCGGGGCCCGACCCCCAGCCGTTCGTTACGGTCGCCGTGCCGTGACTTCGGCCCGGCAGAACAGTTACCGCCCGGGCGACGGCTCGAGCGGGGGCACGGACCGCGACCGTCTCGAGACGGCCGGATCGGCACCGGCGCCGGCCGGCTACCGGGAGATGTCCTCGCCCTGTTCTTTGACGACGGTCTCGACTTCATCGGCGGTGACCAGCGCGACGTCGCCGGGGATGGTCCGCTTGAGCGCGGCCGTCGCGGCGGCGTACTCGAGGGCGGTCGGGACGTCGTCGCCGTCGAGGCGGCGGGCGATGAACGCGCCGGTGAAGGCGTCGCCGGTGCCGATCGGATCGACGGTGTCGGTCTCGTAGGCCGCGTGGTCGTGGACGACGCTGTCGTGCCAGCCGACCGCGCCCTCTTTGCCGCGGGTGACGACGACGGTCGTGAAGTCGTACTGCGAGCCGAGTTTGTGTGCCAACTGTCGCGGGTCGCCCTCGAATCCGAGGACCGTCCGCGCGTCTCGGGCGGCGATCACGAGGACGTCGATGCCGGGGAACAGCTTCGTCAGGGTCTCCCGGGCCTCGTCGGGCGACCAGAGCTTGCGGCGGTAGTTGAAGTCGAAGGCGGTGGTCGTCCCGCCTTTCCGAGCCGCTTTGAGCAGTTTCAGCGTCGTATCCCGCAGCGTCGAGGAGAGCGCCGGCGTGATCCCGGTCGTGAAAAAGACCCGCGCGTTCTGGATCTTGTCGATGTCGATATCGCGGACCTTCGCCGTCGAGACCGCCGTGTTCTCCCGATCGTAGATCACGTTCGTCCCGCGGGGTTTGCCGGCGTGTTCGAGGTAGTAGGTCCCCTGTCGGCCCCGGTGGCTCCAGGTCACGTCGGTCTCGATGCCGTGACCCCGGAGTTCGCTGACCACCCGGCGGCCCAGCGGCGTCTCGGGCACTTTCGACAGCCAGGTCGCCGACGCGCCGAGCCGGTCGGCCGCGATGGCGACGTTGCTCTCGGCCCCGGCGGCCCGAACCTCGAACTCGTCGGCGTTCTCGAGGCGTTCGTTCCCCGGCGGCGAGAGTCGGAGCATCGTCTCGCCGAAGGTGACGATGTCGCTCACCGGTCGGCCCCCCGAGTTGTACGGCCGCGACGGTCGGTGTGTCCCTCGGTCATACTTCAGCCAACGAACGGCGTTGCTATAAGTTGTGGCGGTCTGTCAACCCACAATCACGCTCGCTCGGTCCGATGTCAGGCGTGGGTCCGAATCGTACCGATCAGGGACGTGTCTCCCCCACTGCTCCGGCACACGCCACAGCGGGTTCCTCGGTCGGCGACGTTCGATCGGAGCCCGGGTGGCACTCGAGACCGCCGTTTCGGGCCGGCCAAAAGGCTATACAGTTGCCATAGTAACATGTTTGTAGATGGTGTCCGCAGACGGGCTCAGAACATGGTTCGACTACCAGCTCCGCTTCCTGGGGCTCGCTATCGCATTCGTCGTCGTCGCCAACGCAGGTAGCCGACTCCTGAGGTACTTGGGGACGCTCCCGCTCGCGGACGCAGGCGTCGAGCCCACAGACCCGACGTTCGCGCTCGCAGTCACGGGAGGCGGTGTCCTCGTGATCGGCCTGCTGATCGTGCTGGCGGGACTGCTGAACCGAGAACCGCGGTAACCCAAGAAACTATTGCCTCCCGGTCAGCGGCGACGCGACCGTTACGACCGCTGTCTCGCCGTCGCCCTCGCGGTCGATTTCGGCCCCGAACGCCTCGAGCAGCTCACATCGGGTTTCGACGTGGTCGGTCACGGCCGGGATCCGCAGTCGGCCGCCCGCGAGCGCGAGAAAGACGAGCAGTTGATCGGCCATGTGCCGGTCGACGGGAGCCGCTCCCGCGAGGAAGCGGTTCGCGGCGTTGGCCGCGTCCTCGCCGACCCGCTCGGCCGGCTTGCCGCGTTCGCCGAGCGCGGAAACCCCGGCGATCCCGGTTCCGTGGTCGATGCGGATTACGAGCGCGGAACCCGGCGAGGGGCTGTCCGCGGCGGTTTCGCGCCGCGTTGCAAGTTCGGGGGCGTCCGAATCGAGGCGCTCGAGGGCCCCCTCGGCCTGTCGGTGGGCGACGTCGCGGTCGGCCAGCGATTTCGACTCGGTCGAGTGGAGCTGCAGGGCCTCCAGCGCCCCCCGCTCGACGATTTCGATCGGTTCGAGCGCGGACGGCTCGAGTCGGAGCGTGACCTCGCCGCCGCCCTCGGGGTAGAACCCGCGACGCTCGCCCTCGCAGGCGGCCGCGAGGCCGCCCCGTCGAAGAAACGGGAGTTTCACGCGCCGCAGGTAGTCAAGCGGCGGGGACCACGCCACGTCCGTCCCGCCGGTGACCGTGACCGACAGCGGCGACTCGAGGACCGTCGCCAGCGGGAGGACGGCGTTACAGAGCAGCGTCGCGCTGCCGGCGGTCCCGATGTCGACCGCGTACTCGCCGCCCGCGAGTCCGCCGTCGCCCTCGAGTCCCGGGTCGAACACGATCGTCTCCGCACCCAGTTCCGCGCCCGAAACGTCGGCGTCACAGATCTCGGCCATCGTCTCGAGGACCGCCAGATGCTGGTGGCGGAGCCCGGGCGTCGGCCGGTCGCCGCGGACGTTCTCGAGGCGGACCGGCTCGTTCTCGAGGACCGACAGCGCGAGCGCCGTTCGGAGAAACTGGCCGCCGGCGTTCGCGCCGTCGAGTTCGCGCGGGGACATAGGTTCGACTGCGGGCTCGAGGCACCTACCGGTGGCGGCTTCGGGCCGGTACTGATGAGCTGTTCGTCAACATGGACCGCGTTTCCGGTTTGTGAACTTTTTCCATGCTTCGTGGCGGAGTCCCAGCGCAATGCGACTCTGGCACGATCCGCTCCGGCGTCGGTGGCTCCTGTGGGCGATACTGAGCGGTCTCTTCCTGCTGGTCAACGTCAGCCGGCTCTCGACGGCGGTCCTCTCGGAGGATCTGATGGCCGCCTTCGGAACGACCGGGGCACAGCTGGGGACGCTCCACGCCGTCTTCTTCTGGGTCTACGCGGCGATGCAGATCCCGTCGGGCCTGCTGGCCGACCGGATCGGGCCCCGGTTGACGGCCACCGCCGGCGCGGTCGTCATGAACGTCGGCGTCGTCTGGTTTTCCGTCGCGGAGGGCTACCTCGCGGCGACGCTGGCCCGCGGGCTGATCGGCCTCGGCGGGAGCGTGATCTTCGTCTGCGTCCTCCGGTTCTGTGCGAACTGGTACCGCACCGACGAGTTCGCGACGATGAGCGGCGCGACCTTCGCCGTCGCGGGGTTCGGCGGCGTCTTCGCGACGACCCCGCTCGCGCTGGCGGTCGGCCGGTTCGGCTGGCGATCGACGGTCGCCGGACTCGGCGTTCTCGGCCTCGCGATGACCGTCGTCGCCTTCGCTCTCGTCCGAAACTCCCCGAGCGCCGCCGGCTTCGAGCCGCTCGAGGGCGTCCCCGGACAGGAGGTGCTGACGAACGCTCAACTCAAGTCGTATCTCGCCGCCGTCCTTCGGGACCGCTGGCTCTGGGTCGTCAGTGTCATGCTGTTCTGTTCGACCGGCGTGAACATCACGCTCTTCGGACTCTGGGGCGTTCCCTACGTCGTCCAGACCTACGACGTCACGGTGACCCGGGCCTCCACGCTGACTCTCCTGGGCGGGCTCGGGCTGATGGTCGGCCCGCCCGCCGTCGGCTGGCTGGCCGACCGCCTCGAGCGCAGGATCGAGCTGATGGTCGCCGGCGGGGTCTGTTACACCTGCTGTCTCGCCCTGATCGCGGTCGTCGGAAATCCGCCGCTGCCGGTCGTCGGTGCGGTGTTTCTGGTGAGCGGCATCAGCCTCGGCGCGTTCGTGCTGGGGTACTCGGTCGTGCAGGAACGCCACCCCAGCAGCGCGAGCGGGATTTCGACGGGAGCGGCGAACGCGGCGGCCTTCACCGGCGCGGCGATCTTCCCGACGCTGATGGGGCGGGCGCTCGACGCCTACTGGACCGGCGACCTCGTGGGCGGCGTCCGCGTCTACACCGAGACCGGCTACCGGATCGCGTTCGGGATCGCCACCGTCGCCGGCGTGATCGCCCTCTGTTGTACCGTCTGGTTGTACGGACACCGACACCGGACGACTGCCGAAGCGGACGAGCCGGCTCTCGAGGGAGCGAGCGGCGAGTAAGGCGGACGAGAGCGAACGCGACCGGCGCTATCCGGAGTGGCCGGGATAATCCCGCTCGAACCGATCCTCGATCTCGGCCTCGTCGAACCGGACGATCACGGGCCGGCCGTGCGGACAGGAATAGGGGTTCTCGCAGTCGTCTAACGCCTCGAGCAGGTCGACGACCGAGCCCTCCGTCAGCGACGTGTTGCCGGTGAGCGACGGATAGCACGCGAGATCGCCGAGGAACTCGTCGGCCAGTGCGTCAACCGTCTCGGCTCCTGCTTCGCGGTCGCCCGCGACGAACGAGGCCAACACGTCCCGCAGGCGATCGGGCTCGAGGGTTTCCTCGAGGACGGCGGGGACGGTCGTCACGGCGACGGTGCGATCGTCGACCCGGTCGGCGTAAAAGCCCAGCCGCGAGAGCGCCTCGCTGTACTGGGTAAAGGCCTCGGCCTCGGCGGCGGTCAACTCGAGTTCGACGGGGTCGGCCAGCGCCTGCGCGGTGGCGTCGTCGGCGAACGCCTGCTGCAGGCGCTCGTAGTTGACCCGCTCGTCGGCGGCGTGTTGGTCGATCAGGACGAGCCCGTCATCGGTCTCACAGACTAGATAGGTGTCGTGGAGCTGTCCCAGCACCCGCAGGGCGGGCAGCGAGTCGAACGACGTTTCCTCGCCCGTCGCGGCCTCGCCGGTCAGAGTCCGCTGCTCGGTCGCGGCGTCGAATTTGCGGCCGGCGTCGTGGTCGCGATTTCGCTCCGAATCCGCGCTCGCGTCGCGGTTCCGGCGCGAATCGGGCCCGCTCGAGGCCCCTGAGAGGCCCGACCGGTCCGATTCCACATCCGTGTCACCCGAGTCGGCTGCGGACCCGCCGGTGTCGGACACCGGGTCCGCGGCGGGCTCCACCGCAGTCGGGGCCGTCGACTCGCTCGAGTCCGAGCGGGGACCCAGATCCCGGTCGCCGCCTGTGGAAGCCGCGCCGCTCGAGTCGGCCGCGGAATCGCCGGCGTTCGTTTCTGGCTTCGCGTCCGCGGCCCGATCGCTCGACGATCGCTCGACCGGGTCGTCGTCACCCTCGCGGTCGGTCGAGCTCGAGTCGGCCGACGACGACGCCGTTTCGACGCCGTCCTCGAGCGTCGCGGGCTCCCCGCCGGCAGCGGCCGGATCGGTCCCGTCGCCGGCTCCGCGCGCGTCGGGCTGGACCCGCGCCTCGCCGGGGGCCGACCGGCCGCGAGGGGCGCGCGAGCGAAGCAGGCCGTGCTCGAGCAGGGCCGACTCGACGGCGGCGTCGACCTGCCGGCGGACGGCGTCGTCGTCGTCGAAGCGGACCTCCCGCTTGCGCGGGTGGACGTTGACGTCGACCGCCTCGCCGGGGACTTCGAGGAAGAGCGTGACAAAGGGGTAGCGGTCGCCGCCCAGTTGCGTGCCGTAGGCCCCCATGATCCCCTCGCGGACGGCGTCGGCCGTGACGGCGCGACCGTTGACGTAGGTCGCGAGGTAGTCCCGGCTCGAGCGGTTCGTCTCCGGGTGGGAGACGAGCCCCGAAACGGACTCGAGGGGGCCCGGGGGGAGGTCGTCGCCGTCGGCCTCGACGGGGATCATCGAGGAGGCGACCTCGCGGCCGTAGACGGCCAGGACGGCGGCCTGCAGGTCGCCCTGTCCGGTCGTCGCAAACACCTCGCGGCCGTCGTGGGTCAGCGAGACGGCCACGTCCGGGTTCGCGAGCGCGTAGCGAGTGACGACGCGGTTGACGTGGGAAAACTCCGTCGCGGTCGTCTTGAGGAACTTCCGGCGAGCGGGCGTGTTGTAGAACAGGTCCTCGATCTCGACCGTCGTCCCCGCGGGACAGCCCGTCGGCTCGACCGCGGTGACCTCGCCGCCCTCGTAGATCAGTTCGGTCCCCGCCCCCTCGCTCTCGCGGGGCCGCGAGCGGATGGTCATCCGGGAGACCGAGCCGATGGTGTGGAGGGCCTCGCCGCGGAATCCGAGGGTGGCGACGCCCGACTCGAGGTCCTCGAGCCCGTCGATCTTGCTGGTCGTGTGTTCGCGGACGGCCGCCCGGAGGTCGGCCTCGCTCATCCCGCGGCCGTCGTCGGCGACCCGGATCAGGTCGGTGCCGCCCGCCTCGACGGTGACATCGACGCTGTCGGCGTCGGCGTCTACGCTGTTCTCGACGAGTTCCTTCACCGCGCTGGCGGGCCGCTCGACGACCTCGCCGGCGGCGATCCGGGCGACAGTATCCTCGTCTAACTGGCGAATCTCGGTGTCGTCCTGGGGTGGGTCGGTAGTCATTGCTGGATTCGAGTACGGCGGCGTCGGTACCGTCGGCGTTCGTCCCCGTCGCGTGCACTCGATGGGGATCCGGGCGCGCTCCCATCGGTCCTCGTCCGCGGTCCGTTCATGGGTTTGGCTCGCGTTCGAGCGGCGTTAAATTGTGGTTTGGGACTCGGCCGTCCCCCGCCGCGACCGTTCGATCGCGTCGCGAACGGTCTCGACGTCCTCGATCGCCGACCGATCACAGCGAACGGCCGGTCGCCACCGGCGCTCGAAGACGAGTCGGTCCTCGGTCGTTCGCACGTCGGTGATCCGGTCCCACGGGACGAACCACCTGTACGACGGAATGTGACGAGGTTCGATGACGATGCCGTCGGGATAGGCGCGGACGTCGGCACGGGCGTGCTCGAGCCCGGACACCGAGAACAGCGTCAGGTCGTCGCCGCCCGGGGTCGGCACGGAGAGCGTCGGTGCCCACCCGAGGACGACGAGCACAATGGACGGAAGGAGGAACCGATAGGATAGCGTGCCGGCGACGAACGAAGCCACCGTCCCGACCCCGAATAGGACGAGGCCGATGGCGATCAGGAACGTGTGGGTTCCGGATTGATACCACGTCCAGTTCGCGAGCGCGGCGTCGCGGTCGTCGATCGCCGCACCGACGAAGGCGTCGCGTGTCGTCCGCGACAGCAGCCAGCCCGAGAGGACGACCGCGCCCGCCGCGATGCCGAGCAGTAGCAGCCGCCAGCCCCGTGAGACCGCACCGGTCGCCGAGAGGACGACCGCGCCCGCCGCGACGAGCGACGCGGGTACCCAGCAAGCGACGGCCCGCCATCGCCAGGCACCGAATCGGACCACGTCGTCGTCGGTGACGCGCGCGACGATGGCCCCACAGACCAAGCCGGCGGTGAACGCGGTCGGGAGCAGCGCCACGAGACCGTCGCTCGAGGCCCCCGCGGCGACCCCACCGAGCGCGACGAGTCCGACCGCGACCGCCGCGACGTACAGGCCGACGGCCGCAACCACGTCAATGCCGGGGTTCGCAGGCGTCGCCATCGGCCGCACTTGGGAGCCGGTCGACATATTCGTTGCCCGTCCGTGACACCGGCGTGACGGCCGGGCCGAGCTACTGGCGACCGACACCGGAACGAAGGTACCGAACTCCCGACGCCGTCAGTCCTCGAGACCGAGGTCCTGCGACATCGAGTTGCCGGCTCGCGGAACGCCTTTCACCGTCACGGTCTCGCCGTTCATGAAGGCGGCGGCGGGGCTGGCGAGGAACTGTGCGACGTCGGCGATATCCTCGCCGTAGCCGATGCGGCGGTCGGTCTCCTCGCGGGGCGGCATGTCCTCGCTGTCGATGCCGAGCGTCTCGGCGACGCCGGGCGTCTGGATGAGCCCGGGCGCGATGCAGTTAACGCGGATGCCGTCTTCGGCCCATTCGACGGCCAGCGTCTCGGTCAGGCGGATGATCGCCGCCTTGGACGCGCCGTAGTGGCTCTCGCCGGGCGCGGCGTGCTGGCCGTTGACGCTGGACATGTTGATGATGACCCCGCCGTCGCCCTCACGCATGACCTCGCCGGCGAGTTGGGTGCAGTGGACGGTGCTGTTCAGGTTGAGATCGACGATGGTCTCCCAGCCGTTCGCGGAGATGTCCTCGAACGGCGCGACGAACTCACCGCCGGCGTTGTTCACGAGGATGTCGACATCGCCGAACTCGTCGACCGTCTCGTCGACGAGGTTCCGAACCTGCTCGCGCTCGCGGACGTTGCACTCGACGGCCAGCGCCTCGCCGTCGGCCTCGCTATCGTTGATCTCGTCGGCGACCGGGCCGACGCGATCCATCGAGCGCGAACAGATGGCGACGTCCGCACCGCCCGCGGCAAACGTCTTCGCGATCGATTCGCCGATTCCCTGGCTCGCGCCGGTGACGATGGCGGTCTTCCCCGCCACGTCGAAGTCTGCTTCGTGCATCGTGCTACCGAGTGCCCCAGTATCTCAAAGTTCTACCGATCGCCGACGGCCTCGCCGTCTCTCAGTCGCGCGGTATCGACGGTCGTCGACCGCCGCGACTGGCGAGGTTCCGGCGAACCGTGTCGACCCCTGGTCGATCGGACAAAACGCGACGCAGGCGCTACCACGGGACGGCGCTGTGCTGAACGTTCTGTCGACTTCCCTAGTGAAATTTATATCTCCGGTCCGGAACCCGTCGGTATGAGTTCGTCTCCGCACCGTCGATTCGTCCGGATCCTGGCCGCCTTCGGTGCGATCGCGGTCCTCCTCTCGGCGATCGTATCGCCTCCGGATCCGTACACCCAGCTCGTGTACGCCGCCCCGCTACTGCTGCTCGCGCTGCTCCTGTCGGTCCTGCGATCGTACACGGACGCGCTCGAGGCGTTCGAACGGGACGGCCGCCAGTAGGTCCCAGTTCACGTTCTTCTTCCGGAGTCGGAGTGACGATTCCGATCAGGACAGGCAGAGCAGTGTGTACTCACCGCGAGCGAACGAAGTGAGCGAGCGGGCCGACGACCGACCCGAAGAGGAGGGAGGAGTGCTTTTACTCAACATTTTGCCGAGCGACCGAGCGAAGTCGTTCGAAAGGCGCTTCGCGCCTTTCGTGATGACGAGAGACCGGAGGTCTCTCGAACCACGAGGGAGCGCAGAGCAAAATGTTGGCAGACGTAGTTACCGGAAGGACTGTGTCCGAGAAGTAGAGTAGAGGCGGACAGGGGATCGCGAGCCGGCGGTAAGTCAGAGCTGTCGGTACGGGGAGATTTCGCTTAGACCGCCCTGACGCGGTGTCGCTCATTTCCCTCGCGTCTCGCCGTGCCTGCAATACATTCGAGACACTGGAGATCCAACGGCCGACAAATGCGGACAATCGTCGAGGCACTCGAACCCGACGTTCCCTACCGCGTGAGACAGCTGTTCGGTCCCGTGATCACCCGTCTCGGGCGAACGCTCGGGCAGCCCCAGTACCGCCTTCGCGATACCGAATACGTCGGCACCATTCAGCGGCCGCTGGGCGAATTCACGGAGACACTCCAGGAACACGGTTTCGAGTGGGACCCATTGGCGTGGTATCACCAGCCGCCGGTCGGGTCGGAGCCGAACGGTAGCTGGACGTATCGTCGGACGTTGCTCGCCGACAGACAGATCCACGTCATCCTCATCGCTCACTCGCCGACGTATATCGACGTGTTCGCCCACGAGGAGTACAACTGGCTGCGACACCCGATTAACCACCTCTGGCAGGTCGGCATCGACCGGAAAGCCGGCAGTAGCAAAATGCGGCGGTGGATCGAACGTAACGGTATAGCGGTCGATACCAAATCGCGTCGGCGACGACGAGTCGCACAGGCGGTAATAGGCCTCCATAAGGACCTCGTGTCCATCATCAAGTAACGTCTGTTCAATCCATATCGTCGTGAGCGAGCGGGCCGACGACCGACCCGAAACGAACGAAGTGAGTGAAAGGGAGGGAGGAGTGCTTTTACTCAACATTTTGCCGAGCGACCGAGCGAAGTCGTTCGAAAGGCGCTTCGCGCCTTTCGTGATGACGAGAGACCGGAGGTCTCTCGAACCACGAGGGAGCGCAGAGCAAAATGTTGGCATGTCTCCCTACCGATTCAGCCGTTCCGTTTTCGGAACCCATCCGAGCGACGACTGGTAACTCGCACACCCCGACATCGAACGCGGCATCGGCGGCCGACTACTCCTCGAGTCGCTCCTGTAACTCCTGGACCTTCGAGACGAGTTCGATCGGTGGCGTCGTGTTGACGTCGATCGACTCGAGGTCCGCGAGGACGGCCTCGGTCTCGGGATCGAGCGACCCGCCTGCGTCGTCGTTCGCCGTCGGGCCGCCGTCGGTCGACGCCGCGTCGGACTGGTGCCCGCCCTGTGACGCCGCACGCATCGTCCCGCTGCCCAGATCGAAGACCGCCTGCACCGGCTCGCTCGAGGCCCCGCCTTTCGCCTCGATTGCTTTCTCCTCGCGCAGGCGCTCGAGGACTTCCCTCGAGCGGTCGACGACGGGGTCCGGGACGCCGGCGAGATCGGCGACGTGGACGCCGTAGGACCGATCCGTGGGGCCGTCGCGGACCGTCCGGAGGAAGGTGACCTCGCCGTCGCGCTCGTCGGCCGCAACGTGGACGTTGGCGACGCGGGGGAGGTTCTCCGCGAGGCCGGTCAGTTCGTGGTAGTGGGTCGCGAAGAGGGTCTTCGCTTTCACTTCGTTGTGCAGGTACTCCGTGGCGGCCCACGCGATCGAGATGCCGTCGTAGGTCGCGGTGCCCCGCCCCACCTCGTCCAGAATGACCAGCGACTCCTCGGTCGCGGTGTGGAGAATGTTCGAGAGTTCGCTCATCTCGACCATGAACGTTGACCGGCCCTGCGCGAGTTCGTCGAGCGCGCCGACGCGAGTGAAGATGCCGTCGACGACGCCGATTTCGGCCGCCTCGGCCGGAACGAAGCTCCCGATCTGGGCCAGCAAGACGATACACGCGACCTGACGCATGTACGTCGACTTGCCGGACATGTTGGGGCCGGTGACGACCAGAAAGCCGCGGTCCTCGTCCATGCGAACGTCGTTGGGCACGAACTCCGTGGTCTGCTCGACGACTGGGTGGCGGCCCTGCTCGATCGTCAGGTCATCGCCCCGATGCAGATCGGGCCGCACCCAGCGGTTCTCAGCGGCGTGGGTCGCCAGACTCGCCAGCGCGTCGATCGTCGCTAAGGCCCGGCCGACGTCCTGTAGCAGTGCCGCCCGCTCGGCCACCTCGTCGCGGAGTTCCTCGAAGAGTTCGTACTCCAACTCGCCGCGTCGGTCCTCGAGTCGGAGGATATCGCGCTCTTTCTCCTCGAGTTCCTCGGTGGTGAACCGCTTGGAGTTTTTCAGCGTCTTGATCTGCTCGTAGTGGTCGGGCACGCCGTCCGCGGCCGATTTGCCGACCTGAATGTAGTAGCCGTCGGTCTTGTTCCGGTCGACGGTGACGTGTGAGAGGCCGTACTGGCGCTTTTCGCGCTCGGCGAGGGTGTCGAGCCACTCCCTGACTTCCTCGTGGCGCTCGATCACTTCGTCGAGTTCCGCGTCGTACCCTTTCCGGAGGAGTTCCCCCTGCGTCACCGTCGACGGCGGATCCTCGGCGACGGCTTCCTCGAGGGTCTCGCGCAGGTCCCGCGCGGCCGCTCGATCCGGCCGCTCGACGATCTCGGAGAGGGCGGAGTCGGCCAGTTCCGGCGTCGAATCGATCGTCTCGGCCACGGCCGGAAGGACGGCCAGCGTCTCGCGGACGGCCACCAGATCCCGCGCGTCGGCACTGCCGTGGCTGGCCTTCGAGGCCAGCCGCGCGAGGTCGTAGGCCTCGCCGAGCCGGTCCTGGATCTCGTCGCGGGCCAGCGCCGCCGTCGAGAGCGCGGCGACGCCGGCCTGGCGTTCCTCGAGGGTCTCGAGCGACCGTCTGGGTCGCTGGAGCCACTCTTTGAGCAGGCGGCCGCCGGCGCTGGTCTCGGTGTGGTCGATCGTCGCGAACAGCGAGCCGTCGCCGTCGCCCTGCATCGTTTCCGTCAGTTCGAGGTTGCGCTGGGTGGTCGCGTCCAGCGTGACGTGATCGTCGCCGTGGTGGGCCTGGATGCGGGTCATCGAGGCCAGCACGCCCGCGCCGGTCTCCTCGACGTAGGCGAGTACCGCGCCGGCGGCCGCGAGCGTCGGCGTGCCGACCGACAGCCGGTCGACGGTTTCGGTCCCAAACTGGTCGCGGACGGTGTGGGCGGCTCGCTTGGGCGCGAACGCTTCGGTCTCGTGGAGCGTCAGCGTCGCGTCGACGCGTTCGCGCAGTTTCTCGAGCAGGTCGTCGTCCGTCCGCACCGCGGGCCCGGGCAGGACCTCCACCGGGTCGAACCGATAGAGTTCCGTCAGCGCCGCGTCGGCGTCGGCGACGTCGGCGACGAGAAAGCGGCCGGTCGTCACGTCGGCGAACGCGAGGCCGTAGCCGTCCCCGCTCGAGCCGACCTCGCTCCCGCCGTCGACGACCGCCGCCATGTACTGGGCGTCGGCGTCGCTCGTCTCGAGTAGGGTGCCCGGCGTCACGACGCGGACGACCTCGCGAGCGTGGCCGGAGTCGGTCTCGTACTGGTCGGCGACGGCGACGCGGTAGCCGCGTTCGACTAAGGCCTTGAGGTAGGGCGTCAGGTCGTCGATCGGCACGCCGGCCATCGGATAGGAGGAACCGTGCGAGGACTTCTGTGAGACTTTGAGGTCGAGTTCCTCGCTGACGAGTTCGGCGTCCTCCCCAAAGAACTCGTAGAAATCGCCACACTGCATCGTCAGGAGGTCGGCGTCGGTGTCTTCCTTGAGCGAGAAGAACTCGCCGACGATCCCCGTCGCCTCGGTCATATCCGGTGACTGTCTCTCCACCGCAAAAACCCTGCGGGATCCGCGGTGAACGTGGCCGGGCAGCGACGGGAAGGCCCTTACTCGGACTCCTCGTTCGTCGGCTCGAGCGGGATGCGCTCGATCTCGAGGTCGTCGTAGTCACGTTCGCTACCGAGAACTGGCGTCTCCCACGTGTCGACCATCCCCGCGTGAAGCGAGTCGAAGTTCGTCATCCCGTGCTCGTCCTGATACTTGACCGCCTTGAGAACGGCCTGTGAGTGTTCCTCGGGTCGAACCGGGACGAGTTCGACGAGGTTGGAAATCGCTCGAACGCGATCGACGTCGTAGTCGTCGAGGAGGAGAAAGAGTTCTGCGTAGGCGAGGATCGACGTTTCTACCTCGTGTTCGTCGAGGGCAGCTTTCGCCCCGGCCTGCAACCAGTCAGAGTCCTTGAGAAGCGCTAGCAGGAAGTCAGTCTCGACGTACATCGTTCGCTACCTCCTCACGGGCCAACTCCCGGGCTTCGTCGCGCAGTTCGTCGATCGATTTGTCATCGAACGCGTCGCCGACGGCTTCTCGAAGTCCCTCGATCGGGTCGTCGTCGATCGGGATCAATTCGATGTGGTCGCTATATTCGACGACGTGAAAACGCTCTCCGTGCCGCTCACGGAGACCCTTCGAGAGATATAGCCGTCCGCGGTCGTCAGTTTCCGTCCCCATCTTTCACACGTATACAGCTACAGTGGGAACTACTTAGATTCTTCCCAATATCAGTACAGCGTTCCGCCCAGCGGCACGTCCTCGTCGGGCGACACCAGCACGGGATACCCCTCCTCACTGGGAACGCCGACGGTCAGCGCCTCCGATTTGAACCCCGCGATCCGCACGGAGCCGAGGTTCGTCGCGCAGAGTACCTGTCGACCCTCGAGGTCGGCGGCGTCGTGATGGTGGTCCAACTGCGCCGCGGACTGGATCTCCTCGTCGCCGAGGTCGATCCACAGCTTGGTCATCTCGGGCTTCTCGGCTTCGGGGAACGGTTCGGCCGCGAGTACTTCGCCCACTTCGATCTCGACGTCGAACGGGCTCTCGACCATGCCCCGCGGTACCGTCGCCACCAAAAACTAGGTATCGGTCCTCGATCGTCAGCCGCCGCGGGTGCGGTACCAGACGCGGGCACCGATCGGCGACTCGTCGGCCGCGAGGTCGAGTCGCCGAAGGACGAGATCCCGGATCGCGACCGTCACGACGAGTTCGACCGACTCGCCGCCCTCGGCGGTTACCTCGAAAACGGCGTGACCGTCCCGCTCGGAGACGGCGGCGATCGTCCCGACGGACCATCGCTCGAGGTCGTGTGTCGGTTTCCGCGCGTGGATCCTGTCGTGGGCCATACGAAATCGAACGGGTGCCACGGGGGAGAGTCTGGCGGGGACGACGGGTCCCGACGCCGTCGGTCCGGGCGGGCCGGAGGCGGGTCAGTAGTCCCCGAGGACGCCGAGCCGACGCGCCCGTCGGGTCGCGTACTGGAAGACCGCGTAGCCGAGCGCGAGGTACCCGACGGCGACTCCGAGCAGGACCGCGAGATCGGCCGCCGGAAACTCCCAGAGGCGGACGTTATCGATCATCGTCCGCTGGAGGAGCGCGCTGCCCTGCGCGAGCGGGAGGAACCGCAGCCAGCCGAGGTCGAACGCGGGCGCGGAGATCAATATGATGAAGCCGAACTGGAGCAGGTTGAGCCAGTTGCCGACCCGCTTGTAGAGGACGGTCACGCCGCCGGCGGCCAGTCCGAGCCCCAGTACCGAGACGATGCTGCACGTCGCGACGACGACGATCGTTCCGAGGTTCAACTCGAGGCTCCGCCCGGTCATGAGCAACATGACAGCGAGCAGCACCGACGAGGTGACGAACGACCGGACGATTTTGGCGAGGCCCTTCAACAGCGCCACGGGAGCGAAGCCAAACGGCGACATCACGTGGCGCTCGAGGGTGCCCCACTGGACCTCGCTCCCGATGTCGTTCGCGATCGAGGAGTACGCCCCGACCGAGAGCGACCACAGGAAGTAGCCGACGATGAGCCCCTCGATGGAGTCGGTCAGCGCCTGCCCGGCGATCGCCCGGCCGCCGTAGAACAACAACCCGAAGAAAAACACCGAGATGACGAGTCCGCCGACGGCGTTGGCGGGATAGCGGACGAAGATCAGGTACTCGCGGTAGAGGACGGCCCGCGCGAGGTGGCGGTAGCCGGCCGGCCGCGGCCGGTCGGTCCCGTCCTGCCGGCCCGCGCCCGCGCTCATCGGTCACCTCGGTCGCCGCTCGTCAACTCGACGAAGACGTCCTCGAGGTCCGGCTCGACCGTCCGGACGCGCTCGAGGGTCACGCCGTCGCCGCGGAGCCGTGCCAGCAGCTCGTAGAGGCCGTCGCTGTCGGTCACGACCTCGATCCGGTGGCCGGCGTCGCGTCGCTCGGCCTCGAGCGAATCGAAGCGCCGTCGCAGCCGCGAGACGAGCGCGGCGTCGATGTCGGCGCTCGTGATCCGAACGCAGTGGCGGTCCGTGTCGGACAGCAAGGCGTCGACGGTGTCGTCCGCGATGATCGCTCCCTCGGACATGATGAGGACGCGGTCACAGACCGTCTCGACGACGTCCATGTCGTGGCTGCTGAGGACGACGGTGAGGTCCTCCTCCGCGGCGAGGCGTCGCAGTTCCCGTTGGAGCGTCCGGGAACTCTCGATATCCAACCCGAGCGTGGGCTCGTCGAGGAAGACGACCTCGGCGCCCCCGGCGAGGACGCTGGCCAGCGACACCTTCTGTTTCATCCCCCGGGAGAGATCGCGGACCGGAACGTCCGCCTTCGCCTCGAGGTCGAGTTGGGCCAGCAGCCGGTCGTGGCGGTCGCGGACCGAGTTCGGGTCGACGCCGCCGATCGTAGCGAAGTACCGCAGGTTCTCCCGGACGGTCAACCGCCAGTAGTCGTTGCGCGCTCCCTCGAGCATCGCGTCGACGGCGCTGTAGGCCGCCCGCGGTCGCTCCCGGAGATCGATGCCGCGGATCCGGACGCTGCCCGCGTCCGGCACGACCATCCCGAGGACCGACTTGATGAGCGTCGTCTTGCCGGCACCGTTGGGCCCCAGCAGGCCGACGATCGAGCCGGTCTCGATGTCGACGCTCACGTCGTCGACCGCGGTGACCGCCGTCTCGCCGTCGCCGAACCGCTTGGACAGTCCGGTGACGGAGACGGCAATATCGCGGTCGTCCGTCGCCGACGGCTCGCGGCTGTCCGGGCGCGTCTCGGTCGGTGGCCGCTCTCCCTCGATCTCCCGGTCGGTTCCGACCGCGTCGTCACCGGCGGCCGGCGCGGCCGCCTCGCCGAACGCGGCCACGGCATCGGCTCCGTTCGTCGTCCCGCTGTTTTCTCGCGCCGTCACGGTACTGGTTTAAGTGACCGAGCTACAAAAACGCGCGGCCGCTCCCGCGGTCGGCCGCCCCATCGAGACGGGGCTCGAGGGGCCGTCGCCGGCCGGGATATATTACGCTGCCCGTGGGAGGACCACTCGTCAGCAATGTCAGACCGCGATCATCGCGTGTTGCTCCCGGTCGACGTCCTCGAGGGGGAGAGCGTCCCGCGGACGCTCGTCGACGCGTTCGCGTCGATTCCGGTCGTCCTGCTGGGCTATCGCGAACTCCCCGACCAGACCGGCACGGAGCAGGCACGCGACCAGTACGGTGACCGCATGCGGGCCGAACTCGCGGAGCGACGGACGGTGTTCGAGGACGCCGGCTGCGACGTTACGTCGCGACTGGCGTTTACCCACTCCCGACTGAAGACGTTCGAACGCGTCGCCGTCGAGGAGTCGTGCGACGCCGTCCTGGTCTGCAACCCGGCACCCGTCCTCGAGACGGTCCTCGTCGCGGTTCGAAGCGACGTCAACGTCGAACACATCGCCAGATTGCTCTGTACGGTCCTCGCCGACACGACCCTCTCGGTCACCCTCTTTCACGTCGCGGCCGACGAGGCGGAGCGAGACGCGGGCGCGGAACTGCTCGAGGCGGCGCGGTCGGAACTGGTGACCGAAGGCTTCGACGACGAGCGGATCGACAGTACGGTCGTCGTCGACGACTCGCCGACGGCGGCGATCCTCGACGCCGCGGCGGACTACGACCTCCTCGTCCTCGGCGAGAGCCGGCCGTCGATCCGCCGTTTCGTCTTCCGGGATCGCGTCGAACGACTGGCCCGAGGAACGGTCGATCCGGTCCTCGTGATTCGCGGCGAGTACCTCGAGACAACGGCGGAGGACCGGAAACCTGGCAGCGAAAGTGAAGAGTAGCGAACGTGTGGGTACACCGACACGCGGAGATCACGCGCCGTCGGAACTCCGAACGACGAGTACCGGACCGACCGACTCGGCGGCGACCCGCTCTTCGTCCTCGCCCAGGAGGAACGACCGGAGCGACGGGGCTTGCTCGCCCATGACGACGGCGTCGTGGTCCGCAGCGGCGTCCAGGAGTGCCTCGAACGGCGCGTCGCCGACCGAGAGTTCGGTCTCGGCGTCGATACCGGCCGCGGCGAGGGCTTCGGCGGCCGTCTCGAGGGACTCGCGGCCGCCGGGCTCGTCGTCGGTCGCGAGAAAGAGCGTGACGTCGATCTCGCGGCCGGCGATCAAGTCGGCGACGAACGAACGAATGCGTTCGGCGGCGACGTCGCCCGAGAGCGTCACGAGGAGCCGATCGACCGGTCCGGTCACGCCCGGAATAGCGTAGGCGTCCGCTCCGGTCTCCGCGGCGACTCGGTCGATCGTCTGCTCCCGGTCGTGGGTGAACACGAGGCGGTGGTCGGCCTCGCTGCCGGCCGCTTCGAACTCGGCGACGAGATCGTCGAGGGCGGCGGTCGCCCGGTCCTCGTACTGGAGTCGCGCCTGGTCCGGCGGCGTCTGCTCGGGCAGAACGTGATAGCCCAGTACCGTCACGTCCGCGGGCGCGAGCAGCGTCGGCAGTCCCGCCGGGACCGTCTCGCCCTCGAGGATCGCCAGCGGGACGAGGACTCGAGTCATTGTAGTGCCCCCCTGAGCGTGACGTCGCGGGCGTAGTAGGCGTACCACCCGGCGGTCACGAGCATGATCGCGACGCCGATGAGCTGTGACGCGCGTTGCATGAAGCCGATCAGGGCGAAACTGGCGAGCGCGCCGAGTATCGGGACGACGGGGTAACCGGGAGTCCGGAAGTCGGGGTCGTACCACTCCGGTTCGTCGCGGCGCAGTGCGAGCAGGGCCACACAGATCAGCCCGTACGTGATCAGATGCAGGAACGAGGCGACCTCCGCCAGCAGTTCCACGCGACCGGTCGCGACCAGCACGAGTATCGGTCCGCCGGCCATCCCCAGCGCGACGTGTGGCGTGCCGTAGCGGAGGTTGATGCGGCTCGCCCGTCGCGGCAACAGGGCGTCCTTCGAGACGGCGTAGATGGCTCGAGAGGTGCTGAGGATCGACGCGTTCGCGCTCGACATAGTCGCGAGCAGCCCGCCGAAGACGATCGCGACGGCACCGGCCGCGCCGAGGTAGTGGCGGCCGACCTCGACCATGGCCGTCTCGCCGAACTCGGCGAGTCGTTCGCTCCCGAATGCGCTCGTCGCGACGAAGATCGTCGCGACGTAGAGGACGCCGACGACGAGGACGGAGCCGACCATCGCCAGCGGCAGGTTCCGGCCGGGGTCTTTCATCTCCCCGGCGACGGTCGCGACCTGCGCGAAGCCGAGATACGAGGTGAACACGAGCGCCGCGGTCGTCAGTATCGGCATCGTACCGAAGGGGGCGAACTGTTCGGGCGCGGATGGGTCGCCGACGATCCCCATCGCATCGAGGCCGCCGTACCCGAGGAAGACGACCAGAATCGACAGCAGCAACGCGACGATCCCGTTCTGGAGTTTCGCCGCGTTTTCCGTCCCGGTGACGTTCAACACGGTAAAGCCCGCGCCGAACAGCAGCGCCAGCGGGATGACGAGTCCGTCGCCGACGGTGACCCCGAGTTCGGCGAGCGTATCGACCGCGTAGTAGCCGAAGCCGACGAGGTAAAACGCCGTCGCGAACACCAGCCCGAACCACAGCGACAATCCGACGACGGTCCCGGCGAGCGTCCCCAGACCGCGGGAGATGTAGTAGTAGCCGCCCCCGCTTTTCGGCATCGCCGTCGCGAGTTCGGACGTGGGCAACGCGACCAGCAGCGCGACGAGCGCACCGATCGCGAACGAGCCCGCCGCAGCGGGGCCCGCCTGTCCGGCGGCCAGCCCCGGGAAGACGAAGATGCCGGCTCCGATCATCGTCCCGATTCCGATGGCGAGGCCGCCGGTGAGCCCGAGCGTCCGCTCGAGTTCGGCGTCGTCGGTGATCGTCGCCTCGTCGGTCTCGACCGTCGGCTCGAGCCGCGGTGATTCCCCGTCGACGTTGGTCCCGCCGACCGACGACGAATCGCTCATACCGGGTGCGTCTCACGCCTGCCGTATAGCTCTACTGTCGAGTATTGGCCGCTGGGATGTCCGCCGGCGGAACGTCACGCGGCGAGTGCCGCGGCCAGCAGCGACAGGCTCTCGTCCCCGTCGTCGGCCGCGTTCGGCACTGCGAGCATGACCTCCTCGATACCGGCGTCGGCGTAGTCGGCGAGCCGATCGCGGACCTCGGCCGGCGTCCCGGTGGGGGCCGTCTCGAGGTAGCCCGACAGGAAGAACTCGCGGGGCTCGCTCGGCCCGTCGGCGGGCAGGCACTCGTCGCGGAACGACTCGCGCTTCGCCTCGGCGGCCGCGGTCGTTTCCCCGACGAAGACGAACAGCTCGGCGGACTTGCGTATCTCGTCGTACCGGGCCTCGCTCTCGCAGTGATCCCGCAACACGTCGAGTTTGTCGGCAAACCCCGCGGGCTCGAGGGTGCCGTAGTTCCAGCCGTCGGCCAGGTCGGCGGTGTAGCGCAGCGTGAACTGCTCGCCGCCGCCCCCGATCCAGATCGGCGGGTGCGGATCCTGTACGGGCTGCGGTTCGCAGAAGGCGTCCTCGAGGTCGACCTCGAGGTGTCGGCCCTCGTGACTGTAGCTCTCGTTGGTCCACAGCCCCTGCAGGATTTCGACGGTCTCGGCCAGCCGGCGGAGCCGCTCGGCGGGCGGCTCCCGGAACTCGTAGCCGAAGCGGTCGTACTCGTCCGCGTACCAGCCCCCGCCCAGTCCCAGCTCGAGTCGTCCCTCACTCACCCGGTCGACCTGCGCGGCCATCTTCGCCAGCAGGGCGGGATGGCGGTAGGACTGGCTGGTCACGAGCGTCCCCAGCCGGATCTCGGCGGTTGCCTCGGCGATCGCGCTCAGGGTCGTCCAGCACTCCTGTGTCGCCCGCCGCGGGTCGCCGATCCACGACTGGAAGTGATCCTCGAGCCAGACCGCGTCGTAGCCCAGCCGCTCGGCCGCGAGTGCAGTCTCCCGGACCGTGTCGAACTCGGTCCCGTACTGGGGCAGGATGATACCGGTCTCGAGGGCGGCGCCGTCGCCGTCGGCGGGGCTCATCGGGTCACCTCGCGCTCGAGCGCCAGCGTCCGGTCGACGAGCGTTTCGGGGTCGGCCGCGACGAGTTTCACCAGCGCCTCCTTCCCGACCTCGCCGCGGTCGACGACGGCGACGGGTGGATCGTCGCGATCCGCGAAGGCCCGCCGGGCTCCCCAGCCCATCGTACTCCCCTCCGTGTCCCTGACCTCGGCCGGCTGTTCGCCGCGGTCGTACTCGGCGACCGGCCACGCGAGGGCCTCGAGCGCGTCCTCGACGTCGGCGTCGAACCGGCAGTTGACCGCGAAGCGCAGGTCGGGCACGAACTCCCGCGCGGACAGCAGGAAGCGAGCCACGTGGCTCGAGGCCCCGAACCGGACGCCGCGGTTGGGTCGAACCCCCGAGAGCGTGTTCGTAATGCGGCCCTCGACGGCGGCGGTCTCGGCGACGGACTCGGCGTAGGGGGTCGCGCCGGCGACGTTCATCCCTACCTCGGGGACCAGCGCGGAGACATCGGCCGCGACGAACCGGTCGACGATCGCCTGGACTTCCTCGGCGGTGGGCTCCCGGGCGGCCTCGTTTCGCAGCGGGACCATGTGATTGACCGCGCCGTGACCCTCGCCCACGTCGTAGGCGTACCGCACCGCGCGGGCGAGGAAATCCGTCGCGCCCTCGACGGCGACCTCGAGCGGTTCGTCCGTCGCCAGTCGGGCCGCGATCGCGGCGGCCAGCGCACAGCCCGAGCCGTGGGTGGCGTCGGTCCCGACGCGGGGGTGTTCGAACGCCCGGACCGTCTCCGCGGTGACCAGCGTGTCCCGGACCCGCTCGCCGGGGACGTGACCGCCCTTCACGAGGACGGCGTCGACGCCCGTCTCGAGGATCGCCTCGCCGGCCTCGCGGGCCGTCTCGTCGTCGGTGACGGCGATCCCCGTCAGGACCTCGGCTTCGTCGGCGTTTGGCGTCGCGAGCGTCGCCGCGCCGAGCAGGTCCTCGTAGGCCCGTTCGGCCTCGGGCTCGAGCAGGCGGTCGCCCGAGGTGGCGACCATCACGGGGTCGACGACCAGCGGGAACTCGAACTCTCGAGCGCGCTCCGCGACGGTCTCGATGACCGCGGTCGTCGCGAGCATCCCGGTCTTGGCCGCGCCGACCGCGAAGTCGTCGGTGACGGCCTCGAGTTGGGCTGCGACTTCCTCGACCGGTAGGACGTGCGAGGACTCGACGCCGCGGGTGTGCTGGGCGGTGACGGCGGTGATCGCCGACGTGCCGAAGACGCCGTGGGCGGCCATCGTCGCGAGGTCGGCCTGGATCCCCGCGCCGCCCCCGGAGTCGCTGCCCGCGATCGTCAGCGCGACCGGTCGGTGCTCGGGTGCTGGTGTTCGCATACGGAACCGTATTCCCGGCTTATACTAAGCGGTGATGGTCAGCGACGCTGAGAGTCGTCCGCGGTGGTATCGACGGCTCGAGGACGGCCGGTCGGCGAGAGCCGTTCGCCCGCCGGTCAGTCGGTGAGTTCGAAGAACCCCTGCTCGTGCGTGATCGCGCCCGCGTCGTGGAGCGCCGAGATCGCGCGACTGACGGCCGCCTCGCTGCAGTCGCACTCGTCGGCGACCCGCTCTCTGAGGGCCGTGTGGGTGTAGCGCTCCCCCTCGAGTTCGTCGACGATCGCCGCCTTCTCCCGTTCGAGGTCGCTCATCGGTCACGGCGGGATACGACCTCGAGACGGGTACGCCTTGCCCGCGGTCGCTCGAGGCGGACCCGTCGGCGGACGAGGGGGCCAGCGAGTCCCATCGAGATCGGTTTCGAACGACGACACGCGGTCCGGACGGCAGCGTTATGGGTATGGATATGATATGAATACGTATGGGCGAGCCCGAAACGCGGAAAGTCGGCGATCGCGGGCAGGTAACGCTGCCGAAGCGGCTTCGAGAGGCGTTCGATATCCACGGTGGTGACGAGGTGACGATCCGCGAGGAGGACGACAAGATCGTCATCGAGAAACCGACGTCGCGGGCGGACCTCGCGGAGGGGTATCGACGCCGCGCCGAACACCACCGCGAACTCGCGGACGAGATGGCCGGATCCTCGCGGGAAGCGAACGCCTCACTCGGCGACGCACCCGGCTGGGAGGAGTGACGATGCACGTCCGGCGGGGCGACATCGTCGTCGTCGAACTCGATCCGACGCGCGGCTCCGAACAGCGGGGGACCAGACCCTGTCTCGTCGTCCAGAACGACGTCGGTAACGAGAACGCCCCGACGACGATCGTCGTCCCCTTCACCACGTCCTACGGGGACGAGCGGTATCCCTTCGAAGTGCTGATTCCAGCCGACGAGTGTGCCCTCCGCGAGGACTCGGTCGCGCTCTGTAGTCAGGTTCGAACCGTCTCGATCGACGACAGGATCACGGACGTCGTCGGATCGGTACCGGACGACCGGATGACCGAGGTCGACACCGCCCTCGAGTACAGCCTCGGCCTGCGCGAGGTCTGAGCGGCGGGGCGGAACGTTCGATCATCCGTTCCATAAAATACATTCGTCTACCCTCGCCAACAATCATCGAATGCCCTCCAGACGCGAAGTAATGGCCGCCCTCGGTGCGGCCGGTATCGCGACCGCCGCGGGCTGTCTCGGCGGTCTGTCGGTCGATCCCGGGACGGACGAATCGTACGCGTGGCCGACGGGCGGCGCGGATCGGCGGAACTCGAGAGCGATCCCCGACGGCGTCGCGCCGCGCGAGGACCCTACCGTCGACTGGCGCGTCGACCTCGAGTCGGCGGCCGCGGCCGCCGACCCGGTCGTGACCGACGGGACCGTCCTCGCGACGACCGGAACCGACGTGGTCGCGTTCGATCGGGCGAGCGGGGACCAGCGCTGGTCGATCGACCCGAACAACGAGGCCAACACCTACCGCGGGGCACCGACCGTGTACGAGGGGCTGGCGTATGTCCCGGAAGTGGACACGGTGACCGCTCGCGACCTCGAGAGCGGCGCGGTCGAGTGGAGCGAGGCGTTCGAGGCGACCATCGGGCGGGGATCGCTACTGGTCACCGACGACGGGGAGAACGGCCGCGTTTTCACCGCCGGCGGCAACTCCCTGCACGCGCTCGATGCCGGGACCGGCGAGCGCCTGTGGGAACAGGAGCTACTCGGGACGCCGGCGTACTCGCTCGCGAAGTACGCCGACTACGTCTACGTCGTGACCGACGGGGGCGAGTTGTACGCCGTCGACGAGTGGGGGACCGTCCAGTGGCGGCGAACCGTCGAGGCCGGCATCCGGAGCGGCCCGGCGGTGCGGTCACTGGACCACGGCGGGTCCGAATTGGGCATCGCCGTCGTCGGCGGCGACGGAACGGTCGTGTACTTCGGGCCGGACGGAGCGCGGAGGTGGGAAGCCGAACTCGGCGGGTTCGGCGACGACGGCATCGCCATCGCCCACGGGACGGTGTTCGCGCGCTCGGGATCGCGAGTGTTCGCGCTCGATCTGGCCGACGGAAGCGTTCGCTGGCGGCTCGATCTCGGCGAGAGCGCGAGCAATCCGCCGATCGTCGTCGGCGACACGGTGTACGTCGGCGGCGATCGGCTCCGCGCGATCGATATCGAGGGCGGGATCGGGATTCGATCGTACCGGGCCCGCCACCTCCGGTTCGCGTACGAACCCACCGGCGCAGTCGGCTTCGTCACCGCGGCCGACTCGAAGCTGTTCGCGACGACGAACGTCCGCGGTACCGGAGCCGATACCGCCGAGTTGATCGTCCTCTCGTGATTACGAGCCGTCGCTCGCCGCGGCGGCCAACTCCGCGTAGGCGTCCCACGACGGGTCGGCGTTCGGGTGCGCGAGCCGGTCCCCGTCGACCAGCACCTCGCCGCCGTCGTCCTCGAGCGCCTCGACCCGGCCGATCTCGGCGACCGGCGTCCCCCGATCCGCGAGCGCCTCGCGGACGTCGGCGACGCCGTCGGGGTCGACCGCGATCAGGAGCGAGCCGCAGCTGGTCGCCGCCCAGGGGTCGATCTCGAGGGCGTCACAGACCTCGCGGACGCCGGGTCGCAGCGGGACGGCGTCGCGGTCGATCGCGAACCGGACGCCAGCGCCGTCGGCCATCTCGTTCAGCGCGCCGGCGAGGCCGCCCTCGGTCACGTCGTGCATCGCCCGGACCGGCCCCGCGGCGGCCGCCGTGAGGGCGTCCCGGACGGCGTAGACCTCCTCGAGGCGGTCCTGGGCGTCCGCGATGACGTCGGCAGGACGATCGATTTCCTCGCCGAAGAGCGTACTCAGCAGGCCGACGGCCTCGACGGCGGGGCCGTTCGTCAGGAGCAGCCGATCGCCGGGACGGGCCCCGTCGGGCCGAACGATGTCACCGTGGTCGCCGACGCCCATCGCGGTGGCCGCGCCGACCCACGGATGGGACGGGTCGGCGTAGCGCGCCGTGTGGCCGGTCACGACGGCGACGCCGAGGTCGGCACACTCGGCGTGGATGGTCTCCCAGACGGTCGCGAACTCCTCGTCGGTCATCGATTCTGGCAGCGTGAAACAGATCGAGAGATGCGACGGGGGAACGCCGCTGACGGCCACGTCCGCGAGGACGAGATCGAGGGCGAAGCGCGCGGCCCGCTCGAGGCCCAGCGCGGGCAGGATCGAGAGGGGATCGGTCGCGGTGACCAGCGCGCGGTCGCCGATATCGAGGACGCCGAAGTCGACGCCGTGGGTCGGCCCGACGGCGACGTCGTCGCGATCGGCACCGAGGTTCGGCGCGATGTGGCGGTCGAAGAACGCGCGGTCGATCTTTCCGAGGTCGCTCACGGTTGATCGATGCCGACCGCGAACCTTATCCCTGCTGGTACGTCCGCACAATCGCGCGACTGCGGGGACCTCCCCGCCGACACCCGCGGCGGTTCCTCGCCGACCGCCGATCCGTGCAAAGCCGTGTCGTAACACCGGTGTTACCCAACTATTTGGGGAAACGAACTATCAGGATAGCGTGTCTGTCCCGAATAGCTATGGAAAGAGACCGGGATGGGACGGGCGGAGTTACGGGCATCGAATCACGGGGGACCGGATGCACGGCATAATTCTACAGACGCTCCAGTCGTTCGTCGTCGACACCTACGGCGAGGACGCCTGGCTGGCGATTCAGGACGAAGCCGACATCGAGGAGAAGGTCTACGTCCCGGTCACGGTCTATCCGGACGGCGACGTCTACGAAATCGCCCGCACCGCCGGCGAGTTGACCGATCAGAGCCCGCGGACGATCCTCACCCAGTACGGGCGGTGGGTCGTCCCCGCGTTGCTCGAGACCTACGACCTCCACATCGACGACGACTGGGAGGGGCTCGAACTCATCGCGAACATCCAGCAGTTCCACACCTCACTGCGGACCCGGGACATGACGACGCTGACGACCCCGCGCATTCGGTCGGAGCGGCTCGACGAGGACCGAGTCCGGATCACCTACGACTCGGACCGGAAACTCTGTGACGTGGCCCGCGGCGCGATCCGGGGCGTCGCCGACCGCTTCGACGAGGACCTCGTCGCCGAGGAACGGACCTGCATGCACGAGGGCGACGACGCCTGCGTCTTCGACATTCGGCGACGAGCGCCCGCCGAAGCGGGTGCGGCCACCGTCCGCAGCGGGGAGGCGAATGACTGACCCCCTCGAGGCGGGCGGGACGGTCGACTCGTCGCCGCTCCCCGGGGCGATCCAATCGGATCGACCGGTCGGTTTCGCCCTTGCGGTCGCCGTGGTCGGACTGGTCGTCGTCGCCATCGCGGCGGTCGCGCTCGGCGGCCCGACCGCGGCCGTCTTCGGGGCCGGCGTCGCCGGCGTCGTTGCGACGGGCGCCACCGCGGCCGGGATCGCCGCCGGCTCGAGCACCCGAACCGCGCCGGGCCAGCGCGATCGACTGCGCGAGGGGATCGCCGACCTGACCGAGCGGGTGACGCGCCTCGAGGCCGGCGAGTACGATGACCGCTTCGACGGCGACCGCGACGACGAGTTCGCGGGCCTCGAGTCGTCGCTGGCGGGGATCCGGAATCAGCTGGCCGAACGCGACCGGACGGACCGGTCGCTGGACGAACTCGAGCGGACGGTCGAGGCCCACGCGGAGACGACCCGGGCGGTCGCCGCGGGCGATCTCACCCGGCGGTTCGAGCGCCCGGGCACCCACGAATCGCTCGACGAACTGGCCGACAACTCCAACGCGATGCTGGCGGAGATCGAGAACACCTTCGGGACGCTGAAGTCCTTTTCGGGCGAGGTCGTCACCTACAGTCGCGAACTCACGACGAGCATGGAGGCGGTGCAGGCCGAGGGCGAACGCACGAGCGAGGCGCTGACCGAGGTCGTCGCGGACAACAGGGAGCAGAACGAACAGTTACGAACCGTCACGGCCGAGATGGAGAACTTCTCGACGACGGTCGAGGAGATCGCCGCGACCGCCTCCGAGGTCGCCGACACCGCTGACCGGACCGCACGCGTCGGCCGGCAGGGAAGCGAGGCCGCGGGCGACGCGATCACCGGCATGGCCGTGATCGACACCGAAACCGAACGGACCCTCGAGGAGATCGAGGGCCTCGAGGCCGAAGCCGAGCGAATCGACGAACTGATCGAGTCGATCAGCGAGATCGCCGAACAGACCAACATGCTGGCGCTGAACGCCAACATCGAGGCGACTCGTTCGGGCGAGGCCGGTGGCGAGGGCTTCGGCGCGGTCGCCGACGAGATTCAGACCCTCTCCGAGGAGGTCTACGACTCGGTCCAGACCGTCGAGGAACGCCTCGAGGGACTCAAAGAGCGGGCGATGGCCGCCGCCGACGAGGTCCGGACCAGCCGCGGCCGAATCGAGGACAGCGTCGCCGACGTCGAGGACGCCGCGACCGCGCTCGAGGAGGTCGCCGGGCTGGCCGAGGAGACAAACGACGGCGTCCAGGAGATCTCCGCGGCGACCCAACAGCAGGCGTCGGCGACCCAGCAGGTCGTCGTGCTGGTCGAGGACGCCGCCGAGACGAGCGCGGCGACGGCGACGACCTCCGCTCGAGCGGCCCGCCGGGCGTCGGCCCAGGCGGAGGCGCTCTCCCACGTCGCCCGGAGCGCGACCGTCCTGACCGAGCAGGCCGGCGAGTTGAACGCACAGCTCGTGGCCTACGACACCGAGAGCGGCTACGATCTGCCGGAACCGCGGACCGCCGACGACGTCGATCCGGAGGCCGTCTCGACGGCCGACGCGACGCCGGAGACGATCGGCGACGGCGGCACCACGTCCCGATAACGACGGTCGGGCTGCCGCCGGGACCGACTCGCGGCGGGCCGCTCGCGCTGAGTACGGGTCCGAACTGCGGTTTGTAACCATCGTGGGTTACTCTCATCGGCTCTCGAAAGGCCGAAGAGTTACTGGCAAGAGTCAAGTTCGTCCTCGAATTACCGGGGACAGATGGCGTACTCCTTCGGGTCGCGGACCGAGCGCGACCTCGAGTTCTCCGCGGGCGAACTCACGGGTGCGCTAGGGGATTCGGTTACTGTCCTCCCGCTGCTGGTGGCGCTCGGAGCGACGACGAGCGTCTCGCTGCCCCACGTGCTGGTCGGGTTCGGCGTCTTCCAGATCGTCTGGGGACTCCACTACGGCCTGCCGATCTCCGTCGAGCCGATGAAGGCCCTGGTCGGGCTGGCGATCGTCGGCGCGCTTTCCTACGCCGAACTGGCCGCGGCCGGGCTGCTCGCCGGCGGCGTCTTGCTCGCCGTCGGCCGACTCGGGCTCGTCGGCCGGCTCCAGCAGGTCGTCGGCGAGCCCGTCATCCGCGGCGTCCAGTTCGCCGTCGCACTGCTCCTGCTCGAGGCGGCGGTCGACCTCTCGGTCGGGAACCTCCCCGCGGCGGCGGCCGGGCTCGGCGTCGTCGGCCTGCTGGCGCTGGTCGGGCGCGCTCGGGCGAGCGCGCTGGTCGTCCTCGGACTCGGTGCGGTCGCGGCCGTCGCGACGGCGGGCGTTCCGACGCCGACCGCGCCCGCGCTCGCGGTCTTCCCTGCTGGGCGGCCGGCGCTGTCCGTCGCGGCCCTCGAGGGGACCGTCGCCCAGTTGGGCATGACGATCGGCAACGCCGCGATCGCGACCGCCCTGCTCTGTGGCGACCTCTACGACCGCGAGGTCTCGGCCGATGCGCTCTCGCGGAGCATGGGCGTGACCTGTCTCGCGGCGATCCCGCTGGGCGGCGTGCCGATGTGTCACGGCAGCGGCGGGCTGGCCGGCAAGTACGCCTTCGGCGCGCGAACCGGCGGCGCGAACGTCCTGCTCGGCGTCGGCTACCTCGCGCTCGCGCTGGTCGCCGCCGGGACCGTCCTCGCGGCGTTCCCGATGGCCCTGCTGGGCGTCCTACTTGTCGTCGTCGGGGCCCAGCTGGCTCGAGCGGCGTTCGATCCAGTCGACGACCCCCGGTCGCTCGCGCTCGTCGCGGGAGTCGGCGCCGTCGGCGCGGTCGTCAACGTCGGCGTCGCCTTCGTCGCCGGGGCCGTCGCGTTCTGGCTGCTCTCCCGTGCGGAATAAGCGTCGGGAGCCGGACGACCTTTCATCCCGTAGCGCCAACCGTCACCGATGCCACCGAGCTGGGCAGATCTGTTCGACCGCGGCGCGGAGTACGACGGCGACCTCGAGTCGATCCGAGACGAACTCGCGACGCTCCGGGAGGAGAGCGATGGCTGACCGCGACGAACCGAACCCCGCCCGCGTCGTCGCGGACGCCGACGTCCTCGCGGCGGACCTGCTGGTCGGCGGGTCGGCCCGCGAGGCGCTCGATCACGTGCGCCGCCACTCGTGGATCGACCTGGTCGCGAGCGACCCGCTGCTCGAAGAGACCGAACGTCTGGTGACGGCGCTTTCCGACGCCGACCTCGCGGCCGATCACCGCGAGCGCCTCGAGGCCGAGCGGGTCGCGGTCGATCAGCCCGCGGGCGACCACCCGGCGCTGGCGTCGGCCTATCGGGGCGAGGCGGCGCACCTGCTGTCCGACGACGAGCGGCTACGATCGGCAGAGGCCGGCCTGACGCTCCAGCCCCGCGTCTCGGTCAGCGTCCGGCCGCCGGACGCGTTCGCGCGCCTGTTCGATCCCGAGAGTCTGTACGCGGCCGTCGAGGGCGGCGAGTACCCGGGGCCCGACCGGGACCCGCGAGCGTAACCGCCGACGGCGGGCCCAACGCGGGAAGAACGTGTGACTTATGCAGTGGGAGCCCCTGATTTATGAGGGGAATGACCAATCTACGTGATCTCCGGACCGGACTGAGCTACGGGGACGTTCTCCTCGTCCCGCAGCGCTCGCCCGTTGACAGCCGCAGTACCGTCGACCTCGAGACGCCGTTCACGCCGAGTGTCGACCTCGAGACGCCGCTGGTCTCGGCCGCGATGGATACCGTCACGGAGGCCGAGCTGGCGATCGAACTCTCTCGAGCCGGTGGCATCGGCGTATTGCACCGGTTTCTGACGGTGGCCGAGCAGGCCGAGCAGGTCGAACGAGTGAAAGACGCCGACGAGCAGGTGGCTGCCGCCGTCGGGATCAACGAGGATTACGTCGAACGAAGCGACGCGATCGTCGATGCCGGCGTCGACGCGATCGTCGTCGACGTGGCCCACGGCCACTTGGAGCGGACCCTCGAGGCCGTCGAGCAACTGAGCGAGGCGTTCCCGGCGACGGACCTCGTCGCGGGGAACGTCGCGACGCCCGCCGGCGTCGAGGACCTCGCGGCGGCCGGCGCGGACTGTGTGAAGGTCGGGATCGGTCCCGGTTCGCACTGTACCACCCGGAAGGTCGCCGGTGCCGGCGTCCCGCAGTTGACGGCGGTCGACGACTGTGCGACCGCCGCCGAGGACCTGGACGTGACGATCTGTGCCGACGGCGGGATCCGCACCTCCGGCGACGCGGTCAAGGCGCTGATGGCCGGGGCCGACACCGTGATGGTCGGGAGCCTGCTGGCCGGCACCGAAGAGGCCCCCGGCGCGGTCGTCGAGGTCGACGGCACCCGGTACAAGCGCTCGCGGGGGATGGCGACCACCGCGGCCGCCGAGGACCGCGACGACAAGGACGTCGACGTCGACGCGGACGAGGGCGTCGAGGCCCTGACTCCCTACAAGGGACCGGTCGCGGACGTCGTCGAGGAGTTCTGTGCCGGCATCCGCTCCGGGCTCTCCTACTGCGGCGGCCACACGATCCCGGCCGCCCGCGAGGGCGCCGAGTTCATCCGCGTCGCGCCCAGCGCGAAGGACCGCGAAGGGTACCACGCGGACCACGACTGGGAGGGCGTTAGCGTCGAGAGCGAATCCAAGAGCGTCTCCGAAGCGGATCTGGCGGCCGACGACGCCTCGAGTTCGCCGGCCGAAGGCGACGACTGACGGCCGGGAGTAGCGATCGGCAGGACCGGTCCGCTACTCGTCGCGGTCGGCGTACCACTCGGTAAACGCCGCCAGCGCGCGCCCACGGTGGGAGATCGCGTTCTTCTCCTCGGTACTCATCTCGGCCAACGTCTGCCCGTTGTACTCGAAGATGGGATCGTAGCCGAACCCGCCCTCGCCGCGGGGCGCGACGAGCGTCCCGGCGACCGATCCCTCGAACGTCTCCGTCCCGTCCTCGTCCGCGTACGCGAGGACGGTCCGGAAGTGCGCGCGGCGGTTTTCCTCCTCGCTCGCGAGCCGCCAGAGCCGCTCGACGCCGACGGTGTCCTCGACGTACGCCGAGTACGGGCCGGGGAACCCGCCGAGGGCCTCGACGAACAGTCCGGCGTCGTCGACCAGGACCGGCTCCTCGTCCCCGAGTTCCGCGACGGCCTCGCGCGCCCCGTGGGCCGCGATCTCCGCGAGCGAGTCGCTTTGAATCTCGGTGTAGTCGTACTCGATCTGCTCGACGGGCTCGATGTCCGAGAGATACTCCCGCGCCTCGCGAGCTTTGCCCTCGTTGCCGGTGACGAATCGAACGGTCATACCCGAGCGGGGGGCCGCGGGCGGAAAATAGGCGTCGGTTGCTCGCCCGAATCGAGGGCGGGACCGACCGACGGCCGGGGCGGCGACGCGACCGCGCTACAGGTCGAGGGCCCCGACCACGGTCGCCTCCGCCTTCCGGAGGTGTTCGGCGGCCGTCCCGGGCGCGCAGTCGAGTTCGGCGGCGACGTCCTCGACGCCCGCCGCGCGAGGGACCTCGAAGTACCCCAACTCGCGAGCGACCCGGAGTGTCTCCCGCTGGCGAGCGGTCAGCGCGCCGACCGCCGCGTCGGCCCCGTCGTACTCGCCGACGCGGTCGACGGTCGTCTCGATGCCGTCGGGCATCCCCTCGAGCGCCGCCCTGAGGTCGGCCGGCTCGCCGACGACGGAGAACCGGACCGTCCAGTCCGAGCGGTACTCCAGCGGCGGCAGGACGACGAGACTACCGTCGGTAAGCTCCTCGAGGAGCCTCGCGTCGACGTCGGCCGGCAGATCGCGGACGTAGACGGTGAAGGTCCGATCGCCGGTCCGCGTGAGTTCGTAGTCGTCGACGCGGTCGGTCTCGGCGAGCGCGGTCTCGTAGACGTCCGCGTCGCCGACGACGTGAAAGATGAAGGCATTGTCGTCGTCCTCGCCCGCGAAGTTACCGTGGACCAGCCGATAGGACTCGAACGCATCGCTCTCGGCGACGAACCGGTGCATCGGATGGATCGTCTCGGCGTCGAACCGCAGCGTGAGCCGAACGGTCTTCACGGCCGGATGATCCGGTCTACGTATATAAATAGCCTAGCCCGTGACGCAGAATCGACTCGCCTCGAGCGGCCGAACGGCCGGCCATGACAGCGGACTCGACGCTCGAGTCGCGGCCGGCGGACGGTAGCGATGCGGACGGGGAGGCGACGCTCGAGGGCCTGCTCGGGGACGCGGTCCTCGAGCGGGACGATCACGAGAACGCGCCGGCGGTCGTGATCCGGCCCGACGAGGTACAGGCGGTGCTGGCGACGCTTCGCGACGAGGCGGGGTTCGATCACTGTGCGTGCGTGACGGCCCAGCAGTATCCGGACCGCTTCGAGACGATCTATCATCTGCGGTCCTACGCGGACCCGACGCGGGAGGTGAGCGTGGTGGTGCCGACGCCGACCGGCGAGCCGAAAAGCGAGTCGGCCGCCCCGGTCTTCGAGACGGCCGACTGGCACGAGCGCGAGGCCTACGACCTGATCGGAGTCGAATACGAGGACCACCCCGACCTCCGGCGAATACTGCTCCCGGAGACGTGGCAGGGGCATCCCCTCTCGCTGGACTACGATCAGGAACAGTCACAGATCGTCACCCTCTCGGAACACGCGAACCCGATCGCGGGCGACGAACACGACACCACCTCGGAGACGATGTTTCTCAACATCGGTCCCCACCATCCCTCGACCCACGGCGTCCTCCACGTGAAGGCCGTGCTGGACGGCGAGACGGTCGTCGACGTCGATCCCGACATCGGCTACATCCACCGGTGTGAGGAACAGCTGTGCCAGCAGAGCACGTACCGCCACCAGATCATGCCCTACCCCGATCGCTGGGACTGGGTGTCCTCGGGACTACTCAACGAGTGGGCCTACGCCCGCACGATCGAGGCCCTCGCGGATGTCGACGTGCCGGAGTACGCACAGGTGATCCGGACGATGGGGGCCGAACTCTCGCGGCTGGCCTCGCATTTCATCGCCGTCGGCACCTACGCGCTGGACATCGTCGGCGAGTTCTGTGCCGCCTTCCAGTATGCCATCCGGGATCGCGAACTCGTCCTCGACTGTCTCGAGGCGCTGACCGGCCAGCGGATGATGTTCAACTACTTCCGAGTGGGCGGGGTCGCCTGGGACCTGCCCGAACCCCGCGGGGAGTTCATCGCGAACGTCCGGGATGTCCTCGACGGCTTCCCCGCGAAACTCGAGGAGTATCACGACCTGCTCGTGACCAACGAGATCTTCCAGCGCCGCTGTGTCGACACCGGCGTCCTGGAACCCGAAGTCGCGAAGGACTACGGCTGTACCGGCCCCGTCGCCCGCGGCTCCGGCATCGACTACGACCTCCGCCGGGACGACCCCTACGGCTACTACGACGACCTCGAGTGGGACGTGGTCACCGAACCCGACGGCGACAACTTCGCTCGCTTGCTCGTCCGACTGGGCGAGATCGAGGAGTCGGCGAAGATCGTCGAGCAGTGTCTCGACCTGCTCGCGGACTGGCCCGAAGACGACCGGACGGTCCAGGCAAACGTCCCGAGAACGCTCAAGCCGGAGGCCGACGCCGAGAGCTACCGCGCCGTCGAGGGCGCGAAGGGCGAACTCGGGATCTACATTCGGTCGGACGGCACCGAGACGCCGGCGCGGTTCAAGATCCGCAGTCCGTGTTTCTCGAACCTCTCAGCGCTGCCCGAGATCGCCCGCGGCGAGTACGTTGCCGACCTCATCGCGGCGATCGGGAGTCTCGACTGTATCATGGGTGAGGTCGATCGCTGATCGGCGAGGCGGGCGCTCATCGCTCGTGGCGGCCGGGAAAAGGACGGTTCGCGCCGGTCATACGGTCTGCTGTACGTCATTTCCGGTGCGGCGGCGACACGGTCTGCGGTCGAACCGGTAAATCGGTACAGCAAACCGTATCAGTCGTCGGTGTCGTCGACGATGACCTCGACGGGCTCGTCGACCGACTCCTCGTCGTCCCCGGACGCGCCCTGTTCCTGCTGCCAGAGCAGCGCGCCGGCGACGGCGACGACGATCCACGAGCGCCAGTTGGCGAGGTTCAGGGTGTAGCCGACCCCGAAGGGCTTCTCGACGAGCATCCCTTCGCCGGGCTGCCAGTACGACGAGAGCATGCGACTGATGCTCGGCCGCTCGAAGTTGTACGGTACCCCCAGGATCTCACCGGACGTCGACTTGTCTGCCATGCTCGGTGATACGTCGTCCCCCGATAAAGGGATTGTGTGCTGGTGCCGTCACCGAGACCGGTAGGCGGCGGTGGTGTGGTCGCCGGTCGCTACGCGTCCGACTGGTACCGGCCCCTGCCTTCGACGTCCCGCAACCGCTCGAGGACGCGCTCCTCGCCGACCTCGCGGTAGCCCGCCCGGACCGCCTCGCGCAGCGGCTCGGGGTCGTCGGCGGTCCCGACGAGGCTCTGGTCGAAGACGTGGAGGTCCATCGCGTAGTCCTCGACGTGGTCGGTGTGGTAACCGAGCCCGAAGTCGATGAGGTACGTCCGGTCCCCGTCGACCCTGACGTTTCTCGTCGTCGGGTCGCCGTGGACGAACCCCGCCCCGTGAAGTCGCGCGAGGTGCCGGCCGACGTCACGAACGCCCGCGGCCGTCAGTCCCGCCCGGAGGTCCCGCTCGCCGACGTACTCGAGTTCCAGTCGGGCCTCGAGCGGATCGACGTCCGACAGCACCGGCGTCGGCACCCCCTCGCGGCGGGCCAGACTGGTCAGGCGGGCCTCGAGGGTCGTCCGCTCGCGACGGAGCCGGTCGTCGAGTTCGGGATGGCGGTAGGTCTTTGCCTCGCGGCGCTTCGTGACGCGGCCGCGTTCGGGCTCGAGGTCGACGAGCGCTTCGGCCCCGCGGACCTGCGTGTCGCCGTCTGCACGTCCCACTGCGAGGTCCGGTTCATCGCGCCGCCACGTGACGGGCACCTGATCCGGCCGGAAATCGGGGTCGACACGGGAGTCCTCGAGCGCGAGCGTGTCGCCGGCGTCGTACATCTTCGCGCCCAGCACGGCGATCATGCCGGCGTTGTCCCGCAAGAACCGCGGCTCGGGCGCGTGGAACCGGGCCCCGCGCTGGGCGCACATCTCCGCGAGCATCTCGCGCAGGCGGGCGTTCTGTCCGACGCCGCCGCCGAGGACGAGTTCGTCGCTGCCGGTCAGCGAGAGCGCGCGTTCGGAGACTTCGGTTAGCATGCCGAAGATGTTCTCCTGGAGGGAGTAACAGACGTCCTCGACCGGGACGCCGTCGTCGTATCGCTGCTTGGCAGCGCTCATGATCCCCGAAAACGAGAAGTCCATTCCCTTGACGACGTAAGGGAGGTCGACGTACTCGCCGTCTTTCGCGGCCGTCTCGACTTTCGGCCCGCCGGGGTGGGACCAGCCGACGTGGCGCGTGAACTTGTCGATCGCGTTGCCGACGCCGGTGTCCATCGTCTCGCCGAGGACGCGATAGCGCCCGTTGCGGTAGGCCAGCAGGTGCGCGTTCGCGCCGCTGGCGTTCAGACAGACCGGCGCGTCGAACCCGGAGGTGTGACGACCGATCTCGAGGTGGGCGACCATGTGGTTGACGCCGACCAGCGGCACCGAAAGCGCCTGGCTCAGCGCGCGGGCGGCGGTGCCGACGACGCGCAGACAGGGCCCCAAACCGGGACCGCGCGAGAAGGCGACGGCGTCAATCGGTGGTTCGCTCGCAGGCCCGTCGTGGGTCTCGCGGGCGTGCTCGAGGGCGCGTTCGACGACCCGGGGCACGGCCTCGTGCATGTGTTCGGCGGCCTCGCGGGGGTGAATGCCGCCGCTCTCGGGCTGGTAGGCGTCGCTCTCGATGAAGACGTCGTCGCGTGCGGCGTCGAAGACGGCCGCGCTGGCGGCCCAGGCGGTGCCCTCGATACCGAGGATGCGGGTGTCAGAACTCACGTGTGGTTACGACTGTCGCTGGGAGACGTGGCGCGCGGAGAACCCGTCGGCGATTTCAGGGGTCTCGCTACGCCCGACCCCTCGTTACTCCCACTCGGTGTAGCTGCACTTGCCGCAGTGTTTGCGGTCGCCGTGGTCGGCGAGGAACACGTCACCGCAGCGGGGGCACTGTTCGCGCTCCGTACTCCCGTCGTCGTTGTAGAGTTCGTAACGTGCCATTTAGGCTTCCTCCGGTTCTGCCTCGGCGTCGGCCTCCTCGTCGGCACCGATCTTGTTCCGCTCGAGCATGTGGTCTTGCTCGACGTCGCGGGCGTCGTCGGCGGTCTCGTAGACCTTGGCCTGCCCGACGGTCTTGCGCATCCCGAACTTGGTGTCGAGCTTGCGGATGACGACCTCGTCGGCGTCCTTGTTCAGTTTCGCGGCCAGACTGTCCCGAACCTGCAGCCGCTCGGGGGTCGCGTCCTCGTGGGACAGTTCGAAGGTCACGTCGGTCCGATGCAACATGGGGTTCTCCTCTTCGGAGATGATGTCGACGTCCATGATATCACTCAGTTACCCTACTATCCCCGTGTAGCGCCTAAAAGGATTTCGAAGCGGCCACCCGTGGGTCGCGACGCGGCCACCACGGTTCCGAGACCGCGGCCCGGTCCCGTGGTTCGATCGGGTCGAAATGTGAACCCATTTGCTTATTGAACGTACACGTTCACAGGAATGCCCTCCAGACGACAGGCGCTCGCGAGCGGCGCTCTCGGGTTCGCCGGCCTCTTCGGCGGCTACGCGGCCGTCGACGATCGATCCGACGCCGCGACGATCGACTGGCCGATGGCCCGCTACGACGCCGCCGGAACCGGCCACAGCCCCGACGCGGTGGGCCCGAAAGACGACCTGCGGCTCGCGTGGGAGGGGCGACTCGAGGACACCGGCGGCTTCGCGGTCACGTCGCCCGTGATCGTCGACGGGACGGTCTATGCCGGCAACGAGGGACTCGCCGCGTTCGATGCCGCAAGCGGCGACGAGCGGTTCTCGTACGGCACTCCGTCCCGCTCCAGTCCCGCCTACGTCTCCCCCTCGATCTACCGGACCGGAACGCTGGCGGTCAGGACGGCCAACGGCGTCGCGGGCCTGAACGCCGACGGCGGCCTCCGGGGGTTCGGCGTCCAGTTCGGGACGAACCGGTGGCGCGGGCCGCGCCCGACTCGGTCGTCACCGCCTGTGAGCAGGCTCGAGAGTCCGCCGCCGGTCCCCGCCGACGGGACGGTGTACGTCGCCGCTCCCGACCGCGGCGAGGTCCTCGCGCTCGCGGCCACCGACGGCAGCGAACGATGGCGACGACGGCTCGACGCCGACGACGAGTTCGGCGTGACCGTGCGACGGCCGGCGGTGAGCGACGGGACCGTCTTCGTCACCGGCTGGCCGTCTCAGGTTCGGGCCCTCGACGCCGAAACGGGTGACGTCGTGTGGGAGGACGAACTCGACGAGCAGATGGTACTCCCGCCGACAGCGACGGACGACGGGGTCGTCGTCCCGACCCGACGCGGGCTCACGGTCTACGAGGCGAACGGCGACGTTCGCTGGTCGCGTGATCTCGAGGGGAACGCGACCGGCGGCGCGGTCGCCGTCGCCGACGGCCGGGTGTTCTTCGCGGACGGCACCGAATCGCTGCATGCGCGCGACCTCGAGACGGGGGCCGAGGTGTGGACGCTGTTGTTCACCCGAGAGGCAGCCCCCGTCGTCGCGGACGGCGTCGTCTACGTGACCGGCGGCTACGACCTCGTCGTCCTCGACGCCGCGACGGGCGACCGGCGGTACACCCGCGAAACCGACTGGTTCTTCTCGCAGCCGGCGGTCGGTGACGGCGTTCTCTACGTCGTCGACGGCGACCGCGTCCTCGCGCTGGAGGGAGACCATGAGTGACGACGACGGCGACGACGGACGGGAACGAGCATCGACCGACGAGGCCGAGTCGGTGACGACCGACGGGGCGGCCCCCGAGACGGATACCGACGATACCGATACGCCGCCGACCGGAATCGCCGACGTGATACCGCGTCTCCGACGCGATCCGGCGCTGCTGGTGCCCTTTACCGCGGCCGGACTCGTCCTCGCGCTCCTCGATCGACTCCGACGGTGGGACCCGATCCCGGCGCTGGTCACCGGCGACGACGTCTCGATCGGGATCGAATACGCCGGCTATCCGACCGGCGTCTCGAACACGATCCGGCCGCTCGAGGTGCTCGTCGACCTGAAACTCCCCTATCTCGTCTGGGCGGTCGGCCTCGAAGCCCTCGCGCTGGCGGTCGTCGCGGCCGCCGGAACCGTGACCATCGCGCGGACGCTCGCGGTCGGCGACGGCTGGGACTGGCCGCGCTGGGGACGACGGTGGCTGGCGTATCTCGGACTGATCGTCCTGTTCGATGCGGTCGGACGGGCGGTCGGCTCCCTCGGGGACGTCGGACTCGTCGTCGGCGCGGTACTCGCGGTCCCCCTCTCCGCCGTGTTCGTGCGGTTCTTCCTCGCGCCCGCGTTCGTCGTCACCGGGTCGGGGCCGGTCGCCGCGCTCGCCCGGAGCGCTCGCGCGACCCGCGGCATCGGCTGGCAGCTGCTCGCGCTCGTCGTCGGGTTCGGCCTCGCAGCGTGGCTGCTTGGACGCGTTCCGTACGTCGGGACGGCGCTGAGTACGACCCTCGTCGGCTCGATACTGGCTGTCACGATGGCCGCGATCCGGGGCGGGAACGAGCCGACCGACTGCGGCTAGCCGAGTCCAGGACGGCCTTCCCCGCTCGAGGGAGTCGGCTACCGCGACGGGCCGGTCGCCGCCGGATCGGGCTGCCGGTCGGTCTCGGCCGCCCGCTCGGCGTCACCGCTGACGAGCGACGGCATGAGTCGGGCTTCGACCCGGCGGAGGTGTTGGCCGACCGTCCCCGCGGAACAGTCCAGTCGGGCGGCGATGTCCCCGTAGGTGACCCGGCGGGGCTCCTCGTAGTAGCCCGCCTCGACGGCGACGCGTAACACCTCCCGCTGGCGGTCGGTCAGTTCGGTAAAGGGCCGTTCGGCGGACGGATCGTAGCTGCCGAGTCGCTCGATCTCGACGTCGACGATCGCCCGCGTCTCCTCGATGACGCGCCGAAGTGCGTCCTCGCGGCCGATCTCCGAGACGCGAAGGCTCCGGTTTGCCGGCCCGGTGTACTCGAGCGGGTAGTCGAGCAACACCGCGTGCCGGTTGTGTATCGCCCGTAACTCCCGCGTGAGGTCGCTCGGCTCGTAGTGCAGTTGAAGGATCGTCCCGTCGCCGGCGTCGGTCAACTGGTAGTCGACGACCGTCGGCCCCGTCTCCTCGAGCGCCCGCTCGGCGACGGCCCGATCTCCCCGCAGTACTTTCTGTGTCATGATCGTCCCGTCGTCGAGCTGTTCGACGTTTCGAACGGCATCGAACGTGACCCCCAGTTCCCGGAGGCGCTCCGCACCCCGATCGAAGTACCCCCGTGTTGGCGTGATAACATATGTCACATATCGCATGCTATTGGATTACGTATCCATCACAGATAACAGTTATGTGTCCAACTGAATTATTTGAACCACAATTCCAACCGGTCTAAATGACCGACGGGAAGCGGATCGTCGATCCGGACCGTCAACAGGAAGAGCCGATCGGCTATCGGCCAGAGCATCGAAAAAGGAGAACGGATAGACCTCTCCGACGACGCGGTCCACGACCCGTTCGTACGTACGGTGGAACCGCCTGAGGTTCTCGCGGGTGCGGTCCTCCGCGACGATTTCGGAGTCGCCGTCCTCGTCGCGTTCGATCCCCCGTCGCCAGGTCCGACTCATGCCCGCCCCGGATCAAAATCGAGTGACAGATTCAGATTCGTGGGATCCGGATTGCTCGCGTTCCGGACAGGAGCCCGCGGCGATTTAGTGGTTCTCGAGGATAGAATCGGAAAAAGTCGTCCGATTATACCCGATCTTCTCGGACACAACGCTCGCAGTAAGTACATTTAAGATGTCCTCGAGGAGTGGGTTCGCGGACACGACATCCTGCAAGAACTCACACTATAGTAGCCACTGACAGTCATTGCACACCTGATCGCACGATAGCGCTGCGATCAGTGTATGAATCGTTTCAGCGGTTACTATAGATCGTGGCTGCATGCAATCCACTGATACACAACAAGACCCCCTTCTAAGATCGTTGTTTGCATTCGATGCCGCTAGATTCGCCTATGCCAGATCAATGGAGCCATTGTTTGCATTTAGTGCCGTTAGATACAACTATGGTGGATCAATAGAGCAGTTACGTGCATGAAGGGGATTGAAGTTCAAGATACGGCACCTGGCGAACTTATTTCCTACGGGAAAGAGTCGTACTACAAGCCAGACCCACTACCACCCTCGCGCGACCTCGAGTTAGATGCAGACTTCTATGACCTCCTCGCCGACGCCACGTTTTGGCTCGGCAAGCTCAGTGGTGTCAGTCTCGAACTCGACTTTCCGCCCGTCCTCTACACGTCGCTTCTACGGAAAGAAGCGATGGAATCGGCCGAGATCGAGGGGGCTGATGTCGACTATAACGCTCTTTACAGCCTCGAGACGCGGAGTCTCGACGAATCCGAGGACGAATATTCTATCGAATCAACGAGTGAAGCAGATACCAAGGACACGCAGGAGGTCCTCAACTACGAGCAGGCTGTCGAAGACGGTATTGAGATACTCGACGGCGGGGGAGAAATTTCCGTTTCGCTTCTTCACGACCTCCACGAAACGTTACTCACGGACGTTCCGGACGACCGTGTCGATACCGACACGATTGGTGCCTACAAGACGGTTCCAAACCACCTCGGAGACTTTTTACCACCAGTTCCCGGCGAAGTTGACGGGCTGATGGACGCTTTGGTGACCTACTACCGAACCGGCGGGAGCTATCACACGCTCGTAGACATCGCGCTCTTCCACTACCAGTTCGAAACGATCCACCCGTATGGTGACGGGAATGGACGCCTCGGTCGTCTGCTCATCACACTCCAGCTGTACGATAGCGGCCTTCTCGAGCGCCCGAACCTCTATCTCAGTGAACACTTCAATCGGAACAAAGCCACGTATGTCGACTGCATGGACGCTGTCCGATCCCGCGGTGACTGGGAAGAATGGATCTCGTTTTTTGTGACGGGAGTTGCCCAGCAGGCAGAGGAGTCCGTTACTCGAACGCTGGCACTAGACGAGCTACGACGCAGCTACGAGGAGGAGTACGGTGGCGTCCAGTACGCGATGAATCGCTTAGCATGCAGTCTCTTTGAGCAGCCGTATGTGACGACCAAAACAGTCGCGGAGAGGCTCGATATTGAGCGATCGACTGCGTACCGTGCGATTGCCGATCTGGAAGACGAAGGCGTCCTAGAAGAGGTTACGGGCAAAAAGCGCAACCAAGAATACCGTGCGAAGGAGATTTTCGAGATACTTGAGCGGCCGCCCCAAACATACTGAGTCGTCTCCATTGACGACTCGAGAAGTGTTATCACCCGAATCTCGCGTCGTCGCACTTGAGATGATCGAGTTTCGCCGCGAAATTGACTACTCGTCGGCCAACACGTCGTAGATCTCGCGGTGGCGGTCCATGTCCCGTTTGACGATGGATCGGAGCAGTCGCTTGCGAGCCTCGTCGGGATCCATGTCTTCGAGTCCGTCCTCTTCCGGGAAACTCGATCCGTCAGTCATGTTCTACGCCTCTGCTTTCGGGTAGTCGTTCGGATCGGTCACTGAAACCTTCCACGTCCCTGTGTCGGTCCGTGTTACCCGGACCGGCTGATCTTTCACGTTTCCATCTTCATCGACCAATCCGAGCGCCCGAAGCTCGCCCTTCGGAAGTACAACACCGCCCGACGTACGACCGACTTGTGTCAACTGGTGGATCGGCATGGCTACATTCCTAACTGGTCCTGAAACTGTTTAAACAGTGGTCTCACCAGTACGAGACTATGACATTCCCGACCGCTATCACTCGCTCGAGCGACCCATCTGAGCATGGGTTCGGACAACCCGCCACCGACTGACGAGAAGTCTCTCGACGAGGTCTACCACGACCGGAATCTCCTCGCGATCGCCTTCGCGAGGGCGATCCGCCTTACGTGGGGCCCGAACACCGCGGGCTGGTACTGGCACGACGGGTGGCCCGTCGTCTGGGTCGATACCCCACCCGGCCAGAAATCCTGGCACGTCACGCCCGACCTCGAGGATGTCCTCGAGCGCTCGTCGCTCCAACAGACCGACCCAGAAGGCGGCTACGACGGCCACTTGCGGACGCTCAAGAACTGCCGACTCGCCCGCTACATCACCGGAGCCTACTGATGACCGACCGGATCGAGTTCGGCTCGAAGGCAGCGGTCGACCAGTTCCGCGACGAGTACGCCGACCACCGCTGTGCCGACGACGATCGCCGACTCAAGACCGTCGCGATCTCCACGGCGACCTCGAGACCGTTCTTGCTGTGTGGAGTCGCAATTCCGCCAGTTCGCGACTGGGGGCGGTCGGGGTCAGGACTTGCCGGGAGTCACGCGAGCGAAGCGAGTGTGACTACGGCGAGTCCACGACTGAACGAGCGAAGCGACGTGAAGAAGTGGACTCGCGGGGATTTGAACCCCGGGCCTCTTCCTTGCGAAGGAAGCGATCTACCACTGATCTACGAGCCCTCGAACGTTCATATCCGTGGTTTCTATTTGAGGCTTGTGTTTCGAAGCGGGATCGGGACACACCACCACGGACGCGCCTCGAGCCGGATCGGCGCTCGAGGAGTACGACAGCGACGTTGCGAACGGGAGTCACGCGGAGCGACGGCGCGAAACGACGGTCGCAGCGGTCCACGGGCAGCACTGTAGTGGCCCCTCCGCGGTCTGCCAGCACGCTCAGGCCCCCGCAGAGCCCGAGCCCCGACTCGAGCCGACAGCGAGGACGCGCGCTCGTCCGGCGACGGCACCGACGAGGAAGCCGGTGAAATGTGCGAGTAGGGCGACACCGGGGGAGGCGGTCGCGACGGTAACCGCGACCGCGAGGCCGACGACGACGAGCGCCGACAGCCAGGGCGGGACGTCGACGAGCGAGCCGAGCCCGCTCGAGAGGCGGTTCGACGCAAGGAGGTAGCCGAGCAGGGCGAAGACGGCGCCGCTGGCACCGAGAACGCCCGGAGAGGGCGCGACGGGGGCCAGGGGCACCGCCGCCAGCAGCCGCGTGAGGACGATCTGAGCGGCTCCGGCGGTCGCGCCGGTCACGGCGACGAAGGCGTGAAAGCGGGCTCGCGTCGTCGCCCGCGCGACCGGCCAGCCGAAGACCAGCAAGGCGAGGCCGTTCGAGACGAGGTGGCCGAGGCCGTCGTGGGCGTAGACGCTCGTGACGATCGTCCACGGGGCGGCCGTCAGCGGCGGCCTGAGGACGAAGAACGTCCCCATCACGCCGACGAGCGCGGTCAGGGCTTGGACGACGAAGACGAGGACGAAGACGACGAGCACCTCGAGGACGGCGCTGCTCGAGCGGGGCCCCGGCTCGTCGCTCCCGGAGTCGGATCGCAGGTCGGTCGCCGATCGAGACGTGGAGGGACGGGCCATAGGGGGAGTTGGGACGGCGGCGGGCAAAAGTCCCGGCGCTTACTGATGTGGTGTCGACGGTCGGCACGGGCCCATTGGACCCCGATCGATACGGCGGCCGCTATAGCAGCCACTGAACGTCATCGGACACCTGCTCGCACGACTGGATCGCGATCGGTGTGTGAATCGGTTCAGGGACGACTGTAATCGGACAGGAACGGCGAAAACGTGAAACTCGCTCTCGAGTCGCGATCGGGTCGTCAGTCTTCGAGGACGATCTCGATCGAGACGTCGTTCGGCACCTGAATGCGCATGAGCTGTCGGAGTGCGCGTTCGTCGGCGTCCAGATCGATCAGGCGCTTGTGGACGCGCATCTCCCAGTGCTCCCACGTCGCAGTGCCCTCGCCGTCAGGCGATTTCCGGGTCGGCACCTCGAGGGTCTTCGTCGGCAGCGGGATCGGACCGCTCAGGTTGACGCCGGTGTTGTTCGCGATCTCGCGGACGTCGTCGCAGATGTTGTCGAGGTCGTCTGGACTCGTGCCCGCGAGTCGAACGCGTGCTTGCTGCATTTATTCTTTCTCGTGGACTTCGAGGACCTTGCCGGCGGCGATGGTCTGACCCATGTCGCGGATGGCGAAGCTCCCGAGTTCGGGAATCTCGCTGGACGGCTCGATGCTGAGGGGCTTCTGCGGTCGGATGGTGACGACCGCGGCGTCGCCCGACTGGATGAAGTCGGGGTTCTCCTCGGCGACTTCGCCGCTCGAGGGGTCCATCTTCTTGTCGATCGACTCGATCGTACAGGCGACCTGAGCCGTGTGAGCGTGGAAGACCGGGGTGTAACCGGCCGTGATCACGCTGGGGTGTTGCATGACGACGACCTGCGCCTGGAACGTCTCGGCGACGCTCGGCGGGTCGTCGGCGGGGCCACAGACGTCACCGCGTCGGATGTCGTCCTTGCCGATGCCGCGGACGTTGAATCCGACGTTGTCACCGGGCTCCGCTTTGGGCACCTCTTCGTGGTGCATCTCGATCGTCTTGACTTCGCCGCCCACGTCGCTGGGCTGGAAGGAGACGTTGTCGCCGGTGTTGAGGAGACCGGTCTCGATACGTCCGACGGGGACGGTACCGATACCCGAAATCGTGTAGACGTCCTGGATCGGGAGTCGGAGCGGCGCGTCCGTCGGCGGCTCCGGCTCCGGCAGGTCGTTCAGGGCCTCGAGCAGGGTCTCGCCGTCGTACCACGGCGTGTTGTCGGAGGCCTCGGCGATGTTGTCGCCTTCGAACGCCGAGATCGGGATGAACGAGGCGTCGTCGGTCTGGAACTGAACCTGCTTGAGCAGCTGGTTGACTTCCTCGACGACCTCGTCGAACGTCGACTCCTCGTAGTCGACGATGTCCATCTTGTTGACGCCGATGATGAGTTCGTCGATACCGAGGGTGCGGGCCAGGAAGACGTGTTCCTGAGTCTGGGGCGCGACACCGTCGTCGGCGGCGACGACGAGGACGGCGTTGTCGGCCTGCGAGGCCCCGGTGATCATGTTCTTGACGAAGTCTCGGTGGCCCGGACAGTCGACGATTGTGAAGTCGTAGGCGTCCGTCGAGAACTCCTGGTGGGCGATGTCGATGGTGACACCACGCTCTCGCTCCTCGGCGAGGTTGTCCATGACGTAGGCGAACTCGAAGCCGCCCTTACCCTTCTCTTCGGCTTCTTCGCGGTGCTGTTCGATGACGTGCTCGGGTACGCTCCCCGTCTCGTAGAGGAGTCGCCCCACGAGCGTACTCTTCCCGTGGTCGACGTGACCGATGATGGCCAGGTTCTGGTGTTGGTCGCTCATTGTTGTAGCTCACGCGCAGAGGCGCTTATATCGGTCCCTTTGGCTCGTTGCGGTTAAAACCATTTCGAAAGCGTATTCGGTCCACCCCGACGCCTTCTTGCGGTTTGGCTAGCATTCACACGACACGGACCGTTCGAACGGCCGGGGTAGAAGCCAATCGAACACGCACGACATCGAGGACGAACTACTCGAACGGAAGCGCCGAAACACGGAGCGTACGGGGAAGAAAGCGGGTTACAGCGGCGGGAGACGGCCGACGTCCGACAGCACTGCGGTCGCCGTCTCCGGGCCGCCCGCGCCGCGGCCGCTCGAGTGCAAGGAGCCGGCGTTGCGGGTCTCGATCTGGACGATGTTTCGCGTGCCCGTGACCGCGAGCGCGCCGTTCTCGGGGACGAGCCGCGGGCCGACGCGGACGCCGTCGCGGGTCGCCTCGCCGATCAGCCGGATCGTGCGGCCGTCCTCGGCCGCAAGGTCGAGTGCGCTGCCGGGGATCGACTGGATGCCCTCGACGGCCGCGTCCTCGAGCGCGAACCCGCCGTCGGCGAGTACGTTCGCGAGGATGACGAACTTCAGCGCGGCGTCGGTGCCGTCGACGTCGAAGGTCGGGTCGGCCTCCGCCACGCCGAGGTCCTGGGCCTCCGCGAGGACGTGTTCGTAGTCCAGCCCCTCCGCGGCCATCCGGGTGAGAATGAAGTTCGCGGTGCCGTTGAGGACGCCGCGGACGGCGGTGACCGATTGGGGCGTGCAGTCCTCGATCGTCGAGAGCACGGGAATCGCGCCGCCGACGGTGGCCTCGAACCGGATCGAGCCCGCGCTGTCGGCCTCGAGTGCGCGCAGTTCCTCGTAGCGTTCGGCGACCGGGCCCTTGTTCGCCAGCACGGCGTGGCGGTCGGCCTCGAGCGCGCGTCGGACGTGCGAGAAGCCAGGTTCGGCGTCGCCCAGCGTCGTCGGAGTCGCCTCGACGAGGACGTCGTACTCGGTCTCGAGGACGTCTTCGGGGTCGGCCGTCCCGAGGGCCTCGTCACCGGCCTTGCGCTCGAGGGCCGCCTCGACGCCAATCCCGTCGGGATCGATCGCGGCGCTCGTGGAGTCGGCCAGCGCGACGACCTCGTGGCCGTACTCGCCGGCCAGATCGGCCACCGAACGGCCCACGTCGCCGGCACCGAGAATTGCAAGTCGCATCAGGCCTCACCTCCGAGCAGCGGTTCGACGACGGTCAGTTCCTTGTCCGAGCCGATCGAGCGGATGGCCGCGAGGGCCTCCTCGGAGCGGCCGGAATCGATCGCCAGCCGGGCGCGGGCGCTCGAGATGCCGTCGGTGCCCTCGGGCGCGGCCAGCGAGAGGTCCTGAACGACGGCGTCGGCCTCGTCCTCGATCCGCGAGAGGGTATTCGAGAGATCGGTCTCGACGAGGTTGCCGACCAGCACGACGCTGACCTCCTCGCCGTAGTGTTCCTCGCCGGCCTGAATGACGTTGACGCCGGCGTCGCGCAAGGCGTCGACGATGTCGTCGAACCGGTCGGGCGGGCACTCCAGATCGACCTCGACGGGGATGTGTCCCCGCGGTGTGATGTTGCCCCGCTGGTGGTGAATGCTCAACAGATTGCCGCCGTTGTCGGCGACCGGGGCGAGCGCGCGAAGCAACTCGCCGGGTTCGTCGACCAGCTCGAGCCGGACGGTGTACGCGCGGACGCCGCCGTCGGTCTCGGCGTCGGGCTCGTCCGCGTCGGAATCGGGCGCGTCACCCATCGCCGACACCTCCTGCCTGCAGGCGTCTACTCGTCATGGTATCTGATGTCCGTAACGGGCGCGTAAAAGGATATAGGACTTGCCAAAACTGTCCACCCCTGTCAACACAAGGCACACGGAGAGCGAACGAACCGCGAACCGGCGTCCGAACCGTCATACGGTCCGCTGTAACTGGGTACCGGAGCGACCGCAGGACGGGTCGCGGTCGCTCCGGAACTGACTGACAGCGGTCCGTCTCAGAGGTGGTCCTTCCCGGGGTTCGAGGATCCCCAGTCGCCGCGGCCGCCCTCGGTTCGGTCGACGCCCATGATCGACTCGGGCTGGTCGGGACCGCCGAGGCTGTCTCGAGCGTCGGGGACGCGGACGGTGACCTCGTCGATCTCCGGCCACGTGATGAGTTCGGCCTCGATGTTGCCGGTCGTCACGTCGCTGACCGAACACCCCTTGCAGCCGCCGCCGAGTTCGATGATCACCTCGCCGGTCTCGGGGTCGGCCGCCCGCACCGCGCTGGTCCCGCCGTGCATCTGAATGATCGGCATCTCTCGAGCCATCCACTGCTCGACGCGTTCCTGCAGTGACGGCTCGTCCTCGGAGTTGGTCATGTGCCGTGCTAGGCGCTCGAGCGTGGTATAAGTTGGGTCACGGCGGCGAAAACAGCCGAATTAATCCTGAACGTTTCCGTTCCCGCGTCGGCGGCACCACTCGAGGCCGGCCGCGCCCCCGGCGAGGGCGGCGAGTCCGGTAAAGCCGGGGATCGAATCGCCGCTCGCGGCGTCGTCCCCCGCCCCGTTCCCGTCGGACCCGTTCGACGGACCGGACTCTCGCAGCGACGGCGGATCGGCCTGTTCGCCGGACTCGATCGGGAAGGTGTAGAGTGCCCCCTCGAGCGCGGTGGAGGGTATCGCCTCCGTACTCGAAGCGATGAACGTCTCGCCGGGGTCGGCGACGCGGGCCGTCCAGAACCCGGTCTCGTCGGGATCGCGCCACCACGCGAGCCGTTCGGGGTCACTCGGATCGGAGATGTCGTGGATCTTCACCCCGCCCTGATACCACGACGAGAAGAGCCGGTCGCCGCGGAGATCGAAGTTGTGTGAGGTAGTCCAGCGCCCGCCCCCGTGGCTCTCGTCGTCGGTCCGGGGCGGATCGATCGAGCTTCGGTGGACGGGGGCCGCGGGATCGCTCACGTCGTAGAGGTCGATCCCACCCGGCCGGTCGGGCTCGCCGTCGGTCGCCCAGGCCTCCCGGCCGACCGCCAGAAGCTCGCCGGTATCGTCGACGGCTGCGTAGTGGTCGTTGCCAGGCAACCCGTAGACGGCGTCCTCGTAACCGATCCCGCGTTGGGCCTCGAGAGTGGTGTCGGCGACGTGGGTGACGTACTCGGGGTCGGTCGGGTCGCTCACGTCGACCAGATAGGTGCCGGCGTTCCAGTAGGGAAGGGCGGCGATGTCGTCTTGGACGGAAACGTCGTGGAGATATCGCCCGAGAAACGGACGGTCACGCCAGCCCGGCTCGTGATCCAGGAGGGACCACGAGCCGATCCGCGTAATTTCGCCGTCGACGTCGAAGATCGCGAGCGCGTTCGTGTCCGTCTCGGACTCGTTTTCGGCGACGAACAGCAGGTCCCCCTCGAGCGTACAGTTGTGGATGTGGAAGGTGGTCGCGTACTCGTCGACGGCGGTCGGATCGGCGGGATCGCTCACGTCGTAGCAGCGAACCCCCATCGGCTCGTAGTCGGGGTTGGCAGGCCCTGCGACGACCAATCGGTCGCCGTCGACACTCACGTCGAGGATATTGCGCAGGGACTCGCCACCGATCTCGACATCATGTTCGGCGAGGACCGTCGGGTCGGTGGGGTCGCTCACGTCGACGGTCGCGAACCCGGTCGTGGTCGCGAGGTACGCCGTCTCGCCGTCGTCGCCGACGACGGCCTCGGCGGCGGCCTCGACGGTGACCCGACCGAGCGGTTCGTACGACGCCTGCCGTGCGGCCGCCGGCTCCGCTTGGACCGCCGAAATCGTGGTCGCGCCTGCCAGCGACAACCCGGCAGCACTGGCCCGGAGGAAGGCTCGTCGCTCCATACGTGTTCGCTCTCGCCCAGCTACATAGAAGGTCCTACTCGAGCGAAGCGGGCAGTGCGGTCACGGAACACGGGCCGCGGTCGGTCGCGAACGGATGGCGGGCGATCACTCCCGCAGTCGCCGCCGGTCGCCGGTGCCCTCGGTGAGCGCACTCGCGAGCGCGCCCTCGACGACGACGTCGTCGCCCTGGTCGGTGACGCGGATCTCGGGGACGTTGGTCATCACCATCTCCGAGACGCGCTCGCGGATCGGGTCGACGACGAGTTCCTCGTTGTGCAGGGCGACCGCGCCGCCGAACGAGACGACGAGCGGGGCGAAAGCGTGGATCACGTTCGTGACGCCGATCGCGTTCCAGTGGGCCAGTTGCTCGATGACGTAGTCGGCCAGTTCGTCCTCTCCCGCGAGGTCGAAGACGTCCTTCGCGGTGAAGTCGGGCCCCTCGAGCGGGAGGGCCGTCGAAATCGTCGGGTCGTCCTCGGCCAGCAGGCGGGCGTAGTCGGGGATGGCGTTGCCCGAGCAGTAGGCCTCCCAGTGGCCCTCGTGACCGCAGCCACAGGTCAGTCGGCCGCGCGGGTCGACGACGTAGTGGCCGACCTCGCCTGCGTTGCCGTCCCAGCCGCCCAGGACCTCGCCGTCACAGCAAACGCCGGCCCCGATCCCCGAGGAGATAGTCACGTAGACCATGTCGTCGGGGTTGCGATCGGCGTGAAAACGCTCGCCGATGACGCCGGCGGTGGTGTCGTTGTGGAGGAAGACATCGTCGCTGCCGATCAGTTCCGAAATCGGCCCGGTCAGCGGGATCCGATCGATCGAATCGGGGAGATTCGCGGGGTCGATCACCGCCCCTTCGGCGAGGTCGAACGGTCCGATCGACCCGATTCCGGCGGCGGTGATTCGATCGGGGTCGATCCCCGCGTCCGCACACGCTCCCCGAAGCGTTCGCAACACGCCCTCCGTCACGTCGATACCAGTCGGTCCGCGCGGCGTCGATCGGCGGGTCGCGCCAATCCTCGTCCCGTCGGCCTCGGCGACGACCGCCCGGACGTTGGTCGCACCGAGATCGACGCCCGCATAGTAGCCCATGCTGTCCTAGGGACGACCGCGACCCTACTTAATTACCCAGATTATACTCGCTGACGAGTAGCGATCTCGATACGTCGCGGCGGAAATCGCCACCGTTCGTAGCGGTGAGCCGAGCGTACTGCCGCCGACACAGGGTGGAAAAGCGGTAGCCGACGGGGTCGGTCGCCGGGTCCCGTTCGGTGAGCCGGTGCCGGCAGCAGTGCTGCCGGCAGCCGGACTCGAGCGGCGAGCGCGAGACGGCGAACGCGACCTACTCCATCACGTCGAGGTCGCGGAAGTAGGTGACCGGACAGGGTGCCTGCAGGATGATCTCCTGTGAAACGGAGCCGAGAACGGCCTTTTCGGCGGGGGAGCGCCGGCGGCCGCCGACGACCATGCGGTCCGCGCCGACGTCGACCGCCATGTCGACGACCTCGCTACTGACCTCGCCGAGCGCGCCCTTGATCTCGTAGTCGACACCCGCCTCCTCGAAGCGTTCGGCGAGTTGGGGGACCGGCGCGCGCTCGGCGGCGACCGCATCGGGGTCGACGTCGTCGACGCGGGCGGTAAAGCCCAGTTCCTCGTGGACGTCCTCGTACTCGTCTTCGGTGAAGGCGTGGCCGATCACGACGTTCGCGCCGAGGGGCTCGGCGATCTCGAGGACGGTCTCGGCGAGTTCCGGAGCGCGTACTGTGTCCATCGGTCCGACCGCAAGGAGTACTGTATCGATTGCCATACCGTCACAGTGGTGGGGCCACCCGCTTAAGTATTCTCGTCGTTGCAGTATTCCAGAAATACCCGACGGGACTCGGATGCGGCCTGGTCGTCCCGGGGCTACTCCTCGAACCCGTCGCTGCGGACGAACGTAACGGGACAGGGGGCCGACAGCATCACTTCCTGGGCCGTCGAGCCGAAGATCGCCTTTCCCGTCGGCGACCGTCGCCGGCCACCGACGATGACCCGGTCGGCGTCGGCGCTCTCGGCCAGCTCGACGATCGACGGGCCGTGTTCGCCGACCGCGCCCCTGATCTCGTAGTCGATCCCGTGTTCCTCGAGAACGTCCCGGATGTCGTGGATCGTGGCGTGACGTGCGGCCACCTCGCCGGGGTCGATCTCGTCGACGGTGGGATCGAACTCGAGGCGGTCGAGGACGTCGTCGTACTCGCTGCTCGTGAACACGTGCGCGAGGACGACCGTCGCGTCGGCGGGTTTCGCGACCTCGAGGACCGCGTCGGCCAGCAGTCCGCTTCGGTCGGCGTCGCCGGGACCGACAGCAAGCAATACTGTCTCTAGCATGGACGTGAGTTGCTCGCGCAGCGACGTAAATCCGAGGGTCACGGAAGCGGACGGTGACGGCCCCGTCCCGGGCGATTTTTCCACGTCCTCGTCGACGGGGGAGACATGGACGGACCAGACCTCACGGGGCAGACGGTACTCGTCACCGGTGCCGGCCGCGGCGTCGGCCGCGAGTTCCTGTTGGCGACGGCAGACTGCGGCGCGAAGACGGCAGTCCACTACCACACGAGCGCCGACGCCGCCCGCGAGACGGCCGCCGACGCCCGCGAGCGCGGTGCCGAGGCGGCGACGACGGTCCAGGCCGACGTGACCGACCCCGACAGCGTCGACGGACTCTTCGGCGCCGTCGAGTCGGAACTCGGGACCGTCGACGTACTGGTGAACAACGTCGGCGACTTCGCGCCCGCCCACTGGGCTGACCTCGAGTTCGAGACCTGGAACCGCGTCCTCGAGACGAACCTCAACGGGACCTACCTCTGCTCGAAGCGGGCGCTGCCGGCGATGCGGGAGGCCGGCTACGGCCGGATCGTCAACGTCGGCTACGCCTCGAGCGAGCGGGCTATGGTCAGTCCGAAGAACTTCCCCTACTTCGTCGCGAAGACGGGGGTCCTGATGTTCACGCGGATGCTCGCGGCCGACACGGCCGACGACGGGATCACGGTCAACGCCGTCTCGCCGTACGTCGTGGAGAACTCCGACGAGTTCCCGGAGGACCTCCCGCGGGACCGGCCCGCGAGCTTCGCGGACCTGATCGCGCCGCTGTATTTCTTCCTCGATCCCGACAGTGGGTACGTCAGCGGCGAGAACGTCGAGGTCGACGGCGGCTGGCTGCCCGAGGACGTTTGACTCGATCGAACCGCGGCGCGACGCGCCGCGGATAGTTTTTGGTCCAGGTTTTTGCAAGGAGCGGGGTTCGAGCGGGGCGCGGCGTACCGCGCCGCGCGAAGCGAGAAGGCCCGACGCAGTAAAAAGGTGGGTGTAGAACATCGAGGTCGACGGCGGCTGGCTACCGGAGACGGTGTACTCCGATCGGACCTGACGGTGGCCCTCGTACGGGTCCGACAGGACCGAGGGACCGGGATTGACAACGTTTGGGGCCGTCCTTTCACGCGCTCGGACGCTAACTAGAGTATGAGTCTCCCGATCGCGATGGGATGGCGGCACCTGCTCTTTGCCAACTGGCCCGTCGAGCCCGAGATCGTCGCGGCCCGACTGCCGGACGACCTCGAGGTCGATACCGACGACGGTCGGGCGTGGCTCTCGGTCGTCCCCTACCTGAACGTCGACGTGCGCCCGCGGGGCGTCCCCGCGGCTGCGGGCGTCGACCTGCCCGAACTCAACCTCCGGACCTACGTCACCCGGGACGGCGAGCCCGGCGTCTACTTCTTCAGCCTCGATGCCGAGGGGATTCTCGGCGTCCTCGGTGCGCGGCTGTTCCACCGGCTGCCGTATTACTACGCCGACATCGAGATCGCCGGGACCGATGGCGGGATCGCCTTCGAGAGCGAGCGCCGGCATCCGGGTGCCGCCCCGGCCGACTTCGTCGGCACCTACGAACCGGTCGGGGACGCGTTCACGCCCGAGCCCGGCTCGCTCGCGGCGTTTCTCACCGAACGCTACCGTTACTACACGACGGCTCGAGACGGGACGCTTCGCTACGCCGACATCGACCACGAGCCCTGGACGCTCCGACCGGCGACGGCCGAGATCGAGCGGAACACGCTCTTCGAAGCCAACGGGTTCGACGCGCCGACTGGGACGCCGGTCTGTTACTACAGCCGCGGCGTCGACATCGCGTCCTCGCGGAACCGGCGCTGGGGATGAGTCGACCGCGAGGGCAGTGACCCGACACTGATCGAAACGGACGCCCTCGAGGAGCGATCGTTACCGGTCGACCGGAACGAGCGGAACCTACATGTTCGTGAGCCCAAAGGGGCACGTACGATGAACGAACCTGGCATCCAGTCGCTGATGGACCAGGAGACGCTCGATCGGCGCGTTCGCACCGGCGCGGCTCCCGAGTGGGTCGCCGACCACTGGCACTCGTTTCGCGAGGGGCTACTGGGCGAGCGAAACGGCACGTCGTTTCCGTGTTTCTTCGGGGCCGAATCGGTCCGGGACGGCGAGCCGATCTACACCGCAGTGCCGTCGATGAGCGACGCCGACGCGCTGTTGACGCTGCGCGATCGGCTCCTCGAGTACCTCAAGGTCTACGAGGATCACTCCGACCGGGCGTCGCTGGTGACCTTTTTCAAACCGCCTGCGGAGCCGTTGTCGGAGCGGGAGTACCACGACGCGCTCTGGCACGTTCTACAGACGCTGCACTGTCACGATCCCGAGCCCTGGCCCGCGGACATCCCGACCGACCCCGACGATCCCTACTGGGAGTTCTGTCTCGGCGGCAAACCCATGTTCCCGACCTGCCGGGCTCCCTTCTACGACGAGCGCAGGAGCCGGTACTGTCCGATCGGCCTCGAGATCACGTTCCAGCCGCGGGCGTTGTTCGAGTCCCTCGACGTGACCGCCGACACCGAGGCCGGCCAGCGCGCCCGCGACGTGATCCAGGACCGTCTCGAGGAGTACGACGGCGTCTGTCCTCACGCCGACATCGGCGACTGGGGCGTCGAGGGCGACCGGGAGTGGCCCCAGTACATGCTCTCGTCGGACGAGGAGCAGGCCCCGTCGACGTGCCCGATCACGATCACGCGAACGCACCCGAAGCCTGCCGCACGGCTGCCATGACCGGCGAGAGGACACCTCCCGAGCGGCTCCGGAACGCCGCGCTCGTCCTCGTCGACCTCCAGCGAGGGTTCGATGACCCGTCGTGGGGCGAGCGGAACAACCCCGACGCGGAAGCCAACGCTGCCGCCCTGCTCGAGCGCTGGCGCGAGGCGGATCGTCCGATCGTCCACGTCCGGCACGACTCGACGGAGCCCGACTCGCCGCTCCGGCGCGACGGGGCGGGGTTCGCGTTCAAGCCCGAGACCGCGCCGGTCGACGGCGAGCCGACGCTCGTCAAGTCGGTCAACAGCGCGTTCGTCGGGACGGCCCTCGAGGAGCGACTCCGCGAGTGGGAGATCGAGACGCTCGTCCTCGTCGGGCTCACGACCGACCACTGCGTCTCGACCACGACCCGAATGGCGGAGAACCTCGGCTTCGAACCGATCGTCGTCGCCGACGCGACCGCGACGTTCGGGCGGACGTTCGACGGCGACTCGTTCGACCCCGAAACGGTCCACCGGACCGCGCTGGCCCACCTCGAGGGCGAGTTCGCCGAGATCGCCCGCGCCGACGAGTTGCTCGCGGCCGACTCCTGATCGCGCGGCCGACGCGACGGCGGACTGGTCGCGGTCGAACCGGGAACGCGCCCGAGAGACCGGCTGCGGCGGTCGCCGACCGTACCGATGACAAAACAGTAATAGAACGGGAGAGAGTCAGGGAAACCAATGAGTGACGATCGACGACCGTTCGTGGTCGTGTTACTGGGGAGTGCGCTGGCCGTGGCGGGACTCGTTCATCTCTGGCTGCTCCCGCGATACCTCCCGAACGAACCGGTGTCGGCCGGGCTGGCGCTGATCGCCGGCTGGGCGAGCGTGACGCTGCTGTGTTACGCGATCGGGCGGCTCCAGTCCGCTCCCCGGGAGCTGCCGAACATGCGCTTTGCAGACATCGGTATCGCGCTCCTGTTGCTCTCGCTGGTGATCGCGCTGGCGCTCGATGCCGTCGGACTCGCGTCCGAGGCGGCCGCGCCGATCTATGCCCTGCCGGCGCTTGGCATCTACGCCGGGGTCGCACTGATCGGCTGGTCGATCGGCCGCCGGACGGAAGCGATCAACGAGATCGTCCGCTAGCCGCGACCGGCCGCTCGCCCCGGTCAGGAACGGCTCACTCGACGCTCGATTCGGAGTTGGCGACGAAGACCGGCACGTCGCCGAACCGGACGACGTGGTCCGTGACGCTGCCCATCGCCATCCGGTGGACGCCGCCCCGACCGCGGGTCCCCATGACGATGAGGTCGGCGTCGACGTCGCGGGCGTACTCCAGAATCGCCTCCGCCGGCGGCCCGTCGAGGACCGTTCCGGTCGTCTCGAGGCCGGCGGCCTCGGCGGCCTCGACGACTACGTCGACGGATTCCTGCGCTCGGCCCCGCATCGCGTCTTCGGCGCTTGCGGCCTCGCCCGGGAGACGGAGATCGCCAAGCGGCCCGGTATCGGCGACGCAGACGACGTGTACCGCTGCGTCGTGGGCAGTCGCGAGGTCGATACCGGTCTCGGCGGCGGCCTCGGCGTGGTCGCTGCCGTCCGTCGGAAGCACGATCGTGTCAAACATTTCTCGGCAGTACGACAGGCGCGGTGAAATTCCTACCGGAACGGGACGACGATCCGGGACCCACCGGGATCAGATGAACGCAAGCGGGACCATCACGGCCACGCCGACGGCGATCCCGGCGGCCAGTTCCGGCTTGCCGCCGCGAGGGAGCCCCTCGCCGACGTCAAGCGCCTCGGGAATGAACTCGGTGAGGACGAGATAGATCATCGCGCCCGCGGCGAAGCCGAAGCCGTAGGGCAGGAACTCCCGGGCGTAGCGGACGAAGCCGAACGCCAGCACCGCCCCGACCGGCTGGGGGAGACTCGAGAAGACGGCCCACCAGACCATCTTCCACTCGGAGACGCCCATCGAACGCAGCGGGATCGAGATCGCGGTCCCCTCGGGCACGTTGTGGATCGAGATCGCGATCGTCATGAAGATCGCCAGGACGGGGACGGTAAAGCCGAGGAACTGCGCACCGCCCTCGAGGCCGAGGTCCGCGAAGGAGACGCCGACCGCGACTCCTTCGGGGAAGCTGTGAACGGTCAGAACGCCGAGGATGAGGACGAGTTTCTTGAAGTCGGCCTGCTCGTACTCCCGCGGGTCGATCTCGGTGTCCATCAGGACGTCGTGGGCAATGACGACCAGCGCGACGCCGGCGACCATGCCGATCGCGATCTCCAGCGGCGTGCCCTCGGCCAGTCCCTCCTCGATCAGCCCGAACAGCGACGCCGAGACCATGATCCCCGAGGACAGCCCCCAGAGGACGACGTTACGTCGATCGCTGATCCCGTCGAAGAAGAAAAACGGGAGCGCACCGAGGCCGGTCGCCAGCGCCGTGACGAAGCCGGCGACGAACACCAACACGAGGTTCTCGAGGGCAACCATCCGCCGGATGTCGGTGGCGGACGTATAAATTGGCGGCGAAAGCGGCGTGCGTAGCCGTGTCATCGACGATTCGTCCCCTCATACGACGGGCACCGGGGCGGTCGTCCGGGGTCGCCGACCGATACCGTCAACAGCCACCCGTCGAATAGAACGTGTATGTCTCTGTGGCGATCGCGTCGGGTCGGGTCCTATCTCGCGCTGGTGGCCGGGACCACCGTCGCCGCCACGCTGCTGTACAACTACGGGATGGCGACGTGGGAGAACGATCCCCAACCGCTCTATCGATCGCTCGAGGTCGTCTTCCAGACCTTTACGACGACCGGCTACGGCGAGGACGCGCCCTGGTCGACGCCCCAGATGAACTTCCTGATGATCGGGCTCCAGCTGACGGGAATCGGACTGATCCTCACGGGCGTCGACATCTTCGCCGTCCCGTGGCTCCGGTCGGCGCTCGCGACGACGGCCCCGACGACCGCGTCCGACCTCGAGGACCACGTCATCGTCTGCGAGTACTCGCCCCGCGGCGAGGCGTTCATCGAGGAACTCGAGTCCCGCGGGCAGGAGTACGTCGTCGTCGAGTCCAACGAAGGCGCGGCGAGGGAACTCCACGAGACCGACCGACGGGTGGTCCACGGCGACCCCGAATCCATCGACGTCCTCGAGGATGCGGGGATCGAACGGGCGCGGGCGGTCGTGGCCGACGCGGCGGACGACACGAACGCGAGCATCGTCCTCTCGGCGCGGGAGGCCAACCCCGAGATTCGAGTCGTGACGCTGGTCGAGGACCAGCGCCTCGGGGAGTACCACCGGATCGCGGGGGCCGACGAGGTACTCTCGCCGCGACAGTTGCTCGGCGAGAGCTTCGCCCACCGGGTGCCGACGGCCGTCACGACCGCGGTCGACGAGGGGGTCGAGATCGGCGACGACCTGGAACTCGTCGAACTCTCGATCGCCGAGGGGAGCGATCTCTGTGGACGGACCGCCGACGCGGTCGGGCTCCGGAAGCGGTTCGGCGTCGACGGGATCGGGGCCTGGTTCAACGGGGACTTCGAGAGCCCGATCCCGCCCGACCGCGACCTCGAGACGGGGACGCGGCTGCTCGTGGCGGGCGAACCCGACCGGATCGACGAGTTGCGGGCCGAGGCCGCGTCGACGGTCCACCCCTTCGCGGCCCAGAGCGTCGTGATCGCCGGTTACGGCGAGGCGGGCGCGGCGGCCGGCGAGGCGCTCGCGGCGACGAACACCCGGGTGACCGTCCTCGACAGCGGCGACAAGGACGGCGTCGACATCGTCGGCGACGCACGCGATCCGGAGACGATCGCCGAGGCCGGCATCGACGACGCGTCGGCCGTGATCATCACGCTGGACGACGACACGACCGCCATCTTCACCACGCTCGTCGTCCGTGACCTGGATCCGTCGGTCGACATCGTCGTCCGGGCCAACGACACGGAGAACGTCCAGAAACTGTATCGGGCGGGCGCGGACTACGTCCAGTCGCTGGCGACCGTCAGCGGGCGGATGCTCGCCTCGACCGTCCTCGAGGACGAGGAGGTGCTGGCCGTCGACAGACAGATCGACGTGGTGAGACTCCCCGCCGGCGAGTTGACCGGGCGAACGCTCGTCGACGCCGACGTGCGCTCCCGGACCGGCTGTACCGTCCTCGCTGCCGTTCGAGACGGCGAGACGATCACCGATTTCGATCCGGCCGAATTCGTCCTCGAGGCGGGCGACGAGGTCGTCATCGCCGGGACCGACGAGAGCGTCCGCTCGTTCGAGACGCTGTTTCTCGACTGAGAACGCGGCAAGCGGTTCGATCGTCGCGGGTCAGTTCGGTATCGCGGGCCGGCGGCCGCCGCCTATACCAGCGATCGGAGATCGATGTCGAGGTGCTGTTTCGCGAGTTGGACGAGCAGCGGCGCGTCCTCGAGTTCGAGCAGGCGCGCGATGGCACGGAAGTTCCCCTTGTTCGCCTTTGCCAGCGTGTCGTCGTCGAGGCGCTCGAGGTCCCGCATGAGCTTGTCGTAGCGCTCGTTGGGCGCGAGATAGAGGAGGCGAGTCATCAGCAGCCGGTTGTCGACGTTGGGCGCGACGTCGCGGTGCCAGAGGGTATCGTAGACCGCGAGGTTCTCGGCGGTGGGCGCGATGTCGTCGTGTTTGAGACAGCTGTCGGCGGCCATGGCCGCGACCCGGCCCGACTGCATGCACTTGTTGATCCCTTCGCCCCAGAGCGGGTCGACGGTCGGGACCGTGTCGCCGATGGCCATGAACCGGTCGGTGTGAAGCTGGCCGGGCTTTTGGATGTGCGCCGAGCCGCGGTGTTGCTTGCCGGCGATCTTTTCGGCCTCGCTGAATCGGGGATCGGTCTCGAGCCAGTGTTCCATGTAGTCGTCGATGGTGTGGCCGTCCTTGGCGTAGCGGCTGTGGTGTTCGTTCTGGATGTAACAGAGGCCAACTTTGGCGGTGTCCTCGCCAGTGTGGAAGATCCACGAGTAGCCGCCAGGCGCGATCTCGTGGTCGAGTCGGAGCATCATCGCGTCCCGCAGGTCGGCGAAGCCGGGGCGGTCGATATCGATCCCCTCGAACTCGTACTCGATGCCGATGGCGTGGTTCTCGCGCTTGAGATCGACGACGTCGAGTTGCTTCGCGAGGGGGGCGCTCGGCCCCGTCGCGTCGACGACGATATCGCCATACACCTCTTCGTCGCCGTTGTATCTCACGCCGGCGATCTCGCCGCCTTCCATGATCGGCGCGGTGACGCGGGCGTCGAACCGATACTCCGCGCCTTTCTCGCGGCCGTCCGCGACGAGGTAGCGCTTGAAGTCCGCGAACTCCAGTACCGCACCGGGCTGGTTCCGGACGTAGTGTTCGGTCGGCGACTCGAGGACGACGCTGTCGGTGTACTGCATGACCACGTCGTCGGGGATGCCGAACGCGGCCATCATCGAGTGGAAGGTCCCCGCGGTGGACTTGTTGCTCTGGCGCGGGAACTCGTCCTCCGCTTCGGTCTCGAGGACGACGACGTCGTACCCTCTGGCGGCGATATCGCGGGCACACTGTGCGCCGGCGGGACCGGCACCGGCGATGACTACGTCGTAGCGGTCGTTCATGTAATCGGGACTGTGGCGGACCTTAATTAGTTTGTCCAGTTACGACGGGCGGTACGTAGTGGAATCCCTTGGGTACCGGGCCTGAATCCGGAGAACCGATAGACCGGTCGTACAGCATCGATACGGGAGATACTCCGCCGATCGAACAGATCGAGCGGAACGAATTTAGGGCTCGGTCGTGACGGCGCGGGCATGGTTACCACAGCTCTCGGAGAGTTCCCGGAGGGAGTGCCGAGCGAGCCCGCGTTCCCGCTCGGCCGGCGACCGCTCCACGAGTACGTCGCTCATCACGCCGCCGAGCGGCCCGCCGCCGTCGCGATCGACTACTACGGAACCGAGATCACGTACGGCGACCTCGGCGACGCGATCGACCGCTTCGCCACGTTCCTCGACGACCGCGGGTACGGTCACGGCGACACCCTCCTCCTGCTCCTGCAGAACTGCCCGCAGTACACCGTCGCCTACTACGCCGCCCAGAAACTCGGGATGCGGGTCAGCCCCTGCAGCCCGCTGTCGAAGGACCACCGCGTTACCTACCAGCTCGAGGACGGCGGGGCGCAGGTCGCGGTCGCCGGCGACACCCACGCGGGCATTCTCGAGGCCGTTCGGGACGAAACGCCGCTCGAGGAGATCGTCTACGCGCGCCTCGAGACCTACCTGCCCGCGGAGCCGGTGCCCGCGATCCACGAGGACATGGCGGCCGCGATCGAGTCCAAGCGCCGGCCCGAATCCGACGGAGTTCGCTACTTCGACTCGGTCCTCGCCGAGACGCCCGCCGACCCGCCGTCCGTCGAGGTGGCCATGGCCGACATCTGTCTGCTGCAGTACACCTCGGGGACGACCGGCCTGCCGAAAGGCTGTATGCACAGCTACGCGAACGTCCTCTTCGCCGCGGCCACGTCCTCGGCGCTGTCCGAGCAGGACGAGAAGACCCGCCACCTCGCGGTGATGCCGGTTTTTCACGTCGCCGGGAAACTCAACGCCGTCGACTCGCCGATGGTACAGGGCGGGACGGTCGTCCTCCTCACCCGGTACGACCCCGAGGCTTACGTCGAGGCACTGGCGGCCCACGAGCCCACGAACGGCTGGATCACGACGCCGATGGTCCGGGAGATCCTGCCCCTGCTCGCGGCCGACGACCGCGAGCTCGACTCGCTCGAGTCGATGCCGGTGACGAGCTTCGGCCAGGCGCTGACCGAGTCCCTCTGCGAGGAGTGGGCCGAGACGACCGACTCGGAGATGTACGAGGCGTCGTACGGTCTGACGGAGACACACACCAGGGACACGTTCACGCAGGGACTGGCCGTCGTCGAGGAGGGGTTCGTCGGCAAGCCGGTCTACGAGACCGACATCGTGATCCGGGACTGGGACACCCACGAGCCGGTCCCGCGGGGCGAAACCGGCGAGATCTCCGTCGAGTCTCCCTCGCTGTTCGAGGGGTATCTCAACAAGCCCGACGAGACCGAGGCCGCCTTCCACGACGGCTACGTCCTGACCGGCGACATCGGCCGGCTGACCGAGGACGGCCAACTCTATTTCCTCGGCCGGCGCAAGTACATGATCAAGTCCAGCGGCTTCTCGATCGCCCCCGCCGAAGTCGAGGAAGTGCTGAAGACCCACCCCGACGTGGCAAACGCCGCCGTCGCCGGCCGCGACCACGAGACCAGGGGCGCGGCGGTCGTCGCCGCCGTCGTCCCAGTCGACGATGGCTTCGACGAAGGCGACCTGCTCGAGTGGGCCGAAGACCACCTGGCGGCATACAAGCGGCCGCGGGACATCGTCGTCCTCGAGGCGCTTCCGGTGACGGACATGGGAAAACTCGATCGGGAGGCGCTCGAGGACGTGATCGTCGACTACTCGTAGCCGGATTCGGTCAGCCGGAAGACGGTGGCGTGCGCTGTCGGCGAGGCGAGACCGAGAACGGACCGCACTGGTAGACGAGCGAGTACTGTAACGACGAACGAGCGACTAGCGAACGATCGTCACGGGGACGGGTGCCTGTCGGGCGATCCGTTCGGCGACGCTGCCAAGCAGCACCCGCGAGAACCCGGTCCGACCGTGACTCCCGACGACGATTCGGTCGACGCCGTTCTCGACGGCGTAGTCGACGATCGTCTCGGCCGGCTGGCCGACGATCGTCTCCGTCTCGAGCGCACAGTCGTACTCGGCCGCGCGGTCCTCGGCCTCGGCGAGCAACTCCTCGGCGGCCTCCCGCTGGCGCTCGAGCAGCACCTCCGGACCCAGATGCGCCATCTCGCCGTAACCGCTGTCGGTCGGATCGACCGCGTGGACGACGGTGAGTTCGTCTGGATGCTCCCGGCAGGCGAACTCGAGGGACGCCCACCCCGGTTCCGAGTCGTCGAGCGCGACCAGTTGGTGCATACCGGACCGTACGCCGACCAGCCACTTGAGTGTCAGGCTCCTGCACACCTACTGACGACTGACTGTCCCGCGAACCGAACTGTCGCGAGCCGCTCGACCGCGAACCGCAGTCAGTCGGCCGCTCCGGTCGAGGGCACGGCCGTCGCGATCGACCGGAGCCACGACTCCGGGTCGGCGGCCTCGAGGGCCGCGGAGGCGGCCCCCGTCGCGTCGACGCCACACTCGAACGCGCGGGCGACGTCCGCGGCGGTGCGGACCCCGCCGCCGACGAACGTCCTCGTCGCCGGGCGTTCGTCGGCGACCGTCTCGACGAACGCCGCGATCCGCTCGGGATCGCTCCGGAGCAGCCCCGCGTCGCTGCCGATGTCGGCCGGCCGCTCGAAGAGCAAACAGTCCGGCTCGGCGGCCAGCGCCATCCGGGTCGTCGCCCGACTCTCGACGGCGACGATCGAGTCGAGGCCCAGTTCGCGACACCGGTCCACCGCGCGCTCGAGGGCCGTGAACGCGGCCTCGTTCTCCGGATGAGAGACGAAGACGGCGTCGGCCCCCGCGGCCGCGACCGCCTCGAGGGAGAGATCGCCCACGCCACACGCCGCCCGCGGGGTACCCGCCTGCGCGACGACGAGCAGGTCGGTTCGCTCGGCGACACGTCGGAGATCGGGGTGCTGCGGGGCGACGGCGAACCGACGCCCCGTTTCGTCGGCGACGCGGTCGATCGTCTCCGCGAACGCGAGGCCGTCGTCGCCGGCCGTCCCCTCGGCGGTCTTGAAGTTGACCAGAAAGAAGGGGTACTCGAGGCCCATCCCCGTTACTCGGAGTAGCCCTCCTGTAAGAACGCGCCCTCGGTCTCGTACATCGAGACCAGTTCCTCGATGAGTTCCTCGGGCGACTGGCCCTCCTCGCAGTGGCTTTCGATGCGCTCCGCCAGATCGTCACCGATCTCGAGTGTCTGTGTCATGGGTACGTGTGGTGCGGCCGGTCCGCGTTCCGTCAGGCGTACCGTCGGCATCCAGCGTCAAATAGTCCGGGGGCACACAGCCGAAACCGACCGGATTCCGGCCGGTCCTCGCCTGCGGCCGTCCCCCACCGGCACGGGACGGCCGATCGTTTACCCCGATCCTCGCCGTAGCGTCCCGCCGTGACAGCACCACTGACCGACGACGCGGTCGGCAAGACCGTCGTCGATGTCGAAGGAAAGGAACTGGGAATCGTCGCGAGCGTCGAGAACGGCAGCGCATACGTCGATCCCGACCCGAGTCTGGCCGAGCAGGTCCTCGCCTCGGTCGGTTGGGAGGGCGAGGACGACGAGGACTACGTCGTCACCGAGGACATGCTCCGGCGGGTCGACAACGAAGTCGTCCTGCGGGGCGAACTCTGATCGGCCCGACGCGCTATCCCCGACTACTCGAACGAACTCTCGTCAAAGGACTGGTCGCGCCAGGTCGTCCAGTCGTACATCCGCTCGAGTTCGCCGCCCTGCTGGCGGATCGCGACGGCGGTGTTGAACAGGAAGGCGGCGACCAGCGAGGTGCCGACGAGCCAGGCGGCGTCGGCGAGCGCTCCGTAGCCCGCGAGGTGGTTCGTCACCAGATCGACGAAGACGACGGCAGTGACACAGACGATCGCCGGCAGCAGGTGCCGCGTCAGGGCGGCGAAGGTCGTCCCCTCGTGGACCCGCACGGCCCGGACGCCGTACAACACCGCCCACGCGGAGGTGACGATCCAGCCGACCGCGACCACCAGCCGGGTCGAGGCAGTCTGTACGAGGAAGGCCCCCCACCACGCGGCGATGAAGCCGGCGATGACGACGTAGTCCGCCCACGCCGGCAACAGCCGGGACCGGTCGCCCGCGGCCGGCTGGTCGTGGTACATCGCGCGGATCGCCAACGCAATAAAGAGGAAGAAAAAGAGGATCGCGCCGTCGACGAACCGGCCGATCCACGCGGGCTCGAGCAACAGCGAGGCGACGCCCGAGACGGCGTAGACGATCGCCGCGCCGATCCCGATCAACAGATACCACTGTTCGGTCGTGGCTTCGACCGCAAGCACCTCTCGAACGTAGATGATAGCGTAATAGAGCAATACGACGGCTGCGACGCCCATCGCGAGGTACGCGAACAGCCGTCCGATCGCGACCGTCGTGGCCGGATCGCTGGCATCGAACGTGATCGACGAAATAGGGGCGAACACCATCGGATGAACGTGACAGCCGCGCCAGTATAAGTATGTGTCCCTGTTTCCGCCCCTCGGGAAGGTATCGCGGCAGACTGCGGGTCGTCTGCCCCAGCGTCCGACGTACCGGCCAGTGACAAGTCGGTTCGGCGACCGCGGTCGCACCGCTCGAGGCGACGGCCGTCGGTCCCGGCTCGGTCGAACGAATCTCGAGGCGGCGAGAAGAGGGGCGGCGGCCGAATCCCCGCTCAGGGGTCCTCGTCGTAGATGTCCCCGGGTGGGCTCGCCGCTGACGTCGACGACGCCGAGTGCGCCGCGGCGGGCGGCCCGCGTGAGCGCGTGGTCGACGATCTTGACCGGTCCCGGCACGGGGAACTCCATTTCGGCCGCGGCGGTGGTGCCGGGTGCGACGGGTGCGGTTTCGACGTTGCGATCGGGGTCGGTCAGTCGGCGGCCTGTCGCTCCTCGAGGGTGGCCCGGACGTCGCCGTATCGGTCGAACCGGTCGGCACCGATGTAGTCGACGGTGTCTTGCAGGTACTGGATGAGTTGCTTGCCGATCTTCTCTTGGTCGTAGCCGTCGAAGGGCTGCTCGTCGTAGATCGGGTCGGCGAGCAGTCGGTTCTCGACGTACTCCTCGATGCGGGGTTCGTAGACGTCCGTGACGATGTTCGGTTCGGCCTCGGCCAGTTGCCGTAAGACCCAGCGGCCGTTCTCGATGTGGCGGGTCTCGTCCTGCCGGACCTTGCCGATGGCTTCCTGGAACGACTCGAGGACGATGTCCCGGCCCATCTCCTCGGCTTTCAGTTCGATCATCTGGTCGAAGCTGAGATAGCCGCCGCGGGCGAGTTGCGCCTCCACGACGCCCATGTAGTTCAGGTAGGCCTCCCCGAGGGTGTAGACGAGTTCGGTCCGGTCGCCGCCGTTGATCGCCGCGAGGAGGGAATCAGCGGTGTCGTAGAGGTCGTCCGTGCTGTACCCCTGCTCCTGATACCCGCCCTCGCGGTAGGGAGCCGTCTCCTGCGTGCCGAAGACCTCCTCGAAGTATCGGCTGAAGAGGTCGGTGTGTTTGGCCTCCTCGTAGACCTGCTGGGCCAGATACATCTCCTCCTGGACGGTGTCGAACGGCAACTCCTCGTTGGGCAGAGCATCCAGCGCCATCATGTACGGCGCGAGCGTCCGGGTGACGTCCTCCTCGCCGTCGTAGAAGCCAGAACACGTCGCGAGGAACCGGTGTTGTTCCGCCTCGGTGAACGACTCCCAGTCCTCCCGATCCCGCTCGAAGTCGTACTCGTCGGGGTCCCACGTCCCCTCCCGTTTCCCCTTCCGATAGAGTTCGTACGACTTCTCGCGATCGCTGTAGTCGATTGTCATGTAGTGCCACGACAATACATACCACAATCAACGTTCCGGTTGGTTTCACGAACTGTCGTCGGGAACGAGGACTGTCGTCCGAACCGGTACGCGGCGGGCCGAAACGCCGCGGCCGCTCGTTTCCGGACTGCTACTCGGCGGTCGAATCCGCCGACGCGGCGGCCGTCTCGAGCATCGTCTCCCGCTCGTCGAAGTAGGCCGGCGCGTCGGCGTCGGCCTCGAACTCGATGACACGGGTCAGGGCCGTCTGGCCGTCCTCGGCGTCCGCAGCCAGTTCTTCGGCGAGGTCGGTGTAGTCGGCCGCGAGGTCCTGAAACGCCTGCATCCGGGCCTGTTTGGCCTCGACGAGCAACTGTTTCTCCTCGAGTTCCGCCTGTAACTCCTCGATCGCCGCGACGTCGACCTCGCTGGCGTCGGGGACGTCGGCGGTCGAGGGGGTTTCGGTCGCCGGCACCTCGTCGGGCAGGGCCTCGAGGCGCGAGCGGATCTCGGCCATCTCGGCATCGATCTCGTCGAGGAGGTCGTCGGCCTCCGCGGCCATCGTCTCGACGCTGCCCGAGAGCAGACCGGCCTGCGTGCGACAGTACTCGACTACGTCCTCGACCGCGAGCGGGTCCGCGGCGTCGTCGCTCATGGTCGCCCTTGGGGCTGCCGGCCGAAGTCACTTTGGTCCCGGCGGTGGGGCCGGGCGACGGTTCGACTCGAGGGGGCCGAGACGGACGCCGCCGCAGTCTTGAACGGACGGGTGGCGGAATAGTAGCCGCTGAAAGTCATTGCATACCTGATCGCACGACAGCGTTGCGATCAGTGTGTAACTCGTTTCAGCGGCTACTATCGCTATCGTGTGTAGCGCTGTGAAAAAACGCGATCGCCGTTCGTCGCGATGAGCGACAGCGGGCGGTCGGTATTACTTGCGGACGAGGTTCGTCGCGCGGGGTCCCTTGGGGGATGATTCGATGTCGAACTCGACTTCCTGTCCCTCTTCGAGGTCCGGACCGCCGACGTCTTCCATGTGGAAGAACACGTCCTCGTCGTCGTCTACCTCGTCGCTGTCAGTCGAAATAAAACCGTAGCCGCCCGTGTCGTTGAAGAAGTCAACCTTACCGTTTGCCATTACAACCACTCGTAGTCCCGACTCGGGGATAACACTTCCGAAAGACCCGCCGTCACGACTCGCCGTCGGAATCGGGCGTTAGTCCGGCTTACTCGTCCGTATTCCAGCGACGCGGCCGTCCGGAGAGAGCAGGCGCGACGGTGCGGCCGTCGCTCACGGAGACAAGTATTTACGCTATGGTAACATGGGCCTATAAGCATCGCTATGAAACCGTGTCACAGCTGTCAGGCGGTCATCGACGAGTATCTCCTGGATAAACAACTCGAACCCCTGCGCGACCTCACGGTCGACGACTTCAACGTCTGTGCGGACTGTGTAACCATCGTCGCGGACGCGTGCGTGGAATGCGGCAACGCGGTGTACGTCCCTCGAGGCAAATCCGCCACCCCCGACTACTGTCCGGCGTGTCGGTCCGATCTCATCGAGCAGACCGGCCACGACCCCGGGTGGAATCGCGATCTGCCCTCGGCCTGATACGGTTTACTGTAACGATTTCCCGGTGGGACCGCGACCGTCCTGCGGTCCCACCGGCAATGACTCACAGTAGAGCGTCTGAACGGCGGTCCCGACTCGAGCGACGACGGAGCGATCGACGGTACCGGATCGCTATTTTTTGTGCGTGAAGATGACGCCCTTGCCGTCGGCCGACCCGACACAGAGATCAAGCTGTTTCGAGAGGTTCAGGCTCGTCGGGTTCTCCTTGCAGACGACGAGGTCGTCGAACTGCTCGTCACAGGCCGGGCAGGCGACCGCGACCGTGTTCTGGTAGCTCTTGATCGCCTGGTTCTCCTCCCGGAGCGTCAGCGAGGCCGCGAGTTCCTCGAGATCGATCTCGTCCATATGCCCCGTTTCGGCCCCGGCGGCATAAAGACGGGCGAAAGTCGCGACCCGCGGTCGCCGACGGCCGTGGGGTTCGAAGGGGCGGCTCGAGGGGCGATTTCGAACGTCAACACACCCCATGGCATTGGGCATTCAGACGCGTTAAGTTCTTCCGGCCACTGACTCAGTACAATGAATTCGACACCGTATCGCGACCCCGAACAGTCCCGATTCGCGAGCGAACGATGAGCAAGGACACTATCGACGTCCGCGGTGCGGAAGAACACAACCTCAAGGACATCGACGTGACGATCCCCCGCGAGGAATTTACCGTCGTCACCGGCCTCTCGGGGTCGGGCAAGTCCTCGCTGGCCTTCGAGACGGTCTACGCCGAAGGGCAACGGCGGTACATCGAGAGCCTCTCGGCGTACGCCCGGAACTTTCTGGGTCAGATGGACAAGCCACAGGTCGAGACCGTCGAGGGGCTCTCCCCGGCGATTTCGATCGACCAGAAAAACGCCGCGAACAACCCCCGGTCGACGGTCGGGACGGTGACGGAACTCCACGACTACCTGCGCCTGCTGTACGCCCGCGTCGGCACGCCCCACTGCCCGGAGTGCGGTCGCGAAGTCGGCGAGCAGTCGGCCCAGAACATGGTCGAGCGCATCCTCGAGTTGCCCGAGGGGACCAAGGCCAAGCTCGCGGCACCGGTCGTCCGCGACCAGAAGGGGGCCTTCGAGGACCTCTTCGAGGAACTCGTCTCGGAGGGCTACGCCCGCGTCGAGATCGACGGCGAGGAGTACGATCTCACGATGGACGACCCGGACTTAGACGAGAACTTCGATCACACCGTCGACGTGATCGTCGACCGCGTGAAGGTCTCGACCGAGGCCCGCCCGCGGATCATCGACAGCGTCGAGACGGCGCTTGCCGAGGCCGAGGGCGTCCTGAAGGTCATCCTTCCGGACGCCTCGGAAGCAGTCGCCGCCGACCTCGGCGAGGAGGCCCGCCGGACCGGCGCGCTGGGCGAGGAACGCGAGGAGGACGACCGCTTCGTCGTCGAGTTCTCGAAGGATCTGGCCTGTACGCACTGCGGGATCGACGTCCCCGAGATCGAGACCCGTTCGTTCTCGTTCAACTCGCCCCACGGTGCCTGTCCGGAGTGTGAGGGACTGGGCGAGACCAAGGAGGTCGACGAAGACCTCGTCGTCCAAGACGAGTCCAAGCCGCTCAAGCACGTCTTCGAGGCCTGGAGCTACAACCGCTCGTACTACCAGACCCGCCTCGACGCCGTCGCCGAACACTTCGGCGTCTCCCTGTCGACGCCGTTCGAGGAGTTAGACGAAGACGTCCGGCAGGCGTTCCTCTACGGCACGGACGGGGAAGTCGTCTTCAAGCGAAGCACCAAGAACGGCACCCGCCGGAAGCAAAAGCGCTTCGAGGGAGTCATCCCGAACTTGGAGCGCCGGTACATCGAGACCGACTCCGACTCGACCCGGGACCACATCGAGGACTACATGTCGGTCACGGAGTGTCCGGCCTGTGAGGGCACCCGGCTCAAGCCCGCCAGCCGCGCCGTGCTGGTCGACGACACTTCGATCACCGAGATCAACGCGATGAGCATCGGCGACGCCCTCGATCACTTCGAGTCGATGGAAGCCGACCTCACCGAGCGCGAGAAGGTCATCGCCGAAGAGATCTTAAAGGAGATCCGCGCGCGACTGAGCTTCATGGTCGAGGTCGGGCTCGAGTACCTCACCCTCGACCGCGAAGCCGCCACGCTGTCGGGCGGGGAGAGCCAGCGCATCCGGCTCGCGACCCAGATCGGCTCCGGCCTCGTCGGCGTACTGTACGTCCTCGACGAGCCCTCGATCGGGCTCCACCAGCGGGACAACGACCGCCTGCTGGACACGCTCGAGGAGCTTCGCGACCTCGGGAACACCCTGCTGGTCGTCGAACACGACGAGGAGACGATGCGGCGGGCGGACAACGTCATCGACATGGGGCCCGGCCCCGGCAAGCGCGGCGGCGAGGTCGTCGCGAACGGCTCCGTCGAGGAGGTCAAAGCGACCGAGGCATCGATCACCGGCGATTACCTCTCGGGCCGCAAGCAGATCCCGGTGCCCGACGAGCGACGCGATCCCGACGGCGCGCTGACCGTCCTCGGGGCGCGCCAGCACAACCTAACGGATCTCGACGTCGACATCCCGCTGGGCTGCTTTACTGCAATTACGGGCGTCTCGGGCTCGGGCAAATCCACGCTCATGCACGAGGTCCTCTACAAGGGGCTGGCCCGCGAGATGAACGACAACACGTCGGTCATTCCGGGCGATCACGACGGCCTCGAGGGGCTCGATCAGATCGAGACGGTCCGGCTGATCGACCAGTCACCGATCGGCCGGACGCCCCGATCGAACCCGGCGACCTACACCGGCGTCTTCGACTACGTCCGCGAGCTGTTCGCCCAGACGAAGCTGTCGAAACAGCGCGGCTACAAGAAGGGGCGGTTCTCGTTCAACGTCAAGGGCGGTCGCTGCGAGGAGTGTGGCGGGCAGGGAACCGTCAAGATCGAGATGAACTTCCTCTCGGACGTCCACGTCCCCTGCGAGGAGTGCGACGGCGCGCGGTACAACGACGCCACGCTCGACGTGACCTACAAGGGGAAGACGATCGCCGACGTCCTCGAGCTGTCCGTCGAGGAGGCCTACGACTTCTTCGAGTCCTCGAGCCGGATCCGCCGCCGGCTGAAGCTGCTGAAAGACGTCGGTCTCGATTACATGAAACTCGGCCAGCCCTCGACGACGCTCTCCGGTGGGGAGGCCCAGCGGATCAAGCTCGCCGAGGAACTGGGGAAAAAGGACTCCGGCGAGACGCTCTATCTGCTCGACGAGCCCACGACCGGGCTCCACAGCGAGGACGAGCGCAAGCTCATCGACGTCCTCCACCGGCTGACCGACGACGGCAACACCGTCGTCGTCATCGAACACGAACTCGACCTCGTCAAGAACGCCGACCACATCATCGACCTCGGCCCCGAGGGCGGCGAGAACGGCGGCGAGATCGTCGCGACCGGCACGCCCGAGGCGGTCGCGCGCCTCGAGGACTCCCATACCGGCCGTTACCTGCGGGACCTGCTCCCGAAGGTCGACCTCGAGGGGCCCCGCGGCGAGCGGGTCGAGCCCGTGACCGCGCCGCTGGACGACGACTGACGGCGCGAGCGGCGTCGTCACCGCGCCAACGCGCGGCCGCCCGCATCGGGCTCGACAGCGAACAGTATAACTGCGTTCCGTCGGAACCGCTCGAGCGATGAGTGGACCGAAGACCGTCGTCCGCCGCGGGTTCGCCGGCGGCGGCGTCGCGACCCTGTTGTTGGCCGGACTGTTCGTCGTCGGCGGCGATCCGGGAGCGATTTCGACGCTGGTCCCGGCCGGATGGCTCGGTGCCGTCGGCGTCACGCTCCTCCTCGCGGGGACGCGGGAGCGACTCGCGATCGCCGGGGGGACCGTCGGCTGGCCCCGCGTGGCCGCCGTCGGCGTGTGCCTCCTCGCCGCGGGCTGTGGCGGGTTCGGCCTCACCCAACTCCGCGGGTTCGCCGCCGGAAGCGTGCCGTGGCTGCTCACGGCCGCGCTAACGGTCTTCGCGATGGGGTATTTTCTCTGGTTCGCCCGAGAGTGCTGGACCGGCGGGCGGCTGCTGGACGAGGAGACCTTCGCCGTCGAGTGACGGCCGGGCGTACAGCCAAGTGGACTGGCACCTATTCTCGAAATATGGACGGAAACGATACGGACGCCGGCGAGGCGCCGGCGACCGAGGAGGCGCGGACTGACTCGTTCGACCTCGAGGACGCCGAGCGGGTCCGGATCGGCGTCACGCGCGGGGAACTCGACCTCGAGATGGGGCCGCCGCGGGAGTATCCGGAGCGGGCCGATATCTCGGTGCGGCCCGAGACCCACCGGGTCGTGATGAGTATCGACGCGATGGCGGGGGACCACGCGACCGGCCACGCGGACGTCGAACTGACGCCGGCGGAGGCGCGGCGGTTGCGGAAGCGACTGGGCGAGGTCGTCCGCTGGATGACCGAGGACGACGCGCCCGAGGGGGATACCGACTCGGAGTGACGGACGCCGGCCGCGGATCGGCACTCGTGTGGCTGCTCGCGGGCGAACCGGGGGACTCCGTCGGAGTCCGAGCCGAAGCCGAAGGACTACTCGGGACTCGGCTCCTGCGCCCGCGAGACGTAGCCGGCCAGGTCCGATGTCGAGACCATCCCGATGACGCCCTCGTCCTCGTCGACGACGGGGATGTGGTGGAAGTCGCGTTCGACCATCACGTCGGCGGCGTCGCGGATGGTATCTTGTGCCCCGGCAGTGACGACGTCCGTACTCATGTAGGTCGAAACAGGGGTTCGGTCTTTCGGCTTTCGCTCGGCGACGATCCGGACGAAGTCCGTCGTCGTCAGGATCCCCTCGAGCCGGTTGTCGTCGTCGACGACGACGACCGAGCCGATCCCGTTGTCGAGCATCTCGCTCGCGGCGTCCTCGACGAGCGTGTCCGGCGCGACCGTATAGACATCCGTTGACATAACTCGCGCGACGAAAATGTCTTCCATACCGTATGGTATTCGGTAGACAATATAAGAATTGTCGGACTGCGGAAGGCGGACGGAGGGGAGCCGAGCCGTCTCCGAGCGACCGGACGGGTGAGTGGCGCACATTTAAATACGAAATCGGCCATACAGGGTGACGTGTCATGCCGTCCTCGCCAACCCTCGAGGGAGCGTGTAAACTCCTTCCCGCGCCCGCGTCAAGCGACGCCCTCCGCGCGACCGTCGCCGACGAGTACGCCGCTCTCGCCGCCGACCACGGCCCGCGGAACGTGCTGGTGCTGAAACGGCATCCGGCGGGGCTGGCGTCACTGACCGAGGCGCTGGCCGACGCACCCGTCGAGCGCGCCGGCGGCCCCCGCTCGCCCCGCGTCGAGTCGCTGCCGGAACACGCCTCCAAGACCATCGAAGCGTACGATCCGACCCTCGACCGCCTCGAGTACGAGGAGCGTATCGAACTCATCTCGGTGGTGATCGACGGCGCGAGCCGATCCGTCCCCGACTACCTCGAGCGCGCCGCCGCCCACGAGGGGTTTTCCCGCGACGTGGGCCAGCTCCTGCTCGAGGCGACCCGCCAGCGGATTCGCCTCGCGGATCTCGAGGACCCCCACGACTGTCTGGCCTTCCTCTACGCGATGAACGACCGATTCCACGACGAACTCGCCGACCGGGGCTACGTCGAGCGGGCGGACGTGATCCCGCGGGCGGTCGACCTGCTCGAGGCCGACGTGGACGGCCTGCGCTCGCGCGTGACGGCCGCTTTCGACGCCGTGCTGGCCGTCGAGTTCGAGGAGTACCGCGAACTCGACCGCCGCTACCTTGCCGCGCTGTCGACCGATGCCGACCTCGTCTGTCTCGGCGAGCGCCACGCCAGCGTCGAGCGGACACGGGTCGAACCCGGCCGGGTCGCCGCCGTCGCGACCGAGGCCGGCCTCTCGGTCGAGGAGCTCGAGCCCCCGAGACCGAACGCCGACGGGCCGCCACACCGGGCGATCACGCGCTTCCTCGCGACCGGCGAGGCGTCGACTCGGAGCGCGGAGTCCGGCGGTGACGCCGGATCGGCGGCCACCGCGTCGGCGGAATCGGAGCCGGCCGGCCGGGCCCGACGGCTCCGGACCGACACCGCTCGCGAACAGGCCCGGGCGGTCGCCACCGAGATCCAGTCGCTGCGCGACCGCCACGGCTGGCCGTTCGACGCGTTCGCCGTTGCCGTCCCGCGGATCGAACGCGTCCCCGAGACCAGACGGCGGCTCCGCGAGGCCGGCGTCCCGACGGCGACGATCGGCACCCCGTCGCTGGCCGAGGACCCCGCCGTCAACGAACTCTACGCGGTCGTCACCTGCCAGTGCGAGCGGGAACGGGACGGCGACGTCCTCGAGCGGGTCGACGCCGATCCCGCCGGCACCGAGCGAGACCGGCCCGACTCGGTCGCCGCCTCGCTGGAGCGGCTCCGGGCCCGAGTGCCGGCGTTCTCGACGGACTTGCTCGCCGAGACCGCCGGCTCGAGCGTCCGGCGCTCGCTCGAGCGCTGGATCCGGCGGACTGACCTGAAAGGACGGATCGCCCGCGAAGAGGACTGGGTCGACGCCCGTGAGGGGTACGAGGGCGTCCGTCGCGTCCTCGAGATCGCCGCGTTCGTCGAGGAGACGGATCTCGTGGGCCCGGACTGGCAGGGGCTGCGCCGGATGCTCCGGCGGACGATCCAGTACGACGCGCCGTACGTCCACGCGGTCGAGACGCGGCCGCCGTCCGGCGGCGTCACCGTCTGTGCCGTCGGCGACCTCAAATACGACTCGCGGCGGGCGGTCTTCCTGCTCGATCTGATCGACGAGACCTACCCCGGCGAGCAGTTCCTCACCCAGCTGTTCCCCGGGGCGTGGCTGCGGTCGATGCCGAGCTACCCCGCGGTCACCGATCCGTCGGTCGACGCGATCGCCGACACCTTCGCGACCGTCGACGCCGACGACGTCGGCGACCCCTTCGAGACCTACCACGCCCAGCGGTCCCGACGCCGGCTCGCACTCGGCGCTCGAGCCGCCGAGCGGGCCCTCTATCTGTGTTCCTACGAGCGCGGCTCGGGCGGCCTGCGCCGGACCCACGACGAGTCGCGGTACCTGCAACTGATCGACGCGACGCCAGGGCTCGCCCTCGAGTCCGTCGACGCGACGGCCGGGGCGGCGATCCACGGCGAGACCAACGCCATCGAGGCGCTGCTTGCCCAGCCGCGAGGGGAACTCGAGCGACTCCTCCGGGAGGCGAGTACGGGGGGCGAGGCCGACCTCGGCGAGACCGAGGCGCTGTTCGAGGAGATCGCGGTCGTCCTCGAGGACGGCGATATCGACCCGGAACTCGCCGAGGCGGTCCGGTCGCAGTTCGAGTTCGCCGCCGGGGAGGTGATCCGGGATGAGTGACGCCGAGGCCGTTCCCACCCTCTCCGTCGAGGGGCTCCGGACCGGCCTGCGCTGTCCTCGTCAGTACGAGTTCGCCCACGTTCACGACCTCGCGGGCGAGCCGGCGGCGGTCGGCGACCGGGTCGACCTGCTGCGGACCGCCCTCTGTGATGCGCTTCGGAGCGCCGACGCGGACGGCGAGGCCCTCGAGTCGGTCGCCGCGGACCGGCTGGCGACGCTGTGGGCCGACCACGACGAGCGCTTCCATTCGGCGATCCAGCGCCGCCACGAGCGGCGCGTCCTCGAGGCGACGGCCGCCGCGTACGTCGATGCCGTCGGCGCCGACCACGCCGCGGGGATCGAGCGGCTCGAGGCCGAAGCGACCGGCGGCGAACTCGTCGGGCCGGGGCTGCCGCTCTCGAGTACGGTCGAGCTATCGAGTGCGGACCGCGGGGACGAGTCGGCGTCGGCTCCCGACTCGGTTCGGATCTCGGCGACGGTCGACTACGTCACCGCCGACGGCTCGTCGCTCGTCGGCGTCCGGTTCGTGCCGACGGTCGCGCCGCTTGGCCTCCTCCGGTACCGGTCGGACTGGGAAGGCGACGTCGCCGCCCTCTTTACCGACCACTTCGACGCCGAGTCGGCGGCGTTCGACCCCGCTCCCGTCGGCGCGCTCCTCGAGACCGCCGTCGTCATCGACGGCCTCCGCGGGCTCCGCGACCGGCTCGAGTTGGGTGATCGGACCTGCCGATACGTGCAGATTCCGCTCGCCGATCGGTCGGGGACGGCGATAAACTGGGTCCGCGACGACGTCGAGACGAGCCTCGAGATCGTCGACCTGACCGACGGCTACGTCGATCACCACACCTTCGGGATGACCCACGAACATCGCAACGAGACCGTCGACGACCGGCTCGCGGCGGTCGCCGCCGCGCTGGTGTCGGGGCCGTACGACCCCGGAAAGCGGTGGGCAGCGATCGAGGACCACGCCTGTCCGACGTGTGACTACGCCGTCTGCTGTCAGGACTACATCGCCCGGGAGGTGGGCTTCGATGGCTGAGGATCGCCGCAGCGGCCCCGACCGCGATCCGACGGACGGGCTCGAGGCCGGGACCGATCGCGGCACGACCCGAGCCGACGCCGGCGACGCGCCCGGCCACGCGTTCGCGGCCGGCGTCGACCCCAAGGGCAACCAGCGGGCGGTCATCGAGAGCGACGCGGCCTGTACGTCCGTCGACGCGGGGGCCGGCACCGGGAAGACGACGACGATGCTGTTGCGGATCGAACGCGCCATCGAGCACGGCGACGTCGACCCCGAGGACGTCCTCGTGTTGACCTTCGCCAACGAGGCCGCCGCGAGCATCCGCGACGCGGTCGCCGAGCGGCTCTCGCCAGAGGCTGCCGCGGCGATCGACGTCTACACCTACCACTCCTTCTGTTACCGGCTCGTCCGCGAGTACGCCTACTACCTCGGCTACGCGCCCGACTTCGAGGTCGTCACCGAGCGCAAGCGCCGCCGCATCGTCGGCCGGCTGCTCGCGAGCAACGACTACGGGTTTGCGGCCGCCTCGGCCCGCTCGGACGAGGGGACGGCCGACCTCGCCGACGCGGTCGACGACTTTATCGCCGCGATGAGTCGGGAGGGAATTACCCCCGAGCGACTCCGGTCGGCGCTGCCGCCGATCCGAACCCTCGAGCTGTGCAACGAGTTCGTCCTCTGGCTCGAGCGGACCGCCGACGCGGAGCTGTCCTTCGACAACGAGGCGCTGCGGTGGTTCAACGACGAGGACCACCTCGAGACCGCCCGCGAGTCGCTGGTCGACTACGGCACGCTCATCGAGTACTGCCGGGTGAAGATCGCCGAAGCGCCGGACGCGTTCCGGGAAGCGGACGTGGTTCGGGACATCGACCGCTACCTGCGGGCGCTCCAGACCTGCGTGACGAACGCGATCGAGGCGCTCGACCTCGCGGAGCCGACCACGAAACACCTCCCGCGGGCGCTGTTCGGCAACGAGATCTGGGGATCGGCCACGGACCGGCTCGAGCAGACGCCCTTCGGCCGGCTCAAACACTACGTCGAGTTCCTCCGGCTGGCCCGCCACTACACCGACGTCTACGCGGACTACCACGACCACCTCGAGGCCGAACGAGCGCTCGACTTCGACGAACTGGTGCGAACGGCGACGACGCTGCTCGAGGACGACGGGGTCGCTCCGGCAATCACCGGCCAGTGGACGCAGGTCTACTGTGACGAGTTCCAGGATACCGACGCGACCCAGTTTTCGTTACTAACCGAGCTCACCGACGGCCCCGACCGGCCGGACCTGCTCGCGATCGGCGATAAGGACCAGGCGATCTACGGCTGGCGCGGCACCGACCGCGAGGGGCTCGACCGACTGGCGACGACCGCGGACGACCACCGCGGGATCGAACTCGAGCTCAACTTCCGCTCGCGCCAGGAGATTCTCGATCTGACCAACGCCTGCGATTACGCCCACCAGTCCTCGAAGACGCTGCGGGAGGACGGCCGGACCGAGGGGAGCTACGACGAAGCGGAGCCGCCGGATCGAGTCGTCACGGTCGAGAGCGACGAGATCCCCCAGTCGACGCCGGCACAGGTCGCGACGACGGTCTCGCGGCTGCTCAACGGTGAAGCCGAGAACGTCCCGCAGCGCTCGCTGGGCGATCTCGCGGTGATCGTCCGGACCAACCGCCACGCGCAGGCGGTGGCCGACGAACTCCGGTCGCTGCGGATCCCCCACGAGGTGTCGGGCTCGCCGCGGGGCGAGGTCTCGCCCGGCCTGCAGACGGTGCTGTCGTACCTCCGGGTGCTGGTCGACCCGGAGGCGGACGCCCACCTCCGGCGCGTGTTACTCTATCGGTACCGGTTCACCGAGCGCGATCTGGCGACGCTCCAGCGCCGGGATGGCTCGCTGTACGACGCCGTGACCGCCGCCGAGCCGGCGGCGCTCGATCTCGAGGCCCCCGACCGACTCGAGACGGTCCGGGACCACCTCGCGGCCCTCGAGGAGTACCGCGACATTTACCCGCTGTCGGGGTTCGTGCGGCGGTTCAGGGACGTGACTCGGCTCGAGTGGTTCTGTACGAGCGAAGAGCGACGCGAGTTCGATCGTATCGAGCGGTTCGTCGAGGCCTACGAGTCCGACGGCGTCATCCAGTCGCTCTCGGGGGAGTTCGTGGACGCGCTCGCGGCGACGCTGCGAAGCGGCGGGAGCGACCGCACCCGGGGGAGTCGCTCCGAGGACTGCGTCGACGTGATGACGGTCCACCAGGCGAAGGGACTGGAGTTCGACACCGTCCTCGTCCCCTTCCTCTCGGACGAAGAGTGGTGCGTCGAGGGCGATTACGCCGACCGCGCCCGGGACCGACTGCTTGCGGCGACGCTCGACGACGACGTCGACTCGCCGCTGTTGGCCGACCTGGCCGCCGAATCCGTCGCCGAGGAGTGGCGGGTCCTCCACGTCGCGCTCACTCGCGCGGCGAACCACCTGTTCCTGTTCGGATCGACCTACGAGTACGGCGGTGCCGACGACGAACTCGCCGCCGAGACCGCCGACGCCTGTCTGGCCGACGAGATCGCGTGGTCGGTGACCGGCCGACGGATGGACCTCTGGTCGTCGCTGACCGAGAGCGTCGAGGCCGTCCGAGAGACCTACCCCGAGACCGTGGTCGACCGTACCGACGAGATTGCTGCCTCGGCCGGCGAGACCCCCGGCACGATCACCTACTACGCCGGCTACGGCGACCGCCCCGTCGAGCCCCTCGAGACCAGCGCGGCGATCGAGACGGTCCACGAACTGGGCCGACAGCTCCGGGACGGGACGCTCCTTCCCGCTGCCGACGCCGCGAGCCACGGCGGCCTCGAGGCGGGTGACGGAGACGGCACGGGACCCCCGATCCGGACCCCGAGCGGTCGCCGCCCGTCGGCGCTGACGACCGACACCGTCCGCTTCCCCGTCGAGACGCTCGCGACCGCGACCGAACTGCCCGTCGCGATGCGACACAGCTACTCCGCGATGGACACCCACGAGACCTGTCCGCGCAAGCACTACCTCGACCACGTCGTCCGGGCGTTCGACGATCCGCCAGCGACGGCGGGATCGGCGGCCGGCGGCGCTGACGAGGCCGCGACGGAAGCCGACGAGACGGCCTCGCGGCTCGTCGGCACCGTCTTCCACGACGTCGCAGAGGAGGCCTTCCACCGCGAGTACGACGGTCGCGAGGCCTGGCGCGAGGCCGCCGTCCGCCAGCTCACCGCGCGGGACCTCCTCGAGTACCGCGAACCCGTTCTCGCGTGCATCGACCGCTACTTCGCGGCGGGCGCGCCCGGGTTCGACCGGCCGGTCGCGGACTGGGAGCCCCTGGCCGCGGAACTGCCCTTCTCGCTCGAGGACGTCGCGGACGTGAGCGGTGACGTGGTCGGCTACGTCGACTCGGTCCGGCGGCTCCCCGACGGCGGGCTCGCCGTGCTGGACTACAAGGCCACCGCCGAGCGGATCGCACCCGAGGACGCCGTCCAGCTGGCGCTGTATCTGCGGGCCTGCAAGCGGCGCGTCGGCGAACCGATCGCCGCGGTCGGCTACGTCTACGTCGGCGACACTGATGGTCCACGCGTCGACCTGTTCGATCCCGAGGAGCTGCCGGCCTGGGAGTCGGTCCGCGAGACGCTCGCGGCGGTCGACGAGCCATCGTTCGCGGAGACGACGCCGGGCGACCACTGCCGGCACTGTCCGCACCGGTCGCTGGGCTGTGGGCCGGACGAGTGGACGCCGGACGCGAGCGTTTCGGGCGACGATTGACGAGCGGACGAATCCGTCCGAGAGAAACGGTGGGTGTTCCTACGAGTCCCAGCTGAAACGCTCCGGATCGCGCGCGGCCAGCGCCGTCCGGACCGCGGCGACGTTCTCGGTCACGTCGTGGACCCGAACGATGTCGGCCCCGCGGTCGGCCGCCAGCGCCGTCGCCGCGACGGTCGCCTCGAGTCGCTCGCCGCCCTCGCGGCCGACTTTGGCGAACATGGACTTGTGGGAGTGCCCGAAAAGGACGGGACAGCCAAGCGCCCGGAACTCGTCGATCCGATCGAGCAGTTCGAAGTTCTCGGCGGCGGACTTGCCGAAGCCGATGCCGGGATCGACGATGATCTGCTCGCGATCGAGGCCGGCCTTTTCGGCGAGCAACACGCGCTCGGAGAGCTGGTCGATCACGTCCGCGACCACGTCGTCGTAGTCGACGTCGCGGTCGGGGACCACCGGGGCGTCGATGCTGTGCATCACGACCAGCCCCGCGTCGTGATCGGCGGCGACGAACCGCATCTCGGGGTCCTCGAGCCCGGAGACGTCGTTGACGATGTCCGCCCCGGCCTCGAGCGCGGCGTCGGCGACCGCGGCGCGGCGCGTGTCGACCGAGAGCAGGGCGTCGAGGTCGGCGATCCGCTCGATGACCGGCACCACGCGCTCGAGTTCCTCGTCGACCGACACGGGGGCCGCACCGGGACGGGTCGACTCGCCGCCGATGTCGATGATATCGACGTCGTTCGCGACCATCGTCTCGGCGCGGGCGACGGCATCCTCGAGGGCGTCGTACTCGCCGCCGTCGTGGAAGCTGTCGGGCGTGACGTTCAGGATGCCCATGACGGCCGTCCGGTCAGTCCAGGGATACGGACTCGCGCCGTCGGCGCTGGGGACCGATCGCGGCCGGTCGGCGGACCGAGCCCCCGCCTCGGTTCCGGACTCGTCGTCGGCGTCGATCTCGAGGCTCGCCCGCAGTTCGCGGGCCACGTCGGCCAGCCCGTGGGGTCGCGAGCGGGCCTCGAGGGCCTCGACGAGGGACTCGAACTGGGCCACGGTTCCCATCAGGACGGCGTCGACGGTCTCGTCGTCGCGCTCGATCCCCGAAAGGGCACACTCGCCGCCGAGCCGTAGCAGTTCCTCTTTGAGGACCGTCGCCTGTCGATCCCGGAGTGCCGTCCTGACGACTCGGTGGACGGCATCGCCGTCCAGTCGCTCGACGTCGCCCGTGGCGACGTTGGCCTCCGCGAGGGCGTCGCGGGCGTCCGAGCGGTCCCGGATCCGCTTGGGAACGTCGGTGCGGGTCCACCGGGAGCGGGCCTCCGCGACCGCGAACAGCGAACCGGTCACGAGGACGCAGTCGTCGCCGTCGGCCTCGGCCAGCGCGGTCGCCAGCGCGTCCTGGACGGCGGCCTCGGTCCGGACGCGGCCGGCACCGGCGTCGGCGAAGGCCTCGGCGAGGACCGCCGGGTCCTCGGCCCGGTCCAGCGTCGGCTCGGTCGCCACGACCGAGGCCGGCGTCGGCAGGGCGGCGGCCATCTCGCGGTGGTCCTTGTCGTGCATCGCGCCGAAGACGAGATGGAGGTCGTCGTAGTCGTAGGTCTCGAGCGTCGCCGCGAGCCCCTCGCAGGCGCCGGGGTTGTGCGCGCCGTCGAGGACGACCAGCGGCTCGGTGTCCAGCACCTCGAACCGGCCCGGCCAGTGGGCGCTGCGCAGGCCGCGCTCGAGGTCGGTCTCGGAGACGTCGCCGGCCTGTCGGGCGAGGACGGCCGCGATCCCGGCGTTGACGGCCTGGTGTTCGCCGAGCAGCGGGATCTCGGTCTCGATGTCCCAGTCGTCGGCGTCGATCGAGACGGCGGCTTCGGTGTGGTTGGTCCGGCCGCCGTAGGCGACGCGGACGTCCGGCGCGGTGGGTTCCGATCCCCCCTCGGGCGACGGGCCGACGGTGACCACGTCGCCGGCGACCTCGCGGACCGCCGCGAGCGCGTCCCCGGTCGTGCCGGTCACGAGCGGCGCGTCGGCCGGCGCGACGTGGGCCTTGTCGCGGGCAATCTCCCCGACGGTGTCACCGAGGATGCCCGTATGTTCCAGCGTGACGCTGGTGACCGCGCTCGCGACCGGGTCGACGACGCTGGTGGCGTCGTACTTGCCGCCGATGCCGACCTCGAGGACGGCGATATCGACATCCTCGCGGCCGAACTGCCACAGCGCCATGGCGGTCATCGTCTCGAAGAAGGTCGGCGACTCGCCGTCGGCACCGCGGGTCGTCACGTACTCGCGAACGGCGTCGACGAACGCACAGACGGCCGACCGGGGCATCTTCCGACCGTCGACGCGGACGCGTTCCCGCAGGTCCTCGAGGTGGGGCGAGGTGTAGAGACCGACGGAGTAGCCGGCTTCCCGCAGCGTTCGCTCGAGCATTCGGGCCGTGCTTCCTTTCCCGTTGGAGCCGGCGATCTGGACGCAGTCGACGTCGTCGTGGGGGGACTCGAGGTGGGCGAGCAGCCGGGCCGTCGACTCGGTGCCCGGCTTCGGGCGGAACCGCCGCAGATCGAATAAGAAGTCCGCCGCCTCGTGATACTCCATACGAATCCACAGCACCCGGTCGTTTTAGAGTATTCCGTTCGCGGACCGCTCGCGTCGTCTCGAGGCGGCCGTTCCCGGGGTCCGTGTGGCTCCGGGTTTCTCCCGATATGTTCGGGGGAAGACCGACCCCGTCTGCCCGGCTCTCCTCCGATACGGAATGAGGCGGCTCTGGATCCGCCGGAAATGCAGCCATGCCAGCAACCGATTTCGACGCCGAACGGGCGTACGACGAGGCACAGTTCAGCGCACAGCCGGTGTTCGAAAACGACCGGATCAAGGTCGTCTGTGGCTACTTCGAGCCCGGACAGTTCATCCCGGTCCACGCGCCGGGCAGCGACGTGACGATCTGTGTCCGATCGGGCACCGGCGTCGTCCGCGAGGGCGAGACCGAACACGCGGTCGAACCGGACGATATCGTGGTCGTGAAAGCCGACGTCGACCGCGGGATCCGGGCGAGCGAGGACGGGCGGCTCGAGGCCCTGCTGGTCACGAGCCCGCCGCCGACCGACGCCGAACACGACCCCGTTCGTGAGGGACTGCGACGCGGCGTCTTCGATCCATAGCTCGGCCGTCGTCGTGACGACGGCTCGCCGCCGATCCGGACTCGAGGCGGCGACGGAAGCGTCACGCGCCCTGTAATCCGGAGGGCGGGCGGAAGAACAGTCCGTCGAGTACGGCCAGCAAAGCGATGGCGACGCCACCGAGGAGCGTCGCCTCGGTGGGGAGAGCGAGGACCTGCCCGACGAGCGCCGCGACCGTCAGCGCCGTCGGAATCAGTCCGAGCAGGCAATCGTATCGGTCGATCGCCGAGAGGCGATCCGCGATGCGAGCGACCGTCTCGAACCCAGTGATGTCTCTCCGTCCCATCGATTCTCACCTCCGGACGAACGTACGATCGCGACTCACTAAAAACTGCGGGAAATCGGGGCCGTAGCTCGCCGATACGGACCGCTCCACACAGCTAATGCGGTTTCGTCGCGAAAACGAACCTCGAGTGATCGGGGGCCGAACGGCCGGTCACTCGGCGCGGGGTTCGGCGGCCGGCTCGTCGTGGTCGCGAGTGATCTCGAGGAAGGCGTCTTCCAGGCTGCGGGCGTCGCCGGTTTCGGCGCGGGTCTTGAGCCGGTCGGGATCGTCCTCGGCGACGAGTTTGCCGTCGTGGAGGACGCCGATCGTATCGGCCAGTTCGTCGACGACGGGGAGGATGTGCGTCGAAAGTAGGATCGTCATCTCGCGATCGGCGAGTTCGGCGATGGTGTCACGCATCGTCCGGGCCGCGCGGGGGTCGAGTCCGCTCGTCGGCTCGTCGAGGAAGGCCACCGCGGGCTCGTGTAACACCGCCTGGATGACGCCGACCTTCTGGCGCATCCCCTTCGAGTAGTCCTCGATGCGTTTGTTGGCGTCCGCGAGCAGATCGAACCGCTCGAGCAGCGACTCGATTCGGTCGGTCGCCTCGTCCTCGGGCATATCGCGCAGCCCGGCGGCGTACTCGAGCTGTTCCCGGCCGGTGAGTTCGTCGTAGACCGGCGGCTCCTCGGGCAGGTAGCCGATGTGGGGAGAGACCGACTCGCGGTCGGCGATCGAGTGGCCGGCGACGCTGGCCGTTCCCGCGGTCGGCTTCGTCAGCGTCGTCAGCATCCGCATCGCGGTCGTCTTCCCCGCGCCGTTGGGGCCGAGAAAGCCGTAGACGGCACCGCGATCGACGCGCATCGTCAGGTCGTCGACCGCCGTCGTTTCGCCGTACCGTTTCGTCAGGCCGTCGGTTTCGATAGCGAGGGCGTCGGCAGGGCTCATAGGCGTCCTTTCGCGCCGGTATAGTTAAACGTATGTCATAAGTGCCGGTCGCCGAACGCTGCAGTGATGACAGAATCCGAATGTTTTACTGGGTGGGTCACGCGGATCCGATCATGAGACCCGTCCGTCCTCGCGCGTTGCGATCGACTCGAGGTGGTCGCTGATGGGGCAGGTCGCGATCGTGCGTACGATTACCGAAACGGAGTTCCGGCGGACCGCTCGCGCCATCGTGGACAACCGGACGCGACTGTTACTGATCGCGGTCGCCCTGTTGATCGCGCTGGGGCCGATCACGGCGGTCGGGGTCCTCTTCCTGCCGGAGTTGGGCGAGCGCGCCGCCGCCGGCTCGCTGTCCGCGTCCGGCACCGCGACGGTCACCGAGTTCGTCACCGGTGGGACGGCACTTCTCTGGCTGTTTCTGGTCGTCATGTCCGTCATGCGGGCGGTCACGACGACCGCCGACGTCGACGAGCCGGCCTTTCTCCTGTTGTCGACGTCGGTCCGCAACGCCGTCGTCGGCCTCGTCGGTGCCGAGATCGCGCGCTTTCTGGTCTGGGTACTGCTACCGGCGGTGGTCTTCGCCGCGGCGTTTGCCTCCGGTGTGGGAACCGTGGTCCCCGTTCTGGTCGCGCCGCTTTTCCTGGTGGTGCTCATCGCGACCGCCGTCCCGGTCGGGTTCGCCGTCGGCGTCTGGATCCGACACCTGATCACCGCCTACGAACCGATCGCCAAGTACCGGACGCTGCTGTTCGCCGCCTTCTGGGTCGCGTACTTCGGCGTGATCATGACCGGGGGAATCAACGAAATCGCGGCGACGCTCTTTCGGCACCTGCAGGCCAGCCCGCTGGGTTGGCCCGGCCACCTGCTTCTGGTCGGCGTCCCCGTCGTCGATCCGTCGGTGGCCGCGATCGGCGGCGCGGCCGTCGGCTCGCTGCTCGTCGTCGGTGCCGCCCTCGTCGTCGGGACGGCCGGCGCACGAACCCACTGGTTTGCCGATGCGGCTCGAACCGAGGACGAGTCCGACTCGACCGTGGAACGTACCGACGACCGGCTCACTGGGACCCTCTCGAGCGTCCTCCGGCGACCGGTCCGGACGGTGGCCGTGACGGCGATCCGACGGACGAAGCGCTCACCGATCCGGCTGGCGTACGTCGGCTACCCGCTCTTGGGCGCGCTGGGGTTCGTCCAGCAGATCATCGAGGCCGGGACGGTCCCGTCGTTCATGGTCGCGCTGTTCTGTCTGTACGTCGTCTGGGCGGCCGGGGCACTGTTCACGCTCAACCCGCTGGGCGACCTCGGCCCGGCGCTGCCCGCCGTCGTCACGTCGACGCTCACCGGCCGGGACGCCATCCGCGGCCGGATCGTCGCCGCCGCGCTCGTCGCCGTCCCGTTCGCGGTCCTCGTCCCGCTTGTCCTCGGGATCGTGAGTCCACTCTCGCTCGAGCGGACCGCCGTCCTCGTCGCCGGCACCGTCGTCGGGGCGGTCGCCACGCCGGCGCTGGCGTCGGGGATCGGCTCGGCGTTTCCCCGCTTTGGCAGCGTCAGCGTGACCAACAACCGCGAGGCGGTGATGCCGAGCAAGACCGCCTTCCTCGTCTACACGCTGGCGATCGCGCTACCGGCGATCGCGGCCGCCGTGTTGTATCTCGAGGCTCCGGAGACGATCGCCGGCCTGCTTCGAGCCGCCACCGCGTGGACGCCGCTGCCCGACCTCGACGTGTCGGCCCGCACGATCACGATCGGGGCCTGGCTCGTGCTGATCGGCGGCCTGCTCGCGCCGCCGCTGTCCTACCGCTACGGCGTCGAGCGCTTCGACTGGTACGACTTCGAGTGAGCGGCGTCGGTCGATCACCCACCGCACCAGTCCCGGCCCCGTCTCCGCTGTGGGAGAGACGAGGCGACAGTGCCGCTGCGCTTGGCCGGACCGGAAAGAACGCACACCGCGTCAGAAAGAGACGCCGCGGAGCGTGTTACTGCGACTGGCCCCACTTCGCGGCGCGCTTGGGCCGCTCGGTGACCGACGCCACCTCGAGGTCGCCGTCGAACTCGTCGAGCGCTTCGACGTAGGCTTCTGCGCTGGCGACCGTCGAGAGGTAAGGGATCTCCTCCTCGACGGCCATCTCGAGCGAGTCGCGGTCGCGGCTGACGACGAAGTCGACCTCGCCCTCGCGGACGGCCGCGGGCACGTCGTCGAACTCGGCCACGTCGAAGTGGTTCTCGAAGCCGTCGACGTCGAGGTCGACGACGGCGGTGCCCTCGCTAACGGCGTTACCGGCGGCCTGCTGGGACTTCCAGTAGGCCGTGCCGAACTCGCTCGCCGTGCCCATGACCTCGCCGGTGGACTTCATCTCCGGGCCGAGACGCGGATCCGAGCCCGGCAGGCGGTCGAACGGCAGGACGACCTCCTTGATCGACGTGTGTTCGGGGATCTGCTCCTGGGCGTCGAGGCTCTCTAAGGTCTCGCCGGCCATGACCTTCGCGGCGAGCTTGGCGATCGGGACGCCGGTCGCCTTCGAGACGAACGGGACGGTACGCGAGGAACGCGGGTTCGCCTCGAGGACGTACACTTCACCATCACGCACGGCCAACTGGACGTTCAGCAGTCCCTTCGTCTTGAGTGCCTCGGCGATGTCCTCGGTGACCTCGCGGACGCGCTCTAAGGTCTCCTCGTCGAGCGAGCGGGGCGGGATCATACACGCGGAGTCGCCGGAGTGGACCCCGGCGCTCTCGACGTGTTCCATGATGCCGCCGATGATGGCCTTGCGGCCGTCCGAGACGGCGTCGACGTCGAGTTCGACGGCGTCCTCGAGGAAGTCGTCCACGAGGATCGGCTTGTCCGGCGCGACGCGAACGGCTTCCTCGATGTAGGTCTCGAGTTCGTCGTCGTTGTAGACGACGTCCATCGCGCGGCCGCCCAGCACGTAGGAGGGGCGCACGAGGACGGGGTAGCCGATGTCGTGGGCCAGTTCCAGCGCCTCCTCCTCGGAGAAGGCGGTGCCACCGTCGGGCTGGGAGATACCCATCTCCTCCATCAGGAGGTTAAAGCGGTCGCGGTCCTCCGCGAGGTCCATCGCCTCGACGGACGTGCCCATGACCTCGCAGTCGAGGCCGCGACGCTGCAGTTCGTCCTCGAGTGGCTCGCCGATGTTGACGGAGGTCTGGCCGCCGAACTGGACCATCACGCCGTCGGCACCGGTCGCCTCGGCGACGTCGGCGACCTCTTCGGCGGTGATCGGTTCGAAGAACAGGCCGTCGGAGGTGTCGTAGTCGGTCGAGACCGTCTCGGGGTTGTTGTTGACGACGTAGGCGTCGATACCGAGTTCGCGCAGCGCGCGGACGGCGTGGACCGAACAGTAGTCGAACTCGACGCCCTGCCCGATGCGGATCGGGCCGCCGCCGACGACGATCACGCTCTCGATGTCGCGATCGACCTCGAGTTCGCCGGCCGCGGCGTCGCCCAGCAGCGGGCCGGACTCGAACTCGGACTTGCGCGCGGAGTAGTAGTACGGCGTCTCGGCCTCGAACTCGCCGGCGCAGGTGTCGACCTGTTTGTAGGTGCGGCCGGGGACCTCGGTCTCGACGGTGTCGACGTCCGCGCCGGCGGCGGAAGCGATCGTCGCGTTGGTGTGGCCGGCGATGGCGGCCTCGGTGAAGTCGCCTTCCTGCGCGGCCAGCGTCGAGTCGGCGATGTTCTTGTAGCGCTCGGTGTACCACTCGAAGATGCCCGTCAGGTCGACGACCTCGTCGACGGTGTAGCCGCGTTCGAAGGCCTCGAACATCGCATAGGGGCGGTCCGGCGACGGCCGTTCGAGGTAGTGTTCCTCGAGTTCCGCGTCCGAGACCTCGTCCCAGTCGACGTCGGGTTCGTACTCCGAGGAGCGAAGCGCCTTGAGCAGGCTCTCCTCGAAGCTGCGGCCGATGGCCATCGCCTCGCCGGTCGACTTCATGGCCGTCGTCAGCTCGAAGTCGACGTCGTCGAACTTGTCTTTGGGCCACCGGGGCACCTTGGTGACGACGTAGTCGATCGCGGGCTCGAACGCCGCCGTCGTTTCGCCGGTGATCTCGTTGTCGATCTCGTGGAGGCGCTTGCCCAGGGCGACCTTCGCGGTGACGCGGGCGATCGGGTAGCCGGTCGCCTTCGACGCGAGTGCGGAAGAGCGGGAGACGCGGGGGTTGACCTCGACGACGCGGTACTCGCCGCCGGGGGTGCCATCGTCGTGCCACGCGAACTGGATGTTACACCCGCCCTGAATACCGAGTTCGCGGATGACCTCGAGCGCGGCGGTGCGCATCTCCTGGTGGCCCTCGTCGGGGACGATCTGGGAGGGCGTGACGACCGTCGACTCCCCGGTGTGGATCCCCATCGGGTCGATGTTCTCCATGTTACAGATGATGATACAGGAGTCGTCGGCGTCGCGCATCACTTCGTACTCGTACTCGACCCAGCCCGCGATGGACTCGGTGATGAGGACCTCGCTGTTCCGGGAGAGGCGAAGCCCCTTGCGGACGCGGCGCAGCAGTTCGTCCATCTCGTGGACGACGCCGGAGCCGGAGCCGCCCAGCGTGTAGGTCGTCCGGGCGATGACCGGCAGTCCGCCGACCTCGTCGACGGCGGCTTCGACGCGCTCTTTCAGGCCCTCCTCGGTCATCTCCGAGACCTCTTCGTCCGCCTCGAGCGAGATGGTCGTCGAGGCGGGGACCGGCTGGCCGATCTTCTCCATGCGCTGGCGGAAGAGGTCGCGGTCCTCCGTCGCGTAGATCGTATCCAGCGGCGTCCCCATGATCTCGACGTCGTACTCCTCTAAGACCCCCTCCTCGGCGAGTTCGGCGGTGACGTTCAGGCCGGTCTGGCCGCCCAGCCCGGCGATGACCCCGTCGGGGTTTTCCTTCGCGATGATCTCGGCGATGGCGTCGGTGGTGATCGGCTCGATGTAGACCTCGTCGGCCATCTCCGGATCGGTCATGATCGTCGCCGGATTCGAGTTCACGAGGACGACGCGAGCGCCCTCCTCCTGGAGCGCCCGGCAGGCCTGTGCGCCCGAGTAGTCGAATTCGGCGGCCTGTCCGATCTGGATCGGGCCGCTGCCGATCAATAGGATCGTGCGGCCGTCCCCCGTCTCGGCGTCGGTGGCGGTGTCCGTACTCATTTGTCTTGTCGAATCGAAGTTCGCACATCGTAATAAGCCCCACGATACAGTACGAATCTCGAAATCGCTTTTCGAAATTCGAACCCACGACGGCGGCCGGCTGCCGGAGCTACCGGTTTGGGCCCCGATGACCGATCTCCGTCGGCTGATTGTGACTCACTCGCGCTGTCCAGGGGCGTTCACACCCTTTCGTACCGATAGTTACGGCCCGAATTATCGGCCGAACACCTTATGACCACCCGTTCCGTTGCTTCGGAACAGCTAGATGGTTGGGTCCGGTCCGCCTCCGTTCTCGCGACCGACTACCGTCGTCTACGCCGACCCGGCACCCGAATCCCGACGGCGAACGGTCGACGCCCTCGAGTCGACAGCGGATGCGCTCACGGTCGTCCCCGTCGCGACGCCGACCGCGCTCCGCGACGCGCTCGCGGAGGCGTCCGGGCCCACCTGTGTCGTCACCGAACGCGACCTCGATGGGACGAGCGCGTTGGCGCTGTACGACCGGATCGCGGCCGGCGAGGAGCCGTCCGTCCCGTTCGTCCTCTACACCGGCGACGGCGACGAACTGCTCGCGAGCGACGCCATCGGGGCCGGGCTAGCCGGCTACGTCCCGAGAGGCCGCGAGGATTCGATCGAGCGGCTACTCGCACAGGTCCGACGGGCGATCGACGAGACGGAGCGCGGCGAGACGGCAACCGCTCCCCGTCCGGACGGGGACGCCGCGACCGAGCGGGACCGCTTTCGCTCGCTGTTCGAGAACATCCCCGATCCGGTCGTGTTGACGGTTCGCGACGACGGCAACCGGATTCTCGACGTCAATCCGGCGTTCGAGGAGGTGTTCGGGTACGACCGAGCGACGCTCGTCGGAACGACGATCGAGGATCGGCTCATCCCCGACGGCTCGGAGTCGGTCGACGCCTACGGGGAAAGCGGCCCGGGCGGGAGCGTGACCACCATCGACGAGCGGGTGACCGCGGAGGGCCCCCAGGAGTTCCTGCTCCGCGTGTTTGCGGTCGATCTCGGCGACGAGATCCACGAGTACGCGATCTACACCGATATCGCCGCACAGAAGCGCCGGGAGCGGGACCTCGAGCGGTACCGAACGCTCGTCGATACCGTCGGCGATCCGATGTTCGTTCTCGACGCGGACGGGCGGATCGAGATGGTCAACGAGGCGATGGCGGCCGTCCTCGGAACGACGCGTGCCGACCTCGTCGGCGATCACCCGAGCGACTACATGCCCGACGAGGACGTCGAACGGGCGAAAGCGACCATTCGAGAGATCCTGGCCGACGAGGACCGGACGTGGGAGACCTACGAGATGCAGTTCGAGCCCGTCGACGGCGGCCCGTTGCTCGTCGAGAACAACGTCGCGCCGCTGGTCGACGAACGCGGAACGTTCACCGGCAGCGTCGGCGTGATCCGCGACATCAGCGATCGCAAGGAACGCGAGCGACGCATCCACCGCCTCCACGAAGGGACCCGCCGCCTGATGGCCGCCGAACGCACCGACGAGGTCGCTCGCGTCGCGACCGAGATCGCCCGCGACGCGCTGTCGCTCGAACTCAACTCCGTCTACCTGTACGAGGAGCGGCCGGCCGTCCGGTCCGCGCCGGCAAGCGACGCGACCGCGAGGACCGATTCCACCACCGAATCACGGGACGAACGGGGCGTTCTCGTCCCGGCCGCGGTGACCGACGAGACGGAAGCCCTGCTCGGGACGGTACCGGCACTCGGCCCCGAGAGCATCGCCTGGGACGCCTTCACGGCCGGCGAAACGCTCGTCCACGGCGACGTCCGCCGTGCCGATAACGTTCGCAACCCCGAGACGCCGATCCGGAGCGAGATCCACATCCCGCTGGGCGACGCGGGGATCTTCATCGCCGGTTCGACGACGCCCAACGACTTCGACGCCGAGACGGTCTCCCTCGCGCGCATCCTCGCGGCCAACGTCGAGGCCGCCCTCGAGCGGGCCCGTCGCGAGGCCGAACTCGCCGCGCGGACGGCCGAACTCGAGCGCCAGAACGACCGCCTGGACGCCTTCGCCAGCACCGTCTCCCACGACCTGCGGAACCCGCTGACCCTCGCAGCGGGCCACCTCGAGAACCTCGCGGCCCACGTCGACGGCGAGGGCGAGCGCTACCGCGAGGAGATCGACTGGGCGCTCGAGCGGATGGACACACTCATCGAGAACGTCCTCGCACTGGCCCGGAGCGGCCAGCGCCTGACCGAAACGGAAGCGGTCGACCTCGAGGAGATCGCCGAGCGGGCCCACCGGACCGTCGATCCCGACCTCGACCTCGTCCGCGAGGACTCACTGCCGACGGTCGAGGCCGATCCGGAGCGGCTGCTCGTCTGCTTCGAGAACGCCTTCCGAAACGCCCGCGAACACGGCGGTGACGACGTGACGGTCACGCTCGAGCGGACCGCCGACGGGTTCGCGATCGGCGACGACGGCCCCGGCGTCCCGCCGGCCGAGCGCGCGGCCATCCTCGAGTCCGGCTACAGCACCGATCCGGACGGGACCGGCTTCGGGCTGGCGATCGTCTCCGAGGCGATCGAGGCCCACGGCTGGTCGATCGCGGTCGAGGAGAGCGCGGCGGGCGGCCTCCGGCTGGCCGTCTCGTTCGAGGACGGGGAGTCGACCGATCTATAACGCGCGGTCGTGTTCGGTCTCGAACTCCCGTTCCGCCCGGTACTGCTCGACGAACGCCTCGACGTCGAACTCGAGCATCTGTGACTCGAACTCGGAGACAGCGGCGTCGTCGTCGGCGTGGCTGATCGCGTGTTCCATGAGTTCGACGACGAGTTCGACGACGACCTCGTGGAGCCGGCGGGCGTCGAAGTCGGTGACCCAGACGAGCGTATAGCCGACCGCGCCGTCGTCGCTGGCGTCGTGGACGACGACCGCCTCGGGGAACTCCTCCAGGACGACCCCCAGCAGGTGGGGCGTGCCGAACTCCTCGAACTCGTCGTCGGTGTCGACCGTCTCCCGCAGGACGGTCACCAGCGATTCGGGAACGAACCGAGAAGGCGGGTGGACATCCGTGACGACCGCGTGGCCGTCCCCGCAGGGACAGTCGTACTCGCGCATCCCCAGATCGATCTCGTGGGGGTCGAGGTGTGTCCCGCAGGGTAACTCGAGCCGATCGCCGCCGTCCGCACCTGCAGCGCCGGGGCCTGCCATTGCCCGCCGTTCGGCCGGAGCGGGCTTAAGCGCGACGACTCGGGCCCGAGGTGTTCGTTCCGCCCCGTCTTCTGATTGCTGTGGCGCGCACTGGCGACTGCTCGAGCGTAGCGAGGCCGAACGCAGTGAGGCCTCGGAAAGCGAGCGGTGACCGCAGGGAACCGTGAGCTAAGCGAGAGCAGTCGACGACACTGTGCGAGGGATGAGTGAGCGACCCGCGGGAGCGAACGAATCGGCTGGGGAGGACGAGGGGGTCCCCGTTGCCACGATGGCAGGACGACGTCTCCGGTCGACCCGTGTCGTTCAGGCATCCTGGCTCTTTCTCCGCGGACTCACGAAAGCTATGGCCGTTACTATTGCGACGCGAATGTTCGAGTGGGCCAACAATGACGCCGAAAACGGACGGGCAAGCCAACCCGTTCTAGGGCCAGTCGTCGCGGACCTCTTCGGCCTCGTCGTCCTCGTCGTCGGCGCTCGAGGCGATGATCCAGTCGGCTGCGTCGGCGGCGTCTTCGACCGCCAGATACTCCCAGTCGACCTCCTCGGCCAACTGCTCGTCTTCCTCGCTGGCTCCGACGTAGACGTAGCGCCCGGTGTCGAACTGGTCTTTGACGCCTTCGAGGCTCTCGGCTTTGCCACGGGGCCCGGAGAAGAAGTCCTGACGGATGCGGTTCTTCCGGGTGAAGTTCGTGACGACGTAGGTCGGCTTCTCGGAGACGACGCCGATGTACTCGGTCCACCCTCTGGCGTCCTCGAACACGCGCTCGGGCGAGGCGAGTTCCTTGAGCGCCTCGAGTTCGAACGCCAGTGTCATGTCGCTGTCGCCGTTCATGCGTCATCGAAAGCGCGCACGCGGGAAAACGACTTCGATACCGCCCCCGGGAGGGAGACGACGCTCCGACGGCTCACACCCGTTCGACGCGGTAGTAGTCCGTGAAGACGATCACCTCGCCCGGCTCGAGGTCGGTCTCGGCGGCCGAAACGGGGCGGTCCTCGGTGACGGCGTGATAGACGGCGTCCAGCGTCTCCGTCTCGAACTGATCGACGTGACGGACTGTCGCGTCCGCCGGCACGGACGGGACTCGCTCGAGTTGCACAGCAGCGGACTCGGGGCGTACTGATCGGGACTGGAGTTCACTGGTCGCCATGTTCATTGTTACCAAATGTATCCGTCTCGCTTAAGCGTTCCGCTTCCGGCAGAGAAATCGCCGAACGGGAGACGCAGTTCGCCGTTGGGGAGACGGCGGTCTCTCGATTCGGTTCGTCGGAAAACCCTGCGAACGGATCGAAAAGAGCGGTTACTGCTCCTGTGCGGGGGCGAGGTCGTCGAGGTCGACTGATTGCTCGAGGAGGACCTCGGCCTGATCGGCGACGACGCGCTGTTCGCGCATCAGCTGTTTGAACTTGCTCTGGGGAGAGAGGTCGCCGATGAGGACGCCGCCGACGATCTTGCCGTCCTTGAAGGCGATACGTCGCCACTCCGTGTCGCTGTACTTGCGCTCGGCGTGTTCGTCGCCGAGCGTCGGGTGACCGAAGGAGAGGAACGGGAAGTCGAAGTGCGTAATGGAGTACGACGAGACCCACTGGAAGCCCTCCGCCTCGGCGTCGGCGGCCATGTTGATCGCCGCGACCCGACCCTGTTCCTTGGCCGAGCCCCACGAGCCGTTCTGGGCCTGCTCGCCCAGCAGGACGTCGTGGAACTGCGTGAGGTCGCCGGCCGCGTAGACGTCGTCGACGTTGGTCTGCATGTACTCGTCGACGACGATCCCGTTGTCCTGCTCGATGCCGGCCCCCCGGAGGAACTCGGTGTTGAACGACAGGCCGATAGCGACGCCGGCGAAGTCACACTCGAAGCGGTCGCCGTTGGGGTCGACCGCGGCGGTGACGCGGCCGTCGTCGTCGACCTCGAAGCGGTCGACGCCGCTGTCGAAGACCGGCTCGACGCCGACGTCGCGCATGCCCTCGTGCATGATCTCGGCACCCGCTTCCGAGAGGGCGTAGCGCCACCAGCGGTCGCCACGCATCAGGTAGTCGGCCTCGATTCCCTGTGCGCCACAGACCGCGGCGAAGTCGATTCCGAGCAGGCCCGCGCCGACGATAACGCCCCTGCCGGCCTCGTCGGCGTGGTCGCGGATCCCGCGGGCGTCCTCGAAGGTCCAGAAGTGGTGGATTCCGTCGGCGTCGCTGTTTTCGACGGGCAACTGGGTCGGCGTCCCGCCGGTCGCCACGAGCAGTTTGTCGTAGGGGATCTCCCCGCTGTCGTGGGTGTGGACGACCTTCCCCTCCGTGTCGACGCTCGTGACGTGGGTGTTGAGCGAGAGATCGATGTCGCGGTCCTCGTACCACTCCTCGTCGTGGATCGAGATGGGGGCTTCGGGGAGTTTGCCCTTCGCGTGTTCCTTGATGAGAATCCGGTTATACAGTGGCTCCCCCTCATCGGTGATGACGGTAATCTTCGCGTCCGGGTCCTCTTCCCGGAGGGTCTCGGCGGCCGAACTGCCCGAGATCCCGTCACCGATGATGACGTACTGAGTCATATCCCGATGGTTCGTAATCCGGGTTAAAGTGGGTTGCTATCTCGTCTATTTTGCCGGACGACAGTGTCTGACACTACGAGCGTAAACTGAACCCCGAATATATTCACCAGAGTTTACTAATCTCGAGCCATCCGGCACCAATTCTCGAGCATGCAACGATTGCTGGCATCGCCGACGATCGCAGACTGCGTCGCCGACCGACGCCGCGGGGAACCGCCGGTCGGAATCGGGGTCGTCGATCGCCGGACCCTAACAATGTTGTCCGAACCGTTCTTTAGGACATGCCCCCAACCGACGGGCATGAAACTGCGACAGAACGCGAAACACTTCGCCTACCGCAAGGCCCTCGAGACGCCGGGGATTCGCTCGGTCGCCAACTCGGGGCTGGTTCGGCTCCATACCAAGATCTTCACCGGCAAGGCCGACCCGGCCCGCGCCGAGGAACGGAAAGAGCATCTCGATGCCCTCTTCGACGCGACGATGGACACCTACCTGCGTGCGCTCCAGGAGGGCTACTCCGAGGCCGAGGCCCGCGAGATCACCCACATCCAGGCCAACTTCGACTTCTACAACCACGGCTGGACCGAGATGATGGAGATTCCCGTCGACGAACTCGAGGCCCACTACGACCGCTACGGCGAGTTCTTCGAGCGCTGGGACGTGACCATCGACGAACCGCTGGGCCAGTTTGCCCCGCCGGCGGGACTGCCCGAAGCGCCGTCGACCCCCGAACTGCTCGACGACCCCGACCACCCCCACGCCGAGGGCGGGTTCGCCGACGACGTCTACGTCGAAACCGACGACGGCGAACTGGTCGTGGGCGGCCAGGAGGAACCCGAAGACGTCGACGTCTCGCAGGCCGTCGGTGGCTACGAGGAGGAGTGACACGGCACTCGATAGCGTTTTGACGCGGGTCGCGGCCGGCAGCAGCCGGTTTCCACACGGCTAAGTAGTCGGAGTGTTCCGGTTCGGGCAACGGCTCGACCATGGCACTCGAGGGCAACGACCGATCGATCGCGGCGTTTACGATGGCCGGCCACGCGCTGGTTCACTGGTTCGAGACCTCGATTCCGATCTTTCTGGTCGTCTGGCTGACCGAGTTCGACGCGGGCGTGAGCCTGTTCGGGATCGTCGTCGCGTTGGGCTATGCCCCCTTCGGGCTCGGCGCGTTGCCCGGCGGCGTCCTCGCGGACCGATACGGCACGAAGCGACTCATCGTCACCTGTTTGGCCGGGATGAGCGTCGCCTTCATTGTCCTCTCGCTGGCGACGTCGATCTACGCGATCGCCGTCGGCCTCGTCCTGTGGGGCGTCGCCGCCAGCGTCTATCACCCCGCCGGCCTCGCGCTGATCAGCACCGGCGTCGAGGAGCGTGGCACCGTCTTCGCCTGGCACGGCATCGCGGGCAACACCGGTATCGCGCTCGGCCCCTTCGTCGCCGCAACCCTACTGATCGTCCTCGAGTGGCAACTCGTCGCCGCCCTCCTGGCCGTGCCGGGCGTCCTCGCGGTCCTGTACGGACTCACCGCGGAGTTCGATCCCACCGCGGCCGTCGCCGAGGACGTCGACGCCGGCCCCGACGAGGCACTGTCGCTATCCGAGTTCCTCGCGAACTCGCGGGCGCTGTTCGCCAGCGCCTTCGCGTTGATCTTCGCCATCGTCGCCGTCGAGGGGCTGTACTACCGGGGGATGCTCACCTACCTCCCGGAGATCCTCCACGGGCTGCCGGCGATCGAGGGACTGGGCGTCCCCGCCGGCCTCGAGGGGATCGAACCGGCCGACTACATCTACGTCGGCCTGTTGGTCGTCGGCATGGGCGGCCAGTACGCCGGGGGGAAACTGACCGATCGGATCGATCCGGCCCGGGGCCTGCTGGCGATCTTCGGCGTTCTCGCGGCGCTGGCACTGGCGTTCGTTCCCGTGACCGGACTGGGACTGCTCCCTATCGTCGCGCTCTGTGGCGTGTTCGGGTTCTTCCTCTTTGCGATCCAGCCGTTCTACCAGAACGCCGTCGCGGTGTACACGCCGCCGGACACCCGGGGACTGTCCTACGGCTACACCTACCTCGGGGAGTTCGGGATCGGCGCGGCGAGCATCGCCATTGGCGGGTTCGTCCTCGGCGAGGCCTCGCTGGCGGCGTTTTTCGGCGTGATCGCGACCTTCGCCCTCGCCGGGGCCGGCCTCTCGGTGGCGCTGCTCGCCGGCCTCGATCGGTTCACCGGGGCCGAACGTCCCGCCGGGGCGAACGAGTAGCCGACGCGACGCTCCCGGCCCCGGATCCGTCGACCGACGAAAAACGCGCCGTCGTCCCCGCTCGCTCGAGCGGAAGCTTACGCGAGCCAGGTGGGGGTCTGATACTCCGCCGTCGCTCGGTCCTCCGGCCAGATGATCTCCTGTGATCCCTCGCCGTCCTCGTTTTCCTGCCACTGGAAGTAGACCGGGTCCGGATCGGAGCTGTTGTACCGGAGATCGTGTGTATGCTCGTGCTCCTGATCGTAGAACTCGACCGTCCCGCTGCTGCCGGTAAAGGAGACGCCTTCGATATACGAGACGAGTTCGTCGGCGTCGAACGTCCCCGTATTCTCGACGGCGTCGGCAAACAGGGTGACCGCGTCGTACGTGTGATAGCCGGTGTATACCGGGCTCGAGCCGCCGTAGGCGTCCTGATACGCGTTCACGAACGGCTGCGTCTTGTCGGTTCGCTCACTCTGTGCCGTCGCGCTGCTCTGACCGACCCCGAACCGACAGGCCTCGTTCGTCGCCTCGTAGTACGAGGGCAGTTGCATCGGCACGTGGATGCCGCCGAACGCGAACGGGCGCGGTTGGGGCGTGACCCAGTCTAAGAGCGCGTCGGTTCCGGTATGAGCCGTCGTGATGAACGCCGCGTCCGCCCCGGCAGCCTCGACCTCGTCGTAGATCGCCGTGAAGTCCTCCGTGGCGGGCGGATACTGCTCTTCCATGACGACGTCGACGCCCGCGTCCGGGAGCTGATTCTGGTAGACCTTCCACGGCTCCTCGGTCCAGTCGTAGTCCTCGACGAGGACGGCGACGGAGTTCCAGCCGATATCGTCGGCCTTGTCGCTCAGGAAGTCGACCTGCATCTGGCCGAGGTCGTGGTTGTTGTTCGGCCCCACGCGGAAGTGGTACTTGTAGTCCTCGTACTGCTCGTTGACCAGTTGGCTCACCGCCGTCGTCGCCGCACCGGAGGTGAGGTGCACCGTCTCCTGTTCGGCGATGTCGTCGATGATGTTCATCAGCGCCTCGCTGGCGAAGACGCCGACCGTCACGTCCACGCCCTCCTCGAGGATGAGCCGTTGATACTGTCGCCGGGCTTCGGACGGACTCCCGTTCGTGTCGCCGACGACCAGTTCGACGTCACGCCCGTCGATTCCGTCGTTGTCGTTGAGTTCGTCGACCGCGACCGACGCCCCGCGTTCCATCGACCGGCCGATCTGATCGCTGTCCGGATCGGGTGCGAGCAACCCGATCCGGACCGGTCCCTCGGTAGCGCTTCCGCCGACGATCGATTCGTACGTTCCGAGACAGCCCGCAAGCGATGCTCCAGCGGCGACTCCACCCGTCGCTCTCAAGAGTCGTCGTCGGTCGAGCGCCCGAGAACGCGACGTCGAGGCGTCGTTCGATTCGGTACCATGGCCCTTGCTCCCATTCATCTTGACAAGCGTTTCTCCTTGGGTTTCTTAGTATTTTCGCATAGTTGCAATCACTATATTACATATATTCCGACACGTCTGAATACGCATATCAGTTCGTGCCGGTCCACATCCCTCGAGCAGTCGCCGTTCGGTCTCGAACGGGAGTCGGGCGGGCCGGAACCGGCGATCGGAGTTCACCGTCTGCCTACCCGCTCCCGCCCGACTCGCTTCGCTGTCGCTTGCGGGGGTTCCGAGAGCAATCGAGCTATAGTAGCCGTTGCAACAATTGACACACTGATCGCAACGCTATCGTGCGATCGGGTGTGCAATGACTGTCAGCGGCTACGATCGTAGCCACTGAAACGATTCACACACTGATCGCATCGCTGTCGTACGATCAGGTGTGCAATGACTTTCAGTGGCTACTATATAACCGAGCGCCGGTCATCGGATCGAACCGAACGCTCGAGTCGGTATCCGAACGGGCGACCCGGCGCTTGCACGTCGAATCGGAAGCCGTGGCCGCCGCCGGTCGTCGATACCGGAAAGCGACGGCAGTCCCTCCGGGGTCCGATCGCTAACAAACGGAAACAGCGCTGAAACCGAAGTGCCGGGAAAACTCGAGCGGACTACAACCAGTCCGGCGTCTCGTACTCGTCGCCGTCGGCCGCGTGTTCGTCGGGCCAGATGACCGTCTGTTCGCCCGTGCCGTCGTCGGTCTCCTGCCACTGGAAGTAGACGGGATGGACGTTGCCCTCGCCGTAGATGACGTCGTGGGGGTGCGGGCCGTCCTGCCCGTGGAACTCGATGGTGCCGGTGGTGCCGGTAAACGAGGTCTCCTCGAGCGGGCCGACCAGTTCCGTCGAGTCGACGGTTTCGCCGCGCGTGGCCGCATCGGCGAACACTTTGACGGCGTCGTACGCGATGTAGCCGGTGTAGACCGGGCTCGTCCCGCCGTGTTCGGACTGGTACTTGGAGACGAAATCCTGCGTTTGGGACGTGATCTCCGCCGTGGACACCGCACTGGCGTAGCCGACAGCGTACTCACAGGCACCGTTGGTCTCCTCGTAGTACGAGGGGAGTTGCATCGGCACGTGGATGCCGCCGAACGCGAACTCACGTTCGGCCGGTCGCCAGTCCTGCAAGGCCGCAGTACCGGTGTGAGCCGTCGAGATAAACACCGCGTCGGCCCCCGACTCCTCGACGTCGTCGTAGATGTCCGAGAAGTCCTCGGTCGCCGGCGGATACCGCTTCCACGTGGCAACGTCGATGTCGGTCTCCGGGAACTGGCTCTGGTAGAACGCCCACAGGCCGTCGGTCCAGGCGTAGTCTTCCGCGAGAACGGCAATGGAGTCCCATCCCATGCTCTCGCTTTTTTCGGTCAGGAAGTCGATCTGTGCCTGCGCGAGGTTGGTCCCGTTGACCGGCCCCACCCGGAAGTGGTACTTGTACTTGTCGTAGTCCGAGCCGACGTTCTCGCTGGCCGTCGTCGTCGCGGAGCCGGCCGTGAGATGGACGGTCTCCTGTTCGGCGATATCGTCCATCAGCGGCTCGAGGACCTCGGTCGTCGAGATGCCGACGGTGACGTCGACATCCTCCTCGAGGATGAGCCGCTGGTACTGGCGGCGACCTTCCGTCGGACTCGCGTTCGTGTCACCGACGACCATCTCGACGTCTCGGCCCAGCACCCCGTCGTTCTCGTTGAGTTCGTCGACGGCGATCCGAGCGCCCTGCACGATCGAGCGGCCGGTCGAATCGCTGTCCGGATCCGGTGCCAGCACGCCGATCCGAACCGGGTCGGCCTCGTCACCGCCGACGATCGATCCGTACGTCCCGAGACAGCCCGCAAGCGATGCTCCAGCGGCGATCCCGCCTGTCGTTTTCAGGAGCCGTCGACGGTCAACCCGCCGAGAACGAACTGTCGGTTGATCGTTCGATTCCCCACCATGTCCCTTGGGCCCACTCATCCTGACGATCATTTCAACCTATGTTTATTAATGTTTTCGAATAGTGCAAACTCACACACTAATTACAATTGAGATGCTATTCTTGCCATTTGGAGGTCGTATCGTTCCACGTCTTCGCCACGCAATCTCCGCTCAGGGACGAAACGACGACTGATAGCAGCCGCCTCCGCAGTTGGTTGCTCACTGCCTGCGTATCGCCTCGCCGTCCGCATCGCTCGCTACCGCTGGGCAGAAATCCCACCGGACTGCGACGGCGAACTGTCCCGACTGCGCCGTCGACCGTCCGATGAAGTCACCGACACTGTCACTACCCCCGTCGATCGTTCCGGCGAAGCCAGAGAGTCACGACCGAGGTGCGCAGTCGTGGCGGTTGACCGAACGAAAAACCGGCCGGAAGCGACAAGCGGTTGCCTGCCGACCCCCGCTTAGAACCAGTCGGGTTCGACGTAGTCGGTCGTCGAGTACGTGTCGGGCCAGATCGTCTGCTGAACGCCCTCGCCGTCGTCGTTTTGCCGCCACTGGAAGTACAGCGGATGGACGTTGTCCTCACCGTAGATGACGTCGTGAGCGTGTTCGTGGTCCGCGTCGTGGAACTCGATCGTTCCGGTCGTTCCGGTAAAGGAGGTCGATTCGAGCGCACCAACCAGTTCGTCGGAATCGAACGTGCCGGCCCGTTCGACCGCATCAGCGAAGAGTTTGATGGCGTCGAACGCGATGTAGCCGGTGTAAACGGGAGCGGCCCCCTCGTTTCTGCTCTGATACTCCCGGACGAACGGCTGAGTCTCGTCGGTGGTTTCAGCGGTCGGTGTCGCGAAGGCGTAGCCGGCCGCGTAACGGCACGCACCATTGACCTTCTCGTAGTACGAGGAGAGTTGCATCGGGACGTGAATCCCGCCGAAGGCGAACGGCCGCTCCGCCGGTCCCCAATCCATGACGGCCTGGGTTCCGGTGTGGGCCGCCGAAACGATCGCTGCGTCGGCACCCGATCGTTCGACCTCGTCGTAGATGCCCGAGAAGTCGTCAGTTGCCGGCGGGTATCGTCGTTGCATCGCAACGTCGACGTTCACGTCACCGAGTCGGTTCTGGTACACCCGCCACAGCCTCTCAGTCCAGTCGTAGTCCTCCACGAGAATCGCGACGGAGTCCCAGCCGATTTCGCCGCCCATATCGTCCAGGAAGTCGATCTGGGTTTCGGCGAGGTTGACGTCGTTGATCGGGCCGGCACGGAAGTGATACTTGTACTTCTCGTACTGCTCGTTGACCAACTGACTCGCCCCCGACGTCGCGGAACCGACTGTGAGATGCGGAACCTTTTGCTCGGCGATGTCGTCCATCAACGCCATCAGCACCTCGGTCGTGGCGATACCGATAGTCGCGTCTACCTTCTCATCGAGGATCAGTCGCTGGTACTGACGGCGCGCCTCGAGCGGACTCCCGTTCGTGTCACCGAGGACCAGTTCGACGTCCCGCCCCTCGATGCCCCCGTTGTCGTTGAGTTGATCGCGGGCGATCACAGCACCGGAAACGATCGATTGCCCCGTCGAATTGCTATCCGGGTCGGGTGCCAGCACGCCGATCCGAACCGGCTCGACCTCGTCGTCGCCGACGATCGAGCCGGCGGTCTCGAGACAGCCCGCAAGCGAGAGCCCGGCGACACCGCCGGCGGTCGTTTTCAGCACGCGGCGGCGGTTCGGCCCTCGTGCCGGTGTATCGCTCGGAGCGCGCCCGCCGTTTCGACGGCCGCAGCTATCTTCGTCCATATTGACCGGTCGTTTCGACCTCCGTTTCTTAACGTTTGCGAAGCAACTCGTCTCGAAAGTGCGGCATCGTGGCTCGCCGCGAGAATCGGAAGAGGCGTTCGTTTTGGCCACCAGTTCCGACCGATAGCCTTGATTTTACGCCGCTATATTTGATATCTCAGGGAACATGGCATAATCCACAGATTCGGAAGACGATGGCAAGAAACCCGTTCATTATCAGCTTCGATAACCACGCCTGACAATTTATGTACCGACGAAATCACGCGTGACCTATCCATGGATTTCGCTCGACGACTGGTGCCGACAGCTATCCGACGGCGATACGCCGTCAAGTTCGGAATCGCGCTGTTGATTCTCGGACTCTCCGTCGGTCTCATCGGCTACGCTGCCACGGGGGCAATTACCAATCAAGTGGAGGATCGGGTACAGAACGACCACGCGTCTGCAGCGGGGCAGGAAGCACAGAGCCTGCAGATGTGGAACGAACAGAACGAACACACGATCAGTACGATCGCCAGATCGGACGTCGTCGCCAGTGACGATCCGGACGCGATCCAACAGCGGTTCCTCGACTGGGAGGAACACCTAGACGCCGACACGTTCGACATCTCCTACGTCGACACCAGTACCGACACGGTCACGGCAAGCACCAACGAGGAGCTTCGTGGGACGACCGCGACCGAGATGGACAACGTCGACGCGAGCGCCTACGAGGAGGCGACCACGAACGTTCCCTGGGTGTCCGACGCCTACCTCGCCGAGGGCGAACTCGGCGAGGAGACGACGGTGATCACGTACGTCCAGTACTCGCCCGAAACCGAGGACCGCGCGATCGTCTACACCGCCGACCTGCAGGCCTACGCGAACCAGCTCCAAGACGAGGAGGGAGTCACGACGACGGTCGTCGACGGCGACGACGAAATCATGCTCGACAACGCCAACTACGGCGGCAACCACTCGACGCTGGGGGCCGCCTACGCTGGCAACAGCAGCCTGTTAGACGCCGCCCGGACCGAGGGCGCGACGACCCAGCACGTCGATAGTTCATCACTCGCCTTCGAGAACGATGCCTACGGCTTCGAATCGGACGGCCACGACGAGTACGTCACGAGTTCCGCACGCGTGTTCGGTACCGACTGGGTCGTCGTAACCCACGAGCCCACCGATCAGGCCCTCGGGTTCGTCAATGCGGTCAACCAGTACGGGATCTACGCGACGATCCTCGGCGTCCTCATGATCGGCATGGTGGGAGCCGTCCTCGGCCGGAACACCGCCGTCTCCATCGACCGACTGACCGACAAGGCCGGCCAGATGGAGGAGGGCAACCTCGACGTCGACCTCGAGACGAAACGGATCGACAACATCGGCCGGCTCTACAACGGCTTCGACTCGATGCGTGACGCCCTGCGTGAGCAGATCCGCGAGGCAGAGACCGCCCGCGAGGAGGCCGAACGCGAACGCGAGCGCGTCAAAGAGATCAACGACCACCTAGAGGACAAGGCCGCCGAGTACTGCGCGGTCATGGGTGCCGCCGCCGACGGCGACCTCACCGCCCGCGCGGACGCCGAAAGCGACAACGAGCAGATGCAACAGATCGGCGAGGACTTCAACGAGATGCTCGACGAGATCGAGCAGACCATCGCCGAACTCAACCGGTTCGCGACCGACGTCGCGACCGCCTCCGAACAGGTGACCGCCTCGAGCGAGGAGGTCCGCTCGGCCTCCCAGCAGGTCACCGAATCGATCCAGGAGATTTCCGACGGCGCGGACCGACAGAACGAGTCGCTGCAGTCGGTCAACCAGGAGATGAGCGGCCTCTCGACGACGACCGAGGAGATCGCCGCCTCCTCGAACGAGGTGGCCGACATCGCCGAACGGACCGTCAACACCGGCCAGGAAGGGCAGGAGGCCGCCCAGGAGGCGATCGATGCCATGGAGGCGATCGAGACCGAGTCCGAGTCGGCCGTCACCGAGATCCGCCGCCTCGAGGAGGAGGTCCAGCAGATCGACGAACTGATCAACACGATTTCCGAGATCGCCCGCCAGACCAACATGCTGGCACTGAACGCCAACATCGAGGCCTCCCGCTCCGCGGGCGGCAGCAGCGACGACGAAGGGTTCTCCGTCGTCGCCAAGGAGGTCAAGGCCCTCTCGGAAGACGTCGCCGAGGCCGCCGACGAGGCCGAGGACCGCCTCGAGGCGATCCGCGACCGGACCGAGCAGTCGGCCGCCGAGGTCGAGGGCACGAGTTCCGACATCGAGAACGCAAGCGAGCAGGTCCAGGAAGTCGTCGGCGCGCTCGAGGAGATCGCCGACCTCGCCAAGGAGACCAACGTCGGCGTCCAGGAGATCTCCGCGGCGACCGAAGAGCAGGCGGCCTCGACGCAGGAGGTCGTCGCGATGGTCGACGACGCGGCGACGATTTCCGAGGAGACGACCTCCGAGGCCGAGAACGTCGCCGCCGCCGCCGAGGAACAGACCACCGCACTGACCGAGGTCACCAAGTCCGCCTCGAGCCTCTCCGAACAGGCCTCGCAGCTCTCGGAGGCGCTCGACCGGTTCGACACCGAGATCGACATCGAGGATGTCGAACTCGAGTCGACGTTCGACGTCGACGCGGAACTGGGTACCGACGCCGAGTACGCGGTCGACGACGCGGCCGCCGAACAGGAGCAGGGGATCACCTTCGATGCCGACGGGGCCGACGCCGAGACGGCAGTGAGTCCCGGCATCGGTGACGATACCGACGACGCGCCCGCGTCGGACGCCGAGCAGACGGCCGACGACGCCGACGGGGACTCCCTCGAGGCGGAGGGGTCGAGCGTCGACGAGACGGACGCCGAACCCGCGCCCGAGGATGCCGACGCACCCGAGGAGATCGGGGCCGAAGAGATCCTCGGCATCGAGGACGAAGCGGCGACGGAGCCGCTGATGGACGCCGACGGGGCGACCGCGACCGACGACGCTGATCCGCTTGCCGACGACGGCGAGCCGGCCGACCCGCTCGGCGACGACACCGAAACGGACCCGCTCGCTGACGACGGCGAGACGGACGACCCGCTGGCGGACGCCGACGAACCGGATCCGCTGGCCGACGACAGTGAGTCGGCCGAGTCGCTGCCCGACGAGACGGAATCGGCAACCGAGGACGAACCCGCGGCCGACGAGAGTTCCGGGTTCGAAGGCGCCGTCGAAGACGACGGTGACGACGCGGCCGCCGAACCGCTCGAGCCGGTCGGCGACGACGCTGCCGACACCGACGCCGACACCGACGAGGGAGACGCTGACGACGGCGAAACCGACGCCGACGACGACGCTGACGACGCCGACGACGACGACGTCTTCACGTTCGGCACGACCGACGACGAGTAACGACGATCGACCGGGTCGGTTCCCGATCGGGACCGCTCGAGTCGCCGACGGCAGCCGCGGCGGCTGTCGTCGTCGTTCGCTACCTTTTTGACTGCAGTCTGGAAAGGAATCGGCATGCTCACCGTGCGGGCCCCCGCGACGAGTGCGAACCTCGGGAGCGGCTTCGACGTCTTCGGCGTCGCTCTCGGGATGCCCGCCGACATCGTCCGGGTCGAACGCGCGCCGGAAACGACGATCTCGGTCACCGGTGCCGGCAGCGAGTACATTCCCGAAGACCCTGAGAAGAACACCGTCGGTGCGGTCGCGAAGGCGCTCGACGCCCCGGCCCGCATCCGGATCGACAAGGGGGTCCGTCCCTCGTCGGGGCTTGGGTCGTCGGCCGCGAGCGCGGCCGCCGCGGCCGTCGCGCTGAACGCCCTGTACGACCGCGGTCGCTCCCGGGAGGAACTCGTGCCGGTCGCCGCCGAGGGCGAGGCGCTCGTCTCCGGCGAGGCCCACGCGGACAACGTCGCCCCGGCCTTACTGGGCGGGTTTACCGTCGTCACCGACGACGGGGTCACGCAGGTCGACGCCTCGGTCCCCGTGGTCGCCTGTCTCCCCGATATCTCCGTCTCCACGCGCGACGCGCGCGACGTGGTCCCAGAGTCGGCGACGATGGACGACCTCGTCGACACCGTCGGCAACGCCGCCACGCTGGCCGTCGGCATGAGCCGGAACGATCCCGACCTCGTCGGCAAGGGGATGGCCGACGCTGTCGTCACGCCCGAACGCACAAAACTCATCCACGGCTACGACCGGGTTCGTGAGGCCGCCCTCGAGGCGGGCGCGACCGGCGTCACCGTCAGCGGGGCCGGCCCCGGGATGTTGGCGGTCTGTCGCCGGCGGGACCAGCGGGCGATCGCCTCGGCGATGGTCGACGCCTTCGACGCCGTCGGCGTCGAGAGTCGGGCCTACCAGACGGCCGTCAGCGAGGGTGCGACGCTGTACCCGGACGGCTCGTAACTCGGCTGATGGGCGTCCGAACCGACGCGGCGCTTGCGACGGTCTCGCTGGCCGGGTTCGCGATCGCGTTCGCTCTCGTCGACGCCCCGCTCTCGGGCCCCTTCTTCGCGCTCGGCTGTGCCGGGACGCTCGGCTTCGAGGTGGTCGCGTTTCGGCACTACGAGACGGTCCGGGCGTACTGGGAGCGCAGATCGGTCCAGTTCGGGGCGCTCGCGCTGTCGTTCGGGATCGTCGGCCTCGGCGTCGCGTTCGCGCCGGCGGCCGTCCTTGCGGCCGGGATCGGATCGCTGGTGACGTACCTGCTGTTTCTGGTCGTCGTCGCGTCGCGTGCCCGATAGTCGGATCCGGTCCGGACAGCGTCGCGGGGTTGGACGGCGCTGGCCGGAGCCGGCAAACGCCGTGTGTCGGCGAAAGCGAGTTCGTAACCGTACGAAAAACGAGGCGTAGGTGGCGGGAGTCGTGACCGATCAGACGCCGCGGTCCTGCAGCTTCTCTTCCTCGGGGAGGTCGGCGTTCGCGTCGCCTTTCATCCCCTTGCCGAGGTTCTTCGAGATCTCGGCGAGGCGCTCGGGGTCGTCCCAGTTGTTCGTCGCCTCGACGATCGCCTCGGCCATCTCGGGCGGGTTCTCCGCGCCGAAGATCCCGCTGCCCACGAAGATGCCGTCGCACTCGTGGTGCATCATCAGGGCGGCGTCGGCCGGCGTCGCGATGCCGCCGGCAGCGAAGTTCACCACTGGAAGCCGGCCCAGTTCGGCGGTCTCGTGGACCAGTTCCGCGGGCGCTTCGATCTCGCGGGCGTAGGCCTCGCGTTCCTCGTGGGTCATCCCCTCGAGTTCGCGGATCGCGCCCTTGATCGTCCGCTGGTGGTGGACGGCCTGGTTGACGTCGCCGGTGCCGGCCTCGCCTTTGGTGCGGATCATCGCCGCGCCCTCGTTGACCCGGCGCAGGGCCTCACCGAGGTTGCGCGCGCCACAGACGAACGGCGCGGTGAAGTCGCGCTTGTCGATGTGGTAGGCGTCGTCGGCGGGGGTCAGGACCTCCGACTCGTCGATCATGTCGACTCCGATGGCCTCGAGGATCTGGGCCTCCTTGGTGTGGCCGATCCGGGACTTGCCCATCACCGGGATCGAGACCTCGTCGACGATCGCCTCGACGTCGGCGGGGTCGGCCATCCGGGCGACGCCGCCGCGCTTGCGGATGTCGGCCGGAACGGCCTCGAGGGCCATCACGGCGACCGCGCCGGCGTCCTCGGCGATCCGTGCCTGTTCTTCGTTGACGACGTCCATGATGACGCCGCCCTTCTGCATCCGTGCGAACCCGCGCTTGACGAGATCGGTCCCGCGTCGCAGTTCTTCGAGATCGGCTGGTTCCGACATACTGCGCGCTTAGGAGTCGCCGCACTTACGCGTGTTCTTTGGGGACGATCCGGCCGCGGAACCCGAAATCGTTCGCCTCGCCCGGCGGTCGATCGCCGCCGTTGCGCCGTCGACCGCCGGATCGCTCGCGTGACGTTCCCGAGGTCGGCCGCGATCACGGACCGGACCAATGCTCGAGGCGGCGCGTGCCGGTTCGGAGACCGCTACTGTTTTGCGGGTGCCGTCCGTCGCGCCGGACGATGACCGCGTCGACTCGGACGGCGGAGCGCGATCGCGCTGACGAGGAGTCGCTCCCGGCCTCCCTCGCACCGGTGCCCAGAGCGCTCGAGGACCTCGGCCTGCGCTTTGCGTGGCTGGTCGTCGCGATCAACCTCGCGGGGACGGCCTTTGGCTTCTGGTACTACTCGGGGCAGTTCGCCGGGACGGCGACCGCGCTGTGGCCCTTGGTGCCCGACAGCCCGCTCGCGACGCTGTTTATCGCGCTGGCGATCGCCGCGTGGAAGCTGGGTCGCGAGCAGCCGTGGCTGACCGCGCTGGCGTTCTTCGGCAACGTCGTGTTGGGCCTGTGGACGCCGTACACGCTGCTCGCCTTCGCCGAGTCCTACGCCTACCTCCCCGTGTGGATGTACCACTTCCTCTTCTGGAGTCACCTCGCGATGGTCGTTCAGGCCTTCGTCCTCCACCGGATCACCGACTTCCCGGTGTGGGCCGTCGGCGTCGCCGCCGTCTGGTACTGGAGCAACCTGATCGTCGACTACTTCGTCCCGATCGTCGGGGAGCCCCACCACACGATCATTCCCGTCGAGCGCGCGAAGGCGATGTTCCTCGAGGCCGACGCGCTGGGCGTGATCGCCGCCGGCGAGGTCACGTTCGTCCTGCTGGCGCTGTTTCTCGCGCTCGCGATTCGGGTCAAGAAGGTCGAGCGATCGCGGGCCGCGAACGGGTAGCGATCTCGAACGGCGCTCGCGTCCGCAAGAATACGAGATGACCGGCGACGCCGGCTAGTCGAGGATGACGACCGCCGACTCGGTCTCGATCATCTCGCCGTCGCCCGAATAGGTCCGCTCGAGTTCGACCTCGAAGAGGTCGTCCTCGAGTTCCTCGTCGGCGACCCGAAGCACCCCTTCGTTCTCATCGATCTCGTACTCACCGCTCTCGATGCCGGCGTCGATCTCGCCGACCTTCGAGCCGAACTTCGGCCCGAGCGTCGAGTAATCGAGGTCGATTTCGGCGACCTCGGTCGAGATCTCGGGCTCGTCCTCGAGCAGGGTCAGCTCTCGGACGTGCATCACGTTCCGGATCGCGTCCTCGAAGCCGTCGACCGGGCCGTAGACCGACACCGACTCGAGGTCGGCGTTCAACGGCAGTTGGTTCTCGCTTTTGTACCGGCGCAGCGCCGAGATGACCTCCATGGCGGTCTCGCCGGCCTCGAGGTCGGCCTCGTACCCCTGCGGGGCGGGCCAGTCGCGGACGTGGATGCTGCTGTCCTCGAGGGTCGCCTCGCTGTCTCGTGGCTCGCTTCCCTCGCCGCTCGACGTATCCGAGGCGCGTCGCGCCTCGCCAGCGTAGACGGCCTGCCAGATCTCCTCGGTCGCGTGGGGCAGGAACGGCGCCCACAACTCGAGGAAGGTCCGGTGGGCCGTCCGCAGCGCGTACTGGGTCGAGGGGTTGTCCTCGCGGGTCTTGGCGATCTCGAGGTAGTCGTCACAGAAGGTGTTCCAGAAGAAGGTCCGCAGGCGGTCGCGGGCCTTCGCGAACTCGTAGTCCTCGAAGTGGGCGGTCAGATCCGCGACGGCGTCGTCGAGTTCGGCCAGCAGCCAGCGGTCGATCGCCTCGAGGTCGGCGGGTTCGTCGGGCTCGCGCGGCGCGAGCGTGTCGACGAGCTTCGAGGCGTTCCAGAGCTTGCGCAGCAGCTTCTCGCCGGCGATGAGGTCTTTCTCCTGATACGGGAAGTCGTCGCCGACGGCGGCGCTCGCCGCCCAGAACCGGACGGCGTCGACGGGATACTCCGCCAGGACCTCGTCGGGGGCGACGATGTTCCCCCGAGACTTCGACATCTTCTCGCGGTTCTCGTCGAGGATGTGGCCGTTGATCATCGTCGCGTCGAAGGGCACCTCGCCGGTGTGTTCGTAACACTTGACGATGGTGTGGAACAGCCAAAACGAGATGATGTCGTGGCCCTGCGGACGGAGATCGAACGGGTAGAGTTCGGGGTTGTCCATGGTGAACGCCTCGCTGTCGGCGTCCCAGTCCCAGCCCGCGTTGATCAGCGGCGTCAGCGAGGACGTGGCCCAGGTGTCGAAGACGTCCTCTTCGGCGACGAACTCGTCGTGGGCACACTCCGGACAGCTGTCGACCGGCGGCTCGTCGCTCAGGGGATCGACCGGCAAGTCTTCGCGTGCGGCCATGACCTCGTGATCGCAGTCGGCGCAGTACCAGACCGGGAACGGGATCCCCGAGTCGCGCTGGCGCGAGATCAGCCAGTCCCACTCGAGGCCCTCGATCCAGTGCTTGTAGCGGGTGAACATCTTCTCGGGGTACCAGTCCATCTCCCGGCCGGCCTCGAGATACTCCTCCTTGTGATCGAGGATCTCGACGTACCACTGCTTGGAGACGCGGTACTCGACGGCGGTGTCACAGCGTTCGTGGACCTGCACGGCGTGGGTGATCTCCCAGCGGTCGCGCAGGGCGCCCTCGTCCTCGAGGTCCTCGACGATGGCCTCGCGGGCCTCCTCGGTGGACATGCCCTCGTAATCGCCGGCGAGGTCGGTCATCGTCGCGGACTCGTCGATAGCGACCCGCAGCGGGAGGTCGTGGGCCTGGTACCACTCGATGTCGTTCTGGTCGCCGAAGGTACAACACATCACGACGCCGCTTCCCTTTTCCATGTCGACGCGCTCGTCCTCGATGATCGGCACCTCGTGGCCGAAGATCGGGATGCGAGCGGTCTCGCCGATCAGGTCCTGGTTCTCCTCGTCGTCGGGGTGGACGAAGACGGAGACACAAGCCGGGATCAGCTCAGGGCGTGTCGTCGAGATGATGAATTCTTCGCGGGGGGCGTCGTCGCCGACCAATTCGAACGCAATGTCGTTGAAGTGCGAGCCGCGCTCGTCGTCTTCCATCTCGACTTGCGAGATGGCCGTCTCGCACTCGGGACACCAGATCGCCGGGGCCTTTTTGCGGTACTCGCGGCCCTTCTCGTAGAGGTCGAGGAAGGACAGTTGGGAGATCCGCTGGACGCGGGGTTCGATCGTCTTGTAAGTGTTGTTCCAGTCGATCGAACAGCCGAGCCCCTGCATCTTCTCCGTGAACTCGGCCTCGTACTCCGTACAGACCTCGCGGCAGAGTTCCTGAAACTCCCGGCGCTCGTAGTCCTGATGGCGGATATCTAGTTCCTTCTCCGTCAGGCGCTCGCTCGCGATTCCGTTGTCGTCGTAGCCGAACGGAAAGAGGACGTCGCCGTCGGCCATCCGCTGGAATCGCGCGGCGAAGTCCTGCAAAGTGTGGCCGTAGAGGTGACCCATGTGCAGGCTGCCCGAGACCGTCGGCGGCGGCGTATCGATCGAGTAGACGGTGTTGGGGTCGCGCTTCTCGTCTTCGTCGTAGGCGTAGACGTCCGAATCGACCCAGCGCTCCTGCCAGCGCGACTCGACTACCTCGGGGTCGTAGCCGCCCTCGAGGCTGGGCTCGTCGTTTCGGTCCGTACTCATGCTCTCACCGCCCGTCGCGGGCGTCGGCGTTCCATCGTCGGACTGTCGGATTGGCTATCGTGCATAAAGCGGTCGTTGCTCGGTGAATGCTGGTCGGCGACAATACATCCGTCGAAACGGGGTGGGAGGTGGGGGCTAGGACGCCCCTACGAAAACGGCGTCACGCGCCCCCTCACGGCGGCCGAACGCGGCCGCGACGGAGACTAGCATATCCGTCACTTCGTCCGGCGATCCTGATAGCACTTTCGTCGTCGAGTCACAGATGCCCGAGCCGACGGCGAACTCGTCCGCAGTCGGTTCAGTTCTCGCCGTCGTCGGAGTGGGCCCGCACCCAGAGTTCGCCGATCCGGGAGAGTCGCGTCCGGTAGGACTTCCCGTGTTCCTCGCGCTCGATGTAGCCCTTGCCGCCCGGCCCCAGCCGGTCGACGTTGTAGATGACCTTCGAGCGGAAGCTGTCGGTGTACTCCTCGTTGAGTTCGCGGGCCAGCGACTCCGCGAGTTCCGAGACGGAGTCGAACTCGCCGTCCTCGCCGAGTTTGTAGAGGATGAGTTCCTCGAAGGGCTTGACATTCGAGAAGGAAGCGACCGGCAACTCGACGATGTGTTTGCCGTCGATCTCCTTCGCGCCGATCGTCGTCCCGCGCTCGTCGAACTCCGCCAGCAGATCCCGTGCGCTCTCGAGGCGGGTCGCGATCCGGTCGTCTTCGGGGTCGTCATCCGCCTGGAGATCCTCGAGCAGGGCGATCTGTTCGCGCAGTTCTTCGGCGAGTTCCGTCTCGAGGTACTTCTCGGGGGCGGTGTAGTAGGTGTGGATCCCCTCGCGGTCCTCCTGACGCTCGACCATCAGCGAGTGGGCGGCGTTGGCGAAGGCGAAACTCACCGTCCGGGGCATCGCGGCGACGTTGACCCAGACCTCGTTGCCGGCGTCCAGTTCCGCGGTAATGAGTTCGTAGGCCTGCTCGAAGGCGTCGTCGTAGTCGTAGACGTCCTCGAGGACGAACCGCTCCGTATCTGCTCCGAGCAGGTTCTTGAAGTCGGTCTCGAGTTTCTGAGAGAGGTGCCGGGAGTACTCGACGTTGGCCTCGCTCCCGACCGCACCCTCGAGCAAAATGACGCTGTCGACGTCGATCTGATCGCGGACCAGCGGCGCGATCAGCCGGTCGTAGTCGAAGCCGACCGGGACGATGTGGGTTTGCATGGCTGGGGATTAGACGGGGCCAATACAAAACCCCTCGAATCCGCGGCCGCGTCACTCCGTCAGCGGCATGATGATCCCGAACACGAACGGCGAGGCAAAGCCGACGGCGAAGCCGACGAGCGCCATCGCGAACAGCAGGGTGTTCTCCCACTGCGGGAGCGAGCCGAAGAGGGCGTGACCGACCAGTTCGCTGCCAGTCCCGACGACGAAGAGCGCGAGCCCGACGAAGAACCCGGTCTTCGCCAACTTCGGATAGTCGTGACCGCTGTAATGGGTCATGTCGGGAAATCCGATTCGCGGAACCCTAATTATTACGACAGCGCGGCGATCAGTCGTCGCCGGTGGACTCGAGGTCGAGCCCCCGAAACAGGTCCACGATCGCTTCCCGGTCGCGAGCCGGATCGACGTCGAGAGCGGCCGCCAGCAGGTCAGACCCGGCGGCCTCGAGCGGGAGGAGGCCGCCGGCCAGCGTGTAGGACTCGCCGTCGGGCCAGACCGCGACGTGGACCTCGGCGTCGATGGTCGCGGGGTCGTCGTCGGGTGACCCGCCGTCGGCCGCCGCGGTCGAATCGACGGGGTACGCGGCCTCGAGGACCGTCAAATGACCGATCGCGCCGTCGGGCCGATCGATGTACTCGTTTGCGCGTTCTGCGCCGACGTCGATCCCGTCGTCGGCGAGCGTCTCGACGACGCCGTCGCGGGCCTTCGGGGCGGCCAGCTCGAGGGCGTCGCCGGGGTCGAGCCCGATCGCCGAGAGGGAGGGACTGATCGCGAGGGCGACGGTAAACAGCGACCGGGCCGGCACGTCGCCGTCGGCGCGGAGTCGCTCGAGGGCGTCGGCGGTCGGCCGGTGTTCGAAGACGGCCGTCTCGGCGGTGATCGTCGCCAGCGAGAGGCTCCGGTCGTCGGTCCGGCCGCCGACGTGGTGCCAGTCGTCGGCCACTGCGGGCGGCAGATCGATAGCCATCGCCGACGGATACGACGGCGGGGCGGTTCAGCGTGGCGGTTCGCGGGTCAGTCCGCGCCCAGTTGATCGAAGTAGATCGCGCGGCGCTCCTCGGCCGCCGGCGACGTGACCAATGAGACGGCGACGGTGACGACGAGGCTCAGTCCCATCCCGACGATGCCGGCCGTCCAGCCGGCGTAGGAGCCGGGGACGACGGCGATGAAGAGACTCGAGAGGTAAAAGCCCTGACTGGCGAGGATCCCGGCGGTGATGCCGGCCCGCGTGATCGACCGCCAGTAGAGCGCGAGCAGGACCGGGAGCGCGAGCTGGGCGAAGCCGCTGAAGGCCGCTTCGCCCAGTTCGAACAGGCCGGCAGGCCGGAGGAGACTGCCGACGAACGCCGCGCTCGCGAAGACGACGACCCCGCCGCGGGCGATCAGGTCCTCCCGGCGCTCGGAGAGGTCCCGGCCGAGAAACGCGGCGACCGGTCGGTACAGGTCCCGCGTGAAGTACGACGAGCCCGACAGCAGCATCGAGTCCGAGGAGGACATCATCGCGGCCATCGCGCCGGCGATGACCAGCGCGGCGAACCAGGTCGGCGTGTACTCGGCCAGCACCGCCGGCAGGATGTTCCCGCTCTCGGGCATCGGAACGCCGAGGCCGGCGGCCCAGGTCCCGAGCATGAACGAGGGGACAAAGAGCAGGACACAGAGGACCGGCCACAGCGCGAAGGTGCGCTTGAGGACGGTCCGCGAGCCCGCGGCGAAGAAGCGCTGGTTGACCTGCGGGAACATCGCGACGCCGAAGCCGATCGTGATCGCCGTCGAGAGGATCCACTGGACGGTGTAGTAGTCGCTGCCAAGCGAGAGGAAGCCGGCCGTGTCCGGGTTCGACGCCAGCGCCTCGGTCGCGGCGCCGGGGCCGCCGACGGCCGCGAGTACCCATAGCAACGCGACCCACGTGGTCACGAGCATGAACACGCCCTGCAGCGTGTCGGTCCAGGCGATCCCGCGCATCCCAGCGGCGACGACGTAGAGGATCATGAACGCCGTGATCAGCCCGGCTCCCGCAGCGTAGGAGACCGCGCCCTCGGTCAGCGCCTCGAGGGCGGTGCCGGCACCGACTTGCTGGAGCATGACGTACGGAAAGAGCCACATGAGGCTCACGGCGGCGACGAGCCCGCGAAGCCACCGCGAGCCGAAGCGGTCGCCGAGCATCTCGCCGAGGGTGACGTAGCCGTGTCGCTGGCCGAGCAGCCACTGCTTGTAGCCGATCACGTACCAGAGAACGGCGAAGATGATCCCGTCCATCAGCCCCATGACGAGGATCCACTCGGGGCCCTGCGCGTAGGCGACGTTCGGGCCGGCGAAGAAGGTAAACGCCGACAGCAGCGTCGCGAAGGTCGTAAAGAGCAGGACGACGGTCCCCAGGGTTCGACTCGCCAGGTAGAAGTCCTCGGCGGAGCGGTCGGTCAGCCGATAGGCGACCAGCCCGACGGCGAGGGCGACCAGTAGGTAGCCGACGATGATCGACAGCTGGATCCCGACCGCGTTCATCGGCGCTCACCTCCGGTCTCGGGTCCGGTGCCGCGGGCGGTCCGGTCCCGCGAGCCGTCGCTCGAGCCGTCACCGGCGGTTTCGATGCCGATCCCCCAGGCCCGCTGGGCGAACAGCCAGAAGGCGGCCGACGCGAGGCACATCCAGCCGACGTGCCACCAGAGCCAGACCGGCAGTCCGGCGACGACGGTCGAGGTACCCCACAGGAACCACGGCACGGTCAGTCCGGCGAGGACGACCGCGGCCGCGAGCCACGGCAACAGTTCAGTCCGGCGCATGTCGGATCGTTCGTCCCGACATGGGTAGTTCTTGCCCTTCGAACCCCGGTATCGAAGAGATATATTCATCGATAGGCCATCCCCACCATGTCCTGCGGTTTCCGGTAGGTAAAATCGGCCTTTCACCGAGGAAAAAGAGTATATGTGTTTGTCATCGAATAGGAATCGACACCTGTATGGCTCGTCTGTTTCCCTTTCGCTCCGAAACGAACGCCGAGGAAGGCACGCCCCGCGTCGTCGATCTCGAGGGGGAGGACGCCGACGCGGTCTTCGCCGCGCTCTCGTCGACGACGGCACGGCGGATCTACGCGCACCTAGACGGCGAGCCGGCGACCCCGAGCGATATCGCCGAGGCGGTCGACTCCTCGATCCAGAACGTCCGTTATCACCTCGAGAAACTCGAGGACGCGGGGCTGGTCGAAGTCGTCGACACCTGGTACTCCTCGCGGGGCAACGAGATGAGCGTCTACGCGACGACCGACGGGCCCCTGATCGTGACCAGCGACGAGTCCCGCGCGACGCGGCTCAAGGAGGCGCTCTCGCGACTGCTCGGCGGCGTCGGCGTGCTGGCCGGCGGGAGCCTGCTGGTCCAGTACGCGGCGACGCGGTGGCTCGGGGCCACGGACGGGCAATCGACGGGCGATAGCGGGGCACAGCCCGTCGGGACGGACGACGGGGCCGACGACGGCTCGAGTCCCGAATCGACCGGCGACGGAAACGACGTGGGGACGGCGGACGTCGGCGAGAACGGTTCCGAGACCGACGGCGGTGCGGGCGCGGACGGTGCCGACGGTGATGCGGGTGCGGACGGTGCCGACGGTGATTCGGGCGCGGACGGTGCCGACGGTGAACTGCTCGAGAACGCCACGGACAACGAGACGGTCGACACCGCCGCCGACGGCGGCGCGGAGGTAGCGGAAGCGGTGTTCGAAACCCTGCCGCCGGGGCTGCTGTTCTTCCTCGGCGGGCTGACCGTGCTGCTCGCGGTCGCGGCCTACTGGTACTGGCACCGGCCGACGTACTGAGTCTCGAGACCACGTCGTGACCGCCGGTCGACGGCGACTCGTTGACAGCCGTCCGCGGCCGCGTCTTCGTCGGCGGCGTCTTATGATGCCCCCCGGCGTATCGGCGGTATGAGCCTCATCGCCGAGTTCTCGATCAAGTCCGACGACTTCGCGCTCAACCACGCGCTGACCGCCGCCCCGGAGATGGTGGTCGCGATCGAGCAGGTCGTCGCGACGATGGAAGACAGGATCATGCCGTACTTCTGGGTCAGCGGCGGTGACCACGCGGCGTTCGAAGCGGCGTTTCGCGACGACGACTCGGTCACGAACATCGCGGCCGTCGACGAAGCCGACGACGCGAAACTGTATCGCGGCGAGTGGACGCGAAACGTCGAGACGATCGTCTACGCCTACGTCGAACTCGGAGCGACGATCCTGCGGGCGACCGGAAAGGCGGCGAGCTGGGACCTGCAGATGCGGTTCGACGACCGGGAGAGCCTCTCGCGGTTTCGGACCTACTGCGACGACCACGATATCACCGCCGCCCTCGAGCGGATCACGGAACAGGAACAGCCGATGGCCAGCGCCCGGTACGGCCTCACGCCAAAGCAACGCGAGACGCTCGTGACCGCGCTCGAGGCGGGCTACTACGAGGTCCCGCAGGCGGTCACGATGGACGAGCTGGCCGACCGGATGGGCGTCTCCCAGCAGGCCCTCTCGAAGCGGTTCCGAGGCGCGTACGAGAACCTCATCGCGAACACGCTGACCGTCGGGTACGTCGACGAGGAGTAGTCGCTCGCCACCGGACGACACCGTTCTGGTTGTTTATACAACCCTCCACCTCTTCCGTCCGGGGGCGGTTTATGCTGTATGGTTGGGCCGAAAGACGAACACGACACCGCGAACGACGCGTTCGACGTTCTCTCACACCACCGTCGTCGCTATGCGCTGCAGTGTCTCCGGGAGTACGAGACGCCGCTGGCGCTCGCCGACCTGGCCGACGAGGTCGCCGTCAGGGAACACGACCGCCCGCTGCCGGAGATTCCGTCCGAGGCGGTCAAACGGATCTACGTCTCGCTCTATCACACGCACGTCCCGAAGTTGGCGGACGCGGACCACGTCCGCTACAGTCAGGAGCGAGACGAGGTCGCGCTCCTGGATCACGCGGCGCAACTCGAGCAACTCCGGCGCTATCTCGCGACCGAGCGATCGACCGCGAACTGTTCTCGGAGCAACTGAACGTCTCACGCCTGATCGCGCGACAGCGTTGCGATCGGTGTGTGAATCGTTCAGTGGCTACGAGAGGCCTCGCCCCGCCGAGGGACCGCACGCGTCGCCGCGGGAGAGCCGACGCAAGCGCCGGCGGGTCAACAGCTATTTGCCCTTCACGAACGAAATCATATATAAATCGGTCTCTGTACGCGTTTCCCGCGTCACCGCCCCACCCCGGGGACAGATCTCCCATGGAAGACACTTCGAAATACCTCATTCACGCGGACGTGACGGCTGACGGGGTCGTCGAACGCAGCGACGTCGTCGGCGCCATCTTCGGCCAGACGGAGGGCCTGCTCGGCGACGACCTCGACCTCCGCGACCTCCGCCAGTCCGGCAAAGTCGGCCGTATCGACGTCGAAATCACGAGTACCGGCGGCCAGTCACACGGCCAAGTAACCATCGCGACGAGCCTCGACAAGGTCGAAACCGCCACCCTCGCGGCCGCCTTCGAGACGATCTCGCGGGTCGGGCCCTGCCGGGCCGCCCTCGAGATCCGCGAGATCGAGGACGTCCGGGCGGCAAAGCGAAAGGAAGTCGTCGACCGGGCGAAGGAACTGCTCCGGACCGGCTTCGACGACACGATCATGTCCTCCGACGAGATCCTCGCGGAGGTCCGCCAGCAGGTCCGCGTCGAGGACATCACCGAATACGAGGGGCTGCCCGCGGGCCCCCGGGTGACGGACAGCGACGCCATCATCGTCGTCGAAGGACGGGCAGACGTCCTCACGCTGTTGAAATACGGCATCAAAAACGCCATCGCCGTCGAGGGGACGAACGTCCCCGACGCGGTCGCCGAACTCACCCGCCACCGTACCGTCACGGCCTTCCTCGACGGCGACCGCGGCGGCGATCTGATCCTCGAGGAACTCGCACAGGTCGGCGACATCGATTACGTCGCCTTCGCCCCGGCCGAGGGCTCCGTCGAGGACCTAGACCATCACGAACTGTTCGCCGCCCTCCGGAACAAGGTCCCCTACGACACCGTCGCCGAACTGAACGAACCCCGGGAGGCGGTCGCCGCGACCGACGGCAGTGCGACGCCGTCCCCGCCGCCGACAGACGCCGGCCCCGACGCAGTCGACTCTCGAGCGACCGCGGCCACGGCCGACACCGAGTCCGACGACGGGGCTGCCGCCGCCAATACCGACGCAAGGCAGCCGGACGATCGAACGGAGCCGGCGAAGGCAAAAACGGAACGGACCGCCACGACCCGATCGCCGACTCGGTCGGCGGACGAGCCGGACCGAACCGGTGCGGGGGAGTCGTCCTCGGCGTCCGACGGTGAACAAACGCCCACTGGCGACGCCGAATCGGAAGACGACCGATCCCCCGAAACCGTCTACGGCCACGCGGCCGCCGTCGTCCGCGCGGAGACCGACCGCGTTCGGTTCCTCGATGGCGACGGGGAGACGATCGATGAAGTCCACGCAGGCGACGCCTACGACGCCCTCGCGGACCTCGAGCCGGTGCCGGCGACGGTCGTCCTCGACGACGCGCTGGGCCAGCGGCTGCTCGATCTGGCGGCCGACCGCGGCGTCGACCGGATCGTCGCCCGCTCGCTCGGGGCGTTCACCAAACGGCCGACGGCTGTCCGGATCCACGCGATCGACGACATCGCCGACCGGCCGCCGGAGCCGCGTCGTGGCCACTGAACGATTGGCACACTGATCGCGACGGCGTCGTGCGAGCAGGTGTGCAATGACTGGCGGTGGCGACGATAGGAGGCTCACCGATCGGGTGCGGTCCGAACCGTTGATGAGTGGTGAGTACTGAGCCGCTGGTAATGGCACCACCCGCGACCGCTGCGCTCGCGCTGCTCGGCGTCTGGGTTCTCGTGACCCTGTGGGCGACGACGACCGCCGCCGGGGGGCAAGCGCGGGCCGACGACCGACCCGGTATCGAGGACCAGTCCGACCAGTCGCTCGCGGAGCCGTCGTTCTCGACCGCGGACGACTGACTCGTGTGTCGGTTTTCGTCCACGCCAACGTCAGCCGAGCAGCGGAACGACCATCACCAGCGCGGCGCTTGCAAGCGCGCCGGATAGCGTCGCGAGGAAGTTCACGCTCTGATTGCCCAGCAGCGGCCCCTCGAGGGTCGCCCCGAGGAGACTGTCGACGGTCATCCCGACGACGCCGGCCGCGACGACGACCGCTCCGCCGACGAGGTCGATCTCGGGAAAGACGCCGGCGGCGATGGCGGCGACGACGACCGCGCCCGTGAGGCCGGCGAGTTCGCCCTGCCAGGTGACGCCGCCGTCGGTGCCGGGCTCGACCGGTTCCAGCGTCGTGATCAGCCGGGGGCGATCGAAGACGCTGCCGATCTCGCTCGAGAGGGTATCGCTCATCGCGGTCGCGATCGAGCCGGCGAACGCAAAGAGAAACAGGTCGGGTTCGTGGGGGAGCAATCCGGCGTCGCTGGCCGCGTAGCCGAGGACGGCGACGAGCGCGACCGCGGCGTTGCCCAGAACGTTGCCGCTGCCGCGGGCCCCGTTGTTGTCCTCGGCGACGCCGAGTTCGGTCTTGCGGTCGTACCGGAACTTCGTCGAGAGGCCGCCGATGGCGAAAAAGGAAACGAGGACGGCGACCCAGCCGTACCCCCCGAGGACGATCGTCAGCAGGACGAGCAAGACGCCGGTGAGCATCCCGGCGATCGAGGCCGTCTCGAGGGCGTAGGAGGCGTAACCGAGCGCGACCGTGACCGCGAGCGCGACGGCGATCTCGAGGCGGCCGATGGTCGGCCCGAGTTCGGCGAGCAGCCACAGCAGGAGGCCGACCGAGAGGACGACGATCGGGTCGTCGGAGCGCAACAGCATGTCACGGAGCAACGCGGCGAGGACGGCACCGCTCGCGGCCAGAAAGACGACGACCGGCAGCGCCGTGGCGACGGGGTCGCCGGCGAGGAGCCGCGTCCCCGCCAGTCCAGCGACGGCCGCCGCGCTCCCCGCGAGACAGAAGCCGGCGACGCGAACGACGTCGCTGTCGGTCCGGAGCCTGACGAGTTGCTCGCCGAGGTTGCCGTAGCCGACCAGCAGGATCGTTCCGACGAAGACGGCGACCGGCATCGACGCCGCGGTCGCGATGAGCCCGAGGGCGACCCCCGCGAGGACGAACGTGATCAGGCCGTACAGCCGCGCGTCCTCGTAGTCGCCCGGATAGGCGAGCAGATCGAACAGCGGCCCCTCGGGGACGAGGTAGGCGCCGAGTAAGACGACGCCCGCGACGGCGGCACCGACCTGCGGACCGAAGAGGGGCACGGCGAGCGAAAGCGTACAGAGAACCGCGAACACGCCGGCTCGCCCAACGGGTGCTGTCACGATATCGGTCCCTTTCTGTGGCGGTTACTTCAACTGTGCGGTAGCGCGGAGTCTCCGTCCGCAAGGGGCAACGCAGGCCGAAGGCCGAGTAGCGCAGTAGGGCGAAGAGGAGCGCATCACCCACCCACCACCCAATCACATCTTGCCCTGAACTCGGGGACGGTGACGCCGAACCGAGGCTTTGTCTCGTACTCTGCGACAGAGTCAGAGGCGGAGTCCACCGACAAGCCCCACCCTCAACGAGCGAACCCGTCAGGGTGAGCGAAGTAGGGTGGGGTAGGTGACGGTTCGTGAACCCGCTCGAGGCGGGTATTACCGCACTCAACGGCCCCGCTCCGGACGGATCGGACGGCCGTCGAACGGTCGGTCCGAACCCGTAACCGGTATGGCAGCCGCCGAGAAAGTCGCCGGTGTGGGACTGTACGAACGGTACCTCGCCTTTCGGATCCGGCGTCACGACGGCGACCCGCCCGATCACGTCGCGCTCGTGATCACCGAGCGCGATCTGCTGGAGCGGGGGGCCTACGAGACGCTGACCGACTTCTTCGAGTGGGCCACGGAGTACGCGTCGCAGATCACGGTCTACGTGAGCGTTCTCGACGAGGCCGCAGTGCCGGCCCTCCAGCGGGAACTCGAGACGATCGACGCGCCGCGGCCGGTCGCGGTTCGTGGTCCGGGCGATCGGGCTCGGGCCGACGCGCCGATCCGGATCGGGATCGGGCTGGGCGGCAAACACGAGTTCACGAGCGCGGTCCGGACGCTGGCCGAACGGGTCGATTCGGGCGAGTTGGACCCCGACGAGATCGACGACGACCGCGTCGAGGACCACCTGATCTTCCCGTCGGAGCCGGACCTGGTGATCAAGACCGGGGCCGAACGGCTCTCGGATTTCATGATCTGGCAGTCGGTCTACTCGGAACTGTACTTCACCGACGTGAACTGGCGGGACTTCCGCAAGCGGGACTTCCTCCGGGCGGTCCGGGAGTACTGTAACCGGTCGCGACGGTTCGGCCGCTGAGCGCGGCTCACGGGGACGCGTTCGGCTCCGATCGCTCGGGACGCGACGGGGCGAACGGATCGGCGGCCGCGACGACCGGGCGCTCGAGCCGGATCCGGCTGGTTTCGGCGTCGTACTCGAGGACGCCCTCGCCCGCGAGTTTCGGGAGGACGACGTGGACGAGCGACGCTTCGACGGTTCGCTCGTCGGCGTCGTCCCTGTCGGCGACGATAGCGGCCAGTTCGGTGACCGAAACCGGTGGTTCGGCCGCCGATAGCGCGTGCAAGGCGAGACGCGTCTGCGGGTTCGCGAGGAGCGTGTACGCCTCGTCGAGCGGGACGTTCGTCAGCCGAACGAACCGTTCGACGTCGACTGGCGGGGCGGTGTTCGGAGTCGGCATCACGACTACTACTGCCATAATGACAGTGAAATGTCTTCTGGTGGCTAAAGTAGTCGTTACCGGTGAGGGCGAGAACCGGTGCGGTCAGTCCGCGGCCTGACTGCTCGAGTCACCGGCCTCGAGGTCGTCGGCGTCGGGCCGTTCGGCGGAGGGCAGGGAGTCGCGGAACCGGTCGACGATCGACCGGGCCTCCGCGAGTTCCGTCTCGCTGATGGCACCGAGCAGGGCCATCGCGCGCCGGGCGCGGGTCCGTCGCCACGACTCCGCCCGGTGTTCGTAGGTGCGGATCCCCCGCAGGAAGTCGGCCTTGGAGAACTCCGGCCAGTAGGGCGTACAGAAGAAGACGGCAGCTTCGTTGCCGTTGGCGTGCCAGGGCAGGAAGTTCGAGGTGCGCTCGTCGCCGCCGGTCCGGATGATCAGGTCGACGTCCCGGACCGGGCTGTCGTAGAGGCGACGCTCGATCTCCTCGACGTCGATCTCGTCGGGCTCGAGATCGCCGTCGGCGACGCTCTCGGCGACTCCGCGGGCGGCCTCGAGCAGTTGTGCGCGGCCGCCGTAGGCCAGCGCGATGTTGAGGACGAACTGATCGTAGTCACGGGTCCGGTCCTCGGCGTAGGCGACGGCCTCGCGGACCCGTTCGGGGAGCCGGTCGGTGTCGCCGAGCGCCCGGATGCGGACCTCGTTTTCGTGGACGCGGTCGGCGTCGGCGAACTCCCGGAGTTTCTCGCGGAGGAGATCGAACAGCGCCTCGCGCTCCTCGGGCGGGCGGTCGAAGTTCTCCGTCGAGAAGGCATACAGCGTCAGCTCCTCGACGCCGATGTCCTGACACCACTCGAGGACGCGTTCGGTCGTCTCGGCCCCCGCGCGGTGGCCCTCGTGGGCGTCGCCGCCCCGCTTGCGGGCGTACCGCCGGTTGCCGTCCTGAATGACGGCGACGTGGGTCGGCGCACCCGAGACCTCGCGGGAGAGCAGCCGCTCGTACGCCGCGTCGACGCGCTTTCGGAGCCACCGCTTCATTACTCGAGGGAAGGTCACCGACGCCTATGTGTCTTGCGTGTCATTCTCCGAACGCGAGACTGCGTCGGTATCGCGTGGCGATACGGGTAAATGCCCGTCGAACGACGGGTCGATCGCCCCGTCCGAACCGTGACGGCTTTGGGGCCGGCCCCTCTCGGTTCTGACAATGGCAGACGCGAACCAACAGCCCGTCGACGAGGACCTCTACCAGCGGACCAAGGCGCTGCTCGAACCCGGCGAGATCGAACTCAACGGGGCGATCGTCCACACCGACTACGACGGCCAGGAGGACGTCAAGATGATGCAGGCGACGATCGACGTCGGCGACGTCATCGCCGAACACTCCGGCTACGACCCGACGGACTGTTACGTCTACTCGGGCAACGACGACCCCGACTTCTCCTCGAATCAGCACCAGGGCCTGACGCTGGACGACGAGGAGTTCGTCTGGGAGTGCCAGCAGCTGCTCCGCGAGGGCAGTTTCGACATCGTCATCTACTACCGAGCGACGGCCGACCACGAGGCCGTCCTCGAGGGGATCCGCGACCTGGGGTTCGACGTGACGGGCGTCGAGGGCGAGTAACTGCCAAACGGCGGCCGATCGTGCGGACGGTCGGCCCGAGAGAGCGGCTCCGATTTCCTTATACTGCGGCAGTCCCGAGGGTCACGTATGACTACGGACGTCGACCTCACGGACGTCGAGCGGGCGGTCGTCAACGCCTATCAGGGCGGGTTCCCCGTCGTGGAACGACCGTTCGAACCGGCGGCGGCCGCCGTGCGCGACCACGGGGTCGACATCACGGCCACCGAACTACTCGAGACGATCCGCGACCTCGACGAACGGGGCGTCCTCTCGCGGTTCGGGCCGCTGGTCAACGCCCAGGAGATCGGCGGCGCGGCGACGCTGGTCGCCATGCACGCCCCCGAGGACCGATTCGACGAGATCGTCGAGGCGGTCAACGACCACCGCGAGGTGGCCCACAACTACGAGCGCGAACACCCCCAGCTGAACGTCTGGTTCGTCGTGAGCGTGGCCGAGGAAGACCGCGTCGCGGCGGTCCTCGACGAGATCGAAGCCGAGACGGGACAGGAGACGTACAACCTGCCGAAACAGCGGGAGTTCCGCGTCGAGGCCAAGTTCTACGTCGACGGCCCGCTGGACGGCGACGGGGACGTCGAGGCGGCCGGCATCGATCTCTCGGACCGGGGCCCCGAAGTCGAGCCGACCGACGCGGCGACGCTCTCGCCGGCCGAACGCGACCTCGTGATCGAGGTCCAAGACGGCATGCCCCTGACGGCAACGCCCTACGCCGACGTCGCCGACGCGATCGGGCGGGATCGCGAGTGGGTCCTCGAGACGCTCGCGCGGTTCGAACGCGAGGGCAAGATCCGGCGGATCGGGGTCGTCCCGAACCACTACGCGCTGGGGTATACGGAGAACGGCATGACGGTCTGGAACGTGCCCGACGAGGTCGTTCCAGAGGTCGGACCCGAAATCGCCGCACTGCCGTTCGTGACCCACTGTTACCGGCGGCCGCGTCACGAGGGGGTCTGGCCGTACAACTTCTTCGCGATGACCCACGGCCGCAGCGAGGCCGAGAGCCAGCGCCGTGTCGAACAGGTTCGGGAACGGATGGAGGAGTACTGGGACGTAAGGGCCGACGACTGGGACACCTTGCACTCGACGCAGATCTTGAAGAAGACCGGCATACGCATGGCAGAGCGAGCGGACGCGAACACGAGAGCGCAGTAACGCCGCCGTCAGACACAGACTTTCGACAATGATACCGCTTTTGCACGATTTCACGAACGAAACGGTGCTGATCTTCGGCGGCGGTCCCGTCGGGGCCCGGAAGGCCCGGCGGTTCGCCCGCGAGGCGCGGGTAGTCGTCGTCAGCCCGGCCTTCGCCGATCGCGAGTTCGGCGGTGCCGAACGGGTCCGGGCCGCGCCCGACTCCGCGGACGTCCCGGCGTGGCTCGAGCGGACCGAGCCCGCCCTGGTCGTCGCCGCGACCGACGACGCGGCGCTCAACGAGGCCGTCGCCGACGCGGCCCGCGACCGGGGCGCGTTGGTCAACCGCGCCGATCGCTCGGGGGAACGCGACGTCGGCAGCGTCGTCGTCCCCGCGACCGTCCGCGAGGACCCGGTGACCGTCGCCGTCGCGACCGGCGGCACCGCGCCCGCGCTGAGCAAGTACCTCCGCGAGGAACTCGAGGAGACGCTTTCGGGGGCCGGCGAGATGGCGCGGGTCTGTGGCGAACTCCGCGCGGAACTCAAGGCCCGTGACGTGCCGGCGGAGCGCCGCCGGGCGATAGTCACTGACGTCGTCAATTCTCCGGACCTTTGGACAGCTTTACGTACGGGTACTTCCAACTGTGCCCAAGTGATCGAGGACGTGCTCGGCGAGGAACGTGCTGGGGGTGATCGAACGTGATGTCGACCGGGGTCGTCACTGCGGCGCGAGTGACACACGGAAGCGGTAGCGTCGACCAGCTCGCCGCGGCCAGTCCCGACGGACAAGAAAGCGCCGTCGAGGAACTCCTGGCCGTTCCCGACATCGAGGAGGCGTACGTCCTCTCGACGTGTAACCGAGTCGAGGCCTACGTCGTCGGGCCCGACCACGCCGTCGGCCGGGCCGCCCTCGAGGAGTTCTTCGCCGGCGTCGCCGACGAGGCGGTCGTCATGACCGACCACGACGAGAGCCTGCGCCATCTCATGCGGGTTGCCGCCGGCCTCGAGTCGGTGATCCTCGGCGAGGACCAGATCATCGGGCAGGTCCGGACCGCCTACGAGGATTCACGCGACGCCGGCGGCATCGGCTCGATGCTCGAGGCCGGCGTCACGAAGGCGATCCACGTCGGCGAACGCGCCCGCACCGAGACCGAGATCAACGAGGGCGTCGTCTCGCTGGGCTCGGCTGCGACCCGCCGGGCCGCCGAGGAGATCCCGCTCGAGGACGCGACCGCGCTGGTCGTGGGAGCCGGCGAGATGGGGCAACTCGCCGCGCGAAGTCTCGCGGCCGCCGACGTCGCGGAAGTCGTCGTCGCCAACCGAACCGTCGCCCACGCCGACCACCTCGTCGACGATCTCGAGGTCGAAACCGACGCCCGGGCCGCGCCGCTCGAGGCGCTCGATAGCGTTGCCTCGCGCGCCGACGTCGTCGTCACGGCGACCGGCAGCGAGGAGCCGGTCCTCGAACCTCGTCACCTCGATGGCCCGAGCGAACAGGTCGTCGTCGATCTGGGCCAGCCCAGAGACGTCGCCCCGACGGCCGACGACCTGTCGTCGGTCCGGGTCTTCGATCTCGACGACCTCGAGTCGATCACCGCGGAGACGCGCGAGCAGCGCGCCGACGCCGCCCGCGAGGTCGAGTCGATCGTCGATCGGGAGTTCGACCTCCTGACCGAACAGTACAAGCGCGCCCGCGCGGACGAGGCCATCGCGGCGATGTACGAGGCCGCGGAACGGATCAAAGAGCGGGAGGTCGAGACCGCCCTCTCGCATCTCGACGAGCCGTCCGACCAGCACCGCGAGGTCCTCGAGTCGATGGCCGACGCACTGGTCAACCAGTTGCTCGCCGCGCCGACCAAGAGCCTCCGGGAGGCCGCGGCCGAGGACGACTGGAGTACGATCCACACCGCCCTCCAACTGTTCGATCCGGAGTTCGGCGGGAACGACGGCCCGATCGCCCCGCCTTCGATCGCGCCCAACGCCGGGAGCGGCGAGGCGAGCATCGGCGCGACCGACGACGACTGAGACGGACCGGAATCTTCTCGAGGAGTCGTATAACACGGTCGAGAGCCGTGGGGCCGTCGCTACAGTAGCACTGACGGTCATTGGACACCCGACCGCACGACGGCTGTGCGAGCTGCGTATCCGTCGGTTCAGTTGTCACTAGAGACGCGTCGCGTGCCGGAAAACCCTACCCGGATCCGCGACGGGGCCGTGACTGCCTACCGCTGTGCCGAGCCGTACTCGACGTGGACCGTCGGGACGCTCGCGGAGTCGGCCTCCTCGTCGCCGTTCCAGTCGACGAGTCGGACGTTCGCCATCTGTCCGGAAAACCGGAACCGCTGGACGCCGACGTCGATCGCGCCCTCGGCGACGCCGCCGGAGACGACGGTACCCTCGGCCACGGGGTCGTCGGCCAGCATCTCGAGGTCGCCCTCAACCGAGATCTCGAAGTTCGACGGGACGCCCCGTCCGACGATCGTGACGAGGTTCGGAAGTGTTTCGGTGGTGGTCGCGGCAGTTCTGTTCCGTACCGGAGTGTCGCGTGCCATGCTCCGATAACGCGAGGGTCCCGGCATAAGTTTTCCTGTCGAAATAATGGTAAGTATGCGTGAATACGGCGGTTCGCTGACCGGTCGTCGCCGGCGACTGCCCGGCCACCGTTGATGTGGATCCGCGTGGTTGGACGAACGAATGCTCGAACTCTATCAGGCGGAGGACTGCCCGCACAGCGCGACGGTCCGGGAGACGCTGACGGAGCTTGGCGTCTCCTACGTGATCCACAACCCCCGTCGGCCCGGAAGCGACGGCGAGGTCTGCAACGAGTGGACCCACGAGGCCATGACGGACCTCGGTGGCAAGGACGCCATCCCCTTCCTCGTCGACACCGATCGGCAAGAACAGCGCTACGAGAGCGACGAGATCGTCGACTACCTCGAGGAGTACTACGGGTAGCGACGGCCGGCGGCTCGATACATCAGTCGCTCGAGGGGACCAGTTCGCGGGCGAGGATCGGGCCGAGTCCGTCGGGCGTCGTCGGCCGGACGAGCGACTCGCTCGAGTCGATCGTGTGGCCCGTTTCGACGTGGTGGTCGATCGCCGCCCGGGAGCGGTCGTGCTGGTCGGGTTCGTCGGCGGCGGTCGCGTGCCAGTCGCAGTCGAGACAGTACTTCATCGTGACTCCGAATCCGACTGAACTCCTGAAGCCCTTTCGGTGAGACGGTGGGTCGTCCATCGCTCTCGAAGCGGCCGAACGACGAGACCGGTCAGTACAGTTCGTCGAAGGACGTGACCCGGTGGTCCCCGAGAACACAGCGGCCCCGTTGCTCGTGGCCGACGCGCTCGACGTGGATCGCGTCGAGGCCGGCGTTCCAGGCCGCGCCCACGTCACAGGCCCCGTCGCCCGCGAGGACGCCGCGGTGGCCGTTGTGGCCGACGCCGAGGTCGTTCATCACCCGTTCGACGGGGGTCGGATCCGGCTTCCAGCCGGTCTCCTCGGTACAGCACAATCGTGCGTCGAACCAGTCGTGGATGTCGAGGTGGTCCAGCACGGGCTCGGTGAGAAACTCCTGACAGTGCGTGACCAGCCCGACGGGCACCTCGAGGTCGCCGACGACGGCGGCGTCCTCGTGGAGGTAGGTCCGTTCGGCCCGCTCTATCGGGTCCTCCTCCTCGTGGAAGGCCGTCCAGAACGCGTCGGGATCGACCCCCCAGGCCTCGAGCTGGCGGTCCCGGGAGCCGGTGAGACCGTTCCAGATGATCTCGGCCTGCCGGTCGGTAAACTCGCGACCGAGCCGGTCGCCGACCCGGTCGAAGACCCCCCGCGTGTAGGACCACTCGACGTCGACGAGGGTCCCGTCGAGATCGAGCAACCAGAAGTCGTAGTCGTGATCGAGGGCCATTCGGACGGAAATATAGCGCGTTCTCGAGTAAATGCCTGTCGCCCAATCGCGGATCCGCGGCCCCAGACGGTCCCCCGTCCGTCGTCGCCGGTGGGACCACGGGGCGTCGCGGTCCCACCGGAACGCCGGGACGGCCACCCGTCTCAGTCGGCCGTCGACCGGGCCCGATCGGCGTACTCGGCCACCAGCGGATCGTCGACGGGGCGGAACTCGTCCGTCCACGCGGCGTCGGGGTCGATCTCGCCCTCGAGCAGCGCCGTCTCGGACAGCGTCTCGCCGAGGCGCTCCCAGCGGTCGGGGTCCTGTGCCCCCCAGCCGCGGTCGCGGACGTACGGCGTGAACTGCAACTGGTGGGCGGCGGTCTCGAACTTCAGTCGCTCGATCGCTCGGTTGCGCTCGAGGGTGGCGTTCCGGTCGACGAGGACGTCGATCGCCCGTTCGGGGTCGCGGGTCGCGTCGGCCCAGCCGCGGGCGGTCGCCCGGAGGAACGACCGGAGCCGCTCGGGGTGGTCGTCCGCAAACGCCCGGTTCGTGACGAGCGTCATCCCGTAGATATCGAGGAACTCCCCGATCGGGAGTTCGTCGGGCGTCCGGTCGTGTTCCCGACCGATCTCGATCCCGTTCGTGACGACGCCGACCGCCGCGTCGACGGTCCCGTCGATCACCTTGTGCTGGACGCGGTGGTGGGTGTGGGGATCGACCGCGAGCAGGTCGACCTCGTCGCGGATCCCCGCGTCCTCGAGCAGTTGAGCGGTGAGGATCCGGGTCTTCGTCGCGGAGGGCGCGACCGTCCGGCCGGCCAATTGTTCGGGCTCGGAGAGGGGCTCGCCGAAGACGTCGCGCAGAGTGTAGACCGCCGCGGGCGTCTTCTGGGTCACCGCGGCGACCGCCAGCGGCTCGAACCCCTCGCTCCGTTTCGCCAGGACGGCACTAGCGCCGGCCAGCGCGATATCGGCGTCGCCGCGAGCCGCGCGTTCGGCCGCGTACGGCGAGCCGTGGCCCTCGACGAACTCGACCGCGAGGCCTTCGTCCTCGTAGTAGCCCGCCTCGCGGGCGAGGAAGTACGGCGACTGGAAGCCGTTTGGCTCCCAGTTGAGTTGGAAGGCGAGCGGGGCGGGCTCGCTCATGTCTTCACCTCGAGGTCGAGCCGAAACAGCCCCTCGGGGAGTTCCGCGACGCCGAGGGCGTCCGCGCCGGCGACTCCTTTCAGTCGGTCGAACAGCCGTTCCATCCCGTCGACGGTGCCCTCGTCCCAGTCGCGGACGACCAGCTCGCGCCACCGGTCCCGCACGGCGCGAACGACGGCGGGGTCGTCCTCGTACATGAGCCGTTCGCCGATCTCGTCCCAGAGAGCGTCGTCGCGTCGCAACCGGTCGACCGCGTCGCGATACGCGCCCTGGAACCCGCGCACTGCGTCGGGATTGGCCGCGAGGTAGTCCTCGCTCGTCAGGAACGTCGAGATGGGGATCGGCCGACCGTCGCCCTCGACGTCGGCGTCCGCGAGCCGATCGACGATCCGCGACATCGGGAGAACCTCGCGGTAGGGGCCGGTCTCGACGATCTCCGGGATTATCTGCCAGAACTGGAGGATCCCGTCGACCTCGCCGTCCTCGAGCAGCCGGGTGAGTTCGACCTTCGAGCCGGCCTCGACCGGGGTAGCCGTCTCGTCGGGGTCGAAGCCGTGGAACTCGCGGCAGGCCGCCCGCACGAGGATCCAGTTCTTGTCGAGGCGTCTGACGACGCCGATCCGGTGGCCCGAGAGGGCCGCGAGGCCCTCGATCGGGGAGTCGTCGGGGACGACGAGGCCGCCGACGGTCCGGCCGTAGGGATGGAAGGCGACGATCGGCGCGCCGGCGGCGCGTTCCCGCGCCGTCGAGACGTAGTCGATGTCGATCAGGTCGGCGTCGCCCTCCTGCAGTTTCGCCTCGACGGTCTCGCGGCCCTCGTCGAGTTCGTCCGAGACCAGTTCCAGATCGAGGTGGAAGCCGTGGTCGTGATCGAGGCCGAACCGCGTGATCGTATAGAGCAAGTACCGCGGACTGCCGTTGTGTTCGAACCGCGCCCGCAGGACGGGCCGGTCGCCGGAGTCGCCCTGGTACTCGTCGATCGCCGCCTGTTGGGAGTCGATGTCGGTGTCGGTCATAGCTGTTGAAGACGGTCGGGCAGTTACAGCGGTGCGACGATATCGTCGAGCGCCGCGTCCTCGTCGATCAGGCCGCGCGCTCGCATCCACTCGAGGTGGCCCTCGAGTTCGTCGGGATCGACCGGGTCGGGCACCTCGTAGTGTGGGACGGTGAGGTCCGCGCGGACCGCGTCCATGTCCACGTCGTCGAACAGGTCGGGCGCGACCGCGGCGTCGGCATCGAGCAACGCGAGGTAGGTCTCGCGGTAGGCCTCGGGGCGTGCGTTGACGTCCTCGACCGCGCGGCCGTAAGCCCGGAGGAACGCCTCGAGGACGTCCCGGTCGACGCTTTCGTCGCCCACGATCCCCATGTGGTTGTCGTACTCGAGCAGCCGCCGGAAGCCGAGGTGGTCGGCGAGGGTGGTGTGGGGATCGATGAGCGTCACGGCGTCGACCCGCCCCTCGTAAAGCGCCCGCAACCGGTCGGTCGGCATCCCGCAGCCGACGAGGTCGATTTCGTCGGGCTCGAGGTGGTCCTCGAGGGCCTTCCGTGCGGTGTACTCCTGTCCCGTTCGCAGGTTGACGCCGACGGGGACGTCGGCGAGGTCGGCCGGGGCGTCGACGTCGGAGTCGGGACGGGTCACGACGGTGTAGGGAAGGTTCGCGAAGGTCCCGTTGGCGACGATCCGCCCGTCGTCCATCTCCCACGTCCGGCGGATGCTCTCCCACTTGCAGATGGGGTAGAGGTCCACCTCGTAGTCCCCGGTCAGCGTCTCCTCGGCGGGGATGTACTTGACTTCCACGTCGCGTCGGTCCCGTTCGACCAGCTCGACGGCGAGCCCCTCCTCGCGGAAGTACCCCGCCTCGGCCGCGACCTTCTGGGGTAGCATGAACGAGAACGGGAGGTGGAACAGTCGGACCGATTGCTGTGCTAACATGGGACACCCCACACCGAAGAGGGGCTTAAAGGGTTTCCATGATACGTTTATCAGTGTCGGCGTGGGGAGTGAGCCGTGTTCCCATGGAACGAGTATCGACGACCCGCCAGGGGTTCGAGGAAGTCGCCGACGGCGTGTCGCTGGCGGATCTCCCGGCGGGAGAGCGGGCGAGCATGGTCTACTGGCGGATCGAACCGGGGGCGACGCTGCCCTCGCACACGCACGCGAACGAACAGATCGGGTTCGTCCTCGAAGGAGAACTCGTCGCCGTCGTCGAGGGCGAGGAGTACCCGCTCCGGGCCGGCGACGCCTACATGTTCCACCCCCACGAGCGCCACGGCGCAGAGAACCGAAGCGACGAGGTCGCCGTCGGCATCGGGGTTCTCGCACCGCCGCGAGACGAACCGGCGTGGCGACGAACCGCGTCGCGATCGCGGGTCGACCGGGAGTCGTAGCATGGACGCCGTCGATCACATCAACGTCGACGTCGACGCGCTCGAGCCCTGCTACGAGTTCTATCGCGAGACGCTCGCCCTCGAGGTGGTCAGGCCGCCCGACGACTTCAAGGGCGATCACGCGATGTTCCGGGCCGGCGAGACGGTCGTGACGCTGGCCGAGACCGGCCGCGCCGAGAACTGGGACCGACGGGGCCTCGATCACCCCCTCGACAAGGCCCACCTGGCGTTCGAGACCGACCGCGCGGAGTACGACGCGTTGACGGACCGGCTCGAGGGCCAGTTTCCGAATCAGGGGCCCTACGACTGGGACGAGTTCGAGGGGTTCTACTTCCTCGATCCGGACGGGAACCTGCTCGAGGTCATCACCTACGAACCGCCCGCTGGCGAGCGGACGCGACCGCTGCTGACTCACGACGACGTGGCGTAGGCTCGCGTCGGGCGGGCGTGGTCGGTTCCCGGGCCGTCACCGGCTACTGCCGCCCGGACAGCGCTTCCGGACCGCCGATCCGAGACGCGCGGACGGGTTCGTCGAACGCCCGCGTCTCGACCGCAGTGAGCCACTCGTCGACGGTGTAGGTCCGTTCGTCGCCGGTGTAGGAGAGTTCCGTACACGGGAGGACGGCCCGCAGCGTCTCGCCGTCGGCCGCGTCCTCGTAGAGCGCCAGCGCCACCAGCGGGACGCGGACCCGTTCGTGCGAGTCGACATCGACGCCGAACGGCGATCGCGGGACCGTTCGGCGGCGAAACCCCGGCTCGAGGCAGTAGTCGTGTCGATCCGCCCAGCGCTCGAACTCGGTGACGAGTTCGCCGCGGGTCCGCGTCGCTTCCGTGGCGTGCTGTGACGGCCACTGGTCGACTCGCAACTCGTCGACGTAGCCCCGGTCGCGAAGCGTCCGGAGCCGCTCGGTGACCGCGGCGACCCGTTCGGAGACGGCGGCCGGCACGCTCGAGCGGACGTAACAGTCGATCCCGACCGCTCCGCCCGCGTCGGGGTCGGCGAGCAGCGAGACGGCGGGTTCACCGTCGGCCATCGTCACCCCCAGTCGGTCCGACGACTGCCGCGCCGGTGTCTCTCCCGACGGCGAGACCGCCCGCGGGTTCCGTCGGGCCAGATGGTCCTCCAGAGTCAGTCCCTCCTGTCCCGTCGCCGGCGCGGACGGAACGCACGACGCGTCGCATCCCTCGTGGTCCGACTCTCGCCCGAGCCGCCGATCGGTGTTCGCTCGCGGTCATCACCAACAGCGGCCACAAGCGAGTACATAAATGTAGGCGAAGTTTGTTACCAATACACATTAGCCGTCGGTCGCGAGACGCAGGTCCCGTGACGCGAGCGGCGACACCGGCGATCAGTCGCGTTCGGTCACGCGGATGCTCGAGCCCAGATACTTCGAGAGCGCCTCATCGACGTCGTCGGCCTTGAACGCCTCGAGATCGGCCGCGATCTCGGCTCGGAGCGCGTCGAGGTACGCCTCGTCGGTCTGGAGTTCGCGGAAGTCGACGGCTTCGACGGTCCGTTCGGGAACGCCCAGCCACTCCGCGGCGAGCCGGCGGGCGTAGTCGTCGTCGCCGACCGCGCCGCGCCAGAGCGTGTTCCGGAAGAACAGCCACCCCTCCGTGCCCGGTTCCGGCGCGTCCCGGTAGAGCGTCACCGTCGTCTCGGCGCTGTCGGGCTCGAGCGAGACGGCCGCCCGAGCGGGCTCTATGCGGACGCGAACGCAGAAGACGTAGCGGGCGTCCACGGACGGTCAGTCCCCGCGTTCGGCCTCGATCAGTTCCGCCATCTCGATGTCGTCGCCGGTGATACCGCCTTCCTCGTGGGAAGTCAGTCGAATCTCGAGTTCGGCGTAGCGGATGATGATTTCGGGGTGGTGAAACTGGGCCTCGGCGATCTCGCCGACCATCTGGGCGAAGTTGACCCCGCGGAGGTAGTCGTCGAACTCGTAGACCCGTACGATCTCGTCCCCCTCGCGGTCCCAGCCGTCGGGGAGTTCCGCCTCGATCTCGTCGTCGGAAAGCAAGTCAGCCATGTGGGGCCGAACGCAAGCCAGTCAAATAACGATTGTGCCGCGTTCGCACCCGAGGGCGGCGGGGTATCATACGGTCTCCCGTCCGTCAGTACCGACGGGACCGCGACCGTCCTGCGGTCCCACTGGGACGTCGGGACGGCAACCCGTCTCAGTCGAACCGCGACCCCTCGCCGGCCGGCTGGAGTTCGGCGTCGACCAGCGTCTCGTAGGCCCGGCGGAACCGCTCGGAGAGCGCCTGATGCGAGATCCCTAGCTCGTCGGCCAGTTCCTCCATCGACACCCCGCGAGGGATCTCGAAGTAGCCGTACTCGAGCGCGGCTTCCAAGGCCTCCTGCTGTTCGGGCGTGAGCCGCGTCGCGTGGCCGCCGGTATCGGTCACGTCGGTCACGCGCCGGAGTTCGACGTTGATTCCCCGATCGACCAGCCGCTCGTAGGCCTCACAGAGCGTCTCGCGGTCCCGATAGCGGACCGTCACCTGCCACCAGCCGTCGCTGGCCCGGGCCTCGAGCAGGGAGCCGCCGTCGACCAGCAGGTCCTCCCAGAGGCGGCCGGTCCCCGACTCGTCGGCGAAGGTCACGTCGTACAGCAGTCGGGCGTCGGTCTCGACGAGCAGTTCGGCGGCCGCGACCGACGGGTCCGCGCGGAAGGCGGCGTCGGCCGTCTCGCGATCCACGTCGGCCACCCACAGCGAGGGCCGGGTCTTCGAGACCGAGGACTCGAGTTCGAACGTGGCCGCCGGCGCGCGCTCGAAGGCGGTGGCAAGCGCCGTTTCCGCGGCCGGCAGCCGGAGATCGGCTATCGTCGACATCGGGCGTCGTACACCGCCGGTGGGTAAAAACCGCTGTCGCGACGAACCTGACTGTCGCGCTGGCTGATACCGTCGTTTCCGTCGCGGTCGAGTCGCCTCACGGCGACCCTCGAGAGCCGGAACTGGCCGGCCGGGTTCTCAAGGCCACCGCCCGACGACGACCGCCCATGACCACCGATCTCGACCCCGAGACCGACTTCGAGGAACTGGCCGCCCGCGTCCGCACCCAGTCCCAGCAAGCGTCCGGCTCCGACACCGATCGCGTGACCATCCGCTCGCTCGAGGCCGGCCGCGCCGACACACTCGAGACCCTGCTCGAAGCCGCCGAGAGCGAACACCTCGAGCCGGGGGCGCTCGTAGTCGTCTGCTCGCGGGCCACCGCCGACCTGTGTCTCGACCGCGAGTCCGGGATCGACGACGTCGACGACCTCGAGTCGGTCCTGGGCTGTGGCGTGCAGGTCGAGGGCGAACTGCCCGACGACACCGTCCTCGTCGTCCATCCCGACGCCGTCGACGGCGAGGATCTGTTCGAGCCCGAAGCGATCGCCTGCGGGATCGTCGGGACCGACGACAGCGAGGCCTGACGGATACCCGTCCACTGCCGACCCGAGTACTATCCACGACACCAGTGTGGCCACAGTATGCGCTATCTCGAGATCACGGTCCCCGAGGGGAAGCGGCGGGCCGTTCTCGACGTCCTCGAGGACGAGGGGTTCGACTACGTCGTCAGCGACGAGACCAGCGGCCGGGGGGAGGCGGCCGTCGTTCGGTTTCCCGTCCCGACTCAGGCCGTCGAACCGCTGCTCGATCGGCTCGAGCGGGCCGGGATCGGCGACGAGGCAAGCGTCGTCGTCATCAACGCCGAAACGGTCGTCTCCGAGGAGTTCGCGACGCTTCGCGAGCGGTACAGCCGCGGCGGACAGACGGGCTCGCGCACCTCGCGACAGGTGTTGCGAACGAAGGCCGACGAACTCACGCCGCCGTTTGCGATCTACACCGTCATGCTGTTGATCAGCGCGGTCGTCGCCACGGCGGGGCTGCTCGCCGATTCGCCGGCGGTCGTGATCGGCGCGATGGTCATCGCGCCGCTTTTGGGACCCGCACTGGCCGCAAACGTCGGCATCGTGACCGGCGACGGCCGGCTCAAGTCGACCGGCTTCACCTACCAGATCGCCGGCGTGACGATGGTCATCGTCGCTTCGGTCGCCCTCGCGATGCTGGCTCGGCTGGCCGGCCTCGAGCCCGCGGGGATCGACATCGTCGCCGCGACCGAACTCGAGGAGCGGGTCGCGCCGAACCTGTTCTCGCTGGCGGTCGCGCTGGGCGCGGGGATCGCCGGCATCCTGAGTCTCACGCGGGGTTTTTCGGAGGCCATCGTCGGCGTGATGATCGCCGCGGCGCTGATCCCGCCGTCGGCCGCGGTCGGGATCACGGTCGCCTGGGGGATGTCCGGCGCGGCGACCGGGGCCGCCGCCCTCGTGATCGTCAACCTCCTGTCGATCAACCTCGCCGCGCTGGCGACGCTGTGGATCGCCGGCTACCGCCCGCAGGGCCCCTTCGACGTGTCGCCGACCCGGACGCCGACCTATGCCTACGCGGCGGTCTTCGGGGTCGGACTGTTGGTGCTCGCCGCGCCGCTGGCCGGCGTCACGCTGCTTGACTTCCACACGACGGAACTCGAGTCCGCCGCCGAGGACGAGGTCGAGGCGGTCCTCGCACAGCCACGCTACGACGGGCTCGAGAGCGACGACGTCGCGGTCGAACTCGACGGCGACTACCCGATCCAGGCGGTCGACCGGGTCGTCGTCACGGTCTCCGGGCGCGAACCCGGCCCGGAATCGGGGCTCGCCGACCGACTCTACGAGGCGATCAGACCCCACAGCGACGGGCCGCTGGTCGTCGAAGTCCAGTACGTGGTCGCCGAGGAACGGGGCGAAAACGCCACCGCGGAAGCGACGATCGAACGCGGCCGGCGAACGGCAGCCGCCGAGAGCCGTCCGTGAGTCCGCGGCCGGGGAGGTGTCGGGGCGGTCGATCGGCGAGTCGTCACCGACCGTTCAGCCGGGGTCCGACGACGGTCGATACCGCCGGCTCACGGCCTTCCAGCGCCCGCTACGGAACAGCCAGTAGTTGATCCCGCCGGGGACGCTCGTCTCGAGGAAGAGCGCGAGGTAGAGCCCGCCGACGGCGAGCGGCGTGACCAGCCCGAGCGCGGCCGCGGGGAGCGCGAAGGCGTACCGGCCCAGCAGCGAGGCGACGAACGGCCAGCGGGTGTCGCCGGCACCCAAGAGGGCTCCGGCGGCGGCTCCGTCGATCCCGTAGCCGACCGAACTGACCGCGCCGACGGCGACGAAGACCGCGGCCTGGGTGACCGCTGCGGGGTCGCTCACGAACAGCCCCGCGATCGGACGGGCGAAGACGAGAACCAGCACTCCGGCGACGGCGTAGATCACCGTCGAGAGCCGGATGATCGCCGCGCCGTAGGCCCCCGCCTCCGCCTCCTCGCCCGCGCCGAGGTGTTGACCGACCAGCGAACTCGCGGCCAGGGACAGCCCCCAGTTGACGCTGTTGATCAGGGCCCGCACTCGCCGGCCGACCTCGAGCGCCGTCACGACGACCGGGCCGAAGGAGGCGGCGATCCACAGCAGCGGGAAGACGACCGCCCCCTGGGCGAGTCGGCGGCCGATCTCCGGCAGGGAAATCTCGATCAACTGGCGCAACAGCGTCGGCTCGAACCACGGCCCCGACCGAGTGATCGGGACGGGGCTGGGTTCCATTCCGAGCCGGCCGTAGGAGCGCCCGAGCATCCCCCACGCGAGGACGACCGTCACGAACCCGCTGGCGAGAGTAGTCCCGATGGCCGCGCCCGCGGCACCGAGGCCGAAGCCGAAGATCAGGAGTCCGCTGAGGGCGACGTTGAGGACCGCGCCGCCGGCACGGGCGACCATCTCGGTGAACGTGTCGCCGACGCCGGTGTAGGTGCGGCTCGCGATCAGGTTCAGCAGTTCGAAGACCACTGCGGGCGCGACGTAGACGAGGTAGGTCTGCCCGTGGACGAGCGCGTCCGGCCCGGAGCCAAGCAGGGCGATTAGGGGACCGGGGACCGCGAGGAAGAGGAGCGCGATCGGGGTCGCCAGCGCGGTCGCGAGGACGACGCTCTGATTGACCGCCACCGACGCCCGATCGGTTGCCTCGCCGCCGTAGTTCTGCGAGACGAGCGTGACGGTCCCGCCCGCGACTCCCAGTCCCAGCAGCGTGACGATCTGCCAGTAGCCAAGCGCGAAGGCCAGCCCCGCCGTGCCGGCCGTCCCGACGGCAGCCCCGACCATCGCGAGGTCGGCCGTCTGCTTGGACATGATCGCGAAGCCGGTGACGATCCGGGGCCAGGCCAGTTCCATCGTCGGGCGAAACCGCTCTCCGTCGATGATACCGGCCCGCTCGAGCGCCCCGGCGACGAACGCGAGCGCTGTCGCCCGCCACTGCTGGCCCGTCATCGACCGCCCGTTTCGTCACTGCGACCTTCGGTCTGTCGGCTCCGGCACTCAAGGCGGGGTGTCGCGGGACATGGCAGATAGAAACAATTATCGGGTGGCTGGCAGAGTTTCGCGTATGCGTCCGCCCTCCTCCCGACTCCGGACGGCCGTCCTCGCTGCCGGGACGACGCTGCTCGCCGTTCCCGGGCTCGCACTCGCCCAGCGAGCGCCCGACGGGTTCGAATCCGGCACCGAGACCGCGGCCGCCACGCCGTGGTACGTCCAGGCGATCGGCGCCGGACTCGTCACGCTCGTCGTCGGCGGCCTGTTGCTCGCGGTCGCGCCCGACAGCACGCGGCGGCAAACCGATCGCGCGCTCGAGTCACCCGGGATCGCGTTCGTCTACGGTATCGCCAGTCTGGTGGCCGTGATCGGCGCTTCGGTTCTGTTGGCGATCACGGTGATCGGACTCGTCCTCGCGATTCCGCTGCTCCTGGTGTTTGCCCTCGTGGCGCTGGTGGCCGGTGAGTACGGCTATCTCGCCGTCGGTCGACTCGTCAGCGACAACCGGCTCCTCGCGCTGGGGTGTGCGATCGTCGTTTCCGTGGCGGTCGGTGCGGTTCCGGTCCTCGGGTCCGTCGTCGGGTTCGTCATCAGTAGCGTCGGACTGGGGACGGTCGTCATGGCGTTTCTGGAGGGGCGGAATTCACGACCGTGAAAACACCGCTTTGAGGTGGTCGAGCGAGACCAGCGAGGTCGGCCGGTCCATGTGGACGCCGATCTCGCCCGACAGCGCGCCGAGTCCCAGCCGCTGGACCGGCTCGGGCAGCGAGTATGCGCGTCGGATCCAGTGCCCGAGTCGCTGTTCGCGCGCCAAGTCGTCGCGCCAGGCCCGTTCGTAGGCCGCCAGCGTCGTCGGCCGGTCGGGATCGATCTCGCGGGCGGCGTGATCGGCGCTGGTCATGCTATAGAGGATGCCGCCGCCGGTGAAGGGCTTGGTCTGGGCGGCCGCGTCCCCGATGAGAAACGCCCGTCGGGACGTTACTCGATCGGGCGGTCCGATCGGGATCGCGCCCGAACAGCGATGGGAGACGTCGATCTCGTAGCCGTCGATCAGCTCCTCGAAGTGCTTGGTGACCTGCACGCCCGGCGGGGCGGCCAGCCCGTACTCGACGCCGGCCTCGCCGCGGGGGATCCGCCACGCGAAGAACGTCGGCGGCGTGAGGTGGACGTCGACGAAGTCCTGGTGGTCCACCTCGTCTGAAAAGGCAAGGACGCCGTGGAGCAACTCCTCGGGCTGGGGGAGCTCGAGTTCGTCTCGCACCCGCGAGCGCGGCCCGTCACAGCCCGCGACCATCTTGGCTTCGACCTCGAGGCGGCCGTCGGGACCGCTGGCGACGATCTCGACCCCATCGCGGCGCTCGGTGACGCCGGTGACGGTGTGGTCCTCCCGAACGTCTGCGCCCGCCTCGCGGGCCAGTTCGGCGAGGTGGCGATCGAGCCCGACGCGGTCGATGACGTTCGAGGCGACCGCGTCCTTGTAGAAGGGGTAGGCGTCGCTGCCGGGGCCGCCGACGTGAAAGCGCGCGCCGTAGATCTCGTTCTGAAAGAGCTCCTCGCGGGCCCCCTCGCCCGTGAACTCCCAGACGTCCGTACTCACGTGGCCCGAACAGGAAAGCGGCTCGCCAACCCGCCCCTGCTCGAGGGCGAGGACGTCGTAGCCTTCCTCGGCGGCCCGGCGGGCGAAGCGCGCCCCCGGCGGGCCGACGCCGACGACGACGAAATCGTACATGCACGGGACGTTCACGCCGGACGGTAAATAGGTTCTCGAGATTCGCTCGTCGCCGTCGACCGCACCCGAAACGTGCCCGTCCGGCCGTCGGCCGGCGCCGACGATCGTCCGAACCGGCGGCCGACAGTCGACGAACGGATACAGTTTTGTGAGTCGTCCGATCTCGTACAGTGTGAACGCGACGCGAGCGCCGACCGCGACCGAGCCGACGACAGAGAGACGGCCGACGAACCGGACTGAACTCGAGCTGATCACACCGTGATCCCAGCGGCGCTCTCGACGGACGCGCTCGTCGTCTTCGGTCTCATCGCCGTCGCGCTCGTCCTGTTCGTGACCGAGGCGATCCCCACCGACGTGACCGCGATCGGGATCATCGTCTCGCTGGCTGCCCTCGAGCCGATGACTGGCGTCGGTCCCAGAGCGGCCATCTCCGGGTTCGCCAACACCGCGACGGTGACGATCGTCGCCATGTACATGCTCAGCGCGGCGATTCAGGAAACTGGCGTCGTCCAGCGTCTCGGCGTCTCTCTCGCGACGATCACGAACGGCAGCGAGAAGCGGGCACTGCTGGCGACGATCTGTACGACCGGGCCGCTCGCGGGCTTTATCAACAACACGCCGATCGTGGCGATCTTTATCCCGATGATCTCCGATCTCGCGGAGAAGACCGGGATCTCCCCGTCGAAGCTCCTCCTGCCGCTGTCGTACGCGGCGATTCTGGGCGGCACGCTGACGCTGATCGGCACGTCGACGAACCTGCTGGCCAGCGAGTTCGCCGTCGAACTGCTCGGACGCGGGCCGATCGGCATGTTCGAGTTCTCCGCGCTCGGCGTCGTGATTCTACTGGTCGGGCTCGCGTACCTCGCGACCGTCGGTCGGTGGCTGACGCCCGCGCGGATTCCGGTCGACGCCGACCTCGTCGAGGAGTTCGAACTCGAGGACCACCTCGCGACGGTTCGAGTGCGCGCCGATTCGGCACCGGTCGGTCGGACGGTCGCCGACCTCGAGGCGCGCACGGACGCGGACGTTCGCGTGCTCCAACTCCGGCGGGCGGGCGACAGCGAGGCCGCGTCGGCGGACCGCGTCCTCGAGTACGACGGCGATCGGGAGGCGACCCTCGAGGCGGGGCCCGAGGCGTCGGCCCCCGGCCAGCGCTCCGGCGACGGCCGGACCCGACTCGAGGCGGACCCGGAGCCGATCTCAGCCGAAGGGGAGTCGTTCGTCGCGGCCGCGACCGACGAGCGGATCCGCGAGGGAGACCTGCTCACGGTCCACGGGAGCCTGCAGGCGGTCAACCGCTTCGTCGAGGCCCAGCAGGTACACCAGCTGGCCCGGGAGTCGGTGACCGAGGAGACGTTCGAGGAGGCCCCGAGCGAGGACGTCCTCGCGAAGGCCGTCGTTCCCGAGTCGTCGGCGTTCGCCGGCGAGCGCCTCGGCGAGACGGCCCTCCGGGAGTTCTTCGGAACGACCGTGCTGGCGATCCGGCGGGGCGGCGACCTCCTCCGAACGGACCTCGCGGACATCCGGCTCGCCCCCGGCGATCTCCTCTTGCTCCAGACCTCCGACGACGCGATCGACCACTTCACCGCGTCGAACGACCTGCTCGTCGTCGACGACGCCGTCGACCGGCTGGCCGATGCCGACCTCGAGGACGTCGCGCCGCTGTCGCCGAAAACGCCGATCGCGATCGCGGTTATGGCCGGCGTTATCGGCGCGGCCGCGCTGGGGCTGGTCTCGATCGTGATCGCGGCCTTCGCCGGCGTCTTCCTGATGGTCGTCAGCGGCTGTCTCTCGATCGACGACGCCTACGACGCCGTCTCGTGGAACGTCGTCTTCCTGCTGGCAGGAGTCATTCCGCTTGGCATCGCGCTCGAGGCCACCGGCGGCTCGGCGGTCATCGCGGCCGGGTTGGTGTCGGCGGCCGCCTACCTGCCGCTCGTGGCGGTATTGCTACTGTTTACCGTCGTCACGGGGCTGCTCGCGAACGTCATCACGCCCGTCGCGACGGTCGTACTGATGATCCCGATCGCGGTCGACGCGGCGACGAGCCTCGGCGCCGCGCCGTTTTCTTTCCTCCTCGCGGTGCTGTTCGCCTCCGCGACTTCCTTCATGACGCCGGTCGGCTACCAGACGAACCTGATGGTCTACGGGCCCGGCGGCTACGAGTTCACCGACTTCCTGCGCGTCGGCGGCCCGCTCCAGTTGTTGCTGGCGGTCGTCACGACCGTCGGCATTACGCTCATCTGGGGACTCTGATCACCGCGGTCACGACCGTCGGCCGGTCGACGACGACTCTCCGTTGAGGCAGTTTCAAATGGGTGCCCCCAGTCGTGGCTACCATGAGCGAACTGTTGACATCCGACGAGACCACGCTGATCGACCTCAGCATCGGCCTCGAGGACGGCGTCGCGAGCGAGCCCACCCCACCGGAGATCGATGCCTTCGACCACGAAGCGGGCGCGAAACGCCTCGCCGAAACCCTACAGGAACAGGGCTACGACGTCGACCCCGAGGACTTCCCCGAGGGGATGGGGCTGGCGTGGGAGGACCTCGCGGTCATCCCCCACGCCGGCACCCACCTCGACGCGCCGTGGCACTACGGCCCGGAGGTCGACGGCGAGCCCGCGAAGACGATCGACGAGATCCCCCTCGAGTGGTGCCGTGGGAACGCGGTCGTCCTCGACTTCCGATCGATGGATCCCGGCGAGGAGATCGGGGTCGCGGACCTCGAGGCCGCCCTCGACGACCTGGATCACGACCTCTCGCCCGGCGAGATCGTCCTGATACAGACCGGGGCCGACGAGCTGTGGGGCCAGCCGGAGTACCTGACCGAATTCCCTGGAATGAGCGCCGACGGGACGAAATATCTCGTCGAACAGGGTGTGAAGGTGATCGGCACCGACGCCTACGGCTTCGACAAGCCCTTCGCGGCGATGGGCGAGCGCTACGTCGAATCGGGCGACGAGTCGGAACTGTGGCCGGCCCACTTCGCGGGGCGGGAGGTCGAGTACTGCCAGATCGAGAAGATGGCCAACCTCGACGCGTTGCCGCGCAAGACCGACGTTCCGATCGTCGCGTTCCCCATCAAAATCGAGGACGGGAGCGCGGGCTGGGTCCGACCGGTCGCGATGCTCGAGGACGAAGCGGCCGGCGCGAACGGCGGTGAGACGGCGTGAAACTCGCGACCTTCGAGGTCGACACCCCCGTCGGTCCCGTCGAACGCATCGGTGCCGTCGACGAGGCCAGCGAGGCCGACGACGCCGCGGCCGGCGACGCGACCCTCGTCGATCTGACCGCGGCCTACGGTGCCGTCCTCGCAGCCGAGGGCGAACCGGCACCCGCGGACCTGGCCCGCGCGCACGTCCCGCCGGAGATGATCGCCTTCCTCGAGCGGGGCGACCGGGCGATCGCGGACGCGCGAGAGGCCCTCGAGTACGCGGCCGAGACCGATGCCGAGCGCGGTCCCGGCGGCGCAACGCTCCGGTACGAACCCGGCGAGTACCGGCTGCTCGCGCCGCTGCCGCGGCCGAACTCGCTGCGCGATTGCATGGCCATCGAGGAACACGTCCAGAACAGCATGGACGGCGAGATCGCCGACGTCTGGTACGAGCTACCGGTCTACTACAAGGGCAACGCCGACAGCGTCGTCGCGCCCGGCGAGGCGATCCAGTGGCCCGACTACTCACAGATCATGGACTACGAACTCGAGATCGCGGCGGTGATCGGGAAACGCGGTCGGGACATCCCCGCCGACGAGGCCGAGGACCACATCGCCGGCTACACCGTCTTCAACGACTTCAGCGCCCGCGACATCCAGGGCGAGGAGATGGAAGGCCGGCTCGGCCCCGCGAAGGGCAAGGACTTCGCGAACGGGCTTGGCCCCTATTTCGTCCCGCGCGAGGACATCGACGTCCTCTCGGCACCGATGACCGCCCGGATCGACGGCGAGGTCTGGTCCGAAGGAACGGTCGACGAGATGTACCACTCCTTCGCCGAGATCATCGAACACATCTCCCAGTCCGAGACGCTGTACCCCGGCGACGTCATCGGCAGCGGTACCGTCGGCGAGGGCTGTGGGCTCGAGCTGGGACAGTGGCTCGGGGACGGCGATACCGTCGCACTCGAGGTCGAGGGGATCGGCACGCTCGAACACACGGTCGTCGAGTAGCGCCGTCCGCGGCGCTACCCGGCGTCGCGCTCGCTCTCGGCCGCCGCGGCGCTCGAGGTGAGTAGAAAGCCGACGACGCCGAGATAGGCGACGAAGAGCTGCCCGCTGATATCGGCCGTCGTGAGCTGTCGGCTGACGGCGACGGGACCGATACTGAGGCCGAAGAGGCCGATCCCGTAGCCGAGCCGATCCGCCGACCGGTCGAACGCGGGGAATTCGGCGGCGAGCAGCCGACGGTACGCGACGGCGAAGTACCCCCAGCCGGCGTACAGCGCGACCACGGCGGCGACCAGAAACCAGTTCGACTCGAACGCGATACGGAAGGTGGCGCCAGCGACCAGCCCGATGCCGAACCCGGCGGGGAGCGCCCTGTTCACGGCTCGTCTCGTCGCTCGACTGATAAAAGCGTATCCGTCGCCGTCAGTCGTCGCCGGTACCGGCTACCGTCGGTTCCGGCCCCTTCGCGACGCGGGTCACGTCGGCGTAGCGCGCCCACAGCGCGAGCATGCTCGGGAGGACGAACACGCTCACTACAAACGAGGTGACGAGCGCGAGGACGACCAGCAGACCGAGGCTCTGGAGTTGCGGATGCGGGTGCAAGAGCAGCGCCAGGAACGCCGCCGAGGAGGTGAGCGTGCTCCCGAGCAGCGCGCCACCGGTCCCGACGACGGCCGCCTCAAGCGCGTCGGAGACGCCGCCGTGTCGTCCGAGTTCCTGTGCGAAACGATCGCTGAGATGGATGTTGTAGTCGATCCCCAGCCCGATGACCAGACTCATCAGGAGCGCGGTCAGCAGGGTCAGCGGGATCTCGAGCAGGGACATGCTCCCGATGACGAGGCCGGCGACCAGCGCGATCGGGACGACGGTCACGGCCCCCAGCGTCGCGCTGCCCTCGCTCAGTCGGTAGATGCCGATCAGGGCGACCGCGATCACGCCGAGCGCGAGGACCAACACGTAGAGGATGCCATCGGTGACTTCGCCCAGTTCGGCCTGGGTGACCGCCGCCGGGCCGGCCGCAGTGGCGGTCAGGTCCCCGTCGCCGTCCTCGATCGTCGCGGCCACCGCCTGCATGTCGTCGGCACGATCGTCGTAGGTGTCGCCGCGGTCGACGGTGACGAGCATGCGGAGCGAGCGATACTCCCCGTCGTCGGTGCGCTCGATCACCTGCCCCGCCTCCGCGGGGGCGACCTCGAAGAGGTGATCGTAGACCGACTCGAGGTTCCGATCGGGAACCCCATCGCCGTCCGCGTCGGCCGAGTCGACCGTTGCGGCGAAGGAGTCGTTCGCCGCGGCGGTCGCTTCGATGACCGAGAGCGGCGATCGGACCGACTCGACGCCCTGCTGGTCGAAGGCGACGCCGGTTTCGCGGGCGGTATCGCCCCCCTCGGCGACCCGTTGCAAGGTCCCGTCGGCGGTCACGTTCTCCTCGACGAGGACGGCCGAGCGGCCGACGCTGTCGTCGCTGGAGCGGTACTGATCGGTCACGTACAGCTGGTTCTCGACGTACGCGGACTCCTCCCAGGCCAGCGGGCCCGGCAGTTCGGTTTTCCAGTCGGCGACCGACTCGGTCCGCTGCTGGAAGCTCTCCTGCTCGAGCGCGGGCCAGGCCATCGCGCCGGCGGACCCCGCAACGAGCGCGACGACGATGACGACCGGTGCCGCCCGTTTGGCGAGGGTGACGCTACCGCCGAGGACGCGGCCCAGGTAGCTCCCGTAGCCGAGCGGCCGCTTGCGCCGATCGACGCCGACGCGCTCGAGGAGACCGTCGATGCTGATCTTCAGCGCGGGGACGAGGGTCACGAAGATGAGAAACGCCGAGACGACGCCGAGTGTGATCCCGACGGCCATCTCGCGGATCGAGGTCACGGGGTTGACGACGTTCGAGAGGAAGCCGATGGCGGTCGTCACGGTGACCAACGCGAGCGCGACGGCGACCGAGCGGATCGACCGCGTCATCGACGGACGGATCCCCTCGCCGTCGCCGCGTTGCTCCCGATACCGCATGAAGACGTGGAACCCGAAGTCGATGCTGAGCCCGGCGATCATCACCGGACCGATGATCATCGTCATTCCGGCGGGGATCCCAAGCCAGCCCAGAATGCCGAACATCCACAGAATGGAGACGACGACGCCGACCATCCCGACGACGACGTCGACGAGGTCGCGGTAGGTGAACGCGAGGATCCCGAGGATCAACGCCAGCGCGACCGGCAGGATCAGCGTCGTCGTGTTCGACGTCATCTGCTCGTTGAGATCGCCGACCGCGTGTTCGCCGAGGGTGAAGTAGTTCGGCTCATCGCGGTCGTCGGCCGCCTCGTAGAGGGCCCGCTGTGCGTCGCTCGGCACTCCCGCCGAGCCGTCCGCCCCATCCGTCTCGAACCGGAAGACCATCCGGTGGCTCTCGGCGGTCGTGCTTCCGGGCTCGTAGCGCTGTGGCAGCAACGAGAGCGCGCCCGAATCGGGCGTCAGCGTCTCCGCGAGCAAGGCTTCGTACTCGTCGTCGTCGAGCGACTCGAGGGCGGCGATCCGTTCCGCGCGGGTCGCGTTGGGATCCTCTGCGGCCCGCGTCCCGACGACGTTCGCGACGCCGGTAACGCCACCGTCGTCGGCGAGGGCGGCCGACACCGAGTCGTTCTCGAGGACCGTTTGCTGGTACTCGAGGGAGTCGACGAGCGCCGCCTTCGAGAGGGCGTTGCCGTCCTCGTGGCGGACGTAGACCGGCGCGGCTGAGACGTTCGACTCGTCGCCCGGATCGCCGTAGTTCTCGGCGATGTAGTCGGCCTTCTGTGCGGGCGTCGTCTCGCCGACATCGCCGCTGCCGGCCTGATTGGACGTATCGAGGTTCCCGATCCCGGCGACCGCGCCGGCGGTCAACAGTAGCAATACGACGATCACGATCCGGTTGTGGGTCGTGACCGCGTCGATACATCGGTCGAGTGCGTCACGGACCATTCCGTTCCTCCCTCTGTCGGGAATTCGTATAAACCGAGAATCACGGTTTCCGAGCCTGAAGTTCTGGCCACGACGGCCGAGGACAGGCCATTATACCCTCGAGTCGCTAGCACCACTATGCTCCTGTACTGGCACCGGCGCGATCGGCGGACGGCCGACGACCGGGGACTGGCCGCCGCGGTCGCCGCCGCGGACGGGCCCGTCCTTCCCGTCTACGTGTTCGATCCGGCGGTCACCGATCGCCTCGGCGCGCGCAAACGCGCCTTCGTCGATCGGACCGTCCGGGCGCTCCGGGAACGGTATCGCGACCTCGAGAGCGACCTCCTCGTGCGGTCGGGATCGGCTCCCGAGGTCCTCGCCGACCTCTGCAACGAGTACGACATCGACCGCGTCGTCACGACGGAGTGCGACGAGCCCGTCCGACGGGACCGGACGGCCGCCGTCGACGCCGCGCTCGCGGTCCCCCTCGAGACCCACGTGGACACGGTCCTGGTCGATCCGCGAACGCTCGAGCCCTCGTACCCGACCCACAGCCAGTTTCACGCGGACTGGCGGGAGCGGCCGAAGCCGGGCCCGGCACCCGAGCCCGACCCGGACGCGCTTGCCGACGTCACCGCCGACGAGTCGATCCTGATTGCGGAGAGCGATATCGACCTCCCCGCAGCGGGGACCGAGGCCGCCCGCGAGCGCCTCGCGGCCTTTCGTGACGCCGGACTGCGAAGCTACGCCGACACCCGGGACGATCTCGCGGCCGCGGTCGAGCGCCCGCTCGAGGCCGTCTCGCGGCTCTCGCCGTATCTGGCCGCCGGTGCGATCGGGATCCGCGAGGTCTGGAAGACCGTGACCGACGTTCGCGACGCCGTCGACGGCGACGAGCGGCGCAACGTCGACAAGTACGCGTTCGAACTCACGTGGCGCGAGTTGTACTACCACCTGCTCGCCCACGCCCCGGAACTGGCGACGGCAAACTACAAGCAGTTCCCGAACGAGATCGCGTGGCGAACGGACGACGCCGACTTCCGTGCGTGGCAGCGCGGCGAGACCGGGTATCCCCTCGTCGACGCCGGGATGCGCCAGTTAGAGCGGGAGGGGTATATCCACAACCGACCGCGACAGGTGGTCGCGAGTTTCCTGACGAAACACCTGCTGATCGACTGGCGACGCGGCGCGACGCATTTCCGGGAGCGGCTGGTCGATCACGACCCGGCGGTCAACCCCGGGAACTGGCAGTGGGTCGCCTCGACGGGAACCGACTCGGTCGACGTCCGGATCTTCGACCCCGTCGCCCAGGCCGCCAAGTACGATGACACCGGGGCGTTCGTCCGCGAGTACGTTCCCGAACTGGCCGACGTGCCCGCCGAAGCGATCGTCGAGTGGCCGACGCTGCCGGCCGATCGCCGGGCCGAACTCGCGCCCGACTATCCGGCCCCGATCGTCGACAGAACGGACGCCTACGAACGAGCCCAGCGGGTCTTCGAGCGGGCGCTCGGAAAACGAAACGACGGGTAACTCAGCCCTCGAGCAAGTCCCAGAACCGCTCGGTGTCGCCCTCGAAGCGCTCGAGCAACTCGCGCATCTCCGCGCGGTGGTCGTCGGTGACTTGCACGTGGACCATCCCCTCGTCAGGTTGGCCGTAGACGACGCTTGCACCCTCAGGTGCGGCGACGATCGCCGGCAGGGCGACGAGGTCCTCCTCGCCGTCGACTAGGATCGTGGTCGGGTCGTCGGTCGAGAGCGCGCGCCGGAGCGCCCGCACGACCGGCACGCCCAGTTCGGCAGGCGGGTTTCGAACCTCAATGCTCGCGCCCTCGGTGACCGCCTCGCGGATTTCGGCGTCAACCTCGGTGCGTTTGGTCCGGCCGTCGACGAGGGCCACGTCGGGCCGGCGGTCCGCCTGCAGGAGGTGATAGGTGACGACGTCGCCGACGGCGATCAGGGGCCCGTCGACGGCCTCGAGGAGCCGGTCGGTGTCGGTCTCGATCGGGCCCATCGGCTCTTTGAGTTCGTGGCGCAAGGCGTCGGGCAGGACCAGTAGCTGCTCGTCGGCGGCGGACGCGTCGTCTGTGTCGTCGCGAGTCACGCGTCAGCGAACCTTCAGGGCGTACGCGCCCGGTTCGGTGATCTGCATCTCCGTCGCGATCTCGCTGTCCTCGGGGTGGGCGATGATGACGTAGCCGGCCCAGTCCTCGGTCAGCGACGAGGAGTTGCAGGCGTCACAGGTCTCGTTGTCGGGTTCGTTGACCCGGTGACATTCGCGACAGACGAGCCGATCGGATGCCATGGTTATTCACCCGCCGTTGCTTCGCGTTTCTCCCGTTCCTCCTCGAGCCAGCCGTGTTTGCCGAGGCCGGGCTGTTTCGCGGTGAGCCCGATCTTCGAGTCCCGCGGGTTGCGCTCGTCGATGCTCTTGGTGACGATGCGGGCGCGAACGGCGTCGTCGACGCCGAGCGCGCGGTCGGACTCGTTCGAAGAGAGCCGCTGGTTCTCGCCGTCGAACGCGAGGTATTCGTCGCTGATCTGCGAGACGTGGAGCAGGCCGTCGACGGGCCCGATGCCGACGAAGGCACCGAACTCGACGACTTCGACGACGGTGCCGTCGACGACTTCCTGCATCTGTGGATCGAACGTCACCGCGTCGAACTCCGCCTCGTAGTAGACCCCCGGCCGGTTGGGCAGGACCGTCCCCTCACCGATGTCGTGAACCTCCGTGACGGAGACGACGCTGCCCACCTCCTCGTCCATGCGCCCCTCGAGTTTGTCCTGGAGCAGTCGCTTGACTCGATCCGGCGAGACGTCGCCGAGTTCTTCCGGCGGTACTTCTACCGTGTCCTTCAATCTAACCCGTTTGTACATCTATGGTTGAGTGATCGCTAACTTGTTTCTCCCGCGTAATGCAATTACCGGTCTCCCCGCTTCGAGGACCCGGTCGCGCAGCGGGCGGTCGTTCGTGACGACGTAGTCGACGTTGCCCTCGCGGGCGAGTTCGACCAGTGCGTCGTCGGCGTACGATGCTTCCGTGTCGACGACGAGACAGCGCTCGGTCGCCAGGTCGTGGCCGACGGTCGCGGCCGTCCCCTCTTGCCCGCCCTTCTCCGAGAGCCGACGGAGTTCCTCGAGGACGGCCTGTGGGATCGTCGGCTCGTAGGCGTCCAAGAGCCGCTCGAGTTCGTCGAACAGCCGCACGTCGAGTTCGACCGGCATCATGAGCGCGCTCGTGTCGAGGGCGACTCGCGTCGACTGTCCCATCTCAGTCCGTCAGCGTGCCGAGGCCGATCAGCCGCCAGCGCGCGCCGATGCGGCGATTGATCGCGATCTTCGTTCCCGGCTCAGCGGCGACGGGCCGCTTGAGGTTGACCTCGCACTCGCCTTCGCGGGCGCTGGTGACGGCCCCGACGGTCGTCGCCGTGCCGACGGTCATCATCAGCGGTTCGCCGGTGCTGATCTCGTCGACCGTTTCGCCCTGATCCGCGCCGACGACCCGCTCGAGCAGGTCGACCTCCATCGTGAACTCGTTCCAGGTCGGCGGGAGCGTTCCCGGCGGGCCGGCCATCCGGCCGGCCAGCGCGTCGCCTTTGGTGAGCGATGGGTCGAGCCCGGTCCCGACGCCGAGCAGGCCACCCGGCGTGACGGTGTCGACGGTCTCGCCGCCGGCCTGCAGCGAGCGGATCGTCGTCTCGATCGGAACGTACTCCGTCTGCCCGCCTTCCTCGACCTCGCGGCCGGGCCGGATCTCGATCTCGTCGCCGACCTCGAGTTCGCCCGCGACGAGGCTGCCTCCGAGGACGCCGCCGGCGAGGTCCTTGGCGGACGTGCCGGGTTTGTTGATGTCGAAACTTCGGGCGACGTGCATCCGGGGATCGGCGTCGGGATCCCGGTCGGGGGTGGGGATCTCCTCCTCGATCGCCTGAATCAGCAGATCGAGGTTGACCTCCTGACCCGCGGAGACGGGGACGATGGGAGCGTCCTCGGCGACGGTCCCCTCGACGAACTCCTTGATCTGGTCGTAGTTGTCGCGGGCGGTGTCGGCGTCGACGAGGTCGACCTTGTTCTGGGCGATGACGATGTTGTCGATCCCGATGATGTCCAGCGCCATCAGGTGTTCCTCCGTCTGGGGCTGGGGAACGGGTTCGTTGGCGCTGACGACCAGCACCGCGCCGTCCATCAGGGACGCGCCGGACAGCATCGTCGCCATCAGGGTCTCGTGCCCCGGGGCGTCGACGAACGAGACGGTCCGCAGCGGCTCGCTTTCCGAGCCGTCCGGACACTCCGGTTCGACGGTGTAACACTCGGGTTCGTCGAGCCCCTCGCAGTGGCGGAACGTGGCGTCGGCGTAGCCGAGCCTGATCGAGATCCCGCGTTTCATTTCCTCGCTGTGTTGGTCCGTCCACGAGCCGCTGAGCGCTTGCACCAGCGTCGTCTTGCCGTGGTCGACGTGACCGACGAGCCCGATGTTCACCTCCGGTTGTCGATTTCCTACCATAAGACGATGAGTAATCTTGGGTAGTGATTCCCCTGTGCGACTGATAAAGGTTGCGAGCTATCCCGTCGGTTCCGGGGCCGACGCAACCGAGAGATTGTCACCCGTGGTGTTGTTCCACACTGGCGATCCCGACGACTTATCCCCCGTCCGTCCCTCCCACGTATCGTGTCCGAGTTCGCGTTCGAACTCGAGTTGTGTGCCCGCCTCGAGGAGCGCGACGGGGGAATCGTCGCCCGCCAGCTCGGGGGCAGCGTCGCCAACCCCGGCGGCCGGATCCTCGACGTACTCTGCGTCGAACCCGGCCCCGAGTTCGACGACCGCGCCGCGCTCACGAGCGAGACGATCCCCGACGCCGCCATCGAGTCGGCGGTCGGTACCGGACGGGCCCGCTACTGGAAAGACGCCTTCGACTGTCACCCAGAACGCGCCCGCAGCGCCACCGAGCGGGCCGTCGAGATCGGCTTCTTCGAACGCGACTACGAGGCCAGCGCGGCCAGCAACCGCGAGTACGTCCGGCAGGTCGCCCGCTACCCCGACTGGTACGACCGCATCGTCGGAATCGAGAACAAGCCCGACCTGGGGCGGCCGGGCGACCTCGAGCGCCAGCTTCGGACCGACGTGGGCCTCGCGCTGGTCGACGAGGCGATCCTCGCGACCGAGAGCTACGTCACGCGCGCGCACCTGCACCGAATTCCCGACGAAGTCGGCGTCTGGCGGATCCACCGCGGCGGGACCGCCGCGGGCGACGGTCTCGAGATCGAGGTGATCCGCGAGCCAACCCCGCTCGCGTCCGACGAGCCCGGAATCGAACCGCTCGCCGCCCACCCGGGACGAACGGAGATCGAGGTCGTCTCGCCCGACGCGAAGGCGCGGGCGCGCCGCCGACTCGCCGAGCGGGCCTACGGCAAGGGCTGGCGAACGTACGGGTTTCCGAACTGCACCGCGTGTCGTCCCGACGACGCGAGCGGGGCGACGCTGCCGTACTGCGAGTGGACGGGCCGGGTCGTCGACGCCAACTCGGAGTGCGGTCCGGACTGTCCGGGCCACGAGCCGAGGTCGGCGGCCGAGATCGCGGTCGACCTCGAGGCCGAGCGCGACCGTCGGACCGCCTGGGAGGCGGAGCCCGACGGCAAGCGGCGGCGACAGTCGGGGCTCGATCGGTTCCGCTGACGACTCGGAGAGTCGGCGCTCGAGTCGCGGCCGCGTGCCGTCGCGGTCGCTGAGCCGGTCGGCTACAGCTCGTAGACCTCGCCGTCGACCGCGAGCGGCTCCTCGAAGGCCTCGTCGGCGGGATAGAAGTGCGCGAGGTGGACCAGCCGCGTCCGGTCGGCGTTCAGTTCGTCGGCCAGCGCGAGCGCGCCCTCGCGAGTCATGTGTTTCGTGCCGAACGTTCGAGCGACGCCGTCGGGGCCTTCGTGACGGCCGCCAAGCGGGTGGTAGTCTGCGAGACTCGCGGGGACGATCCCGTCGGCCAGCAGGAGGTCGGCGTCGGCAAGCACTGCCCGCGACGCTTCGGGGACATTGTAGCTCGTATCGCCCGTGATCGACAGCTTCGCGCCCGTCACCGGGTCCTCGACGGCGAGACCGTAACAGACCAGCGGCGGGTGGTCGACCGGCACCAGCGTCACGTCGAGCCCGCAAGTCCGGACCGTCTCGAGCGGCGTCGTCGGGACGACGGTCAGCGGGTCGAGGTAGTGGTAGTCGTCGTCGACCGTCTCGGCGACGCTCTTGCCCGTCTTGGGGTCAGTCTCGTCTGCGGCGTAGACCTCGAGGGAGTCCAGTACGCGGAAGACGTTGCCCAGCCCGTCGAGGTGATCGAAGTGAATGTGGGTGATGACGGCGGCGTCGGGCAGCGGGACCTCGTCGCGGAGGAACTGGTACCGGAAGTCGGGGCTGAAGTCGATCAGCAGCGACTCGTCGACGCGCTCGTTCTCGACGTGGACCGAAAAGCGCGTGCGCTCGACGCCGCGCTCTCGAGCCGCTTCGCAGGTGTCACAGTCACAGCCGACGGTGGGCGTCCCGGTCGTGTCGCCGGTCCCGAGCAGGGTCACCCGCATCGTCAGTTCGTCCCCCCGGCGGCGTGTTGGCGGACCGGCTCCATGCGGTCGCGACTCCCGACTCGTCGCCTACACATACGATCGGCCTTCCTCAAGCGCCGTCCGGATGAACGGGTGGTCCGAATTCGCCTCGACCCGCTCGGCCGGCAGGACGTGTACCTCGAAGACGACGCCGTGTTCGGCCCCCACGGTTTCGGCCAGCGCCTCGAGTCGTCGCTCGCGTTCCGGGGCCGCTTCCTCGAGGACCAGCAGTACCTCGACCGACGCGTGGACGCCGCGGTCGTCGCCCCGGACGGCATCGCCGAAGACGACGAGGTCGCGGATCGCCTCGCCGTGGTCGGCCTGTGCCCGGGCCGCGAACGTCGCCGCGGCGTCGCCCTGTGGCTCGCTATCGCTCATACGAGGCTCTTGACAGCCGTCGCATAAAGGGTATTCCCCGCGGACGGCCCTTACTCCGTGGCGGCGGCGTCCCCGCCGTCGGACTCGTGTTCACGGAGCAGGTCCGGGTCGACATCTCGGAGGACCGCCTCGTGAGTCGCCTCGAGGACGACCGGCGGGGCACAGTCGGCCTCCTCGGCTTCGACCCAGCGGGCGAGACAGAGACACCACCGATCGCCGGCCTCGAGCCCGGGGAATTCGAACTCCGGTCTCGGCGTGGTGAGATCGTTGCCCTGCGCTCGACTGAAGCGGAGAAACTCCTCGGTCACCACGGCACAGAGTTCGTGGCGGCCCCGATCGGACTCGACCCGGCGACAGCAGCCGTCCCGCAGGAATCCCGTCATCGGGTCGGTACAGCAGGGCTCGAGTTCGGCGCCGTACACGTTCCGGTCGTCAGGCATGGCTGCGGCAAGGAGAGGCGGCTAGAAAAGCGTGGTGACGGGTCGCCACCGGTCAAGCGGTGCCGACCCGACCGCTACCCCCGCGGAGCGCCCTGTATCCCGCGTAGGCCGCGGTCGCCGTCGGCGGCTACTAACGCCTGTATTGGCACGGCGAGCGGCCGATCTCGGAGCGGTCAGTCGCACCTGAGTCGAGCGGCCGGCCGTAACTCGGTCCGCACGACCGAGCCGTCGCTACCGGAACTCGAGACCTCGATTGCGCAAAACGATCGAAAGGGCCGTACCAGATCCAGTGCCGAATCGACCGTCAGTGATCGTGGTCGTGATCGTGCGAGTGCCCACCGTCGGACCCGCGGTCCGACGAGGATCGCCTCGCGTCGTCTTCTCGCGGGCCCTGCCCGCTCGAATGACCCGAGGAGCTTCGCTCCTCGCTGCTCGGCTCACCACCGTCGCTGGCCTTGTCGAGATCCCCGCCGGCGACTAAGGCGTCGTGGTCGCCCCCCATCATGTCCATGTTCTTCAACGTGTCTCGCTCCTCGAACTCCTCGACGGCGTTCAGGAGGTCCTGTTGGGTCAGCGTCGTCCGGTCCTCGGTGAGGGCCTCGAGGACCGCCTCCCGGAGGACCATCCGGAGGTCGCTGCCGGTCAGCCCCTCGGTGACGTCGGCGATGAGTTGCGGGTCGAACTCGTCGATGTCCATCGTCCGGGTGATGAGTCCGAGGATGTCCGCCCGCATGCCCTGGTCGGGTTTGGGGAAGTTGATGATCTCGTCGAAGCGCCGCCAGGCGGCGTCGTCCAGTTGGTCGGGGTGGTTGGTCGCCCCGATGAGCAAGACGTCGTCCTCGATGAGCGAGATGTTGTCGATGCTCTTGAGGAGGGTGTTGACCGCTCGCTTCAGCGCGGCGTGTTCGTCGCTGCGGCGGGTCTTGGCGACGAAGTCGAACTCGTCGATAAAGAGGATACACGGCGAGAGTCGCTTGGCGACCTCGAAGGTCTTGTCGACGTTTTTCGCCGTCTCGCCGAGGTACTGCGAGGTGATCATCGAGAGCTTGACCTCGACGAACGGCAGGTCCATGTCCTGTGCGAGCGCCTGTGCGGTCGAGGTCTTCCCGGTCCCCGGCGGCCCGACGAACAGCAGCTTGCCGATCTCGCGCAGGCCGATATCCGCGAGGTAGTCGCGGTGTTCGATCGCCTTCGAGATCTTGTCGAGTTCGTTCTGCTGGTCGTCGGTCAGCACGAGGTCGTCCAGCGACATGTCGACCTCCTCGGGCGCGCGCACCTCCACGAGGTCGAGCATCTCCTCGTCGTCCTCCTCGTCGAAGTACTCGTTCAGGAGGCCGTCGATCCAGACCCGATCGGCCTGGATCGGTCGGTTGCGCTCCCGCGCTTCCTCGTGGGAGACGTCGACGTCGTAGTCGTCGTGGCGTTCGAAGTGTTTCGCCAGCGTCGGGTTCTCCAGCAGGCGCTCCGCGTCGACGCGTTCGGCGAACCACTCCTCGGCCATGTCCCGTTGGGCGAGGGTGATCGTCCCCGAGAACTCGTCGCGCTCGGTGAACATCAGATCGGAGACGGCCTCCCACGGCCGGTCGACCTCGGTCGCCTCGCGGGCGGTCGTGGTCGTCACCGAGAGCGGGCGATCGATGCCCGCGGGTTTGCGACTCGAGCCCCCGTCGTCCCCGTCCTCGTCGACGCCGCCGGTCCAGTAGACCCGGCGAAACGCCGGCGGGAGATCGTTCTCGTCTAGCGTCCGGTCGTCCGAATACACGCTCGTCGTGAGCAGGAACTCCACGACATCGAGCGCTGCGTCACTCATTCGGTCAACGTATTCACTACACGCTCTTAACAGCGTCGTCCTGCACAACGTCTGCGACCGGACGGTCCGCGAACGGGTGGCTCGGCGCGATTCGGGGGCAAATGGCACAACCGTTTTCGTGTATCGGCTCACAGTCACGTGTATGAACGTGTTACTGGGTCTCGGCGGGAGCGACGAGTCGGTGAAGACGCTCCAGCGGACCATCGAGCGAACGACCGATGTCGGCGACGACCTGACCGTCGTCATCGTCGACAAGCCCGAGTCGAAGCGATCGCAAGATGAAATGTACCAGCAGGCCCGCGAGGCCCTCGACGAGGCTGGCCTCGAGGACAGACCGGTCGAGAAACTCGAGGGCGATCCGGGCAGCGCGCTCGTCGATTACGCCGAACAGGGCGAGTACGACCAGCTGGTCATCGGCGGCGGGACGCTGAGTCCGATGGGGAAGATACAGCTCGGGCCGATCACCGAGTTCGTCCTGCTGAACGCCCCCACGACGGTCAAGTTGGTGCGATAACGATGTCGGGTTCGCGCCAGTACCCGGACGAACCGTCCGGACCGTTTCCCGCGCCGCCGACGACGATCGAGGACCGCGAGGATCGCCCCATCGAGATCCGCGCCGTCGGCTCGTTCGACGAGGGGGCACTCGAGGACGTCGTCGAGATGTACCTCGCGTTCGATCCCGCCGACCGAGCACAGGGGATCCCGCCGACCGGCGAGAGCCGCATCCGCAACTGGCTCGAGACGATCGGTGAGGACAGCGTCAACGTCGTCGCCTCCCACGACGGCGACGCCATCGGCCACGCGATGTTGGTCCCCGACACCGACGATCCGTCGGCGATCGAGGACAACGCCGACATCGAGTGGGAGCTGGCGATCTTCGTCCTGCAGGCGTATCAGCAGGCCGGGATCGGCACCGTGTTGCTCGAGAACCTGCTGGGCCACGCGGCCGAGATCGGGATCGAACGCGTCTGGCTGACCGTCGAGCGCTGGAACAACCCGGCGATCGCCCTCTACGAACGGGTCGGATTCGAGTCGACCGGCACCGAGAGCTTCGAACAGGAGATGGCGATCCTGCTCGAGACCGAAGGTTGAGCGGAGCCGGCGCCCTCGCTACACCGATAGCACGGGCTGGCTCGCGTAGGAGAGGACGTACTCGGCCGCCTGTTCTAGGACCTCCGCCTCGGTGCCGGTGACCGGCTCCCGAGGGAGGACGACGAAGTCGGCGTCGACGGCGTCGGCCGTGTCGAGGATGACGTTGCCGGGGTGGCGAGTCTTGCGCGTCTGCGAGAAGCCGTCGTCGACGGAGGTCGCGAGGTCGACGCCCGCGTCGTCGGCGATCCGGCGGACGTCGTCGAAGAACTCCTGGGTCGTCTCCGCGACGTCCGTCTCGTCGACCGTGCCGGCGTCTAACCCGCGAACGACCCCGCGCCCGAGGACGAACAGCGCGTGGACGCTGGCATCGTAGCGGTCGGCGACGGCGACGGCGTACTCGACGGCGGTGGCTGACTCCTCGCTCCCGTCGACCGTCGCGAGGACGGTGTCGACGGTAAACGGCTCGCTGGCGTCCATACGCGGCAGTGGGTGGGCCGGCATGAAAAAGCCACCCCACCGCGGCGGTGCGCCGGCAGCCGTTCGCCCCGTCGAACGGGGAAGTTTAAGCGCTCGCGAGCGAAACCCCCCGCTATGTTCGATACCGTCGTGGTCGCGACCGACGGCTCCGACAGCGTCAAACGGGCGGTCGACGTCGCGCTCGATCTCGCCGCCCGCTTCGAGGCCGACGTCCACGCCCTCTCGGTGGTCGACGCCAGCGAGGTCGACGCCTCGCCCCAGCAGCTCCGGGACGAACTCCGCACCGCGCTCGAGACGACCTCGGACGCGGCGCTGGCCACCGTCGAGGACCGGGCCGACAGGGGAGTGACGACCGCGATCCGCGACGGCCGGCCCGCCGCCGAAATCTGCGAGTACGCCCGCGAGGTCGACGCCGACGTCGTCGCGACCGGAACCCGCGGTCGCCACGGCGAGAACCGGCTCCTGCTGGGCAGCGTCGCCGAGCGGGTCGTCCGCACCTCGCCCGTGCCCGTACTGACCGTCCGCCAGCTCGAGCCGGCCGGCGACGGCAGCGAGTCGGCCGTCGACGCCTGACCTCCCGAGCGCGTCGACGCCGGCCCGCGATGCGCTCGAGACCGGCGGTTACTTCCCCACCGATGACCCACGGGGAACCATGTACGACGAACTCATCGAGAGCGGCGATCTTCCCCTCTCGCGGAAATCCGTCCTCCCGGGAACCGGCTTCTTCCTGCCCGACGACCTCGAGGAGGATCTCGAGGAAGAACAGGCCGCGGCCGCCCTCGAGGGGGCCGAGGTCGCGGTCGTCGCGGATCCGGACGCCGACGGACTGGCCTGCGTGGCCCTGCTTCGTGAGGCCTACGACGACGTGCGGAACGTACCCGAGCCCGACGAGGGCGAGGGGGACGAGGACGCTACGACCGACGACGGAGCCGAGCCGGTCGCCGACGCGACCGACGACATCGACGAGGCGGACCTGGCCGTCGCCGGCGAGGCCGACGACCCGCTCGCAGAGCCCGAGCCGACGCCCCACGGCGTCGCCTTGCTCCCCGCCAGCCCCCACGACGTCGAGGACGCGCTCGCCCGCGTCGCCGAGTACGGCGACGAGGGGATCGATCTCTACGTCTGTGACCTCGCCCCGGATAAATACGAGTACGTCGAGTCGGAGCTCGACGCGGCGCTCGAGACCGCCGACCGGGTCTCGTGGTACGATCACCACCAGTGGGGCGACGACGTCGCGGCGGCCGTCCGCGAGGCCGGCGTCGACCTCGTGATCGGCGACTCCGAGGAGGAGTGTTCCGCCGACGTGGTCTATCGCTCGCTCGAGTACGAGTTCGACCCGATGTACGAGGAACTGGCCGCCGTCACCCGGGACCACGACCTCTGGCTGCGGGAGGACCCCCGCAGCGACGATCTGGCGGACTACGCCTACTGGACCGACCCCGCGGAGTACGTCGAGGTCGTCCGCGAGTACGGTGCCGACCTGCCCGCGTGGGTCGAGGACTACATCGCCGAGCGCCGCGTCGAGAAGGAGGCGCTGATCGATCGAGCGGTCGGGCGCGCCGAGTACCGCGAGATCGGCGGCTACACCGTCGGCGTGACCTACGGCCGCTGTTCGCAAAACGAGGTCGCCGAAGCGATGCGCGAGGCGGGAGCCGACGCCTCGGTGATCGTCAAACCCGCCGGCTCGGCCTCCATTCGGGGTACCGACGCGTTCGACCGCTGTCACGAAGTTGCGGGGAAGGTAAACGGCGGCGGCCACCCGAAAGCCGCCGGCTGCAAGCCCGACATCTACGACGACATGCTCGACTACGCGAACCACTGGACGACCCGCGGCGCGGTGACCAAGCAGGTCATCCTCGACGCGTTCCGCGAGGTCGTCGACGAGGCGACCAAGGACGGCGAGAGCGGTAGCGACGACGGCGAGAACTGATCGGCTCGAAGAGCGCCCATCTCGGTTTCTCTTGCTAACAAGAGCGGAACCATCGAGACATCACTCCCTGCTGACCGGCCGGTATGCGGTGGCGCGCACTGTCGACCGGCCGAACGATAGTGAGGACGGGAGACGACACTGTGCGAGGGATGAGCGAGGGAGTCTCGCGACCGAGCGAATCGGCTGGGGAGGGCGTGGCCTCTCCGTGTTGCCACGATAGCAGAACTCCGTCCCACAGCCACGTTCCGTATCGATCACGCCGTTTGTGAAAGAGTCGCTCGAGTACTTCTCCTAGCCTCGAGACGCAACGTACCGCAACACGAGCTGCAACACGTGGACGAAGACGCCGGCGACGGCGATGTAGACGCCGATCGTCTGGAGCGCGACCGACGCCGTCCGCTCGTCTCGAACCTGCCAGATCTCCCAGCCCAATCGGAGCAGAAAGCCCAGAAAGAGCAGGACGAAGCCGGCGAGCAACACCGGCGCGTAGACGGTTCCGACGGCGATGGCGACGAGTCCGCCGACGAAGGCGTAGTTGGCGTAGGTACCCCAGTGATCGAAGTCCCTCGAGCGGGCGTAGACGTAGGCGGCGATGACCGCCGTCAACACTGCGACGACGACGGCCGTCACGGCGAGGACAGTCAGTTGGGACTCCCGCGGCACGAACCGAAGTGTGCCGGCTCCGAAGACCCCGAAGGCAAGTTGCAGGATCACCATCCCGACGACCGCGACCCCGATATCGCCGCCGGAAACGCCCCGCTCGGCGACCAGTTGGCCGGCCACGATCGCCGCGCCGTAGGCCAGCGCGCCGACGATTGGGAACGCGAAGAGGGAGTCGTTGACGGCCGCCAGCGGCGTCGTCGCCAGCGCGTACATCACCGCGACGTTGATCGCCAGCAGGAGGCTCGCGCCGCCGATTACCCGCGCGTCCCGACTCGAGAGGCCGAACCCGTGGCGGGTCTCGGACGGCGTTCCGGTCGCGCTCATGACGGCGAAAACGCCAGTGTGGCGCAAAAGCCTGTGGCCTCCCGCTGACTGCACTCTCGCAGCCGGGCCGGGGCTTACGCCTCCGTCACGTTCCAGCGGTCGGAAAACGCCGTCCCGCAGGTACACTGGGCGTAGGCGTGGATCACGTCGCCGTCGGCGTAGATGCCGCCGACCTCCTCGTTCTGTTCCTCCGCGAAGGCGAAGACGAACTGGATCGCGTGGTCGCCGTCCTCGCCCGCGTCCGGACACTGCGCGCCCGCGAGGTCGTCGTCGATCTCCCCTTCGGTACTCATCGCGGACTTGGCAAACTCCATCGCGCCGGTGCCGGTCGCCGCCTGGAACGCGTTGCGGCCGCGCTCGCCGTCGACGACGATCAGCGTCCCGTCCGCGACGGGATCACCGAACTGCTCTAAGCGGTCGTCCGAGACGTACGAGTCGGCCAGAAACAGCGCCACGTCCTCGGGGCGCTGGCCGGCGAGAAACTCCTCGCGTTGGTCAGTCATGGCCGCGGATTCGCGCTCGAGGTGGAAAAAGGACCGTATTCGCGGTTCGCCGCGCCATCGATCGGCGACAGCCACGGCAGGCCGATCGCCGCGTGACTACGAGTCCTCGAGGTCCTTCGCGATCTCGCTCAGGCTGTCGCTTGGGGGTTCGCGGGCGTCGTAAAAGGCCGTCTCGCCGGGTGCGCGACAGCCGTAGAGGAACTCGGGCTCGACGACGTCGATCAGCACCGAGCCGCCGAGGGGGACGTCGTGATCGTCGACCCACGCCGGGAGGCGGTCGGTCGAACCGCTGGGGTCGCGAGCGTCGTCCGGCGTCTGGTAGATCCCCGGCACCGACAGCTCGTCGCCGGTCAGTGCGCGCTCGATCTGTGCGAACAGTTCCTCGCCCTCGAGGACGATCCGGACGACCTCGTCGGTCGGAAACGCGTCGCGGTCGTCGGCCGGCACCTCGAGTTTGACCCCGGTGGCCGTCTCCGTACACGTCGCACGGACCGTCCGCACCGAGGGATGATCGCTCGAAATTCTATCTGACATGGAAAACGGATGGCGAGGGCGTTACTCGTCGTCGCCGTCGCCGAGGAGTTCGTCGACGTCGCTGCTACCGCGCTCGGAGATCGAGGCGTTGATCTGGGCGACGGCGTCGGAGACTTCGCGGCCGCGAACGGTGATCCGGCGGCGCTCGCCGTCTCGAGACGGCTTGTAGCCGGTCTGTCGACCGTCCATCAGCACTTCCTTCAGGTTCGAACCGGCGACCGCCTGGTTGAGCGGGCGACCCGCCTCGTCGGAGCCGCCGGTGATCTCGAGCGTGTAGCCGTCGAGGCCGACGGCACCGCCGTCGACTTCCTCGCCGATCGACTTGCCGATAAAGCGGTTCGCGTCCTGTTCCTCCGCCTCGAGCTGGTAGGACGACCCGGAATCGGGGTCGCCGACAACGACAGTGAAACTTGCCATGCCCGACGGAAGACGGCCGTCGCTCAAAAGATCATCGATCGTCACCCAACTTTTGCGCTGCGGGTCGGCTTCGCCGACCCTCGGCAAAACTTGGATGAAAAGCACTCCTCCCTCCGTTCCGAGCGCTCCGCGCTCTCCACATCGGTCGTCGGCCCGCTCGCTCGCCCGGTCTCACGGCCTTCGGCCGTTCGACGTATCGCGGCGCTACGCGCCGCGTGCGGTCTCGCTCGCGGTGATAAACGGGGGCAGCCTGCCCTCCCCCGGGTCGGACGGCTCTCGCAGCGCTCGAGCCGTCCTCCCGGCCACTGAGCGTCGGTCCGTTCTGATTCGCCGGTCAGTCCGCTCGAACAGTCAAGTAGCTGCAACGCCTACCTCGAGCCGTGTTCATCGATCCGGGGCGACTCGAGGTGCGCCTGCGCGAGGAGTTCGGCGGGACGATGGGCCAATCGCGGGTCGTCGTCCGGCAGGCCGTCGACCTCGCGGACTCGGGGACGTACGAAGACGACGTCGGGACCGCCCTGACCAACGAGATCGTCCTCGAGGAACTGGCCGATGCCCCCGAGGGAACCCCGCCCGAGCGGTGGAACTGGTGGATCGGCTCGCTCGAGCTTGCATACGGTGGCTACGGCCGGTTCGACATTCGCCAGTATCGGAAATAGCGATCCGCATCGAAGAGTAACACCGATTGTCCTCCGGGCCGTAGGGGACCCTGATGAGCGAACTGTCGCGACCGGTTTGGCCGGCGTACCCGCTGTCGGTACTCGTCGCCGGCCTCGGCCACTGTTATCTCGGCCGGTGGAAACGCGGCGGAATCTGGTTTCTCTGTTACGGTCTCGCGCTCGTGTTCCTGAGCGCGCGAACCGTCTCGGGCGCGCTCAGCCTCGAGGAGCCGTTCGTGGTGACAGCGCTGCAGTTCGACGCCGTGAGTTACACCGACGTGGCCGTCCCGCTGACGATCCTGCTGGTCTGTCTGCTCGACGTCTATCTCATCGGGCTGGCCGAACGCACCGGCCTCCCGCTGGCCGGCGAGGACGACCGTCGTTCGAACAGTTCCTGACGGTCCCGCCGGCGACGCCGGTCCGTGTGATGGCCCCCCGTGGTTTTTGTGCCCATCGACCGAACGACGACTATGGGACGTCTCAGTTCCGTCCTGCTCACAGGGCTCGGCGCGCTCGTCCTCGCGATCGTCGTGCTGAGCGTCGTCGCGACGATCGTCGGTATCGCCCTCTCGGTGATCGCGGCCGTCCTCTCGCTGGTGCTGACGCTTGCCGTCCTGTCAGTGGTCGTCCTGGCCGCCGTCGGACTGCTCTCGCTGTTCGGCGCGGACTCGAGCGCCGGGACCGACTCGAAGGGGCCGGCCGACGACCGACTCGACTCCGAAGAACGCGTTCGCTCACGGTACGTCGACGGCGACCTCGACGACGAGGCGTTCGAACGGGAACTCGAGCGGGTCCTCGGCCAGGAGGGAGTCGGTGTCGACGGCGACGTCGAGACTGGCGGTTCGCGTCGTCGCCACCGGGAACGATAGCGACGGTGACGGAGCCACGGATCGGCGCGGCCGTTACTCGTCTAGCGCTTCGATTCTGCGCACCACTTCGTCGGCCGTTTCGACCGACCTGTCGCCGGAGAACGCGTACAGGACGAGGCCGAGGACACACCAGCCGAGGACGATGAGCCACTCGTAGGGCCACAACAGCGCCGATTGACCGCCCGGAAGATAGAGCGTGATGAAAATCGCCGTCGCCACGAACCCGAGGACGCCGACGACGGGACCGCCGGGGACCGCGTACGGCCGGTCCATGTCGGGTTCACGGTAGCGCAGGACCAGAAACGAGATGACGACGATGAACCAGGCGACGACGATCCCGAGCCCGCCCGCGTTGACGATCCACGTGAGCATCTGTTCGCCGAAAAACGGCGCGAGCGCAGACAGGCCGCCGACCAGCAAGATCGCGTTGCTCGGGGTATTGTGTTCGGGATGGACTTTCGAAAGCGGTTCCGGGAGCATCCCCGACTCGGAGAGCGCAAAGAGCGCCCGACTCCCGCCGATGATGAACGCGTTCCAACTCGTGAGGATCCCCGCGACGCCCGCGAGAGCCATGAGTTGGCCGGCGGTCGGGCTGTCGTACAGTTCGGCCATCGCCGCCGCGGCGGGGAGCGAACTATCGACGAGGGCACTTCCGGAGAGCGCGCGACTCGAGCCCCAGATGACGGCCATATAAAATAGGGCGGCCAGCCCGACGGCGAACACGATCAACAGCCCCAGCGTCCGCGCCGGAATGTCGGCTTCTTCGGCCGACTGTGGAATGACGTCGAAGCCGACGAACATGAACGGCGTCATCAACACGACGGTGAAGACGCCGGCGGTCCCGGCACCGAACGAGCTATCGGGCGACGGTTGCCCGTTGGTGACCGCCCCGGCGATCAGGACGACGCCGGCGAGCGCAATGATGACGGTCATGATGATCTGGAACTGCGCGGCGATCCGAATCCCGATATAGTTCAGGTACGTGATGCCGAGCGTACCGAGTACGCCGACGAGAACCCACGTCGCGTACACCGGTTCGCCGGCGATGTCCCAGAGCGGGATCGCATTGAAGCCGGGAACGATAAACGCCATCGCGGACGGGAGCGCGACCGCTTCGAACGCGGCGACGGTAACGTATCCGAAGACGATCGCCCAGGTACAGACGAACGAACCGATCGGTCCGAGCGCGCGGAGGCTATAGACGTGTTCACCCCCGACCAACGGCATCGCCGAGGCGAGTTCGCTGTAAATGAGCGCGACGATACCGACGACGACGGCCCCGCCGAGAAACGCGACGATCGCTCCTAACGGCCCTCCTTCGTTGATCCAGTCGCCGGCGAGGATGATCCATCCCCACCCGATCATCGCTCCGAACGCCAGAATCAGCATCTCTTTGCTTCCGAGCGCCTTCTCGAGTCCGCTCTGTGTGGTTTCTGTCATTGTGTGTCGTGTGGTTCCGTAACACATACCGCATAAATACGATACTACTTATATCTTCTGCATAGGTCAGATTATTGCCAGGATTTGTCTTCTATAATGGTGTTCATCCGAGTTGTAGCCACAGTATTGGATTTCACATAGAAGAACGCTCGTCCGACTGCCAGCGAGTGGACGCTCGACAACACGCGGTCACCACCCCTCGAGGAATGCGACATAACAGTCAGTATAACAACTGGTTTAGATATAATCCTATTTTGCAGCCAGATAGTAGCTTTTTACCTATAATAGAGGCCTATAATCGTAACCAAACCAAATATATCCTAGGCGGGAGACGATGGCGTATGGCCGTAGGCCCATCGATCGACGACCTTCACTTCGCGACCGAACCATCGGTCGACGAGGTGCCGGGACCGAACTCACGGACACTACTGAAACGCCAACGAGAGGTCGATAGCAACGCAGTGGCGTATCCGCGACGCGTCCCCGTCGCGCTCGAGGAGGCGCGGGGGGCGACGATCCGGGACGTCGACGGCAACACCTTCCTCGACTTCTTCGCGGGGATCGGCGTCCTGAACGTCGGCCACTCCAACCCCTACGTTCTCGAGGGGACCCAGGAGCAACTCGAGTCGATCGCACACACGATCGACTTCCCGACCGAGGCGCGGGTCGATCTCATCGAGAAGTTGCGAACGATCGCCCCCGGCGGATTGGCCGGCTCGAGCAACGTCGTGTTCGGCGGTCCGAGCGGGAGTGACGCGATCGAGGGATCGATCAAACTCGCCAAACACAACACGGGTCGCCACGGGATCCTGGGCTTCGAGGGGGCATATCACGGGACGACCGCCGGCGCGCTCAGTCTCACCGCGGGCAAGAAGTACAAAAAGGGGTACGGGCCGCTACTGGCGGACGCCGTTCACGTCCCGTATCCGACGCGCAACGCGGGCGCGGGCGATCGAGACGCGTGTGAGCGGTGTCTCGACGCCGTCAAGCGGAAGTTCGAGGCGCCCTACGGCGGCCACGAGACGCCCGCCGGGATCTGGGTCGAGCCGATCCAGGGCGAGGGCGGCGTCGTGGTGCCCCCAGCGGGATTCCTTCAGGGGCTTCGCGACATCGCGGACGATAACGACGCGATGTTGATCGTCGACGAGATCCAGACCGGGCTGGGGCGAACCGGCGAGTGGTTCGCGACGGACCACTTCGACGTGACTCCCGACGCGATCACGATGGCGAAAGCGCTGGGCGGGACCGGCCTGCCGATCGGAGCGATGCTCTACCACGAGGACTTCGATACGTGGGGACCCGGCGGCCACGTCGGAACCTTCCGCGGCAACGCGCCGGCGATGGTCGGCGGGCTGCGAGCGATCGAGTACATCGAATCCCACGATCTGCTGTCACACGCGACGACGCTCGGCGCGTACCTCCGGGACCGACTCGACGAGGTCGCGGAGACGACGCCGGAGCTGGTGGACGTCCGAGGCAAGGGGCTCTTCGTCGGCGCGGAGTTCGTCGACGCCGACGGCGACCCCGACGCCGACCTGGTCGAAGCGATCCAGACCCGCTGTTACGAGAACGGGCTCCTCGTCTGGAACGCCGGCCGACACGGGAACGTGTTGCGGCTGATCCCGCCGCTCGTCCTCACCCGTGACCAGGCGGAGGTCGGAATGGACATCCTCTGTAACGCGATTCGAGCGAGTGCCACGGAGGGGACGAACTGATGTTCGATTTCCTCGACCTCGAGTCGGAACTCACGGACGAAGAGCGACTCATCCGGGACACCGCACGCGAGTTCGTCGACGACCGGGTGCGCCCGGACGTCGGCGACCACTTCGAGAACGGCACCTTCCCCACCGAGCTGATCCCGGAAATGGGGGAGATGGGGTTTTACGCCCCCAATCTCGAGGGCTACGGCTCACCGAACGTCTCCGAGACGGCCTACGGCCTGTTGATGCGGGAACTCGAGGCCTGTGACTCGGGGCTGCGCTCGATGGCGTCGGTCCAGGGCGCGCTCGTGATGTACCCGATCCACGCGTACGGGAGCGAAGCCCAGAAATCGGAGTGGCTCCCGACACTCGGCAACGGTGAGGCTGTCGGCTGTTTCGGGCTGACCGAACCCGAACACGGGTCGAACCCGTCGGCGATGGAGACCCGCGCCGAGCGCGACGGTGACGGCTACGTTCTCAACGGCTCCAAGACCTGGATCACGAACTCGCCGATCGCCGACGTGGCCGTCGTCTGGGCGCGTGATCAGTCGGCCGAGGACGACCCCGTTCGCGGGTTCCTCGTCGAGACCGACCGCGATGGCGTCACGACCAACAAGATCGACGACAAACTCTCGCTGCGGGCCTCGATCACGGGCGAAATTGGCCTGAACGACGTCCACGTGCCCGAGGAGAACGTCCTCCCGGGCGTCGAGGGCATGAAAGGGCCGCTGTCCTGTCTCACCCAGGCTCGGTTCGGCATCGCCTGGGGTGCCGTCGGGGCCGCCCGCGACTGCTTCGAGGTCGCCAGACAGTACGCGACGGACCGCGAGCAGTTCGGCGGCCCGATCGGCCGGTTCCAGCTCCAACAGCGCAAGCTCGCGGAGATGGGCACCCAGATCACGCTCGCTCAGTTGCTCGTCACCCGTCTCACCGAACTGAAAGCGCGCGGGGAGATGCGGCCACACCACGTCTCGATGGCCAAACGCAACAACGTCCGGATGGCGCGCAACCAGTCGCGGATCGCCCGCGAGATGCTCGGCGGCAACGGCATCACCACCGACTACTCGCCGATGCGGCACATGTCCAACCTCGAGACGGTCTACACCTACGAGGGCACCCACGACATCCACACGCTCGTCCTCGGCGAGGAATTCACCGGCATCCCCGCCTACGAATGAGCGACCGGGAGACGGTGGTGGGGGTACCGCCGTCGTCCCGTCTCCTCGAGGCGTTTCGGGGGACCATCGCCGACTCTCGACGTCGGGATGGGGCTCGAACCTCGAGACCCCCCGGTAAGCAGTAGCGGCGATTCAGGAGCCGGCGATGAACGGCCGATTCGCGTGATACCGGGCGATACTACTCCGTCTCGTCCACGAGGCCGTGTGCCTCGAGAAACGATGCCTGATCGTAGTCGCGCAGCGTGCCGATCCCCTCGCTCGTCTTGATCGTCGAGATGACGAACTTCGAACTCGTCCGGTTGATCTCGTCAATCGATTCGTAGTCCTCGACGAGACGCTCGACCATATCCCGGGAGGTCAGCCGCCCGATGAGGATGAAGTCGGTGTCACCCATCGTGAAATACACCTGGTTGATCCCCTCGATATCGGCGAGCTGTTCGCCGACTCGTTCGTGATACCCCTCGTCGAACTCCGCCCAGACCTCCGAGATGACGGTCAGCCCCAAGCCGACCTCGTCGAGATCGAGTTCGTACAGGTCGTTCGTGATGACGCCCGCCTCCTTGAGGTTCTGCAAGCGGTAGTGGACCGTCGACTTCGGGATGCCCGTTTCCTCGTGGATGACTTCCGTGTTGTCGGTCTCCCGATCGGCGATCGCAAAGAGAATCTTGACGTCCCGCTCGTCGAGTGTGTTGTTCATCCGTGCGTTTGTTTGACGAACCCGAGCCTATTCTCTTTCGGTGACCAGTTCCCCAGGCCGTTCGCGATCGCGCGCTCGCTCGAGCGCGACCGGTGGGAATCCGATGGTGTCAAACGGTCCGGGCCGTTACCGCTCGGTAATGGACGTACGGTTTCTCGGCGGTGCCGGCGAGATCGGTCGGAGCGCGGTCTGTATCGACGACAGGCTCGTCCTCGATTTCGGGATGGACTCGGGGAATCCGCCGGCGTTTCCGATCGGCGACGTCGACCCCGAGGCCGTCGTCGTCAGTCACGGCCACCTCGACCACGTCGGCTCGGTACCGGCACTGCTGTCCGGCGACGCCCGCCCCGAGATCCACTGGACGCCGCCGACGTACGACCTCACGATGGTCCTCGCCCGGGACACGCTGAAGCTCCACGGCGGCAGCTACGACTGCCCGTTCACCGAGGCGGAACTCGCCCGCGTCGCCGAGGTCTCCGAGACCCACGGCTACGAGGAATCCTTCGAGGCCGCGGGCTACGAGATCACCTTCTTCGATGCCGGCCACGTCCCCGGCAGCGCCCACGTGCTGGTCGACAGCGCGGGACGGAGTCCCGCGAGCAATCGGACGCAGTCCGATGACGACGGCGACACGCGACTGCTCTACACCGGCGACTTCCACACCGAAGACCAGCGGCTGCTCGCCGGGACGACCGCCCGCCCCGACGCCGACGTCGTGATCTGTGAGAGTACCTACTCGGACGTGACTCGGCCACCCCGCGAGGAGATCGAGCGCGAGTTCGTCGAGAGCCTCCGGACGACGATCTGGGAGGGCGGGACCGTCGTCGTCCCGGCTTTCGGCATCGGCCGCACGCAGGAAGTGCTGTGTCTCTGCGAGGCGTACGACCTCGAGTGCTACGTCGACGGCATGGGCAAACGCGTCACGGAGCTGTTCTTGCGAGAGGCGAACCGCGGCTATCTGCGCGATCCGGACCTGTTGCGCCGCGCGAAGGGCAACGCCCGGTTCGTCGACGGCCGCGACGGCCAGCGGAAACGGATCGCCGAGCAAAACACCGTCATCGTCACCACGAGCGGGATGCTCCACGGCGGCCCCGCGATGACCTACGTCCCCGCCATCCGCTCGCACCCGACGAACAAGATCGCCATGACCGGCTACCAGGTCGAGGGGACGCCCGGCCGCGATCTGCTCGAGACCGGCAGCGCCGAGATCGACGGCCGGATGCTGCCGGTCAGCGCGCAGGTCGAGCAGTACGACTTCTCGGCACACGCCGACCGCGACGGCCTGCGCGAGTTCCTCGCGGCCTACGAGGACGCGCGAATCCTCGTCAATCACGGCGATCGCTGTGAGGCGTTCGCCGCGGAGCTTCGTACCGATGGCTTCGATGCCGCCGCGCCGGAACTCGGCGAGCGTCTCGAGTGCTGACCGGCGAGTCCGGCAGGTTCAACGCCGACCGTTTTCACCCGGGTCGCCGTCGGCTCACCCATGACAGGTCACGACTCGAGCGCCGGTCCCGAGACGGACGTCGACCTCGACGACCTCGAGCTAAGCGAGGCCGAACAGGCGGCGCTGCACGAACTCCAACTCGGGATCGAACACGTCCACCGCGCGTACGGCACCCTGCTCGAGTTCCACCACGAACTCGGCCATGCGATGGATCGGATGGGCGACGCGGAGGACCGACTCCGCGAGGCCGGCCACGAGGAGTGGGCCGACGCCCTCCGGGACGAACACCTCCCCGCGGGGGCGATCAGCGACCAGTGGACCTTCGAACTCGTCGAGGAGTTCTCGGGGGAGTTCCTCGAGGCGGTCGACGGGTTCGAAGACGAGGTCAGGGCGGAGCTGGCAGACGGGATCGATCACGTGACCGAGCGCCGCCAGAAACGGCGGTTGCGCGAGCGCGCCGACGACGCTGACGGCGAGTGAGCCGCTACAGTTCGCCGATGATCTCGTCGGCGAACGTCGCCAGTGCGGCCTCGCGGTCGTCGTTCTGGATGCCGATGATGGCGTGGTCGAGGCCGTACGCCTCGAGCCGGCGGAAGTAGTCTCGGAACCACTCGATCCCGGCCCGAAAGCCCAGATGGAGCGGTTCGGGATCGGCCGTCCGGTCGTCGGCCAGTTCGACCCGGACAGCGATCGCGAATGGCTTGTCGCCGGCGGCCGCGCGCCACTCGGCCAGATAGCTCTCGAGGGTCGACTCGGGGAGGTGATAGAACAGCCAGCCGTCGCCGTGGTCGGCGATCCACTCGCGGGACTGGCGGGCGTTACCGGTCGGTAACAGCGGGATCGTCTCGGTCGTCGGCTTCGGGACCACATCGAGGTCGCCCTCGAGGCGGCCCCATCGACCCTCGAGTTCCGGGAACTCCTCGCGCCAGACCGTCCGGAGGGCGTCGACGGACTCGCGAAACAGCGCGCCCCGCTCCTCGCGGTCGACGTCGAAGGCGGGGTACTCCGGGTCGCGGTCGCCGGAGGCGACGCCGAGGACGAGCCGGCCGTCGGACAGCCGGTCGACCGTCGCGGCCGACTTCGCGACGTGGAGCGGATGGCGGAGCGTGAGGACGACGCTCGAAGTTCCGAGCGCGATATCGTCGGTCCGGGCCGCGACGTGGGAGAGCCACGGCCAGGTGTCGAACGTCTGGCCCGCATCGCCGAACTTCGGCCAGTAGGTCGGCACGTCGCGGGCCCAGAGCCCGTCGAAGCCGACGGCTTCGGCGTGTCTCGCGAGTTCGACTTCGGCCTCGATGTCGGGCGTCGATCGGTTCGCGCCGGTCAGGGGAAAGCCGGCACCGAAGGTCAAGCCGTCCGGTTCGAACAGCCGTCGATACCCAGCGTTTTCGTGTCCGTCGGCGGGCATTCGGTCGTGCTATCCGGCCGAACGGTATGACGGTGGCGTTGTCCGGTATCGTTGCCGGCATCGGTTGGCAGCCCTCGACGCTATCGGGTAACGGGAACCGACCGCCGGGAGCGTCGCCACTCGAGCCCGAGAAGAAAGACAGAATTGAGAGTCGCGAGCAGCCGATCAGTCGTCGGCGGGCGTCGCGCCGCCCTCGTCGCTCTGGGCCTGTTCTTTCGTCCAGGAGAGCTTGCCGCCGGCTGCGAGGATCGCGCGTTCGCGCTCGGAAGCGTCGAGCGTCGCGGTGTACTCCTCGCCGTTGACGCGGACGGTGAACTCCTCCTGTCCGGAGGTGACGGCGTCGTAGACGTCGTCGACGATCTCGACCTCGTCGCCCTGGTCGATGTCGGCGTAGGTGTCCTCGTCGATCGTCAGCGGGACGATCCCGAAGTTGAAGAGGTTCGCGCGGTGGATGCGTGCGAAGCTCTGTGCGAGGACGGCCTCGATGCCGAGGTACATCGGACACATCGCGGCGTGTTCACGCGAGGAGCCCTGGCCGTAGTTCTCGCCGGCGACGAGGACGCCGCCGTCGGCCTCACGGGCGCGCTCGGCGAACGTGTCGTCGACCCGGGAGAGGGTGAACTCGGAGAGCTTGTCGATGTTCGACCGGTACATCAGGATGTCCTGGGTCGCAGGAATGATGTGGTCGGTCGTGATGTTGTCCTCCATCTTGAGGAGGGCTTCGCCGGCGATGTCAGCGTCGAGCTGGTCCTTCAGCGGGACGTCGCCGATGTTCGGGCCCTTGACGAGTTCGTCGTCGGGAGCTTCCTCGGGCGTGATGAGGTCCGTCTTCGAGCCGTCGTACTCGTCGGGCAGCTCGATGCCGGGGGCCTCGAGACCCTCTTCCTCGTCGGCGAGGTCGCGCGGATCGATGATTTCGCCCTTGATCGCCGCGGCGGCGGCGACCTCCGGCGAACAGAGGAAGACGTTGTCGTCCTCGATGCCCGAGCGGCCCTCGAAGTTGCGGTTGAACGTCCGCAGCGAGACCGAATCCGAGGAGGGGACGTGGCCGATGCCGATACAGGCACCACACGTCGCCTCGGAGAAGTTGACGCCGGCGGCCATCATCTCCGCGACCCAGCCCTCGCGGGCGAGCATCTCGGAGGCCTGCTTGGAGCCGGGCGCGACGATCATCTCGGTCGTGGCGTTGACCTCGCGACCCTCGAGCATCTTCGCGGCCGGGAGGACGTCCTCGTAGCCGCCGTTGGTACAGGAGCCGACGATGACCTGTTCGACGGACTGGCCGGCGACCTCACGGACCGGCACGACCTTGTCCGGCATCGAGGGCTGTGCGATCAGCGGCTCGAGGTCGGAGAGGTCGACGACGATCTCGTCGTCGTACTCGGCGTCGTCGTCGGGCTGGAGCTGCTCGTACTCGTCGCCGCGGTTGAGACGCTCGAGGTAGTCTTTGGTCTGCTCGTCGGTCGGGAAGATCGACGAGGTCGCGCCCAGTTCCGTCCCCATGTTGGTGATGGTCATCCGCTCGGGTGCGGTCAGCGATTCGACGCCGGGGCCGGTGTACTCGAGGATTTTGCCGACGCCGCCCTTGACGGTCAGGCGACGGAGCAGCTCGAGGATGACGTCTTTCGCGGTGGCCCACTCGGGGAGTTCGCCCTCGAGGCGGACGTTGACGACTTCGGGCATCTCGATGTAGTACGGTGCGCCGCCCATGGCGACGGTGACGTCGATCCCGCCGGCGCCGATGGCGAGTTCACCGAGGCCGCCGGGCGTGGGCGTGTGGCTGTCCGAACCCAGCAGGGTCTTGCCGGGGGCCGCGAAGTTCTCGCGGTGGACGTTGTGGCAGATACCGTTGCCGGGTCGAGAGAAGTAAGCGCCGTATTTGCCGGCCGCAGAACGCAGGAAGCGGTGGTCGTCGGTGTTCTTAAAGTCGAACTGATAGGTCTGGTGGTCGCAGTACTGCGCGGCGATTTCGGTCTGGACCTCGTCCAGTCCCATCGCTTCGAACTGGAGCCAGACCATCGTTCCGGTCGTGTCCTGGGTAAGTACCTGGTCGATCTCGATCCCGATCTCCTCGCCGGTCTCGAGTTCGCCCTCGACGAGGTGGTCGTCGAGAATCTTTTCGGTGAGAGTCTGTCCCATAGCACCCAAAAGTCGGCCGTCCGTCCTGATAAATCCAGCGTGTTTCTACCGGTGTGGACGGCAACGACCCGCGCCGAACGGCACGGATCACGGAAATATTGCCGGTCGAACGGCCGGTCGACGAGCGGTGTTTCGACGCTCGTCAACTGACCCCTTCGACGGGCGACGGGACGACGGTCGACGGCACGTACCCGACGGCGGCCACCGTGGCACGGGGTGGTGAGAGGCGGACACGCGGCGTGACGGATGCTACCGCACCGTCGAGTCGCCGCGAACGGATACGCTTTTTTCGTCGCCGCGGCGTCGAACCAACACGATGTTTCGCTCCGGTGCGTTCGTCGCCGATCACGTTTCGCCGACGACCGACGAACAGGTCCAGCCCAACGGGGTGGACCTGACCGCCGATGTCGTCTTCGAGCAGTTAGAACCCGGCCGGATCACCCGGGACGGGAAAGAGATCGGCGACCGGATCGCCCGCCCGCTCGAGGAACTCGAGGAGGCCGATCCCGACACCTACTACCTGCCGAAGGGGGCCTACGTCGTCCGGTACGGCGAGCGGATCGCGATTCCGGAGGGTCACGTCGGCTTCGTCTACCCCCGGTCGTCGCTCATGCGAAACTCCTGTATGCTCAACACGGCCGTCTGGGACGCCGGCTACGAGGGCCGCGGCGAGGGGCTGTTGCAGGTCCACCACGACATCGAACTCGAGCGCGGGGCACGGATCGCCCAACTGGTCTTCGCCAGGGCCGACCACGAGGACGTCTACGAGGGCAGTTATCAGGGCGAGAACCTCGAGTGACCGGAGTCGTTTTTGCTGCTCCCGCCCGTATCCCCGATACCGATGATGGCGACCACGCACGTGTTCACCGGGCTCGCGATCGTCGCTCCCGTCGCGTACCACGTTCCCGAGTTCGGGACGGCGCTCGCACTCGGGGCGATCCTCGGCGGGCTGGCCCCCGATCTCGATCTCGTGTTCGCACACCGGCGGACGTTTCACTTCCCGGTCGCCGGGATCGCGGCCGCCGTCCCCGCCGTCGCCGTCGCGGCCGTCGCTCCGGCGAGCGCGACGCTTGCGGTCGCCGCGTTCGCTGTCACGGCCTGGCTCCACGCCCTCAGTGACTCGATCGGCGGCGGGCCGGAGATGGACCCGTGGAACGAGCGCACCGATCGCGCGGTCTACGATCACGTGCGCAGCCGGTGGCTCCGCCCGCGGCGCTGGATCCGCTACGACGGCGCGCCGGAAGATGCGGTTCTGGGCGTCGCGCTCGCGGTCCCAGCCCTGCTCGTCTTCGAGGGATGGCTCCGCACCGCCGCCGCTGGCGGCCTCGCGGTGTCGCTGCTGTACGCGCTCTGTCGGCGACGCCTGGTCGCGTGGACGCCCGACTGGCTCGAGTGATCGCGGGCGAACGCGACAATCGCCGCGACAGTCGGGCGATCCGAAGTCGGAACGCTGATACGCCCGCTGTCCGAGCGATGCCGTATGATCGACGTTCTCGCCGCCAGAACACTTCATCTCGTCTTCGCGGCCCTCTGGGCCGGTAGCGTCTGTTTCGTCGCCGTCGTCGTTCTGCCGCTGGCACGCGACGGTGCGTTCAACACGACCCACCCGCTCGAGGTAATCTCGGGGAAGCTGACGACCGTCTCGCGCGTGAGTTCGCTCGTTCTCTTCCTCTCGGGCGGGCATCTGGCGGGACGGACCTACACGAGTGCGAGGCTCTTCGGCTCGACGAACGGCCACCTCGTCCTCTCGATGGTCGCGCTCTGGCTGGTGCTGACCGCCCTCGTCGAGATCGGGTCGAAGCGACTCGAGGCCGGCCTCACGGGCAAGAAGATCCGCGAGCCGGCCCACGACGCCCTGCCCTTCTTCCGGGCGGCGGCGGTCGCGGCCGTCGGCCTGCTGGTGGTCGCGGGGCTGCTGTCGGGTAACGTCGCCAGTCTGCTGTAACGGCGACGGGCGATCGGTTTCTGACGGAATATATTAGCAAGAAACGTTATTACGAAAGAAAGCCGTTCTTGCGAAAGATACTTAGTCGGTTACTGTAAGGTACTCGCTAATGATCAGGGGCAAGGACATGGCACTATCACTGCTCGCGGTCGGGACGGCCGCCGTCGCCGGCTACGTACTCAGTTCGGAGCGGTCGGCGACCGGCGCCTCGCGATCGAAAGCCGACCTCGGCGCGCGGGTCATCGGCCTGGACGAGGTCCCCGACGACGCCACGGTCGTCGACGCCTCGGCGGAACGGATCGGCCGGATTCCCGGCGCACGACAGGCGCTCGACCGCGCGGTCCGCAACGGCGCACACGAGGAGTGGGAACACGTCACGCTCGAACGCGACGGCGCGTGGTCGGTCGTCGACCGCATCCGCCAGTCGCTGCCCTACTACGACGCCGACGGCGGCGAGTACAACGGGGTCTACGTCCGGTACAACGACCGCATCGTCGTCCTCGATGCGATCGGCTGGGCACGCCTCGAGGAACCGGTCGCGTAGGTCGGCCCCCTCGTTCCATGGCAACTCGCCACAACATTAATCACTAACGGCACCAACCGTTGGCCAGATTGTGTCCCGAGCCGGCCAGCGCGTCGTCTTCGTCGGTGATCCGACGCCGCCGCGTGACCTCGACGCCGCCTTCGACGTGGTCACGCCGGGAGACCGAACGGCGATAGTCGACTGCCTCGAGACGATTGCAGTCGATTGTGTGGTCGTGGACGGGACCGGCAGTGACCGCGTCGAAACCGTCGCCGGGTCCGCGACGTTGCACCGGCCGTGCCGGTCATCTACACGACGGCGACGCCGGACGGGAGCGTCGCGGCCGCGGCGACGCGAGCCGGCGCGACGGAGTACGTCATCCGGACGGGGGACGCGTCCCTCGTCGATCGCGTCGGGGCCGTCGCGACCGAACCGCCGACCGCGGCCAACGCACAAACTGACTCTCCCTCCCGACCGGGAACGGCCGAGAAGCAGGCGCTACCGATCGGGTCCGCGGAGCGCAACGCGATCCTCGAGACGATCGACGACGGCGTCATCGTCGTCGATTCGGACCGGCGGTTCGTCCACGTCAACGACGCCTTCGCCGATCTCGTGGGCGTTGCCCGGGATCGGCTCATCGGGCGGTCGGTGGCACCGATCATCGGCGAGGACGCCTGCCGCGACTGGACAGCGATAGCCGCATCGTCGACGACCGGTGAAACGGCTCGTGAAACGTTCGAAACCGAACTCCGGCGAGTCGACGGCTGGTCCGTCCACGTCGAGGCCAACGTCACGCCGCTTTCGGCGACCGATCCGGACGACATCGCGTTCGTCTGTGTCGTCCGTGACGTGACCGAGCGCCGCCGCCGTTCGGAGGTCGTCACCGGGCTGCTCGAGACGACCCGCTCGCTGTTCGCCTGCGAGTCACGCGCCGACGTCTCGGGCGTCGTCGTCGAGGCCGCCGAACGCGTCCTCGGGTTCGATCTCGCCACGGTCCGACTGCACGACGCCGACACCGACGACCTCGTCCTGACGGCCGTCTCGGAGGCCAGCGGCGATGGAATCCGAGACCGCACGCGAGTCGCCCTCGACGAGGGGCCGATGGGGGAGGCGTTTCGCCGGGGCGAACCGGTCCTCATCGAGGACCTCCGGACCAACTCGCCACACGAGTACGAACAGTTGCAGGCCGGCATGTGCGTCCCGATCGGGGACCACGGGTTGCTCAACGTCGGGTCGCCGGTCGTCGACGCGTTCGACGACCAGCACGTCCAGCTCGCGCGGCTGCTGACCGCCAGCGCGGCCGCCGCCCTCGAGCGGGCCGAGCGCGGCGAGGAACTGCTGCGTCACGAACGGATCCTCGAGACCGTCGAGGGGATGGTGTACGCCGTCGACGGCGACGCTCGCCTGACGCTCGTGACCGATCCCCTCGCCGAGCGGTTGGGCTACGAACGGGACGAACTCGTCGGCGAGCCCGTGTCCCGCATCTTCGCCGACGAGTCCTACGACCGTGCGGTCGACCACGTCGGGGACCTGCTCTCGGACGCCGACTGCGACAGCGGGGCCTTCGAAGCCACCTACACGACCGCCGACGGGGAGCGATTCCCGGTTGAGATCGAGTGTTCGCTGTTGCCCCGCGACGACGGCGCGTTCCACGGCACCGTCAGCGTCGTCAGAGACATCACCCAGCGCAAGGAGCGCGAACAGTACCTGCAGGTCCTCAACCGCGTCCTCCGGCACAACCTCCGGAACGACCTCACCGTCGTCATCGGCTACGCCGAACTCCTCCGGGAACGGCTCGACGATCCGGAACTGGCCGCCGCGGCCGACACGCTCAGAGAGACCGCGACCGACCTCGCGGACACCAGCGAGAAGACCCGCGCCATCCAGTACGCGCTCGATCGCGACGGCGACCTCGAGCCGATCGACGTCGCCGCGACCGTCACGGAGACCATCGAGGGGCTCGACCCCGACGACGCGACCATCTCCGTCTCGACGGCCGACGACCCCTCGGCCTGGGCCGACCCCGGGCTGGGACTGGTCGTCGAGAACCTCGTCGAGAACGCCATCCGACACGCGGGGCCGGAACCGACCGTCGAGGTCTCCGTGGCACGCGAGGACTGTCGGGTCCGGCTGGCGGTCGCCGACGACGGGCCCGGCATCCCACCCGCCGAGATCGACGTCGTCACTGGCGAGACCGACATCACGCAGCTGACCCACAGCAGTGGCCTCGGCCTCTGGCTGGTCCGGTGGATGGTCGACAACTACGGCGGCAGCGTCTCCTTTCGCGAATCAGCCCTGGGCGGCAGCCGGGTCGAAATCGCGCTCGAGCCCGCGCCGTCGCCGGCCGACGACGGGTGATCCCGGCGCGCCCGCGGACCCGGAACCGCAACCCCTACCACACCGGCCGGCCGACCCCTATCCATGCAACTGGGCGTAATCGGACTCGGACGGATGGGACAGATCGTCGTCGACCGAACCCTCGCGGCGGGCCACGACGTGGTCGCCTTCGACCTCGACGAGGAGGCCGTCGCGACGGCCGCCGACGCGGGCGCGACCCCCGCCGACTCCATCGACGACCTCCTCGAGCGGCTGGGCGCTGACAAGCGCATCTGGCTGATGGTCCCCGCCGGCGAGGCGGTCGACGTCACACTCGAGGAACTCGAGCCCCACCTCGACGGCGACGATATCGTCGTCGACGGCGGCAACTCCTACTTCGAGGACTCGGTGCGCCGCGCGGAGTCCTGTCCCGCGGCCTACCTCGACTGCGGCACCTCCGGCGGCCCCGCCGGCGCGGAACTGGGCTTCTCGCTGATGGTCGGCGGCCCCCAGTGGGCCTACGACGAACTCGAGCCGGTCTTCGACGCCGTCGCGACGGGGCCGGACGGCCACGGGCGGATGGGGCCCGCCGGCTCCGGCCACTACGTCAAGATGATCCACAACGGTGTCGAGTACGCCCTGATGCAGGCCTACGGCGAGGGATTCGAACTCCTCCACGAGGGCCGGTACGACCTCGACCTCGAGTCGGTCGCGTCGGTCTGGAACAACGGCGCGGTGATCCGCTCGTGGCTGCTGGAACTCTGCGAGGAGGCCTTCCGCGAGGAGGGCAGCGATCTCGGCACCGTCGCCGACCGCGTCGAGGGCGGCTCGACCGGCACCTGGACCGTCCAGGAGGGCCTCGAGCAGGAGGTCCCGTTGCCGCTGATCTACACCGCCCTCTCCGAGCGGTTCGGCTCGCGGGCCGACGACGGCCGGTTCTCGCGCCGGCTCGCCAACCGCCTGCGGTACGGTTTCGGTCGCCACGAGGTCCCGCGCCGGGAGTGACACTCGAGTCGGCGACGCCACGACCGGGGCACCGGGAGCGGGGCCGTCGCACCGCCGCACACGTATCTGGCCATCTGACTGTCGTTTCGTCCAGAACGGATCGGCTGCAATAGTGGGATATTTTCTTTACCGGCGGCCCCCCAGCAAGAGTGATGCAATCGCTCGAGACGACAGCCGTTTCTTGCAGTGAAGGCGAGCAGCTCAGTATGGCCGTCATCGACCTCGTCTCCCGACTCGAGGACGCCGATCCAACGGCGCTCGAGCCGCTCTACGACGCGATCGATCCCGATCTGCTGGACTCGCTGCCCGACGCCGCGGGCTTCGAGAGTCTTGCGTTCGACTATCACGGCTACTCGATCACCGTCTCTGCTGAAGCGGGTGGGATCGAGGTCGCGCTCGAGGATCCGTCCGTGCCCGAACGCGAACGGTAAGCGGACTCGGGAGGGGATTGGTCTATTTTTGTGGTGGTGGGTTCGCTCGAGGGCGCGTAGCGCAGTGGACGGAGTCCCTGGTTCCGGCCGAGATGTCGGGGAGAGCAGTTCCGACGGGAAAGAGTGTCCCCAAGGGACTGAGTCAAAAAACTACAACGCACTCTTCCGTCTCCGCACGCGAATCTCCAATTGAAGCACGCGAAACAGGGGTTGTTTATTGGTCCTAGAACCGATAACCGTATGAACAGGACCGCGGCTACGGTTCTAACTTCTCGTCGATCCTAATTTCAATCTCATCCGCTCGGTGGTTCGGAGGGGATATGCACAAATTCCTAATGTTTGGGAGAAATAAACACCTCCACCCATCTTTATGTGTATGAATAAGAGGGATCTAGTCCTTCTCCCCTATGCGACGGAACAGTGCAAATCCTCTACTTCCGGTACGGTTGGCTCGGTTTTATTATCTACAGGATATATGGATAACGCAAGAGCGACTGTCTCGAGTGTGATTTAAATGAGTGAAACAAAGGGCGAAAGCCCGCTTCATGTCGAAGGGCAATATAGCGGGAAGATTTTCTGGTTGAATATTCCGACGGGCTATACTCTTGACCTCCAGACACTTCGTGAAGAATTACATAACCATACTTTCTATGAGAGTATCTCAACCGACATCGACACTGACACCACATTTGTCCCAGATATCTTTAAACAAGATGGAGAGGTGGTACGAACTACCTCTATTGACGAAGCTCAGTTGGTCACGTCCCCAAAAGGGAAAGAGGCTATCCTAGGAACCATCGTTATTGACAAAGATAAAACTGTGAAGTACCGTGGGCAGCAAATACTTGTATTAGACAACACTGAAGCCCGATTTCTGATATTCAATCACCAGAATCACTATTATTTGTGCATACTGGGTGCTAGGGAGGTTGCTGAAGGGGCAGCTGCGATTCTCCGATCAGAACATGATGATCTGGGATCGACGATTAATAAAACTCGACTAGATCATAATGCGCTAAAACAAGTTCGAGAAAGTCTAAATGCCAAACTAATGGACACGATCATCGGTGATTATCCTGAAAAGGAACTTACTAGTGTCCAGATGAAGGGAGATGGTCTTGAGGAAGTAGATGACTATCAGCGACAGCGGAGTCGAGGAAAACTGAAAACGCATATGTTCCAAACGCAGGAGTTAGTGGGTGGAACGACTCTCACAGTTGGTATGTCTCGAGATGGTCTCATTCGTATATATTCTACCGCCACTATCTCGACCTACTTAGAACTCCTAGTGAACCATGTTCTGCCAGTAATCCATCGGGACGTAGAAACGACAATTTCGTTGACCACTCAAGCGGAGGCTGCAAGTAACGATTCAATATATAAAGCGATTGAGGAGGACGATTAGTTTGGCACTTATAGATTCACTATTAACTGTTCAGACGCTTCAGGGGGGTCTATTAGTTATTGGTATCTGGTTGTTCGGAAAGATAATTGACAAAGTAGTCCTCCGAGTCTTCGATCGAGAACTCATTAGTCCTATCGTCACTGGAATAACTTGGCGAATAAGAGGTCTTCTTACCAGAGCCAACCCTATTGAGACCACTCTTGAACTAACGTTCAGTCCCCAAGAGGCAACAACAGTTGCAGTTGGCAAAGAGATTGTTGAGGAGGTGATTGATGAAACTGAGGAGTTGAGCAAGGGCCGAATTGAAATTGAGGAGCCAACATGGAATAGTACGCATGGGAGTTTGAAAGCCACGCACGCAGAGGCGAGATATCCTCACGAAATCGACTTCAGTCTTATTCCGGATACAGAAGATCAACGGGAAAGACCGAATGTCTCTGTTGAGAGCCGAAAAATCAGCGGAATCCATGTTCGAGTCCAATTTCGATATCCCTTTTCCAAGTTAAGAGAAGAGCTTGCCAATGTAGGATCTTTAGCCAGTTTCCTTAATCGAGCTTTCAAAGAGACTAGATCAGGAACAATGAGCGGCGCCCAGTTCATTATTCATCCTGTAGACAGTAACCTAACTTTGGATGAATGGATTCGGAGGGAAGAGTTTGATGTGAGTTTGTTACTGGCAAGTAAAGGTCAAGCAAAGACGGAGGTTGAGTTCTTCCCAGACCATGCGGAAATCCATCCCCCCTATTTAGAGATTGATGAAGAAGTCATCCGATATATTCGTCTGATGATTATCAACTACTACCTGAAGGGATGACGAAGATACTAGAAAACTATAACAAATGCGGTTATATTCATATACATCATGTTTGACGCTGAAATTGAAGCAGGAGTTCTAACTCATACACTTGAACCCCTAGAGGTGGTTACGGATGAGATTATATTAGATTTGAATGACGGGTGTGTTACAGCAAGTGCCGCTGATGAAGCACAGGTCTTGATGGTGGAAGTTGAGCTCTTACCAGCGGCTTTTAGAGACTATGAGTCAGACGGAGGACAGATTGGATTGGGGTTAGATAAAATATTGACGATTTTAGAAATGTCCTCTGAGTCTTCACTAGTGAACCTACACCTTAACGAAGAAGAACGAAGGGTATACATGGAAGTCGACGGCCAGGCCTCGGGGCTTAGTCTAGTGGACTTAGAGTACATTTCGACGGGACCAAATCCGCCTGACTGGGAACTTCCGGCCAAGATTGTAATTGAACAGTCCGAGTTTCGAAAAGCGATAAGAGCAGCAAATGCATTCGGTGATCATCTCCGATTTAATATTGATAAAGAAAAAGAAGTCGCAGAGATGGAGGCTAGGGGTGATTCAGATCATACCAAGCGTATGTTGAAAGAAACAGACGTGGTTGATATTGAATATGCAACTATTGACAGTAAGTTTAGTCTTAAGTGGTTAGACAAAATTTCCTCTGTAATTCCGAAGGATACTGAGGTTACGATTGAGATGGCTCATGATCGACCTGCAAAAATTTCATATGAAATTGGAGAGGGCAAAGTAGAGTTCCAGCTTAGCCCACGAATTGAGAATAACTGAATCTATGCGGACTGCCTCTACTTCATCTACTCTGAGACTGAAATCCCTAACTCTTCGGTGATTTCTTGGTCCACATCCTCTATATCAGAATCGGTCTTTACCATACGATCCCCGTTCAATGACATCGTATGGAGTGTTTTCTCACTGTCTTTTTCTTTGAATATGACTCGGTAAGTCGCGTCTCCAATTTCTTCGGGTTCACCTCCAAACCGTAAAACGAACGGCACTTCGTCAAGATCTCCCTCTACGTGAATTACCCCGTTTCTGAATGAGACTGGGGCAGGGAGGTCCCAAGGCTGGAAATCAAAGGGTCCGTCATGATGAATCTCAATACTAAATCGGGAAACCCATTCAGGAACTCCAATGTATACCTCAAATTCGGCATATCCATCTGGGAAGAAGTGGACGTGCTTGTGTTGCGCCTCGGCTGAAGTTATTGGTTCTGTTTGTAAACAGGTAACTCTAATCCCGGAAAGCCAAAAAGTCACCCAAGCCCACCCAATTATTGCTGCACCCCCAGTTATAACCAGAAGAGTATCTACCAAAATATGGAATGAAGAAAAAATACCCGTGATTATGGCTCCAAGAGAGATCAGTAATGCTATAGCCCCCCATTCTGGCTCTTTCAGCCAAATTATTATAGAAGATTTGGAGATATCCACCATGGTCAGACCTCGTAATCTCGTTGTTTGGATAGAGAGAGTTCGGTTATTTTCCTCAGGAAGGCGAGGGTCACCAATGGTGCTTCTTCTGAATCAGAACCGCCCCGTTTTGTTGGAGAACCGTAAATCCTGATTTTGTCTTTAGAGATTCCTGCCGTGATTCGATAGCCAAAGAAATTGAATCTCCCCACAATATGTGATACTGTGTCCATGTTCTGGGAGGATTCAGCGTACTCCTCGAGGACCTCGTCCTCTCCAAATAATTGTAACTTCGATATGTCTCCTGTTCCTTTCAATTGCAATCTTTCCACCACATCAACACTTATGCCATCCGTTGTTGGGCCAGTGAACTCGGTTAATTTCCGATAAATACCGGGAAAAAGAGTCACGTCTGAAATCCTAATCTTTTCAAGGAATTGGGCTTGGAGAGAACTTTTCGCTCTTCGAGCTATTTTTTCACGTCCTTCAAAGAACACCATGTTCCCGGCCCAAAAGCCATCAGAAGAATCTGTTTCACGAATTTTCACATCCCGTAATTCACCATCCACAAATGCTTCTTGCGTCTTGAATGACTCTTTGAAGAACCGAGATACACCTACACACTCAAAATCCACTTGTTCAAAATTATTAGTATTTGAATCTACTCTGATGATTTTATGATCCTGAAAGCCTTCGGAAGGGTCGTTTGGGTCTCCAGGTGAATAATTAGGGAGTTCTCGGAAAATTGGCTCATACTGATCCGAGGACTTTGTCTCAGGTTCGGTTCTTCCCCATTCAACCAACGTAGGATAGAAAGTTCCAGTTGGGAGATTAAAATCTTCCAGCTCTGTCATTGTCCTGTACAATAAGTCGCGGCACGAAAATTGTTTTGCCTGGGGAATTGGTTCAACCGATACTAAATGATCTAAACCTCCCTCTCAGGGGTTGTAAGTCAATAGAATCCGATTCCCGAATATGCACACAAGACGCGAATCTTCATGTGCATATCTCGAGTTGGGCTACTAATGTGAATAGAATTTATCAAAAGTAGACGATAATTTCCGCCGGTTTGGAGGCAGAATGGGGCCGTTCAGTGAGTCGAAAAACTAGGAGCTACCGGCTCGTATGTACGAGCATGTGAATTCGAACCGTCGTTTCTTGCCTATCTGCGTCCCTGGATGGCGACCGGTTCTCTAATTAGACCAGAATCGACCTTCAGGAAGCCGAAACCGAAGAGAAACCGAGCCCGTACAGACGAACCCCGAAACGAACGAAAGCCGTTACCTATCCATCGCTGTCCCGCTGCCGATTCTCATCGAGCGACCCGGGTTCCGGACCTCGAAACGCCGTCGTGAGCGAGCCACTGCGAGAAAACCTCGGCGTGTCGCCGTCGTGGGCCGCCGGGTCGTAGGGAATCGCCATCTCCGGGCCGAACAGCAGGAGGCCGACATGGCTGGCCTCGGCTCTGATCTCTCGAACGTGTCGGCAGGCCTCGGAGCGATCGTCGGCGTCCACAGTCGGCGTGGTTTCTGCCCCGGATTGGATATCTGCGAGCAACGACCGAGTGACTCGGTCGATCGCCTCGAGGCGCTCGCGGACGGTGCCATCCGTCAGTTCGGCATCGGACGCGGCTGGGATCGATACGTCGGGTCGGTCGGGACCTTCATGGTCCCGTGAATTGTCGTCGGACATGGCTTCCGTAGCTTGATACGGGAGCTGTCGCGGCCCGGTGTCAGGGCACCGAGCCGCTTTCTCCTGAGACGAGGTCGTCGTCTCACGATACGTTCCCGTGTGCCAACAGGTTCTGGCCGTTCCCTAATAACGTTTGTTACTAATTAGTAACACTGGTGAATTCTGTGGGTAGCGTACATCTATCGTATCGATAGTCGTAAGGAGCTGTTTTGCTACCCAAAAACAATGCGACAACCCGGCGAGTGGATGCAATTACCGACCGACGAGCGGATTCTCGAGATTCTCGAGTCGGGGTTGCTGCTCTCGCCGCAAGTCATCGCGAAGAATATCGACAAGTCGCGCGTCCACGTGAATCGCCGTCTCTCCGTCCTCGTCGAGTACGGACTCGTCACTCGAGTCGAGCGCGGCTACTACGAAATCGCCGATCCCGGCGTGCGGTATCTCGAGGGGGAACTCGATGCCGACGATCTCGAATCCGATGGCGAGTAGGAGCCGACGATCACGTAATTAGGGAGCTGCGGGAGCGGAATCACTGCTGTCGTGCGCGAAGGGACTGATGATGAGGTCGTCGTAGGGAAAGACCGGCCGCTTCGACTGCCCGTCGTCGTCAAACCGGATGATCCCCAGCGCCTCGAGGGTCGTCAACTCCTCGTGGACGTTTTTCACGTCGCGACCGACGACCCGGGCCGTCTCGCGGATGCTTTCGGGATCCTCGTCGCGGATCACGCGAAGCAGCGCGTACGTTCGCTCGTTGAACACGTCGCTTAGCTGTTGCTCGTTCGCGACCGTTACCGTCGCCGGTCGGTCGACGGACTCGCCGCCCCGCAGCGTTCGAATCGCCTCGAGGCCCTCCTCGGAGAGTCCGTCGGCATCCCCGATCGTAACTAGGAGTACGTTTGTGGTGGACATGATGTATCACCTGCCGTCGTCGGATGACTCGAACCGAGGCTTCGGAATGTCGTCCCAGAAGCGCTCGTAGAGTTCCACCATTCCGGGAAACTCGATCGACTGGGGTACTGGATCCGGCGCGACGTGGCGTTCGTGGCCCTTCGTATCCTCGTGGGCGTTATCGTAGCGACGGATCGTCCCGTCCTCGAGCGACCCCGGATCCAGACCAAGAAAGACCATCGTGAGCCGCTGGATCGTACGGAATCGCCATCTCCGGGCCGAACAGCAGAAGGCCGACGTGGCTGGCCTCGGCTCTGATCTCCCGAACGTGCCGACAGGCCTCGGAGCGATCGTCGGCGTCTGCGATCGAGGTCGCTCCCGCTCCGGCTTGGATGTCGGCGAGCAACGACCGCGTGAGTCTGTCGATCGCCTCGAGGCGCTCGCGGACGGTGCCGTCCGTCAGTTCGGCATCGGACGCGGCTGGGATCGATACGTCGGGTCGGTCGGGGCCTTCATGGTCCCGTGAATTGTCGTCTGTCATGGCTTCCGTAGCGTTGGTACGGGAGCTACCGCGGATCGGTGCCGTGAACACCGATCCGTTTCTCGGCTGTTCCAGTGGGAACTGTAGCTGCCGTCCGGGTAGCGTTTCGTGACTGGTTCACTTAGATTCTTCGCAGATACGAATCTAAAGATTCGTAGATACGTATGTGCGAGTATTAGAATGCGCATATGCAAGTACTTTCGTTTGCATGAACGGGTTCTATAGCCGAGTAGAACACGGCCCTCGGTATGCGAAACCGCGCTGACTGGATGGTGCCCACCGACGACGCTATTCTCGAGTACGTTCGAGACGCGGGCGAAGTACCGCCGGCAGTCATCGGCCGTAACATCGATTCCCACCCGAATTACACCGGGCAGCGCTGTCGAACCCTCGCCGATCACGGCCTGCTCGACCGCGAAAGCGACGGCTACTACTCGCTCACCGAACTTGGTACCCGCTATCTCGACGAATCGCTCGAGTCGGGCGAGTTAGAAGAGGACTGAGGCAGCCGCACCTCAGACGGGTTCCCGAAGCGCCCAGCTGTCCGCGAGCGGCTCGAGCCGGTGCGGCTCGGTCCCGCGCTCGGCGAGAATCCCCGCGTGGAACAGCATCGTCTTCAGTTGGAAGACGGTCGGCGAATGGTAGACGGAGCCGTCCTCGAGCGGCCCGCGCCGGAGGTCGCCGTCGTCGGTCAGGACCCGGCCGCGGACGCCGTCGTCGCCGCGGACGAACAGTTCGACGGTAAAGGAGGGGTGGAGTTCGTGACAGTATTCGACGACGTCGACCAGCGACGGGTCGGCGATTCCGTCCTCGTGCATGTGCTGGAGTTCCCGGACGAGCAGGCCCGTCGCCTCGTAGTCGAAGAGGACCCGCCGGGCGAGCCGGCCCCACGCCGGCGCGAGGTCGACGAACCGTTTCCGCGATCGGTACCAGTCCGCGAACGCCGAAAGTGCCGCCTCGACCGACCCGCTGTGGCTCTTCGCGAACCGGACGACTTCCTCGCCCAGCGGCGTCAGGGAATCGCCCTCGCGGTCGATTCGGTCCTCGATCAAGCCCAGGAACGCGGCCCCGCGGCGCGCGTCGTCGACCGCCCCGACGACGTCGTACTCCGACAGCAGCGTCGCCGTCTCGCCGGCCGCGTAGTGGGCCAGCGGATACCCCAGGTAGTTCTTGGGATGGTTCAGGCCGAAGGAGGCGTCGGCGACCCCCTGGACGCTCGCCTGGAACCGCAGCGCCGTCGCCTCGGTCGTCGTCCGGTTGCCGACGACGCGGGGCACCTCGAGCGGTTCGACCGAGCCCGCGCTGTCGACCCCGAGGATCCCGACGTTCAGTTCGGTCGCGAGCGTGCGATCGGTCTCGGCGATCGCGTCGATCGGCGCGGCGAGATACGCCGCGTTCGCCTCGCCGAGGCGGTCGTAGGCCTGGACGATCCCGCGCTCGGTGTCGACGCCGCCGCTGGTCTCGCCTTTCGCCTCGATCGCGATCAGGGGCGGCTCGTCGCCGACCCGCTCGACCGCCAGCAGGTCGGGCTCGAGGGCGCGTACCCCCACGAGATCGGGGTAGCCGCTGCCCAGCCGGACGTGGTTGAACGGGGCCAGCCGCTCGCGGATCGCGGGCGCGACCGGGCGACCGGGAAGCCACTCCTCGCTGGCGAACTGGGTGTCGGCCACCGCGTAGGCCGGCGACTCGTCGTCGGCGGGAAAGAGCCGCCGTTTGGCGTGGGCGAGTACCCGCGGTTCCGACAGCGGCCGGGCCGCGCTGCTCATGGCTCAGGATTGCCCAGCGGTTTCAAGAAGGTTCCGACGGCCGTTACCGATCGAGCAGGTCCTCGACGAATCGGAAGCCGTCGACGAACGCGACCGAGTCGCCGTAGCCCTCGCTCTTGAGGACGGTTTCGATTCCCTCGCCGGCAGCGATGTCGGTCGTGTACACGTAGACCTGTGTCGCTGCCCCGGAGCCGAGTACCTGCGCGGCGAGCCCGCCGAGTGCCGCGTCCGCCCGTTCGACCTCGTCTTCGGGTCGGCCGTCGGCGCTCGCGATGTACCGCTGGACGCCGTCCATCGCTCGGGAGACGACCGGCATCGAATAGTCGAGTGGCTGCGCGATACGTAGCCACCCCTCGTCGATCGCGGTATCGACCGGCAACGGCTCGCTCGAGTCGGGTCTCTCGCTCGTCGTCAGTTCCTCGTAGACCCGCTGGGGAACGACGACCGGACGGTCGGCTCCGTTGAAGAACGTTCGGACCCGCCGATACCGCTCGTTCGACGGCGACCCGATCGCGACGACGAATCCCGTATCGGCGATATGAACGGTCGTCACGCGTCGTCGGTGAGATCAGTCGCGTCGTCCGCGACGACATCGGCGAGCGACGCGCCGGACGAGTCGAGATCGACGTGGTCGCGGACGACCGGACGGAGCGCCTGCAGGATCGTCTCGGTCTCGATGGGCGAACAGTCGAGATCTCGAGCCATCAGCCGATGGGTCGTTTCACCGCGTTCCCGATCGATGGCGTAGGAGAGCGCAGTTGCGAGCCCGCCGATGCCGTGGCGCTCGATGTAGGCGTCGATGTCGTCGTCCGCCGTTCGACGGCCGACGGCGTCGATCAGCGCGGGCGTGATGGTGTACTCGGTGTCGGCGCTGGTGAGCGTGAGATCGACGTCGACCGCCGCGTATCGATGCGGTTGCTCGGCGGTCGTCGCCTCGATCAGTCCGGCCTCTTCGAGGCGGTTCACGTCGGCGTAGGCCGTTCCCTGTGGGAGGTCGAGCGCCTCCATGAGTTGCCGAACGGTCAACTCGTCCGTTCGCGAAAGCGTCGCATAGATCCGAGCGAGCCGCGGCTCGTCGAGGAGGTCGGCGACGAAGAGGAACGCACCGACGATGTCACCGCTTCCGACGTCCGTCGTATGGGACATGCAGCGATCTGTTTACAGATTACAGCAAAACGATAATCAGCCTTGCGGTCGGATCGAGCGGTCCGGGACGGGTTCGGGGGCCGGCGGCCAATCGGATATCGGGTTCGCTCGCGACGCCGGCCAGCCGGGGGCGACCGGGAGGCGGTAAGCGCCGCGAGCCAGCAGCTGGGGAGGAGGGCGAGCCCGTCGAATCGCCACCCCGCCTCGAGAACAAGGGTTAGTAGCGTCGGGACCCCAGATGGGGTATGAGCGAGGCGACGCTCGTCTACGACGACGACTGCGGCTTCTGTACGTGGTGGGCCGACTTCTTCGACGACCGGACGGACCTCCGGATCGTCGGTTTCAGCGATCTCACGGACGACCTGCTGGCACGGCTGCCCGAGGACTACGAGGAGTGTTCGCACATGGTCACCGACGAGGGAGTCTACTCCTGCGGGGCCTCGATCGAGGAGGCGTTCAGACGGACGGATGTCGTCGAGCCGGCCGGCGGCGCCGTCGAATTCCTCCGGCAGTTCGAGGACTACGAACGGTTTCGTGAGCGCGCCTACCGCTGGGTCGCCGACAACCGCGGCCGGTTGGGAACGTACCTCTCGAAGACCCCGCCGGCGCGGCGGGAGTCGGCCGACAGATAATTCTGGTCGCGCCGGCCGTGGCTCGCGATCCCACCTCCCCGAGCGAGGCGGTTCCGTGACCGGCGCGGTCGCGGCCGTCAGGAATCGCCGTACCGAAACCGCAACGCGCCGCCAGCGACCGCCACGACGAGCCCCGCCGCGGCCAACAGCCCCAGCCCCGGCGCGTACGAGCCGGTGCGGTCGTACAGCGACCCGACCAGGACCGGCCCGAGGAAGCCGCCGATCTCGCCGACGGCGAAGATGAAGCCGACCGCGGTGCCCGTCAACCGCGCGCCGATCCCCTCGAGTTCCGGCGGGATCGCCCGGATGAGCGGCGAGAGCCCACCGAAGCCGAAGCCGGTGACGAGGACGCTCCCGAGCAGGAGGAACCCGAGCCCGCTCGAGAGGATTCCCGAAAGCCCGAGCGCGGCGATCAGCCCGCAGCCGATCAGGGCGGAACGGCGGACGCCGAGCCGGTCGGCGACCGCCGGGACGGTCACCACGCCGACGACGTTCGCGGCCACCAGCAGGCTCGTCGTCCGGCCGGCCCGGTCCGCCGAGTAGCCCCGCGCCTCGAGCAACGTTGGGAGCCAGCTCTGGGTGCCGTGGGCGATCAGCAGGTACATCGTCCCGACGACGACCACCAGCTGCAGTTCGCGGTGGGTGAGGACGAGTTGCAGGTCTCGAGCGATCGACGCAGGCGAGAGCGAGGAGTCCGCGTCGTCGGCGTCGTTGGCCGCGCGGTTGCGGGCATCGATGCCGAGTCGGTGCGCGACGCCGAACCACAGCAGGCCGTACGCGATCGCGACGACGCCGCTCCAGAAGAAGAGGGGCCGCCAGCCGCCGAGCAGCGGGCCGAGGACGGGCCGGCCGACGGCGAAGACGCTCGCGGTCCCCGTCGACGCGCCGACGAGGTAGATCGAGGACGGGAGCCCGGTCTCGTCGGGCGGGAAGAGTACGGAGACGAGCTTCGGGAGCCCGAAGGTGATCGCGGTCGCGCCGACGCCGATCGCGAGCGTCGCCGCGAGCAACGAGGGGAAGCCGGTCGCGGTGCTGCGAGCGACCTGCGCGGTGCCGTAGATCAACACGCCGGCGGCGAGGCTGCGACCCGGCCCGATCCGGTCGACGACCACGCCCGAAAACAGCGCGATCGGGATGTAGGTAAGCGGCACCGCTCCGGCGACCACGCCGGCCTGGGTCCCCGACAGCCCGAGGTCGGCGATGATCGTCGAGAGATAGGCCGGCAGCGAGAACCAGACGAACATCAGGCAGGTGTAGCCCAGCGTCCCGACGACGACGGCCGCGTACGCGCGGCGGGGATCCATCCGTCCAGTCATCCGGCCGTTGATGGGCGACCGCGGTCCGAGTAGTTTGGCCTCCCGGTACGTCTCCCCGGGATCGACGATCGAACCCGCGGCGTCGGCTCATACGGTTTACTGTCAGTCAGTACCGATGTACCCGCAGGACAGTCGCAGGTACATCGGTAAACAGTGACAATAATCCGTATCAGTCCGCGAGCAGCGACCGCTCGGCGTTGCCGACGATCAGCACCGTCCCGACGACGACGGCGACGGTCGTCACCAGCGGGTTCACGAGCCCGAGCAGCGCCGGCGGGATCGCGAGGGCGTTGTAGGCGAACGCGAGCCCGAGGTTCTGTCTGATCCGGTCGCGGGCGGCCCGCGCCAGCGCGAAGGCCCGCTCGACCGCGGCGAGGTCGTCGTCGGCGATGGCGACGTCGGCCGCGTCGGCGGCCAGCGCCGTCCCGCTGCCCAGCGAGATGCCGAGATCGGCCGCGGCCAGCGCGGGCGCGTCGTTGGTCCCGTCGCCGACCATCGCCACGCGATTGCCGGCTCGCAGCCGCTCGATCGCCGCCGTCTTCCCGTCGGGCGAGACGCCGGCGAAGACGTGATCGACACC
>JHUT02000007.1:0-224 GCA_000690595.2 Natrinema mahii | reverse complement strand
GCGAGCGCGCTCGACTCGCTGCTCCAGGCCCGCCTCGAGCGTCCAGCCCTGCTCCCGGAACAGGTCCGGGTGGCCGACCAGTATTCGCCGCCCGTCGACGGTCCCCTCGACGCCGGTCGCGTGGGTGTGGAAGTCCCGGACCTCGAGGTCGCTCGCCGCCGCCGACCCCCCGTCGGCTCGAGCCCGGTCATCGCCGTCGCCGAACGCCGCCGCGATCGCCGCCG
>JHUT02000005.1 GCA_000690595.2 Natrinema mahii | reverse complement strand
GGCCGCAAGAACCACCTCACCCTGCACTTCCGTACCCTCGGCGGTCTCGTGCGGGTCGCCGGCGACATCGCCCGCGCCGAGGATCGAGACCACACGACTCGAGACGACGTGCTTCGAGCCAAAGACCGCTCGCGCTCGATCGAGCAACAGCTCGCCGACGACTACATCGAACGGCGCAAGGACTACGAGCTACAGGTCACCGAGGACGGCGTGGCGGGTCGCGTCAACGGACTCGCCGTCATGGGCGAGGACTCGGGCATCATGCTCCCGGTCATGGCCGAGATCGCCCCCACACAGGGCGGCGGCCGGGTGATCGCTACCGGCCAGCTCAAGGAGATGGCCGAGGAATCGGTCCAGAACGTCTCCGCGATCATCAAGAAGTTCTCCGACGTCGACCTCTCGGAGAAGGACGTCCACATCCAGTTCGTCCAAGCCGGCGAAGGCGGCGTGGACGGCGACTCCGCCTCGATCACCGTGGCGACCGCCGTCATCTCCGCCCTCGAGGACATCCCGATCGACCAGTCGGTCGCGATGACCGGCTCGCTGTCGGTCCGCGGCGACGTGTTGCCGGTCGGCGGGGTCACCCACAAGATCGAGGCCGCCGCCAAGGCCGGCTGTACGACGGTCATCATTCCCGAGGCCAACGAACAGGACGTGATGATCGAGGACGAGTACGAGGACATGATCGAAATCGTCCCCTGCTCGAACATCAGCGAGGTCTTAGACGTCGCCTTGATGGGCGAACCCAGGAAGGACTCGCTGGTCGATCGGCTCCGGTCGATCACCGGCACCGCGTTCGAACAGGAGGCAGTCAGCTCCGCGAGCGGCTCGAACCCGAGCCCCCAGTAACCGGTTCGGGACGCGGCGCTCGGTAGCGAGCCGAGCACCGTCCGTCACCCGCGGATCGATGGCGCTCGCACACACACGAGAGAACCGTTGCCGAATACGGGGTCGGAGACCCCCGCCGTCGCTTTTCGGTTCGTGTCCGCGTTCTCCGACTCGAGTGAGAGACAGCGGCGCGTTTCGCCCCGACTCGTACGTTGTCGACCCGCTCTCGGAACCGCCGGTCGGCCGGCGATGGCCCTGCTCGGTAGCTCGTCTCTCCGTTCGCCTCGAGCGACCGCGTTCGACTCGGCCGTCGGGGTTCTCGAGAACGGCACAACGCGGATCCGGCGGTCCGTGCTTGCAGCGAAACGGGAACCCGCCCCGTAGTTTACACCCCTATGTATGTAATCAAAAGCGACGCTAACGCCAACCGAAGAATCGGGCAGCGCACGGATAAGGATTACTAATCGGTTAGTCACTGGGTTGCGGACGATCGATGTCGCGGTTCCCGTCGGTCCGCCCGCTATTGGGACCAGTGGGCGTCTCAGGGAGCGACCGGACGGCGTTGCGGGGTGACGTCGGGCGTCCACGCTATGCTGTGGGCGTCGCGTCCCCAACGGCACCGCCTGTCGGTTCCGTCGTCAACGGTGGGGACTACCCGACTGACTGATCGTTCATGTCGAATCTCACCACCTTCGATGGACCAATAGCTACGGAAGCGGCCGAAATCGCTCCTCGAGCGCTTCAGACGTGCCGTTTACTCGAGCCGCCGATCAAGCCGGTACTGACCGGTGGCTAACCGGCCCGTTCCGCATGGACGAGCGACGACTCATGCGCGAGGCGAGGGCGGGACCCACCGTCTGCGACCCGGCCCCGGTTCGCGAGACGCTCGTTTTCGAGGGCGGCTCACTCGGCCTCGAGGAGGCACTCTCGGATGTATCGCTCGAACGCACTCCGTCCCCCCTCGAGGACGTCGTCGTCGCTGGTCACGCGCTGGGTCATCGTGCCGACGAACACGACCTGAAACAGCGCCGCCGTCTCCTGCGGGTCGACGTCCTGAAAGACGCCCTGTTCGATGCCCGACCGGATCGTGTGGGCGACGTGTTTGCGGACGAACTGATCGCTACGGGTGAAGTGGTCCCGGTAGCCCTCGTCGTGGGCCGCCTGCGCACGCAACTCGACGAGCGCCCGAGTGAAGTCGGCACTCATCTCGGCGACACCGAGATCGAACGTCTGCTCGACGATTTCGGCGATGTGATCGTCGGCTCCCCCCTCTCGATAGGTCGGAATCTGTCCCTCGAGCTGGTCCAGCATGAACGACAGGAACTCGAGCAGCAGGTCGTCCTTGCTGTCGTAGTGGTGGTACAGCAGCGACTTGCTCTTCGGGAACGCGTCGCCGATCCGTTGGATCGTCAGTTCGCTGTAGCCGTGTTCACAGAGGGCGGCGTAGGTCGCCCTCATGATGGCGTCTCGCGTGTCGTCTGTCTCCTCGAGGAACGGCGGGAACTGCGTCATCGCGGCCGCGTGTCCCCCGAACGAGCGCCCGGCGCACAGTCGGCGCGCTCCGGCGGTTCGATCCGTGTCCCGGCGTCGTCCCCGATCCGATCCGATGCGGTAACTGCGTCCATCGTGGCTACGAAATATCGTTGCAGCCTATAAAAGTTGATTGAACGGTCAACCGCAGCGACGCCCGATTCAACCCGGAGTTCGTGTGACAGTCGGCAGCAGGCCCGACCTGAAGTGAGAAGATAGATACGTGCTGACTAACTATTCAGTTAGCACATGACCAAGGAACCGAGGCAGGCGCCCGAGACGGAGCGTCCGACGGCCGGCGTCGGGGAGTGCTCCCGTCCGCCGTGGAGAGCAGTGTCGAGACGGTCACGAACCGCGTCGGCGATCCCGGCACGGGTTCGTATCCCGACGGGACCGGTACCGGACGGGCCAACGTGGATCCGCCGACGGCCGACCGCGGCCGCGAGTCCGTCGGGTCGCGGTCGGTCCCCGTCGGGATCCCGTAGCGCGAACGTCGCTGGAGTTCGTGGAAGCGGGGACGACACATGAGCTGGATCGACCGGGTCGCCGACGGCGTCACGGAACACAGTCGGCTCGTGATCGCCGTCATGCTCGTTCTCACGGTCGTCGCGGGCTCCGGGGCCGGCATGATCGAGCAGTCCTCGTCGCTCGATCAGTTCCAGAGCGACACCGAGGAAGCACAGAAACTGGAGTACGTCGAGCAGAACTTCTCGACCGGCCAGGAGAACACGTCGGCAGCACAGGTGATCGTCAGGGGTGACAACGTCCTCTCCCAGGAGTCGCTGGTCGAGACGCTCCGACTCCAACAATCGTTCCGCGAGAACGAGACGGTCTCCGGGACGCTCGCCGACGACCGACCGACGGTCGGCGCGGCGAATCTCGTCGCGATCTCGTCGCTCACCGCCGACCAGCAGCGCGAACTCGAGGCGACGGCCGCGGAGTTCGAGGAACTGAACGCGACCGTCCGGGCGGAACGCACCGCCGTGGCAGAACGGAGTGCGACGCTGAACGCGACACGGGCGGAACTGCGCGGGGCGCTCGAGACGCTCCGGGCCGATCCGTCGGCATCGCCGCGCGGACAGTTCGCGGCGGTCGACGAGAACTCGTCGGTCGACCTGAACGAGACCCAGTACGCGACCTTCAACGAATCGGCACAGCGCCTTCGTGCCGCCGAGACCGAGTCACGGATCGACGCGGCGTACCGCCTCGGGACGCAGGGCGTCCTCGAAGACGAGTACGCGGTTCTCGACCGGCGCAGTACGGCCCTCGAGTCACGGAGCGAGCGACTCCAGTCGCTCGGCGCTGAACTGTCGACCCAGCAGGCCGCCCTCGAGAACGCCACGTCGCCGACGCTGCCCGAACAGATCGACGCGCTCGAGTCGATGAACGCCACCGAGTACGAGCGCGCCCTCGGTGCCGTCCTGAGCGAGGACTCGTCCGGTCGAACGAGCGGGCTGGCCTTCATGCCGACGAGCTACGAGGCCGGATCGACGAGCGCGAACGCGACGATGCTGCTGGTCACCCACCGGACCGAGGGTGATGGCGGCCAGAGCGGGATGGCCTCCGACGCGCTCGTCGACGCGCAACTGGCCATGCAGTCGATCGCCGACGACGCGTTCGAATCCGACGGCGCCGACGTCATCGTCTTCGGCGGCGGCATCATGGGCGAGGAGATCGACAATTCGATGGGCGACAGTCTCGCGATCGTCGGGCCGCTCGCGCTGCTGTTCGTCGTCGTCGCCCTGATCGTCGCCTATCGCGATCTCCTTGACATTCTCCTCGGCCTGTTCGGCATCGCCGCCGTCTTGCTCTGGACGTTCGGCTTCATGGGCTGGGCCGGGATCGACTTCAACCAGATGTTCATCGCGGTCCCGGTGTTGCTGATCGGGCTCTCGATCGACTACGCGATCCACATCTTCATGCGCCACCGCGAACAGCGCCAGGCAGGCGGCGCGTACGGCGCCGACGACACTCGCGGCTCGATGGGAACCGCGTTGGCCGGCGTCGGCGTCGCGCTCGTGTTGGTGACCGCGACGACGGCGATCGGTTTCCTCTCGAACCTCACGAGTCCGGTACCACCGATTCAGGACTTCGGCATCGTCAGCGCCGTCGGGATCACGGTCGCACTGCTCGTGTTCGGCGTCCTGATTCCGGCGCTCAAGATCGAACTCGACGAGTTCCTCGAGAACCGCGGCATCGACCGGAAAAAGCGCGCGTTCGGGACCGGCGGCGGCCGGTTCAGTCAGCTCCTGTCGACCGGCTCGACGGTCGCGCGCCGGATGCCGTTCGTCGTCATCCTGCTGGCGGTCCTCGTGAGCGCCGGCGGTGCCTACGGCGCAACGCAGGTCGATACCAGCTTCAGCCAGGAGGACTTCATCGCGGAGGACCCCCCGGCGTGGACGGACGACCTCCCCGAGCCGTTCAGGCCCGGCGACTACTCGATGAAGGAGAACCTCGAGTTCGTCAACGAGAACTTCGTGCGGGAAGACTCGCAGGCCCAGCTCCTCGTCGAGGGGAACGTCACCGATCCGGAAACGATACGACGGCTCGAGGCGGCCGAACGCGAGGCCGCCAACAGCTCCGTCGCCGCCACCCTCTCGAGCGGCGAGGCCGACGTCCGAAGTCCGATCGGGACGATGCAGCAGGTCGCACGCGAGAACGAATCGTTCAACGCGACGCTCACCGCGGCCGATACCGACGGTGACCGCGTCCCCGACCGGAACCTCGAGCAGGTGTACGACGACCTGTTCGCGGTCGCCCCCGACGAAGCGAGTGCCGTCCTCCACCGGACCGCGGACGGTGACTACGAGGCCGCGCGACTGGTTATCTCGACGAGCGGCACCGCGGCCATGAGCGACGTCACGACCGAGATGCGATCCATCGCGGACGGGATCGACGGGAACGGGCTCGAGGCCACCGCGACCGGGCAGACGATCCTGTTCGACATCATCCAGGACCAACTGATGGACACGGTCATCGAGAGCCTGCTAATCACCCTCGTGGCCGTCTTCGCCTTCCTGATGATCGCCTACCGGCTCACGAAGGGAAGCGCGACCCTCGGTGCGGTGACGCTGTTGCCGGTCGTGTTCAGCGTCTCGTGGATCCTCGGGACGATGTCCCTGCTCGGGATCCCGTTCAACGTCATGACGGGGATGATCACGAGCCTCACGGTCGGGCTCGGCGTCGCCTACAGCATCCACATGAGCGAGCGCTACAGCCTCGAGTTGGAACGGACCGGCTCCGTCTGGGAGGCGATGTCCCGGACGGTCACCGGCACCGGCGGCGCGCTGCTTGGCAGCGCCGCGACGACCGTCGGCGGCTTCGGCGTTCTGGCGTTTGCCATCCTCCCGCCGCTCCAGCAGTTCGGGATCATCACGGGGCTGACGATCGTCTACGCGTTCCTCGCGAGCGTCCTCGTCCTCCCGAGCCTGCTCGTGGTCTGGACGCGGTATCTCGGGCCGGACGTTTCGTTCGACGCGCCGAACAGTTCGCCCGCATCCACGGCCAGCGACGGCGGGCAGCCGACGGACCGAACTGAGGAGTAACTCGGTCTCGGTCCGCCGGTCGATCCGCGCTCGAGCGAGTCGGACCGATGTGAGCGAACGGCAGCCGTTTTCGCTGTCGAACCCGCACGGAGTAACACGGCGTGTACACTCCGCGTACTGAATTCGTGGGAACTCGGAGAGACGGAACGAATCACTGCCCCACATTCATCAGCCCGTTCTACGTATTTTCTGCCATGAACACTCGTCATCGGTTCGCGCTCGCGGGGAGTTTCGTCGTCCTCTCGGCGATCGTGAGCGTCGTTGCCGCACCCGAACTCCCCGACCCGGTCGTTTCGAACTGGAACGCCGCGGGTGAGCCGAGCGGAACGCTGTCTAAAACGCTTGCCCTCGGGCTCGTACCGGTGCTGACCGCAGCATTGCTCGCCGTGTTCGCTGCGATTCCTCGAGTCGACCCACTCCGGGAGAACATCGGTGAATTCCGCCCCTACTACGACTGGTTCGTCGTCGTCTTCGCGGCGTATCTGTTCGTCGTCCACACCGGCATTATCGCGTTCAACCTCGGTTACGAATTCGATTTCGTCGCCCTGATTCTGCTCGCGGTCGCCGGACTGTTGTACTACTGCGGGGTCGTTCTCACTCACGCCAAGCGAAACTGGTTCGTCGGTATTCGGACACCGTGGACGCTCAGCAATGACGAGGTCTGGGATCGAACGCACGCTCTCGGCGGGAAACTGTTCAAGCTGACAGCGATACTCGCGGTGGTCGGACTCTTGTTCGGTGAATACGCACTGTACTTCCTGCTCGTCCCGGTAGCAGTCACCGCCGTCGGCACCGTCGTCTACTCGTACTACCTTTACGAACGGATCGAACAGGATGGCCCCGCTCCGTCGGGGTTGGACCGATAACGTGATCCGGCGTCGGTTCCGGACCACGCGGACGAGCGAGTCGACCGGTCCGCCCTACCGGCGCGCTGCGCAGTATACCGCCTCGGCCCCGAACGGGAACCGCGGGACTGCGTCTCCGCGACGGCGCTACTCGTTTTCCGGGTTGCTCGGATGGTAGTCTGTGTCGTACTCCCCCGGTCGGTCGTCGACGCGGTCGGGGTTGAGCCGGCCCGACAGCAGCATGAAGTCGACCAGCGTCAGCGCGAGCATCGCCTCGACGACGGGGACCCCACGCGGCGGGAGGACGGGATCGTGGCGGCCGATGACCTGCTCCTCTTTGATCTCGCCGGTCTCCCAGTCGGCGGTCTGCTGGGACTTCGGGATCGAGGTCGGCGCGTGCAGCGTCACCTCGCCGTAGATCGGTTCGCCACTCGAGATGCCGCCCTGAATCCCGCCGTGGTCGTTCTCGACTGGGACCGGGTCGCCGTCTTCGCCGAACTCCCAGTCGTCGTTGCGCTCCTTGCCGGTCCACTCGCGGGCCTCGCGGCCGAGCCCGAACTCGAAGGCCGTCGTGGCGGGCACCGCCATCATGGCCTGACCGAGTCGCGCGGACAGCGAGTCGAACCGCGGCGCGCCCAGTCCGACGGGGACGCCCTGGGCCTCGAAGTAGATGCTGCCGCCGATGGAGTCGCCTTCCTCCTGATACTCCTCGATGAGTTCCTGCATCCGCTCGGCCGTCTCGGGATCGGCACAGCGAACGTCGTTCTCCTCGGAGTGATCCTTGATCTGGTCGAAGCTCACCTCGGGCGCTTCGATGTCGCCGATCTGGTTGACGTGGGCCTTGAGTTCGATCCCCTCTCGCTCGAGGAGTTTCTTCGCGATGGCACCCGCGGCGACCCAGTTGACCGTTTCGCGGGCCGACGAGCGACCGCCGCCGCCCCAGTTGCGCGTCCCGAACTTGGCCGAGTAGGTGAAGTCGCCGTGAGAGGGTCGGGGCGCGGTGATGAAGGGTTCGTACTTGCCCGAGCGGGCGTCCTTGTTCTGGATGACCAGCCCGATCGGCGTCCCCGTGGTGTAGCCGTCCTGAATTCCCGATTTGATCGAGACGTCGTCGGGCTCGCCCCGAGATGTCGTGATCATCGACTGACCCGGCTTGCGCCGATCGAGGTCCGCCTGAATGTCCTCCTCGGAGAGTTCGAGGCCGGCGGGACAGCCCGAGACGGTACAGCCCATCGCTTCCCCGTGGCTCTCGCCGAACGTGGTCACCTGAAAGAGGCGACCGAAGCGGTTGCCGTTCATTACCACGTCCTCGGGGACCGGGCCACTTAGCCCTGCAGGGTTCGGCCACGACCGGCTGGCCATCGGTTCCCCGTCAATTGGTGACTGCCTCGAGCGAAAACGAAGCGATGGTCACCGGCCGGTCGTGCCGGCGACCGTCGCCCACACCGAGACGAGCGTCGCGACGAGAGTCAGCGTGATCGCGGCGGTGTAGCCGCCCGTGTAGGCGATGCTCGCGGTGCCGAGCAGGGGCATGACCAGTGCGCTGGTCCCGATCGCGACGTTGAACACGCCGACGATCGCGGTGTCTTTCTCCGGGTCGTAGATCCCCATCACCAGCGGCACGTACAGCGTCGCACAGCCGCCCAACCCGATCCCGGTCAGGAAGATCGCGACGGCGAGGATCGGAATCTGCGGCGCGAACAGCAGGCCGACGCCGACGGCCGCACAGCACAGCGACGCGAGGAACGCCCGCCGCGAGCCGACGCGGTCGGTCGCGTAGCCGCTGCCGAGCCGCGAGATAATACTGACACCACCGATCAGGCCGTACGCGGTCGCGGCGTCGGCCTCGGTCAGCCCTCGCGTCGCGAACAGGTCGATCGCGTACGCCGTCAGCAGTTGATACCACGCGAACGCCAGCCCGATTCCGGCGAACAGCAGTCGGAACTGTCGGGTCCCGACCAGCCCGCCGGCCCACTCGAGGAGGTCGCCGACGGTCGCCGTCGACCGCGCCGCCCAGTGTGGCCGTCGACACGTGACTGCGGCGAGGAGGAACGCGACCGCGGTCACCGCCATGATCAGGAGAAACCCCCGGCGGACGCCGACCCGCGCGAGGGTCCGCTGCCAGATCGGCGGCAGGACGAACAGCCCCAGCCCGTTCCCGACGAAGATCAACCCCGTCGCAGCGCCGCGGCGCGCCTCGAACCAGCGGGGGACCACCGACGCCAGCAGTACGAACACCGTGCCCAACGCCAGCCCGAGAACGGCGAAGACGACGGTCAGACCGGCCAGCGACTCGACGGCGTACAGCGACGGCGCGATCGCGCCGGTCGCGACGGCACAGCCGAGTAAGACGGCGCGGGCCGGGAACCGCGCGGCCAGAACGCCGACAACGCCCGACCCGATGAAGAAGGTAAACAGCATGACGGCAAAGACCGTCGAGAGCGCGACCGGCGAGACGCCGAAGGCGTCGCCGAACGGCCGCTGAAAGACGCCGTAAGAGAACGCCGTGCCGAAGGTAAACACCATCGCGATCGCACCGACGATCGCCACGGCCCAACTGCGCCGGCCGTCGGGTTGCGCTCCGGTTCCGGGTGCAGTCCTCACGTCGCCTCGTCGCCCAGCCGCCGTCGAAAACGTTCCGCTTCGGACCGGCCTCGAGGATGACAATGTGCGGATACGTAATCGAAAGCGCCTGCCAGTAGTATTGGACCGCAGTTGACTCAGGATCGGCGTCCCGATGTCACCACGCTTATACAGCGCAGCGCGAAAGTCGGCGACAGAGTACATGCGCTGGCAGTACCGGACGACGGTTCTCGGCCTCTGTCTGCTCGCGTTCTTCGTCACGTACTTCGCCCGGATGGCGATCAGTCCGGTCGTCCCGTTTATCGTCGCGGACTTCGCGGTCTCGAACACGGCGATCGGGGTCGCGCTGACGGGGATGTGGCTCGCCTATGGCCTCTCGCAGTTTCCCAGCGGCGTCCTCAGCGACCGCTACGGGGAGAAACCGGTGATCCTCGTCGCCGTCGGTGGGACCGTGATCGCGAGCCTCCTGCTCGCCGTCGCGCCGGTCTTCCCCGTGTTCGTCGCGTTCGCCGTCCTCCTCGGCGCGGTTGCGGGGCTGCACTACGCCGTCGCGACGACGCTGCTCTCGCGGACCTACGACGAACTCGGCCGCGCGGTCGGGATCCACTCGATCGGCGGCCCGCTGGCCGGGCTCGTCGCCCCCGTCGCGGCGGCGTGGGTCGGCGTCCGATTCGGCTGGCGGCCGGCGCTCGCGCTTACCCTCGTCGTCGGGATTCCGGTCTTCGCACTGTTCGCCTGGCGAATCCGACCGACCGAACCACGGCGGCCGGACCAGCCGATGCGGGAGCGGTTCGAACTCGCCGCCCTGTTCGATCTGATCTCGCGGCCGGCGGTCGCCTTCACCCTCGCGATCGCCATGCTCGGCACCTTCATCGTCCAGGGGCTGCTCACGTTCCTCCCGACGTTTCTCGTCGCCCACCACGGTTACTCGGCGACGCTCGCCGGAACCGCCTTCTCGGCCTTCTTCCTCGTCCGGACCGTCGGCCAGTTCGCCGTCGGCGAACTCTCCGATCGGTACGGCCGCGACCTCGTGATCGGCGTGTCGCTGTTCTCGGGGGCCGTCGGTCTCTTCGGATTGGTCGCCGGCGGCTCTCGCGTCACCGTCGGTCTCGCCGTCCTCGCAGCCGGCCTCGGCTCGAGTTTCTTCGCGGCGATCGATCCCCGGTTTCTCGATCAGTTCGACGACGCCGAACGCGGTGCCGGCTTCGGGCTCGTCCGGACGTGCTACACCGTCGTCGGCTCCGCCGGCTCGGTCGGCGTCGGCCTGCTGGCCGACCTCTTCGGCTGGGGTCCGGCGTTTCTCGTCCTCGGCGGCCTGTTCTCGATCACGTTCCTCGCGCTGGCCGTAAACTGGGCGTTCGGACTCGGCTACTGACGCGACCACTGTTTGTCTCGGCCGCATCACTCACTCCGTTCGTGATCGGCCTCGCAAAATCTGTCTATAGTAGCCGCTGACAGTCATTGCACACCTGATCGCACGACAGCGTTCGATCAGTATGTAAATCGTTGCAACGGCTCCTATAGCGAGAGCAAAGCTCTCGCTGACCTTCGCTCACTTCGTTCGCGAAGAGATCAAAGAAGCAACGCCACCCAGTTCAGGGCAGTTCGAACTCGATCGCCGCACCCTGGCCGAAGCCGACACACTCCGTCGCGATGCCGCGGTCGACGCCCTCGCGGTTCATCTCGTGAATCAGCGTCACCGGCAGGCGCGCGCCGGAACAGCCGAGCGGATGGCCGATGGCGATCGCGCCGCCGTTGACGTTGAGCTGGTCCATGGGGATCCCGAGTTCGCGCGCGGAATAGAGCGTCTGGCTGGCGAAGGCCTCGTTGATTTCGACGAGTCCGTAGTCGTCGATCTCACGTCCCGCGCGCTCGAGCAGGCCCTCCGTCGCGGGGACCGGCCCGACGCCCATGATCGTCGGGTCGACGCCCGCGACGTAGCTGGTGCCGACTTCGGCGAGGACCTCGAGGTCGTTCTCGTCGGCGAACTCCCGGCTGGTCAGCATGACGCCGGCCGCGCCGTCGGCGATCTGGGACGCGTTACCGGGCGTGACCGTGCCGTCCTCCTTGAACACCGTCGGGAGTTCGGCGAGCTTCTCGGGGGTCGTTCCGGGTCGAAGCCCCTCGTCCTCGTCGTGGACGCCGTCCTCGGTCTCGATCGGGACGATCTCGTCGTCGAACTTGCCCGCCTCGGTCGCTTCGACCGCGCGCTGCTGGCTGCGCGCGCCGTACTCGTCCTGTTCCTCGCGGCTGATGTCGAACTCCTCGGCGACCTTCTCGGCGGTCATCCCCATCTGGAGGTTCCGCATCCCGTACTCCTCGTCGAGTTTCGGGTACATCTCGCCGCTGTCGGCCGCACCCATCTTCACGCGGCTCATGCTCTCGACGCCGCCGGCGATGACCGCCTGATGGCGGCCCGCGGCGATCGAGTCCGCGGCGCTGATGATCGCCTGCGCCGAGGAGGCACACTGGCGATCGACCGTCGTCGCCGGGACCGACTCGCCCAGCTCGGAAAACAGCGCGATCTGGCGCGCGATGTTCGTCCGCTGTTCCGAGCGCTGCTGGGCACACCCCCACATCAGATCGTCGACGTCGTCGCCCTCGACGCCGGTCTCCGCGAGCATCTCGTCGACCAGCGGAATCGAGAGGTCCTCGCTCCGAACCTCCGAGAGGGCTCCGTCTTCTTTCCCCTGTGCGGTCCTAACAGCGCTAACGATTACCGGTGTATTGCCTGACATTGTATACCATCATTTTTCCTGGGGATAAATAGCTACCCTTGTCGGAAGATAACGTGGGTCTCGAGAGGACGCGGACGCCGTCGGTTACGCCCGTCGCTCGAGCGCGACGCCCAGATCCTCGAGCCGGCCGAAGAAGCCGGGGAACGAGACGTCGACGTGGTCGGCACCCTCGATCGTGGTCTCGCCGTCGGCCGCGAGACCGGCCAGTGCCAGCGCCATGATGATCCGGTGGTCGTCGCATCCGGAGACGGTCGCCCCTGAGAGCGTCGACTCGGAGCCGTGGACCGTCAGCGAGTCCCGCTCCTCGGTGGTCTCGACGCCGAGTTTACCCAGTTCCTCGGCCATCGCACTCACGCGGTCGGTTTCCTTGTAGCGGACGTGTTCGGCGTTCGTAATCTTCGTGTCGCCGTCCGCGACCGCCCCCAGCGTCGCGATCGTCGGCAGGAGGTCGGGCGTGTCCTCGACGTCGACCTCGATGCCGGACAGGGGAGCCGCGGCGACGTCGATCGTCCCCGACTCGCGGTCCCAGTCGACATCTGCGCCCATCCACTCGACGATCTCCACGATTGCGGTGTCTCCCTGTGCGCTGGGATGCGCGCCCTCGATGCGGATCCCCTCGCCGTCGGCGGCGATCGCCCCCGCGGCCAGCGGGTACGAGATCGACGAGAAGTCGCCCGGAACGGCGTACTCCCCGCCCGCCGGCGCGTAGGACTGGCCGCCATCGACCGCAAAGCCGTCCTCGGTGTGGCGGGCGTCGACCCCGAAGTCCGCGAGAACCTCGAGCGTGATGTCGACGTAGGGTGCGGACTTGAGTTCCGTCTCGAGGTCGATCGCGAGCCCCTCGTCGGTGACCGCGCCGGCCATCAGCAAAGCGGTGATGTACTGCGAGGAGACATCGCCCGGGATCGACACCTCGCCGCCCGACAGCGGACCGGTGACGACCAGCGGGGCCTGCCCGTTCCCGCGGGTGCTGTCGGCCGCCGCGCCGAGATCGGAAAGCGCCTCGAGCAGCGGCCCCTGGGGCCGCGAGCGAAGCGAGTCGTCGCCGGTCAGGACCGTCGTCCCGTCGGCCAGCGCCGCGGCCGCGGTGACGAGTCGCATCGTCGTCCCGCTGTTCGCGCAGTCGACGACGTCGGCCGGCACGTCGGGCCGGCCGTCGAAGCCGTCGATCTCGAGGGTCCCGTCCTCACCGCGGTTCACGTCCCCGCCGAACAGGTTTACCGCGCGGGCGGTCGCTCGCGTGTCGGCACTCCAGAGCGCGTCGCGGACGGTCGCCTCGTCGGCGTAGCCTGCCGCGAGGATCGCCCGGTGGGTGTAGCTCTTCGAGGGCGGTGCCCGCGCCGTACCGGCGACGCTCGAGGGGGAGATGGTGACGTTCATGTCCGTGGTCTCGCACGGTCGGCCTATGATGGTACCGGTTAGCGCTGTCCGCCGCGACTGCGTCGGGCCGAAGCGAAGTGAGAGCGGACGTGGTATCCGAGCGGTCGGTGCCGCCGGTCGGACAGCGACGATCAGAAGATGCTGACGCTCACGGCGTCGTCCGTGTTCGCGTCGTTTAGGGTTGCGTCCGTCTCCTCGTAGGTCAGATGGATCTCAGCGTCGTGACTGACGACGCCCTGCAGTTCGATCGTTCCGTCCTCGGTGTTCCAGTTCGACCACTCAAACGACCCGCTCTCGGTGTGGATCGAGGCAGACGCGGTATCGTCGAAATCGATCTGCACTTGGTAAGTCCCACTGTTCTTTCCGGGCACGCTGATATAGATATCGCCGCCCGAGGCGGCCGCAGCGGTACCCACGCCACCGAGCGTACCGACGGCGGCTGTCGTAGCGATCGCTTTCGTTACGACCTCTCTCCGGGTGTGTTTTGACGACATGCAAAATTGAATACTACTGTATTGTAGTTGGAACATTCGGAGTAGGAGTTCGTTACCTAGTCCGAAATATATTTATCCCCAGATGGGGCGGAAATATGTTCTCCTGAAACGGCTGTGGTACTGGAACGTCCCGTTGTTTGGCTCTAACCCGGTTGCGAGCGGGCCGCCCAGACGACGGGTAGACCCGCGATCGACCGCTCACGAACAGCCGATCGACGCCGTAATTTCGCGCAGCGGATCGTCCGTGATCAGACTCGAGACCTCGTAGCTCACGTCCTCGCAGTCCCAGAAGAAGCTCTTGACGCCGCCGTCCCGGAAGTACGTCGTCTGCCCGTCGACCTCGGTTCGCTCGAGGCTGTCGAGTGTCGGATCGAACCGTCCCTCCTCGCGGACGACGACGAAGAGTTCGCGGGCGACGACGTTCGGGTCGTCGTACCACAGCGTCGTCGTGACGCCGCCGTACTGTTCCTTTCGCTCGACGACCGTGATCCGATCCAGCACGTACGACCCCGGGAGATCGGGATCGGGCAGGTCGTAGGGAACGGTGTCGGCGGCCGCCTCGCGGGAGCGGAAGATCCCCGCCGGTTTCGCGCCGTCGCTGACGACCTCGGCATCGGTCGGGGGCTGGTAGGTGAACGTCTCCGGGTCGACGCCGTCGTCGATCGCGAGGTCCGCGTACGTGACCGTCTGGGCGTACAGCGTCTCGCCGCCGTCGCTGACCGCGTTGCGTTCCCTGATCGGGTACCGCGTCTCGTCGTCGATCCAGATCGTCCGAGAAACGTCCAGTTCCTCGAGTTCGTCGGCGCTCAACGGAACGCTGTAGGTCGTATCCCCGACGACGAGGTCGATAGCGGTTCCCTCGTCCTCGAGCGGCGGCCGCGTCTCGACGACGTGTGCCTCCCGCCCGCCGACCGTTTCCGTCCCGGCGTAGCTGAGTCGATACCCCTTGAGGAGGGCTTCGAACACCTGCAGCGTCCGGTCCGTGTCGGTCTTGGTGCCGTGAAACTGGAGTTCCACGATCCCCGTCGACGGGTTGTACTCCCACGTCTGTGCCCGGTTGGTCACGGAGACCGAGCCGACGGGCACGTCGTCGTCGGTCGACTCGAGAACCTCGATGCGCTGTTTGGCCGGCGGTTCGCTGGCGATCCGTTCCGTCCGCGTGTCGGTTTCGCCCGGCGTCTCGATCGTCACCGATCGACGGGCACGGAGAGTCGACATGTGGCGACGCGCGTCGATCGCGTCCCGAACGATGTCCGCGCCGGACGGGGACGCGTCGCTGCCCGGATAGCTGATACAGCCGGCGAGTGCAATCCCGGCCCCTGCCGCCAGGATCCGACGGCGGTTCATACGCGAGGAATTACCACGTTTCGGCATAAGTTTGCGGATTCGAAACGGCCCGTCCCGGTCTGGATCCGCGGGATTATGGTGCCAGCAGTCACATGGCCGGGTATGAACGTCGACGTCGATCTCGCCCCGCTGCGCGAGTCACTCGCCGCCGAGGGAGCCGATGGCTACCTGATAGACGACGACGCATCGGATGCAGACCAGCGGTACGTCTCGGGCTTTACCGCCCCGGACCCCTACCAGACGCTCGTCACCGCCGACGGGGTCCACCTGCTCGTCTCCGGACTCGAGTACGGACGCGCCGCCGCCGAGGCGAGCGCGGACTCGGTCAGCCGCCGCGCCGCCTACGACTACCAGCGGCTGGTGGCCGAACACGGCCAGTACGAGGGCAAACTGCGGACGCTCGCGGCCTTCCTCGAGGACCACGGCGTCGACTCCCTCGCGGTCCCCCGGAACTTCCCCACGGGGACCGCGGACGGCCTGCGCGAGCAGGGGTTCGCGGTGACCGTCGAACCCGAAGGGATCGTGACGGGGATCCGCGCGACGAAGACCGAGTGGGAAGTCGAGCAGATCCGGGCGAGCCAGCGGGCCAACGAGGCCGCGATGGCGCGGGCCGAGGAGCTGATCGCCACCGCCGACATCGAGGACGGCACCCTCGTTCACGACGGCGAGCCCCTGACCAGCGAGCGAGTCACGGAGGAGATCGAGATCACCCTGCTGCGTCACGGCTGTGCCCTCGACGAGACGATCGTCGCCTGCGGGGCCGACGGCGCGGATCCCCACGACCGGGGCAGCGGCCCGCTCGAGGCCGACGAGTTGATCGTGATCGATATCTTCCCGCGGGACAAGGAGACTGGCTACTTCGCGGACATGACCCGCACCTTCGCCCGCGGCGAGCCCGGCGAGGAAGCCCGCCGACGCTACGAAGTCACCCACGACGCTTACGAGGCCGCCCTCGAGGCCGTCGAAGCCGGCGTGACGGGAGCCGCGGTCCACGGGGCGGCCTGTGACGTGATCGAGGATGCCGGCTACGAGACGCTGCGCAGCGACCCCAACACCGACACCGGCTTCATCCACAGCACCGGCCACGGCGTCGGGCTGGATATCCACGAACAGCCGAGCGTCTCGCCCTCGGGCGGCGACCTCGAGCCCGGCCACGTGATCTCGATCGAACCCGGCATCTACGACCCCGCGGTCGGCGGCGTCCGCATCGAGGACCTCGTCGTCGTCACCGAAGACGGCTACGAGAACCTGACGGAGTATCGGATCGGGCTCGAGCCGACGGCCGACGCCCGGGAGTGACATCGCACGGAGGCCGGCAGTCGCGGGCGAGAGCGCGGGACTGGCGGTCGGTGATCGACGGACACCAGCGAGTGCGTGAGCGTCGTCGCCGGCAAAAATGAGTGGCTTCGAATCGCGGGTGGTATTCGACCGTGCCGTCGCCTTACTGCTATTCGACCTGAATGTCGGCGACCATCGTCGTCGGGTGGACCTCGCAGATGTACGTGACCATTTCGCTGCTGGCCTCGAACTCCAGCCACTGACCGTCGCCGGGTTCAGTGACCCGCTCGGTCACGAGGTCGTCGACGACCTCGTCGTTCTCGTCGTAGATCGCGATGTTGTGTTCGGCGCCGTCGCCGGTCGTCCAGCCGATCTCGTAGGTTTCCCCCTCCTGAAGGATCAGCGTCGGGTTCTCCTCGTCCGCGATCGCGTCGGGGGCGATGCCAACCCAGCCGGGCGTCTGCCCGTCGAGTTCGATCTGTGTGTCGGGATCGATCTCGATGCCGCCACCCCCGCCGCCGTTACCGTTGCCGTTACCGTTGCCGTTGCCACCACAGCCGGCGATAAACGCCGTCGATGCTGCGACACCTGTCAGCCCGAGCATCCGCCGTCGGGACATAGGCCCATCTTGTGCCATTGTGCGGATTTGGGACTCAGTAGCAATAAGTGTCTTGGAGAATCCGGTCAACTGGGAATGTTGCCGTCGCGACAGTCTTGGGGCCCATACGGGTTCCTGTCAGTCAGTCCCGGTGTCCCCGCGACCGTCCTGCGGGGACACCGGGAAACAGTGACAGTAATCCATCTCAGCGATAGCCGTCGTCCGCGGGCCCGCGAGCCGCGTCGATCCGCTCGAACTGCGCATCGGACAGTTCGATGTCGACCGCGCCGACGTTCTCCGCGAGTTGCGCGGGCGTCCGCGCACCGACGATCGGCACGCAGGTAAAGCGGTCCTGCTCCATCAGCCAGCGCAGCGACACCTGTGCCGGCGTGGCGTCGGTCTCCTCGGCGACGCCCTCGACCGCCTCGAGGACCGCCCACGCGGTCTCGCTGGTGTATCGATCCTCGAACAGATCGGTGAGGCTCCCGCGAGCGCCGTCGGGCGCGATCACCGTGCCGTCGTCGGCCCGCTCGTACTTCCCGGTGAGAAAGCCGCCGGCCAGCGGCGAGTACGGACAGACCGCGAGGTCCTGGTCCGCACAGACGTCGAGATAGTCGCCCACGTCGTCCGTGTCGGCGGCGTTGAACATCGGCTGGGTCACGTCGAAGCGCTCGAGGCCCTCGACGTCGCTCGCCCACAGCGCTTTGGTGAGCTTCCAGGCGGCCATGCTCGAGGCCCCCAGATAGTGGACCGTGCCCTCGCGGACGAGTTCGGTCAGCGTCCGCATCGTCTCCTCGATCGGGGTGTCGTCGTCCCAGCGGTGGATGTAGTACAGGTCGAGGTAGTCGGTCCCCAGTCGCTCGAGGGTGCCCTCGATCTGGGCCCGGATGTGCTTGCGGCCGAGGCCGGAGTCGTTCGGCCCCGGCTCGCCCCGGCCGTCGAAGGGGAAGTAGACCTTCGAGGCGATCACGAGGTCCTCGCGATCGATGTCCTCGCGGTCCGCGAGCCACTCGCCGATCCAGCGCTCGCTCGTCCCGTTGGGGTCGCCGTAGACGTTGGCCGTATCGACGAAGTTGATCCCGTGGTCCCAGCAGGCGTCGAGCAACTCGTGGGCCTCCTCGCGGTCCGTTTCGACGGTGCCGTCGCTTTCCTTCCCGAAGCGCCAGGTCCCGAAGCAGAGTCGCGATACCGTGGTGCCCGTGTCGCCGAGCGTGGTGTACTCCATGGGCCCGCTTCACCGCGGGCGTGCAAAACGGATTGGGAAGCGGCGAGCGCTCACTCGAGCGCGTCGGTGATCCGCCGAACGCGGTCGCGATGGGCCTTCGAGCGACGTTCTCGTCGTTGCGCGATGCTCTCCTCGAGTTCGACCGCCGTCTCCTCGGACAGCGACCCCTGATACCGCTCGAGAGCCGTCATGGGTTCTTCCTCACGGTCGCTGCGGAAAAATCTCCCTCCGACACTCACTCGAACGACGGCAGCACTTCGGCCTCGTAGAACTCGATGGCCCGCCCCTGTTCCGGCCCGATCTGGTGGTAGTAGACGTGGTCGTAGCCCGCGTCGATCGCCGCCTCGATGCTGTCGATGTGGGCCTCCGCGTCGGGTTCGGTCGTGGTTCCGGCCTCGGCGATGTCCGCTTTCTCGACCATCGCCGCTGCCTGTTCGAAGTGAGCCGGCGTCGGGAGTTCCTGTCCGAGTTCGCCCGGAATCGAGCCGTTGGGCCACTGTTCGTGGATCGTCTCGATCGCTTCCTCCTCGCTGTCGGCGTAGCAGCCGTGGAGTTGGGTGTATGTCGGCCCGTCGCCGCCGGCGTCCTCGTAGGCCTCGACCGGCCCGGACTTCGGCCCGGAACACCAGAGTCCGTCGGCGGCCTCGGCCACCCATTCGGCAGTCTTGGGGCCGAACGCGCTCCCAATCGTCGTCGGCTCCTCGTCGGGACAGGTGTAGAGCCGCGCGTTCTCGACCGTGTAGTACTCACCGTGGTGGCTCGTCGTCTCGCCGGTCCACAGCGAGCGCATCACTGCGAGCGCTTCGTCCAACATCTCGAGGCGCACGTCGTGTTCGGGCCAGCGCTCCCCGGTGACGTGTTCGTTCAGGTTCTCGCCGGTGCCGACGCCGAACGTGAAGCGGTTGCCGAGTAGTTCGTCGACCGTCGCGACCGCGTGGGCGACGTTGACCGGGTGGATCCGGATCGTCGGGCAGGTGACGCCGACGCCGACCTCGATCTCGTCGGTCGCTTCCGCGATCGCTCCCAGCGTCGACCAGACGAACGGCGACTCGCCCTGTGCCGACACCCACGGGTGAAAGTGATCCGAAATCGAGAGGAAATCGAAGCCGGCTTCCTCCGCCCGACGCGTGATGTCGACCAGTTCCGTCGGTCCGAACTCCTCGCTCGAGAGGGTGTACCCGAGTTGCGTCATTCCCGGCCCACTACCACGGATCGGCGGGTAACGGTTGCACCTGCGAGGGCAAGAGCGCGTGCGCAGTCTGTTTCGACGACGTGACACCCGGCATCGATTACTGCGGATCGAGTTTCCGATCTGCGGTGGCGCGCACTGTCGACCGGCCGAGTGGGATCGAGGGCGGTCGACGACGCTGTGCGAGGTCTTCGCGAACGGAGTGAGCGAACGGCTCGGAAGACGCAAAGCGTCTTCCGGTGGATGAGGGAGGGAGCAACGCGACTGAGCGGTAGCGCGGAACCAGCGGTTCCGCGAACCATGCGACCGGGCAGTGCACGGCGCGACGCGCCGCGACTGTCGGGACGGCGCAGCCGTCCCGTGGCGCCCGTGAGCAGCAATCGGCTGGGGAGGGCGTGGCCACGCCGTGTTGCCACGATCGCGGGACGCTTTCCGTCCGTCGAATCCCTATCCAGTACCCGAGACACTCACCGACCAGACATCCGCTCGAGCCCCGAACCGAACTCCTTACCCACGCCGGGCCGGAACCGGCCCGTATGGAAGCCGTAGTCGACGCGACGGACCTCGAGAAGACCTACGGCGAGACCGTCGCCCTGTCGGGGGCCTCGCTGTCGGTCGCGCAGGGGGAGGTGTTCGCGCTGATCGGCCCGAACGGGGCCGGCAAGACGACGCTCGTCCGGTCGCTGACGGGGACGACCGAGCCCGACGGCGGGACGGCGGCGATCCTCGGCTCGTCGCCGGCGGCCGTCGACCGCGACCGCCTCGGCGTCCTCCCGCAGGAGTTCTCGCCGCCAGCCCGACTCAGCGCCCGCGAACTGCTCGCGTACTACGCCGGGCTCTACGACGACCCGCGCGACCCCGACGACGTCCTCGCCGACGTCGGCCTCGTCGACGCCGGCGACACCTGGTACGAGAACCTCTCGGGCGGCCAGCAACGGCGCGTCTGCGTCGGCTCCGCGCTGGTCAACGACCCCGACCTGCTCTTTCTCGACGAGCCGACGACCGGCATCGACCCCGCCGGCCGCCGCACCGTCTGGCGGCTGATCGAGGACCTCGCCGACGCCGGAACGACCGTCGTCCTGACCACCCACGACATGGCCGAGGCCGAACACCTCGCCGACCGCGTCGGCCTGCTCGCCGACGGCTCGCTCGTCGCCCAGGGCCCGCCCGAGGACCTCGTCCTCGAGTACGGCGGCTCGAGCCGACTGACCGTCGAGACGGCCGCCGACCCAGCGGCCTTCGACGACCTCGAATACCCCGTCGAACGGCCGGAGCGTGGCCGCGACCGAGCCCCCGAGGCAGCGGTCGTCGTCCGGGAGATCGACCCCGCCGCGATCGGGAGCGTGGTCGACTACCTCGAGGCCCGCGACGTCGAGTACACCGGGCTCTCGTGGGCCGAACCCGACCTCGAGGATGTCTACCTCGCGCTGGCCGAACCCACGGAACGGGAGCGAACGCGCCGGCTCGAGGGCGGAGGCGAGAGCGGGGACGCCGTGGCAGACGACTCCGACCTCGCGCAGGCGGGTGAGACCGCATGAGCCGGCTGGGACGGGTCGGGGCCGAGACCAGCGCCGGCTGGCGGTCGTTCGTCCGCCGGCGGACGGCGGTCTTTTTCACCTTTTTCTTCCCGGTGATCCTGATCGTCATCTTCGGGGCGCTCGTCCGCACCGACCCCGCGGGCGGCGGGCTGTTCACGGAGCCGCCGGCCTACTACGTCCCCGGCTATCTGGCCGTCGTCGTCCTCTTTACCCCGCTGTCGCGGATGGGAAGCGAGGTGGCCCGCCACCGCGAGGGGAGTCGCTTCGAGAAGCTCGCGACGACCCCGCTGACGCGGGCGGAGTGGCTGCTCGCCCAGACCGCGGTCAACGCCGCGATCATCGGACTGGCGAGCCTGCTCATCCTCGGGCTGGTCATCCTCCTGACCGGTGCTAACATCGCGTTCTCGCCGCTGCTCGTTCCCTACGTTCTCGTCGGCGTCGTCTGCTTCTGCGGCGTCGGCGCAATGTTGGGCAGCTACACCGACTCCCAGGACGGCGCGGTCGCCGCCAGCAACGGGATCGGATTGCCCCTGCTTTTCCTCTCGGAGACGTTCGTCTCGCCCGAGCTGCTCCCCGGCTGGTTCGGCCCGCTGGTGAACCTCTCGCCGCTCACCTACTTCGCACGCGGCGTGCGGGCGGCGACCTACTCGGGCGCGGAGACGGCGGCCGTCGCCGGCGTCGATCCCGCGCTCGCGAACCTCGGGATCCTCGCCGTCCTCGCCGTCCTCGCGTTCGCATTGGGCGCGCGATCGATCCCGCAGACGGACTGAGACGGGGTCGGACCGGCGGCGTCCGTTGCCCGCCGTTCACCGCGAGAACGAACCGATTTACGCGCGGCGCTCGAATCGCCGGCCGACATGCGCTCGAGCCACCCCAGAGAGGCGACCGTCGGGATGGAGTACTACGTCAGCGATACCGATGGCGTCGGCGGCCGCCTCCGCGCGGACGACGCCGACTTCCGGGTGCGCGAACTCGAGCGGTTCGATACCGAACCCGCCGACGCGCCGACCGACGCCTACCCCCACCTCGTCTTCCGGGCGACGCTGCGGGGCTGGGACACCAACGACTTCGCCGCGCGGCTCTCGGACGCGCTGGGCATCTCCCGCGAGCGGGTCAACTGGGCCGGCACGAAGGACAAGTACGCCGTGACCACCCAGCTGTTCTCGGTCTACGGAGCCGATCCCGAGGAACTCCCGGAAATCGACGGCGTCGACATCGAGGTCCTCGGGCGGGCCGGCCGGAACCTCGAGTTCGGCGATCTGGCGGGCAACGCCTTCGAACTCGTCGTCACCGATCCCGACCGACCGGACAACGCCGACGCGATCACCGACGAGTTGCGGGCCTTCGGCGGGCTCGCGGACGAACACCGGAGCGACGATGCGGACGGCTCGAGCGACGACGCGACCGCGATCGGCGTCCCCAACTTCTTCGGTCAGCAGCGCTTCGGTAGCCGTCGGCCGGTCACGCACAAGGTCGGCCTCGCGATCGCCCGCGACGACTGGGAGGGCGCAGTGATGGCCTACCTCGGGAACCCGACCGACGCGGAGCCGGAGGGGACCCAGAAGGCTCGAGCGTTCGTCGAGGAAACCCGCGACTGGCAGGCGGCCCTCGAGCGGATGCCCCACCGTCTGCGCTACGAGCGGTCGATGCTCCACGCGCTCGCCGAGTGCGAGGGCGAGCCCGGACCCGACCAGTACAGGGAGGCCCTCGAGCGGGTGCCCTCGAACCTCCAGCGGCTGTTCGTCCACGCGGCCCAGTCCTACGCGTTCAACCTGATGCTCTCCGAGCGCCTCGAGCGGGGTCTGCCCTTCGACCGGCCCGTCGAGGGCGACGTGGTCTGCTTTTCGGATACCGACGCACCCGACGGGCTCGCGCTCCCCGATACCGACCGGCTCCAGCGCGTGGACGAGCGTCGGGTCGACTCGGTGACCCGCCACTGCGAGCGCGGCCGGGCGTTCGTCACCGCGCCGCTGGTCGGCACCGAGACCGAACTGGCCGACGGCGAGCAGGGCGAGATCGAACGCGCCGTCCTCTCGGATCTCGGCCTCGAGCCGGCGGACTTCGATCTCCCCGGCGAGTTTCACTCGAGCGGGACTCGGCGAGCGATGCTCCTGCGGACGGATCTCAGCCTCGCAACCGACCCGCTGACGCTCGAGTTCGCGCTGCCGAAGGGGTCGTACGCGACCGTCCTCTCCCGGGAGTACCTGAAGGTCGACCCGATCGACCTCGGATGAGACGGGCCTCGAGAGCGTGTGCGAGCGCTCGAGACCGGCCGAGGCCAGCGGAGTCGCCGTGGCGAAGCTTTTAGCACGGTGTCACGAGAAAGGACGGATGACATGGTCCCCGTACCGAACCGATCGTCGAGCCGAGGTGAGTCCCGAACGTGATCGGCACGAGCGAGAGTCGCGAAATCGTCGACTGGGAGACGACGACGGAAGACGGACGGACGGTGTACGTCATCGAGTACAGCGAGCCGGTCCCGGAGCCGACGGGTCGATCGAAGACGCTGTTCGGCGCGGGCAGCGGCGGGACGGTGCCGGCCGGCGAGCAGTACTTCGAGATGCCCGACGGCGAACGGATCCCCGCGAACGAAGCGGCCTTCGACGCCGACGGCACGACGCTGCGGGTCCGCCGCGAGCGCTCGGTAGTCGATCGGCTCCGGCGCTACCTGCCATGGTGACGCCTCTCGAGTTCGGTGCGACGGTCATGGCCGGACTGCTCCTCGCGCAGGGACTGCTGGGAGTCGCCGAGCAGCGGCTCTACACGGACGCACAGCGTGCCGGTGCCCCGCTGGTCGTGCGGCTCAATCTCCTCGGCTCGCTGCTGGCGGTCGGGATCGGCGTCCTCGCTGCGGCGTGGATACGACGTCGCGGCCTGCCGTCCCCGTGGCACTTCCTGCTTCTCAACGTCTGGCTGTTGCTAACCGTGTTCCTCCGGATCGCGACCTACCGAGCGACCGGCGTCTCGCACAGTCCCGTGATCGACCGGGTCTCCGCGCGGCTGTCGTGAGTCGAGGAAGCAGCGGTCCGATCGGCCGTCGCTCGAGTCGGGATCAGCCGAGATAGTCCTGCAGCACCGCGCCGAAGCCGGCCGCACCGATACAAATCGCGAGAATCCCGCCGACGCCGGTGACCGCGAGCGCGCCGCTGATTGCGGCAGCGACGAGCAGCCGTTTGAGCCACTCGTCGTCGGTGCGCCCGACCAACCGATCGGCGATCGCGAGATACGCGATCGCGCCCCCGACCGCCCAGACGAGATACGCCAGCAAGAATAGCGGAATCGCGACGATGATCCCGACGATCGTGACGACGAGCAGCAGTATCAGCAGGCCGATCCCCAGCAGCGACGCAATGCCGTAGAGAAACGTCCCGAACGGGTTCTCGAGGACGTCGTCCATCATCCGGTCCGTGTAGTCGGGCGCGATCGCGACGAGGATCGCGCCGACGACGAGCGTCGTCAGCGCGGCCCCGATCGCACCGCCGAGGAGGCCGTCGGTCGTCCCGATGTCGATGTCGATCCCGGGATCGACCTGCGTGATCACCGCGACTGTGAGGGTCGCCCAGTCGAATCCGATCATATCGCCAGAACGTCCGGTTGAGATATAAACTACAGCGTCGCTTTGGTACTGCATCGAGTCGCCGACGACCGGCCGTTCGCTCGCGACCGCTCCGCGGGGAGCGGCTTCGCTGAACCGAACAGCTACGTAGCTCGCCCCCAATCCACCAGCCAATGGAACTGGACTCGGACCCGCACATCCTCCTGACGAACGACGACGGGATCGACGCGCCCGGCATCCGGGCGCTTCACGACGCGCTCTCGGCGGTCGGCGAGGTGACCGTCGTCGCGCCGGACCGGAACCGAAGCGCCGTCGGCCGATCGCTGTCCTACGGCCGAACGGACTCCTCGAGCGGCGGCGACCTCGATCTGGACCTCGAGGCCGACTCCTTTACAGCGCCGGTCCCCCACACCGATCACGAACTTGGCTACGCCGTCGACGGCACCCCCTGTGACTGCGCCATCGTCGGCGCGAAAGGACTCGAGCCGGCCCCCGACATCGTCGTCTCGGGCTGTAACGCCGGTGCGAACCTCGGCGCGTACGTCTTCTCCCGGTCGGGGACCGTCAGCGCCGCCATGGAGGCCGCGTTCCTCGGGACGCCGTCGATCGCCGTCTCGCTGGACACGCTCGGCTACGACGACGACCTCGAGCCGGCGGCCTTCGAGCGGGCGGGCGAGATCACCGCCGACCTCGTGGCCGGCGCACCCGGGACCGGCCTCTTCGACCGCGTGGATTACCTGAACGTCAACGTCCCGCGTCCCGACCGCGAGCCCAACGGCCACGCGCTGACCCGGCCGACCGAGGTCTACGAGATGGACGCCGCCTTCGAGAACGGCCGGTTCCAGCTGACGAACCGCCTCTGGCAACAGATGGCAAACCGGGACATCCCCGACGGCGAGGACACCGACCGCCACGCCGTCCTCGAGAACGAGGTGTCTGTCTCGCCGCTGCGGGTCCCCTACGAGGTCGTCGACACGGAGCCGGTTCGGAACGTCCTCGCCGACGTCTTGTAGCCGGTGACGGTCGTAGCGGCCGGACTCTCACCAACCATGACGGTTTAGGTGGTTCGGTCACAAGGAAGACGCAGTTCATCGATGCCGGACGGCAACCACCCGACAGGAGACGGGGACCGAAGCGAAGTTCCCGCGAGCCCGCCCAGCGGCATCGGCCCGGCCTCGGACCTCGAGGGCGACGCCGACGCCGTTACCGGCGCTGACGACGCGCTCGAGGCGGGGGACGATCCGGATCCGACCTCGGCCATCGCCCCGGACGACTCGCGATCGGCGGACGCGATCAGGGAGGCCGTCCTCGCGGACGTCCGGGCGTCCTTCGACGACCGGCCCGACGACGCCTTCCCCGGGCGGCCGTCGGAGGCCTTCATCGACGAGGAATTCTTCGATTTCGGCTATCTCGAGGCCTACGAGGAGGTCGAGCGCTACTGGGTGAACCGTCCCTACGCCTACGTGACGATCCTCTACGACGAGGCGACCAACACCAACCGGTATCACGTCGTCGAGCCCGACTTAGACGAGTTCGAGGAGTACGTCCGCGAGGACCTCATCCGGTCGCTGCGCAGCGACCTAATGTACAAGGAGTTCGACGGCGAAATCGACCGAGCGGCGACCTTCGACGAGGAGGTCCCCCGCGTCATGCGCGAACATGCGGCTACCGTCGGCGACGGCTCGCTGCACCAGCTGCTGTACTACCTGCGCCGGGACTTCGTGAGCTACGGGAAGATCGACCCAATCATGCGCGACCGGGGCGTCGAGGACGTCTCCTGTGACGGCGCGGACCGGCCGGTCTTCGTCTACCACCACGGCTACCGGGACCTGCGAACGAACCTCTCCTTTAGCGACGATCGTCTGAGCGCGTACGTCGTCCGACTCGCCCAGCGGGCCGGCAAACACCTCTCGGTGGCCGACCCGCTCGTCGACGCCGCCCTCCCCGACGGCTCCCGCGTCCAGTTGACGCTGGGCGGCGAGGTGACCACCGGCGGCGCGAACTTCACCGTCCGGAAGTTCGCCGAAGTCCCCTTCACGCCCGTGGATCTGATCAACTGGGGCACCTTCAGCCTCGAGGAGATGGCCTACCTCTGGCTGGCCGTCGAGAACAACGCCTCCGTGCTGTTTGCGGGCGGCACGGGCTCGGGGAAGACGACGAGCCTCAACGCCGTCTCGATGTTCGTCCCGCCCGAGAGCAAGGTCGTCTCGATCGAAGACACGCCGGAGCTGACCCTGCCCCACGACAACTGGATCCAAAGCGTCACCCGCGAGGGGGCCACCGCCGGCGGCCGTGGCTCCGTCTCGATGTTCGACCTCCTGCAGGCCGCTCTGCGCCAGCGGCCGGAGTATCTCGTTATCGGCGAGATCCGGACCGAGACCGACGTCGCGCTGACGTTCTTCCAGTCGATCGCCACCGGCCACACTGCCTATACGACCTTCCACGCCGACTCGGTGCGGGGCCTGCTGAGCCGCCTGCAGAACGAGCCGCTGAACGTCCCGACGGGGATGATCGGCAACCTCGACATCGTCTCCATCCAGCGCCAGACGACACAGGAGGGCAAACGCGTCAGGCGAAACCGCCGGCTCGTCGAGTTCGGCCACCACGAGGACGAGGGCGACGGCGTCGACCCCCACGAGGTGTTCCGGTACGAGCCCGCATCGGACGGGTTCGAACGAAGCGCCGACTCGCGAGTCCTCGAGCGGATCGCCGACGAGCGAGGGTGGCCCCACGGCCGCATCGAGCGCGAACTCGAGCGCCGGGCGGCCGTCCTCGAGTACCTCCTCGACGAGGGGATCACCGACTACGAGCGCGTCGCCCGCGTGATTCAGGGATTCATCCGGGACCCAACGTACGTCTTGGAGGAGGTCCGCGCCGGCGACCTCGATCCCGAGACCATCGCGGTAACGGAGGGCGACGACTGAGCCGTGACCGATCGCGACGACGCCGCGGACGCGTCCGACCGCGGGCCCGCTCGGGACCGCGACGACGCCGCGCCGACGGCCGATGACCCCGCGTTCCGCGAGCCACCTGTCGACGATGAGACGGCCGCCGACGTCCTCGAGGACGCGTTCGGCGACGAATCGGCGTCGCTCGGAACGGGAGCCGGCGACTCGGAGACGACCGCGCCGTTCGACGCGCTCGAGACGGGGAACCGGGGCGACCGCCACGAGTCCGAACCGGAGCCGGAGGAAGCGCTCAGCCAACCGCTCGTCGAGGAGCGACAACTGGGTGCGGAAGAGCAACTCGCGTTGCGCGATGTGTACGGCCCGGTCCGGGCGTTCTTCAAGACGCGACCGGAGCGATACCGCGGGCTGCAACGGCGGCTCAAGCAGGCCCGAATCCGGGATACCTACGACGCGTATCTGACCGACAGCGTCAGGCTCGCCGCGATCGCGGCGATCGGCGCGGGGATCGCCGCGCTCCTCGGCCTCCTCGCGCTGGCGCTCACCGGGACGCTGGCCGACGCGCTGGGGCCGGCGTTCGGCGTTGCGGGCGCGTCTCGTGGCCCCGTCCCGACGGGGGCGCTGCTCGCGGCGGCGCTTTTGGTGCCGCTTTGCTGTTCGCTCGTCGCCGCCGGTGCCGTCTGGATCGGTCGGAACTACTACTACCCGCGCAGCGTCGTCGCGACGCGACGCCGCAGTATCGCGCTCAATCTACCGTACGCGATCACGTTCATGTACGCGCTGACCAGCGGCGGGACGAACGTCATCGAGGTCTGTCGCCGACTGGGCGACAGCGAGGCGGTCTACGGCGAGGTGGCAAACGAGTTCGACCTCGTCGTCCGCGAGATCGACCTGTTCGGCAACGACCTGTTGGGGGCGCTCGACAACGCCCGGACGCTGACGCCCAGCGACGAGTTCCGCCGGTTCCTCGACGACCTGCTGGGCGTCCTCGAGTCCGGCGGCGACCTCGAGACGTTCCTCGAGGAGGAGTCCGAGGAGGCCTTAGACGACGCGCTTGCGTCCCAGTCGTCGTTCATCGAGACGCTGGGGATGCTCAGCGAGGTGTTCGTTGTCGCGTTCGTCGCCGCGCCGCTGTTTCTGATCGTGGTGCTGATGGTCGTGAGCTTCCTCGGGGCGGAGACGGTCGGGACCATCGCCGTCCTCGTCTACGTCGGCTTCCCGCTCGCGATGGCCGGCTTCCTGCTGCTCGTCGACCTGCTCTCGCGGCCGTTGGAGGTACCGACGGCCACGCTCGCGGACGCTGCCGACCGGGCGATCGACCCCGAGACCGTCGCCGACGACCCGCGGTTCGACGCCTACGAGCGAGCCAAGCGCGAGACTGGCGTCCGGGCGTTCCTGTCGGACCCGTTCCGGGCGATCCGCCGCCGGCCGCCGCTCTCGCTGGCGGTGACGGTGCCCGTCGGCGTCGCCGTCGCCGGCCTCGCGGTCTGGACCGGGCTCGTCGAGCCGACCGTCGCCGGCGTCCTCGCGGCCCCGCTGCGGACGACCGTCGGACTCGCCGTCGCGCCGCTGGTGACCGCGACCGCGCCGCTCGCGGTCCTCCACGAGCGCGAACGCCGCCGGACCGAGACGATCACCGAACGGTTCCCCGACGTGTTGGGCATCCTCGCCAGCGCCAATCGGATGGGCGTCGACGTCGTCGACGCCTTCGAACTGGTCACGCGCTGGGCCAGCGGCACGCTCGCCGTCGAACTCCGCCGGGTCCGCAACGACGTCGCGTGGAACCACGACCTGACCGGTGCCCTGCTCTCCTTTGCCGACCGGCTGAACGTCCCCCAACTCACCCGAACGATGACGCTGGTCGCCGAGGGGAGCCGCTCGAGCGGCGACCTCCACGGCCTGCTCGAGATCGCGGCGAAGAACACCCGGGCGCAGGCGAAACTCGCACGGGAGCGCCGCCGCGAGGTCGGCTCTTACGTGGCGATCGTCGTGATCGGCTTTCTGGTCTATCTGCTGGTGATCGTCATGGTCAGTGCGAGCTACCTGACGCCGATCGCGGAGTTGGCCGCCGAGTCGGACGCGACGGCGACGGCGGCAGCGGCGGAGAGCCCCGCCTCGCTGGGCGATATCCCCGTCGAGACCTACGAGGTGCTGTTCCTCCACTCGGCGCTCGTTCAGGGGTTCGGCAGCGGGCTCATCGCGGGGAAACTGGCCAACAACGACGTCGTCAGCGGCCTCAAGTACGGGCTGGGACTGGTCGTCCTCACCGTCGTCGCATTCTACCTCCTGGTGTAACCATGACGGGACCTCACTCCGACAGCCGGCACGGCACCGACTCGCGACCGATCGCGCGGTTCGGCGGCCCCGGACCGCGATCGGGCACCGACCGGGCCGTCTCGCCGGTCATCGGCGCGATCCTGATGTTCGCGCTCGCGCTCGCCTTGCTCGCGCTCCTCCAGATGACGGCGATCCCCGCCCTGAACGAGAACCTCGAGTTCCAGCACAACGACCGGGTTCGGAGCGAGCTGGGCGAGGTCGACGGGGCCGTCGATCGGGTGGCCGCGTCCGGCAACGGGGAGACGGTCGCGATCGGGGCCGGATTCCGCTATCCGCCGCGGCTGTTCTTCGTCAACCCGCCGCCGGCGTCCGGGACGGTGCGGACGACCGACGCCGGGCCCGTCGTGATCGACAACGCTTCGGCGGCCGGCGAGACCGGCGACTACTGGAACGGCACGCCCCGGCCGTACGACACCCGCGCGCTCGAGTACGTCCCCAACTACAACGAGTACGGGGGCGCACCGACGACCGTCGTGGAGCCGTGGGTCCGCTACGACCGGTTCGACGAACGAACGGTCACCCGGTCCGACCAGGACCTCGTCGACGGTCGCCGGCTCGATCTCGTCGCGCTCGAGGGCGAGCGGTCGGTCTCGCGGGCGGACGACGTTTCGGTCGACATCGAGCCGACCAGCGCGCCGGCCCGGACGGTGACGGTCAGCGACCGAGGCGAGCCGATCACGCTGACGCTGCCGAGCCGACTCTCCGAGGACGAGTGGCGGGATCTCCTGGCGGACGAGCTCGACCCCGCGGGCGATTCCGATGACGATCGGTACGTCACGAGCGTCGAGTGTCAGGCGGCACCGCCCGAGCCCTGTGGACGGGTGACCCTGACGCTCGAGCGGGGGGCGACCTACGAACTCCGGCTCGGGGCGGTCTCGGTCGGCGACGGTGGGAGCGACGGGACCGCGGCGTATCTCACCGACCTCGAGGGAGACGAGACCGCGATCCCCGAGAGCGGGCGCCAGCGGCTGGTCGTCGAGGCCCGCGACCGGTTCGACAACCCCGTCAGCGGCGTGGCGGTAACCGGCAGCGTCGCCGGCGACGGGACGGTTCGCCCGGTCGAGCCCGTCACCGACGCCGAGGGACGGGCGACGTTCGTCTACGAGGCACCGGCCGACGTGGACGGAACCCGCGACGTCGAGGCGACCCTGCAGTTTGGCGATGAACCCGCACGGACCGTGCCGTTCGACATCCGCGTGATGGACCGCGGCGGCGGGTCCGACTCGTCCGTCGCGCCCAGCGCGACGATCACCGACGTGACCGCAAAGACCGGCGGGAACGACCGCTACGACGTCACGCTCGAGGCGACCGACCCCGACGGCGACCTCGCGGGAGCCGTGTTCGAACTCCGCGATCCCGACACCGGAACGGTCATCGAGCGGGTCGAACGGGGCCTGCGCGGCGACGCCGATACCGCGAGCGCGAGGTTGACCGCACGCGGAAACGACCGCCGCGGGAGCTACCGGATCGTCGCGACCGTCACCGACAGGGCCGGTAACGTCGCGAGTGACGAGCGGATCGTCAGCGGCTGATGCCAGCCGCGGCAACGGGCGACCGCCGCCGTGCCCGTTCGAACGCAAGTCTGTTTTAGGTCCGTCCCCTCAACGGCGAGTATGGAGTGTCGTCACTGCGCGTCGCCCCTCGAGAAACCCGGGGACTTCTGTCTGGTCTGCCGGGAGGCGAACACGGAAGCGATCGTCCTCGAGGCGGCCCGCGACAGGGCGACGATCACGATGCTCGCCGGCGAGCCCGACGAGCGCGATGCGCGCGCGACCGACCCCGAGGAACTGGTCCTCGGCGAGACGACGATCACGACGACGCCGGAAGATGGCGAGAACGAGCCGATCGAACTCCGGAACTTCGCGGGGCTGATCGGCGACGAAATCCGTCGCAAGCGCCCCGAAGAGGTCTACGCCGGCGGGACGCGGGCGGTGATCCGCGCCGTCCGCGAGGACGTCCACCACCCCTTCTACCGCGTCGACGACGACGATCCCGTGCAGGCGGTCCTCGAGCGCCGGGGGAATCGCGCGCTCGACGTCGTCGAGACCCCGCCGGCCGAGAAGATCGGCGGCAGCCACTCGACGCTGATCGGCGGCCGAACGGGGATGAGCGCCATCCAGACCGTCGCCGGACACCCCCACGTCAAGAAGGTGATTCCCGGCCCCATCGACGCCGGCGGCAAGGGCTCCCAGTCGGGCATGCGCGCGAAGGTGACCCGGGCCGACGACGGCGGCAACGTTCGCATGCTGCTCCGGGACGGCTCGAGCGTTCAGGAGAACCGCGTCGTCACGACCGCCCGCGACCGCGAGATGGGCGAGCGCATCCGCGATGATCTGAACGACGTCCTCGCGGATGCGGAATTCCGGTAAGGTCGCCGTGTTCGGTCCCGATGGCGGTCATCCGACCGTGACCCTCTCGAGGCGATTTTTGTCCCGGATCGATGGAAGTGTCAGTTACTGCTGCTTGTCTGAGCCTTACTGTCCCAACTGTAATTAGATATAATTAGCATGCTCGAGCGACCGGACGCGGTCCTGGCACTGATCCCGTTGCTCGCGGTCGGCGGCCTCGGGATTCGGACGCTGCTTGCGGCCCCGACCGTCGGGGCGGGGCTGGTCACTGCACCGCTGGCCGTAGCCGGCTACCTCGCCGCGCTCGCCGTCGTCGTTCTGGAACTGCTCGCGTGGCCAGTCGCCGAACGGGTCGGCGGCTCGTGATCGCCGACACGGCGGGCGCAGCGACCGATGCGACTCAACAGGTTTAAGAATCCGCTGCCGATAGAGACGACCACTATGGCCAAGAAAGGAAGCGTCGGTAGCGCCGGCCGCTTCGGTGCCCGCTACGGTCGCGTCGCGCGACGCCGCGTCAGCGAGATCGAAGACGACATGGAAAACGCCGAGGTCGACGGTGACGACGTCACCCGCGTCGGGACCGGCATCTGGAAGAACGAGGAGACCGGCAAGGTCTTTACCGGCGGCGCGTACCGCCCCGAGACCCCCGCCGGCCGCACCGCCCAGCGCTCGATCCGCGCTGCCCTCGCAGAGGACGACGACGAATAACCCCTTTCGGTACTCAGTATGAGTTACAAATGCTCCCGCTGTAAACGCGACGTCCAGCTCGACGAGTACGGCGGCGTCCGCTGTCCCTACTGCGGCCACCGCGTCCTTCTGAAGGAACGCAGCCGCGACGTCAAGGAAGTCGACGTTCAGTAACGTGGCCGCCCACGAGGCGACCCTCGAGTTCGACTACGACCGGCCGTCGCGCGCCGCCCTCGTCGCCGACTCGGTCGCCCGCGAGATCGGCGAGATCGACGACGACCGCTCGCGGACGACCCTCGAACGGACGGACTCGCGCGTTCTCGTCGAAATCGACGCGGACGACGTTATCGCCCTTCGAGCGGCGGTGAACACGTGGTTCTCGCTGATCGACGTCGCGGAACGGACCGCCGACGTCGGCGAGGCAGCGCTCGAGTCCCGATAGTTCTATCTCCCCTGTACCGGCAGGCAGCGGGGTCTTCGTTCCCGTCACCGAACCCACCCTATGGCCGACCGGAACGGAACGTGGCTCGGGCTCGACACCGCCGCCAAGCCGCTGGTGATCGCCGGCCTCGCGCTCGGGATCGGAATCGGCGGGTTCTTCGACGGCATCGTGTTCCACCAGCTTCTCCAGATCCACAACATGCTCTCCTCGTATCCGGACGCGAGCGTCGCGACCGATCTGGAACTCAACGTGATGGCCGACGGGATCTTCCACCTCGCGACGTACACCTTCACGATCATCGGGATCGTTCTCCTGTTTCGGGCGTGGCGACTCCGCTCGGTGCCCGCCTCCGGGCGAACGCTGCTCGGCGCGTCGGTCATGGGCTGGGGCGCGTTCAACCTCGTCGAGGGGCTCGTCGACCACCAGCTGCTCGGGCTCCACCACGTCTGGCCCGCCGGCCCCGGGCCGCTCCTGCTGTGGGACATGCTCTTCCTGCTGTGGGGGCTGCTCTTTCTGGGCGGTGGCTACCTCGTGATCCGAACCGCCGGCGCAGCCGCGCCGACGGCCGGCGACGACGCCGTCGCGGCCGACGGGCGTGGCCCCGAGTAACGCGACCCGGGCGGGCGTCGACCGGTTGCGATCGGATCGGAAGACAAAGCTGGTCTTTATCAGTCCGGAGGGCGACGGTCGAGACATGCAAGGAAATCTGCCTCCTGAAGCCCAGGAGAAAATCGAGCAGCTCCAGGACCTGCAGGAGACGGCACAGGAAGTCGCCGTCCAGAAGCAGGAAGCCGAATCGAACCTCACCGAAGCCAAGAACGCCCTCGACGAACTCGAGAACATCGACGAAGGCACGACGATGTACCGCAACGTCGGCGAACTCCTCGTCGAGACCGACTACGAGCAGGCCGAAGAGGACCTCGAGGACAAGGTCGACTCGCTCGAGATCCGCCTCGAGACCCTCGAGAAGCAAGAAGAGCGCGTCCAGGATCAGTTCGAGAGCCTGCAGGACGAGCTCGAGGACATGCTCGGCGGCATGGGCGGCGGCCCGGCCGGCCCCGGCGGCCCGGGCGCTGGCGGCGCGTAAATGACAGCCGACGAGCCGTCCGACGAGACCGTCGTTCAGACGGCTTCCGACGCGGCTGAAGGCGTCATCTTTTCACAGTACAAACAGTCCGACGTGCGCGATTACGACGTCACCGTCGTCTTCGAGGACGGCGTCTTGGAAGTCGACGTCTACCTCAACGCGCCGGAGGGCGAGGACGAACCCGACCCCGAGCAGGTCGCCGACGACGCCGCGCTCACCGCGCGACAGGCCGTCGACGACCTGTTCGAAGCGTAGCAGCCCGGTTCGGCGGTCGGGATCGCCCCGTCTCTTGACTCCTCAGTCCAGATAGCCGCCGCCGACGAACGCGAGTCCGACGGCACCGACCAACAGCACCACGCTCGCGACGGACTCCGGGAGAGGACCGATGGCGTCACCGACGTACCCGACCGCAACGAGTGCCGCTACGACAGTAGCGGGGATCGGATGTGCCACCAGTTGCTGTCCGAAGGCTCTGAGCCGCCAGTACACCGTCTCGAGGCTCGAGGCGACGGTCGCCCCGAGCGGCCGGTTCCCGTCGGGGTTTTCGGCCGGTTCGAACGTCTCGAGATCGCTTTCCGCGACGGTGACGATTTCGCCGGTGTTGATCCGCCGGCCGTCGGCGTCGCCGACCCGGAGCAGGGTCACGGCGTCGCCCGTCCCGACGACGCGGTAGATTCCGCCCGGATAGTCGCCGTCGGTCGGCCGGACGTGATCGTGCATGGAAAGCGACTGCATACCGGTACGGCGTCGCCGGCGCTACGTAATAGTGGAGGCTCGAGGCCGCGAGCGACGGTCGGCACCCGGCTTCCCTCGTCGCCGCGACCGGAGACGCGATCGTCGCCGGGACCGAGCGTCCACTACGTCCGCCGGCCGCCGGGCGCGAGCAACTCGATCGGATGCGGAACCGACCGCTCGAGCAGCGCCTCGAGCTGGTCGCCACACGACGTGCCGGACGCCACGACGGTTTCCGCGTCTTCGACCTGCGTCGCCAGCCGCTCGCCGACGTCCACGCTGAGTTCGTAGTACTCCTGTTTGTAGCCGAAGGAGCCGGCCATGCCGCAGCACTCGGCGTCGGCGGTCGCGGGCGCGTACCCACATCGCTCGAGGACGGCCACGGTGGGGGCCTCGAGCGCGAGGGTGCGCTGCTGGCAGTGGGAGTGGTAGGCGATCGGCTCCGCGCCGTCGCCGGTCGACAGCGCCGAGGGGTCGGCCCCGTTCTCGAGCAGGCCGTAGACGTACTCGCAGATCTCGTAGCTGTTCTCGCGGAGCCGCTCGAAGGAGGCCTCGGGGAGCAGGCGCTCGTACTCGCGGTGCATGGCCGCCAGATCGGAGGGTTCGATCACGACCACGTCCCGGCCGGCATCGAGGTCCTCGGCAACAGCGGCGTAGAGTTTGCTGGCCTGCTCGTCGGCCGTCGCGATCATACCCTGGGAGAGCGCGGCGCGGCCGCTCTCGGGCAGGTCCGGGACCCGTACGGGGACGCCCAGCGCCTCGAGCGCTCGAACGGCCGCCTTCCCGCGCTCGACGTCGACGTAGTTCGTGTAGACGTCGGGGTAGCAGACGACCTCGCGGTCGAGGTCGGCACCGCCGCCCCGGGCCGCGGCCTGGTCTGCCCGTCTGCTCGAGGCCTCAGCGCCCCCTCGCCCCTCGAACCACTCGACGAGCGACTCCCGCTGGAACGTCGGCAGGTCGCGCCGGCGGTCGATTCCGAGGGTGCGCTCGAGCGCCACGCGGATGGGACCGGCGTCGGCGAGCCAGTTGGAGACGGGCGCGGTCGCGCTGGCGGCCTTCGCGACGGTGCCGATGTTGCCGAAGAAACGCTTACCGGGGTCGAGCCCGCCTTCCTCCGCGTCGGGCGTGAGGCCGTCGACGAGGAAGTCGTAGGCCTCGGGCTCGTCGCTGCGGTTCACGCGATCCCGGACGACGGTGTTGATCCACGGGATGTCGATCTTCACGGGACAGGCGTCGACGCAGTTCGTACAGCCGGTACAGAGGTCGTTGAACTCGGCTGCGGAGTCTTGGCCGTGGACGCCGGCCTCCCAGCCGGTAGCGATCCCGCCCGAGTAGGTCTCCCCGCCGAAGCCGTGGCCGCCGACGGACTGGAAGTTGGCACACGAGTTCGAACACGCCCCGCAGCGAATGCAATACAGCGTCTCCCGGAGCTGATCGTCCTCGCGCATGTCCGTGCGACCGTTGTCCAGCAGGACGAGGTGGAAGTCGCGGTCCGGGTCGCCGGTTCCGTCCGCCGAATCGGACTCGTCACCAGTTCCCTCGCCCACGATCGGCTCGTCCGGCGAGTCGAAATCGATCGTCGGCGAGTCCGTCGGCGGCGACAGCATCGTCACGTACTGGGAGATCGGCTGGCCGGTCGCGCTCTTGGCGATGATGTCGACGAACGGCTCGAGATCCGACAGCGTCGGGATCAGTTTCTCGACGCCGGCGACCGCGACGTGGGTGTCGGGCGTGACCGCACACTTGCGGGCGTTGCCCTCGTTGGTCACGAGCGCGATCGTCCCGCTGTCGGCGACGACGAAGTTCGCGCCGGTGATCCCGACATCGGCCTCGGTGATGCGTTCGCCGAGGTGGTCCCGGGCGAACTGCGTGAGTTCCGCGGCGGTCTCGAACGGCTCGTCGGGGTCGAACCGCTCGTTGAACAGGTCGGCGATCTCCGCGCGGGAAATGTGCATCGCCGGGCCGACGATGTGCGAGGGCGTGTCGTCGGCCACCTGCAGCACCCACTCGCCGAGGTCCGTCTCCGTGACGTCGATCCCCTCGGCCGCGAGCGCGTCGTTGAGGTCGATCTCCTCGGTCGTCATCGATTTCGATTTGACGACCGATGGCGTGTCGGTCTCCCCGACCACCCCGTTTTCCTCGGTCCGGGTCTCGACGACGTCGGCCACGTAGGCGTTCGCGTCCGCGGCGTCGTCGGCCACGTAGACGGTGCCGCCGTTCGCCTCGACGGCCTCGCGGACCGTCTCGATCAGGTCCGGCAGCCGGTCGATGGCGTCTTCCTTGATCGCCCTGGCCTCGGTCCGCAGTTCCTCGATGTCGTCGGTCGCCGCGTAGGTTGCGTCGCGGCGCTCATTCGAGTGACTGGCCTGCGCGTGGATGGCCTCGCCCTCCGTCTCGAGCAGGTGACGGATGTGATCGGCCGTTTGCGTGCGTGATCGCTGGGCCATCTTATCGGTCCTCCAGGACGATCACGTCGACATCGCCGGGACCGTGGACCCCGTGGACGAGATCACCCATGTCGGCGGTCGCGCTCCGGCCGGTCGCGAAGACGACGCTGTCCCGGCCCGCGTCGAAGCCCTCGGCGAGGCGCTCGAAGCCAGCACTCAGATCCGGAACGACGTCGCTCTCGGCGACGACCGCGACGTGGCGATCGGGATAGAGGCTGATCGGCTCCGCCCCGTCTGCCGTCGACTCGACCGCGACGGTGCCGTACTCCGCGACGGCGAACCCGACCGGCGTGACGCCCGTGCGGGCCGCTTCGAGGTCCCCCGCGGTCGGCTCGGTCGTCACGCCCGCGGGGAGCGAGACGCCCTCGAACGGCAGCGGCGCGCCGACTGCCGGCTCTTCGACGATCCGTTCGATTCGCTCGCTCGCGTCGGCGGCCGACACGCGCTCGAGTCCCACCTCGAGTCCCTCGAGTGCGCGTTCGAACCGACCGACAGTGTCGACTGTCATTGTCTCTCATGTTCGGGCGGACCGGCAAGAGCGTGACGGTCGGGCCGACACCCGCCGGCGACCACCACCCAACGGGATAGCGTCTCGGTTGGATCGACGGCGGCTGCTCCCGATCGCCTGGCAGGCCACCTCGACTCGCGGTTTCTCCCCGTCCTCAATCGCGCCCTCGAGCGTTACGAGAGGACCTCACGGAGGACGGCGACGATGTCGGGTGCCGCGCGGGCCATGCCGGCCGTCAGGCAGTACAGGGCAACCGGCATCCCAACGGCGTTCAACTCGACCAACTGCCCGGTGGCTTCCCGCAGGAGCTGATCGGCACGCTCGAGTCGCTCGCGAAGAGTCGATGCCACCCAGCGCTCGAACGCTCCTGCCTCGAGCAGCGATTCGGTCGCGGTGATCGCGTCGTCTCGCCGGGCGGCCACGTCGTCGACCGTCTCGATCACGATCGGCTCTCCCGTTTCGATCCGTGACCGGAGGCGCTCGAACCCCTCGATGGCGACGAGACTTCGGGCGGCGTCCCGGACGTAACGGGCCGGTTCCCCGACGGGGGTGCCATCCCCCACGGCTTCGATCTCGTGTACTGCGAAGTCCAGTACCGTTGCGGATGTCGACTCCGGTTCGATATCCCGGTCGACGTACTCGTGGGGGTCGGCCGACAGCGGGTCGGGCAACACCTCCCGTCTGTCATCCCGACGATCGGCGAGCGACGCCGCAGCCTCGGAAAGCGCCGCTCGCTCGGCGTTCTCGAGCGAGTCGACGAACGTCTCGTAGCCGTGTGACGCGTCCTCGAATGCCGCGCGACCGACCTCCAGACGAGCGGCCATCGCGCCGACGGCGAGCGACGGTGCCGGCTTGTCGACGTCCGACACCGACGCCAGTTCGTCGGCCGCAGTATCAAGCAACGAAGCGATATCGGCATGGGTCCATACCGCCGCGATCGGGTCCGAACCGACGAGAAACGCCCGCTCCTCGTCGAACGACTCGAGGCTCGTTCGTTGTGCGTCCGTCGCCTCGAGGATCTCCGATCGGGTGCGTCCCTCATCGATCGCTGCCCAGATGCCGGCCGCGTCGGCAGCGCTCCGTCGGGCCAGCCGAAGGCGCTTGAGACGAGCCCCGATCGTCGGTTCGTCGGCGGCCGCGGTGGCGTGTTCACGCGCGTCTTCTCGAGTGGACTTGAGCCGTCGCCGAATCACCCCGTTGGGAACCGTTTCGGCACCGATCGGTTCCGGGATCGGCTCGAGTAACATCTCGACTCGTCGTGCGCTGGCTCGGCGGTACTCGTCGGTTACCGACAGGCCGAGTCCGTGACTGACGGTCGGGAGGGCGGGATCGTCGACGAGCGCGGCGAGGCGGTCGCCGTCGAGCGAGGCGGAGAATCCGGGGAGTGCGCTGCAGCCGGCAAGCGGAATCGCGAGGGATCCCACCGTCCCGAGAAGCGCGCGTCGGGACGTGACGATACTGGATCGATCGCTGCCAAACGTCATGTCTCGCCGCCCTCCGCGGCCGTTTCGTTGCTGGGTGTCGTCCCGTCGGTATCGTTCGACTCCGCGGCTGCGTCGGCCGACGAGCCGCAGTCGTCGGGAACGGTCACGTCGAACTGCTCACCGATATCGACCGGGTTCAACGTGTCCGGCACGCGGACGAGCGCCGCAACCCACTCCTTCCCGTCGGCGTCACAGTCGACGTCATACTTGTAGAGCGGGTGACAGAGGGAGATGGTAAGGCGGTCGTCGCTCCACGAGACGGCACGCGGTTCCACGCGGCGACAGGCCCCGATCTCCAACTGTACTATGGCGACTGACGCTTCGTCGTAGGCCGTCTCCCGAAGGAATGCCGCCGCGTCGTCGCCGGCACCGTCGTCGGCGAACGTGAGGTCGTCGACGAACTGCTCGCCCCAGACGAGATACCGTGCCGGCTGAGACGAGAGGAGACTTAGATCGGCGGACCAGTAGCCCGCCCCCTTCGTCTTGTCGAATTCGACCGGTCGTGTCGGCCCCCGGACGACCGTCGTTTCGGGGTCGCGATCTTCGCAGTTCGTCTCACACGTTGGGCCCCGGTCCTCGAGGGCCTGCGCCACTTCCGGTTCGGTCGTACAGCCGGCACTGCTCGCGAGCAGCGCGGTCGTCGCACAGAGGAGATCGCGTCGGCTCCGGAGGGCCATCGCGCGAAATAACCCATAAAGACAGCATAAATTTTCCCCTTTACGAGACGGTGAGATACCGTTCGAAGCCGGTCGGTCGGCTGGCGACGTTTACAGCGGTCTTCGCAAGCGCTGCGATCCAGCCCGACGGGCGGCGCTCGAGCAGGGCCGACGACGCCTACCGCGACTCGCAGATCGCCAGGAAGTTCTCGAAGATCTCCTCGCCCTCCTCGGTGTGGGCGACCTCGGGATGCCACTGGACGCCGTAGAGGTCGCGGTCGGTGTCGCTCATCGCCTCGACGTCACAGACATCGCTTCGCGCGGTCAGCTCGAACCCATCGGGCAGTTCGGTGACCTCGTCGGCGTGGCTCGCCCAGACGCGGGTCTCGGGGTGTAAGGAGCCGGTCAGCGGGTCGTCCCCGTCGACGATGTCGACGGTCACGTCCGCGTAGCCGCCGTAGTCGCCGCTGCCGACGCTGCCGCCCAGTTCCGCGGCGATCAGTTGCATCCCCAGACAGATGCCGAGCACCGGCACGTCCGCCTCGAGGTAGTCGGCGGACTTTCCGATCCGGTCCATGTCCGGGCCACCCGAGAGGACGACGCCGTCGGCGTCGACGTCTTCGGGCGGCGTGTCGTTGTCTACGATCTCCGTGTCGACGCCGAGGTCGCGAAGCGCCCGGCCCTCGAGGTGGGTGAACTGTCCGTGGTTGTCCACCACGACGATCTTCGTCATTGGGTGTCCGTAGCGGGTCACCCGACAAAAGCGGTCCGGAACGCACTCTCGCAAATTCTCGCTTGCAGGGACGACAGTGCCCGCCAATGTCGGTCGCTCGGACAGTGCCGTTCTCGGCCGTCTCGGTCGTGCGAGATGCCGCCTCCGACACCGTCCGCTGGGAGTGCAACGCCGATCACTGCGACACGGTCGGCTTCACCGCCCGGCGCAGGACCCGCCTCGGTCTCGAGACGTACCGCGAGCGGTATCAGGACGCCCACCGCTGAACCCACTTCCACAGTGGAAACGCGCCGCCTCGAGTCGCGCGTTCCGGTACGTTTATGCGTTCGTCACCGGATGCCAACGGTATGGCAGTCGATCTCGGTCAATTCGATCATCCGTCGTGGCTCACCGTGGCGGGAACCGGTCTCGGGTACGCGCTGATCCTCGTCGTACTGACGCTGGCCATGTTCATCGTGCCGTGGCTCGTCTTCGCGGCGCTGTAAGCGGCGGTCCCGATATCGGTCGGCTCCCTCCCTCGCCGCGAGGTTCGCCGCTCGGCAACGACCGAGTACCGAACAGTCTCTCGAGTCCCGTTCGTTCCGTTCTCGCGACCGTCACGACCGCTGAAGGGTAGGGCCAGATACTACTCCCTCGACGTGGACGGTCGCCTGTGAGCGACCACACGCAGCGAGCCGAACCCGAGCGGGCCGAGGGGGCCACGCCCTGGCACGTGCTCGTGGCTCTGGGCCTCGCCGGCTCCGAGGTCGGCATCGTCGTCGGCCTCGGTCCCGTTGCCGTCGCCGGCCTCGTGATCTTTGCCGCCAGCGTCGCCGGAATCCTGGCGGACGCGGGCTACGTCGATCGACCGCTCGCCGTCGGGGCGAAGTTCGGCGCGGCGTTCGTGGTCGTCGGCGCGATACTGACCGCCCACGGGACCGGAACGGTACCGATCGGCCCCCTCGAGCCGCTCTCCGGGCTTGCGAGCCGCGGCGTGGCGCTTCTCGTCGCCGGGTTCGTGACGATTGGCGGTGCGGGGCTGCTGTTGACGCGGCGACCCGCGGCTGAGCGTCCCGACCGATAGACACACCGACGCACCCGACGATTCACAATGAGTAGACGCGCCTTCGACGCCGAAGTCACGCTCGATCTCGCAGTGAACCTGCTGCCGTTCCTGATCATGGCGTTTTTCGTCGGCGTCTTCGCCGTGTTCAACCCGTGGGGGGTCGACCCGCTCCAGTCGGCGCTCCAGTTTTCGATCCTGTTCGCGACGATGGGCGCGCTCGCGGTCGCGACCTATCTGGCCGCGCGGGTGATCGAGACCGACGACCGGACCCGCCACGACGCGGGCGACTCCTGACCGGCGGTCAGTTGATCACCAACACGAACCCGGTGATCGCCATCAGGACGGCGATGCCGACCAAGAGGAGTAAGAACAGTTCCTTCTCCGCGAGTCGGCCTCGAGCGCCCCGAGCGGTCCCGTCGTCGATCTCGTCCGAAGCCATCCTCACGGCGGCTACACCGCGGTCCCAAAAGAGCGTTTCCCGGGTCGGTGTAATCGCCCCCGCCGTCACCGGTCACGGACGGGGCCGGTTTTGTCCCCCCCCTCAAGCCAGCCCGATCACCTCGCTGTAGGCCCCGTATTGCTCCTCGAAGCCGGTCATGATCTCGCCCATCGTCGCGTCGGCCTTCATCGCGGCGACGATATACGGCATCGCGTTCTCGCCGCGCTCGCAGGCCTCGTCGAGCGCCTCGAGGCCCTCGTCGTCGTATCCCCTCGTAATATTTGCCGGCAGCGTCAACGAAGGTTCGGGGATGATAGATCTGCTGCGAACGCCACCGTTCGGACTCGACGAGGCTCAGGCGTGTCGGTGACCGTGTCGGGCCGTGAGGATGTCGTCGGCCCAGTCGACGTCGACACGGTGACGCGGCGTTCCCGAGAGCCCGTCGCGGCTGACGATCTCGAACGTCCGGTTCCGGGCGTCGGGGGTAAACGGTGCGGCCGCCATGATCCGTGCGACGTCCGCCCGGGGAATCGAGCCGGTGACGGAGTCCCCGCCCTGCCCGACGACGACGTCCCCGCTCGGCGGGTCGTTCGTGAGCCGGCCCGGACGCACGATCGTGTACCCAAGCCCCGATCGGCGCAACGCGGTCTCGGCGTCCCGTTTGGCTCGGAGCGAGCCCCGGAGCAAGAGTCTCGCCGGCAACGAGAGCCCCGCCTTCGAGTCGCCTACCCCGATCGCGCTCTCGAGGACGACGTATGAGACGCCCTCGGCGACGGCCGCGGTCGTGAGGTTGATCGCGCCGGTCCGGTCGACGAGCTTGCCACCGACCACGTGACGCAGGCCGGGCGGCGAGCCAAGCGCACAGCAGACGACGTCACAGTCCTCGACGGCCGCGACGGCGTCGCCCGAGTCGAAGAAGTCGGCGACGACCACCTCGTCGGCCCCGTGGCGCTCGAGCGTGTCGACGTTCCCGTAGGAGCGCGTCGTCGCGCGGACCGTGAGATCGGTCGGTCGGAGGACGGATAGCAGTTCCTCGCCGGTGGCCCCGCTGGCACCGGCGACGAGGACGCGGTCGAGTGGGCGTGAGTCGGTCATCGGGTCAGTTACTGGACCGACACGGAAAACGCTCAGCAGCGGTCGGTGGGCATGACAGTCTCCGCCGAGTGCGAGACGCCGGGCGATGCCACGACCGGAACCGAGCGCGTCGTTCGGCAGCGAGGACAGGTCACCACGTTCGCAGTCGCGGGCCCCGGTCCGCTATCGCGCCAATTATTAACGGGGAACATGTGGGTAGCCGACATGGATCGAATTTCGCTCGGCAACGACGAGTTCGAGGGTCGCAACAACGCCTACGTTCTCGCCGACGACGCCGCGGGCGAACTCGCGCTCGTCGATACGGGGATCGCGGTCGATCCGGTCCGAACGGACCTCCGCGACGGGCTGGCCGACCGCGGCTACGAGATCGCCGATATCGACGCCATCGTCCTCACGCACTTCCACGCCGACCACGCCGGACTGGCCGGCGAGATTCAGGCCGAAAGCGGGGCCACCGTCTACGTCCACGAGGCCGACGCCCCGCTCGTCGCCGGGGCGGACGACGCCGTCGCGGCCGTCGAGGACCGCCGTCGCGAACTGCTCGCGGAGTGGGGCGTCCCCGAGGACGCCAGGCGGGAACTGCTCGCGTTCTTCGAGTCGGCAGAGATCGAGGGCCCGCCGGCCGAGCCGACGCCCATCGAGGACGGCGACGTCCTCGCGGTCGGCGGCCACCGCCTCGAGACGGTCCACGCGCCGGGCCACGCGGCGGGGCTGTGTTGTTTCGAGATCGACGGCGGCGACGAGGCGTTCGTCGGCGACGCCCTGCTGCCGGTGTACACCCCGAACGTCGGCGGCGCGGACGTCCGGGTCGAGCGTCCCCTCGCAAAGTACGTCGACACGCTGGAGCGACTCGCCGACCGCGACTACGACCGGGCCTGGCCCGGCCACCGCGACCCCATCGACGACCCGACCGCCCGCGCCGAGACGATCCTCGAGCATCACCGCGAGCGGGCGGCAACGATCGTCGAGTTGCTGGCCGACCACGGGCCGGCCGATGCCTGGACGATCAGTGCCCACCTGTTCGGCGACCTCGAGGGGATCCACATCGTCCACGGCCCCGGCGAGGCCTACGCTCACCTCGATCACCTCCGCCACGAGGGTTTCGTCACGGTCGAGGACGGCGAGTATCGGCTCGAGCGGGTGCCGGACGCCACGGAACGGATCGTTTGAGCCGCCGGTGACGGTCGCAGTCAGAAACGCCACACGGATTCACAGTTCTCGAGAGCCGTTCGAAACCGTCTGAGTCGGTGCGTCGTCGACGCCGTGGTAAGAAACTCTACATTCGTGTATTGTTCTCAAGTTCCTTGCTAACTTCCCTCATCTTTATTACGGGTGACTCGAAACTGGTGTGTGAGAATCGGTAACTCAGTGACACACAATGGTTAACGAAGATAACGATACGATCGATTCAGACGGAATTGGTAACGATAGTGTCGGACGTCGGACGTTTTTGGGGGCTGCAGGTGCCGGTGCGGTGACGACGGCCTTTGCCGGCTGTCTCGGCGGCGTCGACGGCGGCGGCGGCGACGACGGCACGCTGACGATCGGCCATCTCGCCCCGACCGGGATGGCGATGGGGGTGGGGTCGGAACGGAGCGCCGAGATCGCGGTCAACGAACTCAAAGCGGGCGACGGCGTTCTGGACCAGGAGATCGACCTGATCACGGAAAACACCGAACTCTCCACCAGTACCACGACGCCGATCGTGGAGGAGATGATCAACCGTGACAACGTCGACCTCATCGTGGGAACGTTCAACAGCGAGATCACGCAGGGGATCATGGACACGGTCGCCGAGGCGGACGTTCCGTTCATCATCACGGGCTCGGCCGACGTGAATACGATCACCGACTATCACGGCGAGGACTACGAGAAGTACAAGAACATCTTCCGGACCGGACCGATCAACTCCCACTACCAGGCCGAGGCGATGGCGGGATACGCCGAACACCTCTCGGACAGACACGGCTGGACTGACTTCGCGTTGCTGCCCGAGGAAGCCGCCTGGACGACGATCTTCCGCGATCGACTCCCGGGACTGCTCGAGGACCGCGACCTCAATGTCGTCTACGACGAGGTTCCCAGCGTGCAGACCTCGAACTTCACGCCGTTCCTCGACGATATCGAGAGCGCGGGTGCAGACGCCGTGATCCGCTTCTTCGCGGCGGGTGGGCGCGGACAGCTCCTCGGGGACTGGGCCGGCGAATACCCCTTCGCCGTGGAGGGCGTTCACGTTGCGTCGATGTCCCCGGAGTTCTGGGACCAGTCGGAAGGCGGCTGTGTCTTCGAGACGACGTCCCAGTCCGGTGGCGGCGGCGTCACCGAACTGACGGGCAACACGATGGACTTCGTCGAGACGTACGAATCGGAGTACACTGGCAGCGGGCAGGAGCCGCCGAGCAAGCCGATGTACATGGGGTTCAACACCTACGATGCGATCCACTTCTACGCCAAGGCCGCCGAAGAGGCCGGCACGGTCAACTACGCGGAGGACCTCGACGACATCGTCGACGCGATGTTGAGCATCGAGTACAACGGTGCGGCCGCGAACATCTCGTTGGCCGGCGAGGACGCGGACTACCCCAACGACGTCGAACCGACGGAGACCGACAACGGCGAGGTCAACTACCCGATGACCCAGTGGCAGCCGACCGACGACGGTGGCAAACAGGAGGTCGTCTACCCGGTTCAAGACCAGTCTGCAAAACACATGAAGCCAAGCTGGATGTCGTAAGACATGCTCGAGTCAATTCTTTCGGTCCTCATCTTGGGGGCGATGATGAGCGCGATCTATGCGCTCGTCGCCATCGGGTTTACCATGATCTTCGGCGTCGGGGGCGTGTTGAACCTCGCTCATGGCGGACTGATCATGATCGGCGCGTACGCGTTTCTGGTCGCGACCTCCTCGTCGGTGGTCGGTGCGATCGCGGTCCCGACGGTCCTCGGACTCGTCATCGCGACGCTCGTGACGGCGGTCGCCTCCTACGTGCTATACGGTGGGCTGGTCCGCTATATCGAGGACAACGTCGTGATCACGTTCCTCTCGACGGTGATGGTCGCGTTGCTCCTGACGGAGCTGATCCACCACGAGTTCGGGAGCAGTCCCCGGACGCTGCTTCCGATAGCGGACGGCACGCTCCATCTCCAGGGCGTCGGAACCCGGATCAACTACATGTACATCCTCGGGTTCGTCGTCTCGTGGATCGCGATCGGATTGTTGTGGTACTACGTGAGTCGGACCGACGAGGGGCGGTCGATCCTCGCGGTCTCGATGAGCGAGCGAGGCGCACAGCTCACGGGCGTCGATCTCGAGTCCGTGAAATCGCGGACGTGGCTGATCGCCGGTGCCCTCGCCGGGCTCGCTGGCGTGTTCCTCGGAACGCTCCAGACGACCAGTCCGGAGATGTGGCTCAACCCGCTCGCGATCGCCTTCATCATCGTCGTGATCGGCGGGATCGGGTCGATCAAGGGGTCGGTCGTCGCGGCGTACCTGATCGGCTACCTCGAACAGTTCACGCTCGAATTCCTCGGCACGGGCTACCAGGGGATCTTCTCGCTGGTCGTGCTCGTTGCGGTCTTGCTCCTCAAGCCGGAGGGGCTCTTCGGGAGGGAGTTTGCCCATGAGTAGCGAAACCGACACCGGACGTAGTATCAGCGGACGAGTAAGCGGTGCCGCAGGCCGGTTCGGCGGTGCGGCCGTCGACGGGCTCAGTACCGTTACCGAGCCCGTCGATCGGGCCCTCCGGCCGATCGCAAACGTCTACAACCGCACGCTCGGCGGCTACTTCGGCGAAATGAACGGCCTCCAACTCGTGTTGCTCGTGGGGTCGTTCCTCGGGCTCGTGACGATCCCGTTCTGGGGGAACTACACCCTCGTGCAGGCGACGTGGCTCGCCTGTATCTGGGGCATCTTCGCGATGAGCTGGGACATCCAGAGCGGGTACACCGGCTACATCAGCTTCGGCCACTCAGTGCTGTCCGGCGGTGCGGCGTACACGACCGCGATGTTGCTCAACAACGTCAACGCCGAACTACCGATGCGGATCACGATCCCCATCTCGGTGCTGGTCGCGCTGATCATCGGGCTCGCAATCGCTCTGCCGTCGCTACGGCTGAGCGGGCCGTACTTCTCGCTGATTACGTTCGTGGCCGTGTTGATCTTCTACCGACTGATCCGGCCGCTGAGTGAATATACCGGCGGCGAGACCGGACTCGGCGGGATCGAGACGGTGTTCAGTACCGATCCGGTGATGCGAACGTACGCGTTCATGATTCCGATGTTGCTCATCGCGGCCGCACTCCTGATCGTCGCGCGGTCGAACATCGGACTCATTCTCGTTGCGATCCGCGAGAACGAGTCGGCGGTCGAAGCCGCCGGCATCAACGCGACCAAGTTCAAGATCTGGTCGTTCGTCCTCAGTTCGATTCCGATGGGGATCGGTGGCGTCCTGCTGGCACACCGCTTCGGGACCGTCACGCCCGGCGCGTTCGTCGTCGTCGACAACAGCATCGAGATGATCGCGATGGCCGTCGTCGGCGGGATGGGCTCGATACTCGGCCCGCTCGGCGGGGCCTTCCTCGTCATCATGCTCGAGGACGTGGTCCTGTCGGGCTTCGAGAGCGAGATCAAGTGGTCGATCCTCTGGCTGATCGTCCTGTTGATTCTCGTGTTCGCCCGTGACGGCCTGTTCCGCAAGCTGTGGCACGGGCTCGATCGACTCGGGGGTGATCGCCGATGAGCGTCCTCGAGGTCGACGGACTCACGAAGAAATTCGGTGGGCTCGTCGCCGTCGACGACTTCTCGTTCGAGGTCGACGAGGGCGAGATCGTCGGCCTGATCGGGCCGAACGGCTCGGGGAAGTCCACGGTGTTCAACTGCATCATGGGCAGCTACGGTGTCACCGACGGCTCGATCCGGTTCAACGGATCCGACATCACCGACGATTCGACCCACGAAGTCGTCAACAAGGGCCTCTCGCGGGTCTCTCAGGAGTCGAACCCGATCGACTCGATGTCGGTCGCGGGCAACATCAAGCTGTTCACGCTGCCGAACAGCATCGTCTCGCTGCGCGGCGGTGCCAGCGAGGAGGAGATCTACGACTACGCCGCCCGCATCGACATCGCGGAGCATCTCCACGAGATGCCCGACGAACTGCCCCACGCGGACGTCCGTCGGCTCGAGATAGCCAAGTCGCTGGCGACCGAGCCCGAGATGATGCTGCTCGACGAGCCGTTCGCGGGGATGAACCAGGCCGAGATCACCGAGCTGGCCGACCAGATCGAGCGGTTCCGCGAGCAGGGGATGTCGATGGTCGTCGTCGACCACAACATGGGCGGCCTGATGGATCTGGTCGATCGAATCGTCGTCCTCAACAACGGTGACTTCCTCGCGGAGGGCACGCCGGAGGAAATCGCCGAGAACGAACAAGTCCAGGAGGCGTACCTCGCTGGGGAGGGACTCTAATGTCCGATACGATACTCGACATCAACGACCTCAACGTCTATTACGGCAAGTCACACGCGCTGAAGGGCGTCTCGCTGTCGATCCAGGAAGGCGAAATCTACGGCGTCATCGGCCCCAACGGGGCCGGGAAGACGACGATGCTGAACGCCGTCGCTGGCTTCCTCGACTACGAGGGATCGATCAGCTACGCCGGCCGCGATCTCGCGGGACAGCCGTCCCAGGAGATCGTCGAGTCCGGGCTCATCTACTGCACCGAGGACCGGGACCTGTTCCCGTACTTCTCGGTCCACGAGAACCTGCTGATGGGCGCGCAGTTCCGCGACGACAAGGCGGCGGTGCGGGACGACCTCGAGATGGTCTACGACCTGTTCCCGCGGCTGGACGACCGCCGCGAGCAGGAGGCCGAGACCATGAGCGGCGGCGAACAGCAGATGCTCGCCGTCGGCCGCGCGCTGATGAGCGACCCCGACATGCTCATGTTGGACGAGCCGACGCTCGGGCTCGCGCCGGTCATCATCGAGGACATCGGCGAAGCGCTCGAGAAACTCCAGCAAGAGGAGGGGCTGACGATCCTGCTGGCCGAGCAGAACTCGACGTTCGCGCTGAACCACGCGGACCGGCTCTCGCTGATCGAGACCGGCGAGATCGAACTCTCGGGCCCACACGACGAGTTCACGGACAACGACTACGTCCGCGAGGCGTACGTCGGCGTCCACTGACCGGCGGTTCGCGCTCGTTTTTTGATCGATTCGACTGGAATCAGCGGCTCTACCCGTCGGTCTCGAGGCCGCCCTGGAACGCCGCGACGGCCTCGCGGAACGCGTCGGGAATCCGGGTCGGCTCCTCGGTCTCGGTGTCGACGGCGACCTGCGTGACGGTGCCGTCCGCCAGGACCGCGTCGTCGACCTTCCGTCTCGCCCGGTACTCGTACTCGAGACTCGAGGTGCCGATATCGGCGACCCGGAGTTCGTTGACGATCACGTCCTCGAACTCCGCGCCGGTTCGGTAGTTCAACTCGGTGTTGACGACGTGGATCTGCCAGCCGTCCGCGCGCATGCGGTCGTAGCCGTAGTCGATCGCGCGGAAGAACGCGGAGACGGCCTCGTCCTGAAAGGTGAAGTACTCCCCGTAGAAGACGATGCCCTGCTGGTCGGTCTCGGCGAACCGAACGCGGTTCTCGAAGACCGGCTGGAACGCGGGGCCGTCCGCCGCTCGCTCTTCGGTCTCCGTGTCGTTTGCTCCCATACCGACAACGCCGCCGCGACGGGCAAAACCGTACCGGCCACGGCAAGCGACCACAGTCGGGCAACCGTGACCCCGTAACGCCTCCCCGTCGCCTCGCGGTCCGCGGCCGCGTGGCTACGACCGATCCGCGCGTCACGCCCTCGGTCGGACGACAGCCCGGTTCGACGGTCGCTCGCGACCGCTGTGAATGCGTGCCGATGGCCTATCCGTCGCGGCGACGTATCGGACACATGGTCAAGCTCTCGACGCTCGTCGTCCTCGCCGGCGTGGTGCTGCTTGTCGTCCCGATTCCGCCGATCGCCAGCGCCCTCGGCGGGGTCGCCGTCATCGTCATCGGACTCGCGCTTCGGTTGCTGACGGACGTGTGAGACGCGGCGGGAACGCGACGGCGAATCGGCGTCTCGCCACGGCGGCCGCGGAGCGGGTGGCCGGCGCGCCCGGTCCTGCACTGTTGGGTCGACTCTTTTATTGATCGGCGATCGATCAACGGCTATGCGCTCGACTCCGCAGGTAGCCGTCGCCGGCGGTGGGCTGGCCGGGCTCGTCGCCGCCCGGCACCTCGCCGCCGCCGGTGCAGACGTGACGTTGTTCGAACGCCGCGAGACGCCCGGGGGCCGCGTCCGAACCCGCGAGCGGGACGGCTTTCGGTTCGACCGGGGCTTTCAGGTCTGCTTTACCGCCTATCCCGCCGTTCGGCGCGAACTCGACCTCCGGGAACTGACGCTGCGCCGGTTCGCGCCCGGAGCGACGATCGCCGGCCCCGACGGGCTGTCGACGCTCGCGGACCCGCTCCGCGAACCGAAGACGATCCCGGCGACGCTGTCGAACCCGTACGTCTCGGTCGGCGACGCGCTCCGCGTGGCCCGGCTCTGGCTCCGGCTCCGGCGGACCGATCCGGACGACATCTTCGACCGAGACGACGAGCGGATCGACGACTTCCTCCGTAGTCGGGGGTTCTCCGAACGGTTCATCGAGGGCTTCGTCGCACCGTTCTACGGCGGGATCACGCTCGACCGCTCGCTTTCGACCTCGCGGCGTGTCTTCGAGTACACCTTCCGAACCCTCGCGGCGGGCGAGACGGTGGTCCCGGCCGCCGGCATGGAAGCGATCCCCTCGCAACTGGCCGACCGCGTCCGCGAGGTCGATGGAACGATCCGAACGAATGTCACGGTCGAGTCGGTCGCGGCCGACGACTCGAGCAGCGGCGAGCACGACGCTGCCGGCTCCGTCGCTGTCGAGACCGACGCCGAGACCCTCGAGGCCGACGCGGTCGTCGTCGCGACCGATCCGCCGACGGCGCGGGAGCTGACGGGGGTCGAGTCGATCCCGACCGAGGCGCGGGGCTGTATCACCCAGTACTACGCGCTCCCGGCGGGAACCGATCTGGGGACCGGCCGTCGGCTCCTGCTGAACGCGACCGGGCGAGGGCCGAACCACGTGGTGCCCCACAGCGCTGTCGCCCCCGAGTACGCGCCCGACGACGCGACGCTGATCAGCGCGACCTATCTCGGGGAGCAGACGGCGAGCGACGACGAACTGGCCGAACGGACCCGGCGCTCCCTCGAGTCGTGGTATCCCGAGCGCGGGTTCGACGACCTCGAGACGCTACGTACCGAGCGGATCCCGTTCGCGCAGTTCGACCAGCCGCCGGGGATCCACGACCGACTCCCCGACGCTCGCGACCCCGCGGGGCCGGTCTATCTGGCCGGCGACTACACGCAGTGGTCCTCGATCCAGGGCGCGATGGAGAGCGGGCGGCGGGCGGCCGAAGCGGTCATCGACGACCTGTCGGGTTGATTCGCGAGTCGACTCGAGCGACTGTCTCGTCCCGGGACAGTCACTCGACGGCCCAACGACTACGTCGCTGGGCGGTGTTCCGTCGACAGGCATCCATGGCCATCGACGAACTCCTCGAGGGGGCGGACCTCACCGGGCGACAGGCGGCGATTATCTTCTTTAGCTTTCTTCTCCTGATCGTGCTGGCCGCCGTGCTGTTGATCACGTTCAGCGACTTCTTCAGAAACCTCGTGGTCACCGTTCAGGCGGCCGTCGTCGCCCCCGCGGTCCGACCGCCTCGAGCGGCTGTCTCGGAACGAGTGGAGTGACTACAGGAGCCGCCGGCACCGTCCGAGCGGCGGGAACCACAGCACCTCGTCCGTCGCGGCGTCCCTGACCGCGGGGTAGAAGGCATCGGGGTCACGGACCAGCGGCGACTGGAAGTCCCGGCCGCGCATTCCGTTGACGGTCGCGCCGGCCGCGAGGCGCGTAAACGCCGGGAGGACGATCACGTCCGCGCCCTCGTAGCAGTCCGGCCCGTAGAGGAGACAGGGAAGCTTGCGGCCCTCGACCGACAGCGCGGGGTGGTCGTGGCCGATAACGTACCGCTCGGCGGTCGTTGCCGGCGGCTCGTGGCCGTGACAGATCACCGTCTCGCCACCGTCCGGCCGGTACTCGGGAACGGTCCGCCCCGAGAAGACCTCCCCGAGCATCGTATCGTGGTTGCCCGGCGTAACGACCAGCTCCGCACCGGCGTCCGCGACGGTCGCGACGACCGCCTCGAGGTCGCGCTCGAGGCCCCGCGGCAACCGCGAGAACGAGTGGAGGAGATCGCCCGCGACGACGACCGTCTCCGGATCGGTCGCCTCGAGCGCCGTTGCGAGCCGGTCGCGAACGTCGGCCCCGTCGTCGATCGGCGCGTCGACGCTCGAGGCAGCGGCTTTTCCGAGATGGACGTCTGCGAGGACGAGCGTCGCGGTCGCCGGAAGGAAGATTGCCCGGTCGTGGACGGCGACGGGGACGTCGATCTCGACGTCGGGCGCGGTCATCGGTCCGCGTCGGCCGTCGTCCCGCCGTCGGTCCGCACCTCTTGTCCGAGCGCGTCCGCGAGGTCGTACTCCGTCCCGGTCAGGATGTAGAGGACGTCCTCGAGGGGCTCGAGGACCTCCGGGAGGATGCGGATCACGATGTAGGTGATGCCCAGCAGGGCGACGATCGACAGCGACTGGGCGATGAAGTTGTGGGCCACGATGTAGGAGGTTCGGTCGGCCGGCGCGCCCATGAACTCCGTCGCGATGGTGACGAAGATGTCCTGCTGGAACCAGCCCCACGGCGAGGCCAGCCCGATGAAGACGTTCCGGACGAGGTTCAGGAACCAGATGACGCCGACGGCGAGCGCGAAGGCCACCGCCTTCCGCTTGAGCGGCGCTTTGACGGCGGCGATGAGGCCGCCGAAGATGGCCATGCTCCCGATACCCGTACAGGCCGTGATGATGTAGGTCGTCCGGCCGGTCACCGTCTCGTCGGGATCGAAGGCAAAGCGGCTCTGATAGCCGTTTGCCCCTTCCTCGAGGCCGGGGCTGTGGCCGAGCAGTTCCATCCCGAAGTGGGTCTGGGCGGCGGTCGTCTCGATCAGCCACGTGCGCACGATCGCGATCGTCTCGACGGGCAGGTAGATCAGGCCCATGAACGCGACGGCCTTCGAGAGCAAGAGCAGCGACGCCCGTCCCTGAGCGAGCAGATAGCCGGTGTAGGCACACAGCGGCAGCGCCGCCACCGTCAGTAGCGTCTCGATCGGGCTCTTGACCTCGAGGTAGTAGTGGGGGGCAAGCGTCAGCCAGAAGACGCCGAAGACGACCCAGGCACCCGCGGCGAGATAGCGGGCCGAATCGACGGCACCGGACCACTGGAGGACCGCCGCGACGACGAACGCGCCGATCGCGGTCCAGGCGAGGGCGTCCGACAGGGGAACGGACCCGACACTCATCGAGAGCAACGTTGCGGGTTCCGTCACGGAACCGACGACCGAACCGGGAGCCGCGGTCGTCGCTGGGAGGGCCGGCATAGTCACGTAATCCCGAGGGACTCTCCCGCTATCAACTTGACGCCTCGCGGTCGCGACCGCGCCACGGTCCGGCGAGACGCGGCGGTCGACCGACGGCGCGACCGCGTACCTTTTTGCATCGCTCCCGCTAACCATCGGCATATGGTCGACGTCCTCGATAACAAGCGGGCCGCGACGCGGTTTCGGATCCTCGTCCAGATCGCGGAACGACAGCCCGCGGTCAGTCAGGGGGAGATCGCCGAGGAAGTCGGCGTAACGAGTCAGGCCGTCAGCGAGTACATCCGCGAACTCGTCGACGACGGCCTCGTCGAGAAGGAGGGGCGGTCGCGGTATCGCGTCACCAACGAAGGCGTCGACTGGCTGTTTCGGACCGCCGACGACATCCGCCGGTTCGCGGACCACGTGACCGGCGACATCCTCGGCGCGATGAGCGAGGCCGCCTACATCGCGACCGACGACATCGAGGAGGGCGACACGGTCTCGCTGTCGGTCAGGGACGGACTGCTCCACGCGACGCCCGGCGACGAGGGGCCGGCGACCGGCGTCGCCACCACGGACGCCGCAGCCGGCACCGACGTCGGCGTCACCAGCTTCGAGGGCGTCATGGACTTAGAGCCCGGCTCGGTGACCGTCCTGCAGGTCCCCGGCGTCCGGGCCGGCGGGAGCCGCGCGATCGAGTCCGAGACCGTCGCCGACCGCTGTGCCGACGCCGACTTCGTCGTCGCCGCCGGCGTCGAGGCGATCGTCGCCTGCCGGGAGGCCGGAACCGATCCGACGGTCACGTTCGCGGCGGGCTCCGTCGCCGCCGACGGGGCCAAACGCGGCCTCGAGGTGACGGCCGTCGCCACGACCAACGAGGTCGGCAGGGTCACCGACGCGCTTCGCGACGCCGACGTCTCCTACGAAGTCCTCGAGGAGTAGTTCCCGCAGACGGTCGTTCCCGACCGCGACGCCACCCACCGACGCGTTCGGCGTCCTCGCGAGCGCCGATGACAGTACCTGCTCGACGACCGCTCGCGACGGGACGGTCACACTCGCCGAGAACGGGGCGCTCGAGCAGGTTCTCGCGGCGGCCGCGGAGTTAAGCGACTGCCCGGTCGAACCCGCTCTGCCTCACCAGTCGTAGCAATCGATAGGAACGCGTCGCGGCCCCGCCTAGCCGATGTAACGCAGGTCGTCGTCGGTCGGGACGTCCATGCCCTGTTGCTGTTCCATCTCCTGGATCTTGCCGATGACCTCCTCCATCTCGTCGGCCCGCTCGTCCAGGGACTCGTAGTCGAGTTCGAAGTCGAGGACATCCTCGAGGACCTCCAGTACCGCCCGGGCGCTTTTCGGATCGACGAGGTAACCGCTGGTCTCGCCCATCAGGCAAGCCGCGTCGAACCCGCGGCGCTCGCCGAGTCCGAGCAGGAGCCCGGAGACGCCGACGATGCCGCCAGCCGGCTCGTCCTCGCGGAACTCGACGCCCGCGTCCTCGAGGGCCTCGAGCAGCGACTCGTCGCTGACGGCCCCGACGACGGCGTACTCCTCGATGAGTTCGCCCGTCGGCACGCCGCCTAACGCGTAGACTTCGGTCGCGCCGAATTCCTCGGCGACGTCGAGGAAGGCGTCGGTCAGCGTGTAGTGGCCGGCGTTGCTCTGGGCCTGGTGATCGCCGGTCAGCAGCAGAAGGTCACGGCCGTCAGGAACCTCGACGGCGTGAATCTCGGCACAGGTCAGTTCCGAGACGCCGTCCTCGACGCTGACCTGGGGCGGGAACTCGCGGGAGTAGATCCGTCGCACGAGCGTACTCTCGCCCTCGAGTTCCTCGAGTACGTGTTCGACGGCCAGCGTGCCGACGTGTCCGACCCCGGGCAACCCCTCGACGAGAACGGGGTCGTCCAGTTCGACCTCGGCGACCGCGTCGATCTCGAGTTCGTCCATACCCCTATCAGCGGTTGCGACGTTTAAGAGAGCGTCGGTACTCGCCATGGGGGTCCGCGGGGTCGAGCGGCGCCGGCGCGCTGTTTTCGGCATCGGCACCACACTCCGGACAGGTCGAAGAAAGCGTATACACCGGGCGATCGTGGACGTCGTGCCACGCCGAACACACCCGGATGTCCGATTTCATTCGTCGTCGGTGCGTCGCTCGCGGTGGTACTCGCCCGCGCCGCCCTCGCCCTCGATCGCGGCGATCGCCCGATCGGCGCTCTCCTCGAGTTCGGATTCGGCGGTCTTGTAGTTGGGCGCTTGCACCTCGATGCGGTACTCGGGCGCGCCGACGTAGCTCACTTCGAGGTCGACTTCCTCGGGTACTTCACCGTTGCCCTCGGCGGCTTCCAGCGCCTCGCGGATCCCGTCGACGCCGCTCGGCGACGGGTTCTCGAGATCGACGTAGCCGGTGACGTTGACGTACGGCACCGAGACGTTCTCGCGAGCCGTGTCGACGATCGCCGCGATCTCGTCGTCGTCGAGGTCGGTGTCCTCGAGGGCCTCCTCGCCGTGGATGGCGGCCTGTTTGAAGCCGTCGTAGAGGCCGCCGTGGGCCGCGATCAGTTCGTTCGCGATCGCGGTGTAGACCTCGTCGTCGATCTCCTCGCCGAAGGCCAGCTCCATCCAGTTGTCGGCCTTCTGCTCGTTTTTCCACTCCTGGATCTTGTCGGAGCGCTGGTGGTCGTTGACGTCTTTCAGCGAGAGGTCGATCTGCTGGGAGCCCTCGTCGACATCGAGGACCTTACAGACGACGATCTGTCCCTCGCGGACGTGATCGCGGACGTTCTTGATCCAGCCGCTGGCGACCTCGGAGATGTGGATCAGTCCGCGTTTCTCCTCGTACTCCTCGAGATCGACGAAGACGCCGAAGTCCTCGATCTCGTCGATCTTGCCGACGACGAGTTCGCCGGGGTCGGGCCAGCCGCTGTATTTCATCGTGACTCGACTGTCTCGACGATCTCGTGGTCGATCTCGGCGTTGCCGCCGGTCGGTCGGGCAAGCGTCGTGCCACAGACGGCACAGGCGACCTCCGTGGAGGCCTTGCCGAAGACGGTCTGTTCGTTCTCGCAGTCACTGCATCGGACGCTGTAGAAATTTCCTGCCATTGGTATCACTCCTGGAACTCGAGTCGGCCGGCGCGCCATCCCTCGCGGAGGTGGGCCTTGCCGCACTCGCTGCAGCGGTATTTGAGGTCGGTCTTCTTCGTGGGCTTTTCGCCGGCGGGTACCTTCGAGAAGCGACCGGAGTTCCCGATCGACGAGGAGTTACGCCGGGTACGGCGAGCGTCCCATTTCATTCCCGAGGAACGGCCGGTTCGGGACTTCTCGACTTCGTGTTCGTGGTGTTCGTTGCAGTGCGGGCAGTACGTATTGAAGCGGCGTGGCATCTGCATGGTTATCTCACTTGCCGTGGGCTAAGACACCGCTGTTTAAAACCCGTTTGGTTCGTCCCCGTCGTCGCCGGCCGGCGGTTCCGCGGCCGGTCGCCGTCGGGGCGGCCTCGATCAGGGCCGACACCACCGCTCCGAAGCGTTTAATCGTCTCTCCTGTGAACGCTCGCGTATGAAACAGCTCATCATCCACGGCGATCCCGGCATCCGCAACGGGGCCATCGTTCGGTACGAGGGGGACGAGGGGGAGTCCGAGGTGGTCTGTTTCGGGATCAACCGCAACGGCGAGTACCACGGTCCCGATCGGGTCCAGCTCTGGTGTACCGTCGGCGACGAGGACGAGTACGAGGACTACGAGAAGCGAAACTTCACGCCGCATTTCCTCGACGTCGACCACGTCGACGCCGATGACGTCGAGGTCGTCCGGGCGAAAAGCGACCTGGCGGTCTGATCGAGTCTGGCGCGCGCGTTCGCGAGCGCGAATTCGGCCCGCTCACCGGAACCGACTGGCGATCGATTTCTCCTCGGTGACTGTCAGTTTCGCGGATCGATCGCAAAAGGGAAACCGTCGCCGTCGCCACTGGAGAGTACGCTCGAGAGTCCACGATGAGTGATTCCCTCACGGAGGCCGTCAGAACGCGGGCTCGAGCCTTGCTCTCGACGACGCGGTTCGGGCAGTTCGTCGGGGTCGGGGCGGTCGGTGCGACCGTCGACAACGTCGTTCTCGTCCTGCTGGTCGAAGCGACGGTTCTCGGGCCGGTCGTCGCGAAGATTCTCTCCTGGGAGCTCGGGATCGCAGTCATCTTCGCGATCAACGAGCGATGGACCTTCTCGGAGTACGGGGAAGTCGGGCTACGGCCGCTCGCGAGGCGGTTCCTGCGCTCGAACGTCGTTCGGTTCGGCGGCTTTCTCGTGACGCTCGCCGTGTTGACGCTTTTAGTCCGTCGCTACGCGATCTGGTACGTCGCGGCGAACGTGGTCGGCATCGGCGTCGGCTTCTTCGTCAACTACACCTGCGAGAGCCTCTACACGTGGCAGGTCCATCAGGACTAACGGTAGAAATCCGCATACGGCGACCGAATCACAACCCTTAACTAGCACACTCGGGTATGAACTGGTAGCGGGATGGGATAGCCAGGAGATTCCGGCGGGCTCATAACCCGCAGATCGGTAGTTCAAATCTACCTCCCGCTATACTTCTGACGCGAGCAAGTCCGCGAGCGTCGAGTATAGTACGGTGGTGGATTTGAATCAGGGAGCTGTTTCACTGCGACCGTGGTTCAAATCTACTTCCCGCTACTTTTCAGGGATTCAACGACGAACGACGAGCGTAGCGAGGAGTGAGTCCTGAATCCCGGACAACACGACGAGTAGATTTGAACGAGAGAAGACGCACGCAGCGAACGAAGTGAGCGAGTACGTCTTCGCGTTGTTCAAATCTACCTCCCGCTATACTTCTGACGCGAGCGTCGAATAGTACGGTGGTCGGTTGAGCAGACCGCGCTCGAGCGAAGCGAACGTGCTGGCGTGGGTCAACGCTTCTTCCCGCGGAAATGCTGCTGTGGACGAATCCGCGAGCGACAGGTATCACAGGATGAGCGCTCGACATCGAAAGCGTCGGTCCGACCGCGAGTCGAACCCCCCTCCCGATGGCGGCTCGAGGCCGCGGTCGAACCCCCACTCGAGACAGTCGAGAGGCGGGGCCTACGAGTCCTCGGCGAGGTAGTCGCGGAGCCGGCGACCCTGCGGGTAGGTGAACGTGACCGTCCCGTGGAGGACCGACGGCGTCGAGAGGGGGTCGACGGGAGCGAACCGCTGGAACCCCGACTCCGCGGGGAAATCGAAGTCGATGCGGTCGACGTCGGCCTCGTACAGTTCGCTGACGAAGGGGATCGGGAACTCGAGGAGTTCGCTGATCTGTGCGCGACTCCCCGTCGGGTCCGGGAGCTGCCGGTGGGCGTAGTAGTGGAGGTGGCCGGTGAGCGTGTCGATCTGGTCGTCACCGACGCTCGCTTCGGCTTCGATGACTGGCTCGCCGTCGACCGAGAGCGTCGAGACGAGTTCGCCGTCGTCTTCCGTCCACGCACACGAGCCGGGAAGGCTCGGTAGACCGGCGTTCTCGCGGGTGTACGCCTGCAGCTGGGGCGAATCGGTCCAGTACCCGACCCAGAACCGGCCGGGAACCGGCAGTTCGCCCTGCGCGTCACTGACCGCGCGACTGTCGTGATCGGCGACTTCGACCGTCAGATAGGTCAGGGTGTACGGATCGAGATGGGCCGTCTGCTCGGCCGACGGCACTCGGTACATGTTCATCTGGACGAGGCCGTTCGGGTGCGGCTCGAGGCCGGGCGGCAGCGCCGCCTCGAGGACCTCGGTGTCGGCCTCGTAGCCGACGATGAGCATCCGCGCGTTCTTGATGAGCTGTGGCGGCGACACGGTCGTTCCCTCGAGGGGGCCGGAGGGAGAGTCGTGGTCGGTCACGAGCGATCACCTGTTGGCGTCAACGCCGATGTCCTCGGGCGCGAAGACTTCGGGGACCGGTTCGTCTCGGACGCCGCGGATGTCGTCGAGAACGGGCTTGAGATAGGCCCGGAACAGCGCCGGGCGCTCGCTCATCGGGAAGTGACCGGTCGCTTTCATCTCGTGGGCGGTCGCTCCCTCGCCGATGGCGTCGGCGGCCTCGCGGGCGTCGTCGGGGTTAGTCAGGTAGTCGTACTCGCCGTTCATGAGGTACAGCCGGACCTGCGTGGCGTCGATCTCGGCGGCGGACTCGCTGTAGTCGTGGTCCATGGAGTAGTAGTGGAGGTCGCCTTTGAGGACGCCGTTGGCACCCTGTTCGTACAGATAGAGGGTTTCACGGCGCGCCCACTCGGGGCCGTGTGGCGCCATCAGTCCCCACGTCGCGTGGGAGTTGACGTCGTTCGCGTTGACGTGTGGGTGATCGAGCCACTGGATGTAGAACCCGGGCGTGACCAGGCCCGCCTCGAGGCCGATCAGCGCCCGGAACCGCTCGGGGTACCAGTCCGCGAGTTCGAGCGTGACCGTGCCGCCCATGCTCGAGCCGATGAAGACCGGGTCCTCGAGTTCGAGCGCGTCGGCGATCGAGACGATGGTATCGGTGAACCGCTCGGCGGTAAGGTCGTACCGGTCGGCCCACCACGATTCGCTCGATGGCGGGACCGACTTCCCGTGGCGCGGCAGGTCGTACGCGATCACTCGGAAGTGGTCGGTGATCTCCGAATCGTTCAGCACGTGGCGCCACTGCTGGTTGTTACAGCCGGCCGTGTGCTGACAGAGCAGGGGGATGCCGTCTTCCGGCCCGGCCGCTTCGTAGTAGATGCGGTGGTCGACGCCGTCGAGGTCGACGGTGACGTACCGGCCCGTAATGGGCTCGTCCGTCGGCTCCTCCGGTCGGTGCGTCCCCACAGTGGGCGGTTCGCCGCCGTTGTGGGCCGTCCGCATCAACTCGAGCGCGCGCTGGACCGACCGGAAGTTCTGGAAGATAGTTTTATGATTGCCGATGAGGTCGAAGTATCCTCCCTCGCCCTTGACTGCGGTCCGGTAGAAGGAGGCGAACACCTCGTTGTGGTGGGCCGCCGGGACCTCGCTGACGAACTCGTCCCACGCTTCGCGCGGCCCGACGACGCCGAACGACCACGCGTCGTCCAGCCCCGGCGTCCGGACATCTCGCACCTCGCCGTCCTGCATCTCCAACAGGAAGTGGTCGTCGCCGATGCCGACCACGAAGTTCTCGTCGAACGCGTCCCGGCCGTGCTGGGTCATCTCCGGGTCCGCGTTTACGACGTCCCGGTACTCGCTCCACCACTCCTCGCTGGCCAGTTCGGTCGGTGCCATACTACGTCTATTGTTCCCTATCCACATAGAGTAGTATGATACCGACCCACTATGTGCGAGCGGACACCCACGGACCAGAAGCGAATCCGTGACCCACGTGGGTTCAGTCACCGTCCCGGATCTCGGCGGTGATCGTGTCGGTTCCGGTCCAGACGGGTTTCCACCGGTCACCGCCGAGCCGGGGAATCGAAGCGAGCGGGCCGTCAGTAGAGGGCGTGCGGGAAGAGAGTCGCCGTGCCGCGTCGCTCATTAAATGATCCGCTCGCGCGCGGGTCCGCGCGTGAAGATTGAGAGAGCAACGATCGTACCGGCTGCGACCGGAGCGAAGACTGCAGCGGTCGCTCCACGCCTCGAGTACGTCGATGAGTGCCACGAGAACCGCGGACCCGACGGTTACGCGTTCCTGGCGACGAACGGCTCGTACTCGTCGTGTTCGAAGGTCCCGAGGATCGTCCCGTCGATCGTCTTGACGTGGGTGTAGAGGGCATCTTCGTCCTCGGCGGACGTGAGCATGCCGTCGGCGCGGGCAAGATCGTATCGACTGGGAATCAGGATCGATCGCTCGGTCTCCGGGTCGATCAGCTCCGTGACGACGAACATGAACCCGTCGATCTCGGTCCCGTACGCCAGATACTCGGTGAACTCGTCGCTGTCGAAGATCTCGGTAAAGGTCTCGACGTAGTTGTTCGGAATCACGTGAACGAGACCGAACCGATCGTCGTCGCCCATGTCACGGCTTACGGTATCGGTGTGTGCGGCCATGATGGTGACGACCTCCCAACCCTCGTCGCGACGTTCCTGAGCGATCGCTTCCGTGTCCTCGAGCGTTTGTTTCCAGGCTTCCGTCTGGACGCCCTGCGGATCCCGACGTCGGAGCGAACCGGGATCGGCAGCGCCGATATCGTCGCGCATACACCACTGTCAACAGAGGAGTCGGTTAACTCTTTCCGGAGGTAGCGATCTCAGCCGACCCCGAACGCGGTCTCCATGAGAAACGACAGCAACAGCACCAGGAGACCGCCGAGCAGGAGTTTCCCCGGCGGCGTGAGCCGCTTTTCGGACGGCGGCAGTTGGATCCACCGCAACGGCGGCAGCGCCCGGACGAACGACTGAAATCGCGTCGAATCGTGGGTTGTGGGTATCGGTTCGGTGACGCCACGGTTCGACGGGGAGCCGACGTCGTCGGGAGACGTCGGCCACAGCCGTACCGTCGCGTACGCGAGGAGTATCCACCCGGCGACGAACAGTAGGTACTTCGCACGGACGATCCCGCCACCGGTCGCGACGCCGACGATCACCGCTCCGATACCGGTGAGCACCGCGACGGTGATCGCGTACGTGATCGCGTCCAGCCCGACGCGCCCGAGTACCCGAAGTCGGTCACCGAATGCGTCGGTCGACGACATCGTTACCCGTGGCGGTTCTCGAGGACGGCGTCCGTAGATCGATACTCGTTGGTATGCCGATGACAGTAGCTCTGGTGCCCGCCGTCGCTCACGTCGTGATATGCCGGTGGTTCGTCGTCACAGACGCTGCCGAACGCCTCGTTGAAGACGGCGATCGCCTCGCCCTCGTCGTGGTTCCGAGCGAGCGTCGCGATTTCGTCCAGAACCGACTGGACGCGTGCCGGCACCTTCTGGTCCCCGAACAGTTCGTCGTAGGTCTCCTCGACCGTCCCGAAGCGCGTGTCTTTCCCGACTACCGCGCGGAGCCGATCGCGAACCGAGCGCTCCGCGCGCTGGCGCTCGCTGAGCAGGTCACGGAGCGTGTTGAGCCGGTTCCAGAGTTCGTCGTCGAGATCGCGATACTCCGCCGGGCGGATTCGTGCCGGACAGCGCGTGCTGAACGGGCAGCCGGCGGGCGGGTATCGGGGATTCGGCGGCGTTCCGTGGAGCGTGATACGATCGCGCTCGACGGTCGGATCCGGTTCCGGAATCGCCGACAACAACGCGTGCGTATACGGGTTCGCCGGATCGGTGAACAGTTCCTCGGTCGGCCCGATCTCCATGATGTTCCCGAGGTACATCACCGCGACCCGGTCACAGAGGTGGTGAACGACGGAGAGGTCGTGTGCGATAAACAGGTACGTCAGCCCGAACTCGTTTTGCAGGTCCTCGAGCAGGTTGATGATTTCTGCCTGCACGGAGACGTCGAGCGCCGAGACCGGCTCGTCGAGGACGACGAAATCCGGCTCGAGCGCCAGGGTGCGGGCGATACTGATCCGCTGGCGCTGGCCGCCGGAGAACTGGTGGGGATAGCGGTAGTAGTGTTCGCGCTGGAGGCCGACGGTATCGAGCAACTCTTTGACGCGCTGACGCCGCGCTTGCGGCGTCTCCCACTCGTGAACGTCCAGCGGCTCACGGACGATTTCGCCGATCGTCATTCGGTCGTTGAGGCTCGATTCCGGGTCCTGAAACACCATCTGGGCGTTTCGCCGCCACTCGTGGAGATCGTCGCCCCCGAGGGTCGTGATATCGACGCCGTCGAACCGGATCTCGCCGTCGGTCGCATCCTCGAGTTGGAGGAGCGTCCGCCCCAGCGTCGTCTTGCCACACCCGGACTCGCCGACGAGGCCGAGCGTCTCACCCCGGCGAATATCGAACGAGACGCCGTCGACGGCCTTGACCGGCTTCCCACCGAGGAGTCCGCTGTTCTCGTAGTAGGTTTTCAGCCCCTCGACTTCGATCATCACGTCGCCGTCACTGTCGGTCGGTACGTCGGTCTCGGTCGCTATCGGTTCGTGGCTCACTTCGTGACTCATTCGGTATCGCCTCCGGTCCGTCTCGCGTTTCGTCGGCGGTGCTGGTCGATTGCGTCGTCCGTCGAGCGGTGTTCGGGACAGAGCAGGCACGCCGCAGTGTGATCGTCGGCCCCCTCGTCGACCGAAACCGGGACGGGATGAACGGTATCGCACTCGTCGAACGCTTTCGGACACCGCGGTGCGAACCGACAGGACGTCGCCGGTTCGTTCGGCGTCGGAACGTTCCCTTCGATCGTCTGGAGTCGGTCTCCGGATTGCTGTCCCGGAATCGACTCGAGCAGGCCGCGCGTGTACGGATGTCTCGGGTCCGTAAACAGCTCGTTCACGTCGGCCGTTTCGACGATTTCCCCGGCGTACATGACGTTTACTCGATCGGAGATCTCCGCGATCACGCCCATGTCGTGGGTGATGAACATCATCGAGAGATCCCGTTCCGCCTGTAGATCGGCGAGCAGGTCGAGGATCTGCGCCTGAATCGTCACGTCGAGTGCCGTCGTCGGCTCGTCACAGATCAGCAACTCCGGCTCACAGGCCAGCGCCATCGCGATCACGGCTCGCTGACGCATCCCGCCGGAGAACTGGTGTGGATACTCGTTGACGCGGCGACGAGCGTCGGGGATGCCGACGGCCTCGAGCAGATCGATCGCTTCCTGCGTCGCCGCTTCGCCACGCAGTCCTTGGTGGAGCCGGACGGACTCCTTGATCTGGTTTCCGACCGTGTAGACGGGGTTGAGACTCGTCAGCGGGTCCTGGAACACCATCGCGATCCGTCCACCGCGCATACGTCGCCGCGGTTCGCCGCTGAGACGCGTGATCTCGACGAATCCGTCGTCGATCTCCGTCGGCGTGTCGGGGCTGCCGTCCGTGACGAACACGCAGTCGTCCTCGTCGACGAGACCGAGCTCGTCGCCGTAGCCGGCAGCGACGATGTCCGCAAGCGGCACGTCGGCGGCGTTTTCGCAACCGAACGCAGCCGGCGTGAGATCGACCGTCTCGCGGTCGAACAGGGCGACCGGGTCGTAGTCGGCCGCCACCGTCTCGAGGTCGACGGTGCGATCCGGGAACTTCGAGGCGTACTCTCGAACCGTCTCGAGGTGGTTGAATTGGACGCTACTGCCGCGGAGGGTGCGTCCCGGCGAGTCGACGAGTCCCATGATCGATCGGGCGGTCACGCTCTTGCCCGAGCCGCTCTCGCCGACGATGCCGACGGTTTCGCCCCGTCGGATGTCGAACGAGATCCCGTCGACCGCTCGGATGGTCTCCTTTTCGGTGAAGAACGCCGTCTGGAGGTTCCGAACGTCGAGGATCGGATCGGTTGACGTCGCTACCGACATTATCCACCACCTCCGGCCGCCGCAGTACCGGTGTCGTCGGTCCCGCCGGTATCCGCCTCCGGATCGATCGCATCCCGGAGACCGTCACCCAGTGCGTTGAACGCGGTGACCACGAGGACGATCATCAGTCCCGGGATGGTCGCGACGTGCCATGACGACGTGCCGACGAACGATCGTCCGTCGTTGATGAGCCGTCCCCACTCGGGAGTCGATCCTTCGATACCCAGACCGAGGAACGAGAGTGCTGCCGTGGAGATGATGATTCCACCGAGCAGTAGCGAGCCGTATATCATTATATACCCTGCGATGTATGGTGCCATGTGTTTACGCATCGTGTTTACCGGCGTCTGTCCGTAACTCCTCGCGGCGTCGACCCACTCCTCCTCGGCGACCTGTAACGACGGGCCGCGGATCGTTCGCCACATCCCCGGCCAGTAGACGAACGCGAAGATCAGCCCGAGGAGAAGCCCGCCGTTGAGCGGTTCCGCAATCGGATGGTTCCCCTGATTGAAGATGACTGATAACATCATCACGAGCAGAAATGCCGGGATCGAGATGATCGTGTCGCTCGTGATCACCGTCAGGATGTCGACGATCCCCTTGTAGTAGGCGGTTAGCATCGACATCGTGACCGCGATCAGTCCACCGAGACCGATCGCGAGGAGCCCGATCACCAGCGACGTCTGCGCGCCGTAGGCGATATGGGTGAGCAAGTTCTGTCCGGACGATGTCGTTCCCAACGGTGACCAGCGGTCGTAGTCGTCGTAACTCATCGGACCGATCGTGTTTTGCCCGTTCGATTGGCTGTTGAGGTTTGCCTGTCCGGGCGTGGTCGTCACGACGTCGCCGTCGTCGTTGAGGTACTCGATCTCGTACTCGTAGGGAGAGGCGATGTTCTGGTCCGCCGTAGTGGGACTGATAGCCGGTGCCCATAGCGCCGTGACGATGAACATGAGTACGACGATCAGCCCGAACAGTCCCCAGTAGTGGGTTCGGAATCGACGGAGCGTGTCGTCCCGCGGCGTCCAGTCCGCTTTCCGGTAGTGTTCCCGGAAGATCGTGTACCCCTTCCAGGTCCAGACGATCATGGTGAGGGCGTAGCCGTAGACGAGCAACGTCCGAATCCCCCACGCCACTGCCGGCGAGAGGCCGAGGAACGTCCCGTCCCAGCCGCCGCCAGGCGTTCTGTGGCCCTGATTGGAGATGACTTCGCGGCTCGTGAGCGTCGGAATCGACGACAGGGTGTTGAACACGCCGTCGATCGCGCCGTTGACGAGTCCGCCGACCGGCGTGAACGCAAACAGAACCGCGATCGTGGCTAGAACGACCGTCAGGACGGCTCGCTCGAGGAATCGGACGAGACGATCGCTCAGACCGAGATCGAACTGGTCCACGGCGGACCAGGACGTGAATCTGGTAACGAGAACGGCGATCCCGAACAGCAAGACCAGCGTGATCGCGTCGCTCACGAAGTAGCTGACGATCGGAACGGTCGCCTCGCCGACCGAGTCGCCGATCCAGGTGGGGATCAGCCCTACCAGACCGATGACGTATTTGACTGCCCCTACGAGCTGCTGGGCCCAACCCATGTATCGGCCGAACTCGAGGGCGACCAACACGGCGGTGCCAAGCAGCCAGAACCGCGCCGGCCCGGGATTGTCGGCGACGCGTTCGCGGAGGGACCTCGATTCGTCTGTCGTCTCGTTCGGTTCGAAGGATGCTCTCACACTCATCGTTCGTACCCCACTCGTGGATCGATAATCGTGTACAGGAAGTCCTGGAGGATATTCAGTAGGATGATCACGACCGTGAAGATAAACAGCAGTGCTCCGGCAAGCGGCAGGTCTCCCTGTACCGTCGCCTGGAAGAAAATCTTCCCGAGTCCGTTGATGTTGAAGAGATACTCGACGATGACCGACCCCCCGATCAGCAGGAACGCCTCGTTCGTGATGACCGGCACCAGCGGAATCAGTGCGTTTCTGAAGACGTGTTTCCAGATGATGACGCGGTTCGTCAGCCCCTTCGCTTTGGCCGTCTCGACGTAGTTCGAGTTGATCGTCTCGAGGATGGCGGTCCGTCCGATACGGAGTTCCGCGGCCATCGAGGCCGACCCGAGAACCAGCGCCGGCGGGAGGATGAGCTTGATGTCACTGGCGAGTGTGCCCCAATCGATACCGCTGGCCGTGGCGAACGCCAGCTCGGGCGTGCCCGTGATACTCCTGATGTCCGGTCCGAGCGTGTACCAGTCGAACCCGAACCAGCCGCCGCCTTTGGTCTTGCGCAGGGCGGCGAGGAGGATGATGCTCAGCCAGAAGTTCGGCATCGCCTGCCACAGGATACCGCCCACGGAGGCGATGTAGTCGCCCCCGCTGTTGGGCCGCAGTCCGGCGTAGAACCCGAGCGGGATACCGATGAACAGCGGGAGCAGGATCGCCCAGAACCCCAGCCAGAGCGTCGGTGGGCCGGCGAACGAGATGATTCGGGTCACCTCCATATCGCCGTAGATAACCCAGGACTTGCCCAGGTCGAGGGTCAGCAGGTCCGTTATGAAGTCAAGGTACTGTTCCCAGAGGGGGTCGTTGAGCCCGAGCCGTTCGCGCATTCGAGCGGCCTCGGCTCCCGACGCCTCGGGGCCGAGTCGAGCGGCCACAGGGTCGACCGGTCCCATCCGTAGGAGGACGAATATGAACGTCATTACGAGAAAGAGGACCGGTACGGAGAGCAGTAGCCGCTTGAAGAAGTATCTCCACCGACTCATAAGTGCTCACGAACGGTTGGGTGGTCGTTTTTCGAACAATCTTTCATACGTATACGTCGATTTGACTTTCCCACACGCATCTAAATATTTCGCTTCTCATTGTTTTAAGAACGGGGACCGGAAGCGGAGTCGTATCGTCGTTAGGACTCGTCTTCCAGGTTCGCTTGCCAGTCGAGGTAGTAGCCGGTCGCCTCGTTCGGCATCTTCGACGTGTCGGTGTTCTTCGGCTCGAAGCCGAAGTGGCCGTACGCGACGTCCGGCCAACTCCAGATCCAGCCGAGCGAAAACATCTCGAGGTCGCCGTCCTCACCGCGGTCCTGAAGCGTCGAGAACTCCGTCGTCTTGGTGTTCAGGTCGACGCCGATCCCGGAAAGCCTGCGAGCGAGTTCGTCGGCCATGTCCTGGAAAGTCGGACTCGTCTTGTAGACGGTCGCTTCCATCTCGAACGGGTCGTCCTCGGTGAAGCCGGCCTCCTTGAGGACCTCTTCCGCTCCGTCGCGGTCCATGTCGTTGACGCCGTAGGGCCACTCGTCTTTCCAGTCCTGGTAGCCGTCCTGTCCGGTCGGCCACATCGCCGGCGGCGTGAAGCTGAACGCTTCGAAGCCGCGGTTCTGGAGGATGTCGTTGATGAACTCCTCGTGGTTCGTGACGTACGCGACGGCCTTTCGGACGGGTGCGGGGACGTTCGTGACGTTGAACGCGAAATAGTACGTGCCGAGTTCGGGGACCGCGAGGTAGTTCGTGGTCTCGCCGTTCTCGAACTCCCCGTACGTACCGAACTCCCGGCCGTTGTCGTCGGTCTCGGCGTCGATGAGGTCGGGGTCGTAGTACGAGGTCGGAATCTCGAAGAAGTCGGCGTTTTTCTCCATCGCGTAGGTGAACTTGGATTCGGGGTCCTCGTTGATCTCCCAGTGGATGGATTCGACGCTCGCGACGGTCCCGTAGAAGTCGTCGTTGCGGACGAGTCGGACACTTTCGCCGGGGCTGAACTCGTCGTACTCGAACGGACCGGTCCCGTTGGCCATCTCGGTCCGGAACTCGTCGTGACTGACCTCGCCGTCGTACCCTTCGATATCGCCGACGATGCCCTCCGGAACGATGGAGAATCCGTTGTACGTAAGAACGTCCAGTACGGCCGGGTTCGGCTCTTGAAGAGTGATCTCGAACGTGAGGTCGTCGACGACATCGATCGCCAGCGAATCGGGGACGACGCCGCCGTCATCAGTCGTCTCGTGTTCGATACCGAGACCGCTCGTCGAACTGGTGATGAAGTTCGCCCGTTCGCTGAACTCGGATTCGGCGAGCCGGCGGAACGAGTACTTGACGTCGTCGGCGGTCAGGTCCGTCCCGTCGTGGAACTGGATGCCGTCTTTGAGCGTGAACGTCCACGTCAGCCCGTCGTCGGACGTCTCGAAGGACTCGAGCAGCTGATTCTCGACCTGGGCGACGCCGGCGGGATAGTTGGTCAGCGTGTCGTAGAGCTGGGCGATGACCTCGGCGGACGCGGTGTCCGTCGACATGATCGGGTCCAGCTCGTCGAAGGTCGCGTTGAGCAGGTTCAGTTCCGAATCGCCCTCGACTTCGGTCCGGTTGTGTTTGACGTGGTGGCGTCCGAGGGCACCGATCCGGGGGAGGTCGACGTTGTCGTACCAGAAGAACTCGCCCTTGCTGTGGTACATCGGGAGCATGACCATGTCGTCCCGGACGGCCTCCTCGATCTCGATGTACGCTTCGGTACGCGTCTCTTCCGCGTCGGGGCCCGGGTTGTTTACGATACGCTCCCAGGCGTCCTGTGCTTTCTCGGCGTGTTCGCTCGTCTCGAAGTCGGTTTCGTCGTCTTCGTCGTCGTCGTCGCTGAGAAGGGCCGAACACCCAGCGAGCCCGACTGATGCGCTGCCGCCAAGGAGAGCAAGCATTTGTCGCCGCGATCGATCTACATTTGGTACATCCGGTATGTCGGACATAGGCATGGGTTACCCACACAAGTATTATAAACGTGTCGACAACGAACGGAGAAGGAACTGGCGTTTATTGCATTGATCACTACACAAATGCACAGAAGAGGTCGCTATAGGGGGGAAAACAGGGATTTCGATCGGCGGAGAACTAGCTCGAGTTCGGGCCCGCACCCGTGAACTGGCGCGACGTGCCGAATCGTCTCAGTCGTCGCCTTCTTCGTCGATGATGACGACTTCGCCGTCGATGACGTCGACGTTGATCAGCGTCTTGACGTCGTAGCCCGCGTCGTCGACCTTGTTCTCGCCGCCGACCTTCTTGATGACCGCGACCGTGTCGATGACTTCCGCGCCGATCTCGCCGAGGGCGTCCAGGACCGCCGCGAGGGTCCCCCCCGTCGAGAGGACGTCGTCGAGAACCAGCACCCGCTCGCCCTCTCGGACGTCGTTGATGTACATCTCGTTCTCCGAGTAGCCGGTCTGCTGGGAGATCGCGACCTCGTCGTCGAGGCCGTACTGGCGCTTGCGGATCACGGTCAGCGGGATGTCGGTCATCAGCGAGACCGCCGTCGAGATGTGAATGCCCATCGCCGCCGGGGTGACGATCCGGTCGACTTCCTCGAGCTGGGCCTTCCGGATGATTCGGATGACGATCTCGCGCAGCAGGGTCGGATCGAGTTTGGGGACTCCGTCGCTGATCGGATGGACGAAATAGTGATAGCCGTTCTTCTCGATGATCGGTGCCTCGAGGAGCGATCGCTTGAGTTGATCCATGTCGTCGGTGGGACGGTAGCGGAGTAAAACTTGACGATACGCGCGGACGGGATCGCAGGCGTCGAACGCCGATCGCTTCCCCGTCTTGTCCCGTCTCCGCGGTCTCGGGCCCGCTTACCGCTCGCCGTAGCTGAGTTCGGGCGGCTGCTCCCCGTGGCCGAGGCGCATATTTCGCTCGTGATAGATGTGTGCGACGGCGGTGACGGTCACCGCCACCGCGATGACGGCCATCCAGACGAGATTCGAAAGCGCCGTCAGCGGATAGATCTCCAGCCACAGCGCGGCGACCAGTGCGCAACTGATCGCACCGAGCGAGAGGTACAGTTCCCGCCAGGCGAACTCCCGGCCGGGGACGATCTCGAGGTAGACGCTGATGTCCCGGGTCCGCTCGGTCGGCTCGATGACGCCCCGGTCGGAATCGAACTCGAGGATGCCCGACGTGTCCATCTTCGGAAGGTGCGTCTGCTGAAGCGTCGTATAGACCCGCTTTCGCTGTTCGGGCGTGACGCCCTCGAGAGTTGTCTCGTACTCCCAGGCGGCGATCTGCTGGGCGAGGTCGCCGAGTTCCACGGGGCGGTTGTCCTGCTTGAGAAACTGGAGGACGTACCGCCGTCGCTGATTGCGAAGCACTTCGAAGATCTCGCCCTTGGTGAGCCGTTCCTCCACCTCGTCGCTCTCGTCATCGTCGCCGCCGTCGGTCTCGTCGTCAGTGTCGGCGTCCGGCGGACGCTGTTGTTGGGCCACCACGATCACCTCGCGCTACCGGTCCCGGCCGGCAGCGCGTGTGGTTCCGTACCCGATCGTATTCCCATCGGTTCGGGCGATGAACTGCACCTATATAATTCTCCTGACCAGACCTGTTCGATTACTTCGACGTCGCGTCCGCGCCCAGTACCGCCGCGATCGAGTCGGCGATCTCGCCACCGAGTCCGGCCTTCGTCCCCTCGTAGCGGGCGGCGTCGCCGGCGTGGACCAGCAGCGCCGTCGTCCGGTCCTCGCCCATCACGCTCGCGTCGTTGGCGACGACGAAGGCAAGTCCCGCCCGCTCCAAGGTCGTCCGGGCCTGCTCGATCATCGCCTCCTCGTCGCCGGAGGTCTCGGTCTTGAAGCCGACGATCGGCAGCTCCGGGAACTCGGCACGGACCTCGTCGATGAGCTTCGGCGTCGGCTCGAGCTCGAGGGTCAACTCCTTCCCCGAGCGGATCTTCTCGTCGCTCTCCGCGACGGTGTAGTCGCCGATCGCGGCCGCCGACACCAGGGCGTCGGCGTCCTCGCAGGCCGCCCGCGTCGCCGCGAGCATCTCCGCGGCGCTCTCGACGTCGCGAACGTCGGCGTATGGTACCTTGGGGCCGTCCTGCACCAGCGTCACGTCCGCACCCCGAACGTAGCAGGCCCTCGCGACCGCCCGCCCCATCTTGCCCGACGAGCGGTTCGTGACGATCCGGACGGGATCGATCGGCTCGCTGGTCGCGCCGCTGGTGACGACGACCGACTCGCCCTCGAGGGGCCGATCGCCGGCCGCGCGGGCGACGTCACAGACGATCGCCTCCTCGCTGGCGATCTTGGCTTTCCCCTCCTCAAGGCGGGGATCGACGAAGTCGACGCCCCACTCGGCGACGGTGTCGATGGCCTCGAGGACGCCGGGGTGGTCGTACATCGGTTCGTGCATCGCCGGCGCGATCACGACCGGCGTGTCGGCCCCGAGCGCGGTCGTCGCACAGGTCGTGACGGGCGTGTCGTCGACGGCTCCCGCGATCTTCCCGACGGTGTTCGCGGTGGCGGGCGCGATCAGGAAGACGTCGGCCCAGCCGTCGTACCCACAGAGGTCGACGTGTTCGACGCCCCCTGTAATCTCGGTGACGACGTCGTTCTCGGTGGCGAACTCCACGGCCCAGGGGTGGACGATCCCCCGAGCGCTGTCGGTCATCACGCCGCGGACCGTCGCCCCCCGGCGTCGCAACTCGTGGGCGAGTTCGACCGTCTTGACGGCCGCGATCGATCCCGTGATCCCGAGCGCGACGTTGACTCCCTCGAGCATATGCCGGGTACTTCGGAAGGGGTCCCTTTAGGCGTACCGTCGTCCCGCGGTCGCACCGCTCGTCCGTCGTCGCCGTTTCGTGCGACGAAGCGACGTCGACGAGTTCGCCACCGAAAACCGTTAGTGACTGTGATAGTAAGTACGTCCAATGAATTTGCGTCGCTCGTCTCGCGACGACCGGGGCGTCTCAGTCGTGGTCGGGACCGTCCTCCTGGTCGGGATGGTCACGATGGGGATGGCGGTTCTCGGCGCGGCCGTGCTGAGTACCGATCTCGTCGACAGCCCCCCTCGAGCGGATCTGGTATACCAAGAACAGCCCTCCGGGGAGGTGATCATCGGAATCGAAGATGCTCGCAGCCTCTCGGGAGACGGAACATACGTTCAGTTACAGGACGGGTCTGAGTGTCGCGAGTGGCCCAGTTCGGGCGCTATCGAGTCGGGCGATACGATCACGATCGATCAGACCGATTGTAACTTTCAGGTCGGTGATCGCCTGCAAGTGGTCGGTTCTCAGACGCTTCTCGATACGTACCGACTCCGCGGGACCTCCCCGCCGTGGTGGGACTACAGTTGTGCCGCCGACGGCCCGCTCACCAGTACCGGCATGGCTAACAGCAACGATGTCACGATCGACACCGGCGACACCGTCGAGTGCGATTTCACCAGCTCGAGCGAGGACCGCAACTTCGACATCAATAACGACAGCGCGCTGGTCGGGGACGTCAACACCTCCGCCGGTGACATCGACGTCGACGACGCCGACGTGTACGGCTACGTTATCGCCGGCGGTAACGACATCACCATGACGGACGAGGCGAGGATCACGCGCTTCGTCTACAGTGACGGGAACGTCGACATCGACGGCGACAGTACGGTCGACGGGCCCGTTCTCGCGACGGGGAGTATCAACGTCGACGACAGTACCATCGACGGGAAGATCTACTATACGGGCGATTCGGACGACGTTAGCATCAGCGGCGGGGCGACGCATGACGGACTCGAAAAAGTCGCTAGTAAGAGCGAACTCGAGGACAAGGTCGAAGAACTTCGCTCGTGAAGGAACGTCCCGTTCGTAACCGCTCCAGCGTTCTGGGCTTCACATCTGCCTCTAGATGTCGGTTGATCGAGCAGGAAAGGTCCCGGTGACTGGTCGCTCTCGATAAGTCGGTGGGACGAAACTCCCTCGTCCGACAGTTACTCGGCTCGAACTCCTCGAGCAGGCGGTTCTTCGAGGTCTCGTCCCGAACTCGCCACCCTCGGCTCGAGTCACTCATCGGTGATTCCCGGAACCCACCGAACGTAGCGGAGCATCGCAGGATGGTTCCGACGGCGCTACCCGTCGGCCTCGAGTTCGATTCGGTCACCCAACCACTCGAGCGCCGCGTCGACGCGCTCGGGATCAGTGCCGGTCACCTTCAGCCGGTTTCGCTGCTTGGTGTCCGGATAGCTGCCGATCGTCACGTCGAACCGCTCGCGACCGCTTCGACTACTGACGCCTCCGGCTGGGGGTATAGACGGTCCTCGAGACCGCGTCGCCGCCGAACTCGGGAGCGATGCGCTCGAACAGCGCCTGCATCTCACGGGGACGCCCGGGAACGCGTACACGGTGTCGATCACACAGCCCGGACAGAGCCCTCCCGGGTTGAGTACCGGACGACTCCCGCGGGTAGCGACGCCCACGCGTCGACGTCGAAGTCCAGTTCCTCGGCCGTGACCGTCTCGGGATCGAGATTCCGGTAGTCGGCGACCTTCTCGAGGACGTCCTGCCGGACGGTGTCGTCGACGACCAACTCACGGTCGAACGCGTCCGCGAGCGCGTCGGCGGTGACGTCGTCGTGGGTGCCGCCGAGCCCGCCGGTCACGATCGTGGCGTCGACGGCGGTCGTCCACTCTCGGAGCGTCGCCGCGATGCGGTCGCGGTCGTCCGGGATCGTCAGGATCCGATCGACGGTCGCGCCGCTGTCGGTTACCCGGGTCGCGAGCCACTGCGCGTTCGCGATGTCTCCGGCGAGTACTTCGTCGCCAACGGTGAGGATGGCGACCTCCATCGACCGGACGAACGCGGCCGGCGGGCAAAAGGGTGCGGTCGATCGCGCCGATCGTCTTCCTGTGAGCGTCGTTAGTCCTCCGCGACGCTCGGGTGCATCGTCGGCTCCTCGTCTAACGGCTCCTCGAAGGCCTCGAGCATGCGCGCTCTCGCGGTCTCATCTCGCTCGAGTCGCTCGTCGTCGTCGATCTCCTCGCAGCCGGGCGGTACCTCACGGCCGCGGCCGGTGAAATAGCCCTCGGGGGTGACCCAGTCGTGATAGAAGTTCGCATCCGAGTCGTGAACGGCGGCGAGGCCGACCTTCGCGCCGTGGCCGGCCGCGACGATCGCCTGGTGGGGTTCCTCGGCCAGCCGGCCCGCGGCGTAGACGCCGTCGACGGCCGTCCGCCCGGCTGCGTCGGTGCTGACGAAGTGCTTGCTCCCCCGTTGGATGCGACCCACGTCCAGCGGCACGAGGTAGTTGCTGTCCGACCACGAGGCCGCGATCACCCGGCGGGCCTCGAGCGGCTCGCCGCCCGCGGTCTCGAGGCGAAAGCCCTGCTCGAGGTCCGTCTCGTCGACTGGTTCCGCACGCGTCACGCGCCCGAGTTCGAACGCGGCACCGGCGGTGCGGGCCTGCTCGCGGCTCAGTCGCAGATAGCGACGGGCGTCGATCCCGTCGGGAAAGCCGGGGTAGTTCTCGAGGCTGGCGTTGCGCGCCAGAATGGATTCGCCCCCGTCGATAACGAGGGTGTCCAGTCCCGCGCGAGCGGTGAAGATCGAGGCGGCGAGGCCGGCGACGCCCCCGCCGACGATACAGACGTCTCGCATGACCGTCCGTTGACCGGACGGTATATAGAAGGTTTCCGTCGACCGGAAGTCCCAGACCCCGCCCCCGGTGGCGTCACTCTGGAAGTCGCGGACCGGGACGGTCTCGCCTCCCTCGAGCGGCGGTACTGTGACACGTCCAACACTATTTTGAGCCGAACCAATGAACGCCCCCGTATGTTCGTCGCCGCCGCGTTCCTGCTCGCGCTCGCGGTCGTCCCGTTCCTCGGGTTCCGCGCGTACGCCGCCCGGGTCGAGGCGCTGGACGAACCCGTCGAGGATCGGCTCCACCGGCTCAACCGCGCCCAGCAGGTCGGCGGATTCACCCTCCCGGTCGCGGCGATCATCGGGCTGTATGCGCTCGAGGTGATCGACCGAGCGCTCGCCGCGGTCGGGACCGGAGGCCCCGAACTCGGCGGCCTCGCCGTCCTCAAGGTCGGCGCGATCGTGCTGGTCTCGTTCGGGGTCGTCACGCTGCCGCTCGTTGGGATGGCGCTTGGCACCTACCCGACGGTGCGTTCGCTCCGGGACACGTCGGCGTCGCTGTGGCGAGTCGTCACGGGCGTCCTCGCGGTGATGGGGATCACCGCCGTCTCCGTCGGGGTCGCACTGGCGGGCTTTTTCGCGATCCAGTCGGTCTTCGGATCGTCGCTGCCGGTCCTGATCGGGGGACTCGGAGCCGTCGTCTTCGTCGGCTTCGGTCTCTCGCCGTACCTGATCCTGCTCTTTCAGGACCGGGTCCCGCTCGAGGGCCAGCGCCGCGAACGGGTCGAACGACTCTGTGCGGACCTGGGCTATCGGCCCCGCGGACTCTTCCTGCTCGAGGGGGAGTCGACCAAGACCGCCAACGCCCTCGTCGCGGGCACCGTCCCCGGCCTGCGGTACGTCTTCCTGACCGACTATCTGCTGGCCGAGTGCGACGACGACGAACTGCGCGCGATCCTCGCCCACGAGTTCGGCCACGTCGCGGGCCGGCACCTCTGGCAACGCGGCCTGCTGACCGTCGCCGTCTTCGGTGTCTGGATCGCCGGGGCCGAGTTCGTCGGCTTCGGCGCGCTCGAGGAATCGCTCGGTTTCCTCGGCTTTTTCCTGCCGTTCATGGGGCTCTACGCTGTCTACCACGTCGTCTTGCTGGGCGGGCTCGCGCGCTGGCAGGAGTTCCGGGCCGACGCCTACGCCGCCCGACAAGCTGGCCGCGAGGCGATGGTCGCGGCCTTGGAGCGCCTCGCGGACGCGAACGACACGCGCCGCGAGGCGGGGCTGCTCTACAGTCTGGCGACCCATCACCCGCCGATCGGGGACCGGATCGAGGCGGTCCGTGACGGGATCGATGCGACCGACGACGCCCGCGGGAGCGAGACGGCGCCGAGCGGCTGACGGTGAGGGGCCGATCGCGCCGACGCCGTCGATCGGATGGCAATCCTTACTTTCGGACCCGTCGTACGGCCGCCGTGGACCGAATTCTCCTCAGCACGCTCGCCCATCGGTCGCCCGAGGAGGTCTTTCCGTACGTCCGCTCCTTTACCGACTACCCGCGATACACGGACCACCTGAAGGAGGTCCGCGTCGACGGCGACGGCGGCGTCGGCTCCGTCTACGACCTCGAGCTGACGTGGTGGAAGCTCAGCTACACGGCCCGTTCGCGGGTGACCGACATCTCGGCCCCGACATCGCTCACGTGGCGACTCGTCAATCACCTCGACGCCCGCGGGGAGTGGCGCGTCGAACCCGAGCCGGAATCGGCACCGCCGGACGCCGAGACGGCCAGCCGGATCTACTTCGAGGCGGTCTATGACCCCTACTCGGCGAACAAGGACGCCGTCTCGCTACCCCGGTTCGTCTCGCTGGACTGGGTCGTCCGGACGGTCGAGCCGAAACTGCTCGGGGAGGCCCGCGAGGTCGTCCGGCGGCTGGTCGCGGACATCGAGGGGCGACCGCGGGACGTGGAGCTAACCGTCCACGAAATGCCCTGAACCGAACGCATCCGTGAGGGGTTCGGACCGCCCAGCGGCCGACCCACCGACTTCGCTCGCTCGAGTCGCTCGTCGACCGCTGTCCCGCCGCGAGGTGCAGGCCGAACCGACTTCCCGTTCGACGGCGACAGCCCCGACCATGAGCGCCAGCAGCGTCGGCTCGCATCCGCGGGGGGTGAGGCGTCGGTGCGCGTGATCGTCGTCGGTGCGGGCGAAGTGGGCTCGAACATCGCGGCGAGCCTCGCGGCCGACCACCGCGTCGCGGTCGTCGATACGGACGACGATCGGGTCGAGGAGATCACCTACTCCCACGACGTGCTGGCGATCCGCGGCGATGGGACGGCGATCGAGACGCTCCGGGAAGCCGGCATCGCGGACGCGGACCTGGTCATCGCCAGCACGGACGTCGACGAGACGAACATCATCGTCTGTGGAGCGGCCAAAGCGGTCGGCGATCCGTTCACGATCGCCCGCGTCAGGCAGACGACCCTGCTGCGCACCTGGGAGGAGTCGATGGGTGCCTTCGGCGTCGACTTCATGGTCTGTACGGACCTCCAGACCGCCGAGACGATCGTCCGGATCGCCGGGCTGCCCGGCGCACACGACGTCGAGACGTTTGCGGACGGCCTCGTTCGGATGGCCGAGTTCGAGATCGGGCCGGAGAGTCCGATCGCCGGCGAGACCGTCTCGGCGGCCGACCGGTTCGAATCGCTGACGTTCGCGGCCCTGTTGCGCGAGGATGAGGTCGTCGTACCGCGGGGCGAGACAGTGATCAGGGCCGGCGACGCGGCGGTCGTGATCGGCTCCGAAGCCAGCGTCCGGGCGTTCGCGAGCGCCCTGACGCCGACACCGGCCCTCGAGGACGCCCACGAGGTCGTCATCGTCGGCGGGACGGAGATCGGCGTCCAGACCGCCCGACTGCTCGAGGCCGAGGGGTTCGAATCCCGGCTGATCGAACGCGAACCCGAGCGGGCGCGCGAACTGGCCGAGCGCCTGCCGGGGACGCTCGTGCTGGAGAGCGACGCGACGGATATCGACTTCCTCGTCCGGGAACACGTCGCCGAATCGGACATCGTGGTCGCCGCCTTGGAGAGCGACGAGAAGAACCTGCTCGTCTCCCTGCTGGCCAAACGGCTCGGCGTCGAGCGGACGATCGGGGTCGTCGAGTCCGCCGAGTACGTCGACCTCTTCGAGACGGTCGGGATCGACGTCGCGGTCAACCCCCGGCTGGTCACGGCCGAGGAGATCACCCGCTTTACGCGCAGACGGCGGACCGAAAACGTCGCCATGCTCGAGTCCGACCGCGCCGAAGTCCTCGAGATCGAAATCGACGCCGACAGCGTTCTCTTCGAGCGCTCGATTCAGTCGGCGATGGCCGACCTCCCCGAGGGCGTCGTCGTCGGCGCGATCAGCCGCCCGGGCGAACTGATCACGCCCCGGGGCGAAACGGTCGTCGAGGGCGGCGATCACGTGGTCCTGTTCGTCGAGACCGCCGTGTTGGACGCGGTCGCCGGGGCGTTGTGAGCGACTACCGGCGCTCGGCGACGCGCTCGGCGACCTCGAGGCCGTTGCGCAACGCCGCGTGGAGTCGGGACTCGCCGGCGACCCAGTCGCCGAGACAGTAGAGCCCGTCGGCCTCGGCCAACTGGAGCGGGTCGCGGGCGACGCCGTCCTCGGGGAGGGCGTATCGCCACCCCTGATGGTCGGTCCAGTCGGGCTCGCGCAGGCGCTCGTCCTCGAGTAGCTCGGCCGCCAGATGGGCTAGCTCCGTCACGTTCTCCGCAGGCGACTCGTCGTAGCGCTCGACCGACCACTCGTGGTTGGCCTGAACCACCAGCAGCGACTCGCCGTCGGGAACGTGGCCGGGCTTGCACTCCTCGCGGGCGACCCAGCCAACCTCGTGGGCCTTGTCCGCGTTGACCAGCGCGTAGTAGGGGGCCTCGAGTTCGAACGGGTAGTGAAAGATCCCGGTCCAGATCGTCCGGAAGGGAACGGCGCCGACGGCGTCGACGAGGCGGTTCCGAACGTCGCTCTCCCAGTCGGCCGACCGCAGCAGTTCGGCGGTCTGTGGCGCCGGCGGGTTCAGCAGCAGAACGTCGAACGGCCCCCACCGCCGGCCGCCGGTGTCCTCGAGGTGCCAGACCCCCGCCGTCTCGCCGCTCTCTTCGCCGTCGCCGTCCCGAATCACCCGTTCGACCCGCGTCTCTCGATGGACCGTCGCGTCGGTCCGGGCGAACAGTCGTTTGGCGACCTGAGTCAGTCCCCGCCGGTAGGTCCACTTGGACTCGTCGCGGTCCTCGCCCGGCGACACCTCGCCGTCGGCGTCGAAGGTCCAGACCGGCTCCGGGATATCGACCAGCCCGTCGGTGTCGAGCGTCTCGGTCAGCAGGTCGACGACCCGCTCGTCGTCGGACTTGACGTAGTTCGCGCCGTAGTCGTAGACCGTGCCGTCGCGGCGTCTGGTCGCGGCCCGTCCGCAGACGCCGCGGGACTTCTCGAGTACCGTTACCTCGGCGTCCGGTGTCGCTTCCTCGAGCCCGTAGGCCGCGGCGGCTGCACCGGCACCTGCACCGACGATTCCGATCCGTGTCATGCCCGTTCCTCGGTGGCGCTGCCTCAAGTAGCCCGGCCCAAACAACGACAATCGAGCGGCCGGCTGTCACTGCCGAACGCCGGGTCGACCGCCCGGCTCGTCGTTTGGGGCGTGATCGGGAAGCGGCGTCCCTCGCGATCGCTCACGGGATCGGACGGATCGAACGGCTTTTGCAACGTCGGGGGGTAGGGGCGGGCGATGGACGTACTGATCGTCGGCGCGGGGTCGATGGGGTCGTGGTTCGGGGACGCGATCGACGACCGGATCGCGTTCGCCGACGTCGACGACGACGCCGCGGCGGCCGCGGCCGAGACGGTCGGCGGCGAGGTCGCCGACCTCGAGGGGGACCGGACCTACGACGCGGTCTGTCTCGCGGTGCCGATGACGACGGTCGCCGACGCGATCGCCGCTCAGGCTGGCCGAGCCGAGCGGGCGATCGTCGACGTTTCGGGCGTGATGACGCCCGCACTCGAGGCGATGGAACGGCACGCCGCCGATCTCGAGCGGGCGAGCCTGCATCCCCTCTTCGCCCCCGAGCGCGCCCCCGGCTCGATCGCCGTCGTCCGCGAGCGGGCGGGACCGGTCACCGACGAGTTGCTGGCCGCACTCGAGACGCGGGACAACGATCTGGTCGAGACGACGGCGACGGAACACGACGAGGCCATGGAGACGGTCCAGGCGGCGACCCACGCCGCGGTGCTGTCGTTCGCGCTCGCGGCGGAGGCGGTTCCCGAGGGGTTCGAGACGCCGATCTACGAGGAGATGGGGCGACTCGCTCGGCAGGTGACCGCGGGCACGCCGCGGGTCTATGCGGACATTCAGGCGACGTTCGACGGCGCGGACGCGGTCGCCGACGCCGCCGCCGCGGTCGCCGACGCCGACGCCGACGAACTCGCCGCCCTCTACCGGGAGGCGGCGGCGAACTGGCACGGAGCAAGCGATACCCGGAACGAGTCCGAGAATGAGTGACCAACGCGAGGCCGTCCGATCGAACGCGAAGTATCTGCGCAACGTCCGACCGATCGATCCCGACGAGATCTGTGACTACGTCGAGGGCACCCCCCATCCAGCGGTGGTCCGACAACTCCTCCGGGAGGAGGCCGCCGACCTCGGGCTACTCGAGCGCGACGACGGCACCTTCGTCCCGGTCGCGGACGAGCCGGTCCGACCCCGTCGCGGCCCGGTCGAGCAATTTCCCAGCGAGTACGAGCGCCGCCTCGAGGACCTGTTGGCTGACCGCTACGGGCCGAACTGGTTCGAGGGTGCCTCGGGCGACCTGCTGCGATCGACCATTCGGCGGTTCAAGGCGGACTACCTCGAGGGCCGGTCGGTCGAGTACGACGACGACGTGGCGGCCGGCTACGCGATCTATCACCTGCCGGCCTACTACGCGGCGGTCCAGTACGCGCTCGACGACCTCGCCGACCGGGGACTGCTCGGTCGGGACCTCCGCGTCCTCGATCTCGGTGCGGGGGTCGGCGGCCCCGCGCTCGGGCTCTGTGACTACCTGCCCGACGACGCCCTGGTCGACTACCACGCGGTCGAACCCAGCGCCGCCGCGGACGTCCTCGAGGAACTGCTCGCGGAGACCGACCGGAACGTCCACCCGACGATCCACCGGACGACCGCCGAGGCGTTCGACCCCGCGGAAGCCGCCGCCGGCGAGGGGTCGGCCGGGTTCGACCCGACCGCGCCCGACGACGGGTTCGACCTCGTGCTGGCCTGTAACGTCCTGAGCGAACTCGAGGACCCCGTCGCCGTTGCGCGATCGGCCCTCGAGACGCTCGCGCCCGAGGGAACCCTCCTCGCGATGGCCCCCGCGGACAAGAACACGAGCGTCGGCCTGCGCGAAGTCGAACGCGACCTCGAGGGCGAGCGGCTGTGGGATCGCGACGAGGTCCCAGTGGCCACGGACGGCGAGGGCGAGAACGACGACGACCCGGCCGTCTACCGGCGCGGTGCGGTGACCGTCTACGGTCCCACCGTTCGCCTCTGGCCCGGCGAGACGCCGTCGGATCGCGGCTGGTCGTTCGACGTTCGGCCCGACCTCGAGACCCCGTCGTTCCAGCGCCGACTCGACGAGGCGACGCCGGCCGACGACGCCGACCACGACCCCGGCGAGTTCGAGAACGTCGACGTCCAGTTCTCCTACTCGCTGTTGCGCGTCGACGGTCGCCGGCGGACCGAGATGGCGTTAGACACCGACGAGTGGGCGAAGATGGCCGAGATGGAGCGCCACGTCACCGAGCGGATCGATCTGGTGGCGGCGAAACTCAGCCGGTCGCTGTCGGACGAGGGGGCGAACGGTCGCGGCGGCGGGCGGTCGAACCCCCTGTTCAAGATCAGCGACGGCAGCGAGGACACCGACCACTACGCCGTCGTCACCAGAGAGACGGCCCTCAATCAGAACCTGCTCGAGGCCGACTACGGCGAACTCTGTTCGTTCGAGGGCGCGCTCGCGCTGTGGAACGACGACGAGGGCGCGTACAACCTGGTCGTCGACGAGGAGACGATCGTCGACCGGATCGCCTGAGACGGGTTGCCGTCCCGATGTCCCGGTTGGGCCGCAGGGCGGCCGCGGACCCACCGGCAATGACTGACAGTGGACCGTGTGGATACGTCCGGAAGCGGTGGGCTTTTCGCGTCGCCGTCCAACGGGAGCGATATGAGCGACGACCTCGAGATCCTGTTAACCAACGACGACGGGATCGACAGCACCGGTATCAGGGCGCTGTACGACGCCCTCTCGGAGCACGCCAACGTGACCGTCGTCGCCCCGGCCGACGACCGCAGCGCCTGCGGTCGGTCGCTCTCCCACGAGGTCGAGGTCGACGAGCGCGAGCTGGGGTATGCGGTCCACGGGACGCCGGCGGACTGCGTCGTCGCAGGGCTGGCCGAACTCGGCCCGTTCCCCGACCTGGTCGTCGCGGGCTGTAACAAGGGCGCGAACCTCGGCGAGTACGTCCTCGGGCGTTCGGGAACGATCAGCGCCGCCGTCGAGGCCGCGTTCTTCGACGTGCCGGCGATTGCCACCTCGATGTACGTCCCCGCCGCCGGCACCTCGCTGGCCGAGACCGACCTGACCGCTGCCGACTACGCCGAGGCGACCCGCGTGACGAGCTATCTGGCCGAGCACGCCCTCGGTGCCGGCGTCTTCGACCACGCCGCGTACCTCAACGTCAACGTTCCGGTGGCCGACGGCGACCCCGCCCCGATCGAGATCACCCGCCCCTCGAAACGCTACGAGATGGACGCCGAACGCAACGGCGCACACGTCACCCTCAAGGACCGCGTCTGGGAGGACATGAACCCCGAATCGCTGCCGGACCCCGAGGGGACCGACCGCCGGGCCGTCGTCGAGGGTCGCATCAGCGTCTCGCCGCTGACGGCACCCCACTCGACGAACGGTCACGAGGCGCTCGACGCGCTCGCCGAGACGTACCTCGAGACCGTCGGGTCGACCGACCACTGAGAGCGAGCCACCCGTTCGAACCCGCTTCCGACTCGAGGAAACGACGGAAGGGGTGAATGACGGTCACTCAACGGACTGAGACGCGTCCGCGACCCGTCGGTTCGCGTTGGTCGGCGAGCCTGTCGGTCGCTGAAAGTGATAACTGACTTGCGGGTCGCAAGGCTGTCGCTATTCGCCGACGGTCACGTCACGATAGTCACGACAGAACCGACTGTACGCAGTCATGCCATATACAAAACATAAAATCAAGGTAGGTGGGCGTTCAAGCTGTGGTAGTCCCAGCGGAGCGTGATCAACACATGGTATTCAACACACTCTGGACGCGGCTCTCCTCTCTCTGGAGCGACTCGACCGACGAGACCCCATCGGACGAGTCCGCGGCGGCGACCGAGGAACCGGACGACGACCACGACGACGAAACGTTGAGCTACGCCGAAGAGATCGAGTACGGCGTCGACGAGGGCGAACTCCCCGACGAAGACAAAATCCTCAGACTGCTCGTCAAACGCGGCGGCCGCGTCGACCAATCGACCGTCCGCGAGGAGACCGGCTGGGCACAGGACCGCCTCGAGGACGTCATCGACCGGATGGAAGACGACGACCAGATCAGCGCGATCACCGTCGGTCGCAAGCGCGTGATCTGCCGGCGCGGATTCGAACCCAAAGGGTATCGATCCCACCTCAACGAATAGGCGTTTCTCGCCGCGACCGCCCGTGTCGGGCGTTCACGGTCGGCGACTCGAGCGGACCCCGGCGCGGCGATCGTGGCGAGAAACGTGGGGCGACATCGTCCACCGCGACCGCGTCGTCAGGTCGCCGCCGTCGGGCCATTTCTCGAGTAGAAAGGTTGATTCAGGAGTTCTCATAACTCCACGCTGGGGATGGCACACAGAGACGACGTAACGCGGGTACTCGCAGCGTGTATCGCCTGTGACTCCGTCTACGCCGCGCGACAGTGGCCGGACGGCGAAATCAAGATCATCGGGCAGGAGGGCTGTTCCTGCGGCTCGGCCGACTTCGAACTCGTCGACGACTCGCTCGAGGAATCGGACGAGAACGTCGACACCGGGTAGCGATAGCCGACCGGTGCCGACGACTCGGCCACCGGGGCTCGAGTCGAGGCCTCTCGAAACCTATCAAATAAATTATATAGTCCCGGGCAGATTCGAACTGCCGTCATGGGCTTGCTTCCGTGACGGAACGAACCGAACACGTCCAAAGGCCCATATGATTGGCCACTACACCACGGGACTCTTCGTTTCACTCGTCGTCCCGTGTCGTTCGCAAATCCATCGGATTTGCTCACCACCACGGGACTTCACTTCCGGCATACGAAACCGCCGCACAATAGTGTTACTTTTCGCCGGCGGACGAAACGGCTATTTGACCTTCCTCGGCGCGTCGATGATAGCTCCGACAGAGCGTCACCACGTTCTCCAGTGCGTGTGCGTCCTCGGGGTCCTCGAACGACCGGACGGGCTCGAGGTGATGGACGTCCGGATTTCGCTCGAGTTCCGCCGCGCCGACGCCACAGTGTTGGCACTCGTAGTCGTCTCGCTCGAGTGCGCGTCGTCGGACTCGCCACCACGAGCGGCCGTATTCGATTGGCCCGCCCTCCCACTGGTGGTGGGCCGGGCCGACGACGTTCGCCGACAGCCAGTCGCCGTAGCACGCGAGCGTACAGAAGAACCCCCGCTTTTGCTCGTCGATCCGCAGCGCTCGCAGTCGGTCCGTTCTGTCGCGTCGCGCCAGTTCCCGTTGTGTTCGCCGGCGTTCGGATCGCAGTCGTCGCAGTACTCACGACGCGCCTTCGGGTCGTAGAACTCGAGCCCGCAGCCGCTACACGTCCGGTTCGGAAGCGGATCGCCGTGTACCTTCGTGTGGTGCTGGCGCATCCCTCGTTCGGTGGACAGCGATTTCCCACACGTCGGACACTCCATGCGGAGCGTGGCTGCGGCTTCGTATATAAATCCGCGGCTGATAGCGATCGACAGCAAACGAGTCGCAGTCTCGAACTCTCGAGAAGCGCTACAGGTAGCCTTCCTCGGCCAGTCGCTCGATGCCCTCTTCGAGTCGCTCCTCGCTCGCGGCGTAGGAAATCCGTGCGTAGCCGGGCGTGCCGAAGGCGCTGCCGGGGACGGTCGCGACGTGGGCGTCCTCGATCGCGCCCTCGCACCAGGCCTGGTCGTCGTCGTCGACGGGGACCATCATGTAGAACGCGCCCTCGGGTTCGGCGACGTCGATGCCGTGGTCGTCGAGCAGGTCGACGACGAGATCGCGCCGGTCCTCGAAGGCGTCGACCATCTCGGCGACCGGCTCCTCGGTCTCGAGGGCCTCGAGACCGGCGTGTTGGACGAAGTTCACGGCCGAGGAGACCGAGTGGCTGTGGAGTTTGCCGGCCTGGTCGATCAGATCCTCGGGGCCGGCGAAGTAGCCCAGCCGCCAGCCGGTCATCGAGTAGGCCTTCGAGAAGCCGTTGACGGTGACGGTGCGGTCGGCCATCCCCTCGAGGGTGCCCAGACTGGTGGGCTCGACGCCGTAGGTGATCTCCTTGTAGATCTCGTCGGAGATGACGGTGATATCGTGTTCGACGGCCAGATCGCGGACGCCCTCGAGCGCGGCGTCGGAGTAGACCGCGCCGGTGGGGTTCGAGGGGGAGTTGACGACGAGCAGTTCGGTCTCGTCGGAGACGGCGGCCGCGAGGTCGTCGAGCGCGGGCTCGAGTTGGAAGTCCGAATCGGAGAGGTCGACGCGGGTCAGGTCGCCGCCGGCCATCTTGACCATGGCCTCGTAGGAGACCCACGCGGGGTCTAACAGGACGACCTCGTCGCCGTCCTCGACGAGCGCCTGGACGATCTCGTACAGCGCCTGCTTCGCGCCGGGCGTGACGATGATCTCGTCGGTGGTATGCTCGAGGCCGTCGGCGGCCAGTTTGTCGGCGATCGCTTCGCGCAGTTCGAGGATGCCGGCGGAGGTGGTGTAGCCGGTGTGGCCGGCGTCCATCGCTGCCTTGCCCGCCTCGACGATGTTCTCGGGCGTGGGAAAGTCGGGTTCGCCGACCGAGAGGTCGACGACGTCTTCGCCCTCGTTCTCGAGTTCGGTCGCGAGCGCGGAGATGGCAAGCGTTGCGGACGGTTCGACTCGGGAGACGCGGTCGGTGAATTCCATCGTCATTGTTGGGAATCGGGATCCGGAAGTTCGTCGACGAGATCGAGCGCGCCCTCGACGGCTTTCGCCGCGTTCTCGACGCGCTCGCGGGCCTCCGCGGCGGACATGCCGGGGCCGGTCACGCCGAGGGTCACGGGGGTGTCACGCTCGAGACTCACGTCGGAGAGCCGCTGGGCGGTGGCGTCGGTGATCACCTGATCGTGGTCCGTGTCGCCGGTGATGACGGTGCCGACGACGGCGACGGCGTCGACGGCGTCGCGGCGCGCGAGCCGGTCGGCTGCAAGCGGCGCGTCGTACGCGCCGGGGACCTGGACCGTCTCGTACACCTCGGCGCCAGCGGCGGTGGCCGCCTCGAGGGCCTCCTGCTCCATCTGCTCGGTGATCGGGCGGTTGAACTGCGCGACCACCAGTCCGAGCGTGGTCATACGCGAGCGGTAGGGAGGGCGGGTAAAAGAGGTACCGTTCTCCGGCGATCGACGGAGCCGTCCGGTGGCGAACGGAGCGGTCGTGCCGGGCGCGGCGGACCGTGACTATTCCTCGCCCTCGCGTTGGACCGTCACGGAGCCGTTGGTCGTCTCGAGACGGAGCCGCCGGCCGCCGTCGCCGAGCGTTACCGTCGTGTCGTCCCCGTCGTTGGCCGTCACGCCGTCGAATCCCTCGAACGACACCTCGCCGTTCGTCGCCGATGCGGTGACGGTCGCGTCGATCGACGGCGGGGTACGGACGGTGATCGAGTCGTTGGTGGTCTCGGCGGTCAGGTCCCCGCCGTCCGCCGTGAGGGTCACGTCGATGCTTCCGTTGGTCGTCTCCGCCCGAACGTCGCCGCTGACCTCGGAGACCGTTATCGAACCGTTGGTGTTCTCGGCTGTCAGTCCCCCGTCGATCCCCTCGACGTCGATATCCCCGTTGGTCGTCTCGGCGATCAAATCGCCGGCCGTGTCTCGGACGGTGACGTCGCCGTTGGTCGTCTCCCCGCGGATCACGTCCACCTCGGCCGGCACCGTCGCCTCGAGGTCGAATTTCGGATCCGGACCGATCAGGAACGGGACGTCCTCGCTGTCGGTCTCGACCGCGAGCCGTTCGTCGCGCCGGTCGGTCTCGAGGGTCAGCGACTCGAGGGACCCCTCCGTGGGGGCGGCCTTGTGGCCGCGGATCTCGAGCGTGGTCGCGTCGTCCGCGGCTCCCTCGACGGTGACCGAGCCGTTCTCGGTGTCGAGCGACACCTCGCGTATCCCCTCGGTGTCGAACGTTTCGGTGACGGTTTCCGTTTCCCCTCGCCCGGTCGCGAGACAGCCCGCGAGCGACGCGAGCGCGCCGAGGCCGCCCCCGGCGAGTACCCGGCGCCGGGAGACTCGTCGTTGCATGTTCGTGTCTGTGTGTTGCCAGCTCTATATATACTCCCCTCGGGCTTCCGACCGGGGTGGTCTCCCCGGGCGTTTTTATAGAAGAACGCCCCCAGACGCTGCGATCGGGGGCGTTTGCGAATTCTTAAGCGCGGGCGACGAGAACCGGCGCGTAATGACGACGCTCCGAACGCCGGGCCCGACGGTCGGCGTGGTCGGTGGTGGACAGCTCGGGCGAATGCTCGCCGAGGCGGCCGCGCCGCTTGGCGTCGAGGTGATCGTCCTCGATCCGACGCCGGACTGTCCGGCGGCGCCCGTGGCCCGCGACCAGATCGTCGCCGCGTTCGACGACGAGGCGGCGATCCGCGACCTCGCGACGCGGGCCGACGTCCTCACGTTCGAGATCGAACTGGCCGACCAGCGGGTCCTGGACCGCGTCAGCGAGGAGACGGGGACGCCGGTCCACCCCGACCCCGCGACGCTCGAGACGATCCACGACAAGCTCGTCCAGAAGCGGGAACTCGAGGCCGCCGGCGTCCCGGTCCCGCCGTTTCGCGCGGTCGAGGACGCCGACGATATTCGGGCCGCGATCGACGACTACGGCGCGCCGGTGATGTGCAAAGCCCGTACCGGCGGCTACGACGGCCGCGGGAACGTCCCCGTCGAGTCGAAAGCCGACGCCGAAGACGCCCTCGAGTCGGTCGCCGGCCCCGCGATGGTCGAGTCGTTCGTCGACTTCGAGCGCGAGATCTCGGTCATCGCGGTCAAGGGGGAGGACGAAATCGCGACATTCCCGATCGGAGAAAACGTCCACGAGGACGAAATCCTCCGGGAGACGATCGTCCCGGCGCGCTCGAGCGAGGCCGTCACCGAGCGCGCTCACGCGGTCGCGCGTGACGTACTTGATGTAATGGATGGACGAGGCGTCTACGGGATCGAGTTGTTCGAAACGAGCGAGGCGCGGAGCGCCTCGGATGGCTCGAGCGGGCAGGGCCCGCGAGAGGGCGACGGCGAGATCCTCCTCAACGAGATCGCGCCGCGCCCGCACAACTCCGGCCACTGGACGATCGAGGGCGCACAGACCTCGCAGTTCGAACAACACGTCCGGGCCGTGCTGGGCTGGCCGCTGGGCTCGACCGCGCTGCGCTCGCCGACCGTGATGACGAACCTGCTCGGCGACGTGGACGAGGAACGGCCCGCACAGCTGTCCGACCTCGACGAAATCCTCGAGACACCCGCCGCCTCGCTGCACTGGTACGGCAAACGGGACGCGCGCCCGCTGCGAAAGCTGGGCCACGTGACGCTGTCGGCCGGCGACGAAGACGCCGCGGTCGAGGACCTGCTCGAGACCGCCCGCGAGGTCGAAAGCGCGGTCACGTTCCGCTCGTAGCGTCCGTCGACTCACTCGGTCCGTTTGCCACCGTTTCAAGTCATTCCCCCGCCGATCGTCCCCTATGAGCGACAGCGTCACCGATCTGATCGACCGGCTCCAGGACGAGGCCGCGCAGGACCGCCCGCCCGCCGAAACCCCGGACGTCGGGATCGTCATGGGCAGTGACTCCGACCTCGAGACGATGCTGACCGGCGGGAAGCGCCGCGGGGCCTACGACGCCCTCGTCGAGGAACTCGACTTCGCCGAACAGACCGACTTCGAGACCCCGCCCGCGGAACGGTTTACGTTCGAGACCTACGTCACCTCCGCCCACCGCACGCCGGACTTAATGACGGCTTACGCCGAGACGGCCGAGGAACGGGGCCTCGAGGTGATCATCGCCGGCGCGGGCGGCAAGTCCGCGGACCTGCCGAACATGACCGCCTCGATCGCGTACCCGCTGCCGGTAATCGGCGTTCCGGTCCAGGAGAAGTCCGTCGACAGCGTCATCGGGATGCCGACGGGCGCGCCGCTGGTCGCGGTCGACGCCGGGAAATCGTTCAACGCCGCGCTCTCGGCCGCCCAGATCCTCGCCCGCCAGCACGAGGCGGTGCGTGACCGCCTCGTCGCCTATCACGAGGACCTGCGGGCGGGCGTCGGTGACGTTTCGCGGGAGCTACACGATCGGGGGACGCCGGCGTTCCGGAACCGAGAGGAGTAACTGCCCGACACGCAGCAGTCGGTTCCGGTCCGGACGTTCGCGCTCGACCGCCGTGACCGTTCGGTCAACCGAATACGTTCGGATGGGGGAATGTGAGTCCTGTTGTCGACGTGTATCGGCCGATTTGGGGGCGTCCGTAACGACTGCTTACCGATCCGTTCACTCTTCAAGCAGCCATATATAGTCTCCAGTGATTATTCACGAAGGTCCGCGTTCGCTGAAGTCGCGTCTCGGCCCGTGTTTCCCCGAAAAACAAAGAATCAACCCTTATGTGCGTGCGGTTTGAAGCCCCGAACGTTACGGAGATGAATGATTGGATCGCCATCGGGGCGCTGGCACTCGTCGGGGTACTGATACCGCTCGGGATGATGTCGGTATCGTCTCTCCTGCGACCCACCGTGCCCGAAACGAGCAAACGCGCCACCTACGAGAGTGGCGAGGTTCCGACCGGCGGCACGCGCATCCGGTTCAATATTCAGTACTACATGGTTGCGCTTCTGTTCGTCGTCTTCGATATCGAGACCGTCCTGTTGTTCCCGTGGGCGGTCGCCTACCAGGATGCCCTCGCGTCGCCGGAGATTTCGCTCGTCCGCGCGCTCGGGCCGATGCTGTTGTTCGTCGGTATCCTGCTGGTCGGACTCGCGTGGGCGTGGCGCACAGGCGCAGTACAGTGGGCCCGAACGGCCGACCAACTTGAGGCTGACAGACAATGAGCAGCGACCAACCACGCCAGTCGATCTACGACAGCACCGCACCGTCGACGGACACCCGCGACTCGCGGATCGGCGAAGGTGCCGACGACCGCTTCAACTCCAAACTTCGGGAGGCCTTCGGCTCCACGCCGTTCATCCTCACGAAGTTCGACAAGTTCATGAACTGGGTGCGGGGCAACTCCATGTTCATGCTCCAGTTCGGGATCGCGTGTTGCAGCATCGAGATGATGCACACCTACGCGATCAAACACGACCTGGACCGCTTCGGGGCCGGCGTGCCGCGGGCCTCGCCCCGACAGGCCGACGTGATGATCGTCCCCGGGACGATCGTCTCGAAGTTCGGCCCCCGCATGAAGCGGGTCTACGACCAGATGCCCGAACCCAAGTTCGTCGTCGGCATGGGCTCGTGTACCATCTCCGGCGGCCCCTTCCAGGAGGGGTACAACGTCGTCAAGGGCGCCGAGGAGATCATCCCCATCGACATCCACGTCCCCGGTTGCCCGCCCCGACCGGAGGCGCTCGTCTACGGCATCGCGAAACTCCAGGAACGGATCCGCAACGGCGAGTCCACGCCAGTCGTGGTCAAGCCCTACGAACTCGAGGAGTTCGGCGACCTGCCCAAAGACGAACTCGTCCAGAAGCTCGCCGACGACATCGACGAAGATGATCTGGTCATGCGCTATAACTGGGCTGATTCGCCATGAGTACGGGACTCGAGCGCGACCCGGCGATCGAGCTATCGGACGACGACCTCGAGGCGCTGCTCGGTGACCGCGCGCTCGCGCGCGACGACCATTTGAACGCGCCGGGGTTCGTCGTCCGGCCGGACGACGTCCAATCGGTCCTCTCGGACCTGCGCGACGAGGCCGGCTTCGACCACCTCGCGAACCTCACGGCCCAGCAGTACGCCGACCGGTACGAGTCGATCTACCACCTCCGGAAGTACGCCGACCCGACCCAGGAGGTCTCGATCGTCGTGCCGACGACGACCGACGATCCGGTCAGCCAGAGCGCCGAACCGGTCTTCCGAACCGCCGACTGGCACGAGCGGGAAGCCTTCGACCTCGTCGGGATCGACTACGAGGGCCACCCCGACCCGCGACGGATCCTCCTGCCCGAGACGTGGCAGGGCCATCCGCTCTCCGAGGACTACAACCAGGAGAAACCGCAGCTGGTGACCCTGAGCGAACACGCCAACCCGGTCCAGCCGGACCACCACGATGACGAGTCGGACACGATGTTCCTCAACATCGGTCCCCACCACCCGGCGACCCACGGCGTCCTCCACATCGAAACGGTCCTGGACGGCGAGACGGTCGTCGACGTCGACCCCGACATCGGCTACCTGCACCGCTGTGAGGAGCAGATGTGCCAGCAAGGGACCTACCGGCATCAGATCATGCCCTACCCCGACCGCTGGGACTACGTCTCGGCCGGCCTCCTCAACGAGTGGGCCTACGCGCGTACGGCCGAGGATCTCGCGGACATCGAGGTCCCCGAGTACGCGCAGGTCATCCGGACGATGGGCGCGGAGCTGTGCCGGATCGCCTCCCACATGCTCGCGCTTGCGACCTTCGCGCTCGACGTCTACGGCGACTTCACCGCCATCTTCCAGTACGGCATGCGCGACCGCGAGGTCGTCCAAGACATCTTAGAGGACCTGACCGGCCAGCGGCTCATGTTCAACTACTTCCGGCTGGGCGGGGTCGCCTGGGACCTGCCCGAGCCCCGCAAGGAGTTCATCGAGAAGACCCGCGACTTCCTCGACGGGCTGCCCGCGAAGGTCGACGAGTACCACGACCTGCTGACCGGCAACGAGATCTTCCAGGTCCGGACCCACGACACCGGAATCTTGGAACCGGAAGTGGCCAAACAGTACGGCTGTACCGGCCCCGTCGCCCGCGGCTCGGGCATCGACTACGACCTCCGCCGGGACGACCCCTACGGCTACTACGACAACCTCGAGTGGGACGTCGTCACCGAGGACGGCTGTGACAACTACTCTCGGGTCCTCGTGCGCATGCAAGAAGTCGAGGAGTCCGCGAAGATCATCGAGCAGTGTCTCGACCTGCTCGAGGACTGGCCCGAGGACGAACGCACCGTCCAGAGCAACGTGCCGCGGACGCTGAAGCCGGACGCCGACACGGAGATCTATCGCGCCGTCGAAGGTGCGAAAGGCGAACTCGGGATCTACATCCGCTCGGACGGCACCGACAAGCCGGGTCGGTTCAAGATCCGGAGCCCGTGTTTCCACAACCTCTCGGCACTGCCCGAGATGTCCGAAGGCGAGTACATCCCGGACCTGATCGCGTCGTTGGGGAGTCTAGATATCGTACTCGGCGAAGTCGATCGGTGACATTCATCCCGCCCTGATGGTCGGGAACTCACGAATCACACAAATCGAAGTCCGCTTCCCTCGCAACCTCCGATTTTCTCAGCGGTGGGGTACGAGGATTCCAGGCCGTGTATTCTTTCGGTACGAGACGTCCTGAAAGTCGGTGAGACATATAGACTGCTGGCCATGCCAAACGATCGTTACTCATATTCCCTATTCGGGGACGCTCGCTATCTTTCTCTGAATATTCACCGCTCCAGTCACGTCCGCGTTTCTCACAGTATCACATAACTCGCAGACGTGCGGGCTACGCGCTATCGGTTGAGTCTGTGGCGGTATCTCTCCCCGCGTGAAAGCATGGAGTTTTGCGCCTGTTCGACCCATACCGCCGACAGCGAAGCGCAAATCTTTTCATTACCCTAGTTCACACGAACGATTCCATAATCAACAAATATAAATATTTGTGATATAGTATCTGTATTCCATGTATATTGGAATAGATCATTCCACAACAGGCGTAAAAACTAGTCTCGTATCGGAGACAGGAGATCGAGAGACGTTCGTCATTGAACGATCTCCGGAAAACGAAAACGAATGGTCGTATGTGGATTTACTGTCCGAACACGTCGATGTCGACGCGATCCAGATGGCGGCCATCGGCTACAGTTATGGCGACAATTTCGGAGAGATCCGTCCGATAGAAACCGTAGAGAATCGAGGTGTTGTTGATAACCTCGGGGCCGGACACCCGTCGGGAACTGGTTCGAAGGTCTTCGACGACCTCCAGCAATCAGACATTCCGACAGTCGCGTTCCCCGGTGTAAACCATCATATCGACTGTTTGCATCCGTATTTTAGCCATTACAATACGATAACAGGAGCAGACAAGGTGGCGATGACTCGGTATGCAGCGGATCAGTTCACCGGTGACGCGAACCACTTCATTGCAGCAAACGCGAGTTCCTCCGCAATGGCAACACTCGTTTACGACGGACGCCTCGTTGGTGCCTTCCACTGGATCGGTCTCGTTCACGGATGGGCAGGGCTTGGATCGGTCCGTCGCGTGCTTCATGACGAGGCCGATTTCTCAGACATATTCATGGATTCCGGCATCCTGCGGCGGTCGGGGTACACGTTCGAAGACGTAAAGGAAACATTAGATCCGGAGCTTCTCGAAATGGTTTACTTCGCGACGCTCCACAACGTTTACTCCCTATTCGCATTCGCGAACCACGTCCACGACGAATCACTCGACGGAATCGCGCTCAGTGGTCGGCTCAGCCGGCTTGAATCCCCTGTTGACGTCCAAGGAAAGTTACGAGAGTCGCTCGGTGAACTGGCACCGGTACAACACTGTTCGGAGTTCAGTACCGCGGCCGGAGCAGCGATGATCGCCAGAGATGTCCACGTCGGAAAGCAAGATATACTGGGCGTTCCAGTTAAAAACAGCCCCCGCGTTCAGCACCCATGACCGATGTTTTCGTCGCTGGACCGATCGACTTCAGAGACGTAGACACCATCGTCGACTATCGAGTACGGATCTATACGCTCCTCGATAAACACGGATTCTCACCGGTCGATCAATACGTGGATGTATTCGAACAGCTCGCGACGGTTAATTCCGATCGAACCAATCCGTTGCAAGCACTCGATTTCGAGAAATTACAGAGCGAACCGTTTCTCGACGCGATTACGGCCGCAATTGAAGACACGTCGGCCACGGCCGTACTCGAATCACCGGAAATCGTCCCCGAACACACTCCCGATTCGATCGTTTCGTCGATCGTCGAACGGGATCTGGAACTGGTCGAACAAGCGGATGTCTTCCTCGCGTATCTCCCAGAACCGTCCTGTGGGACGATGGCAGAGCTACTACACGCTCGGAGGCACGGTATACCGACTGTCGTCGTCAGCGAGCCCGCTCCGCACTTCGTTCAATACTACGCCGACGAAATCCATCCGACCATCGACGACGCAGTCGCTACACTCGATGCCTTCGATAGCGGTTCCTGAGAACCCCTCTTCGAAACCCTGGTACAGTTTCGATCGCCGATACTTTCCGGGGATTCGGTGCTGCGTTCCGTAGGATACTCAGCAAGTGTTCCGCCGACCGGATCGGCGACCGGCTGACGATTCTACACTCACACGGTCTGCACACAGCCCAGATGCACCGACACGAAACCGGACCGAGTCACGGAAACCTGCAAAACCGATCGATCAAGGTGGCATCGGGTCAGCTACTTCTCGGCAGTGAATACGTTGTACGTCCAGAGGCCGTCGGTTATCGATCGATAGACGTAATGGCAGCCAACGGTGTTCTGAACCTGCGATTCCGTTTGCCGGCCAAGCATTTGGAGGGCCTTCGAGACCGGATACCCGTACAGACTGTACAGGTACATGAGTTTGAGTGACTTGATCACTCGTGAGGTTATTTCTTCCTCCTCGAGTTCTCGGTACCCGATCTCGTCGAGATATCCTCGGAAGTCGTCGACGTGTGTGAGGTGTGGAATCGCCCACGCATCGAGCCATTTTTTCATCTTCCGCTTCCCCGACGGGGAAGGGGACCGTATATTCATAAACCCGTCAATGACGATCAGCCGTCCGCCCGGTCGAAGGACGCGGTGTGCCTCCTCTAGGAACGCTCGCTTGCTCTTGGCATAACAAATCGCTTCGAGCCCCCACACGACGTCGAACGCGTCTTCCTCGAGCGTCGACATCTCCGTGAAATCGTCGTACTGGAACTGTGTTCGATCAGTCACGCCTTCGTTCTTCGCCAGCGTGCGCGCCTGCTCGAGTTGAGATTCACTGATATTGATTCCGACCACATTCGCACCGCGGTTTGCGGCGATCCAGACTGCAGGGCCACCGATTCCACATCCCGCGCAGAGAACGCGATCGTCGGATTGGATATCGATTCGATCAGCTCCGAACCGCGTCATGTTCTCGATGGCCTCGTCGTGATCCATCTGGTTGTCATCGTAGTAGCCGACGTGGATTCCCTTGTGGTCCTGTTCCTCAACCCAGCCGTCCTCGAACGAGAGATGGTTCTCCTCGTAGTACTTTCGGATATCGCTTTTCGTTATGTTCGAACTCATTAGTGGGCATTCGAACCGGGGAGAAATAAATTATTTGGTGACAATATATAAATCAATATCTATTTATTCATCAACTGTCGCATCGATCGAATTCAATCCCCACTTATTCGGATGGCAGTGGGATGGGCACCCGCCCAGAAGGGAATTGGATTTCGTCACGATACTCAACAAACGAATCGTTTCGGCTCAACCGGCAGGACGATTGGGTGTTCGCCTCACAATATCGGGCTACGTTACTGGCCCAGATATAATATTATTATAGGGTCGAAATAATTAATAATCTTCCGTATGAAACATATGACAATGCCCGACGAAGAGCCGACGCTCGCCGGATGGATGTCTCCGATCGAGCCGCTGCGATCAAAGGAAAGACAACGCAACCCGTTTCCGTGGCTCCGAAAGCAACGACGAAGCCATCCCGTTCGATTCAACAAGGAACAGGGGTACTGGGAGATATTTGGGTACGATGCCGCCAAAGAGGCACTTACCGATCACGATCGATTCAAATCGACGCCGAACCTGGCCGTCAGAAACGGGCTGATTCGGGATACGATCTTCGCGGTGGACCCCCCTCGACATACGAAACTCCGTAAACCGGCTGACGAGTTCTTCAAATCGGACAATATCCGCGAGTACGGTCCCGTCGTCGAACGACTCGCGAACGACCTCATCGATGACATCGCTGATGACGGGGAAATGGAATTCATCGAGGACTTCGCCCAGCCGATCCAGGTGCGAACGATTACTCGAATGCTCGGATTGCCCAGTGACGATATCGATACGTTCGTTCGCTGGAATAACATTATTACTCGCGGCCAGTTTTCCTCGGTCGAACAGTCCATCCAGAAACAAGAACAGGCGAGTACGGAGATGAACGAATTGTTCTCTCGATTGGCGAGAGAGCGCCGTGAAGAGCCTGGTGACGACTTCATCAGTTTGCTAGCACAGTCCGAAATTGATGGAGAGCCGATGCCTATCGACAATATCGTCGGCTACGGCATTCTGCTCCTGCTGGCGGGTAACGCAACGACGACCCTCGAGATGGCGAACGCGATGACCTGTCTCTGGAACTCGGACCCGGGTCTCTTCGACGACCTCGCAGGGAACGACGACGCACTGGCCACTGCAATAGAGGAAGTACTCCGGTACCGTCCGACGTTCCCGAAACCGACCCGGATGGCCAGCCGTGACTTCGAGTTCCACGGAAAACAACTGCAGAAAGGGGAACTCGTGATGGTCTGGATCGCCTCGGCTAATCGCGACGGATCGACGTTTGACAATCCGGAGACGTTCGTCCCCGACCGTTCACCAAATCCGCACCTATCGTTCGGCCACGGAGTACACATCTGTATCGGTGCAACCCTCTCACGGCTGGTCATGCGGAAAGCACTCGGGACATTGTTCGAACGACTCACCGATATCCGCCTCGTCGACGACGAACTAGATCCAATCTGGAATCCGGCACTACACGGCTTCAAGGAACTCAACATTGAATTCGAACCGAAATAATCCGGTCCGTGAGACGACGGTATATGTCCGACGACGAGATTCAGCCCCAAGACGGTCGGTCGGCTTCACGGGAGTTGGGATGAATCCCCGATGCAGTCCGGGCCGCGTTTGCGTACCCACGCGATTCCGTCGTTGAGTGGAGGATCAGAGGTATTACCTCGTCCAGTGAATCAGATTATCTCGGCCTTCTCCATCTCGTCGAGCAAGTCGTCCGCGAAGTCTTCGGGCGTTTCGTACGGAAAGTTCAATGAACCTTGTGGGATATCCATCGAGAGTTCCATCGGTGTCGTCGAAAAATCACCCGACTCGAACCGTGTACTCGGTCCCCGTGGAAGGGCTGGTACTAACTCCATGATGTCTGTGACTGGATAGGACGCGTCCTCGACGGCTTCTACAATTTGTCCGCGAAGTTCATCTCTGTCTACCATACGAATGTTAATTGAAGATATATAATTAAGTATTTTGTGCCTTTATGCATGAATAACGATCCAACTGTCGTCCTTGGCTAGCAGGTTAGGGACGCTGCTCGATCGCGAAACCAGATCTGTGTCCTCCCGATCGGGACGATTCACGTGGCAGTCAATGCCTCTTGCCTCTCGTTTGCTACCTGCTCGTTCGCTCGGTGACGAGCAGCGTTCGAATTCGGAATGGTTTGTCCGCTTTGGCGTCCGTCCCGGTCGTACGGTCGATCATCGGCATTAAGACGTGCAACGGAGACTCAATTCACACTGGATATTATCGGACACGACCGGAGTAATTATCCACCCACTGAACTATCGAAAATAGTATTTCCTCGGAAGAAATTATCAACTGTAATGGCTGAAAAACGTCGAACCGCATCTGACGGGTCACCGATCGAACGAGGCAGATCCCGCCCGCACGGACCAACTGGACTGCCAGTGATCGGACACATGCACCACCTCGCTCGCGACCCGTTCGCGTTTCACGACCGACTCGAGAAGTACGGGCAGATCGTCGAATATCGGATCGGAAACCTGAATTTCTGTTCGGTCTATCATCCAAAGTACGCGAAACAGATATTGATCACCGATTCTGACGACTACACCAAGTTCTTCGCCGATCAGTTCGGTGGCCAAGATATCAGTCCGTCCGGGATAATCTTCACTGAGGGAGAACAATGGCGGCGACAACGACAGACGTTGCAGCCGATGTTTACTAGAGATCGAATCTCGGAATACACCTCGATAATGGTGGAGTACGCCCAGAATCTCATTCGCGAGTGGGACGACGGAGCAGTGATCTCGCTACGCGAAGAGATGTCATATCTCACGTTGCGGATCATTTCGAAATCGATGTTCGACCTGGAGATCTCCGAACGCGACAACGTTATCGGTCGGACAACTGATGCCCTGAACGAACGGTCGGATCCGCGAAATCTGTCGTCGTATCTCCCGAGGTGGGTTCCGACGCCGACTAACCTTCGTTTTAACCGAACAGCGTCCGAGCTGCAGGAGAAAGTAGATCGAATCATCGAGGAACGGACGACTTCTTCGGAGCGGCCGAACGACTTCCTCGATCACCTCCTGAGTGCAGCGGGCACCGACGGAGAGGGACTCTCGCACGAAGAAATTCGCGATCATCTCATTACGTTCTTTATCGCTGGCGACGATACGACGTCTCTCGCGCTCACGTATACCTGGCTTCTCCTCTCTCAACACCCCGAGAAACGCGAGAAACTGGACGAGGAACACGAGGCGGTTCTCGGAGGCGATTCGCCAACGCTAACGGATCTTCAGGAACTCGAGTATACGACCGCCGTTGCCAAAGAAGCCATGCGCCTCTACCCACCGGCCCCTCAGCTGTACCGCGAGGCAGTCGATCCGGTCGAGATCGGTGGCTATCAGTTCCCCGCGGGGACGGTTGCTTCGATCCCAGTGCATAAGATCCAGACCGACCGGCGGTTTTTCGCTGATCCCGACACATTCGAACCGGAGCGATGGACCGACGAATTCGAGACGGAACTACCCGACTGTGCGTACATACCGTTCGGTGCCGGACCACGAGCATGTCTGGGAAAACGGTTCGCGATGATCGAATTGAAGATCATTATCTCGATTATCGCTCAGCATGTCGATTTCGAATTACTCAGCGACCCCGATCCGGAGGTCCGAGCGTCGCTTACGCTTCGGCCGAACGAAGAGATCACCATGCGAGTTCGAAAGTGAGGGGCAAACACATAAAACAAATCTATATGTGACAATAATTTTATTACCCATCCACGTATGGTTCTGATATCCGATGAGTTCGAATCCAACCCGAGATGATCCGTTCGTCCGCCCACCTGCCCAACTTCGCTCCGACGAGCGGCAACTCGATCCTTTCCCGTGGTACAGGAAGATGCGAGAAACGTCGCCGGGAATCCACTACAATACCGACCAGGACCGGTACGAGGTCTTCACCTGGGACGCAGTTCGGACGGTACTGGAAGACTGGGAAACGTTCTCGTCAGACACCGAGCTACCGACCGATCGAATGAACGTCCTCGACGACACGATTTTTAATATCGATCCACCACGCCATCCGGAACTTCGAGATGTCGCCAACGATTTCTTTCGACCAAGCGAGATACAGCCGCTAGAATCCCGAATACGATCTCTTGCTACCGAGCTGTTGGACGAGGTGGAAGACGACGGAGAGATGGACCTCGTGGCGGATTTCGCGATCCCACTACCGATTATCGTCATTGCGGAACTGCTCGGTATTCCGGAGGACGATCGTAGCGACTTCCGGTCGTGGTGTCGCTCGTTAACCCGCATCCGAACGGAGGACGAAACGGAGCTAATCGACGAGCAAGCGGCGGCAGGCCAAGAGTTTGCGACGTATATGTACGAGATCATTGAGGAGCGCAAGCAGAATCCACGTGATGACCTTATCAGCCGTTTTGTTCACGCCGATATCGATGGAGACCCCCTCACCTTCTCCGAAATTATCGGATTCCCTGCGCTCCTTCTCATCGCGGGCAATATTACCACGACCGGACTCATCACCAATACCGTTCGTACGTTTGCTGAAGAAGATCCGTCGCTGTTCGACGAACTCGCTGGGAATGCCTCCGCACTCGAGACGGCAATCGAGGAAGTCGCCCGCTATCAGTCGTCCGTCCCCGCTGTTTCCCGAACGGTCACACGCCAGACGACAGTCCTCGAGACGACGGTAGAGCCCGGAAAGCCGGTGATCGTCTGGCTCGCATCGGCTAACCGAGATTCGGGACGATTCGACGATGCCGAGACGTTCGTTCCCGATCGTCACCCGAATCCACACATCGGATACGGACACGGTATCCACACGTGTCTCGGTGCATCACTCGCACGACTCGAGACGAAGGTCGCTGTCTCCCAGCTGCTCTCCCGATTCGACGATCTGTCCGTTGACTGCTCAACTCCCGATCCGATCTGGAATACGTTTATGCACGGCGTCGAACGTCTCCCGGTCGAGTTCGAGGCCCCCTAACCGATTCCAAGGGAGGACGGTTGCGATCAGGTGATCGCTCGAAGTACGTCTTCTATAGTAGCCACTGAAAGTCATTGCACACCTGATCGCACGACAGCGTCGTGATCAGTGTGTGAATCGTTTCAGTGGCTACTATAGCTGCACACCACTGCGTAGTGTGGTCAGTACTACCGCAGCGGGTTCGACGTCTATCGGTTGGGGCCGTCACGACAACACGTACACGGCTGCAAGTACCACGTGATTCAGCCCGTTAACCAAATCCAGTTCGTACGCGAGTTGCTGGTAGTCGTCGCGACGAGCGTGGAGAACGTACACTGCGAGCGCGGCGATACCTGCAAATACGGGAACCCATTCGAACAGCGCAAGGAGTGCGACGAACACGAAATACGTCGCAGGTAGCGCGATCATGAGGCCTCGTCTAACGTTTTCGGCCCCGTACCGGACGACGATCGTATCCGAGCCCGATTTCGCGTCGTGTTTTGCGTCTTTCAAGTCCCAGTACGGGATATTAACGCTTACGGCGATCGTGACCGCAACGAACAGACTCGAAACAAACGGTGTTGGTCGGGCAACTACCACAGCGGTCCCGAGCAAAAAGCTGAGTCCGCCGAGCGTCCCATTACAGAGCATATTCGTGAGCGCATGGGACTTGAGACGAAGCGGCGGAACCGAGTAAATGACGTTGACAAGCAGGAACGTCCCAAGTACCGCCACCGCAAACGAACCAACAGTAGCTGCAAAGGCTCCAGCGAGTACGACACACCCGCCGCCACTGATCCACAGTGTCCGGTCCGATACCGTTCCACGAACTGTCGGTCGATCCGGATTGGCGTGTTCGTCCGTCTCCTTATCGAAGATGTCGTTTATAAGCCACGTTCCGGCAATGACGAAAAGGATCACCAGCGGAACCGCCGCGAACGACAGTACGTCGCCCCACCTGAACGTTCCGTTCGCCTCACTTGTAACCACGAATCCCAGACCGGCCAGTGCCCAGTGGGAAACTGTCGAGGGAAGCATCGGCATCGTTCGCTCGAGAAGTGATTCGACGATTTTTGGGTAGTACAGTCTACTACTAATCGCTGCAAACCCGACGAGTAATACGAGTACTACTCTTGGATCGACCGTCATTGCGAATCCCAACCCGCCATTCTACCGTATACTTTCATTGGTGACTATAAATTAATCTATTGGGTAGTCGAAATATCTCCGCTATGGGATCACGGACAGAACGGGAAAGAGTCGAAATCGCCCGAGAAAAGCCGTATTACGCCGGCTATGACTGCCTAATTTCGAAAGGAATATACGACCATCAACTCGAAGCTTTACCATGCATCGGGCTGGAGAACGTAGTATCCGAACATCGAATACCAAGTGATTTTATTATGAATAGCTTGCAGCCGTCACCGGTCACCGATGTACGCGACGAAAGAGTCCAAACAGTCCAGCGCGTCAGCGTGCCCTTTCCTCCCGAGACTGGGTTGAGAGTAGCCGTATCGAACCCGGACGTGATGGACAATGAAGTGGCGGAGGTGGAGTAGTGATGGCTGTGCTACTTCAGTCCAGTACAGTTCTCCTTCCCGACCGTATCGCCGACTTCATCGGACTAGGCGTTGCCGGTGAGTTCATTGCTGCGTTTCTGGCAGCGTTTCTAGTAAGCAACCTTATATTAGCGAACGCCGGGCTGGTCGTCTGGGCCAAACGGAAAGTTACTGCCGCTTTTACCGACCGAATTGCGGTCAACCGTCTCGGCCCTGCAGGGCTATTCATCATCATCGCGGACGCCATCCGATTGCTCTCGAAGGAACTAGTCATTCCGGAAAACGCGGATCGGCCGGCCTACGACCTCGCACCGATCATCATCGCAGGCTCGGCTCTGGTTGGCTTTGCCGTGATTCCGATGGGCAGCGGTATCCACCTCGCCGATCCCGAGGTTGGGCTGGCGTACGCCTTTGCCGTCTCGGGAATCGCGAGTCTCGGCCTGGTGATGGCCGGCTACGCGTCGGCGAACAAGTACTCGCTGATCGGCGGCCTCCGCGCGGTGGCACAGAATATCGCCTACGAGATTCCGCTCGTTATTACCGGAATGTCGGTCGTAATCTTCGCCGGAACGTTGCAGATGAGCGAGATCGTTGCGGCGCAGGCTGAACCGCTGATCTCGCTCGCGGGCGTGGAGATTCCGCGCTGGTACGCGCTGGTCAATCCGTTCGCATTCATTCTCTTTCTCGTGGCGAATTTCGCGGAGGTTGGTCGCAACCCCTTCGACACCCCCGAGGCGCCGACGGAGATCGTCGCAGGCTACCAGACCGAGTACTCCTCGGTCTACTTCGTGTTGGTGTACATGGGTGAATTCATCCACATTTTCCTCGGCGGTGCGATCATCGCGACGATCTTCCTTGGCGGTCCGGCCGGCCCGGGCCCGGCAGCGCTCGGCATCGTCTGGTTCCTCGTCAAAATCTGGGCGGTATTCTTCCTGACCCAGTGGCTCCGCTCGGCGGTGCCCCGGGTCCGGATCGACCAACTGATCGAGATCGGCTGGAAGGGACTGCTTGTGCTGGCTTTCGCCAATCTCGTCCTGACCGCAGTGATCGTGGGGCTGATAGCATGATCGGGATACTCAAATCGATGGCAACGACGATGAAACACGCACTGGACGGCTCCACCTTCACGGTGGAGTATCCGGAGACCGCACCCGACGTCTCGCCCCGGTTCAGGGGCGTCCACAAGTTCAGCCAGGAGCGGTGTATCTGGTGTCGCCAGTGTGAGAACGTCTGTCCGAACGACACGATTCAGATCGTGATGGACGACCAGCGAAACGGCGAACAGTACAACCTCCACATCGGGCAGTGTATTTACTGTCGATTGTGCGAGGAGGTCTGTCCCGTCGATGCAATCCTCCTGACGGAGAACTTCGAGTTCACCGCGGACACGAAACACGACTTCGTCTACAACAAAGAGCAGTTGAAGGCGGTACCGTGGTACAAGGACATCGACCCACTCGCCTCCCGCGAACCCGACCGCGGCGCGTGGGTCGGTGAAGGTGAAGGGGAGGTCGACTACCAGTAACGGGTCCGCCCGTCCCGTAAACGGGCACTATCAACACAACCATGAACTATGAGCTGATCGCGTTCGCGCTGTTTGCCGGGGTGACGCTGGCCAGTGCGGTGGGTGTCGTGCTCATGCAGGACCCGTGGCATTCGGCGCTCCTGCTGGGCGTGGCGCTGCTCAGCGTGGCGGTCCACTACGTGATGCTGGCGGCCGAGTTCGTCGCCATGATGCAGATCCTCGTCTACGTCGGCGGGGTCCTCGTTCTCATCACGTTCGCCGTCATGCTGACCCAGCGCGACGACGCCGAGACGGACGAGGTGGTACAGGCATGACGACCGGCCCGAAACTTCGACTCGGCAAGACGCTTGTCCCGGGGCTACTCGCAGTCGGACTGTTCGCCGTGATGGCGTTGATCACCCTCAACGCTTCCTTCGGCGGCATGACCGGGTTCCCCGAGGGGATCTCGGTCACGGCCGAACTCGGCTACGCACTCTTTGGCTACGACGAACTGCAAACGGTCGGCGGGACCGAACCGTTCCTCGCCGCCGTCTTGCTCGTCGCCGTCGCGTTAGACGCCGCGCTCGACGCCTCGCTCGTCCTCGCGAAACGCGAGGACGGAGGCGAACCCGTTTCCGCGCTCTCGAGCGCGGACGAGGCCTCGAGCGAGGGGCCGGAGCCGGCCGTCGCCGACGGGGGCACGGAGACCGGAGGTGACGGTCGATGACCGTCGACGTGCAGTACTACGTGCTGTTGTCGATGGCGGTGTTCTGTATCGGCCTCTTCGGGGTCCTGACGCGTCGCAACGCACTGTTGTTCCTGATGTCCGTCGAACTGATGCTGAACGCGGCCAACATCAATCTGATCGCGTTCGCGTTCTATCACGGCAATCTCACTGGCCAGCTGTTCGCGCTGTTTACGATGGCGCTTGCGGCCGCCGAGGTGGCCGTCGGACTCGGGATCATCCTGGTGTTGTACCGCAACTTCCGTGACGTCGACGTCACGGTACCGACGACGATGAGGTGGTAAGATGGCAATGGCATCAGATCCGTTCGGATTCGCACCGGCGATCGCAGTGTTCCCGCTCGTGGCGTTCGTGATCACGCTCCTGTTCGGGCGGCACTTGCCGAAGAAAGGCGCGCTGCCGGGCATCATCGCGACTGGTGGGTCGCTCGTCGTCTCGCTGGTGATGGCCGCGGCCGTCGCGGGCGGCGGCGAACATCACGCACAGCTGTACGAGTGGACGGCCGGCGCAGCGGCGAGCGAAACCGGCGCGGAGACGGTCGCCTTTACGTTCGGGATCCTGATCGATCCGCTCTCGGCGCTCATGCTGGTGATCGTCTCGCTGGTCGCCCTGCTCGTCCACGTGTTCAGCCTCGGTTACATGAACGCCGAAGGCGAGACCGGGCTGCCGCGATACTACGCCGAACTCGGACTCTTTACGTTCAGCATGCTCGCCTTCGTCTTCGCGGACAACCTGCTGATGGCGTTCATGTTCTTCGAACTCGTCGGCCTCTGTTCGTACCTGCTGATCGGGTTCTGGTTCCGCACGGAATCGGCCCCCTCGGCCGCGAAGAAGGCGTTCCTGGTCACCCGCTTCGGTGACTACTTCTTCCTGATCGGGGTCGTCGCCATCGCGGCGACGTTCGGCACGGTCGGCTTCGCCGGCGAGGGCTCGTTCGTCACGGCCGCCGAGACGGCGATCGAGGACGGCGCAACGTTGTTCGGCTTCGACGCCCAGACCTGGGTGACGATCACCGGACTGCTCGTGCTGGGCGGCGTGCTCGGCAAGTCCGCACAGTTCCCCTTCCACACCTGGCTCCCCGACGCCATGGAGGGTCCGACCACCGTCTCCGCGCTCATCCACGCGGCGACGATGGTCGCGGCCGGGGTCTATCTGGTCGCCCGGATGTTCGGCTACTACGCCCTCTCCCCGACCGCGCTCGCGATCATCGCCTTCGTCGGCGGCTTCACCGCCCTGTTCGCGGCGACGATGGCCGTCGTTAAAGACGACGTCAAGCAGGTGCTTGCCTACTCGACCATCAGCCAGTACGGCTACATGATGCTCGGGTTGGGCGTTGGCGGCTACGTCGCCGGCGTCTTCCACCTGATGAACCACGCCTTCTTCAAGGCCTTACTGTTCCTCGGTGCCGGTGCCGTCATCATCCTCATGCACCACGAACAGGACATGTGGGAGATGGGCGGTCTGAAGGACAAAGCGCCCGTCGTCTACTACACCTTCCTCGCCGGCGCGCTCGCCTTGGCGGGGATCGTCCCCTTCTCCGGCTTCTGGTCGAAAGACGAGGTGCTGTTCGACGCGCTGGCGGTCGGCCTCTCCGAGCCGGTCATCCTCGCGGCCTACGCGATGGGGCTGGTGGCCGTGTTCTTCACCGGCTTCTACACGTTCCGGATGGTCTTCCTGACCTTCCACGGTGAACCCCGGTCCGACACCGCCGAGGACCCCCACCCGGTCGGGTGGGCGGTCAAGGTCCCGCTGCTCGCGCTCGGGACCCTCGCCGCCGTCGCCGGCCTCGTGAACATGGCCCCGATCGCGAAGCTCGCGGGGGTCGACATCACGTTCCTCGAGTTCTGGCTCGACGGCGAGTACGGCTACGTCGAGGGACTGACCTACCACCACTACCACGAGACGGTCGCCGAGATGGCCTTCGAGGAGAGTTACATCGGTTCCGAGACGACGACGATGCTCCTGAGCGCGGGGCTCTCGCTCGGGCTCGCGCTCGCCGGCGCGGTCACGGCGCACACGCTGTACAACGTGCCCGACCCGGACCGGCACACGACGAAACTCGGCGGCGCCTACGGCGTCCTGAAGCGCAACTACTACCAGGACGAGTATCAGGTCTGGCTCGCGGAGGGCCTGACGCTGCCGCTGGCGCGGGCGGCCGACCGGTTCGACCAGACCGTCATCGACGGGGTGGTCAACGGCACCTCGACGATCAGCCTGTTCGGCAGCGATTGGGTAAAGCGGATCCAGACGGGGATCGTGACTAACTACGCGGCGCTGTTGGTGGGCGGGTTCATCGCCTTACTGCTCGTCTTTGGCTATCTCGGAGGGTGGTTCGCATGATGATCGAAGCACTGATCGCGGTCGCACTGATCGGCGCGCTCGTCACGTTCGTCGCGCCGAATCGCATCGCCGGCAAGCTCGCCTTCGCCATCAGCCTCGTGCCGGCGGCCCTGTCGCTGTGGCTGTTCGGAGCCTTCGACGGCAGCGGGAACGCCCTCCGGGGCGGCGAGCTCGCGTTCGAATCACAGGCTGCCTGGCTCGAGATCGGCGACTACTCGATCTCGTGGTTCGTCGGCCTCGACGGGATCAGCCTCCCGCTGGTGGTCCTGACGACGATCCTCTGTACGCTCGCGATCGTCAGTTCGTGGACCCCGATCGACGAGCGCGAATCGCAGTTCTACGGGCTGGTCCTCTTCATCGAGGCGATGCTGATCGGCGTCTTCTCGGCGCTTGATTTCTTCCTCTGGTTCGTCTTCTGGGAGGCGGTCCTGATCCCGATGTACCTGCTGATCGGGATCTGGGGCGGCCCGCGCCGCAAGTACGCCGCGATCAAGTTCTTCGTCTACACGAACGTAGCGTCGCTGGTGATGTTCGGCTCGTTCGTCGCCCTGGTCTTCGGGCTGGGCGACGTGACCTCCTTCGCGCTGCCGGAGATCGCGACCGCGATGCTCGAGGGCGGGCCCGACGGCCTGTTCGGCCTCAGCGGGACGACGCTCGCGTCGGTCGTGTTCATCGGGCTGTTCCTCGGCTTCGCGGTGAAGGTGCCGATCGTCCCGTTCCACACGTGGCTGCCCGACGCCCACGTGGAGGCTCCGACGCCGGCCTCGATCCTGCTGGCCGGCGTCCTGCTGAAGATGGGGACCTACGCACTGCTGCGGTTCAACTTCACGATGTTCCCCGATCAGGTCGAGACCTACGCGGTGCCGATCGCGGCGATCGCCGTCATCAGCGTTATCTACGGCGCGATGCTGGCGCTGGCCCAGACCGACTTAAAACGGATCGTCGCCTACTCGTCGGTCTCGTCGATGGGCTACGTCATCCTCGGACTCGTGGCGTACACCCAGTTCGGGGTCGGCGGCGCGACCTTCCAGATGATCTCCCACGGCCTGATCTCCGGGCTGATGTTCATGGCCGTCGGCGTCATCTACAACGCGACCCACACGCGGATGGTCACCGACATGTCCGGGCTGGCAGACCGGATGCCGATCGCCGTCGGCGTGCTGATCGCCGGCGCGTTCGGCTACATGGGACTGCCGCTGATGAGCGGCTTCGCCGCCGAGTACTTCATCTTCTTTGGCTCCTTCGGCTCCGAGTTGCTCTCGTACTCGGCCGCCTTTACGTCGCTGGCGATGTTCGGCATCGTCATCGTCGCTGGCTATCTCCTGTTCGCGCTCCAGCGGACCGTCTTCGGCCCGTATCGACTCGAAACTGACTACGAGGTCGGCCGCGCCCCGGCCCACGACGTCGCGTCGCTGATCGTCCTGCTCGGACTCGTCATCCTGCTGGGCGTGGCCCCCGACCTGATCTTCGACATGATAACCGACGCAATCGATCCGATCGTCCAGGGAGGTGATCTCTGATGGCGGTCGTCGACCTGCCCCAGTGGCTGGCGCTCGCACCGGCACTGCTACTCGCAGCGACGGCGCTCGTCCTGTTCGCGTTCGATAGCATCAACCCCCACACGACGAACCGGACCCTCTTTGCCGGGACGACCGTCGTCGGCGCGCTGGCCTCGCTGGCCGTCGCGGTCTGGTATGCCGCCGCGGGCGTCGGCGCGACGGGAATCGAGAACTACGGCGTCATCGACATCATGGGCGGCCAGTTCGTCGTCGACCAGCTGGCGCTGTTCTTCATGATCGTCGTGGCGGTCGTCACCGCCTTGGTCGCAGTCGCGAGCCACGACTACCTGCGGGATCACGCCTACCAGGCCGAGTACTACTCGCTGCTGGCCCTCGCGGCGACCGGGATGTCGATGATGGCCGTCTCGAACAGCCTCGTGACGGTCTTTATCGCACTCGAGCTGACGAGCCTGCCGTCGTACGCCCTGGTCGCGATCCTGAAGGACAACCGCGGCAGCGTCGAGGCCGGCCTGAAGTACTTCCTGATCGGCGCGCTGTCGTCGGCGATCTTCGTCTACGGCGTCAGCCTGGTCTACGGCGCGACCGGCTCCTTACAGCTCGAGGCGATCGCGGCGAACCTCGATGCGGCCGGCGAGATGGGCGGCCTGCTCGGACTGGGCATCCTGATGCTGATCGGCGGCATCGCGTTCAAGACCGCCAGCGTTCCGTTCCACTTCTGGGCACCGGAAGCCTACGAGGGCGCGCCCGCACCGATCTCCGCGTTCCTCTCCTCGGCCTCGAAGGCCGCCGGCTTCGTGCTGGCGTTCCGGGTGTTCACGACCGCGTTCCCGCTCGAGGCGACGACGGCGGTCATCGGCGTCGACTGGACGTGGGCCTTCGTCATCCTGGCGATCGTCACGATGACGCTGGGCAACTTCGCGGCGGCGACCCAGGAGAACGTCAAGCGGATGCTGGCGTACTCCTCGATCGGCCACGCGGGCTACGTGCTGATCGGGCTGGCGGCGCTCTCGACGCCGTCGGGCGACCTCGTCATGGGCGCGGCCATGATCCACCTGCTGGTCTATGGCTTCATGAACACGGGCGCGTTCCTGTTCGTGGGGCTGGCCGAATACTGGGGCGTCGGCCGCACCTTCGAGGACTACAACGGGCTCGCGACCCAGGCACCGGTCGCCTGCGCCGCGATGGCCGTCTTCATGTTCAGCCTCGCGGGCATCCCGCCCTTCGGCGGGTTCGGGAGCAAGTACCTCCTGTTTAGCCACACGATCGAGGCGGCGGCGGAGAACACGGCGCTGCTCGCCGCCGCCGCGGCGCTCGTGATCAACAGCACGCTCTCGCTGTACTACTACTCCCGGCTCGTCAAGGCGCTGTGGATCGAGGAGCCGCTCCGCGAGCGCGACGCGCTCGCGACGCCGACCGGCCTCTACGCGGCGATCATCGCCGCCGCCGTCGTGACCGCGGTCATCCTCGCGGCCTTCGGCCCGATCGCCGACGTCGCGACCGAGGCGGCCGCCGCGGTCGTCGGCTGAGCCGCACCCGGTAGCTTTTACCCGCCGGGGTCGCAAGCCGCGACAAATGAGTTTCCGGCTCGTGCTCGGCTGTGGCTCCGTCTGTCGGGGGATCATCGACCGCCTCGCCGAGCGCGACGGCCGGCTGCTCGTCATCACCGACGACGAGGGCGTCGTCGAAACGCTGCGAGACGAGAGCATCCCGGCTCGAGACGGCGATCCGAGCGATCCCGCGACCGTCGCCGCCGTCGACCGGCCGGACGTGATCTTCGTCGGCAGCGACCGCACCGACGTCAACCGGGCCGCGCTCGAGGCCGCTCGCGATCGGTTTCCCGGGGCCGCGATCGTGGCCTATCTGGGCGGCAACGCGACGGCCGCCGACCGCGAGCGCTTCGACGACCTCGCGGACAGGGTCGTCGGCCCCGCGAGCGCGCTGTCGGAGTGGGTCCTCGCGGAGGCGGCGAGCCCGTCGGCCGAATCGGCGATCGCACTCCGGGACCGACTCGCGGCGATCGACGGCCGACTCGCGGTCATGGCCCACGACAATCCCGACCCCGACGCGATCGCCAGCGCGGTCGCGCTGGTCGACATCGCCGAGTCCGTCGGCGTTTCGGCCGACGCCTGCTACTTCGGCGATATCTCCCACCAGGAGAACCGGGCGATGGTCAACTTACTCGACCTCGACCTGCGAAACGTGGGCCCGACCGACTCGCTCGAGGAGTATTCCGCGTTCGCGCTGGTCGACCACTCCCGGCCGGGGGTCAACGACCAGCTCCCGACGGAACTGCACGTCGACGTCGTCATCGACCATCACCCGCCGCGCGGCCCGGTACCCGGCGATTTCGTCGACCTCCGACAGAGTGCGGGCGCGACCAGTACCGTCCTGACCGAGTACATAGAGCGGTTCGATCTGGGGTTCGATCCATCGACGGCGACGGCGCTGTTGTACGGCATTCGGGTCGACACGAACGACTTCACCCGAGAGGTCTCCCCCGCCGACTTCCGGGCCGCATCCGTGCTGTCGCCCCACGCGGACGCGTCGGTCCTACGCCAAATCGAGCAGCCCTCGCTCGAGGGCGACACCCTCGAGACGATCGCGCGGGCGATCAAAAATCGGGTCCAGCGCGACTCGGTCGCGGTGGCAAGCGTCGGCCGGATCGGCGATCGGGACGCGCTGCCGCAGGCGGCCGACCAGCTGCTCGCGATGGAGGGCGTCGAGACGACGCTCGTCTTCGGCTTCAACGAGCAGATGGTCTACGTGTCGGCCCGCTCGCGGGCCGCCGACGTCGATCTCGGCGAGACGCTTCGGGACGCGTTCGACCGGATCGGCAGCGCCGGCGGTCACGCCGACATGGCCGGCGCACAACTCGAGATCGGTATTCTGGGCAGCGCCGACGACGAGGCCGAGATCGAGTCGATCGTCAGCGTCGTCGAGGAGGTAATCACGAACCGCTTCTTCGAGGCGATCGAGACGCGACCGGGGGTTCCGGTCGGGGCCTACACCCAGACCAGCGAGTGGCTGTTCACGCAACGCGGCGAGCCGGACGGCGGGGAATCCGCGTGAGCGCGTGACGGGTGGGCGGCCGCGATGGGGCGGCAGTGACAGTACTTTTGCGCTCGGCCGCCGTTCGTTCGCGTATGGAGGTCGTGTCGGACCGAACGAAGCCCAAGGTCAAAGACTACATGACACGCGATGTCGCGACGGTGTCGCCGGACGAAACCGTCGGCGAGGTCTCGACCCGGATCGCCGAGAGCGACGAACACAGCGGTTTTCCGGTCTGTGAGCGCCGCCGCGTCGAGGGCTTCGTTAGCGCCCGCGACCTGTTGCTGGCCGATGACGACGATCCGATCTTTACCGTGATGGCGACCGATCTGCTGGTCGCCCACCCCGACATGAAGGTGACCGACGCCGCCCGGGTCATCCTCCGGTCGGGCATCCAGAAACTCCCCGTCGTCGACGATGCGGGCAACCTCGTGGGGATCATCTCCAACGCCGACGTCATCCGCAGCCAGATCGAGCGGGCCACCCCCGAGAAGGTCGGGAAACTCAAACGGACCCTAGAGCAGATCCACGAGATCGAACTCACGGAGGAACGCCGGACCGTCGCCCTCGCCGATCTCACGCCCACCCAGGGCCGGGTCTACGCCGACGAACTCGAGGGCCGCCGGTACGAACTCGAGCGGGGACTGGCCGAGCCGCTGGTGGTCATCGACAACGGCGGCACGCTCCTGCTGGCCGATGGCCACCACCGCGTGCTGGCGGCCGACCGACTGGACATCGACGAGATGGACGCCTACGTCATCGTCATCGATCACGAGATCGATCTGGGGATGGCCCGGACGGCCGAGAAAGAAGACTTAGAGCGAATCGACGACATCGAGGTCGTCGACTACGCCCGGCACCCGCTCGTCCAGACGACGAAGCGACTCCAGTCCGACGGCAGCGGAACGGACGACGAACAATAGCGCGGGGGTTCTATCCCTCGAGTTCGGCCCGCAGCAGCTGGTTCACGTCGCCCGGGTCCGCACTCCCGCCCGTCTTTTGCATCACCTGCCCGACCAGGAAGTTGATCGCGCCGTCGTCGCCGTTCTCGTAGTCGTCGACGGCGTCGGGGTTCTCGTCGATCGCCTCGACGACGGCCTGCTGGACTTCGTCCTCGCCGGTCTTGCCCAGCCCTTCGGCCTCGACGATCTCGTCGGGCGCGTTCCCGTCGTCGAGCATCGACCGCAGGACGGTCTCGCGGGCGTTTTTGGCCGTGATCTCGTCCTCGGCGACGAGTTCGACCAGCCGCGTGATCTCCTCGAGGCGACCCTCGATCTCGGTGATTTCGATGTCGCGGTAGTTGAGTTCGCCAAGCAGGTTGTCCGCGACCCACGTTGCGGCGAGGTCGGGGTCGAACTCGCCGGCGACGTCCTCGTAGAAGTCCGCGACCTGTTTCGTGGAGGTGAGCTTCGAGGCTGCCTCCTCGCTCAGGCCGTACTCGTCCTGGAACCGCTCGCGGCGGGCCGAGGGGAGTTCGGGAATCTCGATTTCGTCTTTCCAGTCCGAGACCCGCAGCGGCGGCAGGTCGGCCTCCTCGAAGTAGCGGTAATCTTTCTCCTCCTCCTTCGAGCGCATCGAGACCGTGATGCCGCGGGACTCGTCCCAGTGGCGGGTCTCCTGCTCGACCGCGCGGCCCCGCTGGATGGCGTTTTTCTGGCGCGTCTCCTCGTAGGCCAGGGCCTTCTCCGCGCCCTTGTGACTCGAGATGTTCTTGACCTCGGTGCGGTTGGCCGACTCGAGGGCCGCCGTGCCGATCTCGTCGGTGTCGTCGCCGTCGATCTCCTCGGCGGGGATAATCGAGAGATTGGCGTCGATCCGCAGGCTACCGTCGCGTTCGGCGTCGAAGACGCCCAGGTACTCGAGGACTTCCTCGAGTTCCGCGAGGAACGCCCGGACCTCGCCGGGACTGCGAAAGTCCGGCGCGGTGACGATCTCCATCAGCGGCGTCCCGGCGCGGTTGTAGTCGACGAGGGTGTACTCCGCGGAGTCGATGCCGCCACCGCCGCCGACGTGCTGGAGGCTGCCCGGGTCCTCCTCCAAGTGGGCGCGCTCGATCGCGACGGTCCGGCGCTGGCCCTCGACGGCGATCTCGAGCGCGCCGTCCTGACAGATCGGCTCGTCGTACTGGGTGATCTGGAAGTTCTTGGGGAGGTCGGGGTAGTAGTAGTTCTTCCGGTGGAACCGGGTCTCCTCGGGAATGTCGGCGTCGATCGCCTTACCGATCTTGACGGCGGCTTCGACGGCGCCCTCGTTCAGTACCGGGAGCGCCCCCGGGAGGCCGAGACAGACCGGGCAGACGTTCTCGTTGGGCTCGTCGGTCGGCTCGGTCGAACAGCCACAGAAGATCTTCGTGTCGGTCTCCAGCTGGACGTGGACCTCGAGCCCGATGACGGTTACGAGGTCGCCCTGCTGGACGGTCTGGGCAGTCATTGAAGATCGATTCGGGCCCGTGGGGGTAAAACGTAACGGGACGGACTCGCCCGCTCGCATGGCCCGCCGTCGTTAGTTTCGTCGTCCGGCGGTGCGTCTCAGAAGTCGAACGCACCGGCGACGAGCAGCGGGAAGACGAGCGTCGCCTCGGCCTCGATCTGGGTGTAGTTCTTCTCGGCTTCCTTGATCTTGCCCCACGAGACGGCCTCGTTCGGCGGCGCGCCCGACAGCGAGCCGTCGCCTTCCATGCCGGTCGAGATGTAGACGACGTAGTCGGCACCGCCGCGGAAGAGGTTCGTCATGATCGCGTGGTGTTTCGGCACGCCGCCGCCGACCGCGATGAGACCGGTGGTGTCGGCCAACAGGCCGTCTTCGATCAGGGAATCGTAGTCGTCGAGAATTTCGATGCCGACCTCCGAGTCGTACCCCTGCCGGTAGTAGTACAGGAAGTTCCCGACCTCGGCGTCGGTCAGCGCCGGACAGTACACCGGGACGTCGTTGTCGGCGGCCTGTTTCAGCACCGAGTCCTCGTCCTCGAGCGTCTCGCCGAGTTCGCGGGCGAACGCCGTCGGGGTCCGGACCTTCTCCTCCGCGAAGAAGTCGTCGAAGAAGTCATAGAGGTACTCCTCGAGCCAGACGTACCGATCGGAGGGCACGAAGATGTTGCCGAGGCGGTTGATCCCGCGATCGCGGAGTTCGGCCTCGTCGGCGTCCCATTCGCCCATCTTGAACGGTTTGGCCGTCTTGATGACGTCCTCGGTGAGCGATCCGGAGGTCGTGATCAACACGTCGACGTACCCCTCGCGGACGAGCGCCGCGACGACCTCGCGCAGCCCCGAGGAGATGATATTCGACGTACAGGTCAGATAGATCGTCGCGTCTTCGTCTTGCATTCGCTTTGCGATGTCGATCGCTTCCGCGAGCTGGGTCGCCTGGAAGCCGGTCGTCTCGTAGGACTCGAGCAGCTCTCGGAAGTCGAACTCGCCGCGGAAGTCGTAGCCGCGAACGTCGGCCGTCGACAGCTCTTCCTCGCTGCCGGGCACGACGTGATCGCGTGACTCGTCGTCGGTCATATCCCTAGATACTCGGACAGGGCTTTGAATGACTCGAGATCGATCTCGGAACGTGACCGCGTGTCACAGAGAGTGCGGGCTCGTCGTGGCCGCCTCGAGCCGTGTCGCGTCGGTGGCGCTACCGCGCGTCCTCGAGTTCCTCGAGTGCTGCGGGGTTCTCGATGCTGCTCATGTCGCCTAAGTCCTCGCCGGTGTAGGTCGCCTGGATTGCCCGGCGGATGATCTTCCCCGACTGGGTCTTGGGGAACTCGTCGACGAACAGGACCTCGCGCGGGCGGAACGGCTTGCCCAGTTCCTCGCCGACCTGTGCGCGCAGTTCCTCGCGGAGGGCGTCCGTTTCGTCGATTCCGTCCTCGAGGACGACGTAGGCGACGACAGCGGTGCCGGTGGTGTCGTCCGGTGCGCCGATGGCAGCGGCCTGGTTGACGGCTGCGTGATCGATGAGCGCGCCCTCGACCTCCGCGGGGCCGACCTTGCGGCCGGCCACGTTGAGGGTGTCGTCGGCCCGGCCGTGGAGGAACCAGAAGCCGTCCGCGTCCTTCTGGGCCCAGTCGCCGTGGTCCCACATGTCCTCGAAGGTCGACCAGTACTCCTCGAGGTAGCGCTTGTCGCCCGACCACAGCGACTTGGTCATCGAGGGACAGGAGTCACGCGCGACGAGGTAGCCGCGTTCGTTGTCCTCTTTGACTGAATTCCCCTCGCGATCGACGACGTCGATGTCCATCCCGAGGCCGGGGCCGCCGAGCGTACAGGGCTTGAGTGGCTCGGTCGGCAGCGGCATCAGGAAACAGCCACAGATCTCGGTGCCGCCGGAGATGTTGATGATCGGGGCCTCGCCGTCGCCGACGTTCTCGTAGAACCAGTGCCAGGATTCGGGGTCCCAGGGCTCGCCCGTCGAGCCGAGGATCCGCAGCGAGGAGAGGTCGTGACCTTCGAGCCACTCGTCCCCGTGTTTGCGCAGCGCGCGGATCGCGGTCGGCGAGATGCCGAACTGGGTGAGCTTGTGGCGGTCGATCATCTCCCAAAAGCGATCCGGTTCGGGGTAGTCCGGCGCGCCCTCGTACATGAAGACGGTGCCGCCGAAGGTGTGGGTCCCGATCAGGCTCCAGGGCCCCATCATCCAGCCGATGTCGGAGACCCAGAAGAACCGGTCGGCGGGCTCGAGATCCATCCCGAAGTAGACTTCCTTGGGACACTGGACCTGGACCCCCGCGTGGGTGTGGACGATCCCTTTCGGTTTGCCCGTGGTGCCCGAGGAATACAGCAGCATCGACTCCTGACTCGAGGGCAGCGACTTCGTCTCGTACTCGTCGTCGGCCGTCTCGATGGCGTCGGCCCACCACTCGTCGCGGTCGTCGTCCCAGGGGATCTCGCGTTCGCTCCGGTCGTCGCTCGAGCCCAGTCGATCGAAGACGATGGTGGACTCGACGTGGCCGGCCTCCTCGATCGCCTCGTCGGCGGCGGACTTGAGGAAGACCGGGTCGCCGCGCCGGTAGAAGCCGTCGCCGGTGAAAAGCACCGAACACTCCGAATCCGCGATCCGGGTCGCGGCCGCGTCGACGCCGAAACCCGAGAAGATCGGCACCGCGATCGCGCCGACCTTGAAACAGCCATAGAGGATCGAGACGACCTCCGGCACCATCGGCATGTAGAGCCCGACCGTGTCGCCAGTGTCGATCCCGCGCTCCTCGAGCGCGTTCGCGACCTGGTTCGCCCCACGGTGGAGTTCGTGGTACGTGACTTCGCGGACCTCGCCGTGTTCGCCTTCCCAGATCGTGGCGACTTTGTTTCGGCGCTCCTCGTCGAGGGCGGCGTGGCGGTCCACGACGTTGTGGGCGATGTTCAGTTCGCCGCCGGGGTACCAGTCGGAGAACTGCGGGCCCTCGCTGTCGTCCCGGATCTCGTCGTAGGCCTCGTAGAACTCGATCCCGAGGTAGTCGACCAGTTCGTCCCAGAACCAGTCGACGCCGCTTTCAGGCTCGCCCTCGAGATCGGTCGTCGTTCGCTCGATGAGTCCCTCGTAGTCGTCGATCCCGTACGTCTGCATGAAGTCGTAGACGTTCGTGGACTCGACGAACTCCCGGCTCGGTTCGTGGGCGATCTCGTCGATGTCCTCGAGGCTGGGGCTCGTGTTCCCGGACATTGTCACTCGTAGGTTAGCGTCATGCCACCATCAAACAACAGGTCGCCGCCGTCGAGATGCCGGCCGAGATCCGAGAAGCCGAGCAAAAAGAGGTTGGCGACGTCGATCGGTTCCATCATCTCCGTGACCCGGGACTGGCCGAGCATCACGTCCTCGATCACCTCGTCGACCGAGATGCCGCGCTGTTCGGCAGTGTCCTCGAGCTGGGCGGTCACCAGCGGCGTCTTCACGTAGCCGGTGCTGAGCGAGAACGCGCGAATCAGCCCGTCGCCCTCGGCGGCGATCGACTGCGTCAGCCCCCGGAGGCCGAACTTCGAGACGTTGTACGCGACCTTGTCGCTGGTGACGTAGTGGCCGTGGACCGACGCCATGTTGCCGACACAGCCCCGGCCGTCCGCGGTCTCCCGGAAGTGCGGGAGACACAGCTTCGAGAGATACAGCGGTGCCCGGAGCATGATCCGATGCATCAGATCGTAGGTCTCCATCGGAAACTCGTCGATGGGGTCGATGTGTTGCATCCCGGCGACGTTCGCGAGGTACTTGAGATCGCCAACCTGCGCGGCCTCGTCGACGATCCGCTCGAGGTCGTCGTCGACCGTGAGATCGCCGGAGATCGCCTCGACCTCCCCCTCGAGGCCGAGTTCCTCGCCGCGGGCTATCGTCCCGGCGAGGCCGTCCTCGTCGACGTCGGTCGCCGCGACGGTCAGGCCGTTGCCGGCGGCGGCCAGCGCGGTCGCTCGGCCGATGCCGGAGGCCGCACCCGTCACGAGACAGACGTTGCGGTCGGTGAACGAATCGTCGGGGAACCGGTAGATCTCGTCGTCGTCGACCGTCGGTGCCGTGACTTTCGTCTGGGACATGTTTTTCGTCTGCCACTCACCGCGGACGGACATAAAAGTACCCGCGGCCGCGGTTCGCTGGCCGCTCGAGCCGGCGAACGTCTTTTGCCGTTCTACGGCGTTCGACGTAGCATGAGTACGCGAGCGGGTGCGGACGGGGACGCCTTCTGGGGCGACGCCGACGACGATGTCGCGCTCGAGCGCTATCGGACGCTCGTCAACACGATCGACGACGCGATCTACCAGCTCGACACCGACGGTTGCTTCGTCGCGGTCAACGACGGCATCGTCGAGGCGACCGGCTACGCCCGCGAGGACCTCCTCGGCGAACACGTCTCGCTCGTTCTCGCCGACGACGACGTGGCCCGTGTCGAACGCGAAATCGCGACCCGGATCGCCGCGGACGACGACGAGATCGCAACGTTCGAACTCGCCGTTCGAACTGCCGACGGCGACGCGATCCCCTTCGAACTCCGCGTCAACCTGCTGCTCGAGGACGGCGAGTTTCGAGGGACCATCGGCGTCGCCCGCGACCGCTCCGAGACGTATCGTCGTCAGGACACGCTCGCGTCCGCGATCGCGTCCTACGAGTCGATCACGAGCGTCATCGACACCGCCGACATCGGCGTCGTCGTCCTCGACGACGGGGGCGAGGTCGAGTGGGCCGACGAGAGCGTCGAGGAGTACTTCGGCGTCGATCGCGCGACCCTCATCGGGCGGGACGGCCGAGCGGTCGTCGGCGACGATCTCGCGTCCAGCGTCGAGGACCCCGAATCGTTCGCGGCGGCGGTCCGCTCGTCGTACGACGACGACTGCTACGTCGACGGGTTCGAGTGTCGGGTCACCGGCGACGGCGACCGCGAGGGTCGCTGGCTCTCCTACCAGAGCGAGCCGATCGAATCGGGGGAGCTCGCCGGCGGACGGGTCGAGTTCTACTACGACATCACCGATCAGAAGGAGTCGAAGGGTGCGCTCCGGGAGAGCGAAGCGGCGTTCCGGTCGCTGGTCGACGCCGTCGAGGAGTACGCCATCTTCCGACTCGATACGGACGGGCGCGTCGTCAGCTGGAACGAGGGGGCGCGCCAGATCAAAGGCTACGAGCGCGACGAGATCACCGGGGAACACTTCTCGCAGTTTTACACCGATGCGGACCGGGCCGCGGGGGTTCCCGAGCGGAACCTCGAGCGGGCCCTCGAGACCGGCTCCGTCGAGGACGAGGGGTGGCGCGTTCGCGCGGATGGCACGCGGTTCTGGGCGACGGTCACGATCACGTCGGTCCGGGACGACGACGGCACCCATCGGGGCTATCTGAAGGTGACCCGCGACATGACTGACCGCCGGGAGCGCGAACGCGAACTCGAGAGCGAACTCCAGCGCATCCTCGGGCGGATCTCCGACGCCTTCTACGCGGTCGACGACGAGTTCCGGTTCACCCACGTCAACGACCGCGCCGCGGAGTTGCTGCAACGCTCCGAGGAGGAACTGCTCGGCGAGCGTCTCTGGGACGTGTTCCCCGACCTCCACGAGATCGACGAGGTCTGGGACGCCTTCCACGCGGCCCTGGAGACCCAGGAGCCGACCAGCTACGAGCTCTACTACGACACGCTCGATTTCCGCGTCGAGGCGAACCTCTACCCCTCCGAAACCGGGATCTCGGTCTACTTCCGGGATGTCACCGAACGCCGCAAACGGGAACGCGAACTCGAGCGGACCGAGCGGCGCTTCGAGGCCATCTTCGAGGACCCGAACATTCTCGTGGGGCTGCTGGAACCGAACGGGACGGTGATCGACATCAACGGAACGGCCATGGAGTACGTCGACGCGGACCTGACGGACGTGATCGGCGAACAGTTCTATGAGACGCCGTGGTGGGGCGGCGAGTCCGCCGACGTTCGGGAAGACGTCAGGGAGTGGACCGAACGGGCCGCCGACGGCGAGTACGTCACCTTCGAGGCCGATCTCGCCCGACCGGACGGGGAGCGATACACCCTCAAGGGCGTCTTCCGGCCGGTCACGGACGACGACGGCGACGTCGTCTCGATCGTCGTCTCGGACCGGGACATCACGGAGCGCAAGAAACGCGAGCGCGAACTCGAGGAGTCCGAACAGCGCTATCGCACCCTGGCCGAGAACTTTCCGAACGGCGTCGTCACGCTGTTCGACCACGACCTCGAGTACACGCTGGCGGCGGGCCAGGGCTTCGAGAAGATCCCGGTCGAGCCGGCCGACATCGAGGGTAACCACTACAGGGACGCCTGGGGCGAGACGACCGGCGACGCGCTCGAGCCGGCGCTCCGGGGCGCGCTCGCGGGCGAGCAGCGGACGGTCGAACTCGAGTACGCCGGCCGCGAGTGGGTCGTCTACACGGTCCCGATCACCGACACCCGCGGCGACGTCTTCGCCGGCGTGACGATGGCCCACGACATCACCGAGCGCAAGGAGTACCAGCGCAGACTCGAGGAGACCGTCGACCGACTCGAGGAGTCGAACAAACGCCTCGAGCAGTTCGCCTACGCCGCCTCCCACGACTTACAGGAACCCCTGCGGATGGTCTCGAGCTACCTCCAGCTGATCGAGGGCCGCTACGCCGAGGCCCTCGATGCGGACGGCCGGGAGTTCCTCGCGTACGCCGTCGACGGTGCCGAACGGATGCGCGACATGATCAACGGGCTGCTTGCGTACTCGCGGGTCGAAACCCAGGGCGACCCGCTCGAGCCCGTCGCCCTCGAGACCGTCTTCGACGACGTCCTCGAGGACCTGCAGTTGCGGCTCGAGGAGACCGACGCGGCGCTCGAGGTCGGGGAGTTGCCCCGCGTCGAGGGCGATGCCAGTCAACTCCGGCAGGTGTTCCAGAACCTCCTGAGTAACGCCCTCGAGTACAGCGGCGACGGGCCGCCGCGGATCGAGATCTCGGCCGAACGACGCGGCGAGCAGCAGGTGATTTCGATCCGCGACGAGGGGATCGGAATCGACCCGGACGATCAGGACCGCATCTTCGAAGTCTTCGAGCGACTCCACAGCCGCGAGACCCACTCCGGTACCGGGATCGGGCTCGCGCTCTGTCAACGCATCGTCGAACGCCACGGCGGCGAGATCCGCGTCGATTCCGAGCCGGGCGAAGGGGCGACGTTTTCGGTCGTGTTGCCCGCGGCGGACGCCGAGTGAGTCTCACGTGTCCTCCCGCCGACGCCGCTCGAGCGCCCGTAGCTCCTCGACCCGGGCCTCGGTCGACGGATGCGTCGCGGGCCGCCACCGGAGCAGCCGACGGACGGCCGCGGCCGTCGGGCGGACGACGCGCACGTGGAACCACACCAGCCCCCGGTTCAGCCCGCGCGGTTCCGCCGGCCCCTCGAGCGAGACCGGCGGCAGATACCGTTCGACCCAGTGGACCTCGCCGCCGTCATCGTCTTCCGCGACGGGCAACGGCCGCGACACGATCCCCAGCGTCGCGCTCGCGTGCAGTCGGGCGTCCCGTTCGGGCCGCGGATCCGCGAGCGTCTCGAGGGCGCTCGCCAGCGCAGCCGGGTCGCCGAGGAGTTGACTCGCGCCGCGGTCGGCGGCGTACTCGCGGGTCTTCGCGAACAGGCCGAGTGCGATCGCGTTCACGCCGAGCAGCGCCCGTGCGACCGCGCTCACGACGAGGTACACGACCCCGATCACGAGGATCGGCACCGCGAGGATGAAAATACCGACCCCGGTGAAGAGACCGAGCAGCACCGCGTTCTCGAGGACGCGACGCAGCAACCGTTCGCGCTCGAGCAATCGATCACCGATCGCGACGGTCGCGGCGACGGCCGTAACGACCGGGAGGTCCCGGTTTGCGACGTGTGCGACCTCGTGGGCGAGGGCCGCGTCGAGTTCGTCGTCGTCGAGTTCCGCGAGCAGCCCCCTCGTCACTACGATCGTCGGCGAGCGGCGGCTCCCGACGGTCAGACAGGTCGGTTCGGCACGGTCGGCGATGGCCACCGAGGGAACCGGGACGGCCGCCTGCGTCGCCAGCCGTCGGACGCGTCCGGCGACGTTTCTCGGGCCGTCCCCCTCGGGCGCCGTCAGCTCGAGCCCGGCGACGGCGGATCGCGAGCCGTATCGCGCCTGCAGGGCGACGAGACCGACCGCACCGAGGAGGACCGCTCCGACGACGAACGGAACGCCGACGACGGCCGGGCGGGACCAGCCGCTCGCCGCCGCCACGCGGAGCCCGCTCCAGGCGAGAATCGAGAGGACGCCGACGTTGACGCCGACCACCAGCGCGAGGGCACCGACGATCCGGAACTGGAGCCGTCGATCCGGCGAGAGCGCCATACTGTCAGTTCGATACCGTGTTTCCAACAGTGTTGCGGTCGTCGTCGGACCGAGAGACGACCGGCGGCTTCTGGGGCCGATCCACATATGAGATTCTAGATATGAGTCTGACGTACGTTTATGTGGCCGGCCGGGCCCCTAGTTGATATGTCGAACGATCGCGTCGAGCAGCTCGAATCGACGGTCGCGGAACTCGAGTCGACGGTAGAGGGCCTGACGGACGAACTCATCGAGGCCAAGGAACGGATTCGGGTCCTCGAGGCCGAACTCGACGCCGAGACGCCGACCCGGGTCCCCGACCGCCGGGGCGACGAGGCGGGAGCGGCGGCGGACGAGACGCCGGAGGCCGAGCCCGACGAGGTCGCCGAGGCGGCGGCCGACGCCGAGGGCGACGGGGAGACGGCCGACGAGGAAACGGAAGACTCAGGTAGCGACGACATCATCGTCGCATAACTGCAGCGGCGGCCGCGATCGGGGGACACGGCGGCCTCCGGCGGCCGCGTGCGTGAGGAGGACTCGGACAAAGAATGTACATCAAGTCGATCGTTCTCGATAATTTCAAGAGCTTCGGCCGAAAGACGAAGATCCCGTTCTACGAGGACTTCACGGTCGTAACCGGGCCCAACGGCTCCGGCAAGTCCAACATCATCGACGCCGTGTTGTTCGCGCTCGGATTGGCTCGAACGCGTGGGATTCGCGCGGAGAAGCTGACCGACCTCATCTACAACCCCGGCCACGAGGACGGCGACGGCGACTCCAGCGGCCCACGGGAGGCGACCGTCGAGGTCGTCCTCGACAACGCCGACGGGACGCTGACCCGCTCGCAGGTCGTCAACGCCGCGGGCAGCGAGGACGTCGGCGACGTCGACGAGATCCGCATCCGTCGCCGGGTCAAAGAGACCGAGGACAACTACTACTCCTACTACTATCTCAACGACCGCTCGGTCAACCTCTCGGACATTCAGGACCTGTTGGCCCAGGCCGGGATTACCCCTGAGGGATACAACGTCGTCATGCAGGGCGACGTCACCGAGATCATCAACATGACCCCCCACGCCCGCCGGGAGATCATCGACGAGATCGCGGGCGTCGCCGAGTTCGACGCCAAGAAAGAAGACGCCTTCGCGGAACTCGAGACGGTCCAAGAACGAATCGACGAGGCCGAACTCCGCATCGAGGAGAAACGCGACCGGCTCGAGCAACTCGCCGACGAGCGCCGCGAGGCGATGCGGTATCGCCGCCTGCGCCGCGAGAAAGAGGAGTACGAGGGCTACAAGAAAGCCAGCGAACTCGAGGAGAAACGCGACGAACTCGAGTCGGTCGCGGGCGAGATCGACGACCGCGAGGACGAACTCCGGGAACTGCAGCGCGAACTCGACGAACGCGAGGGGAAAGTCGTCCGGCTCCAGGAGGACCTCGCGGACATCAACGACGAGATCGAGCGCAAAGGCGAGGACGAACAACTGCGGATCAAAAGCGAGATCGAGGAGCTCAAAGGCGATATCTCGCGACTCGAGGACAAGATCGAGTCCAGCGAGGCCGAGATCGAGGCCGCCGAGGCCGACCGCCGCGAGGCCTTCGTCGAGATCGACCGCAAGCAAGAGCAGATCGACGACCTCGAGGCCGAGATCCGCGAACACAAACTGGAGAAGGCATCGATCAAGACCGAGATCCAAGAGCGCAAGGCCGAACGCGACGATCTCGAGGCCGAGATCGACGCGGTCGACACCGAGTTCGACGAACTCAAGGCCGATCTCGCCGAGCGCAAGGACGACCTCGAGGCGGCCAAAACCGAGAAGAACGACCGCCAGCGCGAGCAGGACCGCCTGCTCGACGAGGCCCGGCGCCGCTCGACCACCATCGAGGAGACCGAGGAGACGATCGCGGAAAAGCAGGAGACGCTGCCCGAGATCGAGAACCAGCGGGCCGACTTAGAGCGGGAACTCGAGAAAGCCGAGCAGAACCGGGCGAACATCGCCGACGTCGTCGACGATCTGAAAGGCGAGAAACGCCGGCTCCAGTCGGACCTCGACGAGTTAGACGACGACATTCAGGCCAAACAGCAGGAGTACGCCGAACTCGAGGCAAAGGCCGGCGAGAGCGGTGACTCCTCGTTCGGCCGTGCGGTGACGACGATCCTCAATTCGGGGATCAACGGCGTCCACGGCGCAGTCGCCCAACTCGGCACGGTGCCCGGCGAGTACGCCGTCGCCTGCGAGACCGCCGCCGGCGGGCGGCTGGCGAACGTGGTCGTCGACGACGACGTCGTCGGCCAGCAGTGTATCGAACACCTCAAATCGCGCAACGCCGGTCGGGCGACGTTCCTGCCACTGACGGACATGAGCCAGCGTCGGCTGCCCAACGCCCCCAGCGATCCGGGCGTCGTCGACTTCGCGTACAACCTCGTCGACTTCGACGAGGAGTATGCCGGCGTCTTCTCGTATGTCCTCGGAGACACGCTGGTCGTCGAGGACATCGAGACCGCCCGCTCCTATATGGGCGACTACCGGATGGTCACCGTCGACGGCGACTTGGTCGAGAAAAGCGGCGCGATGACCGGCGGCTCCGGCGGCGGCTCCCGGTACTCCTTTACCGGCGGCGGCGAGGGCCAACTCGAGCGCGTCGCCAAACGGATCACGGAACTCCAGGAGGAACGCGAGGAACTGCGCGAGGAACTGCGCGGCGTCGAGGAACGACTCGACGACGCCCGCGACCGCAAGACCGACGCCGCCGACGAGGTGCGCTCGATCGAGGCCGAACTCGAGGGCCTCGACGAGAAACGCGAGCGCGTCGAGAGCGAGATCGACGACCTCGAGAGCGAACTCGAAGAGCTGCGAGCGGAGCGGGAGTCGGTCGACGAGCGGATGAACGAGATCTCCGCGGAGATCGACGAGCAGACGGCCGAAATCGAGGCGATCGAAGCGGAGATCGACGACCTCGAGGCCGAACTCGCGGACTCGAAGATCCCCGAACTGACCGATCGGATCGAGGCCCTCGAGGCCGAGATCGACGAGCGCGAGGACCGCATCGCCGAGATCGACAGCGAGATCAACGAACTCGCCCTCGAGAAGGAGTACGCCGAGGACGCCATCGAGGACCGCCACGACGACATCGAGGCGGCCCAGAACCGCAAGGCCGACCACGAGGAGCGAATCGAGGAGTACGAGGCCGACATCGAGGGCAAGCGCGAGGAGCTCGAGGCCAAACGCGCGGCCGTCGCGGAACTCGAGGAGGAGCTGACGGAGCTGAAAGCCGATCGCAGCGACCTGAAGGAGGAGCTCTCGGAAGCGCGGACCGAACGGGACAAACAACAGGACCGGGTCAACACCGTCGAGAGCAAGCTCGAGGACGCCCGCGAGCGGGCCGACAGCCTCGAGTGGGAGATCGAGTCGCTGGAATCGGCGGTCGGCGACTACGACCCCGAGGACGTGCCCGATCACGAGACCGTCCTCGAGACCATCGAGTTGTTGCAGGCCGACATGGACGCGATGGAGCCGGTCAACATGCTCGCGATCGAGGAGTACGACGAGGTCAGGGACGATCTCGACGACCTCGAGGCGGGCAGGGAGACGCTGGTCGAGGAGGCCGACGGCATCCGCGACCGGATCGAACAGTACGAGACCCAGAAGAAACGGACGTTCATGGACGCCTACGAGGGGATCGCCGGCCACTTCACCGAGATCTTCGAGCAGCTCTCGGAGGGCACCGGGAGCCTCCATCTCGAGAACGAGGACGATCCCTTCGACGGCGGACTGACGATGAAGGCCCAGCCGGGCGACAAGCCCATCCAGCGACTGGACGCGATGTCCGGCGGTGAGAAGTCGCTGACGGCGCTGGCCTTCATCTTCGCGATCCAGCGACACAACCCCGCCCCCTTCTACGCGTTAGACGAGATCGACGCCTTCCTCGACGCGGTCAACGCCGAGCGGGTCGGCGAGATGGTCGAGGAACTGGCCGGCGAGGCCCAGTTCGTCGTCGTTTCCCACCGCTCGGCCATGCTCGATCGCTCCGAGCGGGCCATCGGCGTGACGATGCAACAGGACAACGTCAGCGCGGTGACCGGGATCGATCTCAGCGACGGCGGCGACGGCGGTGAGGAGGTGCCCGTGAGTGACTAGTGAGTCGCGAAGCGACGACGCCGATCGCGACGCGTTCTACACCGACGGCGGCGACGAGATCCCCCTCGACATCGCGGGCCACGAGGACCGGGAGCGGCCCGGCGACGCGGACTCGAGCGGGGACGACGACGGAACCCCGGCACCCGGGACCGGCGACGCCGTCCTCGAGTTCGCCGAGGACGAGGTGGACGCAGACGTCGCCGCTGGTTCCGACGGGGCCGGAAGCGACGAGGAGGTCGAACCCGTCGAACTGCTGGTCCAGTTGGCCGAGGAGGGCGAGATCGATCCATGGGACATCGACGTCGTCCGGGTCACCGACAAGTTCCTCGAGGCGATCGAGGACGCCGACCTCCGGACGTCGGGCCGGGCGCTGTTCTACGCGAGCGTCCTCTTACGGATGAAAAGCGACGAACTGTTCGCGACCGACGAGCCCGAGGAGGAGGAACTCCCGCCGTGGGAAGCGCCGTTCGCCGACGACCCCGCGATGGACGCCGATAGCGAGGCGGACCACCCGCCGGACTTCGACCCCGTCGAGAGCCTCGAGGCGGAGATGGAACGGCGCCTCGAGCGCAAACACGCCCGCGGGAAGCCGGAGACGCTGGACGAACTCGTCCGGGAGCTCCGGACCGCCGAGCGGGACACCTGGTGGAAGGAGTCGCGCAGTTACGACACCAGCGACTCGCCGTCGGGGTACGACCGCGGCGTGCAGGAACTGGACTACCGCTCGGGTGACGATTTCCGGGTCGACGACGAGCCGACCAGCGACGACGTCACCCACACCACCCACGAGGAGGACATCGAGGCGGTCATCGACGACGTCGAGGGCGAACTCGAGACCCACTACGAGAACGGGCGCGAGGAGGTGCTGTTCGCCGAGATCGATTCGGTCGGCGGCTCGCGCGTGATGAGCTATCTGGCGCTGCTCTTTCTGGCCCATCGCGGTCGGGTGACCCTCGAGCAGGACGACCTGTTCGGCGACCTCTGGGTCAAGGAGGCCGCGGTGGAAGCGGACGCGAGCGAGGCGATCGCGGACTGAGCGTCGGTCGGATCGAGACGATCCGAATACACCCGCTCCGCCGCGGCGCTCTCGCGGACCGCCTCGAGCGTGACCTCGCCGTCCGCGTCTCGGAGGTGCCGGTGTCAGTGGCCGTCGGTATCACATCTCAGGAGAGCCCAAGTGGGGCCGCCGAGAGGGGTCGAGTATGGCACTCGAGGGGTCGACCGACGGGACGCTCACGGAGGGGCCCCTCGTCCGGCCGATGGTCCGGCTGGCGTGGCCGCTGGTCGTCATCCAACTCCTGCAGGTCGCCTACAACGTCGGCGACACCTTCTGGCTGGGCGCGCTCTCCCCGGCGGCAGTCGGGGCGGTGAGCCTCGCTTTCCCCCTCCTCTTTCTGTTGATCGCAGTCGGCAGCGGGTTCACGACCGCCGGCGCGATCCTGGTCGCCCAGCACACCGGGGCGAAAAGCGACGAGACGGGACTGATCGCCGGCCAGACGCTCTCGTTCGTCTCGCTGGTCGCCGTCGGCCTGAGCGCGCTCGGCTTTTTCGCGACCGGGCCGATGCTCGCGGCGCTGCCCGCCGACGCCGAGACGCGGGCCGTGATCCTGCCGCTGGCCGCCGACTACCTGCGGGTGTTTTTCCTCGGGCTCCCCTTCCTCTTTGGCTTCTTCGTCTTCGTCGCGCTCATGCGGGGCCACGGCAGCACCCGCGTCCCGATGCGCGTCATGCTCGTCAGCGTCGTGATCAACCTCGCGCTCGATCCCCTGCTGATCTTCGGCGTCGGCCCGCTTCCCCGCCTCGAGGTGGTCGGCGCGGCGGTCGCGACGCTGGTCTCGCGGGGCCTCGCGACGGGAATCGGCTTCTACCTGCTGTACTACACTCCCGTGGGGCCCGACGTCGAGTTGGCCCACCTCCGGCCGCGCCGGGAGTACGTCGCGAAGATCACGCGACTGGGCGTGCCGACGGCCCTCGAGCAGTCGATGACCGCGCTGGCGCTGGTCGCGATGACGGCGGTCGTCGTGACCTTCCCGCCGGCGGTCGTCGCGGCCTACGGGCTGGGCAACCGGCTGATCTCGCTTGCCTTCCTGCCGGCGCTGGGGCTCGGGCAGGCGACGGACACGATCGTCGGTCAGAACCTCGGCGCGGGCGAACCCGACCGCGCGGCGCGGGCGGTCCGGCTCGCGGCGGGGGTGATCGCGGCCGTGATGCTCGCCGCGAGCGCCCTCGCGGTGGCCTTCCCGCGGCCGTTCGTCTCGGTGTTCGTCACGGCCGACGCGGCGGGAGCGGCCGCGACGATCGATTACGGCGTGGCCTACCTGCGGGTCGCCGCGGTCGGCTTCGCGTTCATGGGCGTGTTGCAGGTCGTTCAGGGGGCGTTCCGCGGGGCCGGCAACACGAAGACGGCACTCGCCTTCGCGGTGATCGGGCTGTGGCTGGTGCGCGTTCCGGTCACCTGCTATCTGGTCTTCGTCGCCGACTGGGGGCCGACCGGCGTCTGGACCGGGATCCTCGTCGGCGACATCGTCGGCGCGCTCGCGGCCGTCGCGTGGTTCGCTCGCGGGACCTGGAAAACGTCGCTCGTCGACCGCGAGGACGGGACGGAGCGGCCGGCCGATTCGGAATCGGCCGCGGAGTGAATCGAGGGCGTTACTCGGCCAGCGCCCACTGGCCGTCGCCGACCGACTCGAGGACCTCGCGGCGTTCCATCTCGGCGAGGACCTCGGGCAGGCGGTCGGGCTGGGCGATCTCCATCTCGATGCGTTCGATACCGTGGTGGTCGGTCAGCGCGCGGCGGATCTCCTCGTCCGTGAACGTCTCGCGGTCGCTGGCCTCCATGGCGCCGGCGATCAGATCGACCATGTCCTCGATGAAGTTCCACGGGTAGACGACCCAGGTCCACTCCTCTAGGCGTTCGCCAACGTAGTCCGGTTGGAACTCGCTGGTGCCGAGCAACTGCAGTGTCGCGGTGCGGACCTCGCCGGCGTCGCGGTCGTCGACGTACTCGTAGGCGCGACTGATCGAACCGCCGGTGTCGGCGATGTCGTCGATGATCAGCACGTCCTTGCCCTCGACGCTGCCTTCGGGCATCGGGTAGCGGACGCTCGGCTCGTCGGACTTCTCGGCGGCACCGACGTAGTGTTCCATCTTCAGGCTCGTCAGGTCGTCGAGCCCGAGGAAGTCACAGAGACACCGGCCCGCGAACCAGCCGCCGCGAGCCAGCGCGACGACCACGTCGGGCTCGAACTCGTCGTCGCGGACGTCGTCGGCGACGTCCCGACACAGCCCGTAGATGTACTCCCAGTTGGTTATCGTACAGTCGAAGTCGTCCGGTAGGTCGGACATTTGGTGGCCACCTACGCGACCCCTCGAGCCCGCGCCCCTTAAGTCGGCTGAAACCGGTTCCATACCCGATCGCGGAACTGCGACCCCGTGACCGGGACCCGCGCGAGCATCGAGCGGATCGAGGAACGCGACGGGGGCGGCCCTCAGCGAGCGGTGGGCGACGGACGACCGCACCGACCCGTCGGGACCGGGAGAGTTTTATAATCCAGTAGTACAACCTAGTTATCGATGCCGCAGACGCAGCTTCAGGCCGCCCGCGACGGGACGGTCACGCCCGAGATGGAACGGGTCGCCGAACGGGAGAACCGCGATCCGGAGTACGTCCGCCAGCAGGTCGCCGCGGGACAGGCCGTCGTCCCGGCCAACCGACACCACGACGCCCTCGATCCGATGATCATCGGTCGCGAGTTCGCGACCAAGGTCAACGCCAACATCGGCAACAGCGAGACGACCAGCGACCTCGAGACGGAACTCGCAAAGCTCCACACCGCGGTCCACTACGGCGCGGACACGGTGATGGACCTGGGCACCGGAAGCGATCTCGACGAGATCCGCGAGGCGCACGTCGAGCACTCGCCCGTGCCGATCGGGACGGTGCCGCTGTACGAGGCGGTCAAGCAAGCGGGCAGCCCCGAGGCCATGACGACGGACTTGCTGCTCGAGATCATCGAAAAACAGGCCGAGCAGGGTGTCGACTACATGACGATCCACGCGGGCATTCTTGCCGAACACTTGCCGTTGACCGACGGCCGCAAGACCGGCATCGTCTCGCGGGGCGGGTCGATCATGGCCAAGTGGATGGAGGAACACGGCGAGCAGAACCCGCTGTATCAGGTCTTCCCCGAGATCTGCGAGATCTTTGCCGAACACGATGTCACGTTCAGCCTCGGCGACAGCCTCCGTCCGGGGTCGCTGGCGGACGCCTGCGACGAGGCCCAGTACGCCGAACTCGACACGCTGGGCGAACTGACCCGCGTCGGCTGGGACCACGGCGTGCAGGTGATGGTCGAAGGGCCGGGCCACGTCCCGATGCACAAGGTAGCGGAGAACGTCAAGCGCCAGCAGGAGGTCTGTGACGGCGCGCCCTTCTACGTCCTCGGGCCGCTGGTGACCGACGTCGCGCCGGGCTACGACCACATCACCAGCGCCATCGGTGCCGCCATGGCCGCGCAAGCGGGGGCGGCGATGCTGTGTTATGTCACACCCAAAGAACACCTCGGGCTCCCCGAGGAGGAAGACGTTCGCGACGGCCTCGCGGCCTATCGGATCGCCGCCCACGCCGCCGACGTGGGGAACGAACGGCCGGGCGCGCGCGACTGGGACGACGCGCTCTCGGAGGCGCGCTACGCGTTCGACTGGCGCGAGCAGTTCGACCTCGCGCTCGATCCCGATCGGGCCCGATCCTTCCACGATCAGACCCTGCCCGGGGACAACTACAAGGAGGCTCGATTCTGCTCGATGTGCGGCGCTGAGTTCTGCTCGATGCGGATCGATCAGGACGCTCGCGAGGACGGCGAGATGGAAGCCATCGAGGGCGAGGACGGGACCGACCTCGAGACCTCGCCGGCCGCCGAGGTCAACCGCCCGCCCGTGGGAACCCACCGATCGGGCGACCTGCCGCCGATGGCCGATCACGAGGGCGCCCTCCTCGAGGAGCCGGGCGACGACTGAACCCTCGGGGTCCGTTACAGTCACGGAGAATCGACAGTGTGCTTATCCGACGGACCGTGGTCGGTTCGGTATCGATGGCACCCCGACGGCGGACCGTACTGGCGGCGGTATCGACTGCGACAGCGTCGGCGGTGGCCGGCTGTGCTGGCTTCCTCACCGACGAAACGAGCGGCGACGACGGGGACGAGCCGGCGGCCGCGACCGACGTCGCGACGGCGCTCGTCGAGGACCTCGCGAACGAGCGGTTCGAGCGCGCGAGCGAGCGGTTCCGGTCGGACCAGCGCTCGAGATACGGCGACCCCGGCCGCCTCGAGCGGCTCTGGCTGGCGCTGACGACGACCGGCGGTTCGTTCGAGGAGATCCGCGGGACGTCGGTGACGGAGGGCCAGCAGCTGCGAGCGGTCGAGGTGACCGCGGCGTTCGAACGCGGCGATCACGACTGTACCGTCGTCGTCGACGGCGAGTCGCGGGTGCGAAACTACGGGCTGAGCGACGAGTACGAGCGGCCGTCGTACGTCGATCCGGACGCGATAACGACGCGGTCGGTGACCCTCTCGGTGCCCGACTGCTCGCTTCCGGGGACGGTGACGACGCCCGCAGAGGGCGACGGCGTTCCGGGGGTCGTCCTCGTCCACGACGACGGCCCGATGACGGCCGATACCCCCCGCGGCGGGACCAAAACGTTCGCCGATCTGGCCGAGGGGCTCGCGACCGAGGGCGTCGCGACGCTGCGCTACGACAAGCGCGTCCCGGCCTGTGAGGTCGCGCCCGAGGCGTACACCCTCGATCGCGTCACCGTCGACGACGCCGCGGTCGCGATCGAGCGACTCCGGAACGTCGACGGCGTCGATCCGGATCGGATCGTCGTCGCCGGCCACGGACTCGGCGGCCGGGCCGCCCCGCGAATCGCGAATCGAGACGGGGACCTGGCCGGCGTCGTCGGGCTCGCAGCGCCGGCGCGGCCCTACCCGGAGTTTACCTTCTCGCAACTCGAGTACAAGACCTCGGTCGGAACCCACGAGTGGGCGGACCTGACGGCCACCTACGAGGCCTGGGGCGACGAGATCGACCGGGTCCGAGCGGGCGAGTACGAACCCGCCGAGCGGCTCCTCGGCAAACCCGGCGCGTTCTGGGACAGCATCGGCAGCTACGATCACCTCGAGACCGCGGCCGAGACCGACGTCCCGGTCCTGCTGTGTCAGGGTGAACGGGACTTTCAGGTGTCCGCGTCCGACGCCCTCGAGCAGTGGGACGGCGCGTTCGCGGGCGCGACCACCGTCGAGACCTACGCGGCTCTCAATCACCTGTTCATGCCCGGCGAAGGCGAGCCGGTGGCGGTCGCCTACGCCGTTCGGAACAACGTCGACGAAGCGGTCGTCGACGACGTCGCGACGTGGGTGCGCGGACTGTAGCCGCCGCGGGTCCGAGGATTCATACGCCGCTCGCCCGACCCACGTCGTATGGAGACGACGCGAGTCTTGCAGGTCGATGCCTTCACCGACGAACCGCACACGGGGAACCCGGCGGGTGTCGTCCCCGACGCCGACGGCCTCTCGGCCGACCAGATGCAAGCGATCGCCGCGGAGATGGCCGTCAGCGAGACCGCCTTCCTGCGCTCGAGCGAGACCGCCGATCGCCGAATCAAGTACTTCACGCCCACGCAGGAGGTCGATCTCTGCGGCCACGCGACGATCGGGACGTTCGCCCATCTGCGCGACGAGGGGCTCGAGCCCGGCACGACGACCCTCGAGACGAACGTCGGCGTCCTCGAGATCGACCTCGACGAGGACAGCACGGTCTGGATGCGACAGGACGCGCCGACGATCCGCGAGGTCGACGTGGGCTACGACCGAGTGGCCGACGCGCTCGGCGTCGATCGGGCCGCGCTCGAGGGGGCGAGCGCCGACATCCCACTCGCGGTCGCCTCGACGGGACTGCCGTTCCTGATCGTCCCGATCACGTACCTCTCGGACGTCGGGGACGCGGACCCCGACATGGCCGCGATCGAAGCGCTGACCGACGACGTCGACGCGACCGGCGTCTATCTCTTTACCTTCGACGCGCTCGAGCCCGAATCGACGCTGCACGGCCGCATGTTCGCGCCGGGGGCCGGCGTCCCGGAGGACCCGGTCACCGGCACCGCGAGCGGGGCCGTCGCCGCCTACCTCGATCGGTTCGGCGCGTTCGACGGCGACCTCCCCGACGAACTCCGCCTCGAGCAGGGCCACTACGTCGACCGGCCCGGCGCGGTCCGCGTGCGGCTCGCGGACGGCGTGCAGGTGGGGGGCCGCGGTGTGACCGTCCTCGACGGCTCGATCGCCGTCCCCGCCGCCGACGAGGACGACATCCTCGAGGCCTGATATTGGCCGAATCGATTAGGTGAGCAGGCCGTTGCCGTCGGTGCTGTGATCAGTGCGACTGTCGCCGGCGTCCCTGGGATGCTTCAGGCTCGAGGCCGGCAGTGGTATCGTTCAGACGATGAACCACGTTCCAATTTTGGGAACTCGTGCCCATTGGTGTCCAGTCAGAGCACTGATCTTCACTTTCAAATCAAGCTATAGTAGTCACTGAAACGATTTACACACTGATCGGCAAGCTATCGCGCGAGCAGGTGTTTATTGACTTTCAGTGGCTACTATAGATGGTTCGGATAGCTAACTAGCTGGCAACTGTCCCTGCAGGCGGAGATATCACTCGGGGAGTATTTCTTTTATTTTGAATGATAGATGTACTCGAGTACGCAATCTCAAAAATCGAATTTGCCGATACTGATTCTGACCCCTAACGCAAAGCAACCCAGACCAGAGAAAACAGCGAAATCAGCCCAAGCGCACCTCCAGTGAAGAATATGAGCGTTTCCCAAAAATCATCTACACGTAAGATTCCATCAATACCTTGAAAGTAAACGGATGAGGCCATGACAAAGATCGAAAGTACGAGCATGAACACGGATATTCTCGGGTCTTTCGTGAATCCTGTTTCAAATACCATTGTTGTTTTAGTTACAAGTAAACATAAATATTTTGTGGTATGATGGTTCGGTGGGTTCAGTAGATTACTGAGGTTCGATTCCTCCGCCCTTGAGACCCCCGCCCACAAAGCCCATAGTAATGCCGATTACGATACCCTCGCCCTCATCGTTATTACTGATTAGAGCCTTAGCAGTTCGCATGAGGAATATAGCGACCGCACTGGCAACCGCAGCCGGGATATTACCGTAGATCGCGCTAATCGCTGCGGAAAGCACACCCAGCTCAACACCGACACTAAGCATATCTATGATGTCGTTACAGTTGCAGTGATCCATCCAGAATTTATGCCTGAATCCGCCACCCGTGATGGATTTCTTGTATTTGTTCTTACCAGCGCAGCCCATAGTGGTCATCTCACCGCTTTTAAACTGTGATTGCGACTGAGTCACGACTACGCCATTCTCCATTGCGAAATCGAGTTCTCCGTCGTCGTGCGCCTTGTTCATCCCCTCTACCGTAGCGAGGATAGCGTCGTCGTCGCCCTCGTAGACGAGATGGCCACTGTCGTCGATCTCGTAGCCGTATTTCCCTCGAGTACCCGATGCCGCTGCTCCCGTACCAGAGGCAAAGAGAGGGGCGAGACCGAGACTGGATAGACCTGCTGTTGATCGGATAACATTTCACCTGGATAGCCGATTGCTATTATCTTTCTCCACAGGCATAAGTTACGGCACATCTTAATTAACCCTCTGACTGTATTCTGACTTAGAATAATCTACTGAAGATATTTATTTAGACTGCAACGAGAGGGACGGATTGGCAGCCGTGACTGCACATCAACTCGCACACGTCAAAACAGAGACACAATGATCATGACGGTGGTTTCGCTTCCAGTTGTTCTTGCCGACGTACTCTAGTCTCAGCTCACGGCGATGGATATTATCTGAAACCGCTCAATCTAGAGAGGTATCAAACTATTGTACTGGTGGCTTTGGAAATGCCTCCATTGAATGAAACGCAGGCTTTTCGGAACGCACCTGCCAACGACCCACCAGATAAAGCGTTAACCCTTTTAAACTATGGTCGCGAGCGATGATTTTCCTCATTTACCTGTTGAAATCCCATCTCCGCTCTGCTCCTTGGATCGTCTTGTTATTTTTGACTGTCGCAGAGAATACTACTCGAGTACGAGTTTGGATTGAGCGCGGCTGTTCGCAACCTTCTTTATCGGTTCCAGCGAGTGACTCACTAGAGATGGCTGTACTCTGGCTGGACGAGATCAGTGCCGGCGACCTCGAGAAGGTCGGCGGTAAAGGTGCTTCCCTGGGCGAGCTGACGGGTGCGGGGCTGCCCGTTCCGCCGGGATTCGTCGTAACTGCCGGGACCTATCGATCGTTCATCGAAGAGGCCGAAATCGACGAGGAACTGTTCGCGGCCGTCGACGTCGACGTCGACGACTCCAGTGCGCTGGCCGAGGCCGCCGACCGCGCACAGGAACTCATTCTCGAGACGCCTTTCCCCGACGAGCTTCGCGCGGAGATCCTCGAGAGCTACGGCGAGGTCGGCGACGGCGAGGCGTTCGTCGCCGTTCGCTCCTCGGCGACGGCCGAGGACCTGCCCGACGCCTCCTTCGCCGGGCAACAGGAGACGTTCCTCAACGTCACCGAAGCGGACCTGCTCGACCGGGTCCGGGAGTGTTGGGCCTCGCTCTTTACCCAGCGAGCGATCTACTACCGACAGGAGCAGGGCTTCGACCATTCGGCGGTCAACATCGCCGTCGTCGTCCAGCAGATGGTCGACGCCGAGAAATCGGGCGTGATGTTCACGAGCCACCCCTCGACGGGCGACCCGACGATGATCATCGAGGCCGCGTGGGGACTCGGTGAGGCCGTCGTCTCCGGCGCCGTCTCGCCGGACAACTACGTCGTCGATCGCGAGGACCGCGACATCGACGTCACCGTCGCCGAAAAGAAGGTTAAACACGAGAAAGACGAGGCGACCGGCGAGACCGTCGAGCGAGAGGTGCCCCAGGACAAGCGCAACCAGCGAGTGCTGTCGGACGACGAGATCGACGCGCTGATGGACCTCGGTGAGCGCGTCGAGGACCACTACGACGAGCCCCAAGACGTCGAGTGGGCCATCGTCGGGGGCGACGTCTACATGCTCCAGTCCCGGCCGATCACGACCATCGACGAGAGTTCCAGCAACGGAGCCGACGCGGCCGGCGGCGTCGACGCCGCGGCCGGACTGACCGACGGCAGCGGGAGCGTCCAGAGCGCCGACGGCGCGAGCGCCGGCGCGGACGCGAACGGCTCGAGCGAGGTGCTGGTCGACGGACTCGGCTCGAGCCCGGGGACGGTCAGCGGCCCCGCGAAGATCGTTACCAAGCTCGACGACCTGGCGAAGGTCGGCGAGGGTGACATCATCGTCACCGAGATGACGATGCCCGACATGGTGCCCGCGATGAAGCGGGCCTCGGGGATCATCACCGACGAGGGCGGCATGACCAGCCACGCCGCCATCGTCTCGCGCGAACTGGGCGTGCCCGCCATCGTCGGCACGACCAACGCCACGACCGTCTTGGAGGACGGGCAGGTCGTCACCCTCGACGGCGACAAGGGCTCGGTCCTCGAGGGGTCGGCGGTCGAACCCGAGGAGGAGACCGAACCGGTCGAGGAGGTTCGCCCACAGTCGCCGGTCAAGCCGATGACCGCGACCGAGGTGAAGGTCAACGTCTCGATTCCGGAAGCCGCCGAACGCGCGGCCGCGACGGGTGCCGACGGCGTCGGCCTCCTTCGGACGGAACACATGATCCTCTCGCTGAACCAGACCCCCGAGAAGTTCATCGAGGAAAACGGCACGGACGCCTACACGAAGGAGCTCGTCGAGGGCATCCGCGGCGTCGCCGACGAGTTCTACCCACGTCCCGTCCGCGTGCGCACCCTCGACGCCCCCACCGACGAGTTCCGCCAGCTCGAGGGCGGGGCCGACGAGCCCGACGAACACAACCCGATGCTGGGGTATCGGGGCATCCGGCGCTCGCTCGATCGCACCGACGTCTTCGCTCACGAACTCGAGGCGTTCCGCCGGCTCTACGAGATGGGCTACGATAACGTCGAGATCATGCTGCCGCTGGTCAACGACGCCGAGGACGTCTATCGGGCCAAAGCGTGCATGAGAGAGGCCGGCATCGACCCCGAGAAGCGCAAGTGGGGGGCGATGATCGAGACGCCCGCGGCCGCGCTGTCGGTCGAGGAGTTGGCCGAGGCCGGCATCGACTTCGCCTCCTTCGGGACGAACGACCTCACCCAGTATACGCTCGCGGTCGACCGGAACAACGAGAACGTCGCCGACCGATTCGACGAGCTCCACCCCGCCGTCTTGCGCCTGATCGGCGACGTCATCGAGACCTGCCGCGAACACGGCGTCGACACGAGCATCTGCGGACAGGCCGGCTCCAAGCCCGAGATGGTCACATTCCTGGCCAAGGAGGGCATTACGTCGATCTCCGCGAACATCGACGCCGTTCGCGACGTCCAACACGAGGTCAAACGCGTCGAACAGAAGCTCCTGCTCGATTCGGTCCGCTAACGGCCCCGATCGGTCGCTTACGCTCGTTTTTCGGTCGCCTGCACCTCGAGTCGTCTCCAGTAGCCCCGCCGCAGTCCCCACCGGCCGCCGTTACCACGAGTACGCCTGCCCCGCGATGACGAGGAAGCCGAGGCCGACTCCGAGGGCACACAGGCCGGCGATCGACGGACCGAACCAGCTCGTGGGTCCGCTGGGGCGGCCGGGGAAAGGCCCATGCCGACGGCCGCCCTTCGGTCGGCTATGAGCGATCGCTCGGACGAGGTGACCGAGAGCCGGGACCCCGCCGCCACGGACGACCTCCTCGAGGAGACGGACCGACTGCTCTCGGACTCGGGCGCGGACGCCGGCGACGCGCGGGCGGCGGGCGACGCCGCCGGGAACGAGCCGTCGGCTCCGATCGACGACCCGCTCGGCGAGTCCGGGTTCGGGTCCGGAACCGAGGTCGACCACGCCGCCGACGCCGAGCAGGCGGCCGACGACGGCGACGACTCGCGGTCGTGGCTCGCGCCGATCACGTCGCGGCTCTCGCTGGGCCGGTACTTCTCGCCGAAGGAATACCTCGCGCTCGTCGCGCTGCTTGGGACCGGCCTGCTGGGCGGTGCGACCGTGCTGCCCGTCGCCGGCCGACTGATCGGGATGTTCGGCGTCGCCTTCCTCGTCGGCCTCGTCGCGTCGAAGCGGCGCTACCTCGAGGTGGGAATCGCCGGTGTCTCGGTCGGCGGCGTCGCTGCGGTGCTGAACAACGCCGTTCTCGCGGCGATCGGCTCGGGCCAGTCGCTGGTCGCCGTCGGCGCGACCGTCGGGCTGCTCGCGGCCGTCGTGGGCTATTACTTCGGCCGTGACCTGCGCGACGGGCTCGCACGGGACGTCTAACTGGTGGTCGTCAGCTCCCAGCCGCGTTCGGTCCGCCGGACGACGCCGTTGTCGGCCATCACCTCGAGGAGTTCGGCGACGACCTCCCGTGGGGCGTCGATGGCGTCGCTGAGTTCGCCGACCGACTTGGGTTCGGTCCGGATGCTCGCGAGCAGGTCGGCGTAGATCCGACTCTCCGGGCCGGCACCGACGGTTTCCGAGACGTGATCGAGGACCTCACAGAGCTGGCCCTGCACCCAGCGCTGGGCCAGCGACAGTTCGTTCTCCAGTTGCTCGAGGTCCTCGAGCGTCGCGAGCAACTCGTCGAGGTCGTCCGTGTCGTCCCAGGAGACGTCCGTCGAGAGGTGCCGACAGGTCGTGATATCGAAGCTGCTGTTGGCCGGATACGCGCTCTTGCTGGCGAAGCCGTACGGGGAGACGTTGACTTCCAGCCGAACGTTCCGCGCGATATGAAAGTACTTCCGCCGCTGGTCGTCGACCCGGCTCTCGACTAACCCCGCCTCCTCGAGTTTCCGCAGGTGTTCGATGACCGCCTTGGGACTCACGCCGATGTACTCCGAAATCTCGGTCACGTAACACGGTTTGCGGGCGAGCAACCGAAGGATCCGTCTCCGGTTTTCGTTCCCGAGTAAGTCCAACAACGCGGCGGAATCCATCGAGCGTGGGTAAGTGGTCACCGCTGAAAAGCGTGTCTGCTCGCCGCATCCGAGACGGGGAGAGCAGACGGAGCGATGACACTCGGTCGTCGGAACCGGTCGGCTCCGACTCGCCGCCGGCTTCCTTGTCGAGCGGTTACGTCGAACCGGCTGCCGGTGGCGTCGTGCCCGATGGCTTGCCGTCGGAGCCGGACCCGGCGGACTGCCCGCCCGAGCCGGCACTGGCGGACCCGTTCGCAGCCGGGTTGCCCTCGGAGCCCGCGTTATCCGGTCCGTTTCCCGGTGCCCCCTTGCCCGGGTCGGCCGACGGACCGTTCGAACCGCCGCGGTCGTCCGGCGGGCCGGCGTCGGCCGGCGGCCCACCGCCGTTGGCCAGTCCACGAGCGACGCCGCTGACACCGGGGCCGCCACGTTTCGACGCGTTCTGCCGGGCCGCAGCGGCGTTTCCGCGGAGTGTCGCGAGGCGGTCCGCCGCGACACCGACCTCGGCCGCGTGGCGTTCGGTCCGTTCGACCGACCGCTCGAGGCTGGCGATCTCGACCGTCAGCTTCGCCATCCGGGACCGGTAGGCCCCCTTCGTGACGGAGTCGTTCTCGCGGGCGGCCTCGAGGCGCTCGCGTTCGGCCTCGAGATCGGCTAACCGCGACTCGAGTTCGGTGGTCCGGTCGGTGAGCAACCGGGTTTCGTTGTCAGCGTTCTCGATAGCGGCCTCGAACTGCTCGGAATCGACTGTGCTTTCCGTATCGGCCGCGCTCGCCTGCAGGAGGGTGCCGACGGAGGCGTTCCCCGCTGTCGACTCGTTCTGCCCGGCAGCGGACTCGGCGAACGGACTCACGCCGGCACCGCTCGCGAGCGGCGCGACCGTGAGGCCGACTGCGAGGGCCACCACAAGGGCGACCGACCGAGTGGTTGTCATCGTGTGTGTCGTCTGTGAGAACATACTAAAAAGACGGACCTTCGTTCGGACCGTTCACTCGACCGCATCGACGGCCGAGATTCCGTTTGAGCGTTCAAGGCGGTCGGAGTTGTCGTCGTTTTCGGTCGGTCGCCGCCATCGATCCGGTGGCACGAACGGTTCGGTTACCGACCGTTCGAACCGTTTCACGGACCCGGCCACCGTCGGCGTCGATACCCCGCTCGAATCGCGGAGCGGACGCGACCCGAGATCGCACCACGCGTCGCCGACGAAACGGTCTGTTAGCGCGACGGTTTAAACCTATCCGAAAAGGGTTATACCACTGCGTCCCCTGTCACCAAATACCATGTTCGAGGTGTTTTCGCGGAGCTACTATCTCGGACGACTCTACGTGACTCCCACCGACGGGGAGCACGCACTCATGCACAGCGAGCAACACGAGCGGCTCAACGAGGAAGTGTACGCCAGCGGCGAAGGCCTCGAGCCGCTCGATACCCCGCTCGTAATGAAACTCGAGTCGCGACACTTCGCGGTTCACGGGGGCGCAAACGTCCCGACGAACACGCTCGCGCTTCCCGAATCGATGCTCGAGGGGACCGACGTCAGGAACCCGCCGTCGCTCCGGGAAGTGTTTCTCGCCCGGCGCGACCGCGCCCGGCAGTTGCTCGAGTTCGCCGGCGGCTGGCGGTCCGACTCGGCCGGTGCGGGCCGGTCCAACGCCGGAACCTAAAAGTAGGCTCGCTTCTCGTTTTCCGCCGAATGATCGACGAGTTGCTCGGCCGCGCGTCGCTCAAAGAGCGGATCGACGATCTCGAGGACGAAAACGAGCGGTTACGCAAGCGTTACGAGGCCGAGTCCGACCGCCGGGCCGAGGCGGCCACGGCGAGACAGGAGGCCGAACAGCGGGTCAACCGCCTCGAGGACCGGATCGCCCAGCTCGAGGGCGAACTCGAGCAGGTCGACGACGCCGACGACGGCGTCGCCGTCCGTCGCCGCGTGCAGGTACGGGGACGGCGTCTCGAGGCGGTCCTCGAGCGACTGGAGTCGTTCCGGACGGAGCCGGAGGGCGCGCTGACCGCCGCGGTCGACGAGGCGGGGCTGCCCGAATCGGTCCGGTCCGATCTCGCGGAGCCGCTGGGCGACCGGGTCGCGCTGCTCGAGGATGCCGCGCCGTGTCTGTGCTGTGTCGACGACGCCGGCCTGATCGCAGTGGCCCTGTCGCCGCCGGTCGAGCCGACCCGCGAGCCGACGTGGGACGACGGGTTCGCCATCGATCGCGAGCACTTCCTGCCGACCGGCCGCCACGCCCTCGCGCTGGTCCGGACGGACCTGTTCGCGCTCGGGGTCTACGACGGCGACGAGCGGGTCGACTACCGCGGGTTCGAAAGCGACGTCAAGGGCAGTCACTCGAAAGGCGGGTTCTCACAGGCCCGGTTCGAACGGATCCGTGACGAACAGATCGACGACCACCTCGAGCGCTGTCGCGACGCCGTCGCGACGGCCCGCGACGAGGTCGACCGCCTGTTCGTCGTCGGCCAGCGCGGCGTCGTCGACACGCTCGTCGCAGAGGCCGGCCTCGAGCCGGCGGGAACCGCCGCGGTCGACGCGACCGGCGATCCCGAATCCGCGCTCGCGGACGCCTATCGGTCGTTCTGGACGACGGAACTGCGAATCCTGTGATACGGGTTACTGTCAGTCGTTGCCGGGACACCCGCGACCGTCCCGCGGACGTCCTGGGAGACGGTGACAACAATCCGTCTGAGTCAGTAGCCGCCGCCGTCCTCGAAGCAGCGGCCACAGCGGTTCGCGTCGTCGGCCTGTTCGACGGGGACCAGCCGGAGGTCGTCGTGGGCGACGTGGGCGGTCGCGCCACAGGTCGTCTGGAAGTCCGAACGACCGTGTTCGTGCTTGTGGATCTTGTTCGTCGTCTCGTTGAGGACGCCGTTCATGACACACGGTGCCACACCCCACAGACATAAGTCTACCGACCGTTGTCGATCGATCGGTCGGCCCGGAAAACGGAACGGTCAGTCCGCGAACGAGACTGCGGGCGAAAGGACGGCTTACTGGGGCGGTCACCGGGCCGTTCCAATCCTTTTCGGGTTCGAAGCCGTAGTCCCGGTCGGGTATGTCCGACTTCGAAACCGTCACGTATGAGCAATGTCGTGGCGATTTCACGGCGTATCCGGACTTCAACGCGACCGAACGCGGGTTCTGCAGTCCAGCCTGGCGCTCGAGGTGAACTGACCCCGATCGGGGCGTTTTTGCCCACACTCGAATCGAGGAGTCGCTTACCCGCGACCCGTCAAGTCCTGCTGTTTGCCGGCCGGTACCAATTTCCGTCCGCCGATCGCGCCACTTTACTTCGCCCCCGTCTAGGTCCCGGTATGCGCGTCGCAATTCTTGCCCACGAACAGTTTCCCGACCGAGCCAAGACCGCCCTCGGAGTCCTCCGGTACGCCGACCACGACGTCGTCGCCGTCCTCGACCGCGACCGCGCCGGCCGACGGGTCTCGGACTTCGTCCCGGACGTTCAGGACGCGCCGATCGTCGCGGGCATGGACGACCTCGAGTCCGACGCCGTCGACGCCTTACTGATCGGGATCGCACCGATCGGCGGCGGCTTAGAAGAGAGTTGGCGTGGCGACATCCGAACCGCGCTCGAGCACGGCTGTGACGTGATTTCGGGGCTGCACTACTTCCTGGCCGACGACGAGGAGTTCGCCCGACTGGCAGCGGAACACGACTGCGAGTTGCGGGACGTCCGGAACCCGCCCGAGGGCCTCACGGTGGCCGACGGCGTCGCCGACGAGGTCGACGCCGAAGTGATCCTCACCGTCGGTACGGACTGCTCGGTCGGCAAGATGACGACGACGATGGAGCTGGCCCGGGACGCCCGCGCGGCCGGCCACGACGCCGCCGTCGTCCCGACCGGCCAGACCGGCATCATGATCGAGGGCTGGGGCACCCCGATCGACCGCGTCGTCAGCGACTTCACCGCCGGCGCGGTCGAGGAGATGCTCCTCGAGATCGGCGACGACCACGACTACCTCTTCGTCGAGGGGCAGGGCAGCATCGTCCACCCGGCGTACTCGCCGGTCACGCTGGGCATTCTCCACGGCTCGATGGCCGACAAGCTCGTCCTCTGTCACGAGGCCGGCCGGGAGGCGATCCACGGCTACGAGTCGTTCGCGCTGCCGTCGATCCCGACCTACGTCGACCTCTACGAGAGCGTCGCCGCGCCGGTCGCCGACGGTCGGGTCGTCGCCGGCGCGCTCAACACGTCGGGGCTGGCAGACGACGCGGCCGCCAGCGACGCGGTCGCCGAATACGCCGACACCCTCGGCGCGCCGGCCGACGACGTCATCCGGTTCGGAACCGACGCGGTCCTCGAGGCGCTGCTATGAGCCTCGAGACCTCGTTCGAGCGGCGGTCGCTGCCCCTCGAGTACCCGTTCGGAATCGCCCGCGGCACGACGACCGAGACCGAGGTCGTCTACGTCCGGATCGAGGACGACGAGGGGACGACCGGCCTCGGCGCCGCCGCCCCGGCGACACACTACGGCGAGACCGCGGCCACCGTCGCCGCCGTCCTGCCCGACCTGCTTGCGGTCGTCGAGTCGGTCGGCGACCCCCACCACCTCGAGCGGATCGAACGCCGCATGCGCGAGACGGTCCGGAAGAACCCGGCCGCCCGCGCCGCGGTGAGCATCGCGCTCCACGACCTCGTCACGAAGCGACTCGAGGTGCCCCTCTATCGCTACTGGGGGCTCGACCCGACCGAGACGCTCTCGACCTCGTATACGATCGGGCTCGACGATACGGAGACGATGCAAGCGAAGACCGAAACGGCCCTCGAGCGCGGGTTCGACACTCTCAAGGTCAAACTCGGCACCGATCGCGACCTCGAGATCGTCCGGACGATCCGGTCGGTCGCGCCCGACGTGCGGCTGTTCGTCGACGCGAACGAGGCTTGGACCCCGCGCGAGGCGGTCCGAAAGATCGACCGGCTCGCCGAGTACGACCCCGCGTTCGTCGAGCAGCCGGTCGCCGCCGAGGACCCCGAGGGACTGCGGTTCGTCTCCGAGCGCTCGGCGCTGCCGATCGCCGCCGACGAGTCCTGCCGGACGCTCGCGGACATCCCCCGCATCGCGGACCGCTGTGACATCGCGAACCTGAAACTGATGAAATGCGGCGGACTCCGGGAGGCGAGACGGCTGATCAGCGCCGCCCGCGCCCACGGCCTCGAGGTCATGTGTGGCTGTATGACCGAATCGAACGCCTCGATCGCCGCGGCCTGTCACCTCGCGCCGCTGCTGGACTACGCCGACCTCGACGGCTCGCTGTTGCTCGCCGACGACCCCGTCGACGGCGTCCCCCTCGCGAACGGTCGGATCGACCTCGCCGCCCTCGAGCGGCCCGGGACGGGTGCCGGTTTCGGCTCGGCGTAACTGCCCTCGAGTCCGCGTTCAACTGACTCGTCTCCCCACTGTCGGCGACTGTCAGGGGAACCCGCAACGGGGTTTCATACCGGTCGTCGGTGTGGGACGTGAGGATGTCTGATAGCGACGATAAACGGACCGTGTCTCGACGACGGCTCTTGCAGGCCTCGGCCGGAACGGCCGCGCTCTCAGCCGTCGGCAGCGCTCGCGCCGCCGACGGCGATCGGACGACCGACCTCGCCCGACGGTTCGGTCGCGACTGTCCCGACGCGACGATCGAACCCGACATGGCCCACTGCGAGGGGACGAGCACGGAGGGCTGTGCGGACGACCACCCGGCGACGGTCGAGTTACGGTCCGCAGTCGACGAGGCCCTCGAGACCCGATATCCGGACGTCGACGCACTGCTCGAGGCGGGCTACAAACCGTACTTCGATACGCTCGAGACCGGCGACGACAGCTGGTCGCACTGGCTCAACCCGACGTTCATCGGCGACGGCGATCTCCTGGCTCCGGAGCGGCCGGAAGCGGTGCTGGTCGACAACGAGACGTGGCGCTCGATCGGCGTCATGTTCGTCGCGACGCGGGCGGGCGCACCCGTCGAGCCGCCGGCGGTGTACGGCGACGACGGAGCCGCCGCCGACCGGTGTTCGCCGTGGCACGCCCACACCGGTCTCCCCGGGCGGTTCGCGTGGTGGTTCTATCTGCAGACCTACGACCGGGAGTTCGCGGACGGCGACCTCGAGTTCCCCTGTCGGACCCCCTGTATGCTCCACGTCTGGACCGTCGACCACCCCGAGAGCGTCTACGCCCACGACGCGCCGCCACGGGAGGACCGCGACGTCGACCCCGCCGACGAGCCGACGTTCGACACCGACGCGGTCCCCGGCGAGGACGACCTCGGCTGGGACGCCCTGCCCGAGGCGGTCGTCCCCGACGAACTGCCCGCCGACCTCGCCCCGGTCGATCCGTCCGGCTTCGACCCGTTCGGCGTCGATCTCGGGCTGTGATCGTCTCGAGACGACTCGAGCGCCGTCACTCGAGCCAGCCCTCGATCGCGGCCGCGACCCGATCGGCCGCCGCGTCGGGGCCGCGGCGATCGATGTCGACCTCGAGGGTCGCGGTCAGGCGGACGAATCGGCCCCCGCCGCGTTCCCGGATCCGTGCCTGCCACTCCCGCCGGGAGACCGGTCGCGGAGCCGACGCGGACCGGGAGTGATCAGCGGTCCTCGCCGTCGGTCACGTCGAAGGGACCCTCGTCGGGGTCTTTCTGCGGGATGAACGGGCCGACCGACGCGGTCCGGCGGGTGACGGTCGCGGTCCGGAGGATGTAGGAGACCAGCAGGGAAAGCGGCGAGAGGACGACGACGATCAGGACGGCGACGACGTAGGGGAGCGCAACGACGCTGAGACTCGGCCCGGCGAAGTCGGCGTAGAGAAGGCCGACGACGATCGCCGACAGGATCGACGGGACGCCGCAGTAGACCGTCAGCTGCGAGAACCGGGTGAGTTCTCGCTGCAGATAGGTCGTCTTGAACTGCTCGCGGGCCACCCTGAACAGTTTCAACGTGCCGATCAGGTCGTCGAACTGCTCTTTCGCCGTCGGCGACAGCGACTCGTTGTAGTCGTTGCGCAACTGAGTCGCGACGTACAGCTGCCAGGCCTCGTCGTAGTTGATTGCCGCCCAGACGGCCGCAAAGGTGTCGGAGTCCGAGCGCTCGAGCGTCTCGTCGACCCGGTCGGCCCGCTCCCTGACGCTGTTCGTGTACCGAACGACCGTCTCCCGGACCTCGTCGTCGTGATCGGCGACGATGTCGGCGAGTTCGGCCGCGTCGCGTCGGACCGACTCGATGAGCAGTTCGAGGACACTCGTGGGCGCGGTCGGCGTCGCGGAAACGGCCGCCGTCTCGGCGACGTCCTCGCGGAACGCCACGACGCCCTCGAATCGGTCGCGGGTCTTCCCCGCCGCGCCGAACTCCTGGGAGAGGATGAGCTGGTTGACCGAGACGACGAGCGTCACCAGCGAGAACGTGCCCGCGATCATGCCGCTTGCCACGCTCGTCACGGAACTCCCGTTGACGAAGTTGATCACGCCGAGTTCGTACAGGCCGACGACAAGCGCGAAGACGGCGATCGAGAGCAACGCCGCGACGGTCAACCGGTTCCCCCGAATCAGCACCCACTCGCGAAGCCGCGCCAACGGCCCCCCTCGGCCGTCCACGTCGGCCCCGTAGGACTCGAGCGTCTCGTCGGTCTCGGCGGACATGGAGACACGTTCAATCGACCCGACAATAAGGGCCTGCGTTGCATACACCGCCGAGCGCCGCTCCCGCCGTCACGGCCGCCCTCGAGCCGGGCGGGCCGGTCCGTGGCGGGACCCGAGCGGTCCGAGCGCTGTCGCTTCAGGGCCTACACTGAAATGCGTCGGCGGTGTCCCCGAAGATATGCTCGGCACCGGAATCGACTCGCGGACGACGGGCAGGTCGCGATGACGCGCTCGGAGACGACGAGCAGACGGCGACTGCTTGCGTCGCTTGGCGTCGGGATGGCGACCGCGGCCGCCGGCTGCACCGGCAGCGACGCGCTCGGCGGCGATCCCAGCTACGAGAGCGGTAACGTCGGTCCGATAAACGCCAGCAACGCCTCGAGCAGGAACGCAAGCGAGATGTCCACGGCCTCGTCGCTGGCCCAACAGCAACCGACGAACTCGGTGACGCCGCTCGATTCCCTCGAGTTGGTCGAACACGAGTTCGTCCTCGAGGACGGCTACCTCGGCTCGACGGTCCAAGGGGTCGTGACCAACACGGGATCGGACCGACTCCAGATCGTCGAGGTCCGGACCCGGATCTACAACGCCGCCGGCAACCTCCTCGGCCGGTATTTCGCCAGCACCGGCGACCTCGGGGCCGGCGACGCCTGGGAGTTTCAGGTCGTCGTCCTCGAGGCACCCGGCGACGTGGCCGACTACGACATCACGGTGCTTGGAACCCCCTCGTGACCGGCGTCGGAGCCGGCGACCGCGACGTCTTCCCCCGATCGCCGCGGCGTCATGCGGATTGCTGTCCCGATGTCCCGGCGCACCCGCCACCCGGGTCGCGGGTGCACCGGCAATGACTGACAGGAACTCGTCTCAGTCCCGAGCCCCCTCGACCAGTTCGTCGGCGACGCCGTCGTAGACCGTGTCGGACTCGACGGCGAGCGCGTAGGCCGGTCGTCCCTTCCCCGTCGGTGACGTCTCCGCGGGCGGGACTTCCTCGACCAGTTCCGCCTCCTCGAGCCGGTAGAGCGAGCGGATGACGTCGGCCTCGGAGATCGTCCCGACGACCTCCGTATCGACGCCCGAGAGCCGCTGTTTACAGTGTTGTCTCACGTTGTGGGTCTGGACCGGTGTCTCCCCCTCGGTGGCGAGGTCGGCGAGCCCCAGCAGGACGGCCTGATTGGTCAGGGAAATCGATTCGAACCGCGAGGCGTTGCTCATACCGGTCTTTGATCGTGAACGATGGTAACAGTTTCTCCCGACTACAGCAGCGGAGACCAAGCGTCGGCTCGAGGCGCTCGCGGTCGCGGTACCGCTGTCGACTCCCCGTTGCTCAAGCGCTCTCTTCGTCCTGCAACTCCGCGAGTTCGGCCTCGACCTCGTCTTGGTCCTCGCCCTCGAGGTCGGTCAGTTCCGACTCGTCGACCTCGCTGGCCGCCTCGGCCTCCGAATCGGTGTCGGACTCGTCGCCCCCCACGTCGGACTTCAGCGTCTCGAGTTCGGCCTCGACGCCGCTGTCGGTCGAGAGCTGCTCGAGTTCGCGGTCGATGTTGTCCTTGTCCGAGAGGACGTCGTCGAACGCGCCCGACTCGTGGAGTTCGTCCATCGCGGCGGCCCGGGCCTCCATGTCCTCGGTCTGCTCCTCGGCGCGTTCGATGGCGCGGCCGACGTCCTCGAACTCTTCCCCGGTCGCGGTCATGGCCTCCGACACCGTGGAGCTGGCCTTGGCGGCCTCGTGGCGGGCCTTCATCGTCTCCTTTTTCGTGCGGAACTCCTCGATGCGGCTCTGGAGTTCGTTCTTCTGTTCGATCAGCCGGTCCTGCTGGTTCTGCAGGTCCGAGATCTGGCGCTCCAAGTCCTCGATCTGGTTCATCTTCGTCTTCTTCTTCTCTAAGGCGCGTCGCGCCAGATCCTCCCGACCCTGCTGGACCGCCGTGCGTGCCTGATCGTTGTGTTTCTCGACGTTCTCCTCGAGGCGGCGCTTCTGCATCTCGAGGCGCTTTTTCTGCGTGGTGAGATCGGCGATGCCGCGTTTGACCTGCTGGAGCTGGTCGCGCATCTGCTCGTAGGAGTAGTCGAGCGTCTCGGTCGGATCCTCGGCCCGGTTGAGGACCGAGTTGAGTTTCGACCGGATGACGTAGGAAGCCCGAGAGAGGATGCCCATACTCGCTACGTATTGCTCGCGGGCCTTAAAAATGTCACTTCAGGAATATCCAATGTTCGCGAGCGCGGGCTCGGTGGTTCTATCGAGGGAGCGCGCTCGGGCTATCGATCGACGGCGACTGATCGGACGGACAGCGAGTCGTCGACGACGATCGTCGCCGTCCCCGTGTCGCCCTCGACCGCGAGCACGAACCGGACCGGGTCCCGGGACTCGACCCGGGTTGTCGGCGCGGGGAGTTCCCAGTCCGGGCGCTCGAGGTCGATCCCGACGTCGGCAAGGGCCGCGGCGACGCGACCGTCACGAAGCAGCGGCGAGAGCGGGTCCACGCCGACGAGGAACGTACAGGTGTCACACGTGATCTCGACGATGTCCTCGCTCTCGGGCTCGAGGCGCGGATCGACGGTCGTCGTCCCGGCACAGAAGGGACACTGGCCGGTGCGGGCCAGCCCGACGTGAAAGCGGGCGCGGCGCGCGGTTTCGCGCGCGACGGCGTCCGCACTCCGCCCCGCGAAGCCGTTCGTCGGGAACGGGTACGTGAAGCCGGGCCACGCCTCGCAGTCCGGACACGCGACGGTGACGAACCCCCGTTCGTACCGCAGAACCGCCTCCGCACCACACTGCGGGCACTCGGAGTCGATCGGCGTCGGCTCGGGCGGCGTCCAGTCCCTGCCCCCTTCGGACGGCCGGTGGGCGAGGACGGCCCGGTACAGCGCCGTCACGGCCGCCGTCGGGACGTAGCCGTCCTCGACCTCGCGGACGTAGACCCCCCGGAGCTTGTCGAGGTGGTAGTTGAACTTTCCGCTGTCGCGCATGCCCACCGCGTCCATCAGCTCCGCGTACGACCGCGGCTCCGTGTAGACCGCGTGCCAATCCTCGAGCAAGGCGAGCAGGATCTCGAGACGGATCTCGTGGCCAAGCAGGGAGAACGCGTCCCGAACCGCGGCCGCCGACTCGTCGTCCGGACGCATGTCTTCACGTTCTCTCGACACCCCATTGACCGTTCCGGACGCGCCGCCGGAATTTCTATGTCACTATGCCTCATGAACTGCAGTTCACAAAGCGATTACGTACTCCCGGAGCCATCGTTACTGCCATGACTGAACGGACCCGCGCCACCGAACCGACGACGGTCGCCGCACGCGTTCGGCGTCGGCTGCGATCCGTCGAGCCGCTGTATCTGGCCCTGCTCGGCCTGCTTGCGGTCCCCAGCTACGTCGTCGACTCGCTGGCCGTCCTCGAGGTCTTCGAGGTCTTTTTCCTCTTTTTGCTCTGGCCGCTCGTCTCGCCGCTGTTGGATCTGGTGTTGCGACGCGGGACCGAGGCGGAGCGCGCGGAGCCGACTGACTGGCTCCACATGGGGAACTGGCGGGAGTACGCGGCGTGGTTCCTGACGATGCCGCTGACGTTCGTCAACCCGCTCGTGCTGGCACAGGACCTCTCGCAGTGGTTCGGGACCGGCGTCGCGTTCGTCCGCCATCGCGGGACGTTCCCCGACCCCGAGAACTACGACCAGCGGGCCTCCTACCGGCTCCCGTTCGACGGGACCTGGACCGTCGTTAACGGCAGCTACGACCACGATTACTCCCACTCGTGGTTCCCGGCCACCCAGCGCTACGCCTACGACTTCGTGATCACCGACGCGGACGGCCGGACCTCCCCCGCCGGCTCCGGATCGGCGGTGGACTCGTACTACTGCTACGACGAGCCGATCCTCGCTCCCGCCGACGGGGTCGTCGTCGACGTTTTCGACACCGACTTCGAGTCGCCCCGCGGCGGCGGTCTCTCCCACCCGCTGAAACGGGACATCCGGGGGAGCTACGTCGTGATCCAGCACGCCCCCGACGAGTACAGCTGTCTCGCGCATCTGGTCCCCGGCAGCGCGGCGGTCGCCCCCGGAGACCGCGTCGAGCAGGGCCAGGAGATCGGCCGCTGTGGTCACTCCGGGAACTCCTCGGAGCCGCACCTCCACTTCCAGCTGCAGGATCACCCCCGCTTCGAACTCGCGGCGGGGCTCCCGATCGCCTTCGACGCCGTCGACGCCGAGTGGCCGGGCGCTCGAGCGGACATCGACGAACCACGCCCCGACGGCACCGGGGCCGCTCCCGAAGACGGCCGAGCACACCTCAGCGCCGGCCAGCGCGTCGCCCACCTCGAGCCGGCCGATCCGGCCTCGAGTCCGGATCGGAGTGACGGGCTCGATACCGTGACCACGAGCGACGCGGCGCGGTCGGCCACCGGGAGCGACGGGCGACTCGCCGCGGTGCAACGCGCCGCGTTCGGGACCTGCGTCGGCGGCGCCGTCGCCGTTCTGGGGCCGATCGTCGTTTCACGGGCCGCCGTCGCGCTCCTGCTGGTCGCCGGGGTCGCGCTCGCGGTGGGCTGGCGCGGCTGGGTCGCGGTCCGTCGGAGCGCCGAGCGCCGTCCCGGCGGCCTCGGGGTCGCGATCGGCCTCGGACTCGTCGCCGCGGCCGTCCGGGCCACCGGGGCCGGCACGCCTCTCGAGGTCGGCACCCAGTCGCTCGGCGCTCTCGCCATCCTCGGCGGCTTCGTCACCTACGCCGCCCTCGGCGAGCTCGAACGGTACCGCCTGCGCGAGTCGTTCCCCGCTTTGCGGATCCGGTCCTGAGCGCGCCCCGGACCGCCGGCTCGAGGGCGCCACCGACGCCGGGGATTGATTAACGCCGGTTCGGAACGGACCCACATGAGCGACGTCTTAGTTCCCGGCGGTCGCGACGTCCGGGGCACGCTCGAGGAACCGACAACGGAGCCGCGGGCGATCGTCGTCGCCTGCCCGCCCCACCCACAGCAGGGCGGCTCGCGCAGCGACGGGCGGCTCCGCGCGGTCTCGGAGGCGCTTGTCGAGGCCGACATCGCCTGCCTGCGGTTCGACTACGGCTCGTGGGACGAGGGCGACGGCGAGCGGGAAGACGTCCGCAACGCCGTCCGGTGGGCCCGCGAGGAGTACGACGGCGGCGGGCTTCCCGTCGGGCTCTTCGGCTACAGCTTCGGCGCGTCGCTGGCCCTGCTCGCCGCGGCCGAGGCCGACCCCGACGCCGTCGCCGTCCTCGCGCCGACCGCGCAACTTGCCGACGATCTCGACGCGCTCGCGGCGCTGGACCGGATCGAGCGCCCGGCTCACGTCCTCTACGGCGAACGCGACACCACCGTCGACTGGGAGCCGGTCGTGGAACGGGCGCGGGAACGCGGCGACGAGACCACGTCGCTGCCCGCCGACCACTTCTTCCTCGGCACGCGCGACGAGATCGCGACCGCGGTTCGGTCGTTCTTCGAGCGAACGCTGTGCGAGGCGACCTGACGGGTGGAATCGAAACCGTAGTAGCCGCTGACAGTCATTGCACATCTGATTCGCACGACAGCGTTGCGATCAGTATGTAAATCGTTTCAACGGCTACTACGGCTCGTGAGGGACTCCGGCGAGACGGACGGGCGTCGGATGATCGCGACAGCACGTGATATCGACGCTTTTCGTCAGAAACGGCGCGCTCGAGACGGGATGCGAGTTCATCACCGGGCGATGACGCCGTCGAGGGTCGGCCGACGGTCTCAACGGATAGGAGCCGACGGAAGGTTCATTCGTCCACACTTCCCAACGTTCGGTATGGACAGTTCGAAATGCCGCAGATTCGGAGCGCTATGGATGATCGGACAGGGGCTGTTGACCGCGCTCGTCCCACAGCTCTGCGTACGGATGATAAAGCGAATGATCGGGAAGAACTTCGAGAACGCGGCGACGCTCAGTGCGAAACCAGCGTATCTCCGACAGCTTCGGGCACTCGGGATCGGCCTGGCCGCTGCCGGGATCGCCGGCTTCGCCATGGAACGGGTCGCTTCCGAACCGGACGAGGCAAGTGACTCCGACGAACTCGAGGCCGCCACGGAAGCGTAAGTGTAGTTTCACGACACACAGATCCGGAACGACGCGCTCGGAGGGTCAGTCCCTGCCGTGCCGGGTCAGACAGTTCGGGAGCCCGATCAGTTCGACCGGTTCGGAGTTGTCGGGCGAGTAGACGACCATCTGTCCTTTCTCCATGTAGGGGACCTTGGACTCGAGGTTGCTCGGAATGTTCACGCTCTTGATGGCGTCCTCGTCGCCGAGGTTGAGGACGACGGTGGTGTTGATCTGTTTGAAGACGGCGTCGTGGATGTCCTGTGGGTCCTGGGTGATGAGAAAGAGGCCGAGTCGCTCCTTGCGGCCCTGTTTGGCGGCCTCGGTGAACTTGCTGATGACCTTGCCCGCCTGGACCGAGTCGGCGTCGGTCAGGAAGTTGTGGGCCTCGTCCATCCCCAGTAGGAGCGGGGTCTCCTTGATCCGGTCGTAGTCGGGATCGTTCGAGAGCTTCTGGTCGATGAGCAGCGAGGAGACCGCGAGGACGATCGTCTCCGTCGCCCGGCTGTCGTTGATGTGGTAGGTCGGGACGACGGTCAGCCCGCCGGGGCGGACGAAGTCACTAACCAGTTCGGTGATGGGGCGGGCGTCCTGATCGAAGACGTTATCGAAGCCCAGCACGCGCCGGCGGACGGCGTCGAAGGTCGCCTCGTGGACCCGGCCGGACTCGTCGAGTTCCTCGCGCAGGGCGGGGTCGTCGAGGAAGGTCGTGAACTCGTCGTAGGTACCGTCCGCGCCGTACTGCTTCCGGAACCTGGGCAGGAGGACGCTGACTAACGCGCCGTACTGGTTGTCGTTTAACCCGCTGCCCGCGACCAGCCACGGGTTGTCGTGGACCATCGCGAACGGAATCGTGAACTCGACCTGCTTCGCGCGGTGATGTCCCGCCGCGTACGACGCCGACCCGACCTTCGGAATAAAGGCGGTCGTGTCGTCGTGGCCGCCGTAGGCGATCCCCTCGCGCTCGAGGCGGCGCGCGAACTCGTCGTCCAGGTCGGGGTTGTCGTCGTGCATCTGGGCGTACTCGTCCTGGGGGTCGAACTGGACGACGGCGGGGGTGACCTCGCGGCCGTCGGCCATCGGGTAGGTCCGCTCGTCCGCGAGGTACTGGCGCAGGATGTTCTTCGCGCCGTGGGTCTTCCCCGATCCGGTCCCGCCGGCGATCAGCGTGTGCCGGAAGACGAGCGGATCACCCGCGTCGTAGTCGTCTTTGAGCCGGTAATCGATCGTGGGCGGCGAGGCGGCGGTCCGGACCTTCTCGCCACCGACCGAGAGGTGGCCCAGGAAGACCCCGTCGTCGGGCATCTTCAGCCCGGTCTTGATCTCGGCGGTGTCGTCGGCCTGCCGGATCACCGTCTGGGGCTTGGGTACGCGGTCGGTCATCCGCCGTTTGAGTTCCCCATCATCGTCGTACAGCACCGCGACGGGCTCGAGTTCGGCGACGAACTTGTAGTCGGACTCGTCGATCTCGTCGGCCCGCATCGCACGCCGGGCGTGGATCTCGGTCGCGTCGTCGGCGTGGTACTGCTGGGCGTACTCGAGGCCGACGATCCGACAGAACAGTGTCTCGCCGTCGGGGTAGGGCGCGAGCAGGTAGCTCCCGATGCGGACCGACGAGCGGTTGCCGCGGGTGACGTAGGCCCGGAGGGTGGTGTCGTCGCCGTCCTCGGCGACGCGCAGCCCCTGCGAGACGCAGATGGTCCCGATGCCGACGTCCTCGCCGCTGGGCTCGACGCTCGTCGGTTCGAACTCGTCGGTCGTCGAACTCGTCGCCGCGCGCTCGCCGTCCGACGAGTCCGCGGTGTCGGCCGCGCCGTCGTCGGTGTCGGCGGCGGCATCGAAATCGCCGAAGTCTCCCAGATCGCTCATACCACGTCCATCAGACCGGGTCCCCAAACGCGTTTCCCTCCGGTCGGACGGACTGGTTATCCGCGCCGACGGTCACGGGCGACCGCCAGAGCCGCCGTTCCCAGCGCGAGGGCCGCGAGTGCGGTCCCGACAGTCATGCCCGGAATCGGCGCGCCGCCGTCGCTCGCGGCGGCGTCGGTATCGTCCGCGTCTCCGCTCGAGTCGACCTCGCCGTCGCGCTCAAGGCCGTCGGGGTCGGGGTGATCGAACGAGCCGAGCGATTCGTTCCCGCCGGCGATGGCGACGGTCGCGGACTCGTCGGCGACGGCGGGCGGATAGTCGCCGGTCAGCGTCACGTCGGTCTCGCCGAACGAGATCGGCGTGGTTCCCGCCGGGGCGTCCTCGGCGACCCGCACCGTCAGCGTCGCGATCGTCCCCGAGCCAGTCGTCCCGCCGGCGGCCGGCTCGCGGCGCTGTTCGAGGATCGCCGTCCCCGCGTCGTCGGCGATCGTCGCCGCCGCTTCGACCTCGGTGCCCTCGCCCTCGAGCCACGGCCCCCGTTCGACGTCGGTGACGGAGAGGTACTCGGGGTCGTACTGGGCGATCAGCGCGACCGCCGTGACGCCCTCGCCGCCGTGGCCGCCCTGGCTCTCGAGCGCGACGGTGAGTTCGACCGTCTCGCCGGGATCGGCCTCGAGGTCGGTCCGGTCCGGAGAGACGAACGCGACCTGATCGATCGCGGCGACGCTCGCAACGGCGGTGATCGACGTGAGCGAGAGGACGACCGCGACGACGAGGACGGCGACGGCCCTGCGGGCGTCGCTCGGCGGTCCACGAGCGCGGTCGCCGTCGTCGGTCGGCGTCATGAAGCGACCGGGGCTACGGTCGAGACCCGCTTACAGGTTCCGGATATCGCGGCCGGCAGTACGGAGCGCGACGAAACGCCGCTCGACGGCTGGAAAGCAATCGATACGCAGCAGAAACGGTGAGAAACGGTCGGATCGGACGCGGCCGAATCGGCGGTTACTGGACGATCGAGACGGCGTCGTCGTACCGGGTCACCAGCCCGGAGTCGGGGTCGTAGTTGAGGACGCCGACCGCCGCCATCGCGGGGAGATGGGAGTGATGCAGCGCGATCGCCGCGCGGTCGGGGTCGGCGAAGGGGCCGCCGTCGGGGGTGGCGAGTCGGCCCGCCAACTGCTCGACTGACTGCGGACGGTCGCCGTCGGCGAGGACCGACAGCAGGCGCATCCGGACGGGGTCGACGAGCGTCTCGAGCAGTTCCGCACCGTCGCCGTCCCCGCAGAGATCGAGCAACACGGAGAGGTCGGCGGGGTGAACCGGCGACTCGTCGACGAGTGCGACGCCGTCGCCGTCCCACTCGAGGATGTCGTAGTCCGCGAGCCGCGGCAGGTGGTTGTGGACGAGGCTGATCCGGACCTCGCGTCGCCGTCGATCGACGTGGCCGTCCGTCGCGGCCCGCTCGATCAGCGCGGTCGTCAGTTCCGACAGGGAGAGTCGCGTCTCGTGAGAGCCGAGAATCTCGAGGAGGCGAAGTCGACGGGGGTGACGAAGGATCTCGTAGCACTCCGTCGGGACGTTCGCGAGTGGGTGGGATACGTCGTCGCCGAGGTGAGCGTCCGAACTCATTACCCACACCAACCCCTGCAACGGGGATAAGCCCGTTTCCAAAACGATTTGGGCCGCAAGTCAGCCGTTACTCCCGTAACCTCATAGTACTGGGCTGAAAAGGCCGATCACAGCGGATAAAACGGATCTACAGTGAAAATGCGAGTCTACGGATCCAAAAACCATCACCGCACCGGCAGTCTCACGAACCGGTTACTGTCGATCGAATAGAACGGTACAGGAGTATTACGCCGTTCGTCCCAAGACCAGTGTCACCACAGCACAGTATTACCGAGCCCGGTGACGTGGTCGACCCGCCAGCGGTCGCTCGAGGGCCGTCCTCGGCCGGCCGCTCGCGAGGGCGGACGGCGCTCGAGCGGTTCGAGCCGACTCCCGATGCACCGTGTTTTTGCCGCCACGAACCCTAGAGTCGGTCATGTTACTGGTACGCGGTCGCGCGGGCGGGACGGAACTCACCGGGACGCTGTACGAACGGGGTGAGCGGGCCCCGACCTTCAGCGGTGCGCCCGACGAGGACGCCGCGTACGTCTGGGTCTGTGACGAGTTCTACGAGGTCGACAGCGGCGGAACGACCCAACTGGTCGACGGCCGAGAGGTCAACCTCGCCTTCGAGTCGCCGATGCCGCGGGGGTTCGATACCCGCGAGCAGGCCCTCGAGGGAGCCAAAGAACACGTCCGGACGCAGTTCGCCCGGATCGGCGTCGATCCCGAAGACGTCGACCTCGAAGTCGAGAAGAGCGACGGCTAGGGCCCGCCTCGAGCGGCTCAATAGGGTTGCTCGTCCCACCGGTGGTCGTCGTACGTTCGGTCCTGAGCGGCGTCGAACCGCTCCTCGAGGGTGTCCCGGAGCGACGCTTTCTCGGCGTTGCTGATCCGGGCGAGTTCGTCGGCCTTCTCGACGATGGTCGGCGGGCCGTGGGCGACGGCGACGTCCTGTAACAACTGCATCGTCAGCCGCTCGCGGGTGTCGGGATCCTTCGTGAACGCATAGGGTGCCTCGATCCGATACAGCAGGTCGTCGCGGGGATCGTAGATCACGAAGAACGTGACCTCGTAGGCCGCGCGCTCGAGGCGGCGCTCGACGCCGAGGGCGTCGCCGTCGGTCGACAGCGGCCGGTCGACGCCGCCCCGCGATCGGAACCAGTTGGTGTAGGAAAGCGCCGAGTCGTCCCGTTCCCAGCGGTCGCCGTCGACGTCGTCGACATACTCGCCGCGCTCGAGCAGGCGGGTGAACAGCGCCGAATCGTCGGCCCACGGGACGCTGACGTCGACGTCGCGGTTCGACTTGAGCGAGCGCGTGATGACCCGCGTCGCGGGGTTCTTGACGAAACCGACCAGCGGCACCGAGCGGTCGACGAACTCCTCGACCAGCCGGACGTAGTTCTCCAGCACCGTCGTCGGCCGGGGGTCCTCGAGCAGGAAGTCCGCGAGGTCGGGGTGTTGGTCGGCCCAGCGCAACAAGCCGCGGGGGTAGAGCGGGCCGTCGAGGACGAGCAGGTCCGAGACCGCGTCGGCGTGGTCGCGAGCGTGTTTGCTCTCGGCGAGATAGAGCGCCAGCGCGTGGACGACCCCCTCGGCAAAGCGCGGCAGCGGCGGGACCTTGACGGCCCGGCTCCGGCTGTATCCCGCGTCGAATTTCCCCCAGGACTCGTCGACGGTCATCGTCTCGTCGTTGGAGTGGACCGTCATCACGGTCGTCCGCGACCGGTGGAGGTCGAGGTCACTCGGGGTGGCGCTCATCGCCGCCTGCGCGATGTCGATCACGAGCCCGTTCTTGAACGTCGTCGGATTGATCGTCCCCGCGTCGAGGCCGTGTTCGGTCGGGAACTCCCGGTCGCGCAAGGCGACGGCCTCGCAGTCGACGACTCGCCGCGCTCGCTCGTCGAGGGGCTCGAGGATCGGCCGGCCGTCGACGACCAGCGGGTCGAGAAACTCCGTCCAGACGGTCTCGGCGAAGGCGCGGCGGTCGCGCTCGTCGGTCCCGTGGTCGATCCGTCCGGCGAGTCGCGCGATACCGTCGAAGTGGACCGGATCGAGCGTCATGCACGGTGGGACCGACCCGACCGGCAAAAAGCCAGTGGTCACAGCGGCGCAGACGTTCACTCGAGCCCGTGTAAATTACTATCAGAAAGCGTATGTATGGGCGGTTCGAGGGTCGGCATATCTCGATGTCCGAGCGAGAGTCGGCGGCGGTCGACCGCGGGGACAGTCCAGTCAACTGGCGACAGAACGGGTCCGGCGTCACCCTCTACGAGGAGGGCAACGCCGACGCCTGGATCCACGCCGAGTTCGAGGCGGGAATCGACCCCGAACACCGGCTGTTCATGGTCTGTGACGAGTGTGGCGCGGTGTTCGCCCAGCGGAGCAAACCCGGCAACGGTACGGTCTGTGGCGACTGCGGCACGGCGTTCGATCACGCCATGCGGGACTGAGCGGACGGTCGTGGGCCGCTCGAGTCCGGCGTCGATCCGACGCGGGGCGGAAGCGGACGCCGTCCGCTCGAGTCGGCGCTATCGAATGACACTGTTCTGGGTGGTCCGTCGATATCGGCGTCGCGGCGACGACGAACAACGACAGCTAGTTACGGGACGCCGAGTTGCGATTTCGTATGGAAGCTGCGCTGATCGTCCTCGACGGCTGGGGACTCGGTGACGGCGGCAGAGACGCGGTCGCGGCGGCCGAGACGCCGGTCTTCGACCGGCTCGCGGAGTCGGGCGCATACGGTCGACTCGAGGTCGCGGGCCGACGCGTCGGCCTCCCCGAGGGCCAGATGGGCAACAGCGAGGTCGGCCACTTGAACATCGGCGCGGGGCGGGTCGTCTATCAGGAGTACACCCGCATCTCGGACTCGATCGCGGACGGCTCCTTCCGGGAGAACGACGCGATCAACACGGCCTTCGACCGCGCGAGGGACAACGATGGTCGCGTCCACTTCGTCGGCCTCGTCAGCGACGGCGGCGTCCACTCGGACCAGAAACACCTGCACGCGCTGATCGAACTCGCCGGCGACCGCGGCGTCGAGGCGGTCACCCACGCGATCACGGACGGCCGCGACACCTCGCCGACCGGCGGTCGGGACTACCTCGCGACGCTCGAGGACGTCGTCGACGACCACGGCACCGGCCACGTCGCGACGGTGTCGGGTCGTTACTACGCGATGGATCGCGACCAGAACTGGGAGCGGACGAAGCGAGCTTACGACGCCATCGTCGACCGCGAGGCCGAGTGGACCGCCGATTCCGCAGTCGAGGCGGTCGAACAGTCCTACGACCGCGACGTCACCGACGAGTTCGTCGAACCGACCTTGATAGAGGGAGCGCCCGCGCTCGAGGACGGCGATTCGGTCGTCTGGTTCAATTTCCGCTCCGATCGAGCGCGGCAGCTGACCCGGATGCTCGCTGACATCCGCCCGGAGGACTGGGGCGACGAAGTCGACACCAGCCCACCGGACGCCGAGGTCGTGATGATGACCCAGTACGACAAGACGTTCGACCTCCCCGTGGCCTACCCGCCGAACCAGCCCGAGCAGGTGCTGGGTGAAGTACTGGCCGACGCGGGCCGAACCCAACTGCGGATCGCCGAGTCCGAGAAGTACGCCCACGTCACCTACTTCCTGAACGGCGGCCGCGAGGTCGAGTTCGAGGGCGAGAGCCGGGAAATCGTCGAGAGCCCCGACGTGCCGACCTACGACCTACAGCCGGAGATGAGCGCGGCCGAAGTGACCGACACCGCCGTCGACACCATCGAATCGGACGATCCGGACGTCCTCGTTCTCAACTACGCCAACCCCGACATGGTCGGGCACACGGGCGACTACGAGGCGGCGATCGAGGCCGTCGAAGCCGTCGACGCGCAACTGGGTCGGCTCGTCGAGACGCTCGAGAACGCCGGCGCACACGTCTTCATCACCGCCGACCACGGCAACGCCGACGACATGGGGACCGAAGACGATCCCCACACGGCTCACACCTACAACGAGGTGCCGCTCGTCTATCTCTCGCCGGGAGCGAGGTCACAAAGCGACCTCGGAGATGCAAACGGGGAGGAACGACCCGTGAGCGACGGTACCGACGGGGGCCGAACCGTCCGCGAGGGTGGCACGCTCGCCGACATCGCACCCAGCATCCTCGAGGTCATCGACCTCGACCAGCCCCCTGAGATGACCGGCGAGTCGCTGCTCGAGTAGCGGCGAGGCTTGTCACACCCTCCAAAACGACCTGACCGCCGTCCGCGACGACGGCCGGAGAGTCCGGACCGCGAACTCGCCGTCCTCGAGCGCGGCTCGGTCGCGGTAAGTCGGCGTCCCGAATCGACCGGGACGGAACTGTCCGGTCCCGAGCGCTATATACGCCACATACCAAGGTTCAATGGGTCGACACGCCTGCGTGCAGCCGAACGCCATGACCCAGTCAGCCACCACCCGGCCGGAGTCGGTCGTCGACGAGTACGTCCTCGGCGTGCGGATCGTCGAAACCGAGTCGGCCGACGGCGACCCGCGGTATGAGTTCGTCGCACCGAACCACACCGACATCGACTTCGCCGACCTCGAGACGGCCCGGCTCTACGCGGCCGTCTACTACGACGTCAACGGCTTCGTCGAGGAAGACACCGGCTCCCGCGGCGTCCCGCCGGAGGTCGTCCAGGCCGGCAAGGACACGCTCGCGGCCTACCTCGTGACCTGCCCGTGGGCGGACGTCAACTGGGTCGCTTCCTTCTACGGGACGACCCCCGAGGAGATCGACCGCTACTGCTCGTGGGTCCGCGACCGCGCCGACGAAATCCGCTCCCGGGCCGACGCCCGCGGCCTCGAGTAGGCAGTTCGTCCGTAGCGCCTCGGTTTCGAACGATAGGAGCCACTGAAACGAGTCACACACTGATCGCAACGCTGTCGTGCGATCAGGTGTGCAGTGACTGTCAGTGGCTCCTATAGTCGCGCTCTTTTCGACCCGTCTCCTGCACGACGGCGTCCCGCGTTCGGCCACCGTCTCAATAGCTATCCGGAGCGGTCCATCTCCGTTCATTTTTCTAGGATCGGTACGAAATGTCGCCGAGATTTTCGTTCAGGTAAGTACGAATATTATAAAATCTAACCATATACGGGTGGCTTCCTCCATACGCATGGTCGAATTCACCAGGCGGAAGCTGATGGCGTCGTCCGCGGCGGCGGCGATCGGCATCGGCGCGATCGGAACGACGAGTGCGGACGATACGGACACGCCGGGCGCTCCGACGATCCGGGGGGACATCGACCGGCTCGCGACCACGGCCCGCGGGGCCGAGGTCACCGGCCCGTTCGTCTTCGAGAACGGCGAAGTGTTGTTCAGCCTCCAGCACCCGAGCCGGGAAAACGCCGCCCCCTACGACACGGCGGCGGTCGGCGTCCTCGCCGGCCACCAGTTCGAGTTCAACGGCCGCAACGACGAGTTCGACGAACTCGAGGCCCCGCGGTCGGCAGCGGCACAGGAGCGGGTCCAGGTGGCCGGCGGCGAGTACGACATCCTGGCCCAGGAAGGCGAGGAGATCAACGGCGGTGACGAGCGGTGGGGCCACCCGCAGACGCCCGACGGCACCGACCTCACCGAGTTCGTCGGGAGCCGGTACGGCGACGTCGGCTACAACCCCGACATGAACTTCTTCGTCCCGACCGACGACGCGGGGCTCGAGGGATACCTCTTTACGAACAACGAGACGAGCCCCGGCTGTATCACGCGGACGCCGATCGGCCGCGGCGAGGACGGCTGGAGCGCCGACGCGGCAAACGCGATGGAACTCGAGAACCTCGAGTCGTTCCGCGAGATCGGCGGCACGCGGATCAACTGCTACGGCGACCTGAGCCCGTGGGGGACGCCGATGTCCGCCGAGGAGGACTACAGCCACCCGCGCGTGTCCGGGTCTGCGACGGTCGGCGACGTAATCGAGGCCGAAAGCGGCGTGGGGATCCGGGGCGCGGCGGCGTTCTGGAACCGCCCGAACCCGACCGAGATTCAGGGCGTGCTGGGCGACGACGGCGACCTGTTCGAGGAAAGCTGGTACCCGCAGGGGACCTGGGCGCTGGGCGGCGTCGAGATGCAGGCCTACTACCTCGGGGCCGAGCCGGTCGATCAGGACGGCGACACCAACACGATCGACCCGATCGGCGAGGGCTACCCCAACCGCTACCGATACGGTCACATCGTCGAGGTCACCGAGCCGACGGCCGCGGAGCCAACCCCGGTCAAACACTACGTCATGGGCCGGGCGGCATTCGAGTGTCCCGAGTTCATGCCCGACGAGCGGACCGTCTACCTCGCCTCCGACGGCGCGAGCAAGGGGCTCTACAAGTTCGTCGCCGAGGAACCGATCCCGAGCTACGACGACCGGACGGACGTCCGCGGGACGCTGTTCGCCGCCCGCGTCACGAACGAGGAGGCCGCGAAGAACCGCCCGCCGGCCGAGGTCGACCTCGAGATCGAGTGGGTCGAACTCGGCACCGCGAGCAACGCCGAGGTCGCGTCCTGGATCGCCGACTACGACGACATCACGCAGATCGACTACCTCGAGACCCACGCGGACATCGACTGGGAGGAGGACCTCGAGGCGGCGCTGGCGGCGGCCGACGAGGAAGTCGCGAGCAACGGCAACCAAGACTACATCACCGACGCGGAGATCGTCGAGTGGGCCCGCCAGTACGAAGAGTACGGCCCCGACGGCGTCGACGAGGACCTGCGTCGGGTCCCGTTCCTCGAGACCCGCGCCGCCGCGAAGGAGATCGGAGCCAGCGTCGAGTTCCGCAAGGCCGAGGGGATCGACTCGCTCGACGACGCCGAGCCCGGCGACTTCCTCTATCTCGGCATCTCGGAACTCAACGACGGCATGGGCGACGACGAGGGCGATATTCGGATGGACCGGGTCGACGGCGGCGTCGTCTACCGGGCCGAACTCGAGGAGAACTACGACGTCTCGACGCTCGAGCCGGCGGTCGTCGGCCCCGACGCGACCGACCGCGAGTCGATCGTCGACGCCGCGCCGATCAACGTGGACAACGTCATGGTGCTCGACGACGGCCGCGTCCTCCTCTGTGAGGACAAGGGCAGTTTCGGCCGCTCGTACCCCAACGACGCGCTGTGGGTCTACGAGCCGCCGACCTCGCTGCGTATCGACTCCGTCGCGATGCGACAGGACGCGACCGCTGCGGCCGACCTGACCCTGTCCGCGGTGCCGGACGGGCTCGCCGGCGGGACGGTGTCCGTCTCGGTCGAGCACACCGACATCGCCGAGATCACCGGCGCGACCTACCACGACGCGCTCGAGCTCACCGCCGGCCCGACGGTCAGCGACGACGGCTCGACGGTCGAGTTCCGGTTCGCCGACATCGACGAGGCGATCCAGCCCGGCGCGACCGACGTGTCGGTGGCGACGATCGAACTCGAGGGCGCGAGCATGGGGACGACCGACATCTCGGTGACGGTCGACTCGCTCGACGACGACGACGGCGAACCGATCGATTCCCGGCCGCACACGGGCGTCGTGGTCACCGGGCCGCCGCCGGTCGGCGGCGGGTCCGGCGGCTCGGGCGGACGCGCTCCGACCGATCCCGACGGCGACGGCCGCTACGAGGACGTCAACGGGAACGGGCGGCTCGACTACGACGACATCGTCCTCCTGTTCGAGGAGATTGAGGACGACTCCAGCTCGCTGACCGTCGACGCGTACGACTTCAACGACAACGGCCGCATCGACTACGACGATATCGTCGAGCTGTCCGACGAGCTGTAACCGATGGGCGCAGACGACACCGATGCGACGAGTCCGTGCGACCCGGTCGACGCTGCGGCGTCGGCGCCCCGACAGCGATCGTGGCGACGGCCCGCCGTCGCGCTCGTCGCTGCCCTCGCGATCGGGGCGGCACTCGTGCCGGCGTCGGCGCTTGCGACGGCCGCGAGCGCGGGGACGGTCTCCGCGACGGCGGCCGGCGGGTCGTCCGCGTCGTCCGGGAGTATCGTCGTCACCGACGCGACGGTCGAACCCGACGGAACCGCCGTCCACCGCGTCGCGCTCACCGACGCGCCGAACGGGCTCGCCGGCTTCGAACTCAGCCTCGAGCTGTCGGGCGACGCGGCGACGATCGAGAACGCCAGCTACCCCGACGAGTACCGGCTGACGACCGACCCCGTCGTGAGCGACGATGGGGAGTCGGTCACCGTCGAAGCCGTCGATCTCGACGACGCGGTCACCCCCGGCGCGAGCGACGTCACGCTCGCGACGGTCACGGTCGGCGGGACCGAGCCCGGTACGGCGGCGCTCGCGGTGACCGACGCCCGGCTCGACGCCGACGGCGGCAGCCGGATCGAACCGGCGCTCGAGACGGGGACGGTCACCGTCGCGGACGGCGGAAACGGGTCGGAATCGGCGGGCGAATCGGACGACGGCGGGAGCGCCGAAGCGGCCGCGAACGACGGCGATGACGAGACGGGAACCGACGACGAACCGACGTCGACCGACTCGGAGTCGATCCCCGGCTTCGCGGGCGGGGCCGCGCTGCTCGCGCTCGCAGCCCTCGCGGCCGCCCTGCTCGCTCGGACGCGCTGACGGTCGATGCCCCACGTCGGACCCGACCGAGCCGTCGATCGTTTTATCAGTCGGTCGTCTGAACTATCGATCATGTTCGCGGTCGCGACGCTGCTGGGACTTGCCGCCGTCGGCACGGCGATCGTCTGGAAAGGCAGCAGCTGGCTCGAGGATTCGGCGAACAAACTCGCGATCGCGTACGGGCTGCCGGCGGTCGTCCAGGGTGCCGTCATCGCCGCGGTCGGCTCGAGTGCGCCGGAACTGGCGAGCGTGTTGCTCGCGACGCTGGTACACGGGGAGTTCGAACTCGGGGTCGGATCGATCGTCGGCTCGGCGGTGTTCAACCTCCTCGTGATTCCGGGGCTCGCGGTCGTCGTCGCCGGCGGCGTGGTCGACACCACGCGGGAACTGGTCTACAAGGAGTCGCTGTTTTACATGCTCGCGGTCGCCGCCCTGCTGCTGACGTTCTCACTGGCGGTCATCTACAACCCCGTCGACGAGGCCGGCGTCCGCATCGGAGGTTCCGTCTCGAGACCGCTCGCCCTGTTCCCGCTCGGCCTGTACGGCCTCTACCTGTTCACGCAGTACTTAGACGCCGCGGAGTCGGAACAGCAGGCAGACGGATCGATCGCACTCGCGCGCACGTGGTTCTGGTTCGTCGTCGGGCTGGCGTTCATCGTCGTCGGCGTGGAAGCGCTCGTTCGGGCGGCGATCGGCCTTGGGGACGCCTTCGGGACCCCCTCCTTTCTCTGGGGAATGACCGTCGTCGCCGCCGGCTCGAGTCTGCCGGACACGTTCGTCAGCCTGACGGCCGCGCGGGCCAACCGACCGACTGTCACGCTGGCGAACGTCTTGGGCAGCAACACGTTCGACCTGCTCGTGGCCGTGCCAGTCGGCGTCGTCGTCAAGGGGGCACTGACGGTCAACTTCGCCAACATCGTCCCGATGATGGGGTTTCTCGTCCTGGCGACGGTCGCGTTCTTCGCGATTTCTCGAACCGGAATGGCCCTCACCAGACGCGAGGGGTGGCTGCTCTTGGGGCTGTACGGAGCGTTCGTCTGCTGGCTGCTCGTCGAGAGTCTCGGCGTCGTCAGCGTTCTCTAACGGGGACGGCCCACGGTATCCCAGCCGAAGCCACACGTCTAGTGGTTTTACTTAGGCCGCCTGCGACGGGGCGGGTATGAGCGACGATTCAGACTCCGAGGGGAACCGATTCGCCACCGACAGCATCCACGCCGGGCAGGAACCCGATCCGACGACCGGGGCCCGCGCGCCGCCGCTGTATCAGACCACCTCCTACGAGTTCGAGGACACCGACCACGCCGCCGCGCTGTTCGGCTTAGAGGAGACGGGGAACATCTACTCGCGGATCATGAACCCGACGAACGCGATGTTAGAGGAACGCATCGCGACGCTCGAGGGCGGTGTCGGTGCCCTCGCGACCGCGTCGGGGATGGCCGCCTTCGACCTCGCGACGTTCATCCTCGCCGACGTCGGCGACAACATCGTCTCCTCGTCGGCGCTGTACGGCGGGACCTACACCTACCTCACCCACACCGTCGCGAAACGCGGCGTCGAGACCAAGTTCGTCGACACGCTGGACTACGAGGCCTACGACGAAGCGATCGACGACGACACCGCCTTCGTCCACCTCGAGACGATCGGTAACCCCGCCTTGGTGACGCCGGATATCGAACGCATCGCCGACATCGCCCACGATCACGACGTGCCGCTGTTCGTCGACAACACCTTCGCGACGCCGTATCTCTGCCGGCCGCTCGAACACGGCGCCGACCTCGTCTGGAACTCGACGACCAAGTGGATCCACGGCGCGGGCTCGACCGTCGGCGGAATCTTGGTCGACGGCGGTTCCTTCCCCTGGGAGGACGGCGACTTCCCCGAGATCACCGAGCCGAACCCGGCCTATCACGGCATCAACTTCCGCGAGGCGTTCGGCGACGCGGCGTTCGCCTTCGCCGCTCGGACCCGCGGACTGCGCGACCTGGGCAACCAGCAGTCGCCGTTCGACGCCTGGGTCACGCTGCAGAAACTCGAGTCCCTGCCCCTGCGCATGGAGAAACACTGCGAGAACGCCATGGCTGTCGCGGAGTACTTAGCGGACCACGAGAAGGTCGCGTGGGTCAACTACCCCGGCCTCGAGAGCCACGAGACGCACGAGAACGCCGAAAAATACCTCGAGGGCGGCTACGGCGGCATGATCACGTTCGGGCTCGAGGGCGGCTACGACGCCGCCGAAACGGTCTGTAACGAAGTGAACCTCGCGAGCCTGCTGGCAAACGTCGGCGACGCGAAGACGCTGATCATCCACCCTGCGAGTACGACCCACCAGCAGCTCACCGAGGAGGAGAAGCTGGCCGGCGGCGTCACCGACGACCTCGTGCGACTCTCGGTTGGGATCGAGGACGTCGACGACGTGATCGCGGACCTCGATCGCGCGATCGAGCAAGCGTAAGCGACCGCCACCTGTAGCCGGCCGGCGTTTTCACTGCGCCACGACTAGCCCCCGCGGTTAAGGGATCGGCGTTCGACTGGTCGGACATGGCAACCGGGATACTCACGGACGATGCAGCGGAGCAGATCGTCGCGACCTGTCGGACGGCCATCGGCGACAGTCTCCGGTCGGTCACCTACTTCACGCGCGACGACTTCGAGCAGCTCTACCTGCGGGAGGACTTAGAGCGTGACGCCGACCTCTCGACGTTCATCGGCCACGAGTGGCGCGGCTTCAAGACGACCCAGACAGCCTACGAGGGGTCGGAACTGGGCGGGTACGACTACACGATCCGGGTCTTCGAGAACGGGTTTCTCATCCGCGTGACGAACGACAGCGAGGGAGTCTTCGCCACGACTGATGGCCTCACGGTCAAGGACTTCGAAGAAGTCGCGACGGCGCTCGATACGTTCCTCAGCGAGCGCGAAATCGACTAATCCGCGCTCGAGTCGTCGGCGGCAGTATCCTCGGCCTCGGACGGGTCGTCCGCGTCCGCATCGGGGTCGGCATCCGCGCCGTCGCTGTCGTCGCCGCCGATCGGCAGGCCGGAGCCGCGGTCACCGTCCGTCCCGAGGAGGCGAGCGAAGCGACGGCGATCGGCGGCGTGTCTATCGAGACTCATGCCGACGACAGATGGGGGAGTCCCTTGTAGTAATAGGGGCCGTTTGCGCTCGAAACGCCGCGCTTCCCGCGTGAAACGATCCACGCGCTGTCGTGCGGTTTCGTTCGAAACTGTCTCCGAGCCGTCGACCGCGCCGCGTCGGACAACGTAACACCCTTTTCCGCCACGCCCGTTGGTTCCCCAATGACCGATCTTCCCGACCCCGTCGCCGGCGCGCTCGAGTCCCACGACGCGTTTACCCCGAGCGAGGACGCCTACGACCTCGAGACGACCGTCTTCGAGACGACCGTCACGGCCGACGACGCCGACGGAAAACGCGACGGCCGGTTCGCGATCACCGTCGTCCTCCCGACGCTAGACGCGGCCGTCGCCGGCGAAGTCGTCGCGCCTCCCGTCGAGGACGGCTGGTTCGAAACGCTCGAGCGCCGACTCGACGATGTCTTCACCGTCGCCCACACGGACACCCACGACGAGCCCGTCGTCGACCGCGACGACGACGAAGTCAGGGTCCGCCTCGAGTATACCGCCTGGGACGCCGCCGAGGGCGTCGCGGACGCCAAGGCCCTCATCGAGTTCGTCGAAGGCACGTTCGCACAGGGGATCATCCCCGGCTACGACTACCGCGGCGAAGCGGCGACGCTGCTCGAGAACGCCCAGAACAGGGGTCAACAGGCCGCGGACGGCGACGGCAGCGGCGGAATGCCGATGTAAACCTGAATTTTGCTCTGTCGTTCGAGAGAGCGAAGCTCTCTCGTGATGACGAAAGGCGCTTCGCGCCTTTCGAACCACGGGCCGCCGTAGGCGGCCCTCGGCAAAATTTAGTATAAAAGCCTCCTCGCTCCCGGGCTCACGGCTATCGCCGTTCGCCATCCCGTGGCGCTTCGCGCCACGCCTTGGTCGCTCGTCGGCCCGAGCGCGCAGCGCTCGGTGAACGGCATCGCTCGGGTTCTCCGAACCGCTCACTCGCCGATATACTATTCGTGGAACGGTTCAGTGTAGTGTAGGGGCCGGGAGCGGGGCTCGAGCAGACGCGAGAGCCCCGCGACCCGGGGGAGGGCAGGCCCTTACCCATACTCACCGCGAGCGACCGCAGGGAGCGAGCGGGCCGACGACTGATGTGAGTGACTGAAAGGAACGAACGGAAGGAGGAGTGCTTTTAATCGAATTTTTGCCGAGGGCGCGGCTCCGCCGCGCCCGTGGTTCGAAAGGCGCTACGCGCCTTTCGTCATCACGAGAGAGCGAAGCTCTCTCGAACGACAGCGCAAAACTTCGTCTCTAGTCCATCGCGATGTACGTCTGCGTGTCCTCGACGCCCTCGATGGCCTGAATGTGGGTGGCGGCGATCTCCTTGACCTTCGCGGGCGTCTCGACGCTGGCCTTGGCGATGAGATCGACATCGCCGGCGACGATGTGGGCCGACTCCACGCCCGCGATCGATTCGATGCTGTCTCTGAGCCGATCCGCCTCGCCCGTGTTCGCCTTGATCATGACGAATGCTGTAACCATCAGTTGGCACCTCCGTCGGAATCGCCCTCGAGCAATTCGGTCGCGGCCGAACTCGTCCCCGTCCCGGCGTTGGCGGCCGCCCGGTCAGCGGTCTCGCCCACCAGCAGCTGGCGGACCTCGCTCAACACGTCGAAGTCCGCGAGGACGACGAGTCGGTCGTCGGCCTCGAGCGAGAGATCCTCGGAGGGGATCTCGAGGGAGCCCTCGCCCTTGCCGAACGCGAGGACGGTCGCGTCGGCGGGCAGGTGCAGTTCGCTGATCGTGTAGCCGTTGACGGGGGCGTCGGCGGTGACCGTGAGTTCGACCACCTGCAGGTGTGGGGCAACGTCGGCGATGGCGCGGATCGTTCCGCCCAGTAAGGCGTTTTTCGCGCCGATCGCGCCGAGTCGTTCGGGGTAGATCACCTCGTCGACCTGATCGGCGTACTTGCGGTAGATGCCCTCGCGGTAGGCCTCGTCGATCCGCATCACCGTCCGACAACCGTGGTGGTTCCCGATCATGCAGGCGGTGAAGTTGACGTTCAGATCGCCGGTCAACGCGCCGAGAGCGTCGGCGTCGGCGATCCCGGCCGCCTCGAGGACGTCCTCGCGGGAGCCGTCACCGTCGACGACGGTAAACCCTTGCTCACGGGCGCGTCTGCGCGTCGGCTCGTCGCGCTCGACCATCGTCACCTCGTGGTCCTCGTCGCGCAGGACGCGCGCGGTGCGCAGCCCAACCCGTCCGGCCCCGATAATCACGAACCGCATGCAGGGGGATACGCCGGCCCCGGTGAATAAGTTTGCCCCCGATTACCATGGCATGCGTTCGGCCGGCTGACTCGAGGGCGCGGTGCGAGGGCGGCGAGAAACGGCGACTGGCCCACGAGACGGACGGCGCTCGCGTGGCCCTAGCCCATCGCGATGTACGTTTTCGTGTCAGTGACGCCGTCGAGGGCCTGCAGGCCCGAGGAAACGGTCTGGAGGACGTCGTAGACCTCCGGGGTGTCTACCTCGGCGATGATGTCGTAGTTGCCCGCGACGATGTGGGCGTCGGTGATCGACTCGAGGTCGCCGATCTCCGCGAGCAGGCGCTCGGACTTCCCGGCGGCCGTCTTCACCATGATGAAGGCGTGGACCATCGGCGGTGTGGTACACTCTGGCACGACTAAAGCCTTTGCCCGAATCCACCGAGACGCGGTCGCGCCCGGTCAGCGGTCGTTCGACCGCGCATCCTCGAGCGCGTCGACGACGGCCGCGAGGACCGCATCGGGCGATCGGGTCGCGTCGACGCGGACGAACCGGTCGGGGTCGCGCTCGAGCAGGCGTTCGTAGTTGTCCCGAACCGACTCGAGGTAGGCGGCGCGCTCGAACTTGTTCGTCGTCCCGGCGCGCTCGGCGGCGGTCTCGGGGTCGAGATCGAGATAGATCGTCAGGTCCGGCTCGATCGAGAACGGCCGGTGGAGGTCGACGACGTACTCGAGCGGGTCCGTGAAGTCGTAGGCCGAGGCGGTCTCGAGGGTCGCGCCCTGATAGGCAAAGCGGGAATCGGCGTATCGGTCGGAGATCACGAGGTCGCCGGCCTCGAGGGCGGGTCGGATCACCCGCGAGAGATGGTCGGCGTGGTCGGCGGTGTAGAGAAAGAGTTCCGCGAGGGGGTCGGCGTCGTCGTCCGCGATCGAGCGGTAGACGGCCTCGCCGTACCAGGAGTCGTCGGTCGGCTCGCGCGTGAACGTGGCGTCCGGATAGCGCTCGCGCAAGGCCTCCACGAGCGTCGTCTTGCCGCTGCCGTCTAACCCCTCGAGCGTGACGAGCATGCCCGGACGTGAGCGTGACGGCTACTACAATCTGTCGAGACGGGCGACCTTACTGCGTAGCCGACTAGGTATTTATCGCTCCGGGATCACGTTTCGGGTATGAAGATCCTCGTCGCCGGCGGCACCGGCTTCATCGGGACGAACCTGTGTGCGGAACTGGCCGAGCGCGATCACGAGGTGACGGCGCTGTCGCGCTCGCCCGACGGCGGCGGCCTACCAGACGGCGTCGAGGTCGCGATAGGCGACGTCAGCGCCTACGACTCGATCGCCGACACCGTCGCGGGCCACGACGCGGTCGTCAACCTCGTCGCGCTCTCGCCGCTGTTCAAGCCCCGCGGTGGGAAAAGCCACGAAGCGGTCCATCTCGGCGGCACCGAGAACCTCGTACGAGCCGCCGAGGACGGTGACGTCGACCGATTCCTCCAGTTGAGCGCGCTCGGAGCGGACCCCGACGGGCCGACCGCCTACATCCGCGCGAAAGGGCGGGCCGAGGGGGTCGTCCGGTCGTCCGACCTCGAGTGGACGATCGCCCGCCCCTCCGTGGTCTTCGGGGACGGCGGCGAGTTCGTCGACTTCACGAAGGCGCTGACCACGCCGTACGTGACCGGGCTCCCCGGCGGCGGGAAGACGCGGTTCCAGCCGATCTGGGTCGGCGACCTCGTCCCGATGCTCGCCGACGCGCTCGAGGACGAGGCCCACGCCGGCGAGACCTACGACCTCGCGGGGCCGGACGTGCTGACCCTCGCGGACGTGACCGAACTGGCCTACGCGGCCGAGGGCAAGGGCGTTCGGATCGTCCCGATCCCGATGGGACTGGCCACGGTCGGCCTCTCGGCGATCGGACCGGTCCCGTTCCTGCCGTTCGGTCCCGATCAGGCCCGGTCGCTGTCGTTCGACAACACCGTCACCGACAACGACGTGACCGCGTTCGGTCGCGATCCGGCCGACCTGACGACGCTCGCCTCGTATCTCGGCCTCGCGGGAACCGGCCGCCGAGAGCGGCCGGCGGGAACTGCCTGATCGCGTGCCTCCTCGACCGGGTCAGCCCCGGTCCCGTGCGGCGGCGATCACGCCCGAAACGTAATATAAAAAACATCATTGGGCGAGGTAAAATCTCATTCACACCTCGTAATATCGGGTGTTTCGCTGCTTCTACGCGGCGCTCTCGAGCAATAGTGTATTAATCGAGAATTTCAGATTAGCACAAGACTTATATCCTCTATCCCACTGTTACCAATCCAACGGAGCCCCCTGATAAACAATGAAGCTGGCGATGATCGGATTCGGACAGGCCGGTGGCAAAATCGTCGATCGGTTCCTCGATTACGACGATCGGACGGGAAGCGGGATCGTCCGGGCAGCGATCGCTGTCAACTCCGCGAAAGCGGACCTCATGGGCCTGGAGAATATTCCACAGGAGAATCGCGTACTCATCGGCCAGGCCCGCGTAAAGGGCCACGGCGTGGGTGCTGACAACGAACTCGGCGCGGAAGTCGCCGAGGAGGACATCGACGAGGTCCAGAACGCGATCGACGCGATCCCGACCCACGAGGTCGACGCCTTCCTCATCGTCGCCGGGATGGGCGGCGGCACCGGGAGCGGCGGCGCGCCGGTCCTCGCGAAACACCTCCAGCGGATCTACACGATCCCGGTCTACGGCCTCGGCGTCCTGCCGGGCACCGACGAGGGCGGGATCTACACGCTCAACGCGGCGCGATCGTTCCAGACGTTCGTCCGCGAGGTCGACAACCTGCTCGTCTTCGACAACGACTCCTGGCGACAGACCGGCGAGTCCGTCGAGGGCGGCTACGAGCAGATCAACGAGGAGATCGTCCGGCGGTTCGGCATCCTCTTTGGCGCCGGCGAGGTCGGCGACGGCCAGGAAGTCGCCGAGAGCGTCGTCGACTCCTCGGAAATCATCAACACGCTCTCCGGCGGTGGCGTCTCGACCGTCGGCTTCGCGAGCGAGGAGGTCGAGATGAACACCGGCGGCGGCCTTCTCTCTCGCTTTACCGGCGAGAGCGGCGGCGAGGACGATCTCGACGCCGCGAACACGACCAACCGCATCACGAGTCTCGTCCGCAAGGCCGCGCTCGGCCGGCTCACGCTCCCCTGTGAGATCGAGGGCACCGAGCGCGCCCTGCTCGTCCTCTCCGGTCCCTCCGAGTATCTCAACCGGAAAGGCATCGAACGCGGCCGCAAGTGGCTCGAGGAGGAAACGGGCAGCATGGAAGTTCGCGGTGGCGACTTCCCGCGATCGGAGCCCGAGGTGTCCGCTGCGATCCTGCTTTCCGGCGTGACCAACGTCCCCCGGATCAAGCGACTCCAGCAGGTCGCCATCGAAGCACAGGACAACATCGACGACATCCAGCAGGAGAGCGAGGAGAACCTCGAGGAACTCGTCGAGGACGACGAGGACGAACTCGAGCCGCTGTTCTAGGCCGCCGCTCTTTCGACGATCGACGGGGCGAGCGCCGCGCTCGCCGGGAGGGGGCAGTCGATCGCCAGCGTTCTCGAGCGCCGATGGCCACCGCCGGCCGCCCTCGATCTTCGCTCCGACGTGTTTTTGAGGGCGCCCCGGTTACCGCAACTAGATTCACATGCGCGTCGTGGTTCCGTTCGCCGCCGAGACGCCGAAGACGCGGCTCGAGTCCGTCCTCTCCCCGGCCGAGCGCTCGCAGTTTGCCCGGGCCATGCTCGCGGACGTGCTTCGCGCGATCGTCCGCGCGGGCCNNGGGCCACGAGCCCGCCGTCGTCTCGACCGCGCCGCTGGACCTCGCGGCCCTCGAGATGCCGGGCGAGGTCGCCGCGGCGGCGTCGTTGACGGTCGACGACCGACCGCTGACCGAGGCGGTCAACGCGCGGCTCCCGGCCGGCGACGGCGACGACCCCGTCGCCGTGGTCATGGCCGATCTCGCGCTCGCGACGCCCGACGCGCTCGCGGCCCTGCTGACCGCCGCGGCCGACGTCGCGATCGCGCCCGGCCGCGGCGGCGGCACCAACGCCCTCGTCGTCGACCACCCCGCGTTCCGCGTCGACTACCACGGGCTCTCCTATCTCGACCACCGTGGGATCGCCCGCGAGGTCGGCGCGACCCTCGAGACGGTCGATTCGTTCCGGCTCGGGACCGACGTCGACGAGCCCGCGGACCTCGTCGAGGTCCTCGTCCACGGCCGCGAGAGCGACCGCGCGCCGGCCGTCCTCCGCGAGTTCGGCTTCGAACTCGAGCGTCGCGAGGGCCGGGTCGCCGCGGTTCGAAACGGCGGCCCGACGGAGTGACGGCCCAGCGATTGCCGCGAAGTGAAGGCCTTATGTGCCGAGCCACGACAATCGGAGGTAATGGTTTCCGGGGCCAGCGAGTACGGCGTCGACATCGCGGTCGAGGAGGAAGCCGTCGACGACCTCCTCCAAGTCAGCCCGAGCGACGTCGACGCGCCGCCGGCGCTTACCTTTTCGCGGAACGTCTTCGTGCCGCTGACGACCGCCTGCCGGTACACCTGCACCTACTGTACGTACTTCGACCCGCCGGGGCAGGCCGAACTGCTCTCGCTCGAGGAAGTCCGCGAGATCTGTCGGCGGGGGGCCGACGCCGGCTGTACGGAGGCGCTGTTTACCTTCGGCGACGATCCCGACGACCGCTACACCGAGATCCACGCCCAACTCGAGGCGTGGGGCCACGACTCGATTCACACCTACCTGCGCGAGGCCTGTGAAGTGGCGCTCGAGGAGGGCCTGCTGCCCCACGCGAATCCGGGCGACCAGACCCGCGAGCAGCTGGCCGAAGTCGCCGACGTCAACGCCAGCATGGGCGTGATGCTCGAGACGACCGCCGAGGTCGGGGCCCACGCCGGGCCGCGGCGCAAGGTGCCCGGCCAGCGCCTGCGCACGCTCAAGAACGCGGGCGAACTCGACGTGGCCTTCACGACCGGGGTTCTGGTGGGGATCGGCGAGGACTGGCGCGACCGCGCCGAGAGCCTGCTGGCGATTCGCGAACTCCACGAGCGCTACGACCACATCCAGGAGGTGATCGTCCAGCCCGTCGTCGAGAACGAGCGCTGGTCCGGCGGCTCGCCCGACCTCGCGACGATGCGGCAGGTGACCGCGATGGCGCGGGCCGCCCTGCCCGAGGAGGTCTCGGTGCAGGTCCCGCCGAACCTCGCGCCCGCGAAGGACCTGATCGACTGCGGCGTCGACGATCTGGGCGGCGTCTCGCCGGTCACCGACGACCACATCAACCCCGAGTACACGTGGCCCGCGCTCAGGGAACTCGAGGAGATCGCCGCGAGCGCGAACGTACCGCTCGGCGAGCGGCTGCCGGTCTACGAGCGGTTCCTGCCGTCCGCGCTGCGGACCGACGGCTTCGACGGGCGGCTGGCCGACGGCGCGGACGGCGACCGGGAGTGGATCTCGCCGACGATCCGGGACGCGCTCGCGGCCGACGGCGCGGCCGGGGAGCGGTACCGGGCGGTGCTTCGGGACGGGAAGACAACCGCGTCACACTGAGGTTGGCCAGCGGGACGCTACCAACGGTTGCAAGTGTGACTGGAAGTGAATTATCCTGCCGCTCTTTCCCTTCTCTAGACGGTTAGCGACGGACTCTGATTATAATTCAGAGAGTGATCCCGAGCGGATCGGGTTATCTCAGAACGGAAAATAGACGCTCCATTACAACAGTACTACAGACGATACTGATCGTGAGGAACAGATAGGCAACAGGGATGCCGACCACGAGCCAGATGACGAGGTCTCCGATCGAGGAAACGTTCCTGCTCGTTCCGTGAAATTCGATATAGTTAGCTATTGCCGACACAACCACCAACGACACCGCAATTACCGCCCGTCTAAAGTGAATTGTCATACTTATTTTTATATCATCCTATCCATAATTATGAGGTCTTTGATAGTAATCAGAATCGTGTGTAATCCAGCGGTTTGACGGATGGGTCGCCGATAGTGTCGCCGGCGACGATCGGGACTGTATCTCGAGCCGCGAGCCGACTACTCCCGCTCGAGGCGGTCCGGAACCACCGAACACTCGCAGGGGGAGGCGGTGCCGTCGCCGGGGCCGCTGACGGTCACGATCCAGACCGTGCGGCCGCAGTGAGGACAGTCGGGAAGCGACGACTCGAACGGGTCGTCATCAGCCATCGCGACCACCGGCGGTTGCGAGTCGGCGTTGGGGCTCGAGGGCCGTCGCTGCTCGTCGGCGTTGATTCCACCGTCGTGCGGGACGTTTATATCCCGATAGTACGAAGCGAAGCATGGCTTCAAGCAGGTCGCTTGGAAGCCAGGTCTCGGGTGTGCCTGCACCCGGGGCGTTTCGATGCAGCCCTCTTGCTCCGTTCGGAGACCGGCTTCCAGTTGAATGTACTCGCAATATAACTTATAACTACTGGACGATGTTGTGAGAACTAGTCGCTGTGGCTCGAGCAGCGGTAATTCGCGGATTCGCGATCGAAGACGGGTGATTCGGCTACGGCCGGTACTGACGGCGACGAGCGTCCTGCTATCGTGGCAACACTGAATTGCCACGCCCTCCCCAGCCGATTCGCTCGTGGTTCGAGAGACCGATGGCCTCTCGTCATCACGAAAGACGCTTCGCGTCTTTCGAACGACTCCCGGTGGTCGCTCACTCATCCCTCGCACGAGGTCGCGCCGCGGTTCACCGGGGGTTCACCGCGGCACAGCGCGCGCCACCGCGCGGTGGATGGAGGGGTCTGTATCGGACTGAGAGGGACGTTCGTCTCGCGGTCACTCGGAAAAGTAGTCCTCGTGGAGCGCCAGCCCCTCGTCCTCGAGCACCGGTCCCTCGACGCTCGTGTTGGCGTCGGCCCGTTCGATCACCTCCGCGCAGGGAATCTCGATCACGCCATCGTCCCGGATCCCGGCAAGCGAGTCGACGGGGACACTGTAGACGACCCGGTCCAGCCCCGCGTAGACGATTGCGCTCGCACACATCGGGCAGGGCTCGGTGCTTGTGTACATCGTACACGAGGCGCGTTCGCTGGGCTCGAGTTCGCGGGCGGCCCACCGAGCGAGCTTGAACTCGGGGTGGGCCGACACGTCGTCGTCAGTTAGGGTGGTGTTCTCCGCGGTCCGGACGACCGCATCGTCGACGACGAGCAGGGAACCGAAGGGAGTGTTGCCGTTCGCGACCGCCGATTCCGCGAGGTCGATCGCCTGCCGCACGTACGAGTCGTCAGTGGCCATGGCGGCCGTTCGGCCGCCGGTTCCGAAACGCTTCCCCTCGAGCTATGTACAGGAGAAGCCGCCGTCGACGACCAGCGCCTGCCCGGTGATCCAGTCGGCCTCGTCGCTGGCCAGAAACAGCATGGCGTTGGCGATGTCTTCCGGCTCGCCCAGCCGCTTGAGCGGGTAGTGTCGCGACATCTCCTCTTTGGTCGCCTCCCACTCCTCTTCGGTGCGGTTCTGCCGGGGCATCGCGGTGTCGGTGACGCCCGGACAGACCGCGTTCGCACGGACGCCGGCCGGGCCAACCTCCGCCGCGACGGTCCGCGTGAAGTTGACCACTGCACCCTTCGACAGCGAGTAGGCCCCCAATTGCGGCGCGCCGATGACCCCCGCCAGCGACGCCGTGTTGACGATCGCACCCGACCCCTGCTCCTTGAAGTGGGGGATCACGGCATGACAGCCGTTCCAGACGCCGTTGACGTTGACGTCCATGACCCGATCGCGCTCGCCTTCGTCGATCTCCTCGACCGTCGCGCGCTCGTGGCTCACGCCCGCGTTGTTCAGCATGATATCGAGGCCGAACTCCGAGACCGCCTCGTCGACGGCCGCGTGGACCGCGTCAGCGTCCCGGACGTCCAACTCGAGTGCAGTGCCGTCCTGCCCCGCGTCTTCGACGCGAGCGACCGTCTCCGCGGCGCTCTCGTGATCGATGTCGGCCGCGACGATCGTCGCACCCTCCTCGGCGAACAGTTGCGCTGCTTCCCGCCCGAGGCCTGAGCCCGCACCCGTGATAAATGCTGTCTTGCCTTCGAGTCGCATACCCACACGTTATCGGGATACGGTATAATGATTGTCACCGGTTCTGAAAACCGACCGTCGATCGGCTCGAGGACCGAACAGTGTTATGCCCCGTCGCCGACGGCTATCCCGCATGCAGATCGATCTCACCCAGCCGATCGAGACGGGGATGCAGACCTACCCCGGCGACCCCGCGGTCGCCGTCCGCCCCCACGCGACTCACACGGCCGACGGCGCTCGCGTCTCGCGTCTCGAGTGTGGCAGCCACACCGGCACGCACGTCGACGCGCCCGCCCACACCGAGCCCGACGGCCGGACGCTCGATGCCTATCCGCTCGAGCGGTTCGTCTTCGACGCCGTCCGGGTCGACTGTCGCGACCTCGAGGCCCGCGAGCCGATCCCCGCATCGCGAGTGCCCGACGGCGACGCCGACCTCGCCGCGTTCTGGACCGGCTGGGACGCCCACTGGGGGACCGACCGCTATCTCGAGCATCCCTTCCTCTCGCCGGCCGCGGCCGAAACCTGTGCCGACCGGGGACTGGACGTGGCCGTCGACGCGCTCAACCCCGATCCGACGCCGACCGAGAGTGCCGGCACGGACGAGCCCGACGGCATCCCGGCCCACCACGCGCTGCTCGGCGACGACCGCCTGATCATCGAGAACCTGACCGGGCTCGAGGCGGTCGGCGAGCGGTTCGAACTCCGGGCGTATCCGCTCGCGCTCGCGGGCGACGGCGCGCCGGTGCGGGCCGTCGGCGTCGTGAACGAATAGCTGGCCCTCGAGCGGTTCGTGGAGTGGGGTGGATCACGAACGAGTCGAGGGCGAGCGTGAAGAGAGGTGCCCTGCTATCGTGGCAACAGGGAATGGCCACGCCCTCCCCAACCGATTGCTCCTCACGGCGCTTCGCGCCGTCTGTTCACGGGCTTTCGGCCCGTTCACATGGTATGCGAGGCCTCCGGCCTCGCACGATTCGGATGGTTCGCGGGACCTGCGGTCCCACGCTACCGCTCACTTCGTTCGCTCGTGAAACTCGCGACGACCTCGCACGGCGTCGCGCCGCGGTTAACCGGCGGTTCACCGCGGCACAGCGCGTGCCACCGCATGACGGTTGCACAGTCTCGAGGGATACGTCGACTCCCTCAGAACCATCCGGACGTAGTTCGAAGCCGATGGACGAGGTGTGTGGATCAGTCGTCGGCCGGAACCGCCCGTTCCTCCCGCTCTTCTCGAGTCAGCAGCGGGGTTCCGTCGGCCTTCGGCCCGAGTCGAGGGCCGAATGGCGGATCGTCGGGGTCGATGACGCGGCGCTTCTCGTAGTCGGTCGAGCGCTCGACGGGCACGCGGCCGATCGAGGCGATCATCTCGACGTAGTCCTCGAACGAGCGGAACTCGCCGAAGCCACCGCCGGCGCGTTTGGTGATCTCCTCCGAGAGGATCGTCCCCATGTAGTCGTCGGCGCCACACGAGAGCATCTTCAGCCCCTGCTCGTCGCCGTACTTGACCCACGAGGCCTGGATGTGGTCGATGTTATCGAGAAAGAGTCGCGAGACGGCGATCAGCAGTTCGTCCTCGTCGATGCTGGCTCCGCCCGAGACCACGTCGTGTTCGAACAGTGGCGTGTTCTGGTGGATAAAGGAAAGCGGGACGAACTCCGTGATGTTGCCCGTGCGGTCCTGTAAGTCCCGAATTCGTTTTAAGTGCAGCGCGCGGTGGGCCTCGTTCTCGACGTGGCCGTACATGATCGTCGCCGTCATCCCGAGGCCGACGTTCGCGGCGGCCTCCATGGCCTCGAGCCACCCCTCGGTACTGATCTTGCCGGGACAGATGACCTCGCGGACCTCCTCGACGAGGATCTCGGCGGCGGTACCGGGAACGGTATCGAGTCCCGCGTCCCGCAGTCGGCGGTAGACCTCCTCGTAGGACCAGTCGGTGCCCCGCCGGGCGTGGTAGGCCTCCTCCGGCGTCATCGAGTGGACGTGGACGCCGTCGACGCCCATCGCCGAAATCTGGTCGGTGTAGGTGCCGGGGCTGGTGTCGTAGACTTTCGGGGGTTTGTAGTTGACCTCCTTCGGGTTCGGGTGGGCCTCGAGGATCTCGCGGTGTTCGTCGTCGAGCGCGAACGCGGGGTGCAGGCCCGAGACCGATGTCACCTCGTAGATGCCCCGTTCGACGGCGTCGGCGACGATCTCGCGGGACTCGGCGGGCGTCTTCGTGAACCCCGCCGTCTCGATCTCCGTGTCGCTCTCGAAGGTGTGGGCGGCGTCTTTGAAATTGCAGAACAGACAGCCCACGTTACAGGCTGTCGTGACGTTGTTGTTCAGGTTCGCGATGAAGGTGACCTCCTCGCCGACTTGCTCGGCGCGGCGGCGGTCGGCCGCCTCGAGGACGCGTTCCTTGCGCCGGCGATCGATGCCGTCGCTGTCGGTCCCAGTCGTGAGTAACTCGATGGCGTCGTCGACGTCGAGTCGGTCGCCGTCGCGCGCTTTCGCCAGTGCGTTCTCGAACGACTGGTCGGTCTCGGGAACGTGTTCGAACGCCAGGTCGGCCTCGGTCACCGGTCGCTCCATCGACGTAACGATGCTCGCACAGCGAGAAAAGGGTGATGGATCCGGACCCCACCCCGTCCGAATCGGCCGCGTCGAGAGTTGCCGCTACCGATGACGCGAGGCGAGGCGGACCGCGGCCGCCACCGGCCGTCGAGCCGAACCGCCGGCATCGATCGTCGCTCCGCTTCTGGCTCCGGACGTTCGGGCTCCCGATCACCGACCGGATATTGAAACCTTCTTACGCTCCGGCCACGGCAACTGAGATATGAGCGACGGGGGCGAACACGTCCTGAGGTGTCTCGCGTGACTCCACTCGCAGCGAACCGGTTCGACCGTCACGGAATCCGCGCGAGGTGGAGCCGATGACCAGCGTCAAGGAGTTCCGCATCGAGGAGGACGCGACCGACGACGATCTCGGCCGCGGCTCGTTCGTCTTCACCGACGACTACTCGGTGTTCGACTGGGGGAAGATGCCCGATCAGATCCCCCAGAAGGGCGCGAGCCTCTGTACCATGGGCGCGTTCAACTTCGAACTGCTCGAGTCCGAGGGCGTCCCCACCCACTACCGCGGTGTTGTCGAAAACGGCGACGTCGTCGCCCTCGCTGACGCCTCCCACCCGCCCTGGGAGATGGCCATCGACCTCACGCAGGTACCCGACCTTCCCCACGAGGGACGGAAGTACGACTACGACAGCTACCACGAGGCGGCCGGCGAGAACTACCTGATCCCCCTCGAGATCGTCTTCCGCAACCGGGTCCCGGTCGGCTCGAGCCTGCGCAGCCGAACCGACCCCGCGGACCACGGGCTCGGATTCGACGAGTGGCCCGACGAGGCCGTCGACCTCGCGGAGCCGATCGTCGAGTTCTCCACGAAGTACGAGGAGGGCGACCGCTACCTCGAGCGGTCGGAAGCCGACGCCATCGCCGGCAAGGCGGCGATCGACGACCTCGAGTCGACCGCGCGCGAGGTCAACCGGATCGTCACCGAGCAGGCCGAATCGGCCGGGCTGACCCACGAAGACGGCAAGATCGAGTGCCTCTACTATCAGGGCGAGATCCGGGTCGGCGACGTCGTCGGCACCTTCGACGAGAACCGCTTCAGCTACGAGGGCACCCAGCTTTCGAAGGAGGTGCTGCGCCAGTACCACAAGCGCACCCAGCCCGACTGGGTTCGGGCCGTCGACGACGCCAAGGCCGAGGCCAAAGCCGAGGACGTCGCCGACTGGAAATCGCTCTGCGAGGAAGCGCCCGAGCCCCTCGAGGAGTCGGTCCTCGAGACCGCGAGCGAACTGTATCGCAGCGGTGCGAACGCCTACACCGACCGCGAGTTCTTCGACGCGCCGCCGCTCTCGAGCGCGATCGGCGCGGTCCGGCGGCTCTGACGACGGCGAGTCCGGGCGGGAACGAGCGCCGCTACCGGCTCGATCACGCGTCCATTGCTGTCATTTCGCACCCGGCACCGGACACAGTAACCCTCATATGGCGGGAGTTGCGACGGTCGAACGAACACGAATGAGTCTCACAGCCACCACAGCGGGTATCGTCCTGTTCAGCTTCACGTCCGGTATCGCGATGGTCGCGACCGTCATGCTGAGCGTCTTCGTGTTGGCCATCCTGTTTCTGACGTTCGCGCCGCTTCGCTCGAGCGAGTGGGCGGGCCGGGAGGACGCGACCGCGGCGGCGAGTGCCGAACCGAGCGACGACTGAGTTTCGACGCTCGTCTCGAGTTCGCCACCTGAACCGCGCTCGAGAGCGGGACGCGAGCAGCGCCGGCACGTCCTCGAGCGGCGGGCGGCGGTCGGTATATGTGGCCGGTCGCCCCAGTAGTCGGTATGGAGACCGAAGTCACGGTGTATGGCCCGCTCCGGAGCGCGACCGGCGACAAGACGGTGGGCCTCGAGTGGGCGGGCGGGACCGTCGCCGACGCGCTCGCGGCCTTCGTCGAGGCCTATCCGCGCGCCGAGTCCCAGCTCTACGACGGCGACGCGGTGCGTGCGAGCGTCAGGGTCTCGCTCGACGGAGACCGGGCCGGGCTCAAGGAGCCGGTGCCCGAGGGCGCGGCGCTGGCGGTGGTGCCGGCCGTGCAGGGCGGATCTCCTCGCTGAGTGAGGAACTGGGACGGTCGAAATGTGACAGAAGAAGGCGAACGAAACGGGAAGACGAACGAGTTCGCTGCTGTCGTGGCAACAGTGAGCGGCCACGCCCTCCCCAACCGATTCGCTCGGTCACTCCGTTCCCTCACTCATCCCTCGCACGATATCGTACCACGGCTCACCAGTGGTTCGCCGTGGCCCAGCGCGCGCCAAGGGGGAAGGCGGGGCGGCCTACAGCCCGTACTGCTCGCGCACGAGATGGTCCATGCCGCGGTCCTCGAGTACCTCCATCGGAGCCAGCATGTCCAGTTGGACGACGCCGGGGAGTCGCCCGATCTGGACGCCGCCGGTGAACGTACACCGCGAGCGGACCTCGCCCTCGCTCATCTCGAGCAGTTTGCCGGCGCGATCGAAGGCGTTCTGCGTGGCGTCGTTGACCGTCGCGCCGGAGCCGACGACCTGGATCGGGCCCATGTCCGTCTCGACGTCGACGTCGTGTTCCGCGCCGAGATTGCGGCCCGCCTCGCGTTCCTCGTCGCTGTAGGGTTTGCTAATGAACGGCAGGTCCTCCTCCGGCGGGAGCAAGACGGGGCCGTCGATCTCGAGGTCGTCGATGACTTCGACGTCCATCCGGACGGTGCCGCTGACGTCGGTCGTATGCAGGGAGAGTTCCCCGTCGCCCTGGTTGGCGTGGAGGTCGCCGACGTAGACCCCGCCCCCGTCGACCTTGACGGGACAGAGCAGCGTCGCGCCCTCGCGGACCTGCGGGATGTCCATGTGGCCGTCGGTGCGGGCCTCGAGGTCGGCCTCGCTGTCGACGCCGTAGTCGTGGTCGGCCCCGATGAGGTACTGGCCGAAGTCGCCGGCGTTGTGCGAGTCGGGCATCGTGACCGGCGGCGTCGTCCCGACGTTGCCGATGAACGGACGCAGCCGGCCCAGCGTCCCGGGCATCTCGCCGGGCTCGTACAGCAGGATCGGGTGCTGTCGGGAGTTTGCGGGGATGTCCATCACTTCGGCGGCGTCCGCGGCGAGTTCGTGGGCCGCGTCCTCGTCGAGGGTAATTCCCACGGTATCGTCGTCGTCGAAGGCGACGGTGTAGCCGTACTCGAAGCCGAACGAAGAGGCGTTCGCGCCGCACTCGGCGCACCTGATCGCGTCCTCGCCGGTCCCCTCGGCGATCGAGTCGGGCCACGTCGTGCCACACTCCGGACAGCGGTGGTCGACGAACGGGTCGTCGCCGAAGGCGTCCTCGCGCTCGGCCATCGAGCCCGTACTCGTCGCCATGCTCGTGACTTCGATGTCGCGGATGTGCAAGGCGATCGCGTCGCCGACCTCGGCCCCCGCGACGCGGATCGGCCGGGTCACCTCGTGGCCGCCGTGGAACTCCGGCGTTATCATCGGGCCCCAACAGCCCGGCGGGGTGTAGGTCTCGATCGTCCCGCCGTCCGCGACGGTCCCCGCCCACTCCTGATCGGGGCCGACGAGCCCGAGCGTGTACTGGTCGACGTGAAGCTCCCGTTGGACATCTTGCTGTGACATACCGTTCCAAGCTTGGTCGCTGACGTCGATAAGGGTGCCGCTCACGGAACCGACGGTGAGTCCTCGCCCGTCCTCGGCCGAACGAACTCGGTCGCGGAAATACGTCGAACGACGCCGGACGGTATCGAAGGAGACCGCGTTTCGGGTCGAACGAACCCGTTCGGCCGACCGTGGCCGAATCCGCCGCAATAGGTTCGTTCAAGTGGCTCTCGTGTCACCTGTCAAGCGATGACTGACTCGACGGACGCGGATTCGCCCGAGTGTCGACAGTGTGGGAGCCCGGTGGGATCGTCTTCCGAACAGCGCGTCGTAACGACCGTCGAGGACGGCACCGCCGTCCACCGCCATTTCTGTAGCGACGACTGTCGCGACCAGTGGGAGTCGTCGAACGCGGCCTGAACGAGCCCGGTCACCGCCCACAGCGCGGCCACACGACGCGGACAGAAGGGGCGACGGACGCTTCCCGCGACCGATCGCGGCGATTCGTCCCGGTCTCTCGAACGACGAGTCGTCTTACCGACAGCTGGGAACCGAATACAGTTATTTGGTGTCCCGTACCATGGGTTCGACCGTCATGTTCGAGCGGATCCTCATTCCGACGGACGGGAGCGAACCGGCACGAAACGCCGCGACGACAGGGGTCGAACTGGCGGCCGAACACGGGGCGACGGTCCACGCCCTGTACGCCGTCGAGCCCATCCCGCTGGGGAGGTTTACGGCCGGTCCGGAACCGGCGTCGGCGGAACACGGCGAGGTCGTCGACGCGCAGAAAGCGGAAGGGCGAGACGCCATCGACGAAGTCGTCGAACTGGCCGACGAGTACAGCCTCGAGACGATCGAGACCATCGAGTACGGCAATCCCGACGCGGAGATCCTCGAGTACGTCGCGGACGAGAGGATCGACGCGATCGTGATGGGTACCCATGGACGAACGGGAGCAGGCAGGCTGGTAATGGGGAGCGTCGCGGAGAAGGTCGTCCGCAAGAGTCCGGTCCCCGTCGTGACCGTCCGGATGGACACGTAGACACCTGTCCGGCCCCGACGGCCGCAGTACCACCGTACCGTCGGGCGTGGGTCGCGGCCTCCGCAGGCGGACCGGGTCCCCTCGAGCCGTTCGGAACCGATGCGGCCGCGCCGGCGGCGTCGGAGACGCTCGGCCGTTACCGATCTTCGGCGACGGCGCTGCCGATCCCGTCGACTGGGCGATCGGGCGTGAACTCGTCGATTTCGTCGGGGAGCCCGAGCTGGTACTGGGTGCCGTTCTCCCGGACCGAGGTCCGGCCGCGGTGGACCGAGACGTCGCCGTTCAAGTGGAGCTGGACGGCCTCGAGCAAGGCGTCGGCCTCGAGCGGCTGGCCGCGGCGTTTCATCTCGTCGACGTCGGCGTCGTCGGGAACGTCGAACGCGCGCTGGGTGATGATCGGCCCCTGATCGAGGTCGGTGGTCACGTAGTGGGCGGTGACGCCCGCGACGCGGACGCCTTCCTCGACGGCCTGCCGATAGGCCTCCGCGCCGGGGAAGGCCGGCAGCAGGGAGGGGTGGACGTTGATGATACGGTCCTCGTAGCGAAAGACGACGTTCGGACTGAGGATCCGCATGTACCGCGCGAGGACGATCAGGTCGACGTCGTACTCCGCGAGGAGGTCGAGCAGTTCGTCCTCGTTTTGCTGGCCACCCTCGTCGCCGATGTCGTGGAAGGGGACGTCGTAGTGTTCGGCCAGCGGCTGTAAGTCGTCGTGGTTGCCGATGACGACCCCGATGTCGGCCCCGAGTTCGTCGTTGGCCCAGGCCTCGAACAGCGCCTCGAGGCAGTGGCTCTCCTTGGTGACGAGGACGGCGATCTGCTGGCTCTCGCGGTCGGCGGGGAACCGAACCTGCACGTCGAGTCCGAGGTCGTCGCCGAGGTCGTGGAGGTCCTCGCGGAGCGTCGACTCGGTACAGACCATCTCCGAGGTATCGACGGCCAGATACATCCGGAAGACGCCGTCCCGGACCGCCTGATCGAGGTCCTCGATGTTGATTCCGCGCTCGAACAGGAGGCTGGTCACGTTCGCGATCAGTCCCGTGTCGTCCTCTCCGATCACCGTGATCTCGGTTACGTCGGTCGTCAACGCTGCCACCTCCGCTCGAGCGATTCGCGCTTCATCACGACGGATCCCAGTCCACGAACGGCTAAAAGTCCTGCTTTCCGACCGGGTGCGTGAGAAGCGCCCCCACCCCGCACCCCCGGACGGTCGCGCCGTCGGCCGCGAACGAACGGCGTGGGAACTCGAGTCGGTGGACGGGCCGACTCGGACGGACCCGCCCCTTCACTTGGCGACGTATGACACGCTCGAGCATCGAGCCGCCGTCTCGTGGTGATATCCACGAACGTGTATTACGGAGTCAAGGCGAAAGCGTTTTTGAGCACGGTTACGGGGTATCAGGTGATGACCGCCTACACCGCGACGGTGACGGTTCGACTCAAACGTGGCGTCCTGGATCCGGAGGCCGAGACGACCGCACAGGCCTTAGAGCGGCTGGGCTTCGAACTCGAGGACCTGCGCTCGGCCGACCGCTTCGAGGTCGACCTCGAGGCCGAAAGCGCCGAGGCCGCGCGCGAGCGCGCCGACGAGATGGCCGAACGGCTGCTGGCGAACCCGACCATCCACGATTACGACGTGGAGGTCGCCGAACGGTAGATGACGGTTTCTCTCACACCGATCGAAACCGTCGATCGCAACACCGCGGGGTGGCGAGTGTGACGGTTTCGATCGTCAGATTCGGCGGCTCGAACTGCGACCGCGACGCCGAGCGCGCCCTCGAGCACCTCGGCATCGACGCCGAGATCGTCTGGCACGAGGACGGGCTCCCCGCGGACACGACGGGCGTCGTCCTGCCCGGCGGGTTCTCCTACGGCGACTACCTGCGGGCCGGTGCGATGGCGGCCCGGTCGCCGATCATGGCCGCGGTTCGGGAAGCCGCCGCCGACGGCGTCCCCGTCCTCGGGGTCTGTAACGGCGCGCAGGTCGGCTGCGAGTCCGGGCTCACCGAGGGCGCCTTTACGACCAACGAGAGCGCGCGGTTCCAGTGTGAACACGTCCATCTGCGCGTCGAGCGGGCGGACACCCCCTGGACCGCCGCCTACGACGAGGGCGAGGTCATCGAGATCCCGATCGCCCACGGCGAGGGTCGCTACGAGATCGCCGACGATCGACTGGCCGACCTCGAGGACGAGGGGCGGGTCCTCTTCCGATACTGCGACGCGGACGGCGAGACGAGCCCCGAGGCCAACCCCAACGGCTCGAAACACGCCATTGCGGGCGTCCTCGGCGAGCGCGACTCCGTCGCGGTGTTGATGCCCCATCCCGAACGCGCCACCCTCCCGGATGTCGGCCCGACCGACGGACAGGGAGTGTTGCGCGGGTTCGACCAGTAAATAGCGACGTCACGCCCGAACGGCCCTTTTTACCAGCTTCCCTGAACGATGAAAACCGCAGTTCAGTTCGTGAACCGAGTGAAACAGTAATAGGGTGCGGGTTCGTTGAAGCCGATCGGACTACCGAGGCATGGGTACGATCATCGGACCGAACACCCGAGCCGTTCTCGTCGGTGTCGACTCCGGCGACGTCGAACGCGCCCTCGAGGAGCGCGGCGTCTCAGTCGCGTCGACTCGGTCGGTCGCCGCGTGTCTCGACCGCCTCGCGACGGCCGACTGCGTCGTGATCGGCGACTCGAGTTCGGACGTGGACCCGGTCGCGTGTTGTCGGCGACTCCGAGACCGGCGGCCCGATCTCCCGGTCGTCGTTGCCCCCGTCGACGGCAGCGAACGGCTCGCGGGCGACGTCGTCGCGGCGGGAGCCGACGGCTACGTCCCCCGCTCACAGGGGCCGGAGACGCTCCTCGAGCGACTCCGGGAACTGCTCGCGGACCGGACGAACAGGGGCCCGTCGGAACCCGGACACGAGCGTGCGCTCGACGCCGCACCGACACCGGCGGACGACCCCTCGAGCCGGCTCGAACTGCTCGTCGAACAGTCGCCGCTCGCGATCATCGAGTGGAACCTCGCGTTCGGGGTCCGAAACTGGAATCCGGCGGCGACGGAGCTGTTCGGGTACACCGCCGACGAAGCGACCGGTCGGGCCGCGCCCGACTTCCTCGTTCCCGAGGCGGAGCGAGCAGTGGTTCGGGAGTACTGGGATCGGATCGTCGACGGCGACCCGGACGAGTTGCCCTCGCGACAGGTCAACCGCAACCGGTGCAAGGACGGGACGACGATAACCTGTGAGTGGTTCAACACGCCGATCGTCGAGGACGGCGAAATCGTCAGCGTCCTCTCGTTCGGGCAGGACATCACCGCAGACGTCAAGCGCGCGACCGCGCTCGAGGCGCTGCAGGAGACGACTCGAGAACTGCTCCGGGCGGAGTCGACCGACGAGATCGCCGACATCGTCATGGCAGCGACCGAGGACGTCATCGACCGGCCGCTGGGCTCGATCAGGTACTACGACGAGGAGACCGACCGCCTCGAGCTCGCCGGAATCACGTCCGAACTCGACCGTCTGACCGGCGATATTTCGTCGGTCGGCGGCGAGTATACGACACTCTGGAACGCCTACACCGAGGGGGAGTCGGTCGTCGTCGAGGAGCCATCGACCGATCGGGTCCCCTACGACGTCGCGGTCGACATGGGGAACGCGGTCCTGCAGCCGCTCGGCGATCACGGAATCCTGTCGGTGGCGACCCCCGAAACGGCGGCACTCGACGACGCCGAGCGCAACCTCCTCAACGTCCTCGCCACGACGGCCGAGGCGGCGCTCGATCGGGCCGCTCGCGAACGCGAACTCGAGCGGACGAAGACGGTCGTCGAGACGGTCGGCGACTGCGTCTATCAGCTCGACACCGAGGGCCGGTTCGTCACCGTCAACGATACGATGGCGAAGACGACGGGCTACGGCCGCGACGACCTCCTCGGCGAACACGTCTCGACGATACTCACCGACGAGAGCGTCGCGCGCGGGCGACGCTACGTCGAGGAGTTGCTGACCGACGACGATCGACGCGTCGCGACCTACGAGATCACGCTGGTCGGCACCGACGGGACGGAAACGCCGGCCGAGGTCAACATGGCGCTGCTGACGACCGACGGCGAACTCGAGGGGACGGTCGGCATCGCCCGCGACATCGGCGATCGCAAGCGCATGGAGCGACAACTGGTCGACCGAAAGGCGAAGATCCAGGGGCTCCACGGCGTCGCCTCCCGGCTCGACGGCTGTGAGAGTCGAGCGGAGATCTACGACGTGGCCATCGAGGCCGCCGAGGACGTCCTCGATTTCGACGGCTGTGTCATCGACCGCGCCCGCGGGGACGAACTCGTCACGGAAGCCGCGTCGTCGGACCTCACGGTCGACCTCGAGGACGGGATCCCGATCGACGACCGTCTCGCCGGTCGGACCTATCGCACCGGCGAGCTACTCCGGCTGGACGACGTCACCGACGACCGAGTCCCGCGGCTCGAGGACTGCCGGTCGGTCCTGTCGGCCCCGATCGGCGATCGCGCCGTGTTTCAGGCCGTCTCGCGGGAGCCCGCGGCGTTTACCCCGACCGACGAGGAACTGACGGAGCTGTTGCTCTCGCACGTCGCCGACGCGCTCGACCGGATCGCGTTCGAGGAGCGGCTGCGAACCGAGCGCGACCGGTTCGCCGCCCTGTTCGAGAACGTCCCCGACGGCGTCGTCAGCGTCAGTAACCTCTCGGACGGGCCGATCGTCGAGGCGGTCAACCCGGCGTTCGAGCGGCTCTTCGGCTACGAGGAGTCGACCCTCGTCGGCGAGTCGCTCGACGAGTTCGTCGTGCCGACCGACAGGACGGACGAGGCCGAGACGCTCAACCGACGCGGCAGCCGGGGCAAGGTCGGCGAGGCCGAGGTCAAGCGGCGGACCGCGAGCGGCCTGCGCGATTTCAGGCTCCAGGTCGTCCCGATCGAGATGGACGGCTCGTCGGACCGCGCGTTCGGTCTGTACACCGACATCACCGAACGGAAACAGCGCCAAAAGCGCCTCGAGATCCTCAACCGCGTGCTGCGACACGACCTGCGAAACGGGATGAACATCATCGAGGGCTGTGCCGAGATGCTCGCCGACGCCGTCGGCGAGGACGAGTACATCGACACCATCCGGAATCGGACGGACGAACTCGTCGGGCTCGCGGAGAAGACCCGCGCCGTCGAGCGCGTCCTCGACTGCGATGGGGCCCCGACCGGCCCGATCGACGTCTCGGCGGTAGTCGACCGCGCGATCGACCGCCTCGAGGACGCCGCCCCCGAGGTCGAGATCACCCGGGCGCTGCCGGACCGGGCCGACGCGCGCGCCGACGAGTACCTCGAGACGGCGATCTATCAGGTCCTCGAGAACGCCGTCGAACACAGCGACCGGGACCGGCCGACCGTCGACGTGACCCTTCGAGACCGACCGGACGAGGACCTGCTCGCGCTCTCGATTGCCGACGACGGCCCCGGGATCTCCGACGAGGAACGGGCGCTGCTCGAGGGCGAACGGGAGATCACCCAACTGCGCCACGGCAGCGGGCTCGGTCTCTGGCTCGTCAACTGGGTCGTCACCCAGACCGGCGGCCAGCTCTCCTTCGCCGACAACGACCCCCGCGGAACCGTCGTCACGCTCGAGATTCCGCGCGCGGATGCGGAGCCGATCCGCTCGGCGTCGGACGAGCCGGCTACCGGCGACTGAGACGGGTTGTTGTCACTGTGTACTGGTGTCACCGCAGGACCGTCGCAGGGACACCGGTGGTAACCGACAGTGAACCGTCTGAGACAGCGGTCGCGCTACCGACCCCACTCGGAGAACCACCAGCCAAGCCCCAGCAATAGCAGTCCCGCGCCGAACGTGGAGGTGGCGGGCTCGGGAAAGACGACGAGGAGAATACCGACGAGGATCAGGACGGTCGGCTCGAGTTCGTTGACGTATCGGGATGGGACGGGAAGCGCCATATCCGCCCGACCCGCGCCAGCGCCAAAACGGTTCGTCCTGCGACTGCGCCGTTATCGCGTCAGCGGCTGGTTGAAGCTCCGTTCGCGCTCGAGGACCGTCTCCCAGGTCAGTTCGCACGCACAGGAGACCTGCTCGAAGACCGACGGGTCCTGTCGCAGGTCGAAGTCCTTGATCGCCTTCTGGACGCGGTCGTCACACTCCCCGCAGTTGTGCGGGCCGCGGTCGGAGCCGTGGCCGACCGGGTCCGAGACGACGATCGCGTCGGCGTCGGCCGTTTCCGCTAAGACCTGCGCCACCGACCAGAGCCACGGCGGCCGGTAGCCGTCCTCGAAGTAGAGGTCGTCGACCATCGTGTAGCGCTGGACGTTACAGGGGTTCATCGAGACGGTGTGACAGCCGTCGACGGCGGCACAGCGCTCGACGGAGGAGATCATGTCCTCGACCGCCTCGGACTCGGTGAGGAAGGGCGGCTTCATCAGGAGGTAGGCCTTGATTCCGGCCTCGACATCGCCGCCAGCCGCCGCGTCCGCCGCGGCGGCCTCGGCGCAGGCGCCCTCGAAGTCCGCGAAGTCGAAGTACTTGTTCACGCAGTCGTGACGGACCCGGTCGGTCGCCGTCTCGAGGCCGATCGCGACGTCCGTATCGAGCCCGTGTTGAGTGAAGTCGCCGATCTTCTCGCGGTCGACGAAGTCGGGCAGCGACTCGACGACCATCCGGTCCCGGTCCGCGAAGGTGTCGGCGATCGCCCGGCGGCTCTCCGCGCCGACCTCGCGCTCGTCGAGGAACGAGCCGGAGGTGTAGATCTTGATGAGATCGGCGGGAGCGTCCGCGTTCTCGGCCTCGTGGGCCAGACAGACGTCGATCTGGTCCATCAGGGCGTCGTGGGGGACCGAGCCGCCGTCGACGCTCTCGGCGACGTAGCCACACATCGTACAGCCGCCGGCGCGGGCCCACCGGCAGCCGCCGGTGTTGAGAATGATCGTCAGACTCGTCTTGACGCCGTCGGGGGTGTTGTCCTCGTCGAGCCAGACGCGGGTCGGCTCGTGGGGGTCGTAGCTGGCCTCCTTGCGCGAGCGGATCTCCCGCATCGCCTGATTGTGGGCGTCCATGCCCTTGCCCTGCTCGTAGACCTCGGGGCTCGGTTTGCTCATTAGGAGACGCAAGCGGCCCGGAGCGTAAAGCGCCTTCGTCTGTGGCTGTCCGACCGGAGCCGCCCGCTCGACCGATCGAAAACCGTCACGACTTACGTCCGACGGGCCAACCCGAAGCCAATGCGCGAGTCCTTCGAAATCCGGGACACCGACGCCGGCGGCCGCATCGGGGAGCTGACGGTTCCCCGCGCCGGGACGACCGTCGAGACCCCGGCCCTGCTACCGGTCATCAACCCGAACTTAGACACGATCAGCCCCCGTCGGCTCGCCGACGAGTTCGGCGCCGAGATCCTCATCACGAACTCCTACATCATCCACGGCGACGACGATCTCCGCGAGCGGGCCCTCGAGCAGGGACTCCACGACCTGCTTGACTTCCCCGGCGCGATCATGACCGACTCCGGCTCGTTCCAGCTGTCGGAATACGGCGAGATCGACGTCACCACCGAGGAGATCCTCGCCTTCCAGCGCGAGATCGGCTCCGACATCGCCACACCGGTCGACATCCCGACCCCGCCGGACGTCTCCCACGACCGGGCCGAAAGCGACCTCGAGACAACGCAGGAACGCCTCGAGATCGCCGAAGACGCCGAGACGGGCGAGATGCTGATCAGCGCGCCGGTCCAGGGCTCGACCCACCCAGACCTGCGCGAACGGGCCGGCCGCCACGCCGCGGGCACCGACCTCGACGTCTTCCCGGTTGGCGCGGTCGTACCGCTGATGAACGACTATCGGTACGACGACATGATCGACGCCGTCGCCGCCGCCAAGCGGGGACTGGAAGCCGACGCGCCGGTCCACCTGTTCGGGGCCGGCCACCCCATGATGTTCGCGCTGGCCGTCGCCGCGGGCTGTGACCTGTTCGACTCGGCGGCCTACGCGCTGTATGCCCGCGACGACCGCTACCTGACGGTCCGGGGCACCAGACACCTCGCGGATCTGGACTACCTCCCCTGTTCGTGTGCCGTCTGTACCGACCACTCGCCGGCCGAACTGCGCGCGCTACCGGACGCCGAGCGCGAGTCGGAACTGGCCGCTCACAACCTCCACGTCACCTTCGCGGAGATCCGCCGGATCAAGCAGGCGATCCGCGCCGGGAACCTGCTCGAGCTCGTCGAGCAACGCGCCCGCTCACATCCGGCGATGCTCGACGGCTACCGCACACTGCTCGATCACGCCGCCCAACTCGAGCGCTCCGACCCCGTCTCGAAGGGCTCCTTTTTCTACACCTCCCACGAGAGCGCGCGCCGCCCGGAAGTCGTCCGGCATCACCGACGCCTCGAGCGGCTCTCGGTTCCCGACTCGCTGTTGCTCACCGTGGATCGCTCCGCGCCAGACGCGGGGTACGACGACGTCTGGCGGGTCCAGCCGCCGTTTGGCCCCTTCCCGCGAGCGCTCTCGAAGACGTATCCGCTCACCGCCGAAACCCCCAAGCGGACCGATCGGGCCGCCCTCGAGGCCGCCGCCGACGGCGTCGCCCGGCTCGTCGAAACGAGCCCGGAGACGGACGTGACCCTCGCGCATCGGGGCTGGCCCGCCGACGTCCTCGCGCGGCTCCCCGACGGGGTCGCGCTCGTCGATCTCGCCGACGAGACGTGAGCCGGGGGCTCCTCGCGCGACGAAAGTGAAGATGAAGGATCGGCCGAGATTGTCGAGATCCGGCGGGGACGGAGTTACGCGTTCGATTGGCGGACCGAGATCGAGGTGGCGGCCGGCGAGCCGTCGATCGCGATCGCGATGCCGTCGGTACAGTCGACCGTGACCGTCTGGCCGTCGTAGTCGAACGCGAGGCAACCGCGCCGGGGGCCGCCGGTCCGTGTCGGCTCGAAGAGGTCGTCGATCGCGTCCGGATCGATCCACTCGTAGAGGGGCGGGAGGGTCACCGGATCGACGTTCCGGTGGGTCGCGATCGCGTGAACGACTGCGATGCTGACCGTCTCGTAGACCGCGTCGCTGCCGGTGCCGTTGGAGGGGGACTTCACGACGTACTCGAGCAGTGTTGTGCCTAAAAGGGTGACGGCAATCGGATCGGCCAGCCGGGTCGGAAATAGCGGTCCTCGATACACTGCGTCTCGGCCGGTTTTCACCTGTTTCGGAACGCCTGGCCTCGCTCGAGCGGGTGACGTTCTCTCCGCGACCGCGTCGAACTCGAGCACCGTAGTGCGGCTCGTATCGCCGCCGAAAATCGGTTCCGACCGTCCCGACGACAGGCTATCGGGATCGGAACACCGAAGCCCCCGGCGCTGCCCGTTCCCGGTATGATCGGACCAGCCGTCCTCGGCGGCGGGCTGCTCGTTGCGTTCGTGATCGGGACGTGGCTGTTCAGACGGGTCCGCGGCCGCGGACGGTCGGCGGCTGCCCAACGCTCGCGAAAACGCCACGAGGAAGCACAGGATCGCGACCCGCCGGTCGACATCGGCGACGTCGAAACCGTCGCTATCCGGGAGTTCACCGATCACCACTCCGGCGAGCGACGGGCTGTCGGCAAGGTCGAAGGGTTCGTCGTCTTCGTCGAGGACGTCCCCGACGACTGCGAGCCGACCGACGCGATTCGAATCAAGATCCTCTCGTTCAACCGCGGCCACACCTCCGCGACGGCGACGTATCTCGAGCGCGCCTGAGCGTCTCGTCGCTACCGGTCAAAAAAAGCGATCGTCTCAGTTCCGCTGGCGGAGCAGCAGTGCCGTCAGCAGCCCCGCGACCGAAGCTAGGGCGATTCCCGGACCGAAGCCGGGGATGCTGTCGTCGTCGTCGTCGCCGTCGTCGGTTTCGTTACCCGTCTCGGTGGTTTCGGTGCTGAGATACTCGCTCATCGTGTCGGTGGGGACCTCGGAGAACTCCTCGTCCCACTCGCCGGCCTCGTGGACGGTCGTCTCGTCGCCGACGACCGCGAGCTGTTCGATGTCGGCCTTCGTGGCCGACGCGGTGTCGACGTCGCCCATGTCCTCGACGTGGACGTACATCGACGCGGTATCACCGGACGTCGCGGTGGAGACACCGCTGACGGCCATGGTCCCCGTGACGGTGTCGGTCAGTTCGCTCATGTTCTCGAACTTCGCACCGCCCTCGAGTCGCACCGTGCCGTCGCTCATGTCGGCGTCGACGCGGGCGACCTGCAGGTTGGCGTCGGACAGCGCCTCGACGTATCGGGTGGTCTCGGGTGCCGTTCCGGCCGGGCTCGTCTGGGCCGACTGAGCCATCGTATCGAGGGCCTGGCCGGCCAGATCCTCACCGCCGACCTCGAACGTGCCGTCGAGCGAGAGCTGTCCATCGGCGGTTTCGGCCGACAGATCGAAGCGGACATCGTTCGGACGCTGGACGTCCCGGGAGTCGAGTTCGTCGAGGTAGGCTTCCCAGTTCTCGGTGTCGGCCGAGGCCTCGGCGTCGAACGTCAGCTCTTGACCGGCGGTCTGCTCGAGCGACGCGTCCCACTCCATGTTCGTCTCGAGGTCCGCGGCCTGCTGTGCTTCGATGGCCGCTCTGGTCTGCTCGATGTTCATCTGCTCGAGTTCTTCCTCCGAGGCGACCGATTCGGCCGCGTCGAGCATCGCCAGCGTGAGTTCGTCGTAGTTCGAGATCTGAACGTTCCACTGGGCGTCCATCGAGCCGCCGTTTTGCTCGTAGGACATCTCGATGGTATCGATCTCGAGGTCGGTGACGCCGGTCGCGATCGCTTCGGCCTCCGCCTGATCAAGTCCGGCGGTGTCGTCGTTCATCAGCATGAGCGGGAGCGCCTGTTCGATCCCGCTGTCGATGCCGGTGTACTCGATCGTGAACTCGAGTTCGAGGCGGTTGGTCGTCTCGTCGAAGTCGTAGCTCTCGATCGTGACATCCGCGTTCCCGCCGAGTTGCATGGCGAAGCTGGCGTACTGTTCGGAGAGCGTCTGTTTGGCCTGCTCTCGCGTCTCCCAGTCGGACGCGGCGTAGCTGGAGACGGTCCGCTCGTCGGTCACGTCGAGGACGTAGCCGTCGGATCGCTCCTGCAGGGAGACGTCGAGGGCCTGACCGTCGCTGGTCGTCCCCATCTGACTCTCGGACGAGACGGTCGCGGAGCCGCTCGTCTCGAAGCGGTCTCCGGACATCGTGACCTGTCCGTCGGACTCGACCGTCGCCGGGGTCGAGTCCTCGCTGGTGAACGCGCCGGTCGCGGTCGCGTCGAACTCGTTGGCCTCGTCGCTGACCTCACCGGAGACGTCGAGGTCGAGTCGCTCGAGGTCGTCGGGCTGTTGCATCACCATCGATCCGTTCCCGGAGAAGCCGTCCTGATCGAGGACCGCCGAGAAGGAACCGCTCTCGAACTCGTCGGTCTCCTCGTAGCCGCCCTCGGCCAGCATGTATGCGAGCCCTTCGCTGACGTCCATGCCGACCTCGAGTTGCTCGAGGTCGTTCATCTCGTCCTCGTACTCGAGGACTGCACTGCCGTTCTCGCCGAGGTAGACGTCGTCGGCCGCGCCGAGTTCGGAGCCGGCCTGGGAGGCGGTCTGATACGATTCGACGGTCGGTTCCGCTGCCGCGGCAGTCGTCGTCGACCCGCCGTAGATGACCGGCAGGCCGATAGTCGCGAGCGCGACTGCGGCGACTACGGACAGGATCAGGAACGCCCTGAACCCGTCTGTAGCGCGGATGTCTGATTTCGAGTCCATACGAGTGACATTCAATCGAGAGGTCATAAAGATTGATTTTCACACGCTTCTATCGATAGCCGACGGGAACGGCTCCACCGGGGTCGACGCCGGGTCGAACCGACCGCTCGCTATCGACAACCTCTTTCGCTCGCCGCGGTCATATCGGGTATGACCGAGTACTTCGAAGTGCACGAGCGCGACGGGGCCGCGCGCGTGGGCGAACTCCGCCTTTCCTCGCCCCGAACGACGCCCGCGCTCGTCGACGACGTCCTCGAGGACGCGGGCTCGCTCTGGAGCGCGGACCGCGAACTCCCCGACGGCGACGAGTCGAAACTCACCGTGTTGCCCCACCGAGCGTTCCCCGGCGGCACCCCCGAGGAAGTCCAGGAGTCGTTCGCGGTCGACGCCCCCGACGTCGACTACCCCAGCGTCGCGGTCGTCTCGAGCGAGGCAGTCGACCCGCAGGGAACGGACGCCTACGCCCTTTCGGACGTCCAGTCGGTGACGGGCCACGGGGCGGCCCTGGTCGAGGCGGTCGTCGACGTCCGCGAGGCGATCCCGGCCGACACTGCCCTGTTGTTCTCCGGGGTCGCGACGCCCCGAAACGTCGCCCTGCTTGCCTACGCCGGCGTCGACCTGTTCGACGCGACCGCGGCGGTCGTGAAAGGCACCGAAGGCCGCTACCTGACGACCGACGAGGCCTATTTCCTCGAGGACCTCGAGGAACTCCCCTGTTCGTGTCCCGCCTGTCAGGGGCCGCGCGAGGAGTTCACTCGCGAGGACTGTGCCGACCACAACCGGAACGCGCTCGAATCCGAACTGGCGATCGTCCGCCGGCGGATCCGCGACGGGCGGCTGCGGGACTACCTCGAGGGGCAGGCCCGCCACGACCAGTGGCTCACCGCGGCCGTGCGCGAACTCGACGACCAGTGGGGCTATCTCGAGGAGCGGACGCCGATCCTCCGGGACGCGCGGATCGACGCCGCGACGGGCGACACCCTCCGACGCGTCGAGATCCAGCGCTTTGCCGACCGGGTGACCACGCGCTATCGCAACCGCTTCGACAACCCGCTGGTGCTGGTGCCCTGTTCGGCCGCCAAGCCCTACAGCGAGTCACAGAGTCACCGCCAGTTCCACGACGCCGTCCAGTGGCGCGGCCACCTGGTCTCGATGACCTCGCCGATCGGCGTCGTGCCCCAGGAACTCGAGACGACCTACCCGGCCCAGCACTACGACACCGTCGTGACCGGCCGCTGGACGGAAGACGAGAAGGAGTTCGTCGCCGAAGTGCTACAGCGATACCTCGAGCGCAACGAGTACCCGAAGATCGTCGCCCACGTCCCCGACGAGGGCTACCGCGACATCGTCGAACGCGTCGAGAAGCGACTGGACCTCGAGATCACCTACACCGTCGCCGACCACCCGACCGACGACGAGTCGCTCGCGAACCTCGCCGAGGCGCTGTCGGGCGAGTTGAAGTACTCCAAGCGCGAGCGCGAACACAACACCGTCCGCGCGCTCGCCGACTACCTGCTCGGCGACGGGGCCGGTGACGACCTCTTCGCGGACATCCAGACGACGAGCCGCTACCCCAAGATTCAGGTCCGGGATCGCGAGGATACTCAGCTCGCGACGATGGTCCCCCAGTACGGCACCCTCTCCTTTACGCTCGAGGGAGCGAAGCGGTGGCTCGAGAGCGCAGCGCCGACCAAACGCGTCGAGATCGACGGCTTCGTTCCCCACGGCAGCGTTCTCGCGCCGGGGGTCGTCGACGCCGACGACGACATCCGCGTCGGCGACGAGGTGATCGTCGAGGGACCGCGGGCCTTCGCCGTCGGCCGTGCCGAGATGTTCGGCCAGGAAATGGCCGAGAGTACGCGCGGGGTCGCCTGCGAAGTCCGCCACGTCGAGGAGACGTAATCACGCCGCGTCGGACTCGCAGTCGCGATCCTCCGGGACGTCCGCCCGACAGGACGGCCACCGGCGGCCGTTCACGAACCGGTTGACGGATCGACCACACGTCGGACACTCCCAGATGCTCGCGTCGAACGCCCCCATCACTGTCTCGCCCTGATTCCGACGAACCGCATAGGCGTTTCCCTTGCTCTCACCGCGAGAAAACGACGGCCGGCGACGCCGCTACCGGCCCGGACACGCCTTGAGCAGGTGTTCGCGATAGACGGCCGCCGGAACCGATTCCCCACAGAGGTCACACTCGCGATCGTCGCGGTCGTCGGTCACGCCTCGAGGTGGCAGCCGAACGACAATGTGCGTTTCGCCGACCGCTTCCGACACTGGCTCGAGCGGCGTCAGGACGCCGTTCGGACCGGTCCGAAGCCGGGATAGACTGTCAAATCGCGTACTCGTTTTATTGCCGTCCGCGGCGTAGAGAAAGGCGGTGAACCAGATGAACAGTATCACAGCACCAACTGGACACGACGAGGGCGGAGCCCTCGAGAACGACTGGCGACGGCTCGCGGTCGCGGGCGGTATCGTCGGACTGCTCGGGCTGCTCGCGATGGCCGCGCCGGCAGTGACCGGACTCTCGGTCACGCTCGCGCTGGGACTGCTCCTGATCGCGGGCGGGATCGTCCATGCGGGCCATGCGATCGCGGTGCGAGGCTGGCGCGGCTCGGCCTGGCAGACGGCGCTGGCGGTCGTTTCGATCGTCGCCGGAGCGGCGGTCCTCGCGGCGCCGGCCATCGCGCTCGTCACCCTGACGGTCGCGCTCGTGGCGTACCTGGCCGTCGAGGGCATCGCGGAACTCGTGGCGGCGACGCGGCTGCCCGCCTCCCGCGGCCGGACCTCGATCGCCGTCAGCGGTGTCGCGGCGCTCGTCCTCGCGGGCCTCCTCTGGGCCGGCTTCCCGGCGACCGCGGCGTGGGCGATCGGCCTGCTCGTCGGCGCGAACCTCCTCGTGACCGGGCTCGCGATGGTGGCCGTCGCCGCGACCGCTCGTCGCCCGCTCGAGGACACGACGCCGTCCGCGACCGAACCTCGAGGGGCGTGACCGCGTTCGAACCGCGAGACGGCCCGGTTCCACCAGTCGCCGACGCCCGCTGGGACGACCGGCCGCCGGCGAACCTCCGAGCCGCAACTACTTTATTGTTTTAGGCAAGCCTAAACCATATGGACGACGATCCGCACGGGGATCGCGGGCCGACGCGGCAGTCCGTCGCGTCGTCACCGGAGACCCGCTCCGCTGTCGCTCGTGAGGCCCGCCAGCGACCCGGCCGTACCCGATCCCCGCAGCGCGGATGACGGACGCATCCCAGTACCTGCTCGCGTGCTATCTCGGCGCACGAGAGGAGGGCGAGCCGGTGTCGCCGGGCTACGTCGCCGACGAACTCGAGCGGTCGCCGTCGGTCACGACCGAGACGCTCCAGCGCCTCGAGAAGCGAGGGTACGTGCGCTACCAGCCGTACGAGGGAGCGACGCTGACCGAACGGGGACGCGAGACGGCCGCCGACCTCCACGAGCGCTACGTCGTTCTGTCGACGTTCTTCCGGGAGGTCCTCGACCTCGCGGAGCCCGACCGCGAGGCGATGGCGCTGGCCGGCAGCGTCAGTTCGCTCGTGACCGACCGGGTGGCCGAAACGCTGCTCGAGGCCGAAGACGTCGAAGCGATCGACGTGCCGGTCTGAGACGGCGATCGAGAAATAACAAGAGCCGGGTCGAGAGAGCGGTTCGAGCCGCGGCGGGGGATCGCCCCGCACGAGCGGCCGTCAGTTCGTCGCCGACTCGAGGACCAGCGTGTCGTCCTCGAGGTAGTGTTCGATGTGGTGGGCGTGTTCCTCGATGGTCACGAGCTGTTCGCGCAGCAGTTCGGCGGTCGCGTGGTCGCCGAGGTTCGCGGCGAGTTCGATGTGTTCGCGCGTACTCTCGATGATGTCGCCCATCATCTCGAGGTCGTTGGCCAGCGACGTCCGGATGTCGTAGACGTCCTCGTCTTCGGGTTCGACGGTCGCGTTCTCGGCGAGGGTCGTCATGTTCGCGTGCGGAACGCCGCCCAGCGCCTGCAGTCGCTCGGCGATCTCGTCGGCGGCGTCCTCGACGTCCTCGTAGACCTCCTGGAGGAAGACGTGGATGTCGAGGAACTCGGCACCTTCGACGTTCCAGTGGTGCTTGTGGAGCTGGTGGTAGAGGACGTACGCGTCCGCGAGATCGCGGTTCAGCGCCTCGACGATCTGCTCGGCCTTCTCGGGCTCGAGCCTGAGCGCGCTCTCCTCGACGGTACCGGCTTCCTGTTGGACGGACTTCTGGGAGTTCATCACAGTAGTCGGTAGGACACCCACACTCATATAACTTATCTTATATTTTTTCGTGTCGCCTAAAAATCGTGCGGCGGTCGTGTCCGAGTTCCCGTCCCGCCGACCGACACTGAGAGAGCGTTCCGGCCACGCGATAGTGACAACTGAAACGAGTTACACAGCGATCGCAGACGACTGTGTGATCGGGTGTGCAGTGACTGTCAGTGGCTACTGTACTCGCCGAAGACCGACTCGAAGAACTTTCGCTCGGCCGTCCGCAGGTGCTGGTTGAACGTCGCGGGCGCGATGCCGAGGCGCTCGGCGATCTCCTCGCCCGTACTCCCCCGCGGCCAGTCGAAGTAGCCCGCGAAGTAAGCCGTCTCGAGGGCCGCCCGCTGTTTGTCGGTCAGTTCGTCCGCGAGGACCGACGACGGGCCGGCGTCGCTGCGGTCGCTCCGCTCGGTCGTCCGCTGGGCGAGGTAGGTCGCGTCGGCGCGCTGGTCCTGAATGAGTTCGATCATCCGGCGCGTGTCCCGGCCCCGCGGCAGTTCGACGACGAACCGGAACTCGCCGTCGGCGATCGTTGCCGACGCGACGCGGCCGCCGTGGGTCGCGATCGTCTCGAACAGCGACACCGCCGCCGGAGCGACGAGTTCGAACTCGAGTTCGTCGCGCCTGATCGAGAGGAACCGAACGTTGCCGATCCCGTCGGTGTCGTCAATGGTGTCCTCGAACTCCTCCTGCGAGACGCCGCGTGCCGTGCCGTAGGCCAACAGCGCCTCGTCGCCGCCGACCAGTTGTTCGAACTCGATCGTACACGACTCCGCCGCCGAGAGTTCGACCAGTTCCTCCGCCATGTCCTCGACGCGGAACTCGAGTTCGACGACGGCGTCGCTGACGAGGGCGTCCTTGCGTTCGATCGCCGTGATCGCGTGGGCGATGACGTCGCCGGTCCGGGCGAGGACCTCGGTCTCGGCCCCTACGAACGCCCGCGGCGACGACGAGTAGACGTTCAACACGCCGTAGACGAGATCCTCGTGGACGATCGGGACCGCGGCCGACGACCGATAACCGCGGGAGCGTGCGGCCTCCCGCCACGGTCCGAACGCCGGATCCGCCTGCGCGTCGTTCATGACCTGCACCTCGCCGGTCCGGACGGCCGTTCCGGCCGGCCCCCGTCCGGTCTCGTCGTCCTCGGTGACGGAGACGTCGATCTCGTCGAGGTAGCCGTCCTCGACGCCGGCGGCCGCCTTCGGGACGATGCGGTCGCTGCCCGGGTTGACGCCGCCGATCCACGCGAACCGGTAGGCGTCCGAGGCCGCGAGCCGATCACAGACCTGCTGCTCGAGTTCCGCGCGCGTCTCGGTCGTGATCACCGCGTGGCTGATGTCGTGGCCGATCCGATTGAGGCGGTTCAGCGCCTCGAGCTGCTCGCGTTGCTGGCGGCGCTGTCGCTCCTGATGAGCGCGCTCGATCGCGTGATGGATCGTCCGCACCAGCAGTTCGCTGGTCACCTCGTCCTTGACGAGGAAGTCCTGTGCGCCCCGCTGGATCGCCTTGACCCCGACCTGCTGATCGCGTACCCCCGTCAGCACGACGATCGGCGTCCCGCCGGTCTCCTCGTGGACCGTCTCGAGGGTCGCGAGGCCCTCGCTGTCGGGGAGGTTCAGATCGAGCAGCACGATGTCGGTCGGCTCGGCATCGGCAGTCCCGAGCCCGTCCTCGAGGCGGGTTTCGCGGACGATCTCGGGTTCCCTGCCGGCCGCGTCGCCGGGGCTGACCCGCTGGGCCAACTCCTCGGTGTCCCGAAGCATCTCCTGGATCAGCCGGGCGTCACCGGGGTTGTCCTCGATCAGGAGGACGCGGAGGGCGTCGCCCTCCGCTCTGGTGTCGGTCTCGCTCATTGGGGATCGACCCCCGGCGGCAGCCGAACGACGGAAAACCAGAACTTCTCGAAGGCCCGAACGGTCTCGATGAACTCGTCGGGATCGACCGGCTTCGTGAGATAGGCGTTCGCGTGGAGTTCGTAGGACCGGACGATGTCCTCCTCGGCCCGGGAACTCGTCAGTACGATCACCGGGATCGACCGCAGTTTCGGATCGACCTTGAGGTCCTCGAGGACGGCCTCGCCGTCCTTGCCGGGGAGGTTGAGATCCAGCAGAATCAGGTCCGGACGGGGAGCGTCGGCGTACTCGCCGCGCCGGGAGAGGAAGTCCAGCGCCTCGGTCCCGTCGGAGACGACGTACAGGTCGTTCTCGATGCGGCCCTGTTTGAACGCCTCCTTGGTCAGCCGAACGTCGCCGGGGTTGTCCTCGACGAGCAGGATTCGGGCCGGTTCAGGCCGGGTATGTGCTGACTCAGTCATCGCTCGGTAAGTCGTCGTCCGGCGCCGAGTCGACGGTGATCGCGCCGCCGGGAGACGCGCTTCGCGAGCCCGCCGCACTCGAACTCGCTTCGCGTGCTCGAGCGCCGTGGCGTTCGGCGATTCGCCGACAGAGCGCGAGCTCGATGCCGGTGCCGACGTACTCCTCGCGGCCGTGCAGACGATCGAACACGCGGAAGAGATCCGTCTCGCTCGGATCGATACCGACCCCCCGATCGAGAACTGAAACCATCCATCTCGGGCCATCGTACTCGGCGAATACGGATATACGTGGGGTCCGGTCGCCCGAATAGGTAATCTCGTTATCCGGCGGGTTCTGGAACAGCTGCCGGAGCCGGCCGGGGTCGCCGGCGACGCGGGACAGGGGCCCAATCTCGGCGTCGGTCCCCTCGATCCGCACCTCGAGGTCGGCGACGGCCTCCAGATACCGCAGTCGAGAGTCGAACGCGTCCGACGGGGGAGCCATACTACCGTTCGAAAGGCCGTCGACAGGGGTAAACCTAGCGCCGAAATGTCCCGCGAGAGAGACTCTCAACGGGTGTTACTCGTCATTCGAAGTCGCCCCCTCCCAGACGCGGGCCGCCGCAGCCACAGCGCCGCTCGAGTGAGGGCTGTCGAATCCCGAACTCCATTTCTGTATCGTCATATGTGATTTATAGGTGGCGTTCGGGGGGAGAACACCGTCGACTACCGCGGACTCGGAACGCGACCGCTCGAGGAATTGGGTGCCGAAACGCACCGATCGATAGTCGCCGCTGCAACGATTCACACACTGATCGCAACGCCGTTGGTCGATCAGGTATGCAATGACGTTCAGCGGCTACTATCGGTAGCAAACGTCTCCGGTCGAATCCGTCGGGAGACTCGAGCGGCGTGCCCGATCCGCACGGCGTTCGGTACTGACGGGCGGGACTGACGAGACCGTCCCCTGGGTGGGAGACGGCCGTGGGTCCCGCGAGTAGCGCCGGCCGAAACGCCCCCCGCGGGACCGCTCCGCAGTCGACGAGGCGGGTTCGAGTCGATGGCCCGACCGGAATGATCGACCGCCGACGCAGGGCTCACCCGGCCGACGACCCGCTGACTCGCGCGTTCGATCGTCGCGGGCGACTCGATTGCAGTGATCGGTCGACGGTGACCGTACTCGTCGTGGGACCCGGCCCGCTCGAGTCCGACGGAACCGACCTCGTTCGGCGATCGGGGACCGCCGTTACTGGCCTCACAGCCCCGGGGTCACGGCCCGAAAACCGACCGTTCCGGACGGTCGATACCGACTCGATCTGTCGGTGGTGTCGTGGGACTCGATCGTCCGACGCGCGGCGACTCGGCTGCAACGTTGCGGCCGGCCGTCGCGGTCCGGCCCCGGTCGTGGCTGGGACCGTTACCGTCGTCTCGTAGAACACACGTGAACTGAGCAACGCCGACGGCTGGGAGGAGACGAATCGATCGGTGGTCCGCCCGTCGGTCGGGACGGTCGGGCGGCTCGGGCCGGATAGCGCTTGCTCCGGGCGCGAAACGAGGATTCGTCCATGCGGCTGGCACGCCATAAATGATATATTGCTATAGCAATTCGTCCGCTTGACCGTACGGACAGCGACTGCATCGGAGCGGGTCCAATCGGAGATTGGCCGGACGGGACGGAGCGATAGACGGTCCGAAACGGAAACGAAACCGCAGCCTCGCCTCGAGCGGTCACGTCGCGCTGGCGATACGGATCGCATACTAATGGCGGCGGTCGGCGCGGGCGTAGATATGATACCGGACCCGACGGGGTCGTTCGCGACCGACCTCCAGCGGCGCGTCTACGAGTACGTCGAGCGTAACGGAACCGTCACTCGCGACGAGCTGGCCCGCTCGATCACGGTCGACGACGGCCGGGCCACCTCCAAGCCTGCGCGGTCGGGGGCCTACACCGAGTCGGTACCGCCGACGCCGGACGAACTCCGGACGTGTCTCGAGGCGCTGCAAACGGAAGGCCATCTGACCGAGACCGACGGCGAGCTCCGGGTCGCGCTCGCAGCGACGACGACGGACCTCGACTGTGAGGACGGGCGCGTCACCATCCGGCCGGCGCGCGGGCGGGACCGGGCGGGAATCATCGAGACGATGCGGACCGTCGCCGCCGACGGGCCGTACGTCGTCGCCGACCACGTCGCGACGGACCTCGAGCGCGATCGGGCGCTCGTCCGGGCCAACGAGGACCGGTCGCGGGTCGTCTTCACCGCGGTCCTCGAGCCGGCGGCCGAGGATGAGGGCGACTCCGAAGCGGATCCGGGTGCGAACGGCACGTCGACGGACGGCGACGTCGTCGGCTGGCTCCACGTCGACGCGCCCGAACGGCGCGCGCTCCGTCATACCGCCGGGGTGACCGTCGGCGTCGATCCCGACCACCGGCGGCAGGGGATCGGCTCCGAACTGCTCGAATACGGCCTCGAGTGGGCGGTCGACGCGGGTTACGAGAAGGTCTATCAGAACCTGCCGGCGACCAACGCGACCGCGATCGAGTTCCTCGAGGAGAACGGCTGGGAGCGGGAGGGGACCCACGAGGGACAGTACTGTCTCGACGGCGAGTACGTCGACGAGGTCATGCTGGCGATCTGGCCGTAGCGCGCCATGGGCGGTGCGTCGATCCGGCGGAAAACGCGTTTGGCGGTACCACTATACATGGCCGTCTCGGACTCGGACGTATGGATCCGAATCGACTCGCCGAACTCGGCGTCCTGGGAGTCCTCGCGGAGGAGCCCGCCGACACGGAAACCGTCCGCGAGCGGCTCCGGCACAACTTCAGTCGGTACTGGACCGCGGGGTACGGGGCGCTCGAGCCGACCGTCGAGCGGCTCCGGGAGGCCGGTCACGTCGCGGCGGTCACGTCGGTCACGGCGGCGGGCCGCCGGGAAACGGAGTACGCGATCACGGACGACGGTCGCGAACGGCTCCGAACGCTGCTGAACGAGCCGATACCGGACGACGAGATCCCGATGGGCGGCCCGCGGCTCGTCCTGACGCTCGGCTTTCTCCATCACCTCCCCGCCGACGAACGGAGCGAGCGACTCGCGGCGCTTATCGATCGGTTCGCGCGGGCCCGCAGCCGATGGACCGACGTCAAAGCGGCCCACGAGGAGACGCTGGCGGAGCCGACCGGGTACCGGCGGGATCTGCAGGACCTCGCGATCCGGCTCATCGACACGTACCGTCTGTGGCTGACCGACCTGCGGGACGAATTGGAGGCCGAGCCACAGCGCCAGTCGTGACTGGCCCCTCGATACGCGTCGCGCGGCGGTTGCCGATCCGCCGGACGTCGACGCCGCGGACGGAGGACCATCTTCTTGCCAGTCGATCTCATAGCACGCCGCATGGAGGAAATTTCCCTCGGCGTGCCGGAACCGATCCTCGAGCGACTGCCGGACGACGACGAGAGCGCTGCGGCGGACATGCACAAGGCCGTCGCGGGCTGGGAAGACCAGCTCAACCGCGTCCGCGAGGAGGCCGAAGACGACCGCGAGGCCGCCGGCCGGATACTCGAGGCCATCGAACGGTTCGAGGACCGTTACGAGACCTACGACGCGTTCGTTCCCGAGCTGCGGGCGTGGGGCCAGTCGCCGATCTACGCGATCGCGTGGCGGACGCTGTACGCCGACGTGATCGCCCAACTGTACGACCACGACGACCTCGCCGACCACCTCGACCGGGAGCGAAACGCGCGACTTGTCGAGGACGGCATTCGGCTGCGGGACCTGTAGCGACAGCGATCCGTTTCGAACCGTCTTTTCCCAAGCGTTGAAACTTCAGGACGGCGTAGGAAACGGTATGGAATTTACCGTCTCCCGCGCCGGAACGACGCGTCTCACCCTCCACGGGGGGTCCGATACCACCGCCTGCAACGAGGCCGAGGCCGACCTCGCCGAGACCCTCGAGTCGCTCACCGTCGAGGGCCGACTAACCGACTGGGAAATCGCCGACACCGAGGTGTACGAACATCCGACCGCGCCGTTCGATCCCTACACCATCGCGCTCGAGGTCGAGGTGACGGTAACCGTCGACGCCGCCGACGCCGACGCGGCGGCCGAGGCGGGGACGGCCGCGATCGAGGCGGCGCTCGCCGAGACCGACGCCGAGCCCGTCGACTACGCGTCGTCGCCGACGGTCGCGTCGATCTGAGCCACCGCCACGCCCGACGCCGCGTTAGCGGTCGGACTTATGTCGCCGGGCGACGACTACGGGGTATGGACATCGATCTCCGGTTTTTCGCCACCTTCCGGGAGGCCGTCGGCGAGAAGGAGCGAACGCGAACCGTGGCGGACGACGCCACCGTCGGCGACGTCCTCGGGTCCCTCGAGGCCGAGTACGAGGGTCTCGACGGGCGACTGCTCGCCGACGGCGAGGTTCGACCGCAACTGAGCGTGCTGAAGAACGGCCGCAACGTGGTCCATATGGCCGGCGTCGACACGGCGCTTGCGGACGGCGACGTGGTGTCGGTGTTCCCACCGGTCGCCGGCGGATAACCGGCACGGATCGGCCTGCGGAAGTCGCGACGTTCCCCGACGTTTTTGTCGGTCGGCCGAGACGATCGCGTATGCTCGACGAAGCCGCCGAACTCGTCTTCGAGTTGGGGGTCGACCGCCTCATCGAGCGGACCGACGACCGGTCGCGAATCCAGCAGGCCTGTCTGTTCCTCGGGGTCGTCGCCGCGCTGATCGCGGTCGCGCTGGCGGCCGTCAGCGGCCTCCTGTACGGTGCCGCGGCCGGCGTTATCGCGGTGGCACTGTTGCGCTACGGCGCGTGAATCCGAGCGGACGCCCCCGACAGCTGCGGGCGATTTCGAGAACGCTTTAGGCCTCGTCGGACTCGAGTCGAACGTGACGGAAACCGACAGCAGCGACGGGGATCGCGGTGCCGCCGGCGAGCGGCCGCCGGACGCGGTCGACGGGAGCCGACCCGCGGCGGTCGAGGCCGAGTCGGTGACGTTCGATCGCGAGGGGATCCGCGCCGGCTTTCTGACCTGTCTCCCGATCGCCATCGGCGTCGGCGGCTACGGGATCGCCTTCGGGATGCTCGCGCGCCAGGCGGGCCTGAGCGTCGCCGAGGCCGCGCTGATGAGCGCGACGGTGCTGGCCGGCGCGGCCCAGATCGTCGCCGTCGAACTCTGGGCCGAGCCGATCCCCGTCGCGACCGTCCTCCTCGCGACGCTGGCGATCAACCTCCGGTACTCGCTGATGGGCGCGGCGCTGCGCCCGTGGCTCGAGCGGCTCTCCCCGCCGCGGAGCTACGGCAGCCTCCTGTTGATGGCCGACGAGAACTGGGCGCTGACGATGCGCGAACTCAAAGGCGGGGGCGGCCGGGGCGCGTTCCTGCTGGGGACCGGGATCGCGATCTGGCTCTTCTGGGTCGCGGCGACGATCGTGGGCGCAGCCGCCGGCGGCGTCATCGGCGATCCGGCCCGGTACGGCCTTGACTTCGTCCTCGCGGCGGTCTTCGCCGCGCTCGCGCTCGAACTCTGGGAGGGGCGATCGACCCTGCTGCCGTGGCTCGTCGCGCTCGCGACCGCCGTCGTCGCCGACGCGTTACTGTCCGGCCAGTGGTACATCCTGCTGGGCGGGTTCGCGGCCGCCGCCGTCGAGGTGGTTCGCCATGATCGGTGAGGGGCCGCTCGCGCTCGACCCGCTCGTCGTCGGCGTCGTCCTCGCGATGGCGATCGTGACCGCCCTCACGAAGATCGGCGGCTTCTGGCTCCTCTCGCGGCTCGAGGTGAGCGATCGAGTCGAGGCCGGCCTCTCGGTCCTGCCGGGCGCGATCGTGATCGCGATCCTCGGACCGGAGCTGGCGACTGGCGGGCCGGCGGAGTGGGGCGCGGCCGGCGTCGTACTGGTGATCATGTGGCGCACCGAGAACATCCTGCTGTCGCTGTGTGGCGGGATCGGAGCCGTCGTCGCGTTCCGCGCGCTCCTGTGAGCCGGGACCGACGAACGCGAATTTATCCGTCCGGCCGTCGAACCGTGAGTATGGCAACTCGTACCGAACGTTCCTTTCGCGGCATCTCCGAGCGGCTCGTCGTCCGCTATCTGACGAACTTAGGCGGTGAGCAGGTCGACGACGACACGGTCGAAGGCGAGGGCTGGACGGCGACGTTCTCCTCGGAAACGGTCGCCATCGGACCGTCGCTGCAGCTGACCGAGGTGACGATCGTCTTCGAGGGCGAGGCAGAGACCCTCGAGCCGCTGGTCGAGAACTTCGCCCAGAAGGCGATGCGCGCGGGCGGGTAGATGGCGGGCGAACCGATCGAGGGCCAGGTCCTCCTGCTGACGGCCGCCAAGGCGAGCGTGCCGGCGACCCGCCTGCCGGACCTCGTCGAGCGGGCGCAGGCGAGGCTGGGTCCCGAGCGCGAGCGGTACCGCCGGGAGTTCGAGCGATGCTACGCCGACGACGACCTCGAGGCCTTCCTGGTCGGCTGGGGCCACTGGGAGGACGTCGGCGAGGAGATCGGCCTGACCGACCGCGAACTGTCGGCCGTGCGTCGCGCACACGAGGAGCAACTCCTGCGAATCGGCCGACGGACCGACCGCGAGGCGGCGTTCGAGACGGCACTGGAGATCCGCGAGCCGGTGGTCATCGCCGCGCCGGCAGACGACGAGTAGCGGCCGTCTGCGGCCGCTCGAGGCCGTCGTGGTCGCGTCGTTGTCGATGGCAACTATAAAGATCGTGTTTCACCTTTGAAGAACCACCCAGACGATGGCTATCGACCAGGAAACCGAGATGACCGGCGCGGAGATCGACGACTTCCTCAGTCGTCACGAGACGGGGGTGTTGTCGCTCGCGCGGACGGACGACCCGTACGCGATTCCGATCTCGTACGGTTACGACGACGATGCCCGGGAGTTCTACATGCGGATGGTATCGACGCCCGACAGCGAGAAGCGCCAGTTCCTCGAGTCCACGCCCGCGGCGCGACTCGTCGTCTACGACGAAGCCGATTCGACCTACCGGAGCGTTATCGCGACCGGCGAACTACAGAGCATCGAGCCCGCGGCGCTGACTCCCGATCAGATCGCTCAGTACGGGGACACGAAGCGACCGCTGTTCGAGATCTGGGCCGAGGGGAAGGACGCGCTGAACATCGAACTCTATCGATTCGAGCCCGCGACGCTGAACGGACGGCGGACCGAAGTCGATCGCGAGGAGTGAGGTCGAACGATCGAGGGGGTCGAACGATCGAGGGAGTCGAACGCACGACGGAAGAATCGAGTCTAGTCCGGCTGCTGTTCTGGAACGAAATCCGCCGACGAGACCGACGCCCCACAGACCGGGCAGCCGTGTGTGAGCGTGGCCTCACGCATCGATTCGTTGACTTCGATTTCCTGCCCGCACTCGGGGCACGTGAACTCGTATCTACTCATGTCGGGGAAACTCGCGTGAACCGTCCGTCGTCTACCGTATAGCTGTGCGGCCAGTATATATAGGGTTGCGGTTCGGTGTCGCCGGCCTGTAGGTCCCGGTACGTTCATAGGGCTCGAGTCAGCGGCCGCCGTACTCGCCCCGCCGTCCCCGACCGACGCGTCGTCGGTCGTCGGTCACTCGTGGTCGAGGATCGCATCGAGGAGCTTCGTCTGGGCCGCCGCGAGGTGTTCGGTAAACGTCGTACTCGTAATCCCGAGTTCGTCGGCGACCTCGCCGGCGTTGGCCCGCTTTGGGTGGTCGAAATAGCCCATCCGGTGGGCCGTCTCCAACACCTCGGTCTGGCGGTCGGTCAGCGAACTCCGATCGACGAAGACGAGGTGTCGCTCGTCGTGGTCCTGCTGGGACTGGAGCAGTCGCTGGACGTCGAGCCCCGAATACCGCTCGCGCAGGTCGCCGATGACCGCCTGCAGGACGTGCATATCCGGGGTATGGAACGTGAGATACAGCGCGCTGCCGTGTGCCCGGACGTCGACGACCGGACAGTCGTGGGCCTCGATACACTCGCAGGCACAGCCCCGTCCCAGCTCGCGCTCGAACCGGTAGACCTCGCTCGAGCCGTAGGAGAAGATCGACTCGACCGCGGCGTCGACGTCGAACTCCGCGGGGGAGGCGTCGGCCTCGAGCATGAACTCCTCGGTCACGCGCTCGGGCGCGGACGGGCTGGTGCTTTTCGAAACCGAGTGGACCCGCCCACTGGTCGCCGCGGCGGCCTGCGCGACGACGCAGTCCGGCGGGTCGTCGATCGTTATCTCCGCGCGAATCCCCGAAGCCATCGCCCGGTACTCGGGGGGCCGGCCCCCTAAACCCTGTGTCCGCGATGTGACCCCGCCGACCGTATCCGACCCGATATAAAGGGCCCTGTATTTATTGGGACTCGTTTGGAGGGGGCTCGGTGGATACGATGAGGTGTAACAGATGTCCGCTACGAACTCCGACGCTCGGAAGCGAGGCTGGCACCGCGACGAGACCGTCGATACACAGGCCGTGTTGGCCGCCCTCGACGACGACGCCTGTCGGGCCATCCTCGAGGCGACGACCGAGGAGGCACTGACCGCGACGGAGCTCTCCGACCGCTGTGACATCCCGATGTCGACCGCCTACCGAAAGGTCGAACTGCTGACCGACGCCGACCTGGTCGAGGAGCAGGTCCGGATCAACACCACCGGCAAGCACGCGACCGAGTACGCCACGAACTTCGCCGACGTCCGCGTTGCCGTCGGCGACGACGGGTTCGAGATCGAACTGACCAAGCCCGAGGCCGACCCGGACGCCCAGTCGAGTTACGGGTCGACGCCAGCGGTCGCCGATGACTGAGTCGGGCGTCCGTACCGCGCTCGCTAACGCTCCCGCAACCGTAGTGGATCCCGCTCGAGTTGACGCCGTTCGTCGATAGCCCTTTCTCGTCGCATCGCTGCCGTTCGTCTCCTGCCCAGAGCGACCGACAGCGGCCGGTGGCAGCGACCGCTATTCCTCCGGAGATCGTCGTCCCGAACGCGAAAAAACGAACGCCGGCCTACCCGCTCAGTCGTCGCTCGGAGCGGCGGCACCGCCCTCGCTGCTGACGCCGGTCCCGGGGCCGAGGTCGATGCCGAGTGCCTCGAGTTTCTCGTCGGGGACGACCCCGTCGACCCAGCCGCGGTGGTCGTAGTACTCTGCTTTCATCTCCTCGAGTTCGCAGTACTCGCCCTCGCTTGCGCCCTGGCCGCGGATGCCGTCCTCGAGGAAGCGTGCGGGCAGGGAGTCGTCCGCGCCGTCGAAGCCGTTTAAGTTGTTGTAGTAGCGCTCTAAGTTGTAGATGCGCTCGCCGGCCTCGAGCAGTTCCTCCTCGCCGACGTCGCGGCCGGTCATCCCGTTGTACTGCAGGACGTACTCCTCGATGCCTTCCGCGAAGGCGTTGAACTTGCAGATGTCGAAGGAGTCGCTGATGGCGTGGAGGTCCTGGAACTGGGCGGTGAGTTCGCCTTTGCCCTCGTACTCGTAGGGGTCGACCTTCTCGGGGACGCCGAGGATTTCGGCGGCGGGGGTGTACCCGCGCAGGTGGCAGGCCCCGCGGTTCGAGGTAGCGTAGCCGATGCCCATCCCCTTCATGCAGCGCGGGTCGTAGGCCGCGATGGTCTGGCCTTTGACCGCCAGCGAGTTGTCGTGGGCGTCTTTCGCCTCGGCGACGCGGCGCGGCCCCTCCGCGAGCAGGTCCGCGAACTCGTCCTCGCGGTGGGCGATGCGCTCGATCATGTCGATCATCGTCTCGGTGTCGCCCCACTCTAACTCGCCGACGCCCTCGAGTTTGCCTTCCTCGGTCATCTCCATGGCCATCGCCATCATGTTGCCCGCGTCGATGGTGTCGATGCCCATGTCGTTACAGCGCTCGAGCATGAGCGCGATCTTGTCGCGGTCGGTGTGGCCGGAGTTGGGGCCGAGCGCGTAGGCCGATTCGTACTCGTAGGACTCGGTGCGGACGTTCATCTCCTCGCCCTTGTGCATCGCCGTCACCTCGACTTCCTTCTTGCAGGCGACGGGACAGGAGTGACAGGTCGGTTCGTCGACGAGGATGTTCTCGCGGACGTTCTCGCCGGAGACCCGTTCGGCGTCGATGTCGACGCCCTCGGCCTCGCGCATGCTCTTGGTCGAGGTGTACTTGCCGTTCTTGGTCGGGAGGCCGTCCATCTCCTCGCCGATGTTCATCAGGACGTTGGTGCCGTACATCGAGAGGCCGCCCTCGTTGGGCGCGGTGACCTCCGACTCCTGGATGGCCTGCATGGCCTGCTGGTGGCCCTCCTTGAACGTCTCCGGGTCGGCCGGCTTCGGCATCTTCGTCGAGGATTTGACGACGACGGCCTTGAGGTTCTTCGACCCCATGACACAGCCCGTGCCGCCGCGGCCGGAGGCCCGGTCGTCCTCGTTCATAATGGAGGCGTACTTGACGCCGTTCTCGCCGCCGGGGCCGATCCCCATGATCGAGAGGTTCTTGCCGTAGGACCCCTCGACTTCCTCCTCGATGGCATCGCGCGTGTCGTGGAAGCCCTCGCCCCAGAGGTGGGAGGCATCGCGCAGTTCGACTTCGCCGTCCTCGACGAAGGCGTAGACCGGTTCGTCGGCCTCGCCTTCGAAACACAGGCCGTCGAAGCCGGACCACTTGAGCCGAGCGCCGGACCAGCCGCCGTGGTGGCTGTCGGTGACCGTGCCGGTCAGCGGCGATTTGGTACAGATGGCGATCCGACCGCTCATCGTTACCTGCGTGCCCGACAACGGTCCGTTCATAAAGGCCAGCAGGTTGTCGGGCCCGAGCGGATCGACGTCCGGTCCCTGGTCGAAGACGTACTTTACCCCGAGTCCCCGCGCACCGATGTACTGCTTTGCATCCTCGTCGTCGATCGACTCGTATGCGACCTCCCCGTCCGAGAGATCGATGCGGGCGACCCTGTCTTGAAATCCGCCGAGTTCAGTCATGGTAACCGGTCGATGTTATCTACGATGCCCAGGGTGTTAGGCGTTCTCAACCATACGTAACCGTACTCGGTTATCAGATCACGGAGTGTCGCTCGCTGCTCGGCGGCGGGTTCGAGGCGACGAATACGGGAGCGTGACTGTCTCGAGGGCGTGCAAATACTGCGATATCGTAACCGATCTTTCGCAAGTCAGCTTCGGCGGACGGTGCAGTCGCCCGTCACGCGGTCGGCGACGGGGGTCGCTGGCAGCGAGGTTCCGGCGATCCGTGTCCGGCGAGCGCGGCGGATCACCGCGTCCGGACAGCAATCGAACGCGAGGTTCCGGAGGCGACAGCCGACAGTCGAGCGTATCGTCCCGAGCGTTCCCAGGCGATGTGACTCGGAGCGAATCCGCTCGGCCCTCGGCTTCCGCTCGGCGACGTACGCGTCGATGGCCGCGGACGGGTCCTCGCGGGCGGCGATCGAGTGGGCCAGCGCGAGCGCGTCTTCGATCGCCTGGGCCGCCCCCTGTCCGGCGAACGGATACATGCCGTGGGCCGCGTCGCCGGCGAGGACGACCGAGCCCCGGGACCACCGCTCGAGCGGCGGGACGTCTTCTAGGGCGGTAACGACGACGTCGTCCGGCTCGAGCGAGTCGACGACGGTCGGAATCGGATCGGAGTAGTCGACGAGCCGATCCCGAAGCGCCGACAGCTGGTCCGGAGCGGCCGTCGCGGTCTCCGCCTGTCGGCCAGGCGTCGTCGCGAACCAGTAGAATCGATCGTCGCCGATCGGCGCCCCGCCAGCGTACGTTCCGTCGCCCCACACCTCGAATCCCAGCGCGCGGTGTGCCGGCGGCAGGTCGATCTCTGCGATCGCACGGTAGGCGACGCTGTCGAGCGTCCGCAACTCGACGGCCGGTACGATCGCGTCGCGGACGGTCGAGTGGATGCCGTCCGCGCCGACGACAACGTCCGGCCGAACGCGGGTGCCGTCGTCGAACCGGACTGTCGGCGTCTCCGTGGCGTCTACCCCCTCGCACGCCGTCCCGGTTTCGACCGCGGTGTTGAGTTCGTCGAGCAGGATCCGCTGGAGGTCGGGGCGGTAGATCGCGACCGCCCCGTACCCGAACTCGGATCGTTCGACGCCGTCCAAGTCGAACCGCGACAGGATCCGTCCACTCGGCGACCGGAGCTGTACGTCCTCGAGCGGCTGCCCGGCCGCTCGGACCCGATCGACGATGCCGAGTCGGTCGAAGACGAGAAGCGCGTTCGCCTGCAGGAGGATGCCGGCACCGACGGGTCGGTAATCGGATGCCGCCTCGTAGACGGTCGGTTCGAAGCCGCGTTGCTCGAGCGCGATCGCCGTCGTCAGGCCACAGATGCCGCCGCCGACGACGGCGATATCGAGCGGGCCTCGCGTGTGATTCATACCTCTTCGTTCGCGCGCAGCGGCGAAGCGCGGACTGCAGCGCATGCATTGTCTTTTAAGTTCGAGCGGTGGCGATGCTCGGTATGCGCTATCTCACCGTTCTCGCTCGCCCGACGGAGAACGGTGCGTTTCACCCGATCGGAGAGGCGCTCTCGGCGGAGTCCTCGATCGGTCGGGAAGCCATCCATCAGGCCGAGTTGCTCGCCGACGGGACGGTGCTGTTGCTCGCGGAAGGGAGCGGCGACCGCGACCGATACGCGGAAATCATGCGGGACTCGCCGCGCGTCATCGACCACATGGTCTCCGGCGAGCGGACGGGGCGATGGATGGCGGTGAGTCAGTTCGAGCCGACGGCTCCGATGCGGCGGCTCCTCGAACTCGAGCGCGACTCGGACATCGTCGTCGAGATGCCGATCCACATTACCGACGACGGCTCGCTTCGAATCACGCATCTCGGAAGCGAGTCGTCGCTTCGGACGCTGTTCCGCGAGGTGATGTCGGAACTCCCGCTCACCTACGAGGTGGTCAAAACGGGGGCGTACGAGCCCGACGAGGAGGCGTTCACGCGACTGCTGACAGCCCGCCAACGGGAGGTGCTCGAGGCGGCGGTGGCGGTCGGCTACTACAGCGCACCGCGGCAAGCGACTCACGAGGACGTGGCTACCGCCGTCGGGATCGCACCGGCGACCGCGGGCGAACACCTCCGCAAGATTGAACAGCGAGTGTTCGGCGCGCTGGTCCGCTGACCGCGGCGGCGGGCGGCCGCCAGTTCGCAAGGCTGCGGCTACAGCAGTAGCGCGACTACCGCGAGGATGATGAAGATCAACACGAAGATCCGTGCGATCTCCATCGAGATTCCGGCGACGCCGCGGGCACCGACGGCGGCGGCGATAATCGCGAGGACGAAGAAGATGATCGCCCAGTACAGGAAGCCACCACCCGTCTGCAGCGGCGTTGCGAACGCGAACATATCCGGTGGTCCCACGGCGGCTCACATAAACCTCCGCGACCGTCCGCGACCGTTCTGGGTCCTAAGCCGCGGCTACAGGTCACGAGCGAAGACAGTCCGAACGCCGGGCGACTACGCGTCCCCGAAGAACGCGCGACAGAGCTTCGCCTCCGCCGTCCGCAGGTGTTCGTGGAACGTCGGCCGCGAGACGCCCATCGACTGGGCGAGTTCCTCGCCGGTCGTCGGCCGGGGCCACTCGAAGTAGCCGCCGAGATAGGCCCGCTGTAGCGCCCCGAACTGGCGGTCGGTCAGCGCCTCCTCGAGTCGGGCGGCGAACTCCTGACGGGTCTCGCCGTCGCGCTCGCGTTGCTGGAACGAACGGACGTCGGTGCCGGCGTAGCGGTCCTCTATGGCCTCGACGATCGTGCGGACGTTCGCCGAGCGGGGGATCTCGAGGGTGACCCGGGCCCGGCCGTCCTCGGCCTCGATCGACTGCGTGCGAGCGCCCCGTTCGGAGAGCCAGCCGACGAGCCCGGAGTCGCCGGTCAGTTCGACCAGACACTCGTCGTCGCGCTCGACGACGATCCGGCAGTCGACGCCCTCGCGGTCCGCGGCCGCCGCGGTGAGTTCCTCGCCGGTCGCGCCGGTGACCGTAAACAGCGACGCCGTCTCGTCGCCGGTGCGGTGGACCGACCGGCGGTACTCGAGGCGACAGTCGGCCGCCGACGAGAGGGCCGCCGGCGCGAACGACCGGTCGGCCAGCTCGAGTTCGACGGCGACGACGGCGTCGGTCGCGAGGACCCGACTCGTTTCGCGGGCGTTGACACCGCTGGCGATCGATCGGGCCAGCGCGGAGAGGATGACCGTCTCCCGCTCGTCGACGTCCCGGTCCCGGTCGGCTCGGACCGCCAGCACGCCGTACTCGATATCGTTGTACGACAGCGGGAGGGCGACGCAGGTGCGGCCGTCGACCGTGCCGACGGTGGGTTCGGTCGTCTCGAGGGTTTCGACGGCGGGGTGGGCCGCGCCGGTTTCGATCCGCTGCCGGTTCGTCCCGCTCCCCGCGCTCGAGCGGACGTCGATCGTGCCGGTCGCCGGGTTTCGTTCCCCGATCCAGGCCCCGTCGTAACCGTCTTCGGCGGCGATCCGCTCACAGACCTCGCTCTCGAGTTCCGAGCGGTCCGTCGAGCCGGCGACGACCGCGGTCACGTCCTGGATCAGCCCCTCGACGCGGTCGAGAATGTACTCGAGTTCCGCGGTCCGCTCCTCGAGGGCGAGTTCGGCCTCCTTGCGCGCGGTGATATCGTTCTGGAAGCCGACGTAGTGTGTCACCTCGCCCTCCCCGTCGCGGACGGGCGCGATCGTCACCTCGTTCCAGAACTCGGTGCCGTCCTTCCGGTAGTTCTTGAGTTCGACGGTCACCGGGTAGTCCTCCGCGATGGCCGCCGCCATCTCCGCGATGGCCGCCTCGCTCGAGTCCTCGCCCTGGAGGAACCGGCAGTTCCGACCGACCACCTCGTCGTACTCGTAGCCGGTCATCTCCTCGTAGGCCTCGTTGACATACACCAGCGGGTTGTCCTCCATGTCGGGATCGGAGATGGTGATCCCGACCGGCGCCTCCTCGAGCGCGCGATCCTTGACGAGTCGGTCCCGGGTGCCGGCCAGTGCCCCCTCGTCGTCGGCGCCGGTCGCCCCGCGGTCGAACGTGATCGTCGCGCCGTCGACCCCGCGGTGGATCCGCGCGCCCTGCCGGTCGTCGTCGAAATCGACCCGGCGAACGGTGCCGACCGTCGTCTCGTCGATCGCCGTCGCGAGCCGGTCCCAGTAGCCCGGGAGTGCGGTCGCGGCGTCGCGGTCGGCCTCGCCGATCCCGAAGGCGTCGCGTGCGGCCTCGTTCGCGTACGTGATCGTTCCGTCAGCGACCGCAACGAGCGGATCGACGACGTGCTCGAGGGCACGTGCTGCGGCCGCGGGGTCGCCGACGTTGCCACGCCGGTCCGCATCCACATCGTCCATACCCTCGTGTACGGGCGGATCCCTAAGAACCGTTGTGATCGGAGGATGCGTCGCCGCCGCGTCGCAGGCTAGGTTGTTAAATACTGCCACGGTGTAGTGTAGCACATGTCAGCGTATCGATCGCCGTTCGAGCGGCTCCGGGAGAAGTTCGACGAGTCCGAGCTCCGGTGTCCGGAATGCGGCTACGTCGACGCCGAGGGCGGCTGGCGCGTGACCACGTCCGGCGACCGGGTCCGATACCAGTTCGTCTGTCCCACCTGCGACGCCGTCGAAACCAGGGAACTCCGGCTGGAGTGATCGCCCGCCGGGGATCGGGCGGCCACGACCGATCGTGAGCGATAGCCCCACCCGTCGCCCACTCAGTTTCGGACGGAAACTCGTCTTTTTTGGCGCGGGTCGTCGGTAACGACGTACTGAGACCGACGGGGCGGGACGGAAACACCGGTTTCCGCCGTCACCGCGCCGATTCGACGACCGCTACCGCCCGCTTGCGGTCGGTCGCCGCCGACTCGGTCGGGCGGCGGTCACGCGACCGCGGTCGATCGGCTCCGGGCTCGAAAGGGCTGTTTTCCCCGGTCCAATCCCGTAACAGTCGCCCCGTTTTAGCCGGGACCCGCACCGACGTCGGCCCGTATGGTTTCACGACCACGAACACTCGGTGTCGCGTTCGTCGCCGTGCTGGTCGCGCTCTCGGGGGGTCCCGCCCTCGCAGGGGCGACCGCGCCGGCCGCGAACGACGACCCCGGAGACACGAGCGACACGAGCGCAACGCTGGAAAACGTCCAGGTCGGAACGCTCGAACTCGAGAACGTCACGGTTCGAAACGCGACGATCGAAGAACTCGGCGTCCAGCAGTTGGACATCCAGAACAGCGAGGGACTCGAGGGCGAACTGAACGAGTCCGCGAGCGACCGGTCCGACGGGAACGAAACCGCGGCCGGCAACGAGTCCGCCGACGGCGAGGTCACGATCTCGAACGTCGCGTTCGAGTCGCTCGCGCTCGAGAACGTCTCGATCGAGGAACTGGGCGGAGCCGACGGGGCCAACGCGACCGACAACGGGAGCGCCGCCGGCGAGAACGCCTCGTCGGCCGGCATCGGGCAGGCGATCGACGAGGAGGCCACGAACGTCACGGTCGGAAACATGACGATCGAGTCGATGACCACCGAGCAACTGACCGTCGAGGACCTGACCGTCGAGGACGACGGCGGCGGCATCCTCTCGGGGATCTCCGACTTCGTCGGCGGCCTGTTCGGCGGTGACGGCGACGGCGAGGCCAACGAGAGCGAGAACGCCAGCACCCAGGAGATCGAAGACCTGACCGTCGCGGCGTTCGACGTCGACGAGATCACGGTGACCGCGATGACCGTCGGCAGCCTCGAGGTGCAGGCCGACGGGAACGAAACCGCCGACAACGAGACGGCTAGCAACGAAACGGCGACGAACGAAACCGCCGACAACGAGACGGCGATGGGCGAGACGATCCCGTCGCTCGAGGCCGGATCGATGACGATCGACGACGTCGCCGCGAGCAGCGTCACCCTCGGTGAAACCGACGGGTTACAGGCCGCCCTCGAGCAGCCACGGGGCGAGAACGAGACGGCAGTCAACGAGAGCGAAAACGACACGCCAGCCAACGAAACCGGGTGACGCGGGACGACTGCCACTCTGGTCCCGGGAGCCGCTTCGCTACCGCTCTCCGCCGATTCCGGACCGCTATGTCTCGTCCGAGTCGCGGTCCGCCCCGAACAGGCGGTAGTACGAGAGCGCGAGGACCGTCCGGCCGTCGCGGATCTCGCCGTCGGCCACTGCGTCGGTCAGGGCCTCGAGCGATCGGGTTCGGACGCGAATGCTCTCGTTGTGATCGAGGCGCTGTTCAGCGGTCGGCCGACAGCCCCGTGCGACGAAGCAATGCAACACGACGTCGGCGATCCCGTTTGCCGGTTCGACGGTCACCAGCGGCTCCAACTCGTCGGCCTCGTGGCCGGTCTCCTCGGCAAGTTCGCGACGCGCCGCCGCCTCGAGGTCGTCGTCCTCGGGTTCGGTCCCGCCGACGGGGAGCCCGTGGCTGACTCGGGAGACGGCCTGTCGCCACTCGTCGATACAGACGACGTCGCCGTCGGGGGTCAACGGGAGAATACAGACACTGGCCGGCTCCGAGAGGTAGTCGAAGTCGGTTTCGGTCCCGTCGGGGAGTCGAACGGACTCGTTAACGACGTCGAACCCCGGACAGGAGTAGGCTACGCGGCGATCGGTGGTCTCCCACTCGAGCGGATCGGTTGGCACAGCGGCGACTACGGCCGTCAGCGCCAAAAACGCCGCGTCACGCGGACGGCCGGATCCGAGGCCGCAGTCAGGCACCGGGTACGGCGGGGATCGATCCTACGCGGTCCGTTCCGGCTCGCTCGGCCGACGTACCCGTTCTATAACAAAGCCACAGGACGGTGAAGGTCGTCACTCAGAGGGTGATCCATGGACCAGCTAACTGGCTTCCAACGTGACCTGTTGTACGTGATCGCAGGAAAAGACCGGCCGTCCGGACAGGCCATTCTCGACGATATCAACGGCTACATCGAGCAGCCGGTCACCCACGGCCGGCTGTATCCGAACCTCGATACGCTGGTCGAGAAAGACCTCGTCGAAAAGGGGCAACTCGACCGGCGGACGAACTACTACGCGCTGACGCCCAAGGGCCGACGCGCGCTCCAGCGCCGTCAGGAGTGGGTCGACCAGTACGTCGACGTATAACTTCTGACGTCGTGGCCGTTCTGACCCGACTCGACAGCCGCGCGTATCGCCGGCCAGTCGCCGACGGCTCGTCGCGGTCGGTCACCGGGCATCGTCGAGATCGACGACCGTCTCGAGGTCCGCCGCGAGCCAGGCGTTGAGCCGTGCCTCGGCCGACCCGTCACACGGCACGAGCGTACAGCGATCGCTTCCCGACTCGTAGCGAACGACGACGGCGTCGAACAGGACCGCGTCGCCGGGCTCGGCCCCGTCGCCGGTCGCGTCCTCGTTGCCAGTGCCCCCGTCGGTCCCGTCAGTAGCGCCGTCCATGGTGATCTGGGCGAGCGTCGTCGCCACCGGTCGTAGGGGCCGGACGGTAAAAACGACTACTAGTTGCGGTATAGAGCGGTCACATGAACTCGGTATTCGGACCTGGGCTCGAGCGATCATCGCCGTTCCCCGGGGTCAGCCGCGGCTCCACGCCGGAACCGCTCACTCCGCCTCGAACGCGACCGTCTCGAGGTCGGCCTCGAGATCCCGCACGTGGTCGTTGAACGCGGTGACGAACGCGGGGACGTCGTCGACCAGCCGGCGGACCTCGGGGGCCGGCGGCGGCCCGTACTGCGAGAGGAGGTAGATGCCGTCCTCGCCGCCGACGCGCAGATAGGAGACCGCGTCGCCGTCCCACTTCAGCTCCCAGCGGGTCCCGTCGATCGTCGTCGCGTAGGTGCCGTAGTCGCCGTCGTAGCGGTGGAGTTGGCCAGCCATCGCGGTACAGACCTCGCGGATCCGCTCGAGGGTTCGATCCCGCTGGGCGGCCAGCTCCGCGGTCGACTCGACTTCGGGGAACTCGTCGGGCACGTCCGCGAAGAGGTCCGCGAACGACCGGACGTACTCGTTGAAGGCCGCGACGAAGGCGTCGTAGTCGGTCATCGCCCGCTCGAGCGCGTCGGGCTCGGGGGGCTGCTTGCTCGAGACGGCGTAGATCTCCGACCCCGACTGGGGCTCGTATCGCAGGTACTGCACGTCGCCGGCCTCGTACTTGAGCGTCCAGCTGCCGGCGTCGGTGGTGAACGTCTTCTGGCCGTAATCGCCGCCCTGCAGGACGGCCAGCTCCCGCGCGATCCGTCCGGCGTGGGTACGGACGCGGGCCGCCAGCTCGTCGCGCTGTCGGGCGATCTCATCGGCCCCTTCGACGTCCGCCTCGAGTCCGTCGGTCATCACTCGAGGGAGGAACCGAGGGCCGGTAACGGTTTCGCCACGGGAGTCGGCGAGGCCTCGGTCCCAGCCGTTGTCGGCACCACGCCCAAGAACGGGGCCGGTGAACCGTGGTCCATGGCCTCAATCCCCGAGGAGTTCCACGACCTGTTCGAGAAGAAAACGTTCGCCCACGTCGCGACGCTGACCGACGGGGGACTGCCCCACGTCACGCCGGTGTGGATCGACTACGATACGGCCGACGACCGACTGCTCGTCAACACCGAGCGGGGCCGCCAGAAGGAGCGAAACGTGCAGAACAATCCCGGCGTCGGCGTCAGCATGACCGACCCCGACGACCCCTATCGGTTCCTCTCGGTGATCGGCGAGGTCGAGGAAGTCACGACCGACGGCGCTCGAGCCCACATCGACGAACTATAGTAGCCGTTGAAACGATTTACACACTGATCGCAACGCTGTCATGCGATCAGGTGTGCAATGACTTTCAGCGACTACTATAGTACGCCGGGACCTGCTGCGGGCAAACCAACTATCATACCGATAATCGTTGCAGAGATCGCCAGACCGATCATAACAGCAATCACACCAACAACGTGCATTGGTTACTGGTCGTCCGAGTCGTCAGAATCATCGCCGAAATGATCGTCAAGCGACGACTGGTCTGGGCCGTGTAAGTAGTCCTCTACAGACTCATCCATCACTTGTGACTCCACACTAAGGATATTGCTCATATGCTCGCGTGTGAATTTGTAGTGCCGGCTATCCACATGATCGCATGCTTCGAACTCGACTAAGAACTTAAAAACAAATTCCAAATCAGTAAGATCAACGTTGTGGCGTGGCGCGAAGTAGTCGCGCACCTGGGTACGCGTCACCTTTACTCCATCATCATAGTCAACAGCTTGCTCACCCCAGATATCGCAGATTGCGATGGCAAGAACCTCATGTTCCATCCCTTCTGTGAGCATAATCTCGTCTGGTGGGTTTTCTGGTAGTTCGATACCACCCCGAAGAAGCGACTGAAGGTTTCCACTATCGTTGAACTCGCCACCGAGAACACGCAACTCATCGCCATAATCCTGCGTCATCACAACCGCATACTCCGTGAGCTCGTCCCACACATCTTGGAATGAATCAGACGCCGAATACGCCTCCTCAATATATTCTTCATCAAGGTCCTGATACACGATAACTGGCTCAACTGAGGACACCGTCCCGTCGTATCCAGTTTTCTCACGAACCTGCGCATCCTTGAGTGCATCCTCAGCAGCCTCAATATCGACATCAGCGCACTTGCGCATCTGCTTGAGGTCGTGACCATTGATGTTGTTCCCACTCTTGATTTCCGCGAGTACACACGTCTCGCTATCGTACAAAACGAAATCGGGTTCTGAACGGACTCCATCGGGGCGGTCTTCGATGACTGGGAACATCACAGGGATACGCACGCCATGGGAAGCAAGAGACGGATCGGCGCGCGCAGTTGTTGCAGAGTAAAACAAGTTGTAAGTATTGACTTCGCGGCGTTGTCGCTCCCCCTCTGTCAACTCTCCCCTTTCCATGTCTATTTGACAGCCACCGGGCTCTGTGATTTACTTAGCGAGTACGTCGAGTCGAGTTCATCGTATACTTGGCGAACAAAGCTACGGAGGCTTAGCGCGGTCGTGCTGTCGCGCGCATACAGAATGATATCTGGCTCCTCTACTGCGACATCGAATACTTCGTCGTATTCGGTGTCGAACACGCGAATTTTCTGACCACCGTCACGGATACCGTAGCGGTATTGATTCCCATTCAGCACAGACTTCTCGATTTCTCCGACGAGATCTTCTGCCGCATTACGGTCGGGATCAGTGAGTTCAACGGCAGTGAACCCATCGACAGTAAATCCGTTTCCAAGGTCGTCATGTATTGGCGGGTGTTCGACGCTGAAGCTCTGTCGATCCAGTTCTTGATAGTCTTCTGTGAGGCCGAGCAGAGTGTCGACTGCCTTGGGCTCTGAGCCATCTCGAACGGAACGCATCGTCAGCCGGCCTTTATTTGTATTCGCTCCTTGGATAGCTGTGGTAGGGCTGTTTTTCTGGTCGAACTCGATGCGTGTTGGTTTCGCGTCGAAGGTGTCTTCGGCTTTTTGGAGGTCGCCAGGTTCTGCGCCAGAGAATGTGAGGGTTGCGTCTCGCTCCCTGTTTGGAGCATGGTATTTTGCAGTGAATCCACTGATACGTGAATCACGAATGCGTTCTGTGAGGTCTTCTAAGTGGTCTGCAGAGAGGTAGAGACGTTCAATGGACGGTAGGTACTTGATGAAATTCTCGATTGTTTTCTCTCGCCAATCGGAATGGATTGTCGTCAGTATCCAAAGATAGCCGTCGTTCGTGACGAAGACGAATTCGTCTTCTCGGCCTTTGCTTGGAGTCGTGATGGTGACGAGAGAAATGTTGTCGTCAGCGACTTCCTCGTTGAAGGTGTGGTTAGAGACGTAGTTTGCGGCGTGACCAGTGATGTGGTCGCTTTCGGCGAGATGAGTGACCCATTTATCGAGAGTACCGATTTCGTATCCGTCGTTATCGCAGATGTAGATGTTGAGGTCGGTTTGATCCCCACTTCGTGTCGCCTTTTCATCCATCTCTTCGTCGGATTTGACGACGTAGTCGATAAGTTCGTGAAGGACCTCCCGTGTGGTTTTTCCTTCAAGCGAGGCGGGATCAAGATCCATGTAAATTGTACTCCGTGGTAGCGGGTGAATCTGTGGGTCGTGCTGCGTTCCTGTCTTTAACTTGGCGTCTATATTGGTAATAAGATTGTTCATCCTCTCCTGACAGGTTTGGGGGTGTTTCCCATGTTATGCGAAAGTGTGCTGTGCAGCGGCGCGCGCAACTGTTCGGCTAGTCCGAGGTTTTATTTTGAGGGGTGTGCGTCGACTATTCGGCTCCAGAAGGGTTCGCATGGCAGTGGGAACCCGTGGTTGCAATGCAGTTCAAATCAACCCCTCATGGAGAGGAATAGCATTCCGAACCCGTTGCTGTGTGGCGATTACGTCCGGATGCAGGATGGGGGTAGGCGAAAATGGGCCGGCGCGAATTCGAATCGCGGTTACGGCCACCCGAAGGCCGAAGGATACCAAGCTACCCCACCGGCCCGCAATCGAAACGTACGCGGCCGGGCGTTTAACGCTTGCGAAAGCCGCCGTCCGACCGCCCGAGGGGAGTCGGTCCCCGCGAGCCTCAGAACCGCTCGTACCCGTCGGTGTCCAGATAGTGGTGTGCGACGGTGATCGCCTGATCGGCGTGGAGGAGTTCGGGACCGAGCCGAAGCCGCCGGTCCGCGGCCGCCTCGAGCAGCGCCGCTTCGTCGTCGGTGAAGTCCCGATGGTCAGAGAGTACGAAGATCCCATCGGCGAGCGCCTCGTGGTCGACGTCGACGACCGCGTCGCCGTCCTCGTGGAGTTGGACCACCGGACCGTCGTCAGCGATTTCCTCGAGTGTCCCCTCGAACCCGCGGCGGTATAGCTCGACTCCCGGGCTGGGCTCGGCGGGGAGGGCACCGATGGCGTCCTCGCGATGCTCGAGGGCGTTGCGGACCAGCGCGGCGGTGCTGCGCTCGTCGGGGTTGAGCCGCTGGAGGTCGCGTCCGTCGAAGGTGATGGTGAACGCGTCCTGTGCGATCAGGTGGACGCGGACGGCCTCCCGGATGCCGTGGGAGGTGACGAACGCGGCGGTGATCGACCGACAGAGCGCGTCGAGGCGGCCGGCTCCGCCCGCGAGGTCGTCCAGCGAGAAGTCGGGCTCGGTCGGGACGTCGTGACCGAGCAACACGAACTGGCGCATACCGGAGCGACGGGGACGAGCGGAATAGCTGCCACGGTTCGCGACGGCCGGCTCGAGCCGGCGGCGACGGTCGAGCCGTTCGCGAACGCGCCTACGCGCTCGCCCGCCGCTCGAGCGGGGCGGTCACGAGCCCCAATCCCGGCATGCCGTCGCGATACCAGACGAGAGCTGCGACGGCGAAGAGGCCGAACTGGACCCACTCGAATGCCCCCAGCTGGTAGTAGTTGAGGAACGCGTCGAGGATGCCGGCGACCGGCTCCTCCGGCGGCGGCTCGAGGACCGGCCACAGGAGGTAGGTCGCGCCGGAGACGTCACCGCCCAGCACCGCCGGCGGAACGTCGGCCAGCAGGTGCGAGCCGTAGCCCACGAGAAAGCCGACGCCGAGCGGGCGACGGCGCAGTCGCGTCGCGACGACCAGCACCGCCACCACGAGGGCGGCGAGGGCGAACACCGAGTGCGAGAGGGTCCGCCCGCCGGGTAAGAGCCCGACGTTCCACGCGAGGGGCTTGTCGATCAGGTCCGGCATCTGCGAGCCGATGGCGAGGGCGATCGCCGGCAGGGCACGCGGCGGCCGGCCGGACCGGCGGTGAACGACGGCGGTGTACAGCAGGTAGGCGACGGCGAGGTGTCCCCAGGGCCACATCCCGCGGGCCTACTCCGGAAACCGGCATAGGCGCTTCGACTCGCCGCCGTCGGGCTGCATAGGCATGGCCAACCGTTTCCCCCGTCTCGAGTATGGAGTGCGTATATGGCGAAATCAGAGTCGTCGCAGTCCGGCGGTAGTCGGCGGTTGCTCGCGATCCTCGAGGGGCGGCCCTGCCCGGACTGCGACGACGGCGAACTCGAGCGGGATAGCTACAAGGACAAGCGAGCGGTCGTCTGCGACAGCTGTGGCACGCCGCGGGCACAGGTCTGGACGGCGGGCTAGCGCCGCGGAACCGGCCCGGCCGGGACCGGCTCACCGCGATCGTGAGCCCGAGTAGTCGTGGCCGACGACGAGCGCGAGCGCGTGGACCGCGATGAGCCCGAGAAACATCGTGAGCCGGCCGACCGAGTCGATCCCCGCGACGATGACGGGGACGTAGACGATCGGGAGCAGGGTCCCGAGCCAGAAGCCCGCCGCGGTAACGGAGCGGTGCAGATGCATCGGCACGATCAGCGCATCGTCTCGAGGTCGACGAACCCCTCCTCGTGGGCGGAGATCCAGGTCGTCGTCAACACGCTACCGCCGGCGTGACGCGGGAAGATGGCACACTCGTCGGGTGCGTCGTCGTTTTCGACGGTGACGTGTTCGAGTTCGACTGGCGGTTCCTCGCTGTCGGTGCGGTGGACATCGGCGTCGGTCATGCGGGATCAGGCGACGGGTACGCGCGCCGATGGATCCTATCCGATCCCCTACTATTGTTATCGAGTGTGTAACGCCTCGAACCCGAACGATAGCGTTCGGTTCCGTCGGGTTCAGACGGTTCACTACCCCGGAACCGACCGCAACGAGGGCCGACGTGTACGACGCCGCTATGACACGGATTCCGGACAGTCATCGCCGTCTCAACGCAATAAGGGATCGTTTCCGCCGATCGCGTGCCGTCGAACGGCCGCCGGGACGCCGCGACTCCGACGGCCGAGCCTATGCCGAGGCGGGCTCCGGCCGGGCGTCGAGCGTGAGTCGCGTCGTCTCGGTGCGCCCGTTCCGGCGGAACCGCACCTCGAGGGCCTCGCCGGGACTGGTCTCGAGTGCGAGGTACGTCGAGAGGGCGTGGCGGTCGGGGATCGGCGTCCCGTCGAACGCGCGGATCACGTCGCCGCCGACGGGGATGGCCTCGCCGCGGCGCTCGACGGTCCCCGTGGCCGGCTCGAGGACGCCGTCGGCTGCCGAGCCGTCGACGACGGCGGTGACGAGGACGCCGCTGGCCTCGTCGAGGTTGTTCGCCTCGGCGACGAGCCGGTCGACGGATCTGAGTCCGATCCCCATGTACGAGTGGTCGTAGGAGCCGTCGGCGAGCAGCGACGGGACCACGCGCTCGGTGAGCGCGGCCGAGATGGCGAAGCCGATGTTGTCGCCGCCGCCGGAGTTGACGACACCGACGACCTCGCCGTCGAGGTTCGCGAGCGGGCCGCCGCTGTTGCCGGGGTTGACCGCGGCGTCGGTCTGGACGACGTTCGGGAAGGAAAACTGTCGCCGCGGGACGTCGAGCGTCCGGTCGACGCCGCTGACGATCCCCGTGGACATCGATCCCTCGAGGCCGTAGGGGTTACCGACCGCGGCCACCTGCTGGCCGACGACGGGTCGTTCGTCGGTCAGCGATAGCGGCGTCGCCGCGTCGGGGACGTAATCGACCTCGAGGACGGCCAGGTCGCTGTGGTAGTCGCTGCCGACGAGCGTGGTCCCGGCCCAGTCGCCGGTGACGTACTGGAGGTCCGCGTCCTCGGCGCCGGCGACGACGTGGTGATTGGTGACGACGTGATTCTCGTCGTAGAGAAAGCCCGATCCCTGTCCACGCCCCCGTTCGCCCGTCGACGGGTTCTCGACGCCGAAGGCCCGGACCTGCGTCACCGATTCGATGATCGCGTCGTAGAGGTCGGTAAACGCCGAGCCGTCGGCGACGTTCCCCCGATCGATGTCGTACGAGGAATCGCCCTCGATCGAACTGTCGGCTCGCGGTTCGGCACAGCCGGCGACCGCGGCGACGCCCGCGCTCGCGGCCGCGAGAAAGGAGCGGCGGTCCAGTCGGGAATCGTTCATGTCGTGTCCTTGGACCCGAACCATTTGAACGCCGTGGCTAGCGCTCGGCGCGTTCGGGGGTGCCGGCGGTCGTCACCGAATCGGACGGTATCCGTCGTCGACGCCGCGGTCGGCCCCGCGAAGGGAAAACGTGTTACCCGCGGCTCCCCGAGTCCCGAGATATGATCACGGAAGACGCCCGCGCGTTGCTGGCGACGGGACCCGTCTGTGACTCCTGTCTCGGACGGCCCTTCGCCGATCGCAGTTTCGGGCTGACCAACGCCGAACGCGGTCGGGCGCTGCGGACGACCGTCGCGCTGGCCGACGACGAGGACTTCGAACCGACCGCGCCCGCGGACTGCTGGGTCTGTGAGGGCTACTGCGGCACGTTCGACGCCGTCGCCGAGACGATCGTCGACGCCCTCGAGGGAACCGAGTTCGCCACCTACCAGGTCGGGACCCGCGTCCCGCCGCTGGTCGAGGAGAACGAGCGCCTGCTCCGGGAGGACGCCGACCTCGAGCCCGACGCCGGCGAGTCGATGAAACGCGAGATGAACCGCGAAGTCGGCCGCCGCGTCGGCGCGACAACCGGCACGGACGTCGACTTCGACCGACCGGACGTCCTCGCGGTCGTCGATCTCGCGGGGTTCGACCCGCTCGAGGCCCTCGAGGCGGAGACGGTCACGAGCCACGCGGTCGACGTCCAGATCAACCCCGCGTTCGTCTACGGCCGCTATCGCAAACTCGAGCGGGACATTCCCCAGACCGAGTGGCCGTGCCGGGAGTGTGGCGGCAGCGGCATTCAGTTGGGCGACGACGGCGAGGAGCCCTGTGACTACTGCGGCGGCTCCGGCTACATGTACGACACCAGTGTCGAACAGGTCGTCCGGCCCCACGTCGTCGACGCCATGGACGGCGACGAGGGCACCTTCCACGGCGCGGGCCGCGAGGACGTCGACGCCCGCATGCTCGAGGGGGGACGACCGTTCGTCCTCGAGGTGAAACGCCCCGCGGTGCGCGACCCCGACCCGGCCGAACTCGAGGCCGAGATCAACGAGGCCGCCGCGGGCGCGGTCGAGGTCGACGGCCTGCGGCTGGCGACCTACGAGATGGTCGAGCGCGTCAAGGAACACGACGCGAGCAAGCACTATCGCGCCGACGTCGAGTTCGCCGAGTCGGTCGACGAGGACGCCTTCGAGACCGCCCTCGCCGAACTCGAGGGGACGACCGTCGAGCAGTACACGCCCGAGCGGGTCGACCACCGGCGGGCGGGGCTGACCCGCGAGCGGACCGTCTACGCCATCGACGGCGATCTGCGATCTCCGACCGAGGCCGAGGTCCGACTCCACGGCGAGGGCGGGCTCTACGTGAAGGAACTGATCAGCAGCGACGGCGGCCGGACCGAGCCGAGTCTGGCGGGGCTGCTCGAGACCGACGCCGAGGTGACGGCGCTGGACGTGACCGGCGTCGAAGGCGAAAACGAACCGTTCGAACGCGAGGCGTACTTCCTATAGTAGCTCTTGAAAGTCACTGCACACCCGACCGCAGGGCAGCGTTGTGATCGGTGTGTAAATCGTTTCAAGAGCTACTATAGACGAGCCGCGCGACGGCTCCGAGACGGCGGCGGGAGACGCCTGAGCCGCCGTCGACCGATCGGTCGAAACGGGGCATCTCACGCCCCGGCTACGGTTCCGGGGATCGGTCGACGGACGCCGACTCGAGTTGTCCCTTGAGGAGCCGGAAGTCGGCCGCGCGTCGCTCGCCCACCAGGGCGGTCAGTTCCTCGTACGCGATCTCGTCGTCGTAGTAGGCGGCGGCGACCTCCCCTTCGAGCGGCCCCTCCCGGGCGTTCTCTACGTAGTCCCGTAACGCGGCGACGAGCAGCTCCGACCGGCTCGTCCCGAGCGCGGTCGCGAGAACGTCCGCTCGCTCGAGGAGCCGAGCGGGCGCGTCGACCTCGATTTCCTCGCTGTCGGATTGCACGACGCGCCGGTTTCGAGTCCACGGACAAATATCGTGCGACATACGACCGGAAATCGGGGATCGACAACGCAACGGTTTAGCGCCCGGCGACGGATCCACGTCGTATGCCATTCGGCGTCGACGAGGCCGGCAAGGGCCCCGCACTGGGATCGATGTTCGCCGCGGCCGTCCACGTCGCTGAGCCCGACGACCTCCCCGACGGGATCAGGGATTCGAAGCGGCTCTCGCCCGAGCGCCGCGAGGAGTTGGCGGCCACACTACGAGACGACGACCGGATCGCGGTCGGCGTCGCCGAGACCACGCCGGCGCGGATCGACGACCCCGAGACCGATATGAACTCGCTGGCGGTCGCGGCCCACGCGACGGCCATCGAGGGCGCGCTCGCGGACCGCGCTCGCGCCGCGAGCGCGACCGAGCAGTTCTCGGGGCTCTGTGACGCCTGTGACACCGACGCCGACCGCTTCGCCCGCCGGGTCGCCGACGCCTGCTCGCTCGAGGGCCTCGCCATCGACGCGCGCCACGGGGCCGACGACGAGTCGCCGCTGGTCGGCGCGGCCAGCGTCGTCGCCAAGGTCGAACGGGACGCCCACGTCGCGGCGCTGGCCGAGGAGTACGGCGAGATCGGCAGCGGCTACCCGGGCGATTCGACGACCCGCGAGTTCCTCGCGACGTACGTCGACGACCACGGGGAGCTGCCACCGTTCGCGCGCGCATCGTGGGCCACCTGCGAGGACCTCCTCGCGGAGGCCGAACAGACCGGGCTCGAGCAGTTCTAACCGACCCGCCGTCCCGGTCGGAGCCTCTATCGTGTCCACAGTCGTACTGTCACCGTGAGTGAAATGCGCGGTCGAACGCTCGGCTACGCCGCGGCGGCGGGTATCGCAGCGTTTCTCGTCGTCGTCGTCGCCGTGTCGGAGCTGCTGGTCCCGGCAATCGAGTTCTCGGTACTCGTCGGCCTGCCAGCCGGGGTCGGGGCCGGCGTCCTGGTCGCAGCCGTCGTTTTCGTCCAGTTCGGACGGCACGCGGACGGGACGCCCCACCCGCTCGCGCTATAGTAGCCACTGAAACGATTCACACACTGATCACGACGCTGTCGTGCGATCAGATGTGCAATGACTTTCAGTGGCTACTATAGGCCTCGGGGCGTTCGGCGTCACCGTCCTCACCGTCTTGCTCGTCGCGCTCGTCTCGCTCCGAGCAGGCGTGATCGGTTCGATCGTGATCGCGACCGGGCTCGGAATCGTCGCGGGACTCGCCGTCGGGCTTCGGGCTCGAGGCGAGAACCCGCCGGCCGGATAGCGCGACGTGCGACGAGGACGGACTCGTCTCGGTGACGGCCGACTCGAGTGACGCCACGAGCGGTCGAACCCCCGAAACCGATCAACTGCGCCAGACCGCGTAGACGTAGCAGCCGATCCCCAGAAAGATCAGCAGCGAGGAGAGCGTCTCGACGGCGCTCGAGCGCGTGAGGACGGCACCGAAGTTCAACACGCCGCCCGCGACGAGACTCCCCGCGCCCGCGAGCAGCACCGACCGCAGCCCCGGCGTCGACCGCTGCCCGTACAACATCGTCCCCACCGCGATCGCGATGACGCCGAAGCCGAGTTCCGTAAGCGTCACCGCCCGCGGATCGTTCGTGACCGTCGCGTAGGCCAACACGGCGAAGTAGCTCACGATCATGGCGGTGACCGCTCGAGAGCGGGCCGGTGAGCCGGCACGTAAGTCCATGCCCGGTCGACGGGCTCCCCGCCCTTAGCCTTCGAGGGTTTCGGCCCACTCGAGGCCCAGCCCCTCGTGGACGACGAACTCGAGGGCGTTGACGAGGTAGTGAGCGACGACGACGACAAGCAGGCTGCCGGTGACGATGTAGACGGCCGCGAGGCCGAAGCCGAGCAGGCCGGTCACGACGATCCCGACCGAGCCCTGCATCCCGTGCCCGAGGGCGAAGGCGATCGAGGACCCGACCGCGAGGAGCCACGGCGAGACGCCGTAGCCGGCCGCGGGGACGCCGATCAGCGCCGCTCGGAAGAGCAGTTCCTCGAAGCCGGCGATGATCGGCAACACCCCGACCAGCAGGACGAGCCAGCCCGTCGCCGAGTCCGGCGAGAGCAGCTCCCGCAGCGCCTCGTCGTGATCGAACCCGAACCGGGTCGCCCCCGCGGCGGCGAGTTCGTTCGCGACGTAGAACGCGAGCCCGGCGACGGTCCCCAAAAACAGGCCGGACTCGAGGTACGAAAGCGAGAACGCGACGCCCAGCGCCGACGCCGGGATCGCCGTATAGATCGCCGCCCCGAGCAAGAGCAGGGCGAACAGCCCCTGTGAGAACGCGACGTTCGCGAGGACCATCCCCGTCGAGAGCGAGTCCGGATCGACGCCGGGGCCGGCCGGCTCGGGCCGGTCCACCTCGCGAGCGGACGCAATCGGGTCGCTCGCGTCGCGGTTCGGTTCCCCGTCGGACTCGGTGCCGGCGGCGCTCGGCGGCGTCGCCGATCGCTCCGCCGGCCGCTCACCGCCGCTCGAGCCGTGCTCGCTCACCGATCCGGATCGGCCGTGACCGTCGTGCGACCGCCACTCACCGTCGTCCGAGGCCCGCTCGCGGACGGCATCGGCGGGGGACGGCTCCGCATCGTCGGCCGAAGCCGGCTCGAGGGGAGCGTCGGCGGACCGCCGTGGCTCGGCGTCGGTCGATGCGTCGCGTCTCGCCGCGTCCGTTCCGTCGGTGTCGTCAGTCCCGTCGGTAAACGCCGACTGGGTGAGATGCGATAAAACGAGCAACAACGCGAGGACGACGCCCGTGAGACCGAGGAACGTCGCCCACTGGGGCATTTACTGCGGGCTCGGGTTCGAGCCGCCGGCGGAGCCGACGGTGCCCTGATCGAACGCGGTGCCGGTGATCGACTTGAGTCGGTCGACCAGCGAGTCCTTCTTCGGTTCGCCCATCAGAGCGACGTCCAAGACCTCGCTGATGTTCGAGCAGGGGACGATCTCGATCATGTCCTTGTACTCGTCCTCGATCATCACGTCCTGTTCGTTCGCTTCGGGAATGATGACCGTCGTACAGCCGGCCTTGGCGGCGGCCTCGATCTTGTGGGTGACCCCGCCGACCGGCAGCACGTCGCCGCGCACGGAGAGCGATCCCGTCATGGCGACCGACTGGTCGACCGGGATGTTCTCGAGGGCGGAGATGACGGCGGTCGCCACGGTGATCGAGGCGGAGTCGCCGTCGACGCCCTGTTGGCCGGCCTGGACGAACTGGATGTGGATGTCCTTCTCCGAGAGGTCGACGTCGGAGAACTTCTTGATGATCGCGGAGACGTTCTGGACCGACTCCTCGGCCATCTCTTGGAGCTTCCCGGTGGCGATGACCTGCCCGCCGCCCTGTGCGGGGGCGATCTCGGCCATGACCGGGAGCATGATGCCCGAGTCCTCGCCCATGACGGCGAGGCCGTTGACCCGTCCCTCGACGCCGCCTTCGTTGACCTGCAGTTCGTAGTCCTTGCGGCGCTCGATGTAGTCGTCGGCGAGCTGTTGCTCGATCGAGCGCGAGCGCTGCTTGGCCTGGAGGACGTCCTCGCGAGTCGTCCGATCGCGGTCCTCGGCGCGGGCGATGTCGCCGGCGACTCGAACCAGCCCACCGAGGCTGCGGAAGTGCAGCGTGAGGTGGTTCTTGCGGCC